>CAWHFO010000059.1:0-351200 GCA_963828215.1 uncultured Alphaproteobacteria bacterium | reverse complement strand
TGATGGGAAAGCGGCGCGCTGCCAGCCAGGCTGAGCCTTGCTCGACGACGATCGCGTCGCCGAGCGCGCGGACGAGACGGACATGAAGCCGGCTGAGGCGGTTGATCGTCCGTTGCCCCCAAGGCACGAGGATCACCTCCGGCAGGTAGAGAATAAGTGCCTGGCTCGCGATGAGCGGCTCCAGCCAGACGAGATAGGCCATCACCACGAGAATCGTGCCGCCCTGGAGGAGCGGCACCGAGAGGCTCTCAGCGACGAAGCCCGCAATGTCCTCCGCCTGCGGAGGCCATGGCGACGAGTGAGCCGCGATCGTGGTCGGGCCTCGCCGCCCCGGCGAGGCTCGCGGCATGGACGAGGCGGCGCAGCTCGAGGGCCACGATCTCGACCACGCGTCCTCGCCGTAGATTGAGAACGTATTTGAGCCCGCCTTGACCCAACATCGTCAGCAGATAGAGCAGGCCCAGGCCGACGAGCAGCCGAACATTCCGTCCACCGATCGCCTCGTTGGTCATTCGTCGCTGCAGCTCGAGCGGCGCCATCGCTAGCGCCACGACGAGCAAAGTCGTGACGCACAGCCATATCTGGTCCCGACCGCTGACACTCCAGATGAAGCGATAAATCGACAGAAGTCCGGTCGGCGGAGCCCAGGAAAACATCCTTGCCCCGTCGCGAGGGACCCATCGGAGCGCGTGGTAGGTCATGCGGCGCATCGACGTCAGCTCCGATGCCGTGCTACGGTATTGGATCTGTGCGCATGCTTGCATCAGGGGCCGGCTCGTCGCAATGCACATGCGAGCGGCGCTTGCGCTGCTGCATGCGACGTCAGTGCCGGATCCGGCGCACATGCATCCCAAGCCCTCTCATGCGAATAGTCGCAGTGGCGCTCCGCGGATGAGGTCCCCTTCATACAGCATAGTGGTGGCGCGTTCGCCGCCGGGGCCGGGGCCGGGGCTAGTAGAGAGCCATGCCTCGCGGTCGAAGGCGGCAGGAGGAGTGCCCGCTCGGCCGCGTTGCAGTACAGCGTGAGGAACCTCATGATGGACACCGAGAACGAGGCGGTGGTCGGGGTCTGCTAGGGAACCTCTGCAAAAGTCATCCTTCCGCGATCCTGGTACAATGCCTGCCGGGTGGAACGGCGCGCGAGGGTCGGGGGCGATGAAGCAGCTGACGCTGGCGACGGCGGGGTTCGAGCGTTACGGCAAGACGACGCGGCGGGCGGCGTTTCTGGCCGAGATGGAGCGGGTGGTGCCGTGGCCGGCGCTGTGCGCTTTGATCCTGCCGGTCCATCCGAAGGCGGGCCAGGGCCGGCCGCCCATCGGGGTGGAGCGGATGCTGCGCCTCTACTTCCTCCAGCAGTGGTTCGACTTGCGGACCCGGCGGTGGAGGAGGCGCTCTACGAGTAGCTGGCGATGCGCGCCTTTGCCGGGATCGACCTGGGCCGGGAGCCGGTGCCCGACGAGACCACGGTGTGCCGCTTCCGCCATCTGCTCGAGACGCACGATCTCGGCCGGGCGCTGTTCGACCTGGTGCAGCTTCATCTGGCGGCCGAGGGGCCGAAGGTGGCGACCGGCACGATCGTCGATGCGACGATCATCGGCGCCCCCTCCTCGACCAGGAACGCCGCCAGGGCCCGCGATCCCGAGATGCATCAGACCAAGAAAGGCAATCAATGGTACTTCGGGATGAAGGCGCATCTCGGGGTGGACAGCCGATCGAAGCCGATCCACGCGGTCGTGGCGACGCCGGCCAACGTCGCCGACAGCACGGTGCTGCCCGATCTGCTGCACGGCAAAGAGACGAAGGTGTGGGGCGACCAGGCCTATCGCGGCCAAAGGACGGTGATCAGGGAGCAGGCACCTGCGGCCAAGGACCTCACCAATCGCCGATACCGTCACCGCGGCGTCGTGGACGAGACTCTGCGGGCGAAGAACCGCACCAAGTCGAAGGTCCGCGCCAAGGTCGAGCACACCATCGGCGTCATCAAGCGCATCTTCGGCTTCACCAAGGTGCGCTATCGCGGCCTGGCGAAGAACGCTCATCGCCTCATCGTCACCTGCGCGCTCGCCAACCTCTTCATGGCGCGCCGGCATCTGTTGCGCTGCCAGGAGGCGTAGTGTGCCCGCAGCGGGCCGGCACTCCCCGCCGCCAGCCCAGCACGGCGCCAAACGGCGCGCCACCATCCGACCCCGCCGCCGGCTGAGGACGTCTCCGTCCTGCTCAGCCAACCAACAACCCCTTGTTCAGACGTTCCCTAAACAGCGTCGGCATGGCGCAGAAAATCTCTTCCCTCGGAACTCGCATAGTACCCTCGGCATTCCTCTTCTCGGCCACGGACGACGCGCCTGCCGGCGAGAGAGGCGCGATGCTCCGTAACCACCGTCCGCTGCACCTCGTCCTGCCCGGCTCTCCCGGCATAGATCACCACCCAATCCTTCACGCGCCCGACCGCGTGCGCGCGAGCCGTGTTGGAATAGAGGGCGGTGCAATCCCATGGCCCATGTCGGGCATGGAGCACGGGCAGCCAAGCTTCGTGCGTGGGATTGAAGCGTTTGGGAGAGATCTTCGGCAGCTCATTCGCGCGGGCCTTCTCGCAATACTCGCGGTCGACTTGAAGAAGAAGGTCGACCGGAGGCCCCTCGTGCCTATCGGGCAGTCGCGGCCTTACCCGTCCGAACATATCGGCGATTGCAGCCCGGATCGCTGCAGCGCGGCGCGGGCCGCTCCCTGGAACCGCGGCGAGGCTTCCATCATGGGCGGCGTTCTCCAGCTCCTGGAGAATCTCGAACTGACCGGCCTTGTGAAGCCGACCGGCCAGGGCCGGGCCGATCCCGGGTATGGCGCTGAAAAGCTCCAGTGGCCCAATCTCGGCCCGGAGACGCTCGAGATACTGCCATTTTCCCGTGCAGCAGCTCCGACACCGCGCGGGCGATCGAAGGCCCCACAGCCGGAATGGCGTCGAGCGCCGCCCGTCCGCCTGCGGCCTCGATCTGCGCTACATCGCGGTTGAGGCGCCGCAGCGCCTCCGCCGCGTTACGATAGGCGGCGATCCGGAACCGGTCGGCCTTGCGCGCTATGAGCAGATCGGCAGCCTGCGAGAGCTTCGCCGCTATCTGCTCGTTCCGTGTCGGACCAGTGCGCGCAGCCGAATCCCCGCTCTCTTGCGGCGATGAAGTCGGAACGGCAGTCATCTCAGTCCCAGCCCTTCGGCTGATCGCGGAACCCGCCGCGCGGGAAACCCAGCCGTGCCCGGTGCGCAGGGCCGACCGCGGTGAGCCGCCGAGGCCTCTTTTGACCGGGCGGGCGAAGGCGGCCATGATCCAGATCAAGGAGCGCGACCCTTTGCAAGACTAGAGTTGCCGCTTGATGCTGAGCTGCGGGGCGGCCGCCTCTCGAAGCCAACTGCATTCTACTCGCGAGGAAGTGACGGGCGCGCGATGAAACTTATCGATGCCATCTATCACCGCCGTGCAATTCGCAACTACGCCAACAGGCCGGTCGACCGCGAGACGCTCAGCACGGTGATCGCCGCCGCGATCCAGGCACCGAGCTCGATGAACCGGCAACCCTGGTCCTTCGCCGTCGTGACCGACCGCTCGCTTCTCGACCGAGCGTCGGACCGGGCAAAGACGCAGCTTCTCGGCTCGCCCTCCACCGGTACCCACCTCGCGGCGCTGCGAGAGACGCTGGAGTCGCCGTCGTTCAATATCTTTCCTGATTTCCCATGACACGCATCCTATGCGGGGCTAGAGTTTCTGCGGCTTTCGGGGCTGGTGGGGAGCAGGGATGGTATCGGCGGACGGATTGCGGCGCTCGGTCAAGAGCCTGAGCGAGATCGAGTTCCGAGAGCGCTTCGGCACCGAGGAGGCCTGCCGGAAGGCGCTCTTCGAGATGCGCTGGCGGGAAGGGCTCACCTGCCCGGCCTGCGGTCACCGCGGCTTCTGCGCGCTCAGGACACGCAAGCTGTTTCAGTGCAATCGGTGCAAGAAGCAGGTGCGGCTGACCGCCGGCACCGTGTTCCAGGACACCAAGCTGCCGCTCACCGCCTGGTTCATGGCGATCTACCACCTCGCCCAGGGCAAGAACGGGATCAGCTCGATCGAGCTCGGGCGAAGGCTCGGGGTCAAGCAGCAGACGGCTTGGCTGATCAAACACAAGCTGATGCGGGCGATGGGCGTGCGCGAGGCCGCCAAGCCCAAGCTCGCGGGCCGGGTCGAGGTCGACGACGCCTACCTATCGATCGCAGGAGGCGATCGATCCAGCCCTGCAAGGGCCGAGGTCAGAAGACCTCGGCGGGGCGGCGAGCGCCCGGGCGGCAAGCGTGGCCCCTCCGCGCGCTTCCTGCGCGCGGCGCCCTCGGCGATCGGATCGATCGTCTCCTGACGATCGATGGTGCCGCCGGCAAGACGCCGATCGTCGCCGCGGTCGAGACCATCGATCGCAAAGCGATCGATCCGTCTGCGGAGCAGTGCGCGTCAGGAGACGCGCGAGGGGCCGAGCGCAAGCCCAGGCGGCTGCGGCTGAGCGTGGTCAAGGGCTTCCGCAAGAAGGAGGTGGAACGGCTGGCCGGGCGAGACTTCGCCGCTGGGAGCAATGTCGTCAGCGACGGCCTGTCCTGCTGGCCGGCGGTCGAGAAGGCCGGCTGCCGGCACGTCCCGATGGCGACAGGTTCCGGCAAGCGGGCCGCGAGCTGGGCGCCGTTCAAGTGGGTCAATACCTGCCTGGGCAATATCAAGACCGCGATCGCCGGTACCTACCACCACGTCAGCGCCAAGCATGCCCAGTCCTACCTCACCAGCTTCGCCTACCGGTTCAATCGCCGCTTCCATCTCGACAGCATCGTCGAGCGCCTCGCCTGGGCCGCCGTCCATACCGACCCGCAACCTCATCGCGTCGTTGTCTCGGATGCGTGATCTGGATATTCAGGAAGTCGTTTGCAGTGGGTGCCACGGCATTGCGGGCGGGCAGCAGCCGACTAGGATGGCGGCGCCGTGGTCTGGGCGGCGTGCGCGAGGGGATCCCGATGGCCGAAGTGACATACAGGCGTGGCGAGAGCGACGAGCGCCCCTGGGGCCGATGGGAGGTGCTGGACATCGGGGACGCCTTTTGTGTCAAGCGCATCAGCGTGAGGCCGGGCGGCTGCCTGTCCCTGCAGCTGCACCATCATCGGAGTGAGCACTGGATCGTCGTGGCCGGCGTCGCCCGGGTCACCCGCGGCAAGGAGGTATTCGATCTCCACGCCAACGAGGGCGTCTACATACCCGTCGAGACCATCCACCGCGTCGCCAATCCCGGGGACGAGCTGATGGAATTCATCGAGGTGCAGACCGGCGACAGGCTGGACGAGAACGACATCGTCCGCTTCGAGGACAGCTACGGGCGGGAATGAGCGGAAGCATGACCAGGGTCGTTCTCGTCACCGGCGGCTCGCGCGGGATCGGCGCCGCCGTCTGTCGGCTGGCAGCGCGTGAAGGTTGGGATGTCGCGGTCAACTATTCGGGTCGCGCCGAGGCCGCGGAGACCGTTGCCCGCTCCGTACGGGAGGCCGGCCGTCGCGCCGTGGCGCTCCGGGCGGACATCGCCGATCCCGAGGCCGTGGTGGCACTCTTCGACCGCTGCGCTGCCGAGCTCGGGCCGATCGACGCGCTCGTCAGCAACGCGGGGATCATCAATCGGGCGGCTCCGCTTGCGGAGATACCGGTCGAGGAGATCCGCCGCATCGTCGGCGTCGACCTTACGGCGCATCTCCTCTGCAACCGCGAGGCCGTGCGGCGGATGGCGCGCTCGCGCGGCGGAAAGGGCGGCGTCATCGTCAATATCTCCTCGATGGCCTCCGAGCTGCACGGCGCCGGCGGGTTCATCCCGTATGGCGCCGCCAAAGGCGGCATCGACGTGCTCACCAAAGGACTGGGCAAGGAGGTCGCGGGCGAGGGCATTCGCGTCATCGGCCTCCGGCCTGGCCTGATCGACACCGAGATGCAGGACGACACCGGCATCGAGGGCCGGATCGCCCGATTTGGATCGACGGTGCCGATCGGCCGCGCCGGCACGCCAGAGGAGGTTGCGGAGGCCGTGGTCTGGCTGATGTCGGACAAGGCGGGCTACGTCACGGGCACCGTCTTCAACGTCTCGGGCGGTCGCTGACGGACGGCGACCTGCGCTCGAGCCAGTCGAGAGCCAGCCAGCAGAGCAACGCCCAGCAGGCACCGGCGAGCCAGCCGGCGACGACGTCTGTCGGCCAGTGAACGCCGAGATAGACCCGTGTCGTGCCGATCAGCACCGTCAGGACCACGGCAACCGCCGGGAAGTAGAGCCTGAGCCGCCGGCGGTCCTGGACCCGCGCCAGAAGCGCGCCGAGGGTCAGGTAGACCATCGCCGAGCCCATGGCATGGCCGCTGGGGAAGCTCGGGCTCGTCACCTCGATGAGGTGGGGCACGAGGTCGGGCCGCGGTCGGTCGAAGCCGCTTTTGAGCAGACGCACGAGGAGGCTCCCGCCGCCGGCGGCGATCGCCACCAGCAAGGCCGGGCGCCGCTCACCGGCCAGCAACAGATAGCCGACCACGAACACGCTGATCAGGGTCAGCACGGTGACACTGCCGAGCGCGGTGACGTCGAGCGCCGCCTTCTCGACCCAGGCGGCGCCGATCGGCCGGCCCGGGTCGGCGGGCGTGCGCAGGGCCAGCAGAACCGCCCTGTCGACAGCCCTGTAGTCGCCCTCGATCATCTCCCCGGCAAGCCCCGCGAAGCCGAGCATGCCGCCCGCCACGAGGGCGAGGAGCACGAGCGACCGGAGCTCGCCCCGAGCCGCTGCGGCCAGATGGCCCACCGTCCGGCGCAGCGCCGCCCCGAGCCCTCGGCCCGACCTGTCGCCCTTGGTCATCCGTTCCCTCCCCTCACCGTCGCCAGAAGTCGGGATGGAGGAGGACGAGGACAGTGAAGAATTCCAGGCGGCCGAGCAGCATGGCGACACTGAGGAGCCACTTCATCGGGTCCGTCAGCGGCTGGAAGTTGCCGGCCGGGCCCACCAGAGGGCCCAGGCCCGGCCCGACATTGGCGAGCGCTGTCGCCGAGGCCGAGATCGCCGTCACGAGGTCGGCGCCGAGCGCGCCCATGAGCACGGTCGTCAGGCCCCAGGTCCCCATGAAGAAGAAGACGAAGCTCAGCACGGCGACGATGATCTCGGTGTCGACCGGACGGCCGGCATAGCGCGGCCTCGAGACACGGCTCGGCAGGAACAGGCTCATGACGTACAGGCGTGCCGAGGTCCAGAGGATCTCGAAGCGGAATATCTTGATGCCGCCGGCGGTCGAGCCCGTGCAGCCGCCGACGATTGTAAGCGCGAGGAAGAACGCGATCGCGGGCGCACCCCAGAGCGTATAGTCCTCGCTCGCGAACCCGGTCGTGGTCATGACCGAGGTGGCGTTGAAGGCAGCCGCCCGGAGCGCCTCCGGCCAGGGGCGGCCGAGACCGACGACCAGCCAGGACGCCAGCACCAGGATCGCGATGCCGAGGATGCCGAAGAAGGTCCGCACCTGGCTGTCCCGCAGGAGCAGCTCCGGCCGGCCGTTGGCCACCGCCACGTAGCGCATGAAGGGGAGGGCGGCGGCCGCCATGAAGAGCGTCATGATCCATTCCGCGGCCGGATTGGCGAAGCCGCCGACCGAGGTATCGCGGGTCGAGAAGCCGCCGGTCGCGAGCGTGGTGAAGGCGTGGTTGACCGCCTCGAATGCAGTGAAGCCGACGAGGAACAACGACAGCGCGCAGGCGAGGGTCAAGACGACGTAAGCGGCGACGATCTGCCGGACGATCGAGGTCATGCTCGGCAGCAGCTTTTCCGAGCGGTCGGAGGATTCGGTGCGAAAGAGCTGCATGCCGCCGACCCGAAGGAAGGGCAGCATGACCAAGGCCGTGACGACGATACCGATCCCCCCCAGCCACTGCAGCGAGGAGCGCCAGAGAAGGAGGCCGTGGGGTGCGGTGTCGAGCCCTGTGATCACAGTCGAGCCGGTGGTCGTGAGACCCGAGATCGACTCGAACAGGGCGTCGGCGAGGCTCAGATGGAAGGGTCCGAGCTCGAAGGGGATCGCGCCGAAGAAGGCAGCCGCGAGCCAGCTCAGGCTGGTGAGGGCGAACGCCGACTTGAGCGGCAGGGGCTCGGTCGTGCCGAGTGTCGTCAGGACGAGAAGCGACCCGGTGACGAAGGTGATCGCCGAGGCGGCGAGAAAGCCGGCCCAATCGGCGCTGCCGCCCAGATAGTCGACAGCCATCGACGGCAGCATGGCAACCGCCAGCAGCATCAACTGACAGCCAATGGCGAAGGAAACCGTCGACAGGCCGAAGCTGCTCCGCTTGTCCTGCGGGCCCGTCATTCACCGTCCCGTTGCACGGCGCCGGCCGACTCGGCGCGCCCTCGTCCGGCGTGTCTAGCACGGGCCTCGACCGGCGGCGATCCAGGCGCCCCGCGCTGCGGCAAGGTCCGTGGCATTCCGACAGGCAGTGGTCGGCGCCGCCCGAGCGCGCGAGCGGACCGGTCGGCCCGTTGCCGCTTTGGGCACTAGAGTGTCGCCTTCCGACCTCGGATGCTCCGCGGCCGATCGGTAACGCCTCCAGCCGATCATCAATCGAGATCGACGAGGGGGTCGGCGACCCGCCGGCCGTCATCGAGGAGCATCTTGGACATCAGCGAGCGGTCGTGCGCGATGTAGCCGCAGCGCTCGTAAAGTCTGCCTGCGGCGTCGTTGTCGCCCCGAATCTCGAGGCAAAGACGTCGCGCGCCGAGGGCCCGGCTCGCCGCCTCGACCAGGGTCAGGGCGGCGGCTCCGACACCACGGCCGCGCCGGTCGGCGCGGACATAGAGGTCGTCGATCCAGAAGTCGCGCCCGCCGACCTCGATCGAGAACCCTAGTCCGAGGCAGACATAGCCGACGACCTCGCTCTCGTCCTCGATCAGCCAGAAGCGGACAAGCGGGTCACCCTCGAGGATCAGGCTCAGGGCATCCGACAGGATCTCGGGGGCGAGGGGACTCGTCTCCTCGACATGAAACGCCGCCACGAGCGCCTGAACCAGCGTCCTCTCGTTCGGCTTCGGCCGCCGGAGACTCACTCTCGGCAATGGCTCTCTCACCATGTGCACCGTCTCTCGAGCGTCTTCCCATCGAGATCTCGCCTCCATGGACCTCGATGAGCGCATGCGTCCTCCGTTCGGTCGGGCCTCGAGAGCGTTGAGGCGACCGCGGGAGATCTGCACAATGCCGGCTCTTCGATCAGGAGACGGCCTTGAGCGAGATCCGCGTCGCCACCTTCGCCGGCCCGGGAGCGGCCCCGATCATCCGTCGCGTGCCGCGGCCCGAGGTGCCGCGCAATGCGGCTCTCATCGCGATCGGCTGCTGCGGTGTGTGCGGGACCGATCTCCACATCTTGAAGGGGCACTGGCCGAAGCCCTTGCCATGGCCGTTCACCCTCGGCCACGAGCTGGCCGGTGTGATCGTCGAGAAGGGCCCGGATCTGCGCGCGGACTGGACCGGCCAGAGCCTCGAGGTCGGCTCGAAGGTGATGCTGCCGCCGCTGATGCCATGCGGCCAGTGCGACTGGTGCCGGCGCTATCCCGAGCAGGCCAACAAGTGCCTGACTCCGGTCTATTACGGCCGCTATCTCGGCTTCGAGCGGCCCCCGCATCTGTGGGGCGGCTGGGCCGAGATGGTCTATGTCGACCTCGACCAGCTGCCGGGCACCAAGGTCTACAAATTGCCGGACGACATGCCCCTGATGCTGGGCTCGTTGGCCGAGCCCCTGACCTCCTGCATCCGTGCTTTCGAGCGGGCGAAGAAGGCCGGGGGCTTTCCCTGGGGTGCCACGGTCGTGATCCAGGGCACCGGGCCGATCGGCATTCTGGCCATTGCCGCCGCCCGGGAGATGGGTGCCGCGAGCGTGATCGCGGTGGGGGCGCCGGACGAGCCGCGCCTCCGGCTCGCCCGGGCGTTCGGCGCGAATGCCACCGTCGACATCACCACCTGCATTGCGCCGGAGGCACGGATCGAGACGGTGCGCGGCCTCGTCGGCGGCTACGGCGCCGATATCGTGATGGACTGTTCCGGACACCCGTCGGCCGGCCCGGAAGGCATCGAGTTCCTGAGGGACGGCGGCACCTATGTCGAGATGGGCCAGTTCACCGACGCCGGGCCGATCATGACCAGCTGGCACCGGATCTGTACGAAGGACATCAACGTGCTGGGCTCGTGGGCCTTCACCGCCAACGACATTCCGCTCGGCATAAGGATGCTCGACGGCGCCCGCGACCGCTATCCCTGGCGGTCGATGCAGACGCCCTTCGACCTCAGCGAGGCGGGGATTTCCGCGGCGATCGACGCAGCCATGGCGATGCGCGCGGTCAAGGCGACCATAATCGCCGATCCGTGTCTGTGCGGCGACGGCTGAGCCCGTTCTGTCCGGCGTGGTGGTCATGAGGTCATGGTCGAGCCGGTGCCTGTCTCCCGGCGTGAGGCCGGCGCTCCGCCGTATCCGAGCGGGATCGCCGCGATACGGCCTTCCATGCGTGCAAAGTGGGATGGCCCGAGTCTACACTCCTGCGTGATCCTAGACCTCGGGGCTACGAGGTCTAGGGGTCGTGGCAGAAGAGCTTTCTGGCTATCCGGAGGGCATCCATCGATGGCCCTCGGGGCATGCGGGCTTGCAGAGTGACAGGGCGGACGACGAGGGCGACCGGGACATGGTCGATCCGGCCGGCAGCGGCGGCGGATCTGCCGGGCATCCTCGGGATCTATGCGCCGGAGGTGGAGGAGGGCACGGCAACCTTCGAGCTGACACCGCCCGATCTCGCGGAGATGGGGCGGCGAATGAGCGCTGTGCGAGAGCTGGGGTGGCCGTGGCTGGTCGCTGATCGGGACGGCTCGATCCTGGGCTACGCCTCGGCGGGCCCCTACCGGGTCAGGCCGGCCTATCGGTGGACGGTGGAGAACGCCGTCTATGCCGCTCGCGGGGCTCGTGGCCAAGGCATCGGCCGGGCCCTGTTGCAGAGGCTTCTCCTGGAGTGCGAGAGGGCCGGCGCGCGGCAGATGGTGGCGATCATCGGCGACAGCGCCAACCTGGCATCCATTGCCCTGCACCGAGCCTGCGGCTTTCGGGACGTCGGCACGCTCGGGGCCGTCGGCTTCAAGCTGGGTCTCTGGCTGGATACCGTCATCATGCAGCACGAGCTCGGCGCCGGGGCTTCCCGGCCGCCGTCCCGCTGACCGGCGAAGAGCGGACACCGGCCTTCATGGGCACCGAGCGAGGACGGGATCTCCCGAGCGCCGACGGCCTGGACCCGGCCGAGGTCCTCGCCCGTATCGACGCGCTCGGCCGGCGGTACCAACAGGCGCTCCGGGCCATGCTCGAGCGCCAGTCCGAGGGGGCCGATCTCCAGATTCCCGATCCCGGCGTGGTTGCGGCGACGATGCGCCGGGTCGGCGAGGCGCTGCTCGCTGATCCGGGGGGTCTCGTCGAGGCCAACCTTCACTATGTCGAGCAGATGGCCGAGATCGGCCGACGGCAGCTGCAGCGCCTCGCCGGCGAGGAGGTCGAGCCGCTCCTTCGCCCCGACCGCTCCGATCGTCGGTTCAAGGACGATGCCTGGAGCGAGGATCTGTTCTTCGACTATCTGAAGCAATCCTATCTCGTCTCGACCCAGTGGATGCGGGAGGTCGTCCGGACGGCCAAGGGGCTCGACGCACATACCCGGGCCAAGGCGGAATTCTATGTCCGCCAGCTCATCGACTCGCTGGCGCCCTCGAACTTTCCCCTGACCAATCCCGTCGTTCTGCGCGAGGCGCAGGCGACACACGGCGAGAGCCTGCTGCGCGGCCTCGAGAATCTCGTGGCCGACCTCGAGCGCGGGGACCTGCGTATCCGCTCTAGTCGGAACGAGCTCTTCGAGGTCGGGCGCGATCTCGCGGCATCTCCTGGAGGCGTGATCTTCGAGAACGAGCTGATGCAGCTCATTCAGTACGCACCGACGACCGAGCAGGTCTTCCAGCGCCCCCTGCTCATCGTGCCCCCCTGGATCAACAAGTACTACGTGCTCGACCTTCGTCCGGACAACAGCTTCATCCGCTGGGCGGTGGACCGGGGCTTTACGGTGTTCCTGATCTCCTGGGCCAATCCTGGCCCGGAGCTCGCCGACAAGACTTTCGAGGACTATCTGGCTCTGGGGCCGATCGACGCGATGTCGGCCATAGAGCGCGTGACGGGCGGCTCCGATCTCTCGCTGGTCGGCTACTGCCTAGGCGGCACGCTGACGGCCTGCCTCCTCGCCTGGCTCGCCGCCCGGAGCGACGGCCGAGTCAAGGCCGCCACCTTCCTGACCACGATGACCGATTTCGCCGAGCCGGGCGACCTCGGCGTCTTCATCGACGACGAGCAGCTGGCGCTGATCGAACGGCACATGGCGCAGCATGGCGTTCTCGAGGCAGCCTACATGCAGCGCGTCTTCAGCCTGCTCCGGGCGAACGACCTCATCTGGACCTTCGTCGTCAACAACTACCTGCTGGGGCGCGAGCCGCCGCCCTTCGATCTGCTCTATTGGAACGCCGACGGAACGCGGATGCCGCGCATGATGCACCGCTTCTATCTGCGGCAGATGTATCAGCGGAATCTGTTGGCCCGGCCGGACGGCATCACGCTCCTGGGGCAGACTGTGGATCTCGGCCGCATACGCGCGCCCGCCTACTTCCTCTCCACCAGGGAGGACCATATCGCACCTTGGCCCGCGACCTATCGCGGCTCCCGCCGCTTCGGCGGGCCGGTGCGGTTCGTGCTCGGCGGCTCCGGCCACATCGCCGGCGTCGTCAATCCGCCGCCTTCGAGAAAGTACGGCTTCTGGACGAACCATCGTCGTCCGGCCTCACCCGATGCCTGGCTGGAGTTGGCGGAGTTCCGCGAGGGCTCCTGGTGGCCCGACTGGGGCGACTGGGCGGCTCGGCGGAGCGGGCGGCGGGTCGCTGCCCGCCAGCTCGGCGCCGAGGGTCTCGCGGTCATCGAGCCCGCGCCGGGTCGCTACGTCCGCACCCGTGCGGTCGACTGAAGGCACCTCGCATCTTTTTTTGGATTCGCCCATCGGTCGCGGAATAGTTCGGCCTGCGCCATCGTCTGTCCATCGAATGCTGCGAACGACGACGCCACGATCGATTGTTTCGCCGTCGGGCCACAGCTTCACGCGCTTTCTTGAGTTACCGCCCAACTGCCTCGCCCCGTCAGGCTCGCCTGATGGGGCGCTTTCTTCTAGGTCGAAACGAACGAAGATGGCGGGTGACGCGCGAAGGTGACAGTTCGTCCCGCAGTGTCGGCGGAGGCCCGTGAAGGACTTCCGGGCGACGGTCGGATAGGCTATCGTACTCCGGTTTTCAAAGGGATGCACGTAGTCGAGCCGTTGTGCGAGGGTGCGGGAAGCGCCGCTTGGCGTGGCACCCGGTGATCCGCAGCGCGCTGGCGGGGAGGGGTATTGCGGCCCTTGGACGGCAAGGTCCTTCAGAAGGTGGTGGGTGCGGCACGCGCTGAGCTCCCGGGCCCCGAGGTGTCGTTCGCCGATCCAGAGGTGCGTCAAGCGCCGAACGACGTGCTTACCCACATTTCTGCCTTGCGTCGCTACGCGCTGGTTCTGGCTGGCGATACCAACGACGCCGATGACCTCGTGCAGGAGTGCCTGCTCCGTGTCATCGCCCAGTCGCGGAGTTGGCGGCCGGTCAGAGACCTTCGCGCCTACATGTTCACGACGCTTCACAATGTCTTCATCGACGGCCACCGGCGGCGGAAGGCCCGCGTGTCGGAAGTGCCGATCGAGACGGTTGTGGCGGACCTTGTGGCACCTCCGAGCCAGAACCGCTGGCTCGAGGTGCGCGATCTCGTCGCGGCGCTCGGCAAGCTTCCACCCGAGCAGCGGGAGGTCGTCCTTCTCGTCGGCCTCGAGGGCATGAGCTATCTCGAGACGGCGGGCGTGTTGGGGATACCGGTCGGGACGGTCATGTCTCGCCTGTCACGAGGCCGCGAGGCTCTCCGGCGGCTGACCTCCCATGGAGCATCATCCAAGCTGCGTGTGGTGAAATGAGTTCAGATCCCGAGGGTCCGAACCCTACTGTCGTCGACGAGGCGGAGCTTCAGGCTCTCGTCGACGGCTGCCTGCCGGAGCATCGGCGTGCCGAGGTCCTGGCCTGGGTCGAAAGCGACCCCGACAGGCGCGAGCGCGTCGCCGCGTACAGGAAGCAGCGTCAGCTGCTCGCCGAGATACGGAGCCATCTCGGGGCGTTCGACACGGTCGGCTTCGAGCCCGATCTGCAGCGCCAGCTGATCGAGGGGCTCGAGCGTCGGCAGCAGCGCCGGCAGGTGACGTTCGGTGTCGCGGGCCTCGCGGCGGCGATCGCGCTGACGGTCGTGGGCACCTTCGCCTACGTTCACTATCCGCAGAGCCGGGTCGGGGACGTTCCCGTGGCCGCCACCGAGGCGACCGAGTTTCCGTTCGGTGGAACCTTCGTCACGCCGGTCAGCACGGTCGCGGCGGGCGCCAACGGGGAAGCCTCGATCAGTTGGCTCTCGCAGCGGCTCGCTGGCGACACCGTGCATCTGCCCGATCTGAGTGAGGTCGGGCTGCATCTGACGGCTGCCGGCGTGCTTCCGGGCCCGAGCGCGCCAGCCATCCGCCTCGTCTATGGCGATGACAAGGACAAGCGGATCTTCCTCTATATCGGCGGGGCCTCCAGCAGCACCCGGCAGGCTTTCACGATGATGCCCGAAGGGCAGCTCTCGTTGCACTGGCGGCACGGCCATCTCCTCTTTGCGCTCATCGGCTCCGTCGACAGCCCGAAGCTTCTGGACATCATGCGCCTCGTCAGCGACGAGAACGCGCCGGCTCCCACGGGTCCTGTGCTCGATGTGCCGCGGCCCGTGGACAAGCAGGCTCTCGACCGGGCCATCCAGCCGGTCGTGATGCCGACGGACACCGCGACTGCCGCCAATCTCGTGACGCCCATCACCGGACCCGCCGACGCCAAGGCCGTGCCGGCGCCACTGGAGACGGCACCGACCGCGCCGGCGCCTGTGAAGATCGAGCAGCCGAAGCCGCTGTAGCCAGCTGCGAGGATCCGTCTCGCCCATTTCGAGTTCGGGCCGGCGACCCTTCGGTCATCGCCTCTGCGGGTCCTGTCGCTGGCCTGATTGGGCGAGGTGATCCAAAGAGCGGGCGATCAGCCGGCAGAGCTCGGGTGCCTCATCGAGCGGAACGAAGAGCGCATCGAGGGTCCAGCTCCAGCCGCGGTGGCCCAGCTGGCGGCGCCAGAGGGCGAAGCGCTGCTCGCTGTCCTGGGTCAGCGCCAAGGCGACCAGCTCGTCGCCGGGGCCCATCTCCTCGTTGCAAAGCGGTGCCGTTCCCTGCTCGTCGAAGCCGATGGTGGCGCCGCTCGACATCCGGTCGAGCGCGGCATCCAGCAACCGCCGAAGGCCATCCGCACGGTCGAAGGGAACCCTCAGCGTCCACGCCCGACCATCGCCGTCCTGAAGGATCTCGAAGGCGAGATGAGTGGGCGGGCCCGGCCGGACGAATGATCGAAGCTCGCCGAGCCCGCCGAGCCGCTCACAGCCAATCAACTTGGTATTCATCGACACCGCGTCTGCCGTCGCTATGGTCCTGGGCCTTCTTTCTCGTAATGCGATGGTATCGCAATGCCCTCTCAACAGCCAGTTCGGCAAGGGTGTCCGAAGGGAAACGTCGCTGGTCGAGGCGAGAGCGGAGGGAGAGGAGAAGACGAAGCCCTATCTCAAGTTGTATGGAGCATCGTGGGTGACGATCCGAGTGACGGAGCCTCGGGCGCAGCGGCGGGCATGGTCGCACCTCCGCCTTGCCGGTCAGCCCAATGCATCCGGAACCGGCCGCCCGGCGAAGAAGCAATCCAGATTGTACAGGCACCGGAACCCCATGGCGTTGCGCGCGTCTACGGTGGCGCTGCCGACATGCGGGAGCAGATAGCAGCTGTCGAGGCCGAGATAGCCGGGATCGACGTCCGGCTCACCGTCGAACACATCGAGGCCGGCGGCGAACAGACGTCCGCATTGGAGTGCGGCAATCATGGCCTTGTCGTCGATCAACGCGCCTCGTGCAGTGTTCACCACGACGGCGCCGTGCGGCAGCATCTCGATCGTGCTGGCGTTGATCATGTGGCGCGTCTCGGTCGTTGCCGGGCAATGCAGCGACAGGAAGTGGCAGAGCGGCAGCATGGTCTCCAGGGTCTGGTGGTAGATGGCCTCGATGTCCCGGTCGCCCGGGATGCGTGTCCGGTTGTGGTAGTGGATGGTGAGGCCGAAGCCGCGCGCCCGGCGGGCCACGGCGAAGCCTATGCGGCCCATGCCGACGATGCCGAGCGCCTTGCCGGCGAAACCCACGCCCATGAGCTGGGTCGGCCGCCAGCCGATCCAACGCCCCTGGCGCAGCGTCTGCTGTGCCTCGTAGGCGCGGCGGGCGGCGCCCAGCAGGAGCAGCATGGCGATATCCGCGGTCGCGTCGGTCAGCACGTCCGGCGTGTTCGTGACCACGATGTCGCGCTCGCGCGCCGCCGCCAGGTCGATATGGTCGAAGCCGACCGAGAAGGTGGCGATGATCCGCACCCGCGGCGGCAGCCGTCGGATCAGATCGCCCGGCAGCCTGTCGATGGCCGAGACCAGGATCCCGTCGACCTCGCCGGCACGCGCCAAGGTCTCCTCAGGCGTGAGGCCCTGATCCTGCGGATTGAGGATCGCGTCGAAGTCGCGTCGCAGCCGAGCCTCGACGGCCTCCGGGAGCCGCCGTGACACGAGGATGGAAGGCCGCCGCCCAGTCGTCGTCATCTGCCCCCCGATGCAAGGAAGTGGCTCGCGCATGGCTCCAGGCGACCCTATAGCCTGCCCGCCACTGCGTGCAGTAGTACTGTAGCGGTCGAAAAAAGGAACGCCCATGGCGCGGATCTGCATGCTTGCCCTGGCGGGGCTCCTGCTCGGCTGGGTGGGTGAAGGGCGGTCCGCCGCCGCGGTCGAGCTGATGCCGCACCGGGCCGCCTATCGGCTTACAGTTGCCGACAGCAACGACGGCTCGGGGGTGGTGAGCGTCGAGGGGGGGCTCGTCATCGAGTGGCGGGCTGTCTGCGACGGCTGGATCAGCAACCAACGGTTGGCTTTCACGGCACGGACCGACGAGGGGCCGGGCTTCAGCTACGATGTTCGGTTCTCCAGCTGGGAATCGCGTGACGGCGCCGAGCTCCAATTCAACACTCGGAGCTCGGACGGCACGGGTCCGCCGGAGACCTACAAGGGCGACGCGACACTCGGGATGGCGCACGCCGCCGGGACCGCGCATTTCGCCGAGCCGGCCGGTGCCACCGTCGTGCTGCCGCCGGGGACGGTCTTCCCCAGCCGGCAAATGCGCGAGCTGATCGCCGCTGCCGAGGCCGGTCGCCAGATGGTCACCCACATGGTGTTCGATGGCTCGGGGCTCGATGCGCTGAGCCAGGTTACCGCGGCGATCGGCAGGCCGCGCCACGGGTCGGCCGGCATGCCCGAGACCCTCTGGCCTGTGAGCCTCGCCTACTTCAAGCAGGACAGCATCGACCCGCTGCCGGACTTCGAGCTGTCCTTCGATCTTTCGGCCGGTGGCGTCCTCTACGACGTGGTTCTCGACTACGGCGACTTCACCCTCAAGGCAGAGCTCGAGACGCTCGAGCCCCTGCAAGCGCCGCGCTGCAACTGAGCGATCTCAGCCTCCGAGGTCGCGGCCGAGCCAGGCGGCTCCACGCACTCCGCTGCTGTCGCCGTGCGTCGGCGGAAGCAGCTTGGTCCGGACGGTGTCCGAGAAGACGTAGGGGGTCCAGAGCCCGACCACCCGATCGTAGAGCCGCTTGATGTTGGACACGCCGCCGCCGAGCACGACGACGTCCGGATCGAGGACATTGATCACCGTGGCGAGCGCGCGGGCGAGGCGGTCCTCGTGTCGCTCGAGCGTGGCCATGCAGGCGGCGTCGCCGGCCTCGGCCCCGGCGACGATCTCCGGTCCGGTGAGCGGGGTGCCCGTGACGCGGGCATGGTCGGCCGCCAGCCCCGGCCCCGAGAGCCAAGTCTCGACACAGCCCGCAAGCCCACAATAGCAGGGCGGGCCGGGCCGCTCGTCATCGCGCGGCCAGGGCAGCGGGTTGTGGCCCCACTCGCCGGCGATGGCGTTGGGACCCGTCAGGATCCTGCCGTGCACCGCGATGCCCCCACCCACGCCGGTGCCCAGGATGACGGCGAAGACCACAGGCGCTCCGGCGCCGGCGCCGTCTGTCGCCTCGGACAGCCCCAGGCAGTTGGCGTCGTTGGCGAAGGCGATCGGACGCCCCAGCCTGGCCCTGAGATCCCGATCGAGCGACCGATCGTTGAGCCAGGTCGAGTTGGCGTTTTTGATGAGGCCCGTGGCCGGCGAGATGGCGCCGGGATGGCCGATTCCCAGCGTGGCGCGGCAGCCGAGGTCCCGCTCGGCCTCCTCGACCATGCCGGCGATCGCATCGAGCGTGCCTTCGTAAGTGCCGCGGGGTGTCGCGCGGCGTCGGCGGAGCAGCTCCCTGCCGTCCTCGTCGAGGGCGATCACCTCGATCTTGGTACCGCCGAGGTCGACCCCGATCGCGACGCCCATCTGCCTGCCCCCGATTGCAACCCGACCGTACCGCTTATAGTCCCGGCCGAGGGAGCGGTCACGGGCTCCCGACCGGGCTAGCCGGTCGGCTCGAGCCGGACACTTACCCGGGGCGCCCCGCTCTCCTCGACAAAGTCGGGCTTGAATTCGAGGGTCGCCGTCCCGGCATTCCGGCGCAGCCAGTCGGTCACGCGCCCAATACGGCGCTCGGCCATCCAATGATTGTAGGTGTCAGCCTGCTGGCCGGAGGCGTCCCTGACCTCGCCGCCGACGCTCGCCGTGAGCTCGACCACGAAGCGACCGCCCTGACGCAGCCGGTCGGCGAGGCCCTGGAGCGCCTGGCCTGCAGCCTTCGACAAAAAGCTGCTGTTGACGTCGAACAGGACATCGGCCTTTGCGTCGGACACCGTTTCGCCATCGGACGCGGCCGACGAGGCCTGATCCGTGGCGGGAGGCGAAGCCGGCGCATTCGGGGCGCTCGGAACGCTCCCGTCGGGCTGCCCGAGAGCCACGGTCTCGGCAGCTGGCGAATCCTTGCTCGAGGTGGCGTGCTCGCCCGCCGGCGGCATCGACGAGGCCGTGGCTACGGTCGGGTCGGGGGCAGGGGTTGCCGATTGCATATCCGCCGCAGGCGTCGTGGCGCTGCTCGACGCCGGCGCTGTGGGCGGTGCAGGTGGCTCGACCGCCGCGAGCGGCTCGGGAGCTTCGGTCGACGGGTTCTCCTGTCTTGCCTTTAGAGGTTGGTCCGGTAGCGAGGCTGCGGCCGTCGATGAGGATCCAGGAGGGGCGGGCCGACGAGGCGACTCGGGCTCCTCGGCAGTCCCTCCCGACACTACGACCGGCCCTGGCCCCGGTTCCGCCGCGGCGCTCGCCACCGTATGCGCGCGCGCCAAGGGTGTTCCCTTGCAATCGCTCCCTTCGGGCAGATCGAAGACCCAGAGCGTGACCCGCGGCTGCTTCACGACGAACTGCCAATCCCAGACGCCGGCGATGGCCGTCGCGGCGAGGCCGCGATCGACCATCTCCTTCTGGACCCGCTCGGCCCGTGCCCGTGCCAGTCTATGCGCCGCCAGCGCGTCGCCGGAGCTGATCGCCTCCGGCTCGGCGTGTCCGATCGCCTGGGCGGTCAGGAAGCAGTCGGTGGCCTCGGCGTCGATCAGCGTGTCGAGGGCGGTCAGCGAGGCAGGCGCCGGCTCGGCGGATCCGACTGGAAAAGTCACGGCGTAGACACCTACGCGGGCGATCCGGCCATCCTTGAGAACCAAGGGTGCGGGCTCGGTCAGCAGCGTCTCGACGCCGGCGGCGGACGCTCGCGGGCCGCACGCAATCAGGGCCGCGGCGAGTCCGCCGATCAGCGCCGGCAGGACCGGCGCGCCTTGCCCAGGGGGCAGGGGCATGGGTCAGCTCCTCTCCGCGATCACCGGCATGACGGTCCGGCAGGCCGAGCCGGGCGAGAGCGCCGTCATCTCGCGTCTGGCGAGAATCTTTATCAGACGTTCGCCTAAATCGACAAGAGGCGCGCTGCGGAGATTGCCGAGCGCGGCCGCGGATCCCTCTCGGGTCGTGCGGCAGCTCGGCTCAAGCTGCCGCCTTCGCTGCGGGCGGCTTTAGATGGCGCAGCCGCGGCATGACCTCCTCGGCAATGAGCCCCAAGGACGTTCGCCATGCCTCCGCCTTCTCTCGGTAGTCGAACCCGAAGACCAGGATGGTGCCGAAGCCGCCGACCTCGTTGTGGATGCTCTCGAGCTTCTCGGCCACCGTCGCGGGCGAGCCGATGAGCCAGTTGTGCTTGGCGCAATAGGCTGGCGTGACGTCGGAATCGGCCACCTCGGGGCTGTGCTTCAGATAGTCGAGAAAGCCGAAGTTCGACAGCAGGGGCAGGAAGTACTCGCCCATCATCCGGCCCATCATGCCGTCCACCGAAAGCCGCCACGCCTCTGCGTCGGTCTCGGCCACGAAGACCTCGCGGACCAGCCTCCAGGTCGAGCGGTCGGGCGTCCGGCCGCTGCGCGCGGCACCTGCCTGGACCGAGTCCCAGTGGCTGGCGACATAAGCCGGATTGAGGTTGAGGCTCATCGGGATGAAGCCGCGCTCGCCGGCGAGCTTGAGGGTGTCGGAGTTCTTGCTCAGGCCGGCCACGCCGATCGGCGGATGCGGGGTCTGAAGCGGCTTGAGGTGGGGTTTGAGTAAGCCGAACATCGTCTCCGGCTTCGTCACCTTCCAGAACTTGCCGTCATAGTGGAAAGGCGCCTCCTCGCTCCACAGCTTGAGGATGATGTCGAGCGCCTCGCGGGTCATGTCGCGGTTGACGCCCGACATGCCGTCGACGTTGAACATCGCCCAGTCGCTCGGCAGGCCGCTGGCCGCGACGCCGAAATTGAGCCGCCCGCCGGAGAGATGGTCGAGCATCGCCACGCGATTGGCGAGCTCGGCCGGGTGGTGGTAGGGCAGGAGGAAGCCGCCCGGGCCCAGGCGGATCCGGCTGGTCTGCAGCATCGCCTGCGCAAGAAGGAGATCAGGTGCCGGATGCGGCTCCCAGGGTGCGGTATGGTGCTCGCCGACCCAGGCCTCGCTGAAGCCCAGTTCGTCGCACCAGCGGAGCACCTGGAGGTCCCAGTCCTGGCCCTCCTTGAGGCCGCACTCCGGCGGATGCGATGGCATCGTGAAGAAGCCGTGGTCCATTGCGGTGCCTCCCTGATCGCCGGCCGTGCCAGCAGCCTTCTTTGTGAGGGAAAGGGGCAGAAGGACGCAAGCCCACATTCGGTAGCGCGGCGGGACAATTCGGCGGACGCGCAAAAGCCCGCGCGTCAACGCGGGCTCCAGGGGCGGCTCGCTGTCGGCGCCGAAGCGCCGCGGCGGTACCTACTTGATCTTCGCTTCCTTGAACTCGACGTGCTTGCGGAGCTTCGGATCGTATTTCTTGAGCGTCAGCTTCTCGGTGCTGCTGCGGCTGTTCTTCTTGGTCGTGTAGAAGAAGCCCGTGCCCGCCGTGCTGACGAGCTTGATGAGAGTGGTGGCGGACTTGGCCATGACGCAGGCAATCCCTCGATTAGCCGACCGGCGCGGAAGATAGGGGGTGAGGGCGGTCTGTCAAGCACGCCGGCCCGTCAGCGGCGGCCATGCCGCATCAGGCGGCGGCCGCGTGCCTTGGGCGGGGTCCGCCGCCAAGCCTTCCGGGCGAGCTCCGCGCCGTGGGCACGCTCGTGCTCGTCGATCCGGAAGATCAGGCTGCCGGTAACCGCATCGGCTTCGATGAGCTCGACGGTCACGGTGTCGCCGAGCCCGAAGCTCTCGCCCGAGCGCTGCCCGACCAGGGCATGGTGGCGCTCGTCGTGGACGAACGCGTCGTCGCCGAGGGTCGAGACCGGAACCAGTCCCTCGGCGCCGCTCTCGTCCAGGGCGACGAACAGGCCGAACCGCTGGACGCCCGTAATCTTGCCCTTGAAGACGGCGCCTCGGCTGCTCGAGAGATGAAGCGCGGTGAGCCGCTCGAGGGCGCCGCGCTCGGCCTCCATCGCCCGCCGCTCGGTCATCGAGAGATGCCGGCCGAGCTCGACCAGCGCCTCGACGGTCACCCTCTCGTCGAGCCCGTCACCGCCCGCCCCGAGGATGCGGATGATCGCCCGATGCACGACGAGATCGCTGTAGCGCCGGATCGGCGAGGTGAAGTGGGCGTAGCGCCGCAGATTCAGGCCGAAATGGCCGATGTTGCCCGGGCTGTAGACAGCCTGCGCCTGACAGCGCAGCACGAAGCTCGCCACGCTCTCCTTGAGGGCGTGGTCGCTCAATCGATCGAGGAGCTCGGTGAACTCGCCCGGCTTCTTGCTGGTTCGGCTCCACGGTACCCCGATCCGCTCGAGGTAATCGGCGAGGACCGCGAGCTTGAGCGGGTCCGGCTTGTCGTGGACGCGGTAGAGGGCGGGCTGAGCCTTCTCCTCGAGAAGGGTCGCGGCGGCAACGTTGGCCAGGATCATGAGCTCCTCGATGAGCGTGTTGCTGGCCAGCCGCTCCCGTTTGCCGATGCCCGCGAGCCGGCCCTGCGCGTCGATGATGACGCGCCGCTCGGGCAGATCGAGGTCGATGGCGCCGCGCCGCCGGCGGGCGGCGGCCAGCACCTCGTAGGCCCCGTAGAGCGGCTCGATGACGGCATCCATCAGCGGTGCGACCAGCGTGTCGGGGCTGCCGTCGCGTGACGCCTGGACCTGCGCATAGGTGAGGCGGGCGCGCGAGCGCATGAGCGCACGGCGGAAGGCCTTCTCGATCAGCGCACCCTGGGCGTCGATCCGCATCAGGACCGCGAAGCAGGCACGATCCTCCTCCGGCCTGAGGGAGCAGAGCCCGTTGGACAGGGCCTCCGGCAGCATCGGGATCACGCGATCGGGGAAGTAGACCGAGTTGCCACGCTCGCGCGCATCGCGGTCGAGCGCCGATCCCGGCCGGGCATAGTGCGCGACATCGGCGATGGCGACCACGATGCGGTAGCCGCCCGGGTTTCCTTTGGCGTGGTCCGGCGCCGCCCAGACCGCATCGTCGAAATCCTTGGCGTCCTCCCCGTCGATCGTCACGAGGTCGAGGTCGCGCAGATCCCGGCGCTTGCCGAGCGCCACCGGCCTCGCCTTGGACGCCTCGGCCAGGGCGGCCTCGGAAAAGGTCATGGGCAGCCCCGCGCCCACCGCGAGCGACAGGCTGATCGCTCCGGGATCGTCCCACCGGCCGAGCCGCTCGACGATGCGGGCCGTGGGCTGGGCCATCGGCCGGTCGCTGCCGACCACCTCGGCACGCACCAGATCGCCTTCCGCGGCATCACCCAGCTCATGGCCACGGAGTTGATATTCGAGCTTCGCGGAGCGCTCGATCGGGCGAAGCCGGTGACCCTCCTCACTGGTCTCGAGGACGCCCACCACCTCGCGCTGCAGCCGCGGCAGCAGCTTGATGAGATGGGCGTCGTAGCGGCCCTTTCCGCGCGGAAACAGCCGCGCCAGGACGCGGTCGCCGAGCCCCGGCGCCTTCCCCTCGAGCGCCTCGACGGGCAACAGGATGCGCGCCTCGGCATCCTGTTGGGCGCGGCAGCGGAGGTCGCCCTGGTCGTCGATGTCGATCACGGTCACGACCGTCACCGCTGGCAGCCCCTCGCGCTCGCCCTCCGGCCGGGGGCGGCGCCGACGGCCGGGCAGCCGGCCCTCGTCCTCGAGCTCACGTAGGAGACGCTTGAGCACCGGTCGGGCGCGACCGTCGAGCCCGAAGGCCTTCAGGATCTCGTTGGTGCGGGGCGGCTGCGTGGCGCCGCCGACGAATTCCAGCAGCTCGCCTTTCGAAGGGACCGGCTGAGAGCGCCGGGCCGGCGGTCGGGCCAAGCCTCAGTCGCCCGTGTCGGCGGGCGTGGACGCCTTGCGCCGTCCGGTGGCGGGCTTGCGCTGGCCGGCAGCCGTCGACGCCGTCTTGGCACTCCTCTTCGGGGGCCTGGCCCGCTTGGCGGGCGCAGCCTTGGCGGCGGGAGCCTTGCGGCCCCGCGCGCCCTTGCCCGGGCCGCGGGCAGCCCGGGCCCGGAGCAGATCCACCGCCTTCTCGAGGGTCAGCTCCTCGGGCGGCAAGCTCTTGGGCAGGCTGGCATTGATGGCGCCGTGCTTGACGTAGGGCCCGAAGCGTCCGGCATAGAGCCGGACCGGTGCCCCGTCGTCCGGATGAGGGCCGACCTCCCTGAGCGGCCCCGCCGCCTGGGCCTGACGGCGGCCCTTCTCGGGCTCGGCCAGAAGTGACAGGGCGCGGTTCATGCCGATCGCCAGCACATCGTCGTCGGCATCGAGCCGCTTGAATTTGCCGTCGAGCTGGACGAACGGCCCGAAGCGGTTGATGCCGGCCGTCACCAGCTTGCCGCTCTCCGGGTCGATCCCGACCTCGCGAGGGAGTGCCAAGAGCTGCAGGGCCGTCTCGAGGTCGATGGTCTCCGGTGCCATCCCCGGCAGCAGCGAGCAGCGCCTGGCGTCCGCTCCGGTGCCGCGCTGGACATAGGGCCCGAAGCGGCCGGACTTGACCCAGATCTCCTCGTCGTTGGCGCGGTCGACGCCGAGCAGGCGATCGCTTCCCTTGGCCGCCTCCCCGGCGTCCTCGTCGAGCTTCCGCGTATAGCGGCAGTCGGGATAGTTGGAGCAGCCCACGAACGCGCCGAAGCGGCCGAGCTTGAGCGACAGCGCGCCCGTGCCGCAGAGCGGGCAGACCCGCGGGTCGCCGCCGTCGGCACGTTCCGGGAAAAGCTTGGGGGCCAGGGCCACGTTCAGGGCATCGATGACCTCGGCGACGCGCCGCTCCTTGACCTCGTCGACGCGCAGCCGGAACGGGTCCCAGAACTCGCGCAGCACGGCCTTCCAGGTGAGGTCGCCCGATGCGACGCCGTCCAGCTTGTCCTCGAGCTCGGCGGTGAAGGTCGGCTGAACGT
Organism: uncultured Alphaproteobacteria bacterium; assembly: GCA_963828215.1. Taxonomy (GTDB): domain Bacteria; phylum Pseudomonadota; class Alphaproteobacteria; order Geminicoccales; family Geminicoccaceae; genus CAVTJL01. Next base: position 326,094 of record CAWHFO010000059.1, on the reverse strand, counting down.
AGCGGTCGAAGAAGCTCACGAGGAAGGCGTTCACGAGCCGCCCGCGATCCTCGGGCACGAAGCGCTTGCTCTCGAGCCGCACATAGTTCCGGTTCTGCAGGACCGAGATGATGCTGGCGTAGGTCGAGGGCCGGCCGATGCCCAGCTCCTCGAGCTTCTTGACGAGCGACGCCTCGCTGAAACGCGGCGGGGGGCTCGGTGAAATGCTGGGTGGGGGTGACCTTGTCCTTGGCGAGCGCATCACCCTCCGTCAGGGCCGGCAGCAGGCGGCTCTCGTCGTCGTCCTCCTCGGGGCTCTCGGACCGATCGTCGCGGCCTTCCTGATAGAGCTTCAGGAAGCCGTCGAAGGCCACCGTCTGGCCGGTCGCCCGGAGGGTCACCGCACCATCGGGGGCCTCGATATCGGCCGTCACGCGGTCGAGGAGTGCCACAGCCATCTGGCTCGCGACGGTCCGCTTCCAGATCAGCTCGTAGAGGCGACGCTGGTCGTCGTCGAGGTGGCGGGCCACGTCCTGGGGCGCCCGGAGCAGGTCGGTCGGGCGGATCGCCTCGTGCGCCTCCTGGGCATTTTTCGCCTTGGTCTTGTACTGCCGTGGCTGCGGTGGCGCGTAGCGCTCCCCGTAGCGCTCGACCACAAGGCGCCGCGCAGCTGCCAGCGCCTCGCTCGACAGGCTGACGCTGTCCGTCCGCATGTAGGTGATGAGCCCGACCGTCTCGCCGCCGAGATCGATACCCTCGAAGAGGCGCTGGGCCGTGCGCATCGTCCGGTCGGCCGAGAAGCCGAGCTTGCGCGAGCCTTCCTGTTGCAAGGTCGAGGTCGAGAAGGGCGGAGCCGGCGTCCTGCTCACCTGCTTGCGCTCGACCCTTCCGACCTTGAGGTCGCGCGCCTCGATCGCCTGAACTGCCGAACGGGCGGCCGTCTCGGTCTCGAGCGCCAGCTTGTCGAGCCGCTTGCCGTCGAGGTGGGTGAGCCGTGCGATAAAGGTGTCGCCCTGGCCGGTCCTGAGCAGCGCCTCGACCGTCCAGTATTCCGCGGATCGGAAGGCCTCGATCGCGGCCTCGCGCTCGCAGATGAGGCGGAGCGCCACCGACTGGACACGCCCGGCCGAGCGCGAGCCCTGCAGCTTGCGCCAGAGCACCGGCGAGAGCGTGAAGCCCACCAGATAATCGAGCGCGCGGCGCGCCTGGTAGGCGTCGATCAGGTGCGTATCGAGCTCGCGCGGGTGCTCCATGGCCTCCAACACCGCACGCTTGGTGACCTCGTGAAAGACCACACGCTTGACATCGAGGCCATCGAGCCCGCTTCGCTCCTTGAGCACGCTCAGGAGATGCCACGAGATCGCCTCGCCCTCCCGATCCGGGTCGGTGGCGAGGAACAGGCGCTTCGCCCCCTTGACCGCCCTGGCGATCTCGTCGATCCGACGCCTCTTCTCGTCGAGAGGCTCGTAGATCATCCTGAAGTCCTGCTCGGGCAGAACGGACCCGTCCTTCTCGGGCAGGTCGCGGACATGCCCGTAGGATGGAAGGACCCTATAACCCTGACCCAGATACTTCTCGATGGAGCGGGCCTTGGTAGGGGATTCGACGACGACGACGTCCATGCGCACACGCAGTGTGGATCAAGGCGTTGAGGGGCCCGCTATTCAGACGTGACCCGGTCACGGGCTCGCCCGAAGCGAAACGCGGTTGCCGGGATGACGTTCCAGCCTGCCCTCGATCTCGAGGTCGGAGAGCGCCGCCTGAACAGCCGCCGCGGATGCATGGCATTGACGCACAAGCTCGTCAACCGCGACGGGCTCCGGCCCGAGACCGAGCTCGATCGTGCGGCAGAGGTCGGAGGGCGGTCCGATCTCCCTCTCGTCGGCCGGCGGAGCGGAGCTGACCGTCGTCACCGGCCTCTTCGCAATCGGGCGGGACCGTCCTCCGAGCCCGTCGATCACCGCCCGGACGTCGGCCGCGCACTCGATGAGATGGGCGCCGTCGCGGAGGAGGCGGTTGGTGCCCCGATGGCGCTCGTCGAGCGGGCTGCCGGGCACGGCCATGACCTCGCGGCCCTGCTCGGCTGCCAGCCGCGCGGTGATCAGTGAGCCCGATCGCGGGGCCGCCTCGACGACGACCACACCGAGCGCCAGGCCGGCAATGATCCTGTTGCGGCGCGGGAAATCAGCGGCACGGGGAACCGCGCCGATCGGCCGCTCGCTGACGAGCAGACCCTGCTCGGCAATCCGTGCCATGAGCCCTGCATTCTCCTCCGGATAGGCGACGTCGATGCCGCAGGCGACGATGGCGATCGTGCCGCCTCGCTCGCCCAAGGCGCCCTCGTGCGCAGCAGCATCAATGCCTCGCGCCAGGCCGGAGACGACGGCCAAGCCTCCCGCCGCCAGCTCGGCTGCCATCTCGCGCGTCAGCCGGCGGCCGTTCGTGCTGGCATTGCGAGCGCCGACCAGGGCTACCGCCGCTCCCGCCAGAAGCTCGGCACGCCCGCGCAGGATCAGCGCCGGGGGCGGATCGTCGATCGCCCGAAGCGATGCCGGATAGTCCGGCTCGGGTGCCACGAGGAGGGTGGCGCCGGCCCGCTCGGCCGCCTCGACCTCGCGCTCGGCGACACCGCGCTCGGCGAGCGCGACGCCCGGCCAGCGCCGGGTCTTCAGCAGACCGGGCAGCGCAGCCGCTGCCGCCCGCGCCGTCCCGAACCGGACGAGCAGCTTCTGGAAGCTGCGCGGGCCGATGCCGGGCGAGCGCGCGAGGCGCAGGCACGCCATCTTCTCCTCGGCGTCGAGCCCGGGCATGCTCAGCGTCACCCCCAATTCTCAACCAGAGCGTTCTCTATATGCACGACCCGCAACGAAAAGTTAATGACCGCCCTGACTGGGCCGCCTACTACGCGAAAACGGGCGACCGCCCGCCCCGGCCCACCCTGATGCGCGCCGCCGACGCCTTTGCGCGGGAGGGAGGCGAGACCGGTCGGCTGGCGGTGGATCTGGGCTGCGGAATCGGCCGCGACGCCCTGCCGCTACTGCGCCGCGGCTGGCGGGTTCTGGCGATCGATTCCGAGCCCGGCGCGATCGAAGCGCTGACTCGCCGGGCGACGGCAGAAGGACTGACGGGGCTCGAGATGCTCGTGCAGCGCATGGAGGATGCGACGCTGCCGGCCATCGACCTCGTCAATGCGAGCTTCTCGCTCTTCGCCTGCGAGCCTTCGCGGTTCCCGGCGCTCTGGGAGGGTATTCGGGCCGCGCTCCGACCCGGCGGTCGCTTCGCCGGTCAGCTTCTAGGTCCCGAGGACAGCTGGGCCGGACGGAAGGCGACGCTGGTCGTCACACGTGCGGAGCTGGACCGGCTCTGCTCGGGCCTCGGGATCGAGATGCTGGAGGAGGAGCAAGTCGACAGCGTCACGCCCCGGGGCGAGGCCAAGCACTGGCATATCTGGCACCTGGTCCTGCGCAAGCCCGCCTCATGACTTGCCGCTGCCGAAGCTCACCTTGCTCTCGTTGCCGGTGACGAGGCGGCGGATGTTGCCCGCATGCTTGATGAACACGATGGCGGCGATGAGGAGATAGAGTTCGGCTGCCTGGGGATAGCTGAGCAGCCAAGCAGCCAGCGGTGCTGCGATCGCCGCCACCAGGGAGCCCAGCGAGACGAAGCGGCTCGCCCAGACGACTACGACGAATACGGCGAGCGTCGGAAGGATGACGATCGGGGTGAGGCCGAGGATCACGCCGGCCGCCGTGGCCACGCCCTTGCCGCCACGAAAGCCCAGCCAGACGGGGAAGCAATGGCCGATGACCGCGCCGGCCCCTGCGAGGACCGCGAGGTCGGGGCCGAACCACCGATAGCCGAGCCAGACGGGAAGGGCGCCCTTCGCGATATCGGCCACGAGCGTCGCGAGGGCGAGGCCCTTGCGGCCGGTGCGCAGCACATTGGTGGCGCCGATGTTTCCCGAGCCGAGCTTTCTCAGGTCGCCGGCCCCGCCCACCCGCGTCAGGAGCAGGCCGGACGGGATCGATCCCAGGAGGTAGCCGACCAAGAAGGCCGCGATCAGCGGCCACCAGTAGTCGAGGCCTCCGAGAGGATGAACCATTGCTTATTGTCTCTCGTTGAGGGCTGGCAGGCGCGATCCGATGAGGAGCCATGGTGCGCGCGCGCCAACGATTGGTCGAGGCTCCCCTCCGCCTCCGGCGTTGCCTTGTCGAGGCATGCCGTCGGGAACTCGTCGCCGCTCAGCCGCTCTCGGTCGCTAGGCTGCTCGGCCGATATCGACCCGGCCTCGACTTGGCGCAAGGCGCCGTGCGCACGATTGTCGCCTGGTCGTGAGCCGGACTAGGGGCGGGACATCCTGCCGGCCGGTTCGAGGGAGGGCCGAATGCCCGTGCACGACGAGATCGGACCCGTGTGCAGGAGCCGGCGGCAGCGCTCCAGGCGAGCCGGCAGGCGGGGCTCAGGGATCGGTGAAGATCGTCCGGCCGTCAACCAGGGTGCGAGCTCACCTTGCCTTCCATCAGCCTGCCCTCGAAGGCCGTGTTCTTGGAGAGGCTGCGCAGCCTCGCCTCGACGACCTTCCAGGGTGCCTCCGGATCAAAGAGGACGAGGTCGGCGGGCATTCCCCGCACCAGCCGGCCCGCGTCGAGGCCGAGAAGGCGGGCAGGGCCTATCGTCAGCTTCTCCAGCACGGCGAGCAGGCTCATCCCGGCCTCGTGGCACAGCCGCAGGCTCACGGGCAGGAGCGTCTCGAGACCGATCACGCCGAACGCCGCCTGGGCGAAGGGCAGCCGCTTGCTGTCCTGGTCCTGCGGGCAGTGGTCGGAGGCGATCGCGTCGATCGTGCCGTCGGCGAGGCCCGCCACGACCGCCCTCCGATCCTCCTCGCTGCGCAGCGGCGGCGAGACCTTGGCGAAGGTGCGGTAGCCCTCGACCTCGAGCTCGTTGAGCGCCAGATGGTGCGGGGTGGTGTCGCAGCTGACCCTGAGGCCCCTGGCCTTGGCCGCACGCAGCACCTCGATCGCCGCTGCCGTCGAGACGTGCGCCGCGTGATACCGGGCCTCCGTGAGCTCGACGAGGCGGATGTCGCGCTCGATCATCATGGCCTCGGCACAGCTGGGGATGCCGGTCAGCCCGAGGCGGCTCGCGAGCGCGCCCTCGTTCATGGCCCCACCGGCCGCGATCTCCGGCTCCTCGGGATGCTGAACGATCAGCGCGTCGAACGAGCTCGCATAGCTCAGGGCCCGGCGCATCACCCGAGCGTTGGCCACGGCCCGCTCGCCGTCGGTGAAGGCCACGGCACCGGCCGCCCTGAGAAGGCCGATCTCGGAGAGCTGCTCCCCTTCGAGGCGCTTCGTCACCGCCGCATAGGGATAGACCTTGGCGAGCTTGGCCTGGCGGGCGCGGCGGGCCACGAACTCGACCATCGCCGGATCGTCGATCGGCGGGACGGTGTTGGGCAGCACAGCCAGGCTGGTGATCCCGCCAGCGGCGGCGGCGGCCGTCGCGGTCTCGATCCGCTCCTTGTGCTCCGCACCGGGCTCGCCGAGCTGGACCCGCATGTCGACGAGCCCCGGCGCCAGGCAGAGGCCGTGCGCATCCACCACCTCGGCCCCACTCGGCGCCATCGACACCGTGACGCCGGGGCCCACCTCGACGATCCGGCCGCCGACCGCGAGCAGGCCGCCGCGCGCGTCGAGGCCGCTCGCGGGATCGAGCAGCCGTGCGTTCAGGAAGAGGACCGGCCGGCTCATCGCTCGAGGTTGCGGATGTGACGGGTCAGGACGTCGAGCACGGCCATGCGCACGGCGACGCCCATCTCGACCTGATCGAGAATGGCGCTGCGATTGATGTCGTCGGCGACCACGCCGTCGATCTCGACGCCACGATTCATCGGGCCCGGGTGCATGATCATGGCGTCCGGCCTGGCCGCCCGAAGCTTCTCATGGGTCAGGCCGAAAAAATGAAAATACTCGCGCAGCGAGGGCACGTAGCTGCCCTGCATACGCTCGGTCTGGAGGCGGAGCATCATGACGATGTCGGCATCCTCGAGGCCGCGATGCATGTCGGTGAATACGTCCACCCCGAAGCTCGCGATGCCGGCGGGCAGAAGCGTCGGCGGCGCGACGACCCGGACGCTGGCGGCCATCGCCTGCAGCAGGAGGATGTTGGAGCGCGCGACCCGGGAATGGAGGATGTCGCCGCAGATCGCGACCGTGAGCCCGGCGATGCGGCCCTTGCGCCGGCGGATCGTCAGCGCGTCCAGGAGGGCCTGGGTCGGATGCTCGTGGCTGCCGTCGCCGGCGTTGATGACCGCGCAATGGACGTGGCGGGCCAGGAGGGCCACGGCGCCGCTCTCGTGGTGGCGGACCACCAGCACGTCCGGATGCATGGCATTGAGGGTCATCGCCGTGTCGATCAGCGTCTCGCCCTTCTTGATGGACGAGGTGCCGACGGACATGTTGACGACGTCGGCGCTGAGCCGCTTGCCGGCCAGCTCGAAGCTCGTCTGGGTCCGGGTCGAGCTCTCGAAGAAGAGATTGATCTGCGTCAGCCCCTTCAGGAGCTGGAGCTTCTTGTCCGACTGACGGTTGAGGTCGACGAAGCCGTCGGCCCGGTTCAGCAGGTCTTCTATCTCGAACGGCTCGAGGCCCTCGATGCCGAGGAGATGGGGCCGGCCGAAGATGAGCGGAGGATCGTCGGGCATCGGCCGGCGTTCTAGGCCCAACGCCCCGGCCCGGCAAGCGGCGGAGCCTCAGCGGATCACGAGTTCGATCTGCCAACGTCCGCGCGACTTCGGGGTCCATCGGGGTCGGCCCGTCCTGGCAATAGACCATGCTCGCCAGCGCTCGGTAGAACATCTCGGCGCCCTCTGCGCCCATCATCCGGTCGTGAAAGCGCTGCACGCTGACGCAGGCTATCGATTTGCCCCTCAGCTGCGGCTGATCGCTCGTGGCCATGAAGGTATGGATGAGCACCGGATCGTCATCGTCGCTAAGGCGCTCGGACCGACCCGGCTCCAGCGTCCAATGTGGCCCCAACATGCGCCCCGCAACGCCGTCCGTCTGGCGCTGGACGAACCCGGCGCCGGTCGAGTTAACCTCGCTATAGTCGACGATGGCGAAGGCAGAGCGGCCGGCGATCGTCATGCGCTTGAGGGTCTGGCCGGTCTGCTGGTTCCGCACCTCGGCGTAGGTGCGCTTGCCGCCGTCGAGCCCGGCCGCCGTGAAGCTTACCGGCATCGCGGCCGGATCGAGGGACGACGGCTCGCTCATCCGCTCGGCACAGGCGGCGAGCAGCAGCAGGAGGCAAGGGCGACACCGCGGGCCAGCGCACCTCTCCCGAAGGAGAATGGACGGGAGCATCCCGATAGCGTGCTTCCGAGCGACGCGGCGTGATCCTCATCACACCCGAGACGGGCGCGCCGGCGGGCGCCCGCTGGCTGGCCGGCCTTTCAGCGCTTACGGCGGGCGAGGCGGCGTGCGTTCGCCCGGGTCTTGCGGTGCACGGGCCGCAGGCCGGCGGTGGCGACGGCGATCGCGGCGCCGGCACCGGAGCCATGCCGCGCCGCCGCGCCGGCCATGGCCGCGGCCGAGGCGACCGCAGCCTGCGCCTTCTCGGCCACCATCCGCGTCGTCTCGGCGGCCGGCAGGGTGCCGCGCGTCATGAGGCTCGTGGACGCCATCATGGTCCGCTGCGCGATCGTCGAGGCCGCATAGAAGGATGTCTCTGCCATCGTCATCCAGAGCCGCATGGCGGCCCCGTAGAGCCCGAGCGGATCCTGACGCCGGGTCATGGCTGCACCCGCAGATGAAAGGACTTCGGCCTCGTCAGGTGCTCGTAGGCGAGGGGCGACAGGGCGACCCCGCGGCCGGAGTCCTTCACGCCGACCCAGGCCAGCGCCGGGTCGAGATAGTCGCAGCGGTTCATGAAGACCGTACCCGTCTCCAGCCGGTCGCCGATGCGGATCGCAGCCTCCGGGTCCGCCGTCCAGATCGCGGCCGTGAGGCCGTAAGCGCTGTCGTTCATCAGGGCCACCGCCTCCTCGTCGCTCCGGACCTTCATGATCCCGACGATCGGCGCGAAGCTCTCTTCGCGCATCACCCGCATGCCGTGCGTAACGTCCACCAGGCATTGGGGTGCCATGTAGGCCGAGCCGGGGCGATCGCGCTCGAACCGCTTGGTGTCGATCAGCGCCCTCGCCCCCTGGCGCAGGGCCTCCTCGACCTGGTCGCGGGCGCGATCCGCTGCCGCCGGCCGCACCATCGGCCCGAGCGTCGTCGCGGGATCGAGCGGATCGTCCAGGACGTAGCGCCCGGCGAGCTCGACATAGCCTTCGACGAAGGCATCGTAGAGGCGCTCGTGGACGTAGATGCGCTCGATGCCGCAGCAGGACTGGCCGGCGTTGAAGCAGGCCCCGTCGACCAGGTTCTCGACGGCGTGGGCGAGATCGGCGTCGGCGCGCACAAAGGCCGGATCCTTGCCGCCGAGCTCGAGGGCGACGCCGGCGAAGCTCCGCCCGGCGGCCGCCTGGACGGCATGGCCGCCCTCGACCGAGCCCGTGAACACCACGAGATCGACGGCGCCCCGCTCGATCAAGCCCAGGGCGCTCTGATGGCTCATGTGCAGGTGCTGGAACACGCCCGGCGGCAGGTCCGCCGCGTCGAGCGCGGCCTGAAAGCGCTCCGCGGCGAGCGGCGTCTGCGAGCTCGCCTTCAGGATCACGGCATTGCCGGCGGCCAGGGCCGGGATCACCGAGTTGACCGCCGTCAGATAGGGGTAGTTCCAGGGCGCCATGGTGAGGACGACGCCCAGGGGCTCCCGGCGGAGGAAGCGGCGAAAGCCCGCCCTGGGGCCGGCCTCGAGGCCGGCCAGCGCCACGGGCGCCAGCTCCAGCATGTGGCGGGCCCGCTCCTCGAAGCCGCGGATCTCGCCCGGGCTGTGGGCAATGGGGCGACCCATCTGGAGCGTGATCTCCCGAGCCGTCTCCTCGCCCGCCGCGACGAAGGCATCGACCGCCCGGCCGAGCAGCGCCGCCCGGTCCTGGACCGACATCGCCCGCCAACCCGCACGCGCCCGGCCGGCGGCGGCCAGCGCCGCCTCGATCGCCGGGGCGTCTGCCAGAGGGCGCTCGACCACGATCCGGCCGTCGATGGGCGAGAGCGTGCGCTGCATGGGCATGAACGTGGTCCGCCGAGCTTGTTTCTCGAGGCTGTGGACCTTAGCGGCCGGCCCGCCGAAATCCAGCCGCGAGTGGCGCTCCCTCGCGCGTCGTCCTACCTTCGCCCGCCAACCCCGAGCGGAGGACTCCCGTCCGGTGCCCGAACGATCCAATCCCATGAAGCTCAACGCCCTGCAGCTCAAGACCCTGAGCATCCTGCAGGCCCTGGCGCGCTCGTCCGATCACGCCGACGCCGCGGATCCCGAGGGGCGGGTCCGCATCCGCTCGCTGCCGCATGCCCACGGCAACCACCTCCACGTCGGTGACGCCCTGATCGCCGCGCGCGACGCGAGCGGCCTCACCAACCCCGCCGTCTACGGCGCCCTGGCCCGCAAGGGTCTCGTCGTCGCAGGCCCAGAGGGCGAGCCGATGCTCACGCCCGAAGGCTTGGCCTACGACACCGGCATCGCCGACACCGTCCTGCATACCGCCGATCACTGACGCGGGCGGCGCAGGCACCAGAGGCCGATCGGCTGGTCCACACCCCTGAGCAGCCGTGGTGTCAGGCTCTCGAGGCCCTGGAGGACATGCGGGTCCTCGCCGGCGACCCGCACGGCGACCGCGTCGGAGATGATGATCGAGGCGTTCTCCGCCCGTGTCAGCGCCTCGATCCGGCTCGCGACGTTCACCGTGTCGCCGATCACGGTGAACTGGAACTGCTGGTCGCCGCCGATGTCGCCCGTGAGGATCGATCCGTGGTGGATGCCGATTCCGGCCTGGAGCGGCTGCCGGCCGAGCGCCACGGCCTCCTCTCCCCAGGCCGCGAGCTCGGCGTCGAGAGCGCGCGCGGCACGAAGCGCCGCAGCGCAGTCGTCCGGGCGGGCGTCGGGCACGCCGAAGCAGGCGAGGGCACCATCGCCGATGAACTTGTCCACCATGCCGCCATGCGCGAACACGGCCCGCTCGACCCTGGTGTGGAAGGCCCGCAGGATCGCCATCGCCTCCTGGGGGCTGAGGCGATGGCTGAGCCTGGTGAAGCCCACGATGTCGACGAACATCACGGCCGCGTCCTGGGTGCGCTCGAGGGCGCCGTGGCCGCCCGCGAGACGATCGACGACGGCGGGCGGGAAGTAGCGGCCGAGATTGGCCCGCTCGCGCTCGAGGGTCCGACGCCGGCGCTGCTCCGACGCGAGTCGTAGCGCCTCCACCGTCCCGGCGCCGACGGTGGCGGCGGCGAGCGGCATCGGCACCGCCAGCCAGAGGCGCCACTCGCAGAAGGCCAGAAAGGCGGCGCCCATCCAGAGCGCCAGCAGCGTGAGGAGCATCGCGGCCGACCAGCTCCAGCCGCGCCGGCCCGCCAGGGCCGCGGCCGCGAGCGCCAGGACCAGCGTGGCGGCGAGGTCCAAGGCCCGGGTCCAACGGCCCCTGATGAGCTCGCGACCGGTCAGGATGTTGTCGATGGCCGTCCCCAGATGCTCGGTCCCGCTGAGGCGCTGGGCAAAGGGCGTGACGAACGCGTCGCCCACGCCCGTGGCGCTCGCCCCGATCAGGACGACGCGGCCGTGCAGCCGATCCGCAGGGACCTTGCCGTCGATCAGATCGACGAGGCTGTAGGTCGGCATCGTGCCCGCTGGCCCATAGTAGTTGACGATCTGCCGCAGGCTCGAGTCGGTCTCGAGCACCAGCTTGCCGATGTCGATCCCCTGGCCGACCCGGACGGCCAAGGCGCCTCGCGGCAGGCCCAGATAGGCGCGGACCGCTTCCACGGCCAGGGACGGGTAGAGATCGTCTCCGTAGGCGAAGGCCGGCAGGTCGAAACGCAGGGCGCCGTCGGTATCGACGACCAGCGTCACATGGCCGACACCCTCGGCCGCCGCTGCGAGCGACGTCGCGGGTACCACGAGCCCCTGGGCGCGCTGCGGACTCGGGACTGTCGCACCGGGAGGTACCGTGACGACCGGATAGGCGCTGCTCCGAACCCAGCTCGGGACGCTGGTGACGTTGGCGCTGCGCGGATCCGCGACGAAGGCGTAGGGCAGCACGGCGCGGCCGGCGCGGGAGAGCGCCTTCGGCGAGCCCGAGGTCCGGATCGGCATCCGCCAGGAGTCGGTCGATCCGCTGACGCAGTTCGGTGGGACCCTGCGGCAGCAGCGCTCTGGCCTCCGTGAGCGTGCCTTGCGCCTCGGCGCTCAACGCCTCGGGCGGGTCCGTCAGCAGAACGTTGAAGGCGATGACGCGGGCGCCTGCCTCGCTCAGCCGGTCAACGGCCTGGGCCAGGAGGTCCCGGGGGACGGGCCAGCCGCCGAAGCGGGCGATCGTGCGATCGTCGACCATGAGAAGGGCGATGTCGCGCCCAGGCGCGATGGGGCCGCGCGCCTCGAACCGCCAGTCGAGCGTGAGGAGCTCCAACGACCGGAGGACGCCTCGGTCGGCGCCGGCGATCTCGGCCAGGATCAGCCCGAGGCCGACGATGAGGCCGGCAACGATCCGCGTCGCCCAGCCGGGTCCTGCACGCGGCGCGGCCACGATCGCCCTAGAGGGTGGTGAGCGCCAGCGCCCGATCGCGCCGGGCCGCACCCCACATCTTGGGCGGCGTGGGCACAGCACCCGGGGCGACGTCGGTGCCTTGCCCGGCGGTGAGCGTCACCGCCGTGCCCCCCTCGCCCGCCACCTCGACGCTGCCGCGGGCAGTGAAGACCGCCGTGCCGTCGGGGCCGCGGATGCAGATCCAGTCCGTCGAGCGGACCGAGGCGATCGCCTCCCTGGTCTCGACCTGCAACTCCAGCGGTCCGGCCACCGCCTCGTCGATGAGCCGAACGATTCCGCTGACGAGCCGCATCAGCACCTCGAGGCCGGCGCCGCCGCGGTCGTCGAAATAGCGACGCAGCTCGACCTCCGATCCGGGTCCGACGACGAGCACGAGGCCGCTCGCCAGGACGATCCGAGCCTTGGCCTCGGGTCCGGTCCGTACCGCATCATCGGCAAAGACCTCCGCACCCACGACGAGGACGCGGGCCCGGGCGCCACGCGTGGCCACGACACTGCCCGTCTGGCGGTCGACCCGGCCGATCGCGTCGTCCGCATGCGCCGATGACGCCTGCAGCAAGGGCACCGCTGCCACGACGCGCATCAGCCGACGCCGTGTCACCGAGATCGTCACCCTTCCCTCCCAATCCGCCGGTCCGGGCACCCGAGGGCGCGGATGCCACTCCTGCCGCCCGCTCGGCGAGCTGTTGGGCCCATAGTCGCGGCATGTTAACGCGCGCGGCCGGCCTCAGCCACAAACGACGGTCGCCGTCGATCCTCGATCGGCGGCGAGTGTGGCCCTTGGCCATGATTGCGGTCATGGCGCTGGCCGGACGCAGCGCGGCGCAGCCGGTCGAGAGCACCACGGTGTTCTGCTACCGGTCCCTGGCCGACGTGGACTGCTACGGCCGTCCGGACTACCGCAGGCCGGGACAGCTCGTCGGCGTCTACCAGCGCCCCCTCGACGACCCTGCCGATCCGCTCTTCTGGCTCGAGCGGGCTGGCCAAGGGACGGAAGATCAGGGGTCGCGTTGAAGGCTCGACGCCAACTCTCAATATTGGAGGTTGAGATCCTTGCCGACCCCGAGGGACGGGGCGGACGACAAGTCCCGTCGCCACGCGACGTACTACACCCTGCCGGACGGCGGGACGCACATGTGAGACCGGCGATGGACGAGCGGGAGGCCCTCTTCGGCTATCTCCTCCGCCTCGGCGACAACAGCCTCATCCTGGCCCAAGGGCTGTCGGAACTCGTCGGCCGGGCCCCGCAGCTCGAGGGAGAGACGGCGCTGGCCGACGTGGCCCTCGATCTTCTGGGCCGTGCCCGCCTCCTGCTGGCCTATGCGGGCGAGGTCGAGGGGCGCGGGCGTGACGAGAACGACCTGGCCTATCGCCGGGACGTCGCCGAGCTCAGGAACGCGCTGATCGTCGAGCAGCCCAACGGCGACTTCGCCCATCAGATCGGCCGGGTCTTCCTGGTGGCCGCCTACGACCGCGAGCACTATGACGCGCTGAAAGCGTCGGCCGATCGCCGCCTCGCCGGGATCGCGGAAAAGTCGGCCAAGGAGGTCACCTGCCATCTCTGCCTCGCCGCCGAATGGGTGGTGAGGCTCGGCGAAGGGACGGAGGAGAGCCACGATCGGATGCAGCAGGCGCTGGAGGCCCTCTGGCCTTATACCGGCGAGCTCTTCGCCGCCGACGAAGTCGATCGGCTGAACCATCACCGCGGCATAGGACCCGACCTCGCCTTCCTCGAGCCCGCCTGGGACACCCGCGTCGACCAAGTGCTCGGGGACGCCACGCTCGCGCGCCCCGCTGCCGGGTGGATGCACAAAGGCGGGAAGGACGGACGGATGCACAGCGAGCATCTGGGCCGCCTCCTGGCCGAGATGCAGTTCCTGCAGCGCGCCTATCCGGACGCAAGGCAACGGTGACATGGCGTAATTGCGCTAGCCTCCCTCCTACGCCGCGACGGTGCGGGCCATGGGCTCGAGGGAGGACGACCGATGACGCTCTATGCGGGACTGGATGTGGGCGACAAGGCCACGCACCTCTGCGTGGTCGACGGCGAGGGCGGCATCCTGTGGCGGGGTGCCTGTGCCACCGACCCCGAGGCGCTCGCCTTCACGCTGAAAAAGCATGCGCCGGGGCTCGCCCGCGTGGTGCTGGAGACGGGCGCGCTCTCGGCGTTCCTCTATCACGGGCTGACCCGAGCGCGGCGTGCCGGCGGCGTGCATCTGCGCGCGCCATGCCAAGGGCGTGCTGTCGGTGCGCGGCAAACAAGAGCGACGCGCACGATGCCCTGGGGCTGGCGCACCTCGCGCGCACGGGTTGGCTCGAGCGGGTCCATATCAAGGACGGTGCCACGCATCTCGACCGGGCCCGGCTCAAGGTGCGCGAGCAGCTGATCCGCGCGCATCGCGCCATGGCCAACCAGCTGCGCGGCCTGCTGAAGCTGTTTGGTCTCCGCATGGGCAAGGCCACCACGCCCGCCAGGCGCGCCCTGCGGCTGAGGGCGCTCTTGGCCCAGCAGGCCGGCGTTGCGACCGGTCCTGGCACCGCTCGTGGCCGCCCTGGCGGCGCTGGAGGACCAGATCAGGGCCTCGTCGCGCGGCCTCGAGGCGCGGGCCCTGGCCGATCCGGTCGCGGCCCGCCTGATGAGCGTGCCCGGCGTCGGCCCGATCACCGCGCTTACCTTCAAGAGCAGCATCGAGGATCCCGGCCGCTTCGCCCAATCCGCCGACGCCGGCGCCTATGCCGGGCTCGTTCCCAGGCGCTTCCAGTCGGGCGAGCGCGACACCAAGGGGCACATCTCCAAGGCCGGCGATCCGATGCTGCGCAGGGCACTCTACGAGGCCGCCAACAACCTGCTGGCCCGGGTCAAGCGGCCCTGCGCCCTGCAGCGCTGGGGCAGGGCGCTGGCCCAGGCCAAGGGCGCCAGGCGCGCCCGCGTCGCCGTCGCCCGCAAGCTCGCCATCCTCCTTCACCGTCTTTGGCTGTCCGGCACCGGCTTCCAATGGACGTGACGCCGCCCGTGGGCTGACCGGACACCAAAGGGGCGACCTCGCTCGCACTGCAGGGCCCCGAGCCCGCCGGTGACACAGAGGCGCCCAACCCTCACCCGCTGGCCGCGATCATGACGGCATCGGCACAACAGCGTCCACTGCCTGCCGGTGACCTCGTAGACAACCATAGATCCCGGTCACCCACGATGACCCAGTGATAGAATGAAAGGGCAAAGATCAATTAGACAACGGTGCGCTCAATTCCCCTTGGTCTGGCTGGAAGGTAGAGAGCCGGCGGGGACGCCGGAGCAATAGCCGCAAGCTGGACACTCCCCGTCTCGTGCTTGCGATCCGCTGGTGCAACGCGCCGTACTCTCGCCACTGTCGCCTTGCCGACGCCACGGCGGCCCTCATCCTTCCGCGAGCGCCTCCGCCACGGCGTCCGGCGCCCGGTCGATCACGCGCAGATAGGACGCGACGGAGCGGGTCGGCCGGCGGCGGCCCTGCTCCCAATCCTGCAGTGCCCGCAAATCGAGGCCGAAGCGGCGGGCGAAGGCGCGCTGGCTGAGCCCGCTCCGCGCCCGGATCGCCACTACGTCGACCTCGTCGCTCGTCGGGTCGACGGAGCGGAGCGCGCCGTGGCGCAGCGCGTCCGCGAGGTCCGGAGCCGCGTCCGGATCTTCCGCGGTGGACCGATCGATCTCGGCATCGCTCAGCGCATCGAGGCGCCCCCAGTCGGTCTCGCGCCGTGCCGTCTCGATCTCAGCCTTGCTCGGTCGCCTCGTAGGCATCGACCTCTCTCCGGTTGGCCTTCCGCAACGAGATGATCCGTCGCCGCGGTCCCCGCCAAGTGTAGACACAGACAAAAAGTCGGCCCTCGATGGTGCCATAGGCGATGAACCGCCGCTCGCGATAGTCAGCCCGCAGATCCTCGATCTCCTTGAACCGCCGCTCGAAGAGCTCTGCCGCGCGGACCAGCGAGATGCCGTGCTTCTCGCGGTTGACGGCGTCCTTGGCGTCGTCGAACTCGATCTCCACGGGTAGACTATACGGCAACCGCGTAGGACCTGTCATCCTCTCGGCTCGTCGATCGAGGCCGCCAGCGCCCGGCTCGCCGCGGGGCCCAAACTAGTGGTTGACAAACGGCATGTACTCCTAGTACAAGGAGAAATGCCTTCTCCCTATCCCTCCCGCTCGCCCGTCTCGCTGCCCGGCGCCCGCCGCTGCCGGCTGGCACGCCGCCTCGCCGCCGGGCTCACCCCGGCCGAGGTCGCCGAGGTCGAGGCCACGACGGAAGAGGAAATCGAGGCGTTCATCGCCGACCGCGAGTTTTCTCGTCTCGTCGCGCAGTACCGGGCCGCCCGCGAGCTGCCCTTCGACGAGCAGGAGCGGGTGCTGATCCAGACGGCCATGGCCGATCTCCAGCATCTCGTCGACATGGGCGACCGCCGCGCCCTGATGTTCATCGTCTACGAGGCCAACCGCGGCCGGAGCCCGGCCAGGCGGCTGGTCCAGCTCGTGCGGCGCACCTTCGAGCAGGCCACCGAGCCCAGGGCCGTGCGCCCCGAGCCCACCGCCCCGCCCGAGCAGCATCGCAACTCGATGGCGGGCTACGGCCAGCATCCGCTGGGCCCGGCCCACGCCGCCGCCCCCCGCCTCGCCGACTTCATCGGCGCCGAGGCCGGCCGGGCCGCGCTGCGCGAGGCGGCGCGCGAGGCGGCGGCTGCGTCCGAGCCGGTCGCCGAGACGCCCGTCGCCCCGAGCGAGCCCGCTCCCGCCGCCGAGGCCGAGCTCCCCGCCCTGACCTGGTCCGCCTCGGGCGAGCCCATCGCACCGCCCGGCTACCGCGTGGTCTGGGTGCCCCGCCACCCGGGCGTCCCCGACCTCCCCGACGAGCTGCCGCTCTCCCCGATCGCCCGGCTCGCCCACGATTTTCCCGATTTCGCCGACTGGTTCATCCGCCGCGGCGAGCAGCGCCTGGCCGAGCTGGCCAAGGCCGCGCCCGAGCCCGACCGCCCCCAGAGGAGCGCGGGGCAGAAGCCCCTCGGGCCGTAGAAGAAGAAAAAAAAGAAGAAAAACCTGGAGCGTTCAGCCTGGCTTGGCCGTCGGGCCCTCCCTTGTCGGTGCGGCTTTGCCCATATGGGGGCGATGTCGCCTGCCTCGGCTCGGGCGCCCGATCCCGGTTTCGGGCTCTATGTCCACTGGCCCTTCTGCCGGGCGAAGTGTCCCTATTGCGATTTCAACAGCCATGTCCGGGCCGGCGTGGACCATGAGCGTTGGCGGCGGGCGCTGCTGGCCGAGCTCGACCATATGGCGGTCCTGGCCGGCCCCCGTTTTTTGTCGTCCATTTTCTTTGGAGGGGGCACCCCGTCCCTGATGGAGCCTGCCACCGCGGCGGCGGTGATCGAGCGTGCTCTTCGCCACTGGCGGGCAGCACCCGACCTCGAGGTCACGCTCGAGGCCAACCCGACCTCGGTCGAGGCCGGCAAGCTTTTTGGCTTTCGGTCGGCGGGGGTGGGGCGGGTGTCGCTGGGCGTGCAGGCGCTCGACGACGGCGACCTAAGGGCGCTCGGGCGCGAGCACGATACGGCCGAGGCGCTGGCCGCGGTCGACCTCGCCGCCCGCCTCTTCCCTCGCTGGTCGTTCGATCTGATCTATGCCCGGCCGGGCCAGACGGTGGCCGCGTGGGAGGCCGAGCTGCGCCGGGCGCTGGGCCATGCGGGCGGCCACCTCTCGGCCTACCAGCTCACGATCGAGCGCGGCACCCGCTTCCATGCCCTGCACGAGGCCGGGGCGCTGGTCGTGCCGGACGAGGACCTGGCCGGCGAGCTTTTCGAGGTCACCCAGGCGCTCCTCGGCGAGGCCGGCCTGCCCGCCTACGAGATCTCGAACCATGCCCGCCCGGGCGAGGAGTGCCGCCACAATCTCGTCTATTGGCGCTACGGCGACTATGCCGGCATCGGCCCGGGCGCCCATGGCCGGGTGATGGTGGAGGGCGCCCGGCTGGCGACGCAGACGCTGCGCCAGCCCGAGCGCTGGCTGGCCCTGGTCGAGGCCCGGGGCCACGGCGAGGGGCCGCGCGAGGCGGTGGCTTCCGGGCAGCAGCTCGTCGAGCTCATGATGATGGGCCTGAGGCTCGCCGAGGGCGTGCCGGTCGCCCGCATCGAGGCCGTGGCCGCCCGCCCGTTGCGCCGGGCCCTGGACGGGGCCGCCCTCGACAGGTTCCTCGCCGCCGGCCTGCTCGAGATCGCCTCCGGCCAGCTGCGTGCCACCCCGTCCGGCCGTCAGCGCCTCGATGCCCTGCTGCCCCGGCTCCTTGCCTAGAGGCGGCGGGCGGGCGAGACTTCGACGGCCTCGAGCGCGGCAGAAGGAGAGAAAAGGTGGCGAAGAAGGGGTATTGGGTGGCGCTGGTCGATGTCGTCGATCCCGATGGCTACAAGCTCTACGTCGCCGCGAACGCTGAGCCGTTCCGCAAGTATGGTGCCCGCTTCCTCACGCGCGGGGGCCCGGCCGAACGGCCGGAGGGCGGCATGCGATCCCGCGTCGTGGTCATCGAGTTCCCGGACCACGCGGCCGCCCTCGCCTGCTACAGGTCGCCCGAGTACGCCCGGGCGATGGCTCTCAGGCAGGGCAAGGCCGACCTCGATCTGGCCATCGTCGAGGGCTATGACGGCCCGCAGCCGACGGACGGGTAGGGGCCGAGAGGCAGGGGCCCGACCGCGCGGGGGAACGGATGTGAGCGAGCTGCATCGGATCGTCATCGTGGGCGGCGGGGCCGGCGGGCTGGTGCTGGCGACGCGGCTGGGCCAGCGCCTCGGCCGCCGGAAGCGGGCGATCGTCACGCTGGTCGATCCCAACCTCACCCACCTCTGGAAGCCGCTCCTGCACGAGGTCACCGCGGGCACGCTCAACGCGCGGGACGACACGGTCATCTATCTGGGCCAGGCCCGCACGCACGGCTTCCGCTTCGCCCAGGGGCGCATGGCGGGCGTCGACCGGGCGCAGCGCCTGCTGCACCTGGCACCGCTCGTCGACGAGACGGGCCGCGAGATCGTCGGCGCCCGCAGCATCCCCTACGACACGCTGGTGATCGCGATCGGCAGCGTCAGCAACGACTTCGGCATCGAGGGCGTGCGCGAGCACTGCGTCTTCCTCGACAACCAGGACCAGGCGGAGCGGCTGCACCGGCACATCCTGCTGCTCTGCCTGCACGCGGCCCAGCGCCGCGAGGGCGAGCGGCCGCCGCTCGCGATGGCGATCGTCGGCGCCGGCGCCACCGGGGTCGAGCTCGCGGCCGAGCTGCACAAGGCCACCCGCCAGCTCACCGCCTACGGGGTTCGCGAGATCGACCCCGACCGCGACATCCGCTTCACGATCATCGAGGCGGCCCCGCGCGTCCTGCCGGCCCTGCCCGAGCGGCTCTCCCGGTTCGCCCAGCACGCCCTGGACCGGCTCGGCATCCGGGTGCTGACCGGCGAGCAGGTCAGCCTGGCCACGGCCGAGGGCATCCATACCCGGAGCGGCCACTTCGTCCCGGCCACGGTGCTGGTCTGGTGCGCCGGCATCCGCGGCGCCGACGTGCTGGCCGGCCTCGACGGCCTCGAGGTCAACCGGCTGAGCCAGCTCGTCGTCGACCGCACGCTCCGGACCACCCGCGATCCCGACATCTTCGCCATGGGCGACTGCGCCGCCTGCCCGCAGGAAGGCTCGGAGCGGCCGGTGCCGCCGCGCGCCCAGGCGGCCTACCAGGAGGCCTTCGTCCTCGCCCGCACGCTCGAGGCGAGGCTCGCCGGCCGCCCGGCCGTGCCCTACACCTACAAGGACCACGGCTCGCTGATCTCGCTCAGCCGCGGGGCCGTCGGCAGCCTGATGGGCAATCTCTTCGGTCAGGTGACCATCGAGGGCTGGCTGGCCCGGGTCGCCTATGTCTCGCTCTACCGCAAACACCAGATGGCGCTGCACGGCCTGGGCTGGCTCGTCCTGTCGACGGCGGCCCGGGTGCTCCAGTACGGCACCCAGCCGCGCCTCAAGCTGCACTGACCTGCGGCATGGATCAGGCGAGCTCGATCGTCCCGTCGATCGTCACGTCGAGGCCGATCTCCGCGATCCTCAGCCGCACGCTCGACCTCAGCGGCTCGTCGCCCTTGAGCTTGCCGCTGTCGAGCGCCGCACGCACGGCCGTCTCGATCTCGCGCTGCGAGGTGACGCCGACCTTCTTCAGGAACTTCCTGAGGCTCATGTTCATCACGTCCTCGTCCATCGGTCCCTCCTTCCGCTGGTCCGCCGCCTGCCGGGCGGGAGGGACAGGATGCTGAGCGGCGACGAGGCGCGCAACGCCGTAACGACGTGGGCCGCCGAGGATCGGGGAGATCGGCGATGAGCGAGACGGATCTGGCCTGCCGCTCGGCGACCGCGCTGCTGCGGCTCTACCGGACGAAGACGGCCTCGCCGGTCGAGGCGACCCGGGCCTGCCTCGACCGCATCGCCCGCTTCGACCCCGATGTCGGTGCCTTTTGTCTCGTCGACGAGGAGCGGGCGCTGGCCGCCGCGCGCGCCTCAGAAGGGCGCTGGCAGAAGGGCGAGCCCTCGGGCCTCGTCGATGGCGTGCCCACGACCGTCAAGGACCTCATCCTGGCCCAGGGCTGGCCGACGCGGCGCGGCAGCCTCACGACCGGCGAGCCCCGGCCCGAGACGGAGGACGCGCCCGCGGTCGCCCGCCTGCGCGAGCAGGGCGCCGTGCTGCTCGGCAAGACGACCACGCCCGAGCTCGGCTGGAAGGCCGTGACCGACAATCCGCTGGGCGAGGTCGCCCGCAACCCTTGGGATACCCGCAGAACGGCCGGGGGGTCGAGCGGCGGAGCGGCGGTCGCGGCGGCGCTCGGCATGGGTGCCCTCCATATCGGCACCGACGGCGGCGGCTCGATCCGGGTCCCCGCCGGCTTCTGCGGCATCGTCGGCCTCAAGCCCACCTTTGGTCGTGTCCCCGCCTGGCCGCTCAGCCCCTTCGGCACCGTGGCCCATCTCGGGCCCATGACCCGCACCGTCGAGGATGCGGCCCTCATGCTGACGGTGATGAGCCGGCCCGACGCCCGCGACTGGCACGCGCTGCACTATGACGGCCGTGACTACCGGATCGGATTGGGCGAGGGTGTCGCTGGGCTCAGGATCGCGCTCAGCCTCGATCTCGGTTACGTCGACGTCGCGCCTGAGATTCGGGCTTCTGTCAGTGCCGCTGCCGAGGCGCTGGTCGCCCTGGGCGCGTATGTGGAGGCCGTCGATCCCGGCTTCCACGAGCCAGCGCGACCTCTTCGCCCACACTTGGTTTCCGTCGGCTGCTCGGGTCGTGGCCGGCGTTCCCGCCGAGCTTCGCGCCCGCATGGACCCTGGGCTTCTCGAGATCGCGGCCGAAGGCGAGAGGGTGGGGCCGGCCGGGCTCTTCGACGCGCAACGCCGGCGCGGCGAGCTCGGCACGGCGATGCAGCTGTTCTTCGAGCGCTTTGATCTGCTCCTGACCCCGACGCTGCCGCTCACCGCCTTCGATGCCGGCCTGGAAGTCCCCGACAGCGCCCGCTACCCTCGCTGGATCGACTGGGCCGCCTTCAGCTACCCTTTCAATCTCACCCAGCAGCCGGCCGTCACCGTGCCCTGCGGCTTCGCCCCCGACGGCCTGCCCATCGGCCTCCAGATCGTCGGCCCCAAATACGCCGACGCCGTCGTCCTGCGCGCCGCCCGCGCGGTTGAATCCGCGCTCCCGCAGCCGATGCCCGAGGCACCGGTCGTGCGGCATCGGTGAAAGGCTAGCTCAGATGGCAATACCCGGCTTTCAGGACTTGATGCGGCCCGTGCTGGTCGAGGCATCGAAGGCTCCGGAAGTGCGCACGAGCGACCTGGTCGACCGGATGAGCGAGCAGTTCCGCCTTTCCGACGAGGAGAAGGCGCAGCTTCTTCCGAGCGGCAGGCAGACGGTGATCGCCAACCGCACCCACTGGGCCGTCGCCTACCTCTCGAAGACAAGGCTTCTGGAGCGGACTCGTCGGGCACACTATGCTGTCACCGATCGAGGTCGGCAGGCCGTGGCCGACGGCCCCGAACGCATAGACCTGAAGCTATCTTGCCCGCTTTCCGGAACTCGCCGAGTTTCGAGGGGAACGGGGCCAAGAGGTGAGCGAGAGTCCGGCCGCCAAGACCGGCGCCACACCTGATGAGGTTGTCCGCGCCACCTTCGAGGAAATAGACGCCAACCTCCGGGCTCAGCTGATCGAGCGAATTCTCGGGGGAAAGCCGGACTTCTTCGAGCGGCTGGTCGTTCGGCTTCTCGTCGCAATGGGCTTCGGCGGGCAGCACGGCCTGGTCGCAGCAGCGATCGGCGGGAGTGGCGATGGCGGGCTGGACGGCGTTATCGACCAGGATGCCCTGGGACTGGATCGGGTCTATGTCCAGGCCAAGCGGTACGGCGCCGACAACACGGTAGGCTCGAGTGCGATCCAGGCCTTTTTCGGCAGCCTCGATGCGGTCAAGGCAGGGAAGGGTGTCTTCCTCACGACCTCGAGCTTCACCAAGAGCGCGCGCGAGATGGCCGAGCGGCTGAGCAAGCGCATCGTTCTGGTCGACGGCGAGCAGCTGGCCTCGCTCATGATCCGCTACGACGTCGGGGTACGCGTCGAGGAGACGTACCACCTCAAGAAAGTCGACGAGGACTTTTTTCTGGAGGAGTGATTCGCGGCGGCTCAGGCGGCCTTCTGGGAGGGATGGATCGCCTCGACATTGGCCTGGATGTGCAGGCCGGCCCGCGTCCCTCTGCACCAGACGACCATGGCTGTCTGCTCCCCTCGCGCCCCATTGAGACGGCAGAGCCGGCCGGGCCGGAGGCTGCTCTCCATCTCGACCTGGAGCCCGTGCGCCGAGACGTCGATGATCCTGGCCTCGCGACCGTCGACGAGGACGCTCGCCTCGCCTTCCAGGGGCGGCCTGCGGTCCTCGCGGATCTCGCGAAAGACCGGCATCTCCGCGGAAAGGGCGGCCTTCACGCTCGCCGGCACGTATTCGCCGCGGAAGCGCTCCAGCACCGATTCGTGGATGCGCTCGCCCAGGCCGACGACATAGGGGCCGTCGTCGGTGGGGATCTCGCCGCCGATCGCGCGCTCGACATTGCGCACGGCGAGCATGGCATAGACGGCCATCACGAGCTTGCCGACGAACGGTATCCCGTCGATGAGGGCGCTGAGGATCCCGGGGCTCTGGCCGCTCACCAGGCGCCAGGTGAGGGTCAAGGAGTTGTGCCGCGCCGCCAGCGGGTTGGGCGCCCAGGCGCTGCCGCCCAGCCGCTCGATCCCGGGCATGCGCTCGTCGATCTCGGTCGGCCCCAGCGGCAGCCCGCTGTCGCGTGCGCGGGACAGCATCCAGGCGAACGACAGGTCGGCCAGACCGCAGTCGCCGCTGTAGCCGCCGCCGACATCGCCGTGCACGCCGGTGAACCAGGTCTGGACGACCCGCTGGGGCACGTCGCGGCCCTGCTCGTCCTTCACCAGGGCCGCCGAGCTGGTCCACAGGACCGGCTTGAAGGCGCCCCGTTGCTCGTGGATCGCCAGGGCCTGGAAGGCATTGACGACGTTCCTGCCGAGGGCCGTGTCGTGGAACCGGTAGAGCTCCCCGAAGAACCGGTCGCTCAGGCCGCGGAGCGGGGGGATCGGCACGCCGAGCGAGCCCACGGTGTCCCAGACCCCGAGAAAGCGCACCGCCACGCCGCCTTCGGCGCCGGCCTTCTGCATCCTCTCCAATCTCGCCTTGGCCGCCGTTCCGGCCTCGCCGCAGCGTTCCTCGGGGTCGGTCCTGTAGTAGGCCCACGCCGCGTCGCCCGCCTGCGCTTCCGCGGGATCGACGAGGCCGGCCGCACCCAGCATCCCGCAGAGCGACCGCGCCGTGAAGGCGCCGCGCGAGAACCCCAGGCAGAAGATCCGGTCGCCCCGGCACCAGTGCTGCGTCAGGAAGGCGTAGGCCTGCCGGACATTGTCGCCCAGGCCCTTGCCGACGGCACCCCCCGAGCCGCGGGTCCCCCGCTGCGTGCCGACGCCGCAGTCGTAGAAAAGCGCGAAGGCACGGCCTTCCTGGTCCGAGCCGAGGGTGACTTCCGAGCATTCCGCCTCGTTCGGCGTCGATTGCGCGTCGACGAGCCGCGCCTTGAGCAGCTCGTAGGTCAGCCGCACATTCGTGTGGCTCTTCGCGTCGTTCCACGTGCCGTCGCAGCAGACGACGATCGTCTTGCCCTGATCCGCCATCGCCATGTCGCCCTCCTGCTCTCGTCGCGCCGGTCGATCGCCGATTGGTGCGGCTTTGCTAGCATTCTACCGCAGGGCCGTATGTGACGGCCAGCACAAGGTGACTTTCGGGCACCGGTGCCAGCGTCGGGCGTTGGGTAGCCGACAAGGTCGCGAGGAAGCGGAGAATGATCAACGATCTCTGGTACAAGAACGCCGTCGTCTATTGCCTCTCGGTCGAGACCTTCATGGATACCGACGGCGACGGCGTCGGCGACTTCCAGGGCCTGATGCGGCGGCTCGACTATCTCCAGGGGCTGGGCGTCACGACCCTCTGGCTGATGCCCTTCCAGCCCTCGCCGCAGCGCGACGACGGCTACGACGTGGCCGACTACTACAACGTCGATCCGCGCTACGGCACGCTCGGCGACTTCGTCGAGTTCACCCATGGCTGCCGGCAGCGCGGCATGCGGGTGGTCATCGATCTCGTCGTCAACCACACCTCCGACCGACATCCCTGGTTCCAGTCGGCGCGCAGGGACCCCGCCTCGCCCTATCGCGACTGGTACGTCTGGAGCGGGAAGAAGCCCGCCAACGCCGATCGGGGCATGGTCTTCCCGGGCGTGCAGAAGTCGACCTGGACCCACGACGCCAAGGCCAGGGCCTGGTATTTTCATCGCTTCTACGAGTTCCAGCCCGACCTCAACACGGCCAATCCCGAGGTGCAGGCCGAGATCCTCAAGATCATGGGCTTCTGGATCCAGCTCGGGGTTTCCGGCTTTCGCATGGACGCCGTGCCCTTCGTGATCGCGGCCAAGGGCCCGGAGGTCGAGAAGCCGATCGAGCACTACGACATGCTGCGCACCTTCCGCGAGTTCCTGCAGTGGCGGGAGGGCGACGCCATCGTCCTGGGCGAGGCCAACGTCCTGCCCAAGAGAGACCTCGACTATTTCGGCGATGACGGCGAGCGCCTGCACATGATGTTCAATTTCCAGGTCAACCAGCGGCTGTTCTATGCCCTGGCCACGGCCGACGCGCGGCCGCTGGCGAAGGCGCTCGAGGAGACCCGCCCCCGCCCGGCCACGGCGCAGTGGGGCAACTTCCTCCGCAACCACGACGAGCTCGACCTCGGCCGCCTGACCGAGGCGCAGCGCCAGAAGGTTTTTTCGGCTTTCGGCCCCGAGCCCGGCATGCAGCTCTATGGCCGCGGCATCCGCCGCCGTCTGGCACCGATGCTCGATGGCGACCGACGCCGCCTCGAGCTCGCCTACAGCCTGATGTTCACGCTGCCCGGCACGCCCGTCCTCCGCTACGGCGACGAGATCGGCATGGGCGACGATCTCGATCTGCCGGAGCGGAACTGCGCCCGCACGCCGATGCAGTGGTCGACGGAGCCGCAGGGCGGCTTCACGATCGGCGAGAAGCCGGTCCTGCCGGTGATCAGCGGCGGTGCCCTACGGCTACGAGCACGTCAACGTCGCGGCTCAGCGGCGCGATCCGGACTCCTCCTCAACTGGACCGAGCGGATCATCCGGATGCGCAAGGAGGTGCCGGAGATCGGCTGGGGCGATTTCGTCGTCCTGCCGACCGGGGATCCCGCGATCCTGGCGCTGCGCTACGACTGGCGGAACAATTCTGTTCTCGTCGTCCACAATCTGGACGGCAAGCCGCGCGAGGTGACGCTCGACCCGCAGGTCGGCGAGAAGGGCGCCCAGCTCGTCAACCTGCTCTCGGAGGACCACAGCATGGCGGGTGCTGACGGCAAGCACTGCGTGCTGATGGAGGCCTATGGCTATCGCTGGTACCGCGTCGGCGGGCTCGACTACATCCTCAAGCGCTCGGTGACCTGAGGCCGGGGGTCAGTGCCGAAAATGCCTGACGCCGGTGAGGAGCATCGCCATGCCGGCAGCGTCGGCGGCGGCGATGACCTCCTTGTCGCGCACGCTGCCGCCCGGCTGGATGGCGGCGGTGGCGCCCGCCCCGGCGGCGGCCTCGAGCCCATCGGGAAACGGAAAAAAGGCGTCGGAGGCGACGACGCAGGGACCGGCGCCGGGTCCCTTGGCCATGCGCTCGGCGGCGATCCGTACCGAATCGACGCGGTTGGTCTGGCCCATGCCGATGCCGACCGTGGCACCGTCGCGGGCGAGCACGATGGCGTTGGACTTGACGTGGCGGACGACCCGCCAGGCAAAGAGCAGATCGGCCCGCTCGGCAGGAGTCGGGGCCCGGCGGGTGGGAATCGCCAGCGCTCCCTCGTCGAGCGCCAGCGCGTCCCGCTCCTGCGCCAGGAAGCCGCCGGCGAGCGAGCGGACCACGAGGTCCTGGCCCGTCGGCTCCGGCATGGCGCCCGTCACCAGCACGCGCAGATTTCTTTTCGTTGCCAGCAAGGACCGCGCGCCATCGTCGATCGCCGGAGCGATGACGACCTCGGCGAAGAGTTTCGTGATTTCTTCCGCGGTGGCCGCATCGAGCGTGCGGTTGCAGGCGACGATGCCGCCGAAGGCGCTCACCGGGTCGCAGGCGAGGGCCCGGTCCCAGGCGGCGCGCAGGCTGGCGGCCACGGCAACGCCGCAGGGGTTGGTGTGCTTGATGATGGCGACAGCCGGCTCCGTCAGCTCGCCCGCGAGCTCGAAGGCGGCGTCGGTATCGAGCAGGTTGTTGTAGGACAGCTCCTTGCCCTGGAGCTGCTCGGCCGTGGCGACGCCCGGCCGACGGTCGCCGGTGACGTAGAAGGCGGCCGCCTGGTGCGGATTCTCGCCATAGCGCAGCCGCTGGCGCAGGCGGCCCTGGAGGGTCAGGCGCTCGGGGAAGATCAGGCCGGTCTCGTGCGCCAGCCAACCGGCGATCAGGGCATCGTAGCCGGCCGTCCGCGCGAAGGCCTTGGCGGCGAGCCGGCGGCGCTGCTCGAGCGTCGTGCCGCCCGCCGTCAGTGCCTCCAGGATCAGGGGATAGTCGGCGGGGTCGGTGACGACGGCGACGCTGCCATGGTTCTTGGCCGCTGCCCGGATCATCGCCGGGCCGCCGATGTCGACCTCCTCGAGGCAGGCGTCGAACGCGGCACCGGAGGCGAGCGTCGCCTCGAACGGATAGAGGCTGGAGACCAGAAGGTCGATCGGCGGGATCGCCTGTTCCGTCAGCGTCGCCATGTGGCTCGGCAGGTCGCGGCGGGCGAGCAGGCCGCCGTGGATCTTGGGGTGCAGGGTCTTGACCCGCCCATCCAGGATCTCGGGCGCCCCTGTGACCTCGCTGACCTCGACGACCGCGAGCCCGGCCTCGCGCAGCGTCCTGGCCGTGCCGCCGGTCGAGACCAGGATGACGCCGTGGCGGGCGAGCGCCCGGCCCAGCTCGACGATGCCGGTCTTGTCGTGAACCGAGAGAAGGGCACGGCGGATCGGAAGAGCGTCATGCGGTCGGTCCGGGTCTCAGAATGAAAGAAATCAGGCGCGGCGGAGGCGGGCGACGAAGAAGCCGTCCATGCCGCCTTCCTCGGCCAGGTGGCAGGGCAGGGTGCGAAGCTCGCCGGCCGGGGTGAGGTCGACTGGTAGGTCCGGAAGCTCGGCAAGATCGACAGGATCTCGGGCGAAGGCCGGCTCGCGCTCGAGGAAGGCCGCGACGCGCTCCGGCCCCTCCTCGGGCTGGAGCGAGCAGACCGCGTAGACGAGGCGGCCACCCGGCGCCACCATGCGGCTCGCGGCCTGCAGCAGCTCGTCCTGGAGCGCTGCCAGCCTCGCGATGTCCTCGGGCGCCTTGATGCGGAGGATGTCGGGGTGGCGGCGGATGGTGCCGGTGGCGCTGCAGGGCGCATCGAGCAGCACGAGGTCGAAGGGCGCCTCGGGCGCCCAGCTGCGGGCATCGGCGACGACGGTCAGGACGGCCTCCTGAAGGTAGACGCGGGCGATGTTGGCCCGCATCACGAGCGCCCGCTCGCGGTCCATCTCGACGGCGGTCACGCGGGCCCCGGCGGCGGCGAGCTGCATCGTCTTGCCGCCGGGCGCTGCGCAGAGGTCGAGCACCCGGCGTCCCGCGACCTCGCCCAGGAGCCGGGCGGGAAGCGTGGCCGCCAGATCCTGCACCCACCAGGCACCTTCGGCGAAGCCGGGAAGCTGGTCGACCGGTCCGCCGCCCGGGCAACGCAGCGTGCCGCCGGGCAGCAGCCTGCCGTCCAGCGCCTCGATCCAAGGACCAGGATCACCCTTGACCTGGAGGTCCAGCGGCGCCTCGGCGAGGTGGGCCGCGGCAATGGCGCGGGCGACCGGCTCGCCATAGGCGGCGATCCAGGAGTCGAAGAGCCAGCCGGGGGTGTCGAGGCGCGCCGCGTCGAGCTCGACGGCCGGCGCCTCGGCGATCCGGCGCAGCACGGCGTTGAGCATCGGCACCATCGGCGCCTGCTGGCCGACGGCGAGGCGCACCGTCTCGTGCACGGCGGCGTGGGCCGGCGTGCCGAGGAAGCGGAGCTGGGCCGTGCCGAGCCTGAGGATGTTTTTCGTCCGCAGATCCTTGGGCGCGAAGCGGAGATGCGGCTGGGCGAGCGCATCGAGCTCACCGAGCCGCCGCAGCACGGTGAGGACGAGAAGCCGCGCGAACGCCCGGTCGCGGCGGTCCAGCTCGTCGAAGGCGGGATGACCGATGAGCGCCTCGTCGGCCGGTCGCGGCCGGCGGCCCAGTGCCGCATCCAGGGTGTCGAGCGCCACCCGCCTCGGTCCCGTCCGGCCTTTCGGGATCGGGCCCGAGGCGGGTCGCCGCGGAATGTCGCCGCCCCGGCCGCCGCGGGAGCGCGGGCGATCACCGGGCATCAGGCGGCGCCGACCAGGGCCAGGCGGTCGAGGATCAGCCGGCGGGTCTCGGCCAACCCATAGATCCGCACGAAGGTGCCGAGCCGCGGTCCCTCGGTCTGGCCAAGGAGAACCTCGTAGCACGCCCGGAACCAGTCCCTCAGGCTCTCGAAGCCGTGCCGCTTGCCGATCTCGTAGATCTCGTGCTGGACCGCCTCGGCGGAGCTGTCCGCCGATGCCACCTCGAGCCAGGCGGCCAGCTCCTTCAGCGCCTGGTGCTCGCGGTCGTCGGGCGGCCGATATCTTTTGCTCGGCAGCACGAAGTCCCGGTAGTAGGCGATCGCCCCCTCGACCAGCCGGGCGAGCTTGGGGCTGTGCTCGGGCGTGGCGTCCGGGGCGTAGCGGCTGATGAAGCCCCAGAGGATCGCCGGCTCGTCGGCGCTCGCGACCGAGGCGAGGTTCAAGAGCATCGTGAAGGACAGGCCGGCCGGCACCCGGTCGTCGGGCGGGCGGCCGTCGTGGATGTGCCAGACCGGATTGCCGATCCGCTCCTTGGTGTCCTGACCCGCGAAGGCATCGAGGAACTGCTCGTACTCGTCGACATTGCGCGGGATGACGTCGAAGTAGAGCCGCTTCGCGGCCTTCGGGTCCCGATACATGAAGAGCGCCAGGCTCTCCCGCGTGCCGTAGCGCAGCCACTCGTCGATCGTGAGGCCGTTGCCCCTGGACTTGCTGATCTTCTGGCCCTTGTCGTCGAGGAAGAGCTCGTAGTTGAAGCCCTCGGGCGGCTGGCCGCCCAGCACCCTGCAGATGCGGCCGCCGAGCTTGACCGAGTCGATCAGGTCCTTGCCCGACATCTCGTAGTCGACCTCGAGCGCGGTCCAGCGCAGCGCCCAGTCGGCCCGCCACTGCAGCTTGCAGTGGCCGTCGGTCACCGGCACCTCGGTCACCGTCCCGTCCTCGTCCTCGAAGACGACGGTGCCCTGGTCCGCCCGGGACTCGATGAGCGGCACCTGCAGCACCTTCCCGGTCCTGGGCGAGATCGGCAGGATCGGGCTGTAGGTGGCACGGCGCTCCTCGCCCAGATAGGGCATGACGACGCCCTTCACCTCCTCGTGCCGGGCGAGGACGCGCAGGAGCGTCTCGTTGAAGACGCCCGCCCGATAGCACGCCGTGGCGCTCTTGAAGGTGTAGGGAAAGCCGAAGGCGTCGAGGAACGCCTGGAGCCGGGCGTTCATGTGGTGCCCGTAGCTCTCATGGGTGCCGAACGGGTCGGGAATCTCGGTCAGGGGCTTGCCCAGAAAGCGGGCCACCATGGCCGCGTTCGGAATGTTGTCGGGCACCTTGCGCAACCCGTCCATGTCGTCCGAGAAGGCGTAGAGCTCGGTCGGCAGGTCCGAGAGCCGTGCGAAGGCCTGGCGGACCAGCGTGGTCCGGAAAACCTCGCCGAACGTGCCGATATGCGGCAGGCCCGAGGGGCCGTAGCCGGTCTCGAAGAGAACGAAGCCCTTGCGCGGCGGCGTCCGCTCGACCCGCTTCAGCACCTTGAGCGCCTCCGTGACGGGCCAGGCCTTGCTCGTGAGGAGGATGTCGCGCTCGGAGGGCATCGCGTTCTCGGAACCGGCGAAAGGTGGGACGGGCCGCCTGCTTAGGCCAATTTCCCCGAAGCGGCCAGAGGTGCCGCTGCCGCGCGTCGGAGGTGCCCCCACGACGCTGCGACCCGGCGAGGAATCCAGGCTAAGATCGCCGTCATGGCCTTTCCCGTGACCGTTCCTGCGCTACGACGATCCGCCGCCTGGCTGGCAGCCCTGGGTCTGCTGGTATCGTCGGCTGTCGCCTGCGCGGCGCCGGCGGGCGCGGCGACGGCCGTGCTCACGGTCGACGGGCCGATCGGGCCGGCCACCGCCGCCTATGTCGAGCATGGGCTGGCGCGGGCCCAGGCGGAGGGCGCGGGGCTCGTGGTGCTCGAGCTCGACACGCCGGGTGGGCTCGACACCTCCATGCGGCAGATCATCAAGGCGATCCTGGCCTCGCCGATTCCGGTCGCGAGCTATGTGACGCCCAGCGGCGCCCGGGCCGCCAGTGCCGGCACCTATATCCTCTATGCCTCGCACATCGCGGCCATGGCGCCCGGCACCAATCTCGGCGCCGCGACGCCGGTGCAGATCGGCGGGCTGGGCGGCGGCGAGGGCGGCGGGCAGGGCAAAGGCGGCGACGAGACGCAGCCCAAGCACGCGACGATGGAGGACAAGATCACCAACGACGCGGTCGCCTATATCCGCTCGCTCGCGGAGCTACGGGGCCGCAACGCCGACTGGGCCGAGAAGGCCGTGCGGGAGGCCGCGAGCCTGCCGGCCTCGGCGGCGCTCGACGCCAAGGTGATCGACCTCGTCGCGCCGACGCTGACCGACCTGCTGCATCGGGTCGACGGGCGCACCGTCAAGACCGCGGCGGGCGACGTGACGCTCCATCCGGACCCGGCGCTGATCCAGCAGCTCGAGCCCGACTGGCGCACCCGGCTCCTCGGGATCGTCACCGACCCCACGGTCGCCTACATCCTGATGCTGGTCGGCATCTACGGCATCATCTTCGAGTTCTTCTCGCCCGGCCTCGTGGCGCCGGGCCTCGTCGGCGCGATCTGCCTGCTGCTGGCGCTCTACGCCTTCCAGATCCTGCCGGTGAGCCTGACTGGCCTTGCGCTGGTCGGCCTCGGCGTGGCCCTGATGACCGCAGAGGCGTTCCTGCCGACCTTCGGGGCCATCGGCGTCGCCGGGATCGTCGCCTTCGTCGCCGGCTCGGTGCTGCTGATGGACTCCGGCGTGCCGGGTTTCGGCGTGTCGCGGCTCGCGATCGGGACGTTCGCGGCGATGGCCGGCGGTCTCGTCCTCCTCACCGCCAGCCTCGCCATGCGGAGCCAGCGGCGGCCGATCGCCTCGGGCGCCGAGGAGCTGCTGCGCGAGCCGGGCAGCGTCGTCTCCTGGGCCGAGGATGAGGGGCGCATCCGGATTCAGGGGGAGATCTGGTATGCGAAAGGCCCGACCGGGCTCGCTCCGGGCGACCGGGTAAGGGTCCGACGCCGCGACGGGCTCCTCCTCGAGGTCGAGCGCGAGCCGCAAGCTGAGTGAGGCAAAACCGATGATCATCGTTCTCGTGGCCGTGGCGATCGTTCTGCTGCTCGTCGC
Organism: uncultured Alphaproteobacteria bacterium; assembly: GCA_963828215.1. Lineage (GTDB taxonomy): Bacteria > Pseudomonadota > Alphaproteobacteria > Geminicoccales > Geminicoccaceae > CAVTJL01. The sequence goes on along the minus strand of CAWHFO010000059.1, from coordinate 294,216 downwards.
CGCATCGCTCAAGGTGATCCGCGAGTACGAGCGCGCGGTCGTCTTCCAGCTCGGCCGCTTCTGGAAAGTCAAAGGGCCGGGGCTGATCCTGATCATCCCGGTCATCCAGCAGATGGTGCGGGTCGACCTCCGCATCCGGGTCCTCGACGTGCCGAGCCAGGACGTCATCTCCAAGGACAATGTCTCGGTGAAGGTCAACGCGGTGGTCTACTATCGCGTCGTCGACCCGCAGCATTCCGTGATCCGGGTCGAGAACTTCCAGCAGGCGACGAGCCAGCTCGCCCAGACCACGCTGCGCTCGGTGCTGGGCCAGCACGAGCTGGACGAGATGCTGGCCAAGCGCGACACCCTGAACGCGGCGCTGCAGAAGATCCTCGACGAGCGGACCGATGCCTGGGGCATCAAGGTCGCGAACGTCGAGCTCAAGGATGTCGACCTCAGCGAGACCATGATCCGCGCCATCGCCAAGCAGGCGGAGGCCGAGCGCCTCAGGCGCGCCAAGATCATCAACGCCGAGGGCGAGTTCCAGGCGTCCCAGCGACTGTCGGAGGCGGCACAGGTGCTGTCGGCCCGGCCGGAGGCCATGCAGCTCCGCTACCTGGCGACGCTGGGCGAGATCGCGAGCGACCGCTCCAACACGATCCTCTTCCCGTTCCCGATGGAGCTGCGCCGGCTGCTCGAGAAACTGGCCGGGCCTGCGGACTCGGGCTAGGCGGACGGCGCTCCGCTCTTTCCGCCGAGGGCCTTGCGGGTGGCGGTCAGGATCTCGCCCGACAGCGCCGGGTCGTCGACCGCGCGGGCGAGGACCACGGCACCCACCATCGCGGAGAGCTTCGCCAATGCCCGCTCGCGCCGCGCCGCCGCCGAGCGCCCCGGGACGATGCGGCCGAGGATGTCGAGCATCGAGCGCAGGCCGAGGGTGAAGCTGCGTCGCAGCCTGGGGCTTTCCTGCCGCGCCACCTCCGCCGCCAGTGCTGCGTAGACGCAGCCCCGGGCGGGATCGTCCCGGTGGGCGCAGGACATGTAGTGGTCGAGCAGCGGCTCGAGCGGGTAGCTCCGGTCGCCGGCCGCGAGGTCACGCCACCGTTCCACCGTTTTCTCAACCACCCGCTCGCAGGCCTGGGCTGCGAGGTCGTCCTTCGAGGCGAAATGCCCGTAGAAGCCGCCATGGGTCAGGCCGGCGGCCTTCATCAGGTCGGCGACGCCGATGCCGGCGAAGCCGCGCTCGCGGAACAGCCGCCCGGCGACGTCCAGGATCCGGTCCCGATTCTCGGCGGCCTGCTCCCTGCTCACTCTCATCGTTGCGCTCCCGCACCGCCGATTCGGTGGGCTTGATATATGACGATCGTAATTTATATGCAACGAGCTGCAGGGAGCATGGCCCAGCGCCGTGCCGCTCGACGCAGTGCGGCCCGGCTCGAGGAGGGACCAGGTGCGGTACAGGGTTTTCGGTCGTCATACCGGGCTCCGAGTCTCCGAGCTGGTGCTCGGGGCCGGCACGTTCGGCACGCGATGGGGCCACGGCTCGGAGCCCGAGGAGGCACGGCGCATCCTCGACGCCTATGCCGAGGCCGGCGGGAACTTCATCGATACCGCGGACAGCTACCAGTTCGGCCAGTCCGAGGAGCTGCTCGGCGAGTTCCTCCAGGGCCGCCGCGACGAGTTCGTCCTCGCCACCAAGTTCACGCAAGGCTCGACCGCGGACCGGGGCATCCTCGTGACCGGGAACAGCCGCAAGGCCATGGTCGCCTCCGTGGAGGCGAGCCTGGAGCGGCTCGAGACCGACCGTATCGATCTCTACTGGGTGCACTACGCCGACGGCGTGACGCCCGTCGACGAGATCCTGCGCGGCTTCGAGGACCTGTCTCGCGCCGGCAAGATCCTCTACGCGGGCCTCTCCGATTTTCCGGCCTGGCGGGTGGCGCGGGCCGCCACGATCGCCGAGCTGCAGCGCTCGCTGCCGATCGCGGGCCTGCAGGTCGAGCACAGCCTCGTCCAGCGCACGACCGAGCAGGAGCTGCTGCCGATGGGCCGGGCCCTGGGCCTGGGGATCGTGGCCTGGTCGCCGCTGGGCGGCGGCATGCTCACGGGCAAGTATCGGCGCGGCGAGAAGGGGCGTGCCGAAGGGCTGGGCGGCCGCGTCTTCCAGCCCGAGAACAGCGCGCAGCGCACGGCCATCCTCGATGCCGTCATCGCCGTGGCCGAGGAGAGCGGTGCCACGCCGGGCCAGGTCGCCATCGCCTGGGTCGCCGCCAAGGGCTCCCTGCCGATCATCGGCCCGCGCACGCTGGATCAGCTCGCCGACAATCTCGGCGCCGTGGGCCTTGCTCTCAGCGCCGAGCAGCTTGCCCGCCTCGATGCGGTCAGCGCCATCCCGCCCGTTTTCCCGTACAGCATGATCGACAGTCGGGAGTCCCGGCAGCGAATCGCGGCCGGCAAGCTCGATCTTCTCGATCTGCCCGCCACACCCGTAGCCTGAGTGCCGAGGAGCCTCTGATGTCCGTCTCCGATCCCGTCGTCATCGTCTCGGCCGCGCGCACGCCGCTCGGCCGCTTCCAGGGTGAGCTGGCGCCAATGGCGGCCACGGCCCTGGGCTCCCACGTCATCCGCGCCGCCCTCGAGAGGGCGAAGCTGGCGCCGGACCGGGTGGACGAGGTCCTCATGGGCTGCGTCCTTCCCGCCGGCCAGGGCCAGGCCCCGGCGCGCCAGGCCGCGCGGGGTGCCGGCCTGCCGGACGCCGTCGGTGCCACCACCGTCAACAAGGTCTGCGGCTCCGGCATGAAGGCCACCATGCTGGGCCACGATCTCCTCCTCGCCGGGTCGGCCGGGATCGTGCTGGCAGGCGGCATGGAGTCGATGTCGAACGCGCCCTATCTGCTGGCCAAGGCACGGAGCGGCTATCGCGCCGGCCACGACCGCATCTTCGACCATATGATGCTCGACGGTCTGGAGGATGCCTACGAGCCGGGCCGTGCGATGGGCGATTTCGGCGAGGCTGCGGCCGAGGCTTTTCAGCTTTCTCGGGCCGACCAGGACGCCTATGCCGTCGAGACGCTGACGCGGGCGCGCCGTGCGATCGAGGAGGGTGCCTTCAAGGCCGAGATCGTCCCGGTGGGCGTGCCGGCGAAGGGCGGCGAGCGTCGGGTCGACACCGACGAGCATCCCCTCAAGGTCTCGCCCGAGCGGATCCCGACGCTGAAGCCGGCCTTCCGGCCGGACGGCACGATCACGGCGGCCAGCGCCTCGGCCAATGCCGACGGTGCGGCTGCCCTCGTGCTGACGCGGCGCTCGCTCGCCGAGCGGGCGGGCCTGCCCATCCTGGCAGAGATCAAGGCGCATGCGACCCACAGCCAGGCGCCGGCCTGGTACACGACCGCGCCCATCCCGGCGATCCGCAAGCTGCTGGAGAAAACCGGCTGGAAGGTCGGCGACGTCGACCTTTTCGAGATCAACGAGGCCTTTGCCGTCGTCGCCATGGCGGCGGCCAAGGACCTCGGCATCGCCCGCGATCGGCTGAACGTGAACGGCGGGGCCTGCGCGCTGGGCCATCCGATCGGTGCCACGGGCGCGAGGCTGATCGTGACGTTGCTGCACGCGCTCGAGGCCCGCGATGCGACGCGTGGCGTGGCCGCGCTCTGCATCGGCGGCGGCGAGGCGACCGCCATCGCGGTCGAGCGGGTCCACTAGCGCCCGGTCGGGCCTCGGCTTCTGCCACTTCACGGCGCCGGCTGCATTGCGTAATATGAAAATTCCGCAATGTGGGAGGAAATCACCCGTGAAGCAGGCGTTCGACGAGGCCCGCAGGGCCGCCTTCGAGGAGCGCTTCGTCGGCGTGCTCAACGCCGGCGCCCTTTGCCTGATGAGCTCGATCGGTCACCGCCTCGGCCTGTTCGACCGGTTGGCCGAGCTGCCGCCCTCGACCAGCGTGGCCATCGCCGGGGCGGCCGGCTTGCAGGAGCGCTACGTCCGGGAATGGCTGGGCGCCATGGTGACGGGCGGCGTCGTCGACTACGACCCGGCGACCCGCACGTACAGCCTGCCGCCCGAGCATGCAGCCCTGGTCACCCGTGCCGCGAGCCCGGGAAATCTCGCCGTTTTCGCCCAGTACATGCCGCTTCTGGCGACGGTGGAGGACGACATCCTCGACTGCTTCCGGAAGGGTGGGGGCGTGCCCTACGAGCGCTATCGTCGATTCCACGAGGTCATGGCCGAGGACAGCGGCGAGACCGTGCTGCCGGCCTTGCGGGATCACATCCTGCCGCTCGTGCCCGGTCTCACCGCGCGGCTCGGGGAGGGCATCGACGTCCTGGACGTCGGCTGCGGCCGCGGCCGGGCGCTGATGCTGATGGCGGGCTGGTTTCCGAGGAGCCGCCTCGTCGGCTACGACCTGTCGGCCGAGGCTCTCGGCTGGGCGCGCGCCGAGGCCGGCCGGCAGGGCCTCGCCAACCTCGACTTCGTCGAGCGGGACCTCACCTCGTTCGATCGGGAGGCCGATGCCGGCCGCTTCGATCTCGTCACCACCTTCGATGCGGTTCACGACCAGGCGGACCCCGGGGCAGTGGTGCGCGGCATTCGGCGCTCGCTCCGCGAGGGTGGCGTCTATCTGGCCCAGGACATCAAGGGCTCGTCCGAGGTCCACAACAATCGGGACCATCCGATCGGCACGCTGCTCTACACGGTCTCCTGCCTGCATTGCATGACGGTGTCCCTCGCCCAGGGCGGCCGGGGCCTGGGTGCCATGTGGGGCCGCGAGACGGCCGAGGCGCTCTTCAAGGACGCGGGCTTCCGCACGGTCGAGGTGCACGAGCTCGCCCACGACGTGCAGAACTATTATTACGTGTGCTGGCCCTAGCCGGGCCGCGCGTCAGTCGTCGCTGCGCAGCGACTCGGCGTAGCGCTGCCAGTTCCGGACGTAGTGGGCGGTGCCCGCGCGCATCCGCTCGGCCTGCTCGGGGCGGACCTCGCCGAACACCCGGCCGGGCATGCCCATCACGAGCGAGTTGTCCGGGATCTCCTTGCCCTCGGGAATGAGGGACTTGGCCCCGATCAGGCAGTTCTTGCCGATCCTGGCGCCGTTGAGGATGACCGAGCCGATGCCGATCAGCGAGCCCTCGCCGATCGTGCAGCCATGCAGCATGGCGAGATGGCCCACGGTGACGTTCGGGCCGATGGTCAATGGAAAGCCCGGATCGGTGTGAAGGACGCAGCCGTCCTGCACGTTGCTGCCCAGGCCGACGGTGATCAGCTCGTTGTCGCCGCGCAGGACGGCGCCCCACCAGACGCTGGCGTCCTGTTCCAGCCGGACCTTTCCGATGACGACCGCCGTCGGGGCTATCCAATGGTCGCCTGCGGTCGTGATCCCCGCGTCACCGAGTGTGTAGCGCATCCTCGCCCTCGCCTCGTTGGAGTGCCGCACCATATCCGATGCGGGCAGCATGCGACACCGCGGGTGAGGTCATCATGAGCGCTGGCGAAAATGACAAAAGGCCCAGGCTGGTCGGCATCAATCACGTGGCGCTCGAGGTCGGCGACATCGACGAGGCGCTCGCCTTCTACGGCCGCTTCTTCGAGTTCAACCTGCGCGGCCGGAGCCCCGGCATGGCGTTCATCGACATGGGCGACCAGTTCCTGGCCCTGAGCCGAAGGCCGCAGCCAGCCGCGGGACGACGGCCGTCATTTCGGCCTCGTGGTCGACGATCGCGAGGGCCTGCGCCAGCGGCTGGAGGCTGCGGGCGTCGAGCTGGTGAGCAAGAAGCGGCTCGACTTCCTCGATCCCTGGGGCAACCGGATCGAGATCGTCTCGTACCCGGACATCCAGTTGATCAAGGCGCGCGAGGTGCTGCGATCCATGGGTCTGGCGGCCCTGCGCAAGAGCGACGCCGCGCGCCGCGAGCTCGAAGGCAAGGGAATCGTGCCCGCCGCCGACGCGTGAGCCGCGCGGAGCCAGACGAGGCCCTATTTGCGCCCTCTATTTTGGTGTGAGTGAGGCGGGTCACGAGGCGAGAACTCATGGCATTGACGTCAGAACGTGTCAGGCTCGGACAGAGAGGGCGGATCTCCATCCCGGCAGCCTATCGTAGGCAGCTTGGTCTGCTGCCGGGGGATGAGCTGATTCTCCAGGTCGACGCGGGCGCGCTGCGTATCGTCACGGCGCGGCAGGCGCTGGCGAGAGCGCGCCGCCTGATCGGCCGTTACGTCCCTTCGGGCAGGGACCTGACCGCAAGCCTGTTCGAGGATCGGCGGGCCGAGGTCGATCTTGACTACCGTCGTGCCGGCTGCATCGGCGCTCGCGGCCGTCATCGCCGACCGGCATTGGGCTGAGTTGGGGCTCGCAATCAAGATCCGCCCCATTCGCTGACCGCTTCGGGTTCGCCCGGCCTGCCGCATGGCCCTACTCTTCAGGCGATGACCAACCGCAGCTCGGCCGCCCTCGATCCATCGCCGCCGGCAGGTCCCGAGGCGGCGCCGCTGCTGCCCGAGCCGTTCGCCGGCTGGCTCGCCGGGCGAGGCTGGCGGCTGCGGGGGCATCAGGCGCGGATGCTCGAGCTGGCGGCCGAGGGTCGTGACGCGCTGCTGATAGCACCCACGGGCGGCGGCAAGACACTTGCCGGGTTTCTGCCCAGCCTCGTGGAGCTGAGCCGGCGGCGCCGGGCGCGGTCTCCATACCCTCTACATCTCGCCGCTCAAGGCGCTCACGACCGACATCGCCCGCAACCTCGAGGCACCGCTCGCCGAGATGGAGCTGTCGATCACCCATGCGACACGGACCGGCGACACGCCGCAGAACCGGCGGGCGCGGATGCGGCGCCATCCGCCCGATCTTTTGCTCACGACGCCCGAGTCCCTGGCGCTTCTGCTCTCCTACGAGGATGCTGGCACCTACTTCGCCGGCCTTCGCGTCGTCATCCTCGACGAGCTGCACGCCATCGCCGAGAGCAAGCGGGGGGCGCTTCTGAGCCTCGGGCTCGCGCGCCTGAGGGGGCTGGCGCCCGAAGCCCGGGTCGTCGGTCTCAGCGCCACGGTGGCGCATCCCGACCGCATGCGGCGGTTCCTGTCGCCTCGACCCGAGACGGTCGAGATCGTGCGGGGCGAGCCGGGCGCCGCCCCGGACGTCGGGATGATCGTGCCCCGAGGCACCATGCCCTGGGCGGGGCACCTCGCACTCTATGCGGTGCCGGAGGTCTATCGGCTGATCAAGGCGGCGCGAACCGTGCTCGTCTTCGTCAACACGCGCGCCCAGGCCGAGCTGGTGTTCGGGGCGCTGTGGCGGGAAAATGACAAAAATCTGCCGATCGCGCTGCATCACGGCAGCCTCGCGGTCGAGCAGCGCCGCAAGGTCGAGGCGGTGATGGCGCGGGGCGGCCTGCGCGCCGTCGTCTGCACCTCCTCGCTCGATCTCGGCATCGACTGGGGCGATGTCGATCTCGTGGTCCAGATCGGGGCACCCAAGGGTGCCGCCCGCCTGCTCCAGCGGATCGGCCGCGCCAACCACCGCCTCGACGAGCCCAGCCGGGCGATCATGATCCCGGCCAACCGCTTCGAGGTGCTGGAGTGCATCGCCGCCAGGGAGGCGCTGGAGGCGGGTGAGCTCGATGGCGGGGAGCTCGCCCATGGCGGCCTCGACGTGCTGGCCCAGCACGTCACCGGCGTCGCCTGCAGCGGCCCGTTCGACCCGGACGCCCTCTTCGAGGAGGTGCGGGCGGCGGCACCCTATGCCCTGTTGCCCCGCGCCGATTTCGACGCCGTGGTCGAGTTCGTCGCGACCGGCGGCTACGCGCTGGGGGTCTACGAGCGCTATCGACGGCTCGAGCGCGGTCCCGACGGCCGGTATCGTCTCAAAGACCCGTACCTGGCACGGCAGTACCGCATGAACGTGGGCACGATCGTCGAGGCGGCGGTGATGTGGGTGCGGCTCGGCCCCCGGGGCCGGCGGCTCGGCGAGATCGAGGAGTATTTCGTCGCCGGTCTCGTGCCGGGCGACACCTTCATCTTTGCCGGGCGCCTGCTGCGCTTCGAGGGGGTGCGCGAGAACGAGGTGATCGCCAGGCTGGCCAAGGAGGGCGGCGCTCCCAAGGTGCCGGCCTATGCGGGCGGCCGGCTGCCGCTGACGAGCGAGCTGGCCCAGCGCGTGCGGGCGCTTCTGGCGGACCCGGCGCACTGGTCCGTGCTGCCGGAGCCGGTGCGGGAATGGCTGGAGCAGCAGGAGCGGCCGCTCGGTCCTGGTGGCCCCCGACGAGCTGCTGGTCGAGAGCTTCGCCCGGAGCGGGCGGCACTTCCTCGTCGCCTACTGCTTCGCCGGCCGGAACGCGCACCAGACGCTGGGCATGCTGCTGACCCGCCGGCTCGAGCGCGCCGGCAAGCGGCCGCTCGGCTTCGTCGCCTCCGACTACTGCATTGCCGTCTGGGGCCTGGAGCCGGTAGACGACGTGGCCGGCCTTTTCGACGTCGACATGCTGGGCGACGATCTCGAGGAGTGGATGGCCGAGAGCAGCATGCTCAAGCGGACCTTCCGCAACTGTGCCGTGGTGGCCGGGCTGATCGAGCGGCGCCATCCGGGCCAGCAGAAGACCGGGCGGCAGGTGACCTTCAACGCGGACCTCATCTACGACGTGCTGCGCAAGTACGAGCCGGACCACATTCTTCTGCGGGCGGCGCGCGCCGAGGCCGCGACGGGCCTCACCGACATCCGCCGTCTGGGCGACCTCCTGAACGCGGTGCGCGGCCGCATCCGCCATGTGCGGCTGCCGCGCATCTCGCCCTTCGCGGTCGCGATCATCGCCGGGATCGGCAGGGAGCGGGTGGATGGCGCCGGCCTCGACGAGTTGCTGGACGAGGTGGTGGCGGAGCTGGTCGCCGAGGCGTTGGACGGGAAGACGGCGCCGGTGCCGGCATGACCCTTGTCGCTGTGGCGGGGCGGACGCTCGTCCTCGACCCCGCGGGCGTTCTTCTCTGGCAGGAGCGGCGGCTGCTCGTCGTCGCCGACCTGCACCTCGAGAAGGCCAGCGCCTTCGCGCGCCGGGGGGCGCTGCTGCCGCCCTACGACACCCACGAGACCCTTTCCCGTCTCGAGGCCGTGCTGCGGCGCCATCGGCCGAGGGCCGTGATCAGCCTCGGCGACGCCTTTCACGATCATGCCGGGCCGGCCGGGCTCGGGGCGACGCTCGGCGCGCGCGTTCGCGAGCTGACCGGCGCCGTGGACTGGATCTGGGTGCAGGGCAACCACGACCCTGAGCCGCCGCGCGGCCTCGGCGGTCGCGCGGTGGCCGAGCTCGAGCTGGACGGGCTCGTCTTCCGCCATGTGCCGAGGAGCGGCGCCGAGGCCGAGATCGCTGCCCATCTTCACCCCAAGGCGCGGGTGGCCGGGTCCAGGATCAGGCTGGCACGGCCGTGCTTCGCCGGCGACGGACGGCGGCTGCTCCTGCCCGCCTTCGGCAGCTTCACGGGCGGGCTCAACGCCCTCGATCCCGCCATCCGCGGCCTCTTTCCGGAGGGCTTCGCCGCCTATCTGCTGGGCCGGGCCCGCGTCTTCCGCGTACCGCACGAAAGGCTCGTTGCCGAGCCCGTTGCGCGCAAGACCGTGGAGGACGACCCCGATGGCGAAAGCTGAGCCCGCGATCCTCTGGCTCCGGAACGACCTCAGGCTCGCCGACAACCCGGCCCTGGTCGCGGCCGCCGCCACCGGTCGGCCGGTGCTGCCCCTCTACGTGCTCGACGACGAGACGCCGGGACGATGGCGGACGGGTGGGGCGTCCCGTTGGTGGCTGCACCAGTCGCTGGCCTCGCTCGCGACCGATTTCCGCCGCCGGCATGGCGACCTGCTGCTGCGCAGGGGCGAGGCAGGCTCGATCATCCGCCGGCTCGTCGAGGAAACGGGGGCCCGCCATGTCTTCTGGAATCGCCGCTACGAGCCCTGGGCGATCGCGCAGGACAGGGAGCTGAAGGCGGCCCTCAGGGAGGCGGGTGTCGCGGTCGAGAGCTTCAACGCCGCCCTCTGCTTCGAGCCCTGGGAGATCGCCCAGAAGGGCGGCGGGCCTTACAAGGTCTACACGCCCTACGCGCGTGCCTGGTTCGACCGTGACGGGCCACCGGAGCCGGTGGCGGTCCCGGAGCCGCTGTATTTCCTGCGCTCCCTGCCGGATGGCGATGCGCTCGACGACTGGCGCCTCACGCCCAAAAAGCCCGACTGGGCCGGCGGGCTGAGGGCGGCTTGGCGACCCGGCGAGGCGGCCGCCCTCGAGGCGGCGACCGAGTTCGCGGACGGGCCGGTCGAGGCCTACGACACCGAAAGAAATTTCCCGGCGCGACCCGGTGTGTCCAGGCTGTCCCCGCACCTCCATTTCGGCGAGATCGGGGGGCGTCAGCTCTTCCATCTCGTCCGTGGCCGGACCCTGGCCCGGCGCGGCTCCTGGCAGAAAGCACGGCCCTATCTCCGCCAGCTCGCCTGGCGCGACTTCGCCTATCACACCCTGTTTCACCGTCCGACCCTCCCCGAGGAGCCGCTGCGGCCCGAGTTCGCCGCCTTCCCCTGGTCCGACGAGGAGCGGCTCTTTCGCGCCTGGACGCGGGGCCTGACCGGCTACCCGATCGTCGATGCCGGCATGCGCCAGCTCTGGGCCACGGGCTACATGCACAACCGGGTGCGCATGATCGCGGGCTCCTTCCTGACCAAGGACCTGCTGATCCCCTGGCAGAAGGGCGAGGCCTGGTTCTGGGACACGCTGGTCGATGCCGACCTCGCCAACAACGCCATGGGCTGGCAGTGGGTAGCCGGGTGCGGCATCGACGCGGCGCCCTATTTCCGGATCTTCAATCCCGTCCTCCAGGGCGAGCGCTTCGATCCCGACGGCTCCTATGTCCGGCGCTGGGTGCCGGAGCTTTCTTCACTCCCAGATCGGTGGATTCACATGCCTTTCGCAGCACCCGCCGATGTGCTGAGCGAGGCCGGCGTGGTCCTGGGCAAGTCCTATCCCGAGGCCCTCGTCGATCACGGCAAGGCGCGCGATCGGGCGCTCGAGGCCTATCGTGGGCTGCAAGCCGAGGCCGGCTGAGCCCTTCGCCGAGGGGCAGGGCGTTGGTTGATTGCTCAATCGCGTCGGCCCATCTGAGTGGCGAGGCTCGAGGAACAGGAAGCAGCATGGCGGCGGAGCGGACGATCGGCGAGGCGCAGGAGGCGCTCGAGGAGGAGTTCGCGCTGTTCGACGAGTGGCGGGACAAGATCGAGTACGTCATCGACCTGGGCCGCCACCTGCCGCCGATGCCGAACGAGGAAAAGATCGAGGCGAACAAGGTCCGCGGCTGCCAGAGCCAGGTCTGGATGGTGGCCGAGCTCGACGAGGCGACGGGCCGGCTGCGCCTGCGCGCCGACAGCGACGCCTTCATCGTCAAGGGCCTGATCGGCATCCTGCTGCGCCTCTATGGCGATCGTACGCCGCAGGAGATCCTCGACAACCCCCCCGCGGTCTTCGACGCGATCGGTCTCGGCAAGCATCTGACACCGGGCCGCTCCAATGGCCTCTGGTCGATGGTGAGCCGCATCCGCCAGCTCGCGGAGGGCTATGCGAGCGCGGCGGCTGCCCGCCGGCTAGGCGATCTGGCGGATATAGGCAGCGATGCCCTTTTCCTGGTTCCACTGCCGGGGATAGCCGAGAGAGATCTCGCGGAAGGTGATGCCGTCCCGGACCTGATCGGAGCGGATGTGGAGATGGCCGTAGAGGCAGATTTTTGCTCGATAGCGCCTGGGCCAGTCCTCGGTGAGGCGCGTTCCGCACCAGGGCGCGAAGCGCGGCACCGCCGGCAGGCGGGCAAGATCGGCCAGCAGCGGGTAGTGGTCGACGAGGATCGTGGCGCTGCCCGTCGGCAGGGCGTCGAGCCGCGCCTGCGTCGCGGCCACGCGCTCGCGGCACCAGATGACACGGCTGGGGTGCGGATCGGGACGCAGCAGGCGCTCGTCTGCGGGAAAGATGTCCTCTTCCGCCGCCCAGGCCGGGACCTGCTCCGGATCCATGCCCGGCGGCCCGAACGAGTAGTCGTAGAGGGTGAACATGGGAACGATCACGAGCGGCGGGCCGGCTCCGCGCCAGACCGGAAAGGGATCCTCGGGGGTCAGGACGCCCAGGCGGCGGGCCAGCGTCACGAGCGAATCGTAGCGGGCGGTCCCGGAAAGGCCGCCGTCGCGCTCCGGCCGGCTCCAGAGCTCGTGATTGCCGGGAACCCAGATGACCCTGGCGAACCGCCGGGTCAGCTCGGCGAGGCCGTGCTCGATCGTGGCGAAGCTCTCCGCCACGTCGCCGGCGACGATCAGCCAGTCGTCCGGAAAAGCCGGCAGATCGGCCAGCGCGTCCCGGTTGGTGGGGTGACCGAGATGCAGATCGCTGATCGCGAGAAGGCGCATGGCTTTGGGCGGCCGCCTCAGGCCGACGGCCGACGGGCGTCGCCGTGACGCCGGCGTGCCGGCGGCGCTCGCCGCGCAGACACCGGAGGCTTGCCTGCGCGCCGGTGATTCTGGATCGTTCCCTCGAGGATGGCCGGATCGCCCCGTCTCGTCGTGTCGGCGGTCGCGGCTATCGCTAGCGGATCGGGCGCATGAGCGAAACCGCCCTGATCCATCTCTGGACCGCGGAGCCGGGGCCGGTCGGCGGGCCCGACTGGGAGGAGGCCCTGGCCGTCCTGGACGCGGGCGAGCGGCAGCGGGCGGAGAGATTCTATTTCGACCACGACCGCCGGACCTTCGTCGCGGCGCACGCTCTCTTGCGGCGGCTCATATCGAGCCTGCTGCCGGAGGCGCCCGCCGCCTGGTCGTTCTCGATCGGCGGCCACGGCAAGCCCTCCCTCGCCGGACCGCTCCTCGGCACGGGGCTCGAGGTCAATCTTTCGCATACGGAAGGATTGGTCGCTGCCGTCGCCGGTCGGGGCCTCACTCTGGGTGTCGATGTCGAGCGTCACGGCCGACCTGTCGATCTCCGCCTCGCGCGCCGCTACTTCGCCCCGGCCGAGGTCGCAGCCTTCGAGGCCCTGCCCGAAGAGGCGCGGCGGGAGCGCTTCTTTCGCCTCTGGACGCTGAAGGAGGCCTACATCAAGGCGGTCGGCCTCGGCCTGGCGCTGCCGCTCGACAGCTTCAGCTTCACCCTCGACCCGATCAGTATTGCGATCGACGGCGAGCCTCCCGGGCAGCGCCGGCGCTGGCGGTTCTGGCAATGGCGGCCGACCGGCGAGCATTGGCTGGCCCTGGCCGCCAGCACCACGCCAGCAATGCGGGCCTCGGTCCGACACCGTCATTTCGCCTCCACCATGGCGCCGCCAGCGGAGTGCTGAGCGCGGCCCGCGGTGATCGCCCGCTGCCGCCTCGACGCCCGCCGCTATGGTCCGGGGGACGGCGCGACGATTGACGCCTCCCGGCGGGTCCGCCATTGTCCGGCCAGCAGACAGCTTCATCGAGGGAGGCTCAACGATGAGGAAACTGGCAGCGGTCGCCTTGGTGGCGGCCAGCATCGGCGCGGCCCCGGCCTGGGCCGAGACGATCACCGCGCGTTATTCGGGCATCCAGCCCGCCAACCACCCGTCCACCTATACTGAGCAGTATTTTGCCCAGACGGTGGGCAACATGACCGACGGCACGCTCAAGATCGAGACCTTCGCGAATGCCCAGCTGGGCGACGCGGTGGCCAATGTCCAGAGCGTGCGCAACGGGACGATCGGCTTCACGACCGTCTCGGCGGCGAACCTGAACCAGGTTCTGCCGCAGATGGACATGTTCACGCTGCCCTACCTCTTCCGCAACGAGCAGCACTTCTGGTGGTTTCTCTCCACGCCCGAGGCGGCGGCTCTGGTCGAGCCGCTCGAGGCAAAGGGCATCAAGGTGCTGGGCTACATCGATTCGGGGGCCCGCAACTTCTTCGGCGACAAGGCGATCCACTCGCCGGCCGACCTCAAGGGCGAGAAGGTCCGGGTGATGGCCTCGCCGGTCGCCGTGGGCATGATCCAGGCCATGGGCGGCACGGGCGTGCCGGTCGCCTGGTCGGAGCTCTACACGGCCCTCCAGACCGGCGTCGTCGACGGTGCCGAGAACAACAACCCCTCGATCCTGACCAAGAAGTTCTTTGAGGTCAGCAAGTACTACACGATCGACGAGCATGCCCGCATTCCGGACATGATGATCATGTCGATGAAGCTCTACAATCGGCTGGACGACAAGCAGAAGGCGGCGGTCGTCGAGGCGGGCCACCTGGCGCAGGCCTACATGCGCGGCGCCTGGAAGATCTCCGACCAGACCTCGTTCGACGAGCTGCAGAGCAAGTTCAAGGAGGTCATCCAGCCCGACAAGCAGCCCTTCATCGACGCCGTCTCCGGCCTCGTGACCAGCGAGGCGAAGCGCCTGGACGTGACGAAGACGGTGGACTTCATCCTCGAGAACGGCAAGCGCTTCGCGCAGCAATAGACGCTCGTGGCGGGCCTTCGGGCATCGGTTGCCCGCATGCCCGCCGTCGATCGGCAGGGTCCGGACGGCGGCCGCGCGGGGGAAATCGATGCAGCTGTTCGATCGTGGCGTCGACTTGCTTCTCGGTCTCCTGCGGATCTTCATCCTGCTTCTGGCGACGGCCATCTTCGTCATCATCACGATGGCGGTGTTCATGCGCTACGTGCTGGGAACCAGCTTCTCCTGGACCGAGGAGGTGCCGCGCTACCTCCTGATCTGGATCTCGTTCCTCGGGGCCGCGGTTGCCGTGCAGCGGGGCGAGCACATCGCCTTCGACCTCCTGTACAACCGGCTGCCGGCCCGGGCCGCGCCTCGTCCTCTTCTGGCTCCTCAACCTCCTGGTCCTGGGCTTCGGCTGGATCATGCTCCGCTACGGGATCGTGTTCGTCGAGGAGTTCGGCAGCGACCTCATGGAGACCATTCCCTACACGAACTACTGGTACTACCCCGCGATGCCGATCGCGGGCGGGCTGATCATGCTGTTCGCGGCGCAGAGCCTGGCGCGCAGCATCGCCCGAGGCGGCGATATCGGGCCGGTCGGCAAAGAGCAGCTGGGCGTGGACTGACCTCCTTGATCATCGCCATCCTCGGCCTCGTCTTTCTCGCCCTCCTGATCCTGGGCATGCCGATCTCGTTCGCGATCGGCATCGCCGCCTGCACCGCGACGCTGCTGCTGCCGGACGTCGACAACGCCACGATCGTCCAGCGCATGCTGGTGTCGATCAACACCTTCCCGCTCCTCGCCGTGATCTTCTTCGTCTTCTCGGGCCAGCTCATGGCCCGCGGCGGGGTGGCCATCAGGCTGGTGCGGCTGGCCGAGGTGCTGGTCGGCCGCCTGCCGGGCGGCCTCTCCCACATCGTCATCGTGGCCTCGATGTTCTTCGGCGGGGTCACGGGCTCGGCCGTGGCCGAGGTCTCCTCGATCGGCGGCATGATGATCCCGGCCATGGAGCGGGACGGCTACACCCGCCGCTTCGCCACCGCGATCGTCCTCTGCTCCGCCACCATGGGGCCGATCATCCCGCCCTCGATCGCCATGATCGTCTTCGCGCACGTCACCGGCACGGTCTCGATCGCCGCCCTCTTCCTGGCCGGCATCATCCCGGGCGTGCTCATCGCCCTCTCGCTCATCGTCGGCAGCTTCATTCACGGCTGGTTCTATCATCGCCGCGCCCTGCCTTCGCTCACGCTGAAGGAAAAGCTCGTCCGCGTGATCGACGGGCTGGCGGGCATCTTCACCATCGTCATCATCCTGGGCGGCATCACCTCGGGAATCTTCACCGCCACCGAGGCGGGCGCCGCGGCCTCGCTCTACGCCCTGATCCTGACCGTCTTCATCTATCGCGAGATCAACATCCGGGACCTGCCCCAGATCCTTTGGGAATGCTGCCTCACCAACGCCGTCGTGATGATGCTCATCGCCACGAGCTCGGTCTTCTCCTGGATCCTCACCTACGAGCAGCTGCCCCAGCTTCTGGCGCAGGCCTTCTCGGCGATCGACAGCCGGATCGTCTTCCTCCTGATCCTCAACATCTTCCTCCTTCTCGTCGGCATGTTCATCGACCAGACGCCGGCCCTCATCATGCTGGTGCCCATGCTGCTGCCGCTGGCCCAGAAGTTCGGCGTCGACCTCATCCATCTGGGCATCATCATGACCGTCAACCTCTCCTTCGGCCTGATCACCCCGCCGGTCGGCACCTCGCTCTTCGTCGGCATCAAGATCGCCCGCATCCCGATGGAGGAGGTCGTGCTGCCGCTTCTCCCCCTCCTGGGATGCATGATCGTGGTCCTCCTGATCACGACCTATTTCCCCGAGACCTTCATGTGGGTGCCGCGCCTGGCCGGCTTCGCGCCCTGATCGCTTGCGCGCGGCGCCGGTCGGCGCTAGGCGAGCGCCATGACCGTCACCGTCCGCTTCGCCCCGAGCCCGACCGGGCTCCTCCATCTCGGCAATGCCCGCACGGCCGCCGTCAACTGGCTCTTCGCGCGCAGCCATGGGGGGCGCTTCGTCCTGCGTATCGACGACACCGACCAGGAGCGCTCGGAGGAGCGCTTCGTCGACGCGATCCGCCAGGACCTGCGCTGGCTCGGCCTCGCCTGGGACGAGGAGCACCGCCAGAGCGAGCGGGCCTCCGTGTATGAGGCGGCTTTCGAGAAGCTGCGTGCCGGAGGCCGCGTCTATCCCTGCTACGAGACGGCCGACGAGCTGAAGGCGAAGCGCGAGGCGCAGCGGGCCAAGGGCCAGCCGCCCCGCTACGATCGGGCCGCGCTCGGCCCTGGGCGATGCCGACCGCGCCCGCCTCGAGGCCGAAGGGCGCACGCCGCACTGGCGCTTCCGCCTCGGCGACCGCCCGGCGGAGCTCACCGACCTCGTCAAGGGCCCGAGGTCCATCGACCTGCAGAGCCTCAGCGATCCGGTGGTGCGCCGCGAGGACGGAGGCGCCACCTATCTCTTCGCCTCGGTCGTCGACGATGCGGCGATGGGCATCACCGACGTGATCCGGGGCGAGGACCATCTGGCCAATACCGCCGTCCAGCTCGACCTGATCCGGGCGCTGGGCGAGCGGGCGCCCGCCTTCGCGCCATCTGCCGCTCGTCCTCGACGTCGCGGGCGGCAAGGTGAGCAAGCGGGCGGGGGCCGCGAGCCTCGCCGAGCTGCGCCTGCGCGGGATCGAGCCCATGGCGATCCTCCAGCTCCTGGCCACGCTCGGCACCGGCCAGCCGCCCGACCCGGCCGCCAGCCTCGACGACCTCGTCGCCCGCTTCGACCTCTCGGCGTTCGGCCAGGCCCAGCCGCATCTCGACCCGGCCGACCTCGACCGGCTCTCGGCGGAGGTCGTGCACCGGCTGCCGTTCGAGGCGGTGCGGGACCGGCTCGAGGCGATCGGCATCCAGAAGCCCGAGCCGGCCTTCTGGGAGGCGGTGCGCGGCAATCTGGCGCGGGTCGCCGAGGCCCTGGACTGGTGGCGGATCACGAAGGAGCCGCTGGAGCCGAAAATCGTCGACGAGGCGCTGCTCGCCAGCGCCGCCGTGCTGATGATGGACCGCCTCGAGTCGCCCGAGGACGCCGAGGCCTGGCTCGACGACGTCAAGGAGGTGACGGGCCGGCGCGGCAAGGCCCTCTATCTCCCGCTTCGCCTGGCGCTGACGGCCCGCGAGCATGGACCGGAGCTGAAACTCCTGCTACCGCTGATCGGCCGCGAGCGGGCCCGCCGCCGCCTGCTCGGCGAGACCGCCTGACAGCTACCCGGTTCCGATCCATGACGCCGCAGCTCAAACTCTACAACACGCTCACGCGGGCGAAGGAAGACTTCGCCCCGATCGATGCCAAAGAACGTGCGGATGTATGTCTGCGGGCCGACGGTCTATCAGCGCATCCACATCGGCAACGCCCGGCCGCTCATCGTCTTCGACGTGCTGTTCCGGCTGCTGCGCCATCTCTACGGCGAGGACCACGTCACCTATGTCCGCAACATCACCGACATCGACGACAAGATCATCGACCAGGTCAGGCAGGACGGCGCTGCGAGCGACCTCGACGGCGCTGATCCGCAGCGACCACCAGGACCGCGGTCCAGTTCCAGGAGGACTGCCAGGGCGCTGGGCTGCCTGCCGCCGACCTTCGAGCCGCGCGCGACCGAGCATATCGCGCGACATGGTCAGCGCTGATCGGGCAGCTGATCGCGCAAGGGCCACGCCTACGAGGCCGAAGGGCACGTGCTCTTTCACGTGCCCTTCGATGCCGGCCTATGGTCGGCTCTCCAGCCGCGACCGCGACGACCAGATCGCCGGCGCCCGCGTCGACGTCGCCCCCTACAAGAAGGACCCGGCCGACTTCGTCCTCTGGAAGCCCAGCACGCCCGACCAGCCCGGCTGGGACAGCCCCTGGGGCCGCGGCCGCCCGGGCTGGCACATCGAATGCTCGGCCATGTCCGAGAAGCTCCTGGGCGTGCCCTTCGACATCCACGGCGGCGGCCTCGACCTCGTCTTTCCCCACCACGAGAACGAGATCGCCCAGACCTGCTGCGCCCACGGCCTCGACAAGATGGCCAACTACTGGCTCCACAACGGCTTCGTCGACATGCGCGGCGAGAAGATGGCGAAGAGCGTGGGGAATGTGGTGCGGGTGGACGAGGCACTCGAGCCGTGCTCGAGGCGAGGCAATGCGCCTTTGGATGCTCGAGTACTCACTATCGACAGCCCATCGACTATAGCGTAGATGCACTTCAGGAGTCGCGACCGAGCATCAGCTCAGCGAGATGCGTACTGACGCTCTGCACAGATCAACAGTCAGCGAGCGATTCCAGGCCAGTCAGTCGATGCATTATGTCTCGCAGCTCTTGCGGATGATTTGAACACGCCTGCTGCGCTCTCGACGCCTGATGAAATGGTTGACGGAGCTAATGAGAACTTCGCTTCTACAACGAAGAACGTCTCTGGTCGAGCGGACATTGCTGGGACTTCTGTCGAGGATCCATCGCAACGTCGCAGAGATTGCTAGGACGGTTCACTTGACACTGGCCGTCGATTGGTACGATCGAGTTCTGAGCGACGCGATTGCGGAGGACGATCTTCGAGCGCTGTATCGCGAAGCGCGACGACAGCGCAGGATCGCAAGGACTTTGCTCGAGGCCGATGCCATACGTGCAGAACTTCTGAGCGCAGAGGTATCATGCTCGAGGATACTCCCGACGGCACCACGTGGCGCCGCGCATGACCGAGCGCATCTGGCTCTACGACACCACGCTGCGCGACGGCGCCCAGACGCAGGGCGTCGACTTCTCCGTCGCCGACAAGCTGTGGATCGCGCGGGAGCTCGACCGGCTCGGCATCGACTATGTCGAGGGCGGCTGGCCCGGGGCCAACCCGACCGACGATTCTTTCTTCGAGCGCGTCGAGCCTCTGAGCCGTGCCAAGCTCTGCGCCTTCGGCATGACCCGCCGGGCCGGCCGCAGCGCCGCCAACGACCCGGCGCTGGCTCCGCTCTTTCGCAGTGGTGCCGCCGTCATCACGCTGGTCGCAAAAACCTCGACCCGGCAGGTGACCGGCGCGCTCGGCGTCGACCTCGACGAGAACCTGCGCATGATCGAGGACTTCCTTCGTGAGGCCGGCCGCCACGCCGGGGAGCTGATGCTCGACGCCGAGCATTTTTTCGATGGGTTCAAGCTCGACCCGGACTATGCGCTCGCCTGTCTCCGGACCGCGCTGGCAGCAGGCGCCCGCTGGGTCGTCCTGTGCGACACGAATGGCGGCGCCTTGCCCCATGAGGTCGAGGCCATCACGGAAAAGGTCGCGGCGACCGTGCCGCCGGAAAAGCTCGGCATCCATACCCACAACGACACCGAGAACGCGGTCGCAAACAGCCTCGCCGCCATCCGCGCCGGGGCCCGGCAGGTGCAGGGCACGCTGAACGGCCTGGGCGAGCGCTGCGGCAACGCCAATCTCGTGAGCCTCATCCCGACCCTCGCCCTCAAGCTCGGCTACGAGACGGGCGTCTCGGCCGAGGGCCTCCGCCACCTCACCGCCCTCTCGCGGACCTTCGACGAGCGCCTGAACCGCACGCCCGACCGGCACGCGGCCTATGTCGGCGCCTCGGCCTTCGCCCACAAGGCGGGCCTGCACGCCGCCGCCATCGCGAAGGACCCGGCCTTCTACGAGCACGTCGATCCGGCACTGGTCGGCAACAGCCGGGACGTCCTGGTCTCCGATCAGGCCGGCCGTTCCAACCTCCTGGCGCGCTTCAAGGACATGGGCCTCGACGTCGACCCCGACCCGGACCAGACGGCCGAGCTTCTCGCCACCATCAAGGAGCGCGAGTCCCGCGGCTTTTCCTACGATGGCGCCGCGGCATCGTTCGAGCTGCTGGTGCGGCGCGTTCTGGGCGAGGTGCCCGACTATTTCGATCTGATGAGCTTCCGGGTGATCGACGAGCGGCGCTTCAACGCCCGGGGCGAGCTCGTCACCCTCTCGGAGGCGACGATAAAGATCGGGGTGGGCGCTCATCGCTCCTACACCGTGGCCGAGGGCAACGGGCCGGTGAACGCGCTCGACCACGCGCTCCGCCAGGCGCTGGCCGGGACCTATCCGGCGCTGGCCCGGATGCGGCTCGTCGACTTCAAGGTCCGCATCCTCGCCCCCGAGGCCGGCACCGCCGCCGTCACCCGCGTGATCATCGAGAGCGGCGACGACGAGGGCCGCGTCTGGCAGACGGTCGGCGTCTCGGGCAACATCATCGACGCCTCCTACATGGCCCTGAACGACGCCATCACCTGGAAGCTGCTGACCGACCGCGCCCAAGCACCCGGGACATGAGCGCGTCCGCCCCGCCGCGCGGCGGCCTCGACGCGCTGCCGCCGGCCCCGGTCGTCATCCTCTGCCGGCCCCAGCTCGGCGAGAACATCGGCACGACGGCCCGCGCCATGCTGAATTTTGGTCTCGTCGACCTCCGGCTGGTGCGCCCCGACTGCGGCTGGCCCAACGCCAAGGCGGTGGCCGCGGCCTCGGGCGCCACCGAGGTGCTGAACCGGCTCGAGACGTTCTCCACGCTCGAGGCCGCGATCGGCGACCTCCATCACGTTCTGGCCACGACGGCCCGGGCGCGCGAGCTGAGAAAGCCGGTCATGACGGGCGAGGCCGCGGCCCAGGAGCTGCATCGGCTGGTGGGCGAGGGCAGGCGGGTCGGCCTCGTCTTCGGCGCCGAGCGCACCGGCCTCACCAACGACGAGCTTCTGCTCGCCGATGCCTTGGTCTCGGTGCCGCTCAACCCCGCCTTCTCCTCCTTGAACCTCGCGCAGGCCGTCCTGCTGCTGGGCTACGAGTGGTTCAAGGCAACGGACGAGACGCCCGCCCTGCAGCCGCCGCCCGGCGAGGACCCGCCCGCCACGAAGGAAGAGGTCGACGGCGTGCTGGGCCACCTTCTGGCCGAGCTCGACGCCATCGACTATTTCCGCGCCGCCGACCGCCGCATCAGCCTCGCCCGCACCATCAAGGTGATGATCGAGCGCCGCGGCTGGACCCGCCCCGAGATCCACCTGATGCGCGGGATCATCAAGGACCTGGCCCGCGGCGGGCGGGGGCGCAGCACCACCGGCTGAGGGCAGCGGCGGAACGACCTTCCCCCGCCGGCCGTTCTCGGCTGTGGAGGAGGAGGCGTCGATGGCGGTGGATCGGGCGTCACGGGGTGCGGCGGGGCGGTGCAGGGCTCGCCGTTTCCGCCTGGGCGTGGCTCTGATGGCGACGATCCCGCTCCTGGCCGGCTGCGCCTATCCGGCCAAGGTCTCGCCGAGCCCCGCCTACGGCATCGCCACGAGCTACGAAGGGCCGCTCGCCGGCCACTATCTCCTGCTCGTCGACCCGTCCCCGCTCGACGGCAGCTACCGCGTCGACGGCATCACCTGCGGGATGCACCGCTATCCGGTCGACCTGCGCGACGCCTTCGCCGAATCGGTCGCGAGAACCCTGCAGCCGCTTCTGGGCCAGGTCGAGCGGGTGGACGTGCCCTTCACCCCGGAGCAGATCCGTCTCGCGGGCGCGAGCGGCCTCGTGCGCGTGCGCGCCGACGACCTCGCCGTCCATCTCGATCTGGCGCCGGGCCTCCTCACCAGCCGGATGGTGGCGCAGGTCGCCATGGCTGCCGACGTCACCGTCGACGGCCCCCAAGGCCGTCTGCTCGGCGCCACCCTCGAGGCGAGCGACATGGCGGAGCGGCCGCTGGGGTGGACCTGCGGCGGCGGGACGGCCGCCATCGATGCCGCAGCCGAGGCAGCACTGCGCGATCTCGCCCGTCAGATCGGCGAGCGCATCAGCAATGCGCCGCGGCTGCGCGAGACGGCAGCGGCGGCCGGCTGACGGCCAGGGCGACGAGCCTACCGCCAATTGACGCCGGCCCGCGCCGGGGGCTACCAGCAGGCGTTGATGCGGGGAGTGGCCGAGTGTCGTTCGAGCTTTCCGAGGAGCAGCGCGCCATTCAGGGCCTCGGGCGGGACTTCGCCCAGGGCGAGCTGCTTCCGCACGCGGCCGAGTGGGACGAGGCCTGCACCTTTCCCGTCGAGGCGCTCCGCAAGGCGGCCGCCCTCGGCTTCGCCGGGCTCTATGTGCGGGAGAGCGAGGGCGGCACGGGGCTCGGCCGGCTCGATGCGGCGATCCTCTTCGAGGAGCTGGCGGCCGCCTGCCCCTCGACCGCCGCCTACATCTCGATCCACAACATGGTCGCCTGGGTGATCGACACCTTCGGCGACGAGGAGCAGCGGCGCCGCTGGCTGCCGGCGCTGCTCGCGATGGACACTTTCGCCAGCTATTGCCTGACCGAGCCCGGCTCCGGGTCGGACGCGGCGAGCCTCAGGACCCGGGCCCGCGCCGACGGCGACGCCTATGTCCTCGACGGCAGCAAGGCCTTCATCTCGGGCGCGGGCGCTGCCGGCCTCTATCTCGTGATGGCGCGCACGGGCGGGCCCGGCCCCGCGGGAATCACGAGCATCGTGGTCGAGAAGGGCACCCCCGGCCTCTCCTTCGGCAAGAACGAGAAAAAGCTCGGATGGCACTCGCAGCCGACGGCGGCGGTGCAGCTCGAGGATTGCCGGGTGCCTCGGGCGAACCGGGTCGGGCAGGAGGGGGAGGGGTTCAGGATCGCGATGCGGGCGCTGGACGGCGGGCGCGTCAACATCGCCGCCTGCTCGCTCGGAGCGGCGCGGGCCTGCCTGGAGCGGGCCGTCGCCCATCTCAAGGAGCGGCGCCAGTTCGACCGGCCGCTCGCCGAGTTCCAGTCGCTCCAGTTCCGCATCGCGGACATGGCGACGGCGCTGGAGGCGGCACGCCTGATGGTGTGGCAGGCGGCGCACAAGCTCGACACCGGCGCCCGGGACGCCACCATGGCCTGCGCGATGGCCAAGCGGCTCGCGACGGACACCGGATTCGAGGTCGTCAACCAGGCGCTTCAGCTGCACGGCGGCTACGGCTACATCCAGGACTACGGCATCGAGCGCTATCTGCGCGACGTGCGGGTCCACCAGATCCTCGAGGGAACGAACGAGATCATGCGCACCATCATCGCCCGGCGGATCCTGGCCGGATGACGGCGGCGGCAGCCCGGGAGACGACCGGCATCCGCTTCGTGCGCCGGGGCGCCCTCGGCATCGTCTGCCTCGACCGGCCCCGGGCGCTCAACGCCCTGACGCGCGCCATGGTCCAGGCCATGAGCCTGCAGCTCCTGGCCTGGGCCGAGGATCCCGACGGTGGCGGCCGTGCTCGTCAAGGCGGTGGCCGGCAAGGCGTTCTGCGCCGGCGGCGACATCCTGGCGGTGACGGACCAGGCCAAGCGTGACGGCGTCGACGAGGCGCTTGGCTTCTTCCACGACGAGTACCGCCTCAACTGGCGCATCCACCACTATCCCAAGCCCTATGTGGCGCTGCTGGACGGCATCACGATGGGGGGCGGCGTCGGGATCTCGGTGCACGGCGCCTATCGGGTGGCGACGTCGAACGTCGCGCTCGCCATGCCCGAGACCGCCATCGGCTTCTTCCCGGACGTCGGCGGCACGCGGTTTCTTTCCCGCTGCCCGGGTGCGACGGGGGCCTATCTCGGGCTCATGGGCGCGAGACTGGGCGCCGCCGACTGTCTCTATGTCGGGGCCGCCACCCATCTGGTCGAGGCGGCGAGGCTCGAGGACCTCGAGGGGGCATTTGCGGCCGTGTCGGTCGGCAATGCCGCCCTGGAGGCCGATGCCCTCCTGTCGTCCTTCGCCGAGGCGCCCGGGGAGGCGCCTCTGGCCGCCGCGCGCGAGGCCATCGATCGCTGCTTCGGGGCGGCCGATCTCCCGGCACTGCTGGAGCGCCTGCGCGAGGAGGGCTCGCCCTGGGCGCGGGAGCAGCTCGACCGGCTGGCGAAGCTCTCGCCGCTCAGCCTGCACGTCACGCATCGGCAGGTCCGGACGGGCCGGGGGCTCGACATGACGGGCGCCATGCGGCTCGAGTACCATCTGGTGCGACGGTTCCTCGAGGGCCACGACTTCTACGAGGGCGTGCGCGCGCTCCTCATCGACAAGGACCGGCAGCCGCGCTGGCAGCATCGGGATCTGCTCGACGTCACGGCGGCCGAGGTCGATCACTGTTTCGACCCGGGCGACGCGGCAGAGCTGCCGCTCGACTGGACGGGCTTGTGAGAACGGCCGCCGGAGGGGACGACATGACGCGGATCGGCTTCATCGGCCTCGGCAATATGGGCCTGCCGATGGCCATCAACCTCGTCAAGGCGGGCCATGCGGTCCGCGGCTTCGATATCGCCAGGGAGGCGACGGAGGCGCTGCGCGCGGCCGGGGGGAAGGTCGCGGCGGATGTCGCCGAGGCGGTGAAGGACGCCGAGGTCGTCGTGACCATGCTGCCGCAGGGCCGGCACGTTCGCGCGCGTCTATCTGGATGGGCAGGGCGTTCTTTCCGCGGCGCCCAAGGGCGCGCTGCTGATCGACTGCTCGACGATCGACGTCGAGACGGCGCGCAGCGTCGCCCGAAGCGCCGCCGAGCAGGGCTTTCCCATGCTGGACGCTCCGGTGTCGGGCGGTGTCGCCGGCGCCGCCGGTGGCAGCCTGACCTTCATGGTCGGCGGCGACGCGGCCTCGTTCGCGCGGGCGGAGCCGTTCCTCGGGAGCATGGGCAAGGCGGTGATCCACGCCGGCCCGAGCGGCACCGGCCAGGCGGCCAAGATCTGCAACAACCTCATCCTCGGCGTCTCGATGATCGCCGTGTCGGAAGCCTTCGCCCTGGCGCACCGTCTGGGCCTCGATGCGCAGCGCCTCTTCGACATCAGCTCGAAGTCGTCCGGCCAGTGCTGGTCGATGACCAGCTATTGTCCGATGGCGGGTCCCGTGCCGGCATCCCCCGCCAACCATGGCTATCGGCCGGGCTTTACGGCCGGGATGATGCTGAAGGACCTCAGGCTGGCCCAGCAGGCGGCCCAATCCGTCGGCTTGCCGACGCCCATCGCGTCTGAAGCGTGCCAACTCTATACTTTATTCGCCAGAAACGAGAACGAAGGGCTGGATTTTTCTGCAATCATCAAGATGATGGCGGCGGAGATCGGCTGAAGGGCGTCGTGATCGGCTCGTCTCGTCCCTAGGCTGTTTCCTTTGGGTCCCGGACACATTGCGTCGAGGCGCCAGGTGAAAGAGCCCTATTTGCAGCTGACCCGGCTGATCGAGCGCCTGCATCGGCGCTTTCTGGACGTGATCAAGGCCGAGCTCGATCGGCGCGGGGTCCAGGACATCAACAATGTCCAGACGCTCATCCTCTTCAACATCAGCTCGGAGCAGCTGACGGTCGGGGAGCTCACCGTCCGGGGCTACTATCTCGGCTCCAACGTGTCCTACAATGTGAAGAAGCTGGTCGAGAACGGCTATCTGATCCAGGAGCGCTCGGCTCACGATCGCCGGATGACGCGGGTGCGGCTTTCCGAGAAAGGGCTCGATCTCACCGCCAGGATCGACGATCTCTACGGTCGCAACGCGGGCGAGATCGCGGGCCGGATCCTCTCGCCGGAGCAGCTCGAAGGCGTCAACTCGGCGCTGATGAGCCTGGAGCGCTACTGGTCGAGCCTGATCAACTACGGACGGTGAGCGTCATGCACCAGGACGACCCCGCGAAGGTGAAGGAGGAGGAGAGGGCTGGGCCGGACCTGCGGACGCCGGTCGACCGTCGGGGACTGCTCACCGGGGCCGGAGCCCTGGCTCTCCTGCCGCTCGCCGGGGGGCTTTCTCCGGCCGGGACCGCCCGGCCGTTCCGAGGCGAGCCCTGGGACGACGGGACCTACTGGGACGACGGCACCGGCTGGGTGGACTGACCGGCCCTTCGTCCTGGCCCGGGCCCGCGGGCGCCGGGCAGGCCCCGGCCCGTCACTTCGTCCTCTGCTCGGGGAGGCGGCCGAGATCGTTCAGCTGCTTCTGCAGCGCCTCCATCCGATCGCGCAGCTCCCGGACCTCCTCGCCGAGCTCCGTGCCGCGTCGCCCTTTCCCGGTCTCCTCGGGCGCCGCCTGGGACGGCGCTGCCGTGCCGTCGGCCGGGAAAGGGCTGAACATGCTGGCGGCGCGCTGCAGGATCGCCATGTTCTGGCGGGCCATGTCCTCGAACTGATTGAGCGGGAAGAAGCGGCCGAACGTCTCTTCCATATAGCTGCGCATCTGATCCTGGTTGCGGGCGAAGTTCTCCATCGACAGCTCGAGGTAGCGGGGCAGGAAGGCGTGCAGGCTGTCGTCGTAGAACCCGATCAGCTGGCGCAGGAACTTGATCGGCAGCAGGTTGCGGCCCTTGCTGTCCTCCTCGAGGATGATCTGGGTGAGGACGGAGCGCGTGATGTCCTCGCCCGTCTTCGCGTCGAACACGACGAAGTCCTTGCCGTCGCGCACCATCTGGGAGAGCTCGTCCAGCGTGACGTAGCTGCTGCTCGCCGTGTTGTAGAGCCGCCGATTGGCGTATTTCTTGACGATCGCGACCTGCTCGGTTGTCTCGTTCGTCGCATCGAGCTTTCGATTGGCCATCGCCATCTCCGCGCCACTCCGACCGGCGGCGCGCCGGCCCTTGGCTCTGTCCGTCGGGCTGTCGGCGCACAGCATAGGAGCGAAGGGCCGGCTAGACCAACAAAGAGCGTGTCACTGAGTGGGGATGAGGTCCTCGATCCGCAGCTCCTCCTCTTCCTCCTCGTCCTCGGTGGCCTGCTCCTCGACGACGGCCGGCGCCACGCCGCTCTGGATGTCGGCCTCCTCGGGCGATCGGGCGATGTTCACCGACACGGAGACCTCGACCTCGGGATGGAGCGCCACCGGGACCTTGTGGATGCCGAGGGCCTTGAGCGGCTGGTCGAGACGGATCTGGAGGCGGTCCAGGGTCAGACCGGACTCGGTGAACGCCGCCGCGACGTCGCGGGCGGAGACGGAGCCGTAGAGCTGGCTGCTCTCGCTCGCCTGCCTGAGGATCACGACGCTCCGTCCCTCGACCTGCTTGGCGAGCTGCTCGGCGTCCTGGCGCCGCTCGATGTTGACGGCCTCGAGCTGGAGGCGGCGCTTCTCGAAATCCTCGAGCGCGGGCTTGGTCGCTCTCAGCGCCTTGCCGCCCGGGATCAGGAAGTTGCGGGCATAGCCGTCCTTGACGGTGACGACCTGACCCATCTGGCCCAGCTTCGGCACGCGCTCGAGAAGAATGACCTGCATCGACAGAGACCTCCGCTATCACGCCAGTCGACGGCGCAGGCCGGCCCACACGTCCACGAGGCCGAGAAGGACCACGAGGGGCACGAGAGGCCAGCTGAACACCGTCAGCAGGACGTAGAAAAGGATGAGGGGAACCCGGTTGGGCGCACGGCGCCGGCTGAGGGTGTGGATGACGGCGAGCCCCTGGAACAGGGCGGGGACCGCGAAGACCAGCACCGCGGCGGCCGCCACATA
This sequence comes from uncultured Alphaproteobacteria bacterium, assembly GCA_963828215.1. Taxonomy (GTDB): domain Bacteria; phylum Pseudomonadota; class Alphaproteobacteria; order Geminicoccales; family Geminicoccaceae; genus CAVTJL01. The sequence goes on along the minus strand of CAWHFO010000059.1, from coordinate 266,319 downwards.
GCCCAGGAATCCGTCCGCCGCCAGGACGGCGGCCAGGGCCAGGGCCAGGGCGATCGCGCAGTAGCGCGGCACCTCGAGCGTCGCGATGTCGGGCATCGGCCGCCTGGCCCATCCGGCCCGCCGGGCGAGCAGTTGGGCCAGGACCGCATTGAGGATCGTCATCAGCATCCAGGACATCGCGACGATGCCCGGGACCCAGCGCGCCCAGCGCACGGTGAGGGCATGGAGCTGGGCCGCGGCCGCCGCGGTGCCGGCCTCCGTGGACAGCGCCTGCGCAAAGCGCTCGAACGCTCCCTCGACCCCGCCTTCGCCGAAGGCGAGCCAGAGAAGCCCCAGGAGCACGAGGCCTCCCGTCAGGAGGGTCAGCTCGGCGAGGATGCGTCCGGTGGGATACCACTCCACGATGCCGTCGCGCTCGCGCCACAGCAACGCCTGCCGCACGACGAGGACCGTCGGTGCCACCTCGATCAGGACGAAGCCGATCGCCGCGAGAACGCCACCGAGGAGCAGCGCTACGATCGTGGCGCCGGCGGACGCGAAGGTTACGGACGCGAAGCCGAAGGCGAGGCCGCAGAAGAAGAGCGGCAGCTGCACGAAATAGGCGACGAAGGGAGCCGCATGCGCCCCCAGGACGAGCGACAGGAAGAGGACGCCGCTCGCGGCTCCCGCCAACGCCGTGACCGCGCCGGCCCGTCCCATCCTGCCGTGGCCCTCCTGATCAATGCGCGACGTACGGCAGGAGCGCCAGCTCGCGCGCCCGTTTGATCGCCTGCGCCAGAGCCCGCTGCTCCTTCGCGGTGACGGCCGTGATCCGCCGCGGCACGATCTTGCCCCGCTCCGAGACGAAGCGCTGCAGGAGCTTGATGTCCTTGTAGTCGATCACCGGCGCGTCGGCGTGGGCGAACGGGCTGGACTTGCGGCGGCGGAAGAAGGGACGCCGGATGGTGATGTTCGGCGGCTCCCCGCCACGGCGGCGGTCGCCCCGGTCCTCGTGCGAAAATCCCGGATTGTCGCTCATCGCGCGTCCTCCCTGCGCGGCACGTCGTCACGCCGCGAGCCCTCGTCCCGCCGTGGGCCATCGTCCCTGCGCGGCCCGTCGTCCCGGCGGAAGTCGCCGCGATCGCGGTCGCGGCGGCCGCCGCGGTCGTCGCGGCTGGCGCGGACCTGCATCACGACCGACGGCCCTTCCTCCAGGGCGTCGACCTTGATGGTGAGAAAGCGCAGGACGTCCTCGTGGTAGCGCTCGGTGCGCTCGAGCTCGGCCAGCACGGCCGACGAGGCGTCCACCACGAGATGGAGATAGTGGCCCTTGCGGTTCCTCTTGACGCGGAAGGCGAGGTTGCGGAGCCCCCAATACTCGCTCTTGGCGACCCGGCCGCCCTGCTCCGTGATCAGCTGCCCGAAGGTCTCCGCCAGCGTCTGTGCCTGCTGGCCGGAGAGATCGGGTCGCGCGATCAGCGTGTGCTCATAGAAGGTCATTCAGCGAACAACTCCACGCTAGCCGACTAGGCACGCCAAAAAGGGCGGCCGCGACCGGCGGTCGGGCCCCTTCTGCTGGTCAGTCGAGTCCGGCCGACGCGATCGACGTCCGGCTCGTCGAAAACAGGCGCCGGAAAATACACTATCGGCGGCCGGCCGCAAGTGCGCTTGACAGTCGCGCGGCCGTCTATATGAGCACGCGGGCGCCGAGGCGCCCGATCCACTCACATGCGCCGGCCCCGTCGGCAGGCATCATAAGCGGCAGATGACGGCGATCGCACTCTTCCCCGGACAGGGGGCTCAGGCCGTAGCCATGGGCAAGGCCCTCTACGACGCCGCCCCGGCCGCGCGGGCGGTGTTCGACGAGGTCGATTCGGCACTCGGCGAGCCCCTCTCGCGCCTGATCTTCGAGGGGCCGATCGAGACGCTGACGCTCACCGAGCATGCTCAGCCGGCGCTCATGGCGGTATCGCTCGCGGCCGTCCGCGCGGTCGAGCAGGCGGCCGGCCGGCCGCTCAGCGCCTTGATCGACTATGTGGCCGGCCACTCGCTCGGCGAGTATTCGGCCCTCGCGGCCGTGGGAGCCCTGCCGATCGCCGATGCCGCCCGCCTCCTGCGGCTGCGCGGGAGCGCCATGCAGAGGGCGGTGTCCGCGGGGAGCGGGGCCATGGCCGCCATCCTCGGCCTCGACGTCGATGAGGTCGAGCGGGTCGCCCTGGCCGCGTCGCAGGGTTCCGAGATTTGCCAGGTCGCCAACGACAACTGCGCCGGCCAGGTGGTGGTGAGCGGCCACCGGGCGGCGGTCGAGCGGGCGGTGACGCTCGGCAAGGAGCGGGGCGCGCGGCGGGCGACGCTGCTCCAGGTCAGCGCGCCCTTTCATTGCGCGCTGATGGCGCCGGCGGCGGCCGAGCTGGGCGATGCCCTGTCCCGGATCCGCTTCGAGGAGCCGGGTGTGCCCCTGATCGCCAATGTCACGGCGGAGCCCGTCACGGCCGGGGCGCAGCTTCCCGGCCTCCTCACTAGGCAGGTCACCGGTCGGGTCCGGTGGCGGGAGAGCATGATCACCATGGCGCGGCTGGGTGTGCGGACGGTCGTGGAGCTGGGCCCCGGGCGGGTGCTGGCCGGGCTCGCCAAGCGGGGGCTGCCGGGCGCTTCGATCGTGTCGGTCCAGGAGCCGGCCGACATCGAGCCGGCCCTGCGCGCGCTCGCCGATGCGGGAGCGGCCTGAGATGATGTTCGACCTGACGGGCAAGGTGGCGCTCGTGACCGGCGCGTCGGGCGGCATCGGCGGCGCCATCGCGCGAGCGCTCCATGGCCAGGGAGCGACCGTGACCCTGGCGGGGCGGCGCCGCGAGGCCCTCGACGAGCTGGCGGGCGTCCTGGGCGAGCGGGTCTCGGTGGCCCTGGGCGAGGTGACGGACGCCGGGGCGGCCGAGGCCCTGGTCGCCGCCGCCGAGAGCCACGGCCGTCTCGACATTCTCGTCAACAACGCCGGCATCACGCGCGACACGCTCGCGGTGCGCATGAAGGACGCCGATTGGCAGGCGGTGCTCGACACGAACCTCTCCGCATGCTTCCGGCTGGGCCGGGCGGCGCTGCGCGGCATGATGCGCCGCCGGCACGGCAGGATCATCAATGTGACGTCGATCGTCGCCGTCACGGGAAATCCGGGCCAGGCGAACTATGCCGCCGCCAAGGCGGGCCTGATCGGCATGAGCAAGTCCCTGGCGGCCGAGGTGGCGAGCCGGGGCATCACCGTGAACTGCATAGCGCCCGGCTTCGTCCAGACCGCCATGACGGAAGCGCTCGACGAGCGGCAGCGGGCCGACCTCCTGGCGCGGATCCCGGTGGGCCGGATGGGGACGGGCGAGGACGTCGCCGCCGCCGCCGTCTATCTCGCCAGCGACGCCGCGGCATGGGTCACGGGCCAGACGTTGCACGTCAATGGCGGCATGGCGATGATCTAGGGGGAGCGGCCGGCGGCCCCCGGGCGGGCGCTGGCCAAGGCTATGGGCATCGTGTAAAAGCCGCCTCGTCACGACGCCCGGGCGGCGCGGCGGGGCGGTCTGGCGTCGAAAGCGGAGACAGTTGGATGAGCGATATCGCCGAGCGGGTAAAGAAGATCGTCGTCGAGCATCTCGGCGTCGACGAGTCGAAGGTCACGGAGAGCGCCAGCTTCGTCGACGACCTGGGCGCCGACAGCCTCGACACGGTCGAGCTCGTGATGGCGTTCGAGGAGGAGTTCGGCTGCGAGATCCCTGACGATGCGGCCGAGAAGATCCTGACCGTCAAGGACGCGATCAACTACATCAAGGAGCATAGCTGAGACCGGAGACGGGGGGCCCGCCCCCCGAGCGAGAGCGAGGTAAGGCGTGAAGCGTCGTGTCGTCGTCACCGGTCTCGGTCTGGTCACACCGCTCGGATGCGGTGTCGACGTCACATGGCGTCGACTGATCGCGGGCCAGTCGGGCGTCCGACAGATCGACCGCTTCCAGGTGGACGACATGCCCGCCAGGATCGCCGGGCTCGTGCCTTCCGGCGAGGCCGAAGGCGCCTTCAGGGCCACCGACTTCATCGAGCCCAAGGACCTCCGGCGGATCGACCTCTTCATCGTCTACGGCATCGCTGCCGCCACCGAGGCCATCCGCGACTCGGGCTTTCCCCTGCAGACCGAGGAGCAGAAGGAGCGGGCCGGCGTGCTCATCGGCTCCGGCATCGGCGGCCTGGACGCGATCGCCGAGACGGCGCTCACGCTCGAGAAGAGCGGCCCGCGCCGCGTCAGCCCGTTCTTCATCACCTCCGCCCTCATCAATCTGGCGAGCGGCCAGGTCTCGATCCGCTTCGGGCTCAGAGGGCCCAACCACGCCGTCGTCACGGCCTGCTCGACCGGCGCCCACGCGATCGGCGACGCGGCCCGCATGATCATGCTCGACGATGCGGACGTCATGGTCGCCGGAGGCACCGAGGCCGCGGTCTGCCGGATCGGGGTCGCCGGCTTCTGCGCGTGCCGGGCCCTGAGCACGGGCTTCAACGACGCCCCCACCAAGGCGTCCCGGCCCTGGGACAAGGCGCGCGACGGCTTCGTCATGGGCGAGGGCGCCGGGGTCGTCGTCCTCGAGGAGCTCGAGCATGCGCGCCGGCGCGGGGCCAAGATCTACGCCGAGGTCAAGGGCTACGGCATGTCGGGCGACGCGTACCATGTGACGGCGCCGCTGCCCGATGGCGACGGCGGCTTCCGCTCGATGGCGGCGGCGCTCCGCTCGGCCGGGCTGCAGCCCTCCGACATCGACTATGTGAATGCCCACGGCACCTCGACGCCGCTCGGCGACGAGATCGAGTTCGGCGCGGTGAAGCGCCTCTTCGGGAATGCCGCCGCCGCCATGTCGATGTCGTCGACCAAGTCGGCGATCGGTCATCTCCTGGGCGCGGCCGGCGGCGTCGAGGCCATCTTCTCCATCCTGGCGCTCCGCGATCAGATCGTGCCGCCGACCCTCAACCTCGACGATCCGGAGGAGAGCTGCTCCGGCATCGACTTGGTTCCGCACGAGGCGCGGCGCCGTAACGTCGAGGCCGCCCTCTCGAACTCCTTCGGGTTCGGCGGAACGAACGCCTCCCTCGTCTTCACGCGAGCCGCGAACTCCTGACGGGCGGACCGTTGCGACGGATCAGGGCCCTCCTGCTGTGGGCCGTTCTCACGCTGGGCGCGCTCGGCCTCGTGGTCGGCGTCGGCGGCTATGTCTATCTGCAGCGCTGGCTCGACCAGCCGGGGCCGCTCTCCGCGCCGACCGTCGTCTATCTGCCGCGCGGGACGGGGCTCGTCGGCATCGCCAGCCGGCTCGCCGACGAGGGCGTGATCGACCCGCCGCTTTTCCTCGAGATCGCCGCACGCCTCGCCGGCCGCGACCGGCGCCTGCAGGCGGGCGAGTACCGGTTCACCCCGGGCATGTCGCCCAACCAGGTCCTGGCCCTGCTGGAGAGCGGCAAGACGGTCGAGCATCCGATCACCGTCGCCGAGGGGCTCACGGTCGCCCAGGTCTACGACATGCTTCGGGCCTCCGACATCCTGGCCGGCGACCTTCCGCCCATGCCGCCCGAGGGCAGCTTCCTCGCCGAGACCTATCTCGTCCCGCGTGACGAGCCGCGCATCCGGCTGGTCGAGCGCATGGAAAGGGCCATGCGCGACACGGTGGCCGAGCTGTGGCGCGGGCGGGCGGCGGGCCTCCCGCTCGAAAATCCGGAGCAGATGGTGGTCCTGGCGTCGCTGATCCAGCGCGAGACCTCGATCCCGAGCGAATATCGCGAGATCGCCGCCGTCTTCTTCAACCGTCTGGCCAAAGGGATGAGGCTGCAGACCGATCCGACGGTGATCTATGCCCTGACCCACGGGACGGGCCCGCTCGGCCGGCCCCTGACCCGCACCGACCTGCAGATCGACAGCCCGTACAACACCTATCGGGTCGGTGGCCTCCCGCCGGGGCCGATCGCCAATCCCGGGCGGGCCGCCCTCGAGGCGGCCGTGCACCCCGCCAAGGTCGACTATCTCTACTTCGTGGCCGACGGCAGCGGCGGCCACGCCTTCGCCCGCACGCTGGCCGAGCACAATCGCAATGTCGCTCGCTGGCGCAAGCTCCGCGATTCGGAGAGTGACGGCTCCAGCGGCGGGTGAGCGGCGCGTCGCGCGGGCAGCGGAGACGAGCCGTCGACCCGCATCGCAGCCCGGGCTTGGTCTGGCTCCGCCGAGCGGCTAGAACGCGTAGGTAGAATGGACCGAGAGTAAGCTTGCCATGAGCCCGACCGTCGGCGAGGCGACGCCCGCCCTGAAGAGGCGGGGCCTGATGCTGGTCATGTCGTCGCCCTCGGGTGCCGGCAAGACCTCCATCTCGCGGCGCGTGCTCGAGCTCGAGCCCGACCTCAGCCTCTCGATCTCGGTGACGACGCGGCCCCGGCGCCCGTCCGAGGTCGACGGGATCCACTACCACTTCATCGATACGGCGAGCTTCGAGAGCATGGTGGCGGCGGGCGAGCTGCTCGAGCACGCGACCGTCTACGGCCATGACTACGGCACGCCGAGGGCGCCCGTCGAGGCGGCGCTCGCCAAGGGCCGCGACGTTCTTTTCGACATCGACTGGCAGGGCGCGCAGCAGCTTCGCGCCACGGCCGCCGAGGACGTGGTCGGCCTCTTCATCCTGCCGCCCTCCGTGCCGGAGCTCGCCCGCCGCCTGCGGACCCGCGCCGAGGACAATGACGTCACGGTGCGCTATCGGCTGGCCCAGGTGGCGGCGGACGTCACGCACTGGGCCGAGTACGACTACGTCATCGTCAACGGCGACTTCGAGGCGAGCGTGTCGGCGGCGCGCGCCATTCTCTGCGCCGAGCGTCTCAAGCGCCGGCGCCAGACCGGCATGATGGACTTCGTGACCCGCTTCAGGTTGGCCGAGAGCTATCCGCTCGACGCCTCGTCATAGGCCACGGCCAGCCGCATCATCTCCTCGAGCGACAAGGTCTCGGCGCGGCGCCGCGGGTCGATGCCGGCGACCTCGAGCAGCCCGCCCGAGCCGGCCCCGAGGCCCTTCAGGCTCGACCTCAGCATCTTGCGGCGCTGACCGAACGCCGCCCGCGTCACCGCCCTCAGCCGCTCGATCATCGGGGCCGTGGGCCGGACCGGCAACGGTGTCAGCCTCACCAGGGCGGAGCTGACCTTGGGCGGCGGCACGAAGGCCGACGGCGGCAGCTCGAGCACGCGCTCGACCCGGCACAGGGTCTGCGCCAGCACGCGAAAGGCGCCCCCAGCCGGCGGCGCCCGGCCGGGCGGTCAGCCGCAGGGCCACCTCCTTTTGGAACATCAAGGTCAGCCCGGCGAGACAGTCGAGCCGGTCCAGCCAGCGGATCAGCAGCTCCGTCGCGATATTGTAAGGGAGGTTGGCAATGACGTGAATCGGCCCCGCCTGCGCGATCGTGCCCGGGTCGAAGGTCAGGGCATCGCCCTCGACGACCTCGAGGAGCCCGCCCTCGGCGGCGGGCGAGCTCGGTCAGGGCCCGCACGCACCGCCTGTCCTTCTCGACGGCGACCACCCGGCCCGCGCCGGCCGCCAGAATGGCCCGGGTGAGGCCGCCCGGCCCCGGGCCCACCTCCAGCACCGTGTGCCCGGCGATCGGGCCGGCCGCCGCCACGATCCGCGCCAGGATGCCCGGATCGAGCAGGAAGTGCTGGCCGAGCCGCTTGTCGGCGCCCAGCCCGTGGCGGCGGATGATCTCGCGAAGGGGCGGCAGGGCGTCCTCGTCGCGCACGGGAGCGACCGGCGAGCCGGCTAGATCCGGACGTCGATGAAGGCGCTGCGGCGGAGATCGCGGAGGTAGCGGGTGGCCTGGCGCTGCAGCTGCTCCTCCTCGAGCTGCTGGCGCACCTGCTGGCGCTGGGCGTCGGTGACCTGGGCCAGGGGCTGGGTGGCGGTCAGGCGCCGATCCCGCACCTGGAAGACATAGAAGCCGGTCGGCGTTCGTATGGGGTCGGTGACGGAGCCGGCCGGCATCGGCGCCAGGACCTGGCGAAGCTCGGGGATCAGGCTCGAGAGTCGGACCCAGCCCAGGTCGCCGCCCTGGCCGGCGTTCTGGGCCGCCGAGAGCTGCCGGGCGAGGGCCGCGAAGTCGCCGCCCTTGCGGATGGAGGCCACGAGCCCGTCCGCGTCCTTGCGCACCGACGCCTCCTGATCGGGCGCGTAGATGGGCAGGACGATCTCCGCGAGATTGAGCTCCTCGTCGCCGGCGGCATCGGACTTCAGCGCCAGGTCCACCTGCTCCCGGGTCACGACGATCTTCGGCCGGAGCTCCCGGGTGACCACCTTGAGCCAGCCGATCTGCGCCCTCAGCTGGCTGCGCAGGAGCTTCGGATCGACGCCGCGGCTCCTCAGATACTCGGCCAGGGCGTCGGGCGTCATCTTGTTGCGCTGGGCGATCGACGCGAAGGCCCGGTCGATCTCGTCGCTGGCCGCGTCGAGCTTCAGCCGATGCGCCTCCTGAAGCTCCAGCGTCTCGTCGATGTAGCCGCGAAGCACCTGCGGCGCCAAGCGGCGGCGGCTGTCCGCGTCGTTCGGCAGCCCCGAGCTCACGATGGCGAGGTCGATGCGGTCCAGGAGATCCTGCGTGGTGATGATGTTCTGGTTGACCACCGCCGCGATGCGCTCGACGAGGTCCTGGGCGCCAGCGGGCGGCGCCATCGGCACGACCAGCAGCCCGAGCCCCAGGGCGATGAGAAGATGGCGCAGGGCATGCGCGGTCAAGGTCGCCTCCCGATCAGCCGCCGAACAGGCCCGAGCCGCTCGTGTCCGTCCCGAGTCCCGACAGGGTGACGCGGATCTTGAACGTGGTCTCGTTCTTCAGATCGCCCGTCTGGGTGTTCGACTTCTCGAAGCCGGCCACGATGGTCAGGCACGGGTTGGTATATAGAAGCCCGAACATCGTGGACACGGGGGTGTCCTTCGTGATGTCCTGACGCGTTTGCGCGGCCAAAGCGAGGTTGTCCGTGACCTGCAGCCGGAGGCCTGCCGTGAGCTGCTTCTCCGAGCGCGGCCCGAGGTCGGTCTGCTGGTCGGAGAGCTGGAGGTAGCCGAGGTTGAAGCGAGCCCACCGCGGCCCGAACGCCGCATTAAGGTCGTTCCGGCGCAGCGAGAAGTCCTGCTTGTCGAGCCTGAACCTGTAGCTGAGATTGAGGAGCGAGCTCGGCCGGAAGTCGAGGCTGCCGACATAGTCGGAGAATTTCCTGGTGATGCCGGTGTTGGCATCGAAGGCGGTCTTTTTCCCGAACTGGTAGCTCTGGCCGACGACGCCGCTGATGCTCAGGCCGCGGGGCGCGACCGATCCGAAGCGCAGGCCATAGGCCGTGCGCGGGCCGCCGTCCACCCGGTCCAGGCCCGGGAAGCGATCGGCGGCGAAGACGTTGGTCTCGTCGAACTCGAAGTCCTGGCTGTCCTCGTTCGGAATCTCGCCCCTGTTGCCGCCCGTAGGGGCGAGGTTGAAGGTCGCGACGGGCTCGAGGGAGTGGTGCCAGCTTCCGGTGTCGGCGACCAGCGGCCAGCTCCAATCGAGCGTGGCCCGCGGCAGGGCGCGGCCCTCGGTGTTGTAGCCGCCCTCCGAGCCAAAATTCTGCGGGTTGCCGTTGGTGAGGTAGGCGTCGCCGCGGAGATTCAGGCGAAGCGAGTAGAGGTCGCCGATCGATCCGACCCACGGACGCTCCCAGCCGGCCGCGGTCGACAGGCGGCGGGTATCCAGCCCATCGGTTCGGGTGAGGGCCGTGAAGCTCGAAGTCGAGAGTGAGGTGGGATCCGTCGGAAAGCGGCGAGCTCCGCATCTTGGTCTCGAGGAGCGGCAGGACGATCGGGATCGTCCCCTGCTCGTCGTTCTCGCGCAGCGTCTGGAAGGCGTAGCCGTGCAGGCCGTAATAGTCGAGCCCGGCCAGGCGCTGCAGATAGAGGTCGTTCTGCAGCACATCGGCGTTCGAGAAATTGTACCGCATCAGATAGGTATTGTCAGTCGTCCAGAATGCATCGAACCCCGACTGCCACTGGTCGCCCAGATCGTAGCGGCCACGCCCCTGGATGTCGCCCCGGATCTCCTGGCCCTCGGACGGCTTGTCGGTGGAGCTATAGGCGTCGGTATAGGTGATGCTGCCGCCGAGGGTCGTCTCGCCGATGTCGCGCAGCTCGCGATACTGGCCCTGCAGCACGGTGCCCTGCTTGCTGGTGAAAAGCGGCGTGATCGTCAGGTCCCGGTTCGGCGCGATGTCGTAGTAGAACGGCGTCTCAGCCGTGAGGCCCAGTGTCGAGCTGGTGCCGAAGGTCGGTGTCAGGAGCCCGGTTTTCCTTTGGACGGTCGGGTCCGGCTGGGAAAAGTAGGGTGTCCAAGCGATCGGCAGGCCGAGAAAGTCGAACGTGGCGTTGTGATAGGTGATCGTCTGGGCGGTCTCGTCACGGACCACCCGCTTCGCTCGGATCTGCCACAGCGGCTGTTTGCCGTTCTCAGCGCACAAGGGGCAGGGGGAGAAGACCGCGTTGTCGAGGGTCTCGATCGTGCCCCCGCTGCGCGTGCCGCTCACGGCAGCGGCTCGACCGCGAGGTCCGAGCAGCGCGCTCAGCCGATCGACCACGGCGTTCTTGAAGTCGCCGGATATCTGGAGCCGGTCGCCGAAGAAGGCCTGGCCCCCGGGCTGGATCAGGACGACATTGCCCACGGCCTCGACCTGCCCTGTGGTCTGAAAATAGGTCAGCCGATCGGCCAGGAGACGGTCGTTGCCGCGAGTCAGCTCGACATTCCCCTCTGCCGTCACGAGCTTCTTGGCTGTATCGAAGATCAGCGCGTCGGAGGTCAGGACGAGCGGGATCTGGTCCGCCTTGGACTTGCTGGCGCTGGTCGCCTTGGGCGCGGTGCCCGCCGGCACCTTCTGAGCGGCGACCGCCGGCCCCTGGGCGGTCGCGAGACAGCCCAGGGCCACGGGCAGCGCCAGCGCTGCGGTGCGACGGAGGCGGGCTCGGCGGAGGACCGGCCGGGATTGAAGCGATGCGATCGTCACGCTGCTCTCGGTCTGATAGACGCCTGACGCGCCCCGCAGCTCCGTTCTAGCGGGGCGCCGATTGAGCGTCCAAGGGGGCGGGCCGGCGGCCGGCTCCCGGACGGGGGGCCCTCGGGCATCGGGCGGATCGAGAGGGAAGAGACGACATGAAGATCGCGTTCACGGGCACCGGGGCCGCTGACAGGGGTGTCCTCGTCGTGCTCGTCGACCATGAGGGCACGCTGAGCGAGAGTGCCGCGCTTGTCGATGCCCGCGCCGGCGGCCTGATCCGGAAGGCGCTGGATCTGGCCGGAAAACGGCGCAAGCACGGTCACATTATCGACCTGCTGTTGCCCTCCGGGCTCAGCCTGGACAGGCTTCTGGTGCTGGTCGCCGGCAAGCCCGGAGGTCACGACGCGGCTGGACCTCGAGGAGCTGGGCGGTGCCCTGGCCGCGAAGCTCGGTGCCGCGCAGGTGACCTCGGCCCACGTGGCGCCGGCGAGCGGCCTGGCGCTCGGTCACGAGACGGACGAGGTCGCCTTTCGCCTGGCCCTGGGCGCCCAGCTCAGGAGCTATCGGTTCGGGAGGTATCACAGCGCCGGAGGGCGAGGACGAGCCGCGTCGGCTCGAGGCCCTGACATTCGGCGTGACCGGGGCCGAGGCGCTGGCCGACCGCCTCGGGGCGCAGGCCCAGGCGGTGGCACGGGCCCGGGATCTCGTTTCAGAGCCGGCCAACGTGCTGACACCCGGGGCCTTCGCCGACGCCTGCCTCGAGCTCCAGCCGCTCGGCGTGGAGGTGGAGATCCTCGACACCGAGAAGCTGCAGAGCCTCGGCATGAGGGCGCTGCTGGCGGTCGCCCAGGGCAGCGTCCTGCCCCCTTCGTCGTGGTCATGCGCTGGCAGGGTGGTGCCGAGGAGGCGCCGCTGGCCCTGGTCGGCAAGGGGGTCTGCTTCGACAGTGGCGGGCTCTCCCTCAAGCAGGCATCGGGCATGGAGGAGATGAAGTGGGACATGGGGGGTGCCGCCGCCGTGTTCGGGGCGATGCGCGCCCTGGCGGGCCGTCGGGCACGGGCGAACGTCGTGGGCCTGATCGGCCTCGTCGAGAACATGCCCTCGGGCATGGCCCAGCGGCCGGGCGACGTGGTGAAAGCCATGTCCGGCAAGACCATCGAGGTGGTCAACACGGATGCGGAGGGCCGGCTCGTGCTGGCCGACGTGCTTTGGTACGCGTGCGAGCGCTTCAAGCCCAAGGCGGTCGTCGACCTCGCTACCCTGACCGGGGCCGTCATCGTGGCCCTCGGCCATGAGCAGGCGGGGCTGTTCGCCAGCGATGACGACCTCGCGGCGCAGCTCCAGGCAGCCGGGGCCGAGGTCGGCGAGCGGCTGTGGCGAATGCCCCTGGGCAAGGCCTACGAGAAGCACATCCGCTCCGATATCGCCGATCTCAAGAACGTCGGCCGGGCGCGTCAGGCGGGTGCCACGGCCGGGGCGGTGTTTCTTCAGCAATTCGTGGGCAAGGTGCCCTGGGCGCATCTCGACATCGCCGGCGTGGCCTGGTCCTCGCGCGACCTGCCATTGGCCCCGAAGGGGGCGACCGGATTCGGTGTCAGGCTGCTCGATCAGCTGGTCCTGGATCGATTCGAGGTGCGGGCCGGGGAAGGCTGATCGGTGGCGGAGATCGGATTCTATCACCTGACGCGGAGCGGTCTCGAGGACGCCCTGCCGCGCCTCCTGGAGAAGATTCTCGCGAGCGGCCAGCGGGCGGTGCTGCGGGCGTCGACCGCCGAGCGTCTCGAGGCCCTCGACCGCCATCTCTGGCAGTACAGCCGCGAGTCCTTCCTGCCCCACGGCTCGCAGGCGGACGGCCTGGCGGAGCACCAGCCGATCTGGCTCACGACGGCGTGCGAGAACCCGAACGGCGCGACGGTCCTGCTGCTGGTGGAGGCGGCCTCCATGCAGGATGCCGCGAGCTTCGCCCGGGTTCTCGACCTGTTCGACGGCAAGGACGAGGAGGCCGTCCTGACCGCGCGGCAGCGCTGGCGGGCGGCGCGAGCCGACGGCCACCGGCTCGTCTATTGGCAGCAGAACGCCCGGGGCGGCTGGACGGCGGCGCGCGAGGCGGGGCCGCTCGGCACTTCCGCGGACCCGGGGGGCTCGGTATAAGGCGCGCCGACGCTGACCGCCCGATCGGGCCCAGCCACCCCATCATCGAAGAGGCACCCATGGCCGTCGAGCGGACGCTGTCGATCATCAAGCCGGATGCCACCCGGCGCAATCTCACCGGGGCCATCAACGATCGCTTCGAGAAGGCGGGCCTGAGGATCGTCGCGCAGAAGCGCCTCCAGCTGACACGGCCCCAGGCCGAGGCGTTCTACGCCGTGCACCGCGAGCGGCCGTTCTTCGCCTCGCTCTGCGCCTTCATGACCTCCGGGCCCATCGTGGCGCAGGTGCTCGAGGGCGAGGAGGCCGTCGCCAGGAACCGCGACGTGATGGGCGCCACCGATCCGGCCAAGGCTGCGGCGGGCACCGTCCGCAAGGATTTCGCCGAGAGCATCGAGGCCAACTCGGCGCACGGCTCGGACAGCGCCGAGAACGCCCGCGTCGAGATCGCCTTTTTCTTCGCCGGGATCGAGATCGTCGGCTGAGGCGCTCCCGTCCTCGCCGCAGGCCGGCGCAGGGAGCAGCGAGGCCCTCAGGTCTCCCGCGCCGCGCCGGCCTGAAGCAGGGACGGGTGCAGCACCAGACGGGCGACGCCCGTCGAGGGTGCCCCGATCACCTGCTCGCCTCTCACCGCGACCTCGCCCGAGGCCATGAGCCCGAGGGCCAGCGGGTAGCAGACATGCTCGATCTCGAGCACGCGGGCGCCCAGCCTGTCCGCCGTGTCGCCCTCGAGCACGGGGACGACGCCCTGGAGGATGATCGGGCCGCTGTCGACGGCGGGCCGAACGATGTGGACCGTGCAGCCGGTGACGCGGGCTCCCGCCGCCAACACCCGCGTATGCGGGTCGAGGCCGGGGAAGGCCGGGAGCAGAGAGGGGTGGATGTTCAGGAGCCGGTCGCGCCAGGCCTCGACGAAGGGCTCGGTGAGAAGGCGCATGAAGCCTGCGAGACAGACGATCTCGACCCCGGCGTCGCGCAGGCGGGCGTCGACCTCGCCCTCGAAGCGTGTGCGGGTCGGGTAGGCCCTGTGGTCCACGACGGCCCTGGGGATGCCCGCCCGCTCGGCGCGGACCAGCCCGTAGGCGTCCTCGCGATTGCTGAGGACGAGGCGGATCTCTGCCGGGAAGCCGGTCTCCCGCGTGGCACCGATCAGGGCCTCGAGATTGGTGCCGGACCCCGAGATCAGGACCGCTATCCGTCGACCAGCCATGCCTCCTCGGTGCCGATCAGCTCCACCCGCGGAGGCCCGTCCCCGGCCACGATCTCGCCGATCTCGAAGACCGTCTCGCCGGCGCTCTCCAGGTCGTGTCGGAGAGCGGTCACGGTCTCGGGGGCTGCGACCAGCACCATGCCGATCCCGGCATTGAAGGTCCGGGCCAGCTCTCCGGCGCCGAGCCCGCCGCACCGCCTGAGCCAGCCGAACACGCCCGGCAGCGGCCAGCGGCGAGCGTCGATGCGGGCGACCTGCTCCCTGGGCAGGACACGCGGCAGGTTCTCGACGATGCCGCCGCCGGTGATGTGCGCCATCGCCTTCACGCGCCCGCTGCGGGCAGCCGCGAGACAGCTCCGCACGTAGAGCCGGGTCGGCCGGAGCAGGGCCTCGCCGAGGGTGACGCGGGTGTCGAACGGCGCCGGGGCGCGGAGATCGGCGGCCAACTCCTCCACGATCTGCCTGACCAGCGAGAAGCCGTTGCTGTGCACGCCCGAGGAGGCGAGGCCGAGGAGGCGGTCGCCGACGATGGTCGGCCGCGGCAGGAGGGCGTCGCGCTCGACGGCTCCCACGGCGAAGCCGGCGAGATCGAAATGGCCGGCCGCATAGAGGCCCGGCATCTCCGCCGTCTCGCCGCCGACGAGGGCGCAGCCCACCGATGCGCAGCCCTCGCTGATGCCCTCGAGCACCGCAATCGCCGTCGCCGCGTCGAGCCGGCCGGTTGCGAAATAGTCCAGGAAGAAGAGGGGCTCCGCACCCTGCACGACGAGATCGTTCACGCACATGGCGACGAGGTCGATGCCGAGGCCCCTGACCCGACCCGTCTCGAGACCCGTGAGGACCTTGGTGCCGACGCCGTCCGTCGTGGCGATCAGAAGCGGATCCCGAAAGCCCTCCCTGGCCAGGTCGAAGACGGCGCCGAAGCCGCCCAGCCCGGTGATGGAGCCCCGGCGGACAGTGGCTCGGGCGAGAGGCTTCAGGCGCTCGACCAGCGCATTGCCGGCGGCGATGTCGACCCCCGCACCGCGGTACCGGTCGCCGATCCCCTTCCCTTGTGTCATCCCCGACGCCATGGCTATTAGGCGGCGGGCCGGACCGCCGCGCCCGAGCTTAGGCGAGTGGGAGACCAATGCAATGCGGCACGCGTCGCCGCTCCGGGTCGGGAGAGCGATGGCCCTTCGTCTGGCGATCCTGATTGCCGTCCTCGTGGTCTGCGGGCCGGGCCTGCCCCACGCGGCCGCTCTCTACACTGTGGCCGGCGTCCGGGCCGATGTCACCGCCGCCAATGCGGTGAGCGCGCGCCAGCAGGCCATCGAGCAGGCGGAACGCGACGGGCTGACGCGTCTTCTGCGCGAGCTCACCGCCGAGGACGAGGCCGGGCGCCTTCCCTCGACGGCGGCGCTCCCGCTGGAGGCCTATGTCCAGAGCTACGAGGTCGCGTCCGAGAAGGTCGGACCGACCCGCTACATCGCGACCATCAATGTCAGCTATCGCCCGGATGCGGTTCAGGGCCTCCTCCGGTCGGCGGGCCTCGCCTACGTCGACCAGCAGTCGGAGCCGATCCTGGTCGTCCCGGCAGTCGAGCAGAGCGGGGGGACACTGGGCCTCTGGGCCGACAATGCCGCTTGGCGCCAAGCCTGGGCGGCGGCGGTCGCCGACGAGTCGCTTCTCCGCCTGGTGTTGCCGCTGGGCGACATCGACGACATCGCCTCCCTGTCGCCGGCCGCCGCCGAGGCCGGCGACGCGCAGGCGTTCGCCCAGCTGGCCCAGCGCTACCAGGTGACCGACGTCGTCCTGGCCGTCGCCACCCCCTCGACCGGCACCGCGGGGCCGACCGATTCCGCGCAGGCGGCGGGCGCCGAGGCCCCTCCGGCCGCCCTCTCCGTCGTGCTCCGGGCCTTCGGCGGCAACGCGCTGCCGACCGAGCGGATAGCCTTCGACGCGACGGCGCCGGCAACCGGCGCGGCGAGCGGCCCCGCGGCCGGCGAGGACATCTGGGCCACGGCCGCCCGCGCCGCGATCGACCGCCTGCAGTCCTCCTGGAAGACCGCGCGCGGCATCGTCTCGGGCCCGAGCTCGACCATCACCGTCACCGTGCCGCTTGCCGACCTTGCGACCTGGGTCCAGATACTGCACCAAGTGGATAGCATGTCGGAGGTGCGCGAGGTGCGCGTGGCGAGCTTCGCTCGTGACCGGGCCGAGGTGGCCCTGACCTATGCGGGGGATGTCGGCAAATTGAAGGACGCTCTCGGCCGCCACGGTCTGGAGTTGTCCTCGGAGAACAATCAATGGCGATTGCTACTCGTGGCCGGCCAGCCCGCTCCGCAGGGCTGATCGCACGGCTCGCGGGACGATCACTGGTACAAGCCTACAGGAATCTTGCGAACCTCTTGACGATAGCGAGGCTTTTTCTGGTCGTCCCGCTCGTGGTGATGCTGGAGGGCGACGCCTACGGGGCGGCCTTCTGGGTGTTTCTCGCGGCGGCGCTCAGCGACGTGGCGGACGGCTTCGTGGCCAAGCGGATCAACGGCTGCACCTCTTTCGGCGCGGCGCTCGATCCGGCCGCGGACAAGCTCCTCATCGGCGCCATGTTCCTCGTCCTCGGCGCCCACGGCTCGGTGCCGATCCCGCTCGTGGCGCTGGTCATCGGGCGGGACATCCTGCTCGTCGCCGGCACGGCCCTGCTGCGCTACCGCCTCCGCTCCTTCCGGATCGAGCCGCGCGTGGTCGGCAAGATCTGCACCTTCGTCCAGCTCACCCTGCTGGGCTTCGTGCTGGCGCGCCTGGGCGACATCGCGGACGCGACACCGGTCATCGAGATCCTGGTTCCTCTGGTGGCCGTCTTCACCGCCACCTCCGCTCTGGCCTATGTGGGCGCCGGGCTGCGTCTCGAGGCGGCCGGCGAGCGCCGGACCCGCGCCTGACGGCGAGCCTGCCCGAGACCCGCATGGCGACGGAGCGGCGAACGCCCGAGCCCGGGATCCCGGCGATCGCTTTCGAGGATCATCGCCAGCTCGTTCTCGAGTTCCCGCTCGTCGAGGGATCGACGGTAGCCGAGTTCCAGGTGGCGCCGACCAACGAGGCGGCGCTCGCCGCCGTTCTGGCCTGGCCCAGATGGCCGTCGGTGGCGCTCGTCCTGGACGGCCCCGAGGGATCGGGGAAGACCCACCTGGCCCGCATCTGGGCGGACCGGGCCGGGGCGCGGTTCATGGCGGCGGCCGAGGTGTGGTCGATCGCCGATCCGCTGCACCGGCTGGGCGCGCTGCGTGCCGCGGTCGTCGAGAACGCGGATCATGTGGCCGACGAGACCCTTCTCCTCCACCTCTACAACCTGCTGGCCGAGCGCGGCGGGCATCTGCTGCTCACCGCCCGGCGGCCGCTCGCCGCCTGGCCCTGCCGGCTTCCCGACCTGCGCTCCCGGCTGGCGACCGCCTGGACGGTCCATCTCGAGCCGCCGGACGATGCGCTTCTGGCGGCGGTGCTCGTCAAGCAGCTCGCCGATCGGCAGCTCGCGGTCGAGGCCGGCGTCGTCCGCTATCTGCTGGCGCGGATGGAGCGGTCCTTCGCGGCGGCGCGCCGGCTGGTCGATGCCCTCGATCGGGCGTCCCTGCGCGCCCGACGGCCGGTCGGCCTTCATCTCGCCCGATCCGTCATCGAGACGACCAGGACGGGTGAGGACGAGGCGGTGGGCGACCTCGCCGGGACACGGGCGACCCGATAGCGGGCATTTGGGAGGAGCGGAACCGATGGATCTGGGCATCGCCGGTAAGACGGCAATCGTTTGTGCCGCGAGCAAGGGGCTGGGCCGGGCCTGCGCGCTCTCGCTCGCCGAGAATGGCGTCCATCTCGTGATCAACGCCCGTGGCTCGGAGGCTCTCGAGACGACGGCGCAGGAGATCCGCGATGCCACCGGCGTCACCGTCCGCACCGTGGCCACGGACATCACGACGGAGAGCGGACGCAGCGCCCTCCTCGCCGCCTGTCCCGATCCCGACATCCTGGTCAACAATGCCGGCGGCCCGCCGCCCGGCGACTTTCGCGACTGGGGCGAGCGGGAATGGCTGGCGGCGGTGCAGGCCAACATGCTGACGCCGATCCTGCTGATCCGTGCAACCATCGACAAGATGGCGGGCAAGGGCTTCGGCCGCATCGTCAACATCACCTCGAGCGCCGTGAAGGCCCCGATCGCGGAGCTCGGGCTCTCGAACGGCGCCCGCGCCGGGCTGACGGGCTTCGTCGCCGGCGTCGCCCGGGCCATGGCACCCTCCGGCGTCACGGTGAACAACATCCTGCCGGGCCGCTTCGACACCGATCGGCTGAGGACGAACCTCGCATCCGGGGCGGCCAAGCGCGGGCAAACCGTCGAGCAGGCGGCGGAGGCCGCGCGGAACGCCGTCCCGGCGCGGCGCTTCGGCGATCCCCGGGAGTTCGGCGAGCTGTGCGCGTTCCTGTGCTCGGCCCAGGCCGGCTACATCACCGGGCAGAATCTGCTCATCGACGGCGGCGCCTTCCCGGGCACCCTGTGAGCCCGGATCGAGAGGTGGCCGTCAAGCGTCTGGCGGAGGTCCGCGCCAAGCCCGTCCGCCTCGTCGCCGGTCTGATGACCGGCACCTCGATGGACGGCCTGGACGTCGCCGTGTGTCGGGTCGAGCGGGATGCCCCCTGGCGCTTCGATCTGGTGGCGTCGGCGAGCGAGCCGATGCCGGGCGATCTCAGGGCGGCGCTGGCGAAGGGTGGCGCGCTCACGGTCGTCGAGGCCGCCCATCTCGGGCGGCGCCTCGGCGAATGGTACGCCGCCGCCACCGACGGCCTCACCCGCGCCGAGGGTCTGGACCTCGATCTCGTCGGCATGCACGGCCAGACCGTCTATCATGAGCACGGGCGGGTGACGGTCCAGCTCGGCGAGTCGAGCCATGTGGCGGAGCGCCTGGGCTGCCCCGTGATCAGCGACTTCCGCCAGGGCGACATCGCCGCCGGCGGATGCGGCGCCCCCCTCGTCCCGGTCGTCGACAGGTGGCTGCTCGGGCGCGCCGATGCCACGGTGATGGCCGTCAATATCGGCGGCATCGCCAATCTCACCCTCATCCCTCCGGACGCGGCGCGCGGGGCCGGCGTGATCGGCTTCGACTGCGGGCCGGGCAACATGGTCCTCGACGAGCTCGCCCGCCGATTCACCAAGGGAGCCGCCGAGTTCGGATCTGGATGGCGCCCTGGCAGCCCGGGGCAGCGTGCGTGAGGACTGGCTGCAGCGCCTTCTGGCCGACCCTTTCCTCCACGAGCCGCCGCCGCGCTCGACCGGGCGCGAGCGCTATGGGGCGCCTTTCGTCGACGATCTCCTCGGGTGGGCCGCCCCGACGAGCCGGCAGGAGTGGCTGGATCTCTTCGCGACCGCGACGCAGCTCACGGTCGCAGCGATCGTCGACGCGGCGCGGCGCTTCGGCGACGCCTCGGCGCCGATCGCCGAGGTGGTGGTCTGAGCGGCGGCGGGGCCCGGAACCCCGAGCTGATGCGCCGGCTCCGGCTGGCCATGCCGACCTCGAGGGTGACGACCAGCGACCAGCACGGCCTGCCCGGGCCCCTCAAGGAGGCGATCGCCTTCGCCCTGCTGGCGTCGGCACGGCTCGACGAGATCCCGGCCAATCTGCCGTCGGTGACGGGCGCCCGGCGGCCCGTGCTGCTCGGCAAGATCACGGAAACCTGAGGAAAGCGGGCGGCGTTAACGATCGAGCAAGGGGCGAGGGCGTATCTCCAAGGCATGTGCGCAGGAGGGCTGATCACGTGCCGCACCCTAGCCTCCACCGGATCGGGCTCGTCCTGTCGATCGCGATCCCGTTCCTCGCCGGCTGCTCGTCCCTGTCTCCCCAGCAGCTCGGGGCGCCGGTCGGCGACGCCGGGAAGGAGGGCGGCAGCGCTCGCATGATGGCCATGGGCGAGCACGCCATGCAGGCCGGCGATCCGCGGACCGCGGCCCTGCTCTTCCAGCGTGCCGCGGCCGGGGCCAAGGGCGATCCGCAGCCGGCCACACGGCTGGGCGACGCGCTCCTCGCCGACGGGCGGGTCCAGGACGCGCTCGATGCCTATCGGGTGGCGCTGCGCATCGACACCTACGCGCCCGACGCGACGCGGGGCTTCGCACGCGCCATGATCGCCCTCAACCGTCCCGATGCCGCCGCGGCCCAGGTCCAGGCGGTGCTCGACCGGATGCCCGACGATCCGAAGCTGCTCACCACGCAGGGCGTGGTCATGGACATGCTCGGTCAGCACGACACGGCACAGTCCCGGTATCGGCAGGCATTGGCCCATGTCCCCGACGACCCGGCGACGCTGAACGATCTGGCGCTGTCGCAGGCCCTCTCGGGTCAGTTCGACTCGGCGGTCGCCACCCTGAAGCCGCTCGCCGAGCGGCCGTCGGCCTCGGCCCGGTCGCGGCAGAATCTCGCGGTCGTCTACGCGCTCATGGGCAACGACACGGCCGCGGAGCGGCTCTTCAGGATCGACCTGTCCGACGCCGACGTGCGGGCGAACATGCAGTATTTCGGTGCGCTGCGCGGACTCGGCAGCTCGGCGCAGGCGGCCCAGGTCCTGGCGCGGCCGGGCCCGACCGTGTTGCCGGGGCCGTTGGCGGCGGTCGATCGGGTCCCGATGGATCGGGCCGATGCGCCCCGCCCTGCCGCCCCCCCGGCCCCTGCCGCTCCTGCGGCCCCCTCCGCTCCGGCGAGCCCGACACCCGGCCCGAAGGCGCTCCTGCCTCCCCAGGCCGCGATGCCCCCGTCTGCCTCCTCCGGTCGGCAAGCCGCCGCCAGCGGCGCGGCGCCCGTAGGTCCGACGGTCGCCACCGCGGCGGCGCTGCCGCCGACGGCTCCCTTCGCGACCAGCCCCGTGGCGGCGGCGGCTCTCGAGGAGACCGATCTGCGAGATGGCCGGGCGCCGCTCGGCGACTGGGTCGCCGATCTCGGCAAGTTCCCGTCGCCGGCGGCGGCCGAGGCGCGCTGGCAAACTCTTCGCCGGTCGCAACCGAAGCTGGTCGGGGGAGCCCTGCATCTCGCGGGCAGCGGCGACGGCCCCCAGCCGCTGCTCGTGGGCCCCTTCGCCAGCGAGGACGTCGCCCGCTCCTTCTGTGACGCGCTCGGCGCCCGGCAGGTGACCTGCGAGACCCTGCACCTCTGAACGGCCTTTCTGAAGCCGTACCGACCGGCGGGCCCACGCAGACCCGGCCTCCTCGCTGGAGGGCCTTGTGAGCCGGGCTTGACGGATCGGCGTGCTCGGTCCGTCACTCTCTTGCCCGGCGGCGAGGCCGCACGTAGACCTTCCGCTCCGCCGATGGCTGGACGAGAACTCGGCGACGCTCTGCGGGTGGTGGTGTGCCGGACCCGGATCGGACCACGGAGACCTACAGCTTTCCCCGAGGCTTCCTCTGGGGCGCCGCGACCGCTGCCCATCAGGTCGAGGGCGACAATCGACACAGCGACTGGTGGCGGCTCGAGGAGAGCGGCGGGCTGCCTCATCGGTCCGGGGACGCCTGCGAGCACTACCGCCTCTATGAGCAGGACTTCGACCTCGCCGCCGGCATGGGCCACAATGCCCACCGCCTGTCGATCGAGTGGAGCCGGATCGAGCCTGTGCCCGGTCGGTTCGACGAGACGGCCATGGACCACTACGAGGCCGTGATCGACGCGCTGTTGCGGCGGCGGATCGAGCCCCTCCTGACCCTCCATCATTTCAGCAATCCCGCCTGGATCGCCGATCGGGGGGGCTGGCTGGAGCGAGGGAATCTGCCCCATTTCGAGCGCTACGTGGCCCATGTGGCGGCGCGGCTGAAGGACCGGGTGCGCTACTGGATCACCGTCAACGAGCCTACGGTCTATGCCAAGTACGCCTATGTGCTCGGCCACTTTCCCCCGTGCCGCAAGGGCTCCTGGCTCTCGGCCCAGCGCGTGATCGTCAACATGTGCAGCGCCCATCGGCGGGCCTACCGCGTCCTCCACGAGGCCCGGCCGGACGCCATGGTCAGCTTCGCCCATAGCGCCCCTTTCGTGATGCCCTGCGCCCCGGACCGCATCCTCGACCGCGCCGCCGCCTGGGCCCGCGACCTCGTCCTCAACCGCCTCTGCTTCCGGCTCGTCGCCGAGCGCGGCAGGCCGTTGCTCGACTATGTGGCGCTGAACTACTACACGCGCATGGTCGTGCGCTGGACGCCCCGGGGAAAAGGGGTCCTGTTCGGCGAGGACTGCCGCGAGGATCACCATGGCGAGCCCAGGCGCTACAGCGACATGGGCGCCGAGATCTATCCCGAGGGCCTGCGCCGGATGATCGCCTCCTACGCCACCTAGGGCCTGCCGATCATCGTCACCGAGAATGGCGTCGACACGGGCGACGACGAGGTCCGCAGCGCGTTCCTCGTCGATCATCTGCGGCAGCTGGGCCTGGCCGTGCGGGACGGGCACGACGTCCGGGGCTACCTCCACTGGAGCCTCATGGACAATTACGAGTGGGCGCTCGGCACGACGGCACGCTTCGGTCTCGCGGCGACCGACTTCGCGACCCAGGCCCGTACGCCCCGCCCCGCCGCCCGGATCCTCGCCGAGGTCTGCCGGACCAACCGGCTCGGCCGCGGCATGGAGGAGGCCGCTGCGGTCGCCTGACGCCCCGGCGGGGCCGGCCGGAGCGATACCAGCGTGACCCTTCTCGATGCTCGCGACCTGCCGCCGGGATCGGTCCTCGAGGCCGGCCTCTGCGTGGTCGGGGCCGGTGCCGCGGGGATCACCCTGGCTCTGGAGCTGGAGGCGGCAGGGCTCGAATGCCTGCTCGTCGAGGCGGGCGGCCTCGAGCCCGAGCCGGAGACCCAGGCGCTGCACGACATCCTGAGCGTCGGCGATCCGGTGCGCGAGGACTACATGGCCCGGGCCCGCTGCTTCGGGGGAACCTGCAACCTGTGGGCGGGGCGCTGCATGCGCCTCAACCCGGGCGACGTCGCGGCGCGCCCGTGGGTCGGGGAAAGCGGCTGGCCGATCGCCTACGAGGAGATCGAGCGACACTACGAGGCAGCCGGCCGCGCGCTGGACCTGCCCGGGCCGCCGTTCTTCGCCGCGTCCCACTATGAGGGCCTGATGGGTCGGGGCGAGCGGCTCCTGCTCGACGACGGCGCCCTCGAGCCCACGATCTCGCTGTGGGCGCGGCGGCCGATGCGGTTCGGTGGGATGCATCGCCGCCGGCTCTTGCGGTCGACGCGCGTCCGGGTCGTGCTTCATGCCAACGCGCTCGGCCTCGCGGCGGCCGCCGACGGGCGACGCATCGAGCGGCTCAGGCTCCAGACGCTGGACGGGCGACCCCTCGAGGTGCGGGCCCGGCGCTTCGTGCTCGCCGCGGGCGGGCTGGAGAACGCCCGTCTGCTCCTCGCCTCGAGCGACGTGCACACCGGTGGGTTGGGCAATGCCGGCGATTGCGTCGGCCGCTATTTCATGGACCACCCGCGCACCGTGTTCGGTCGCGTGCGCCTGAGCCCGGACGCGCCGCTGCGTCTGCTCCGCGGGCGACCCTTGTCGCGGGGCCGGATGCAGCTCGGCCTGGCCCCCTCGCGCGAGGTCCAACGGCGGGAGGGGTTGCTTCACCACTACCTCACCTTCGAGGAGGAGCAGTCGACCTATGCGCTGAAGCAGTACGACGCGGCCGTCCAGGTCGCCAAGGTCGTGCTCCGGCGCGGCCATGCGGGCGGCCGGACGGACCTGAGGAAGGCGTTGCGGGCGAGGATGCAGACCGCGGGGCTCATGTACCTGCTGACGCCCAAGGAGATCCTGCCGCACTGGGTCTATCGGACCTACGCGACGCTGCGCCCGCTGGTCCACGAGCGGCGTCGCGAGCGTCGCTACGTCGTTGTCTTTTTCTGCGAGCAGCCGCCCGATCCGGCCAGCCGCGTCTATCTCGGCCGCGAGCGCGACCGGCTGGGCGTGCCCAAGCTGACCCTGGACTGGCGCATCGGCGGCGAGGTCACGCGGAGCGTGCTGCGGCTCCGCGAGCTCCTGGGCCAGGAGCTCCGGGCCAAGCATCTGGGCGTGATCGACGACGAGGCCGGCCTGCCGGACTATACCGACGCCTCGCATCACATCGGCACGACGCGCATGAGCCGGGATCCCCGCACCGGCGTGGTGGACGCCGACTGCCGCGTGCACGGCATCGAGAACCTTTTCGTGGCCGGCAGCTCCGTCTTCCCCTCCGCCGGCCACGCCAATCCGACCCTCACCATCGTGGCGCTGGCGATCCGGCTGGCCCGGCATCTCGCCGCGCTGGCACCCTAGCGGGGCGGAGCGGGGTCCCTGCCAGCCCTGCAGAGCCACGCCCTGGCGCTCGCCTTGGCCGTGCTGCTCGACGCCCGGCTGGGCGAGCCGGCCTGGCTCTACCGACGGATCGACCATCCGGTCGTGCTGATCGGCAAGCTGGCCACGTGGCTCGAGCACCGCCTCCTCGACCCGGCCGCGGCGCCATGGCGGCAGCGGGTCGCGGGCTGCCTCCTGCTTCTGGCGATGGCGGCGGTGTCGGTCGGCACCGGCCTGCTGCTGACGATGGCCCTCTCCGGGCTCCCCGGAGGGTGGGTGGTCGAGGGCCTCCTGCTCAGCACCCTGATCGCCTGGCGATCCCTGGCGGATCACGTCCGGGACGTCGGCGCCGGCCTTCGCCTGGGCCTCGACGAGGGTCGCCGCCGGGTCGCCCGCATCGTCGGTCGGGACCCCGAGACGCTGGACGGGCACGGGGTCGCCCGGGCGGCGATCGAATTGCTGGCCGAGAACCTGTCCGACGGCGTCGTGGCGCCGCTCCTGTTCGCCGCCGTCGGCGGCCTTCCGGGGGCCCTCCTCTACAAGGCCGTCAACACGCTGGACAGCATGGTCGGGCACGAGAGCGCCCGCTACCGGCATTTCGGCTGGGCCAGCGCCCGCGCCGACGATCTCCTGAACCTCGTGCCCGCCCGCCTCACCGGCCTGGCGCTGGTCGGTGGCGCGGCGCTTTCCGGTGCCGATCCGTGCGGCGGCTGGCGGGCGCTCCGTCGGGATGCCCGGCGGCACCGGTCGCCCAACGCTGGCTGGCCCGAGGCGGCCATGGCCGGGGCTCTCGGACTGAGGCTGGCGGGGCCTCGTGTCTATGGCGGCCTGCGGGTCGACGATGCCTGGATGGGCGACGGGCGGGCCGACGCCGGGCCGGCCGACATCGACAGGGCCCTGAGGCTGGCAGCGTGGGCCTACTGGCCGCTGGCCGCGCTCGCCGTCGCCGGGCTGGCCCTTCTCGGCTGAGGTCGGTCGCGGGCGATCGCGAGCAGGCGGTCGACGGCCAGATGGCGCTCGAGATGCCGGGCCAGCTCGTCGAGCGCGGCCTCGACCTGCGCCTCGTAGGCGAGGGCCGAGGCGGCGCCGCTGCGCAGCCGCTCGAGAAAGGCGGACCTGAACCCGTCGCAGGCGAAGATGCCGTGCAGATAGCACCCCATGACCCGGCCGGTGGCGCCTCGCGCCCCCTCCGGCCGGCCGCCGATCTCGAGCATCGGCCGGACCGTGTCGGGTCCCTCGGTGCGGCCGAGATGGATCTCGTAGCCCTGGACGGGCAGGCCCGAGACCACCTCCCGGCCCTGGGCGAGACGGACCGTCTTGTCGGCCAGCAGCGAGGTCCGGACATCGAGCAGGCCGAGGCCCGGGACCTCGCCCCGCCGGCCTTCGAGGCCCATGGGATCGTCGATCGAGCGCCCGAGCATCTGGTAGCCGCCGCAGAGGCCGAGAACGTGGCCGCCGCGGCGATGGTGCGCCAGGATGTCGATGTCCCAGCCGGTCTCGCGCAGGCAAGCCAGATCCGCGAGGGTCGCCTTGCTGCCGGGCAACAGAAAAAGGTCGGCGTCGCCGGGCAGGGCGGTGCCGGGCTCGACCACGGCCAGATCGACCCCCGGCTCCTGCGAAAGCGGATCGAGATCGTCGAAATTGGCGATGTGCGGCAGGCGTGGCACGACGATCCGGACACCTCGGCCGGACCCCCGCGCCAGACCGGCCAGGCCCAGCGAGTCCTCCTTGGGCAGGTGCCTCAGGCTGTCGAGCCAGGGGACGACGCCGAGCCCCGGGATGCGGGTGCGGTCCTCGATGACCGACAGGGCCGTGTCGAACAGCCGGGGGTCGCCCCGGAACTTGTTGACGATATAGCCGCGCAGCAGGGCGCGCTCCTCCGGCAGGAGCAGCGCCGCCGTGCCGACGAGCTGGGCGATGACGCCGCCGCGCTCGACGTCGCCGACCAGCACCACGGGGACGCCGGCGGCGAGGGCGAAGCCCATATTGGCGATGTCGCCCTCGCGGAGATTGACCTCGGCCGGGCTTCCGGCCCCCTCGCAGAGCATGAGGTCCGCCTCCTCCGCCAGCATCCCGAAGCTCTCGAGGACCGCCGGCATGAGTTCTGGCTTCAGCCGGTGATAGTCGACCGCCCGATGCGACCCCAGCACCCGCCCCTGCAGCACGAGCTGGGCCCGCGCCTCCGCTTCCGGCTTCAGGAGAACCGGGTTCATGTGCGCGCTGGCGGCCACCCCGCAGGCCCGCGCCTGCAGCGCCTGGGCGCGCCCGATCTCGTGGCCGTCGGCCGTGGCCGCCGCGTTGTTGCTCATGTTCTGCGGCTTGAAGGGGCGGACGCGGAGGCCGCGCTTGGCGAAGGCGCGGCACAGGCCGGCCACCAGCACGGACTTGCCGGCGTCGGAGGCCGTGCCCTGGATCATGAGGGCCGGGACGGCGCTCATCGCGCGTCGACGAGGATGGCCCGGAAGTCGTTGACGTTGGTGAGCGTCGGGCCGGTGACGAGCTGATCGCCCAGCGCCTCGAAGAAGCCGTGCCCGTCATTGTCGGCCAGCCGTTCCGCAGCGTTCAGGCCGCGGGCTGCGGCCCGCGCCAGCGTGTCGGGGAGAACGAGGGCGCCCGCCACCTCCTCGGCACCGTCGATGCCGTCCGTGTCGCCGGCGATCGCGGCGATCGCCGGATGGCCCTGAAGCTCGACGGCGAGGCCTAGCAGAAACTCGACATTGCGCCCGCCCCGGCCACGGCCCCGGACCGTCACGGTCGTCTCCCCGCCGGACAGCAGCACGCAGGGCGGCGGCGCCGGCTGGCGGTGGCGGTCGACCTGCCGGGCGATACCGGCCATCACCTTGGCGACCTCGCGGGCCTCGCCCTCGATGGCGTCGCCCAGGATCACGGGCTCGAGGCCGTGACCGCGCGCCACCGCCGCGGCCGCCTCGAGAGAGCGCTGGGGGGTGGCGATGATCACCGTCTCCGACCGGCCGAGCCGCCGGTCTCCGGGCTTGGGCGTCTCGTCCCGGGCAGCGTCCAGATGGGCCAGGACGGCGGCCGGCTCCCCGATATCGTATTTGCGGAGAATGGCCCGGGCCTCGGCGAAGGTGGTCGCGTCGGCGACCGTCGGGCCCGAGGCGATGACCGACGGATCGTCGCCCGGCACGTCCGAGATCAGGAGAGCCACGAGCCGCGCCGGGAAGGCGGCGGCGGCGAGGCGGCCGCCCTTTATCGCCGAGAGATGCTTCCTCACGCAGTTCATCTCGTGAATGTTGGCGCCGGAGCGGAGCAGCGCCCGGTTGATCGTCCGTTTGTGCTCGAGAGTGAGGCCCGGGGCCGGCAGGGCCAGAAGGGCCGAGCCCCCGCCCGAGACGAGGGCGATGACCAGATCGTCCTCGCCCAGCCCTCCGACGCGCTCGAGGATGCGGGCCGCGGCGGCCTCGCCGGCTGCATCGGGCACCGGATGGGCGGCCTCGACGATCTCGATGCGCTGGCACGGCACGGCGTGGCCGTAGCGCGTGACGACGAGCCCCTCGAGCGGGCCGTCCCAGTGCTGCTCGAGGCAGCGCGCCATGGCGGCCGACGCCTTCCCGGCGCCGACCACGACGGTCCGCCCCTTCGGTCGGTCGGGCAGATTGCCCGGCAGGATATGCCCGGGCAACGCCGCCTGGACAGCGGCATCGAACATCGCCCGCAAGGCGCTCCGCGCTGTCTCGAGCATGGCAGGGCTCCCGATCGTGTCTGGGGGCGGAGAGTGGCGTCATCCCGCAGCTGATGCAATCGAGGCCTCGAAGGCGCATGAGGTGCGTGGGGGCCGGACCGGGTCCGCAGTGCAGGGTTTGCTCCGTCGAGGCGTGTCAATGTCGGAGCGCACGGTTCGGGCCGACCACGGGCGATGAGCGAGAGGAGGCGAGATGGGGATCGGCGGACCCGTGCCGGGGTGGGCGATCCGGTGGCAGGCGGGCGGAGCCGTCCCGGCCACGGGAAGCACGGCGGATGCGAGGCCTGCGCCTGCGCGTCGACCCGGTCGACCCGGCACGCGGCCGGGGTGGCAGAGGGGCGGCCGCGGCCCGGGGCGGTGGCCGGGCGTCACGGCATCCGCCCGGCGAGCCGATACCGGCTCCCGCCAAGTCGGCAAGCTGATCTCGGATGAGCTGCCTGATAGCTGCCGCCCCTTGGCCTGACCGGCGGCTCCGCGGCGTCGGCATGCGGGAGACGGAGGATCCGGATGTCTCGGACGACGTGCTCATGGCGCGGATCGCGGGCGGGGAAGCCGCGGCTTTCCGGCTTCTGCTCGCGCGGCACACCGACCGTGCGTTCGCAGTCGCCTTCCGCATGGTGCAGAGCCGTGCCGACGCCGAGGACATCGTCCAGGATGCCTTCGTTCGCGTCTGGACCGGCGCCGGGCGCTGGCGGGCTCACGGGCCGCGCTTTTCCACCTGGCTGCATCGGGTCGTGCTCAACCTCTGCCTCGACCTGCACCGGCGCCGCAAGCACCGGCGGCACGACGATCTCGAGGTCGCCGCGGAGGTGCCGGACCCGGAGCCCGGGGTGGAGATCCGACTGGTCGACGAGACGCAGCGGCAAGCGCTGGCGGCCGCCGTGCGGCTCTTGCCGGACCGCCAGCGGACGGCGCTGGCCCTTACCTATGCCGGCGGGCTGAGCAACGCCGAGGTTGCGGAGGTCATGGACATCTCCGTCGGCGCGGTCGAATCGCTCCTCGTCAGGGCCCGCCGGGAGCTCAGGAGCCGTCTCGGCACGGCCGAGGAATAGGAGATGGGGAAGATGGACGAGACTCGGTTGGAGGCGTTTCTGCGGCGGGAGCTCGGCCCGGTCGAGCCATCCGTCGGGCTCCGGCGGCGCCTGGCGTCCATTCCGGCGAGCAGGCCACAGCGGGTCCGGAGTCTCGCCGACCTGCTCGACGCCACGCGGGTGGCCCTCGCCGCGGGCATCGCCACGTTGGCGGCCTCGCTCCTGCTCGGCATCTGGATTGGCAGCGCCCGGGCGACGGTCGCCAGCGCCGACCCGGCCCCCTCGGAGATCGCGGTGCTGTTCCAGGGCGTGGCCGCGGGGCTCGGAGACGGCTCGTGATCCTTCGCCGATCCTGGGCGATCGCCCTCTTCGGCTTTCTCGTGCTCTCGCTCGCGACCAATCTTTTCGTCGCCGGCCTGGTCGCGGGCGGCAAGCTCGCCGAGGACGAGCCACCCCAGGGCAGCCTCATCGACCGCGCCGTCAGCCGGCTTTCGCAGAACCTTCCGCCGGAGGGTCTGCAGGCGGTGCGATCCGCCGTCAATGCCCGGAAGGCACAGCTCCTCGATCAGGTCCACAAGCTTCGCGAGGCCCGCCGCTCCGTCTCGAAGCTGATCCAGGCGCCGACCCTCGACAAGGCGGCGCTGGAGCAGGCCCTGGCGCATCTGCGGGACGAGACGTCCGCCACCCAGAACGTCTTTCATCAAGCCATCGTCGACGCCGCCGTCGCGATGCCCCCGGGCGTCCGGGAAGGCTGGTGGCCGCCGATCATGGGCAAGCTCTGACTTGTCCCTGACCGACGCCTTCGTCGCGACGGGCCGGATGGGCCAGGGCGCCCGTGGCGGAGAGCTGGCCGCGGCTGCGGCGGATCCGCATGCCTTCGTGCTGCGCCAGCTGGAGGGGCCCGGATCCCTGCCCGAGCAGCTGATGGGCTTCGACACCGGAGCCCAGGCCATGGCCCGGATCATGGCGGTGCGCGGCCCCGATACCGATCCGGGGGCGAAGCAGCAGCTCCGCAAGGCCATGGTCCAGGCCTATCGCCGGGAGGCGATCGCCCGCACGCGGGCCCAGATCGCCTCGACCGAGAGCTTTCGCGAGCGTCTCGTCCTTTTCTGGTCCAATCATTTCACGGTCTCGATCCAGAGGCCGGTGATCGGAAGTCTCGTCGGCCCGTTTGAGCGCGAGGCGATCCGCCCCTACGTGACGGGCCGATTCCGCGACATGCTGGGGGCTGTCGTCAAGCATCCGGCGATGCTCCTCTATCTCGACAATGCCCGCTCGGTGGGCCCCGGATCGCTCGTCGGCGTGCGCCGCGGCAAGGGGCTCAACGAGAATCTCGGCCGCGAGCTCATGGAGCTCCACACCCTGGGCGTGGGCGGCGGCTATGGTCAGGCGGACGTCACCGCCCTCGCGCGCATCCTGACCGGCTGGTCGATCGGGGACGATGGCGCGTTTCTGTTCCGCGAGCGGGCGCACGAGCCCGGCCGGAAGGCTCTTCTCGGTGTGCCCTATGCCGAAGGCGGCATCGAGGAGGGCGAGCGAGCCCTGGATGCGCTGGCCAGCCATCCCTCGACCGCCCGGCACTTGGCGTTCAAGCTGTCCCGCCACCTCCTGGCGGACGATCCACCGCCGGGCCTGGTCGACCTCGTGGCGCGCAGGTTCCTGGATAGCGGTGGCGATCTCGGCGCCGTCACACGATCGCTGGTGCTGTCGGACGAGGCCTGGCAGCCGGCCCTCGCCAAGCTCAAGTCGCCCAACGAGCTGGTCGTCTCGGCGCTCCGGGCGATCCCCGTCGAGGTTCCGGACGACACCCTGCTGGGCTCGCTCAGGCTCCTCGGTCAGCAGCCCTTCGCAGCACCGTCGCCTGCCGGCTGGCCGGACACGGCGGCCGGCTGGCTGGCCCCGGAGGGGCTGCTGCAGCGAGCCGACTGGGCCATGGCGCTGGCGCGACGGAGCGGCAGCGCGGTCGACGCCCGCCTGGTCCTCGAGGCGAGCCTCGGCCCGGTGGCGGGAGAGCCGCTGCGCGGGGCGGTGGCGCGGGCGCCTTCGGCGGCCGAGGCCACGGCGATGCTGATCGCCAGCCCGACCTTCCAGCGGAGATGAGACCCTGGCCAGCGGAGACGACGCCATGACGAGCCGTCGTGAGCTCCTGCGGATGACGGGCGCCTGCTGCCTCGCGGGTGCCGGCCTGATGGCGCCGCGGGTCCTGCTCGCGGCGGCGCCGACCAGCGAGCGCTTCGTGACGGTCATCCTGCGCGGGGCGATGGACGGGCTCGGCGCCGTGGCACCCTATGCCGACCCGGACTACAGGTCGGCTCGCGGCGGGCTTGCGCTTCCCGACCCCGGCGCCACAGGCGGGCTCCTGGATCTCGACGGCCGGTTCGGGCTCCATCCGGCCCTGCAGACGCTGCACGGATGGTACCGGTCGAGCGACCTCCTCGTCGTCCACGCCGTCGCGACACCCTATCGCGAGCGCTCGCATTTCGACGGCCAGGACCTGCTCGAGAACGGGGCCGTGGCTCCCCATGCGCGCAGCGACGGCTGGCTCAACCGGGCCCTGGGGCTCATGGGAGCGGACGGGCGGCGGATCGGGCTGGCGGTCGGCCAGACGATCCCGCTGACGCTCAGGGGAGCGACCCCGGTGGCGAGCTGGGCGCCGACGGCGCTGCCCGAGCCGGACACCGATTTCCTTTCGAGGCTGCAGGAGCTCTACGCGGCCGATGCGTCCCTCGGCCCGGTGTTCGCCGAGGCCTTGGCCACGCGCTCCATGACGGACGACATCGTGGGCGGCGACATGGCGGGCATGGCGAGGCGCGACGCCCAGGCGGTCGATACCATGGCGCTCGAGGCCGGCAAGCTGCTGGCCGCGCCCGACGGTGCCCGCGTCGCCGTGCTGGAGCTGAACGGCTGGGACACCCATGTCGGGCAGGGGGCGGGCGACGGCAGGCTGGCCCGTCAGCTGGGAATGCTCGACTCGGCCCTGGCCAGGCTCCGGGAAGGCCTGGGCGATGCCTGGCATCGAGCCGCCGTCGTCGTCGTCACGGAGTTCGGACGGACCGTCCGGGAGAACGGCACGGGTGGAACCGATCACGGCACGGCGACGGTCGCCGCCCTCGCAGGCGGTGCCATCGACGGCGGGCGGGTGATCGGCCGCTGGCCCGGCCTCGCCGCCGAGAAGCTCTATCAGGGGCGCGATCTGGCGCCGACGACCGACCTCCGCGCCCTCCTGAAGGCCGTCCTGGTCGACCATCTGCGGCTGCCGCCGGACGGTGTCGAGCGCATCGTCTTCCCCGAGAGCAGGTCGGTCGCCGCCCTGTCGGAGATCGTCCGGGCCTGAGCACGCCTGCCGCCGGCCGGACCTTTCGAGCCGGACGCCGTGCCGCTAGGATCGGAGCGGTCCACGGGGAACCCGGCGATGCGCATCAGCGTCCTTCAGATGAACTCGGTCAACGACATGGCCGCCAATCTCGAGCAGGCGCGAAAGCTCGCGGCCGAGGCGGTGCGGGAGGACCGGCCGGATCTTCTGGTCCTTCCGGAGGTCTGGGCGTTCATGGGCGGCACGACGCCGGATCGGCAGGCCTCGGCCGAGGCCCTGCCCGGCGGCGAGGCCTACAAGGTCCTTCAGGACATGGCCCGCAGCCACGGCGTCTTCGTTCACGGCGGCAGCTTCTTCGAGCGTGAGAAGGACCAAGTCTACAACACCACGGTGGCGTTCGATCGGGGCGGCAACGAGATCGCCCGCTACCGCAAGATCCA
Organism: uncultured Alphaproteobacteria bacterium; assembly: GCA_963828215.1. Lineage (GTDB taxonomy): Bacteria > Pseudomonadota > Alphaproteobacteria > Geminicoccales > Geminicoccaceae > CAVTJL01. The sequence continues at coordinate 233,132 of CAWHFO010000059.1, read as the reverse complement.
TCTCTTCGACGTCACGGCGCCCGACGGGCGGGCCTATCGGGAGTCGGCGGTCGTGGGCCGCGGCGACCGGCTCGTCGTCTACGAGGCCGAGGGCGTGAAGGTCGGCTGCACGATCTGCTACGATCTGCGGTTCGGCGAGCTCTATCGCGGGCTCGCCGCCCGGGGTGCCCAGGTCATCATGGTGCCCGCGGCCTTCACCCTGCAGACCGGCAAGGACCATTGGGAGGTGCTGCTCCGCTCGCGCGCGATCGAGACCGAGACCTATGTGGCGGCCTCCGCCCAATGGGGGGCCTATCCCTCAGGCAACGAGATCCGCTCCTGCTGGGGCCACTCCATGATCGTCGATCCCTGGGGCCACGTCCTGGCGCAGGCGCAGGACAGCGTGGGCTTCGCCACGGCCCGCATCGACCTCGCCTATCTCGGGCAGGTCCGACAGAACATCCCGGTCCACGAGCATCGCGTCCTCGCCGGCTGAGCCGGGCGCAGACGCCCGCCGCCCTGCGATCCACGTCAGCGGCTTGTCCCTGACCGCGCCGGTGTCTATTGGTGCACGCCTGCGAAGATGGGCGGCGCAGCGACTGGGGAGGCGTCTCGATGGCTGAGCTTGGTGACCGGCCCGTCGGCTTCATCGGCCTGGGTGCGATGGGCCTGCCGATGGCCGTCAACCTCGTGCGGGCGGGCCTGAGCGTCAGCGGCTATGACGTCGTCGATGCGGCCGTTCGCCGGCTCGCGGAAGCCGGCGGGTCCGGGGCGACCACGCCGGCTGAGGCGGCGGCCGATGCCGGTCTCCTGATCCTGGTCGTCGCGACCGCGGCGCAGGCGGAGGCGGTGCTGTTCGGCGAAGGCGGTGCTGCGGCCGGAACCCGCAAGGGTGCTACGATCGTGCTCCACAGCACGGTCGCGCCGGCCTTCGCGAGACAGCTGGGCGAGCGCCTGGCCGGCGATGGTCGCCACCTGCTCGACGCCCCGGTCTCCGGCGGCCGCGTCGGCGCCGAGGCGGGCAAGCTCACCGTCATGGCCTCGGGCGCGCCCGAGGCGTTCGCCGCGGCCGAGAAGGCGCTCGAGGCGATGGCGGGCAAGGTCTACCGGCTGGGCGACCTGCCCGGCATCGGCTCGACCGTCAAGATGATCAACCAGCATCTGGCCGGCGTGCACATCGCCGCGGCCTGCGAGGCGATGGCGCTCGGCGTTCGGGCCGGGGCCGATGCGACGACGCTCTTCGAGGTGATCTCGAACAGCGCCGGCAATTCCTGGATGTTCACCAACCGGGTCCCGCACATCCTCGGCCGGGACTTCTCGCCGCTGTCGGCGGTCGAGATCTTCGTCAAGGACCTCGGCATCGTGCTCGATACCGGCCACGAGCTGCGGTTCCCGCTGCCCCTCGCGGCCGCGGCGCACCAGCAATATCTCGCGGCGGCGGCCGCCGGTCATGGCCGCGAGGACGATTCGGCGGTCGTGAAGGTCTACGAGCGGCTCGCGGGGATCGAGGTCAAGGGCCGGCCGCCCGGTTGAAGGGCCGATCGCCATCGTGACACCTCAGCCGCGTCGCGGCGTGGCCTCCTTCCGGAGCGCGCAGCGGGCTCGAGGCATCGGCGACCGCATCGAGCCCCTCATCGGGGTCGGCGCGCTCCTGGTGCTCGTGGTCGGCTGCTTTCTGGTTCTGCGGCCCTTTCTCTCGGCCCTCCTCTGGGGAACCGTCCTCGCCTACTCCACCTGGCCGCTCTACCGGCAGCTCGCCGAGGCCCTGGGCCGGCGCCGTACCTTCGCCGCCGCCCTCATGACCCTGCTCCTCGCCACGGCGTTCGTCCTGCCGCTCGTGCTCGTCGGCACGAGCGCCGCGGACAGCATCGCCAGGATCATCGACATCGTGCGCAGCCTGCTCGTCATGGGCCCGCCGCGCCCGCCGCTGTGGCTGGCCGGGCTGCCCCTGATCGGCCCCTATGTGGCGGGTCTCTGGGCCGACATCGCCACCAACACGCGAAGCCTCGTCGACATCATCCAGCCCTATGTCGCCTCGATCCGCACCGTCGCCATCCAGGCCGGGCTCGGCGTGGGCAGCGGCCTCGTCGAGGTGACGATGAGCGTGCTCGCCGCCTTCTTCTGCTATCGTGACGGCGAGAGCCTGCTGGCCCAGGCGCAGGCGATCGGCCGGCGCATCGTCGGCAGCCGGATCGAGCGCTTCCTCGAGATCGCCGGCGGCACCGTCAAGAGCGTCGTCTACGGGATCGTCGGCACCGCCATCGCGCAGGCGCTGCTGGCCTCGATCGGCTACTGGGTCGTCGGCCTGCAGGGCGCCTTCGTCCTCGGGTTCGTCACCTTCTTCCTGGCCCTGCTGCCGATGGGGCCGCCGCTCGTGTGGATTCCCGTCTCCGTGTGGCTTTTCGCCCAGGGCTCGATAGGCTGGGCCGTGTTCATGGCGGTCTGGGGCGCCTTCGTCATCAGCGGCGTCGACAACTTCCTCAAGCCCTGGCTCATCAGCCGCCGCAGCGATCTCTCGTTCCTGCTCGTCTTCCTGGGCGTGGTCGGGGGCGCGCTCGCCTTCGGCTTTCTCGGCATCTTTCTCGGCCCGGTGCTGCTCGCCCTCGGTCAGACCATCCTCAGGGAGTGGGTTCTGAGCGAGCAGCCGGCGGAACCCGTCCCCATCGGCCGGGAGGCGGGCGCGGCGGAGCAGACGCCCGCCGGTCCTGTCGACGGGAGGTGAGGCAACAGCCCGGCGGTCGCGGGACCGCGATGCGGCTCGGCCCATTGTCCGCCTGCTGCAGGCGGGTCATCTGTGGGAGGGCGCCGCCGTGCGCCTCAGCATGAGGGAAGGGTCGGTCGGCCGAGATGGTGCGCCTTCTTCAAGTTTTCTTCAGAGCCGAAGGCGCCAACTCCTTCCTGGTGGTCGGCTCCCTGATCCTGGCAAGCGTGGTCGAGGGCCTGGGATTCGCGACGCTTCTGCCGCTCGTGGCGATCGCGACCGACCAGGGTACCGGCAAGAAGTCGGCGCTCAGCGCTGCTGTCGAGTCCGTGCTCCGGACGGTCGGGCTGTCATCGGACCTCGGCACCCTGCTGACCGTTGTCATCCTGGTGCTCGTCCTGCGCTCGCTCCTGACCCTGTTCGCGATGCGCTATGTCGGCTACGCCACCGCAGAGGTGACGACCAACATCCGGCACCGGCTGATCGACAGCATGATCGCGGTCCGCTGGAGCTTCATGGTCCAGCAGCCCCTTGGGAGGATCGCCAACCTCACCAGCCTCGAGGCCAATCGCGCCGGCCAGTCCTACCGCATGGTGGCCCAGCTCGTGACCAACGCCGCCCAGGCGCTGGTCGCGGCGATCGTGGCCCTCGCCGTGAACTGGAGGGTCGCCCTCGGGGCGTTCGTGATCGGCGGCCTGATGGCCGCGGGGCTGCATTTCCTCGTCCGGATGGCCCGCCGCGCCGGCTCCCGGCAGAGCCAGCGCAGCCGCGAGCTGCTCGTTTTCCTGAGCGATACGCTGGCCAACATCAAGCCGGTCAAGGCGATGGCCAAGGAGCGGGCCTTCGCCTCGCTGTTCGACGACCGGCTGGCGGCCCTGAAGCGGTCGCTGCGCCGGCAGGTGGTGAGCAGGGAGACGCTGAACAACGTTCAGGACATCGTCTTCGCCGTGCTGCTCGGGATCGGCTTCTGGCTCGCCCACAGCGTCTGGAGCATGCCCATCGCCGAACTCCTGGTCGTGGGCCTCGTCCTCTACCGGACCGTCTCGAGCCTCGGCAACGTGCAGAAGGCTTACCAGCAGGCCGTGATGTTCGAGAGCGCCCACTACGCGACCGAGGAGATGATCGCCGAGGCGCGAGCCAACCCCGAGCCCAATCCCGGGAGGCGCAAGGCCCGGTTCGAGCGGGCGGTCGAGCTCCGGGACGTGCGGTTCAGCCATGGCGGCCACGAGGTCCTGAAGGGCCTGTCGCTGACCGTGGGGGCCGGCGAGCTGGTCGTCCTCACCGGCCCTTCCGGCGCAGGCAAGACGACGACGGTCGACCTCGTTCTCGGCCTCTATCGGCCGCAGTCCGGCGAGGTGCTGATCGACGGCGTGTCGCTCACCGAGATCGATCTCAAGAGCTGGCGGGCTCTGGTGGGCTACGTGCCGCAGGAGCTCGTGCTGTTCCACGATTCGATCCGGGCCAACCTCACGCTCGGCGACGCCTCGGTGACCGACGAGGACCTGCGGATCGCCCTCGAGACGGCCGGAGCCTGGGGCTTTATCGACGATCTGCCCCTGAAGCTCGAGACCGTTGTGGGCGAGAAAGGCTCGAAGCTCTCGGGCGGCCAGCGGCAGCGCATCGCCCTGGCCCGCGCCCTCGCCATCAAGCCGCGCCTCCTGATCCTCGACGAGGTCACGAGCGCCCTCGATCCGCGGACCGCGGCCGACATCACGCGGAACATCCGGGCCTTCGGCCGCGATGTGACGATCCTCTCGATCACCCACCGCAGCGAGTTCCTCGACATCGCCGACAGCGTCTACCACGTCGAGGACGGCGTGGCCCTGCCCGTCCGGGTATCCGCCGAGCCGGTCCTGGGCCCGGCCGATGCCTGAGACGGGTGCGCGCATCCGGCAAATTGACGCCGCAAGATCCGCTACCTATGAAACGGCATCTGCTGCGAGGACCATCCTCCGGGCTACCCCCTCCTGCCGGAACCACCGAGCGTGACCCCTGATCTCGAGGAGTCCTGGCCTTTCCATCGCGACGATCCGGACTGCGTCGTGCTGGCGCCTCGGCCCGGTGTCGTGCCGTCCGACAGGCCGCCGGTGCGGATCTTCCTGGGCACGGAAGAGGCCCAATACCGGGCCGAGCGGATCTTTTTTTACTCGATCGAGCAGGTGCGCGATCCGGCCCGCGCCTACGAGATCCACCTGATGAAGAACATCAGGGGCTTCGACCGGCGGCGCTGGCGTACCGGCTTCACCAACTACCGCTATGCCATCCCGGACTTCGCCGGCCGGGCCGGCAAGGCCATCTACAACGACGTCGACCAGATCTATCTGGCCGATCCGGCCCTCATGTTCGACCTCGAGATGGGCCTGCACGGCTACCTCTCCATCTCGGCCAGCGACACCTCGGTGATGCTGATCGACTGCGAGCGCATGGCCCCGATGTGGAACCGGGCGGCGGCGGCCACGGGCAACAAGCATGCCTTGCTCGCCAGGCCCAAGGCCACGCCCGGGCTGTGGGGGCCTCTCGATCCGCACTGGAACGCCCGCGACCAGGAATATGTCGAGGGCCTGACCAGATGCCTGCACTATACGGCCCTGCACCAGCAGCCCTGGCAGCCCTTCCCGAACGACTATTCCTATCACCCGAACCCGCTCGCCTACATCTGGGAGGATCTCGAGCATCGGGCCGACGAGGAGGGCTACCAGGTCTTCACGCGCGACCGGCCGAGCCCCGATTTCGAGAGGCGCCTCGCCACCAACCGCCCCGACGCGGCGCAGGCGCCGTCGAGCACGCTCTCCACGGGCGCCGTGGCGCTCGCCCGCTCGCTGGGGACCGAGAGCCTGCTCGTCGTCAGCGCCGCCGACCCGGAAGCCGTCGGCCGGGCCGGGCTCGACGTGGCCGATGTGGCGTCCTTCAGGGTGCACGGCAGCGGCGACTCATGGCCGGAGGACCGGGTCGACGCGGTTCTGGCGGCCGACCTCGTCGAGCGGGTTCCGCCCGCCGATATCGCCTGGCTGCTGGACGCGCTTTTCGTGCGCGCGCGAAAGCTCCTTCTCGTCACGGTCCGGGCGACGGCGGCTGCCGGCCTCGGCAGCGCCGGCTGGTGGCATCTGCGGCTGGCCGAGGCGGCCGAGCGGCGGCCGGGCGTCAGCTGGCACCTGGACGCGCTCGACGCGGGCGGCGCGGTTCATGGCTCCGGCGCCCGTCGCGTGGCCGACCCCGGGGCGCCCGCCGTCTGGGTCCTCGCGGATGCGGATCAGCCGGATGGCGGGCCGGCGATCGGCCTGGCCGAGGCGCTGGGCTGGCCCTGGGAGACCAAGCGCCTCGTCCTGGAGGGCGGCTGGCATCTGCCGCCGACGCTCCGCGGCCCGTCGCTGAGCGGGCTGGACCGGTCGCGCTCCAGCCCGCTCGATCCGCCTTGGCCCGGCCTCGTCATCACGAGCGCCGCCGCTGCCGTGCCGGTCGCGCGCTGGATTCGCGAGCAGTCGGGCGGCGTGGTCCGTCTCGTCCATCTCGGCCGCCCGAACGCTCCGTTCGAGGTATTCGATCTCATCGTGGCCGGCCCCGACGAGCGGCTGCCGATCCGCCCCAACGTGATCCAGGTCACGGCTCCGCTCGCGGGCATGGATCGCGGCGCGCTGGCCGCCGCGACGGAGGCTTGGCGGGTGCGGATCGGCGCGGAGCCACGGCCCTGGAGCGCGGTCTTCCTGGCACCCGTCCGCCTGCCATTTCTGTTCCCCCCGGCCAAGGCGGCGGAGCTCGGCCGTGTCGCCGGCGCCGAGGTGCGGGAGACGGGCGGCACGCTGCTCGTGCTCGCCGAGCCGGGTGTCGCCGAGAGCCTCGTCGCCCGGGTCACCGGTGCCGCATCCTGCGCCGTGCACGTGCACAGGCCGGCGGCGGGGGAGGCGCGGGCCGCGCGGGCGGCGGTGCTGGCCCTCGCGGACCGGGCGATCGTGACGAGCGTCGATACCGAGACCCTGGCCGAGGCGTCGCTGATGGGGCGGCCGACCGCCGTCTTCGAGCTGCCGCGCTGGTACGAGGGCAAGCCCGTCCTGGAGCCTGTGGCACGGGCTCTGTCGCTGCTGACGGGCGGAGGCACCTCCTATCGCGGCACGCCGCATCAGCAGCATGTCATCGGTCGCCTGATCGATCGGGCGACGGCGCAGGGCCTTCTCTCTCTTCCCCGCGATCCGGTGGCCCTGGTGCGGGCGCTCGTGGCGCGCGGCCTCGTCACCCGCATCGGCGCCGATTGCCCGATGGCGGGCCGCAAGCCGCTGGACGATCTTCGTCTGGCAGTCGAGAGGATTCGCAGGCTGATGAGCGAGCGTCGCCAGCCCGGCTAGCGAGGGCCCGCCGGCGCCTGCCGGGAGCGACGAAGTGGCAGGCCCGCTTGCCCGGGGCGTTGGTCGCGCTTAGCTAAGAGGCGCTCGGCGCTCTTGGCCGGGCGAGGTGGAGTATCGCGGATGCTCGGGTCGGTCGGCCCCTGGTCGGGGCGTGCGTATTTCTTGGACAAGATGACTCTGCGTGATCTCGTCGTCGCCTACTTCACGCATTATTCGATCCAGACCTATCTGGTGATCGCTGCCCTGGCCGCCGGTCTCACCGTCTGGCTCGCCCCGGACCCGCTCGGCCCGCTGGCTGCCGTCGTTGCCGTGCTCGTCCTCTACCCCCTGGTCGAATACCTTCTTCACCGGTGGCTCCTCCATTCGACGCTGCTCTACAAGTCGCCACTGACTGCCAAGGTCTGGAAGCGCATTCACTACGACCATCACCAGAACCCGCACGACCTGTCCGTTCTCTTCGGCGCTCTCTACACCACGCTGCCGACCATGTTTGTGATCACGCTGCCGCTCGGCTGGCTGATCGCCGGGGCGTCCGGCGCCACGGCCGCCCTCGCGACCGGGGTCTTGGTCTTCGCGGGCTACGAGTTCTGCCATTGCGTGCAGCATCTTCCCTTCACGCCCCGGAACAGCTGGCTCCGGAACATCAAGAAGCGCCACCTGGCCCACCACTTTCACAGCGAGCAGGGCAATTTCGGCATCACGAGCGGCCTCTGGGACCGGGTCTTCAGGACGATCTACGATCAGCCGCGGTCGGTGCCGCGCAGCCGGACGGCCCACAATCTGGGCTACGACAGCGCCGAGCGGCGCCGCTTTCCCTGGGTGGGCGAGCTTTCCGCGACCGAGGAAGAGTTCGCCGAGCGCCGTCGTCGCCGCGCCGCCTGACGGTTTCCGGACGTGACCGACCTGCGCATCGAGCCGGCAGTGGGCCCGGCCGGTCTCAAGCGCTTCCTGGCCATGCCGGCGCCGCTCTACCGGAACGACCCCTTGTGGGTGCATCCGCTTGCTGCTCGAGCGACAGCAGCACCTGGATCCGAAGCGGAACCCCTTCCTCAAGGGCATCGACATCGTCTACTGGATGGCCTTCCGCGGCGACCGGTGCGTCGGGCGGATCAGCGCCCAGATCAATCAGAAGCATCTCGACCGGCACCAGGATGCGTCGGGTCATTTCGGGTTCATCGAGGCCGAGGACGACGCCGAGGTGTTCGCCGGGCTGACCGCGACGGCCGAGGGCTGGTTGCGCGGCCGGGGCATGCGACGCGCCGTCGGTCCCTTCAACCCGTCCATCAACGACGAGTGCGGCCTGCTGGTCGAGGGGTTCGAGACCGGCCCCAGCATGATGATGGGGCACAATCCCCGCTACTACGCGCCGCGCCTCGAGGAGCAGGGCTACTCCAAAGCCAAGGACCTGATCGCGTTCTGGGCTGACGCGGCTAACGAGCTTCCGCCGATGGCCAAGCGGCTCAGGGAGCGTCTCGACCGGATGGCCGATGTCCGTATTCGGCCCCTCGACAAGCGACGCTTCGCGGAAGACGTCAGCATCATCTGCGACATCTTCAACGATGCCTGGGCAGACAATTGGGGCTTCATCCCGTTCGGGCAGGACGAGGCCCAATACATGGCCAAAAGCATTCGCCCCCTGGTCGGGCCCGACTGGTTCGCGATCGGCGAGGTCAATGGCGAGCCGGCCGCCATGGTCGTGACGCTGCCGAACCTCAACGTCGCCATCAAGGATCTCGACGGTCGCCTGCTTCCCTTCGGCTGGGCGAAGCTGCTGTGGCGCCTCAAGGTGCGGGGCCTGACCGAGGGGCGGATGCCGCTCATGGGTGTGCGCAAGAGGTATCAGGGCACCGCCAAAGGGGCGGCGCTGGCCCTGGGTGTGATCGGCAGGGTCTACGAGTACCATCGCTCGAAAGGGATGAGGGGTTCCGAGCTGTCCTGGATCCTCGAGAACAACCAGCCGATGCGCGACATGATCACAGCCGTCGGCGCCAAGCCCTACAAGACCTATCGCATCTACGAGAAGCCTCTGGTGTGAAGGCGGCCGGGCCGACCTTCGACGCGGTCGTTCTCGCCGGCAGCCGGGGCGGCGCCGACCCCGTCGCGGCCTTCCGCGGCGCCCGGCACAAATGCCTCGTCACGGCGGGCGGCGTGCCCATGCTGGTGCGCGTCGTCGAGGCGCTGGCGGCGAGCCCCTGGATCGGCCGCATCCTCGTCGTCCTCGACGAGCCCGGGCTGATGGGGACCTTGCCCCGGCTCGCCCCGCTCCTGGAGAGCGGGCGCTGCCTGGGCATGTCCGCAGAGGCCTCGCCGAGCCTGAGCGTGCGCGCCGCCCTCGAGCGGCTGGGGACGTTCCCGGTCCTGGTGACGACGGCCGACCACGCCCTTCTCTCCGAGGCGATCATCGACGCCTTCTGCGTCGCGGCCGTCGCCAGCGGCGCCGACGTCGCCGCCGGCCTCGCCACCGCCACCGCCATCCTCGGCACCTATCCCGAGAGCCGGCGGACGTTCTGGCACTTCCGGGGCGAGCGGTACTCGGGCGCCAACCTCTTCGCCATCCTCACGCCCCGCGGCATCGACGCGGTTGTCTTCTGGCGCCGTGTCGAGCAGGACCGCAAGCGGCCCTGGCGGATCGCCAGGGCCTTCGGCTGGGGCGCTCTCCTGGCCTACCTGTCCCGCCGGCTGACCCTGGACCAGGCGGTGGCCAGGATCTCGCACATCATGGGCTGCCGGGCCGTGGCCGTTCCCCTCCAGATCGCGGAGGCGGCGATCGACGTCGACAAGCCCGAGGATCTGGAGCTGGTCGAGCGGATCCTCAGGGCGCGCGGGACGGCTTGAGCGCCCGTCGCGCCTTGACCCGGGAAGCCATGGTCCGCATCGCCCACCTCACCGACATTCACCTGCCGCCGCTGCCCCCGGTGCGGGCGAGGGATCTCGTGAGCAAGCGGGCGCTGGGCTACGTCTCGTGGCAGCGCTATCGCCGATACCGCCATCGCCTGGAGGTCCTCGATGCGGTGCTGGCCGACATCCGCCGGAACGAGGTCGACCACATCGTCGTCACGGGCGATCTCTGCAACATCTCGCTCGCCGCCGAGTTCGTCGAGACCGCCGCGTGGCTGGGGCGAACTCGGGCCGCCGGAGCGGGTGACCGTCATCCCCGGCAACCACGACGCTTATGTGCCGGGTGCCGCTCGGCAGGGCTGGCCGCTCTGGTCGGCCTACATGGGCTGTGCCGCCGCCGGGACGATGCCGTCCTTCCCGTTCGTGCGCGAGGTCGGCCCGCTGACCCTGGTCGCCCTGTCGACGGCCACGCCGTCGCCGGCGGGCTATGCCACCGGGCGCCTCGGCACGGACCAGCTCACGGGGCTCGAGCGCGTCCTTCTCGACATACGTGCCCGGGGTCGGCCGGTGGTCGTCCTGCTGCACCACCCGCCGGTCCACGGCTGGAGCCACCGACGCAAGCGTCTGGTCGACGCGCGTGGCTTCCGCAACGTCCTGCGGCGGGCGGGCGCCGACCTGGTGCTCTGCGGGCACGAGCACGTGCTGAATGTGGGCGGGCTGCCGGGCCCCGAAGAGGCCGTTCCGGTGCTGGGGGCACCCTCGGCCTCCCTGCGCGGCGAGAGCGCCTCGACGAGCGGCGGCTACCTGTTGCTCGATCTCCTGCCGCGCAGAGGGGGCTCGGGTCTCGCGATCGACGTCGAGACGCGACGCTTCGATCCGGAAGCCATGACCGTCACCAGCGTCATGCGCGCCACGATCGCCGGCGGCGCGGAGCCCGGCCATGTCTCGCTCGAGCCGGCCGCCTAGCCATGACGGGTCTGCCTGGGGTAAGAGCCTGGATCTTCCCTTGCCGCGACGCTCCGGTGTCGATCGCCGACTGAGAGCCGCTCCGAGCGATGACCGTCTACAGCCGCTACATCACGAGCCAGGTGGCCCGCCCGACCGTCTCGATCCTGCTCGTGGCGCTCTTCGCGCTGCTGGCGGAACGGATGCTCCGGGTGGTGGACATCGTCGTCGGATGGCGCGGCAGCCTGCTCGTCATCTTCGAGATGATGGGCTACCTGATGCCTCACTATCTGAGCCTGGCCGTGCCGGCGGCGTTCTTCATCGCCATCCTCCTCACGGTGAGCAGGCTGTCCCGCGACGGCGAGCTCGACGCCATGACGGCGTCGGGCATCGGCCTTCAGGGCGTGCTCCGCCCTTTGCTCGGCCTCTCGGTGCTGCTGCTCGTCGTCAACACGGCCCTCTTGTCCTATCTGCAGCCCTACAGCCGCTACGCCTATCGGGCGGCGCTCTTCGCCCTCTCGAACGTCTCCTTCCAGGCCTTGCTGCACGACAAGTCCTTCGTGACGCTCAACGACACCACCTACAGCGTCGATTCGCTGGGCAGCGACCAAGGCAGCTTCACCGGGCTCTTCCTCTACAGTCGCGAGGACACCGGCAACACGATGACGGTCACGGCGGAGCGGGGCAACGTGCTGCCCGCGGAGGGTGCCCAACCGCTCAGGCTGAGCCTGGGCGAGGGCGTGCAGCAGATCGTGCCGGCGAAGGACGTCGACGAGCAGGGTGCGCCGCTCAAGGGCGGGGCCAGCGTGCATTTCAAGAGCTTTCTCACCGACATGAAGGGCGCCGAGCCCCAGGCCTTTCGGCCGCGCGGCGAGGACGAGCGCGAGATGACGATCCCCGAGCTCTGGGCATCGCGGGGCCGCTCGCTTCCGGGCATCCGCCCCGAGGAGATCGCGTCCGAGCTCAATGGGCGTCTGGTCAGGATCGTCTCGACGCTCGTCCTTCCCCTTATCGCCGTGCCGCTCGCCATCGCCCGACGGCGCTCGCTGCGCTCCTACGGGATCCTCGCCGGTATCTCGATCCTCCTGAGCTACAATCAGATTCTTCAGTTCGGGGAGTCGATGGCCGACGACGGCAAGATCCCGAGCTGGCTGGGCCTCTGGGTGCCGTTCCTGATCTTCCTCGCCCTCGGGCTGGTCCTCTCATGGGTCAAGGCCAGCCGTGTCCCCCGGTCGAGCGGCAGCCGCCCGATCGAGGCGCTGGTCGAGGCCGTGGCGGACCGGCTGGCCAGGCTCGGGCGCGGTGACGCCGTACGCCCATGAGCCGTCTCACCCTCTATCTCAACAAGATGTTTCTCCGGCGGTTCGTCGTCGTCCTGATCGCCGCCAGCGGCTTCGCGCTCCTCTTCGATCTCCTGGACGTGGGCAGCCGCGTGCTGCGGCGCACCGATGGCACCTCCATGGCGCTGGCCCAGTACGCGGTGATCCGCATGCCCTCCCTGCTGACCGAGATCCTGCCCCTCGTGACGCTCGTGGCGGCGCTCTTCACGGCCATGGAGCTGATCCGTCGCAGCGAGCTCGTCGTCATCTGGGCGTCCGGGGTATCCAGGGCCGGCACGATCGCCCGTCTTCTGCCCATGGCTCTGGCCCTGATGGTCGGGAAGTTCGCGATCGACGATTTCGGCATCCCGGCCACCGTGCCCGAGCTGCGGGCGCTCCGCGTGAGCGAGTTCAGCCGCACCAGCGGCCCGTCCAGCGATGGCATCTGGGTGCGCAGCGGCACGGACATCCTGCGCCTGCCGGCGGACGCCATCGCCGGCGGCAGGATCGACGATGTGCGCATCTTTCGCCGCGACAAGACCGGCCTGCTGATCGAGCAGATCTTCGCCCGCCACGTCGAGCTGGTGCCCGGAGGGTGGGAGCTCGAAGGGGTGGTTCGTCGGCCGGCCAGCACGGCACCGCCGACCGAGCAGGCGAAGCTCTTCTGGCCGGTCACGATACCGCTCGACAAGATCGAGCTCATGGCCAAGCTCCCGCGTGAGCTGGGCGTCCTGGACCTCGCCGACATCGTGAGGCACCACGGCTATGGGGTCGGCTCGGCGGACGCCTATCGGACCTGGCTCCATGCGCGCATCGCCGGCACCGCCCTTCCCGCCCTGATGCTCTTCCTCGTCTTCGGCCTGATCCGACGGTTCAGCCGGACCGGGATGATCCTGCCGCTCTTCGTCCGCAGCCTCGCCATCGGCTTCACGACGATCATCACGCACGGGGTCCTTCTGGCGCTGGGCGAGGTCGGCCTCGTCGATCCGGTCCTTGCCGCCTGGATCTCGCCCTGCGTCTTGGCCCTCGTGGTCTTGTGGCTGAGTGGCGCTCCCGAGCTGCTCGCGGCCCGGCTGCGCGGCGCGGGGCTCCAGACGCGGCCAGCCTGAGCCATGTTGATCGGCGTGATCCACAATACCCGCAGCGAGCGCAACAGGCGGGGCGCTGCTCCTCTGCGGGACAGGCTGCGCGGCGCCGGCGACGTGGTCGAGGTCGACTTCGCGGCGGGCACCGATCCGGGCGAGCTCGTCCGCGAGCTGGCCCGTCGGGAGGCGGGGCTCGTCCTGGTCAACGGCGGCGACGGCACCGTCCAGGGCGTGCTGACGGCGCTCCTCGAGGACCGCCCGTTCGCCGACCTGCCGCTCGTGGCGATCCTCCCGCGCGGCATGGCGAACATGACGGCCAAGGATTGTGGGCTGCGCGGCGGCGGGCCCGCCTCGCTCGACCGCCTTCTCGCCGCCGCCCGCTCGGGCGCCCTGGACGCTCACATCGTCCCCCGCCGGCCGCTCCGCGTGTCCGGGGCGCTCGGCACGCCCCCGCAACGGGGCATGTTCTTCGGCGCCGCCGGGATCTTCGATGCCATCCGGCTCTGCAAGCAGTCGGTCCACACCATGGGTTTCAAAGGAGAGTGGGCCAATGTGACGACCCTGGTGAAGCTGCTCGCGGGCTGGGCGGTAGGGAGGAAGCCCGCGGGGATGCTCGAGGGTGTCGAGGTCGAGGCCGAAATCGACGGCGAGACGAGGCGGCAGCGCGAGCTTCTTCTCCTGGCGACGACGCTGGACCGGCTGGTCCTTCGCTCCCATCCCTTCTGGAACCTCCGCGGCAGGGCCCTTCGCTACACGAGCGTCGGCTATCCGCCGGCCCGCATGCTCCGCTCCGCCTGGCGCGTCCTCTATGGCCACGACCGCTCCACCCTTCCGGAGCCCGGCTATTTCAGCCGCGATGCCGACCGGGTGGCCCTGCGCTTGGCCGGGCCATTCACCATCGACGGCGAGTATTTCTCGGCCGGTCACAACTCGCCGCTCGTCCTGACCGCTCCCGATGTCGTGCGATTCGTCCGTCTCTGAGTCGGCAGCCGCTCGCGAGGCGGTCCGCGCCCTTGTCCTGAGCGAGATGTCGACCGCTGCGCCCGCCGAGGTCCGAGCCTTGGCCGACGCCGCGCGGGCGAGGCACGGCCACGCCATCGTGGCCGTCCTCTTCTACGGCAGCGCCCTTCGCGACGGGGCGGTCGAGGGAAAGCTGGTCGATCTCTATCTGGTGGCCGAGAGCTACGAGGCGCTCCACAAGAGCCGGGTCATGCGCTGGCTCAATCGCCGGGTTCCGCCCAATGTCTACTATATCGAGACGGCGCTGGGCACCGCCCGGCTGCGCGCGAAGTACGCCACCGTCGGCCTCGATCAGCTGGAAAGGCTGGTCTCGCCGGCTACCGACAATCCCTACTTCTGGGCGCGCTTCGCCCAGCCCACCGGGCTCGTCTGGGCAAAGGACGAAGCGACGGCGGCCCGGATCTCCCGAGTGCTGGCCAACGCGGTCTGGACCTTGGCCGGTGCCGTGCGGCCGCTGCTCGGGCCAGCGTTGCAGCCGGCCGTCTTTTGGACACGCGCGTTCGAGGCGACCTATCGGACGGAGCTTCGGGCGGAGAAGCCGCATCGTGCCGCACAGCTCTACGAGGCGAGCTCCGGGCGCTACGATCGCCTGATGGAGGCGCTGCAGACGGACCTGCCCGTGCCCGATGCCGCGGCCACGCTACGAGGTGCCCGCGCCTGGCGGCGCCGGCGCCTTCAGAGGCAAGGCCTGGTCCGTCCTGCGGCTCCTCAAGGCGTCCTTCACCTTCGACGGCGGCGCCGACTATCTGGCCTGGAAGATCTCGCGCCACTCGGGGGTCGCCGTGACCGTCACGCCATGGCAGCGCCGCCACCCGATTGCCGGCGCCATCGTGCAGTTCTGGCGCCTGTACCGGAAAGGGGCCTTTCGGTAGCGGGTCAGCCTACGGCTCGCGGGGCCGACATCGTCTCGCTCCGGTGGGGCCGGATCCCGAGCTCCGCGGCGACCCGGCCGAAGCGCTCGCAGACCAGGGCGATCTGCTCGGGCCGGTGGGCGGCGGAGACGCTGCAGCGGAGCAGGCACACGCCGCCGGGGGTCCCGGGCGGCACGGCGAGATTGACGTAGACGCCCTGCTCCAGCAGGCGGTTCCAGGCGTACACCACGGTCTTCTCGTCGGGCAGCCGGACGGCCACGACCGGGCTCTCGGGCGAGCAGATCTCGAAGCCCAGATCGGAGAGACCCGCGTGCAGCTGGCGCGCATTGGCCCAGATGCGGGTGCGCAGCTCGGGCTCGGCCGCGATGCGCTCCAGCGCCACCCTGACCGACGCGATGCTCGCAGGGCTGGGCGAGGCCGTGAACATGTAAGGCCGCGAGCAATAGCGCAGGACGTCGAACTTGGGATGGCTCGAGGCGCCGAACCCGCCCACGGCGCCGAGGCTCTTGCTGAACGTGCCGGCCACGAAGTCGACCTCGTCGTCGACCCCCTGGGCCTCGCCCACCCCGCGTCCGCGCTCGCCGTACACGCCGAACGAGTGGGCCTCGTCGACCAGGATATAGGCGCCGTGCCTCTTCTTGACCTCGACCAGCTCCTTCAGCGGCGCCACATCGCCGAGCATGCTGTACAGCCCCTCGACGATCACGAGGCGGCAGTCGCCTTCCTCCTGCCGCGCCAGGCGCTTGTCCAGATCCTCGGGGTCGTTGTGACGGAAGCGGATGACCTTGGCACCCGACAGCCGGCAGCCGTCATAGATGGAGGAGTGCGAATCGGAATCGAGGAGGATGACGTCGCGGGCGCCCGCCAGGCCCACGATCATCCCGAGATTGGCCTGGTAGCCGGTCGTGAAGACCATGCAGGAGCGGCGCCCGAGGAACCGGGCCATGGCCGTCTCGAGATCCCGATGCCCGGCGTAGGTGCCGTTGGCGATCCGCGAGCCGGTGGTGCCGGTCCCCTGCGCGACCACGGCCTCGACCGCGGCGTCGATGCAGGCCCGATCGAAGGTCAGCCCGAGATAGTTGTTGGTGCCGACCAGGATCGTGTGGCGCCCGCCGATCCGCGCCTCGGTCGGCGAGAGGATCTCGTCGAGGCTGACGCCGAACGGATCGACGCCGTGCTGGAGAACCTTGTCGTGCCGGCCGGCGAGCAGCGCGTACTTGTCGAAGATGTCCATCGGCTCAATGCGCCTCGATCTGCTGGCGGACGAGGCCCACGAGATCGCCGAGGCTGCGCAGCTCCGAGATCTGGTTCATGGGCACGTCGATCCCGTACTTGTCCTCGATCTCCATCACCAGGTCCATGGCCGCCACGGAATTGATGTTCATCTCCGTCGCCAGCTCCGTCGTCGGCAGCAGCTCGGCGCCGGGCGGCGCATAGCGCACGGCGAGGCCGCAGATCTCTCGAAAGATCGGGTCGTCGGACGTCACCATCGCCGATCCACTCCCTTGGGCTCTCGGGCTCGGCCCGCCGGGCTTCGTGGCCGGCATCAGAGCCATCCGGCCTGCTTATACCAGGCCATCGTGGTCCGAAAGCCGTCCGCGAGCCGCACCGTCGGCGCCCACCCGAGGGCCGGGCTCGTCCCGCCGGACGCGACCCAGTCCTCGTGAAGCAGCTCGCCCAGCTTCTCCCGGCCGAGAAACGGCGGCCCACCCGCCAGCCGTGCCACGATCTCGGACCCGACCGCGACTGGCCATATGATCGCCCTTGGCGGATCGATCAAGCGCACGCGTCTTCCGAGGGCGGCCTGGGCGATCGCCGCCACGTCCGCCCAGCCGTAGCCGCCGGCCGTCCCGTCGTCGGGCTCCATCAGCGCTCCCGGAGCGACCGGCCCCGCGACGAGCCTGGCCAGAAGCTCGGCCAGATCGTCGACGAAGAGCATCGAGAAGCGGGTGGTCCGCGCCCCGGGGACCACGAGCAGCCCACGGCTCATGGCCGAGAACAAGGGGAGCGTGGCCCGGTCGCCCGGCCCGTAGACCGCGGGCGGCCTGACGATGACGGCCCGGAGCGCCTCCGCATCACGAAGGACGATCGCCTCGCCGGCGAGCTTGCTCCGCGCATAGGCGGAAACGCCCGGCTCCCGGGCGGCGAGCGACGACACGAGCACGAGCCGGCCGGGGCCGGCGGCATCCAGCATCGCCCGCACGACCGCTTCCGTCCCCAGGGCATTGGCTCGATGATAGTCGGCGACATGGCTGGCGCTCACGATGCCGGCGGCGTGGACGACCACCGCGGCGCCGCGCACGAGCTCGTCGACCGCCCGCCGATCGGCGAGGTCGCCGCGCACGACCTCCGACGCCCGGCCCCAGCCCGGCGGCGGCCGGCCGTCGCGCCAGCGCCCGAACGGGGATGCCCACGGCCCGCAGCCGCGAGACCAGGCGACGACCGATGAATCCGGTGCCGCCGGTGACGGCGACGAGGCCCTGATGCGCCGAAGAGGCAGAGGCCAGAGAGTGGCGGCTCTCAGCTGGCGACGGCGAGCAGGCCGTACTCGGCCGGCGGCTCCACGAGATCCGGGAGGTCGGCCACGTCCCGGATCGTGCCGCTCAGCAGCTTCGCCTTGGCGGCGGCGCGGCTGAGCTTGCCGGACGTGGTGAAGGTCAGCGAGCGGGGCGGGGCCAGGACGACCTCGCAGTCGACGCCGGCCGTCCGGTGGACCGCGCTGTGGACCTCGCGGCGCAGCTCCGCCTGGGCCATCGGGTCGGTGGTCCGGCACTGGACGATGACCACGACCCGCTCCCGGTCGTCGTCGCCGGTGACGCCGAAGGCCGCGACGTCGCCGGCCCGCACGCCCTCGACCCGCTCGACCGCCCATTCGAGGTCCTGCGGCCAGATGTTGCGGCCGCTGAAGATGATCAGGTCCTTGCTGCGCCCGGTGATGATCAGCTCGCCCTCGACCATGTAGCCCATGTCGCCGGTGTCGAGCCAGCCGCGCGGCAGCATGACGCTGCGGGTCGCCTCGGGATTGCGGAAGTAGCCGGTCATCAGGCTGGGACCGTGGATGCAGACCCGGCCGACGATACGGTCGGGCAGGCGGCGGTTGAGATCGTCCCGGATCTCGACCTTGTAGCCCTGCATCGGCCGGCCGCAGTTCACGAAGGCGCGCGTGCGGCGGCCCGGCCGGTCGGCGCAGTCGGACGCCGGGATCGCCCGACGCCCGCGCTCGAAGGCCTCGCCCTGCTCGACCAGGTCGGTCGTGACGCCCCGGCCCCGCGGCGCGAAGGTGACGGCCAGCGTCGCCTCCGCCAGGCCATAGCTCGGGAGGAACGCCTTGGGGTCGAAGCCGGAGGCGGCGAAGGTCTGGGCGAACTCGTTGAGGGCCTTGGTGCGGATCATCTCGCCGCCGATCCCGGCGACCCGCCAGTGGCTGAGATCCAGGTCCCGGCCGGCGCCGCCGGCGGCGCGCCGGGCGCAGAGCTCGTAGCCGAAGGTCGGGCTGAACGACACGGTCCCGCGCTGCTCGGACATGACCTTGAGCCAGACCAGCGGACGCCGGGCGAAGCCGGTCGTCGGGATATAGTCGACCGAGAACTGCGCCAGCACGGGCGTGAGGCAGCAGCCGACGAGGCCCATGTCGTGGTAGAGCGGCAGCCACGAGGTGCAGCGGTCGCCCTCGCGCACGTCCAGGCCCTGGATGGCGATCGCCTGCGCGTTGGCGGTGATCGCGCGCTGCGTGACGAGCACACCGCGGGGCAGGCTCGTGCTGCCCGAGGAATATTGTATGTAGCAGGGCTCGCGCTGCGTCAGGGGCGCCAGAGGGAGGCCACTCTCCGGCAGCTCCATCAGGGTATCCACCGTGGCGACCACGACGTCGGCGACAGGGCCGACCGCCTCGGCCAGCGTCGGGATCAGCTCCTCGGCGCCGATCGCGGCACGGGCGTCGGCGCTGGCCAGCATGCCGCGCAGGCGCTCGACATAGGCGCTCTGCCCGCCGAAATTCACCGACAGGGGCAGGGGGATCGGCACCATGCCGGCATACTGGCAGCCGAAGAAGACGGTCAGGAAGTCGGGTGTGGTATCGGCGATCACGCCGACCCGGTCGCCGCGCTTCAGGCCCGCCGACGGGAGACGCGAGGCCAGCGCCACCGCGCGCTCGCGCAGCTCGCGGTAGGGAAGGGCGCGTTCCAGCTCGCCGCGGGACGAGAAGAAATTGACGCCGGTCTCGCCCTGCGCGGCATAGTCCAGCCCCTCGGCCAAGGTAGCGAAGCCACCCACCCGCATGGGCAAGGCTCTGTTCACGCTCGGCGTGGGTCCCTGCATGGTCATCTCGTCAAGTCCCGATTCTGCCTGGCTGGGGCATCGGACGTCTGTCCTCGGCGCGCCCGAGAGGATGTGAGCGATCGCCGTCGACAAACGCTCGCGCACGCGCCAAGGATCGTCAGATGCTCCTCGTCCCATCGATGCACCGCCGCGGTCCCGGGCAGGGGACCTCCTCCATGAAGGCGGTCGCATCGCGCGCTGCTCTCGTTCGTTCCGGCTGGTCGACTTCACACTCGATGCGACCAGCAACAACTTCACTGAGCATCACGCATGGCGGAACGTAGGCAGAGCCCCCGCTACTCACCACTCAACTTCTGTTGCAGAATGTTACACGGGCAGCGGCATTTAGGGGCTGGGCCTACGCCGCCTGTTGCAGTTGCGGGTCTTTTCCCTTGGGCCGCGGCGATTTCGCGCGGCATCGTGATCCTTCCGCGGGTCAGCCCCTCGGAAAGAGCGGGAGGCTTTCTCGGCGCCGCTGTCGCCCGGATGTCACGGCTCTAGCGGAGCCGGTCGATCGGCACGCGCCTGCCGGCGCATTCCACGGCGCGAACGCCGACCATGACGGTGTTGACGAGCCGGCAGCCGACGAGCCTGCCGTCGTCGACGAACCAGACCTTGTCCCCGGCGAGCGTCGTCGGGCCCGTCGCCGACTCCCCGGCCGGCGGCTCCGCCGCTGGCGACCGTGGCACCTCTCCCCGCAGCACCGTCACGCCTCCGGCCGCCGTCGGGCTGGAGCCGCGGTTGACCTCGACACTGGCCGCCAGCGCCGGCACGGCCAGCCATGCGGTCAGCGCCAGCGCGCCGACCAACGCGGTCTTGGGCATTGTCGTCTCCCTATCGCCTTCGTGGTCCAGGGGCCGGCCTCCGGCCTTGCGTCCCACCTTGCCGCGGGAGAGACGACTGCACAGCGGCGGGCGTTAGGGTTAAGTACCCGTTTACGGTAACGGCGTGCCCCTCGGTGCGCCGAAGTTACCGCCTCTAGCGCTCAAGGAGGACCGCAGTGCAACTCACCTGGCTCGGCCATTCGGCCTTCCATCTCGAGACGGCGACCCAGAGCATCCTGATCGACCCGTTCTGGACCGGAAACGGAAAATTCCCCGCGGGCTACGAGGAGCGGGTGACGGCGGTCGACACGATCGTCCTGACCCACGGCCACGAGGACCACATCGGCGACGCGGCGCGGCTCGCGAAGAAATACGCCGCCACGCTCATCGCCCAGTACGAGATCTGCATGTGGCTGGGCGGCCAGGGGGTGGAGAAGCTGCAGCCGATGAACACCGGCGGCTGCATCGAGCAGGCGGGCGTGCGCTACTGCATGGTGCCGGCGTTCCACAGCTCCGCCATCATCAAGGACGGCGTCCCGGTGACGATGGGCGACCCCGCGGGCTTCGTGATCAAGGCCGACGCCACCAGCCTCTACCATGCGGGCGACACGGCCATCTTCTCCGACATGGCGCTGATCCAGCGGATCCATAAGCCCTCGATCGGGCTCATCCCGATCGGCGACCGCTTCACCATGGGCCCGGAGACCGCGGCGCTGGCCTGCAACGAGCTGCTCGACCTCGAGCTGATCGTGCCGATCCACTGGGGCACCTTCGACCTTCTGACCGGCGACCCCCAGGACTTCGCAGCGTCGGGTGACGCGCGGTCAGGTTAAGATCGCCACCCCGGGCGAGCCGTTCGACATCTGAGCCGGAAGCGATGCCCGGGCGCCGGCCGAGGGCCTGCCGCCCAGATGCCACGGGACAGGCGTCGGGCCCGTCAGCCGGCGAGGCGCGATGATCCGAGCAGAAGCAGAAACAGTCAACTGGTCAGCATGAGCCGGGAGCTGGTAGATGGCTTGGGATCACACCAAAAAGCAGATAGCGCTTGCACTTGACGCGATAAATCGCCCTCGTCCATATCGACCACTCAAAGTAGTCCCGCACGATCCGAGCCGCAATCCGGCTCTTGTCAAAAAGATCACCGGATGGTTCACGTCGGAGATTTTCCTGGTCGGCAAAAGCCCAGAGGATTTTGAACAGATATTAGGGTTCGACAATAGACTTGGCCGGGAGTATCTCGTGCATGGCGTCGACGTCTTTGAATTCACCCAGCCTATCCAGGCTGGGCAGTTTGATTTGGGCGGTTACACCTATTTACCGGGCGGGAAGCCTTGGGACGGCGCGGACCTGCGTTGGCCTCCGGGGTCAGGCGCACCCCAGTGGCAGCTGAAGGTGGACATTCCTTGTCGTTTCCTGAAAACGGTACCGCGCGGGGCGCGCTACCTCTGAACCGTCGCGGTTGAAAAAGGGGCGGATCAGCCGGCGAGGCCGAGGATGAGCTCGTTGACCTCGGCCGCCTTCTCCATGTGGACGAGGTGACCGGCATCGTCGAGCACCGTCACCTTGATGCCCGATGGCGCGGCCTCGGCGTGGCGCGACGGGAGGATGCGGTCCTGTCGGCCCCAGACGATCTGCGCCGGCACCTTCAGCTCGCCGAGCCTCGGCGCCAGATCGAGCGTCTGCTGGCCGCCGGCGAAGGCGGCCGTGGCGATCCTGTTGAGCGCGTCCGTCACGCCGTCCATTCGCTTGAACTTGAGGACGTCCTCGACCATCTCGCGCGTCACCAGCTCCGGCCTGGCCACGAGCATCTCGAGCACGGGCTTCAGCTTCTTGGCCCGATTCGCCGCGATGAAGCCGTCGATATACTCCATCGAGATCTCGGGGCCGAGGCCGGCGGGGGCCAGCATCGTCAGCGACGCCACCTTCTCCGGATGGTTGATGGCGATGTCGAGGCATACGCCGCCGCCGAGCGAGTGCCCGACGAGATGCGCCTTGTCGGCGCCGACCGCGCCCATGAAATCCAGGACCGCGCCCGAGAGCGCGCCGATATCGGCCGAGCCGACCTCCTTGGCGGAGCCGCCATGTCCCGGGAGGTCGAGGGCATAGGTCGTGTGCGTCTCGGCGAGCTTCTCCTGGTTGAAGAGCCAGTTGTTGAGGTCGCCGCCGAAGCCGTGGACGAAGATGACCGGCGGGCCCTCGGCATCGCCCAGCCTTGAGAAAGCGCAGCTTGCGCCCGCCGGCCTCGAGCGTCTCGGGCTCGGGCGCCGCTCACCGCTGCGGCCGCGGCCGCAGCCGGAATTTCTCCTGGAACTCGGTGACGAAGCGCGTCGATCTCGGCGTCGCCGACGCGAGGCCGGCGACGAGGCCGAGGAGCGCGCCGACCGGCACCGTCTCGCCGTCCTGGACGATCCTTCGCCGGAGCTTGCCGGCCACCGGGCTCTCGAAGACGTTGGCGATCTTCGAGGTCTCGATGTCCGCGATCTCCTGGCCCTTCGTGATGTCCTGGCCCTCCTCGACATGCCATTGGGCGAGCATGCCCTCCTGCATGGCGAGGCCCCATTTCGGCATGACGATGGGCTCGATCGTCCGCCATCAGTTCGCCTTTCCCATCACCGACCTGCACCGCCGCCTCGATCTTCGTCGACGCCGGGAATGTAGAGGTCCTCGAGCGCCGGCGAGAACGGCACCGGCGCGTGGGGCGACGTCACGCACTTGATCGGCGCCTCGAGGTCGTCGAAGCAGTTCTCGCAAATGAGGGCCGAGATGTCGGCCGCCATGCTGCAGCGCGGATGCGCCTCGTCGACGACCACGACGCCGGCCGGTCTCCGACGCGGTCTCGAGGATCGTGTCCCGGTCGAGCGGCGAGGTCGTCCGCGGATCGACGACCGTGCAGGAGATGCCGTCCTTGGCGAGCTTGTCGGCCGCCTGGTTGGAGAAGTTCACCATGCGGCCGAAGGCGACGATCGTGACGTCGTCGCCCTCGCGGGTGACGTTGGCCTCGCCGAAGGGGATGGTGTAGGCGTCGTCGGGCACCTCGACCTCCTCGTCGTACATCGCCTTGTGCTCGAAGAAGATGACGGGGTCGTCGTCGCGGATCGCCTGGATCAGCAGGCCCTTCGCCTCATAGGCGTTGGAGGGCAGCACGACCTTCAGGCCCGGGATGTGGGTGAAGAGCGGATAGAGGCACTGGCTGTGCTGCGAGGCGGCGCGGAAGCCGGCGCCGTACATCGTGCGGATGACGACGGGCGTCACCGCCTTGCCGCCGAACATGTACCTGAACTTGGCCGCCTGGTTGTAGATCTGGTCGAAGCAGACGCCCATGAAGTCGACGAACATCAGCTCGGCCACGGGCCGGAGCCCGGTCGCCGCGGCACCGACGGCGGCGCCGATGAAGGCGCTCTCGGTGATCGGCGTGTCGAGCACGCGCTCCCGGCCGAACTGCGGCATCAGGCCCTTGGTGACGCCCAAGCGGCCCGCCCCAGGCGTCGTCCTCGCCCGGCGCGCCCATGCCGCCGGCGATGTCCTCGCCCATGAGGATGACGCGCGGGTCGCGCTCCATCTCCTGACGGAGCGCCTCGTTGATCGCTTGGCGATAGCTCTTCTTCGGCATGTCGAGGCGCCCCTCAGTAGCGGACGTAAACGTCGGTCATGAGGTCGGCCTCGGTCGGCATCGGCGCCGCCTTGGCCGTGCACCGTGACCTGGTCGACCATCGACTTGATCTCGTCGTCCACCTGGTCGAGCTCCTCGCCCTCGAGGAGCGCTGCCTCGGTCACCCGCTGGCGGAAGATCTTGAGCGGGTCCTTGTTCGCCCGCAGCTTCGAGACCTCGTCGGGCGCCCGGTAGGTCATCGCGTCGCCCTCGAAATGCCCGAAATAGCGGTTGAGCTTGACGTGGACGAGGCTCGGGCCGCCGCCGCCCCGGGCGCGCTCGATGACCTCGCGGGCCACATCGTAGACGGCGAAGAAGTCGCTGCCGTCGACCTCGTGGGCCGGCATCCCGAAGCCCTTGGCGCGGTCGACCTGGGTGCCGCCGACCGACCAGTTCGACGCGGTCGATTCGGCGTAGCCATTGTCCTCGACGACGAAGATCGCCGGCAGGTTCCAGACGCGTGGCGAGGTTGTAGGATTCGAGCGTCGTCCCCTGGTTGGAGCCGCCGTCGCCGACGAAGGCGATGGCGACGCCGCCGGTCTTCAGCGTCTTGGCGGTCAGGGCGGCGCCGCAGATCAGCGGCGGCCCGCCGCCGACGATGCCGTTGGCGCCCAGCATGCCCTGGCTGAGGTCGGCGATGTGCATCGAGCCGCCCTTGCCGCCGCAGAGCCCGTCCTTGCGGCCGAAGATCTCGTGCATCATGCCGCTGACGTCGCAGCCCTTGGCGATGCAGTGGCCGTGCCCGCGATGGGTCGAGGCGATCCTGTCGTTGTCGTTCAGGTGCATGCAGAAGCCGACGGCGGACGCCTCCTCGCCGGCGTAGAGGTGGACGAATCCCGGGATGTTGCCGGCCGAGAACTCCTCGTGCACCCGCTCCTCGAAGTCGCGGATGGTCCGCATCCGTCGATAGGCCGTGAGCAGATCCTCGCGACTGAGCTGCATGGTTCACTCCCTGATCGCTCGGCGCCGCGGGCCGCTTCGCCGGAGCGCGCTGTCTCGAGCAACTGGCCAAGAGGGTGATGATCGCGGCCGGCCCTGTCAAGACGGGCGCGAGGGCGGCTGATCCGAACTCCTGCTCACGGCTCAGCGGCTGGATGGAAGCCCATCCGACCCGACAGCCGATCGGCTGCACGCCCCAGACGGGCGCTTGTCGCGGCCTCGTCGAGCGGATTGCCGACGGTCTGGAGGTAAGGGATCGTCAGCGCGGCGACGGCCGCGCCACGATGGTCGCGAATGGGAAAGCAGAGATCGATGATCCCGACCGTCGTGTCGCTCGGCGAGGCCTCGTGGCCCTCCGCGACGATCGCCTCCAGGCGTCGAGCGAGGTGGGCCTCGTCGGGCACGCCCTCGAGCTCTTGGGCCCGGGCCATCCGCCGCTCGCGCTCGGTCGGCTCCTGGAAGGCCGCGAGCACGCGGCCGGACGCGGTGTCGACGAGCCCGAAGCTGGCGCCGAGGCGCACGACGAAGCCGCGCGGCCGCGGGCTCTCGGCCTGCGCCACCACGAGGATCCGACCGTCATTGTAGACGGCCAGGTGGCAGGACTGGCCGGTCGCCGCCGCGAGCTCGCGCATGAGGGGTAGCGCCTCGCTCATCAATCGCGCCATCGGCGGATGCCGATGGGCCAGCTCGAACAGCCGGAGCGTCAGCGCGAACGCCCCGTCGTCGCTGCGATGGATGTAGCCGCGCGCCTCGAGCGCCACGATCATCCGGAAGAGCTCGCCCATCGAGCGCCCCAGGCGGGCGGCGATCTGGTTCGGCGTGAGGCCCTGCGCCTCGTCCGCCAGCAGCTCGAGCATGTCGAGCCCCTTCTCCAGCGCCGGGGCGCTGTACCGGCCGCGGCGGCGCGAATCCTGCTGCCGCAATGTCGCTCTCGGGGAGGTGCCGTTCATCAGCGAGATGATCCTTGCATCGTTGAAACAATCTGCGCCATGATCGGCCCCGTCGACAAGCCGGCCGCCAATGGCGTCCGGGGCAGGGAGGGGAGGCCCGCGCATGGGCAAGCGTCTCAGCGAGGCCGAGGTCGCGGCATTCGAGCGCGACGGGGCGATCTTTCCGCTCCGGGCCTATGCCGAACCCGAGATCGCCGGCCTGCGGCAGCGGCTCGAGGACCTGGCCCGGCGCGAGGGCGGCAAGCTCTCGCGCGGCACCAACCAGAAGCCGCACATGCTCTTTCCCTGGCTCGCCGAGACGGTCCGCCGGCCGGAGATCCTGGATCCGGTCGAGGACATCCTCGGGCCCGACATCCTGTGCTGGGCGTCCAGCTTCTTCTGGAAGCCCGCCGGCGATCCGGGCTTTGTCTCGTGGCACCAGGACTCGACCTATTGGGGCCTGTCGCATCCGAACGTCGTCACGGCCTGGGTCGCGTTCACGCCGAGCACGCCCGAGAGCGGCTGCATGCGGGTCGTCCTCGGCACCCACAGGGGCGAGCAGGTCGCGCACCGCGACACCTTCGCCTCCGAGAACATGCTGAGCCGCGGCCAGGAGATCGCCGTCGACGTCGACGAGAAGCGAGGCGGTCGACATCGTCCTGCAGCCGGGCGAGATGTCGATCCACCACGTCCGCCTCTTCCACGGCTCGAACGCCAACCGGGCCGACCATCCGCGCATCGGCTACGCCATCCGCTACATCCCCACCTATGTCCGCCAGACCTCCGAGATCCGTGACAGCGCCACGCTCGTGCGGGGCACCGACGAGCACGGCAATTTCGATCCCGAGCCCACGCCCCGGTCGGACCTCGATCCCGACTGCGTCGCCTTCCACGCCCTGATGCTGGAGCGCCACAAGAAGATCCTCTATGCGGGCGCCACCCAGGTCCGGGAGTTCACGCGACCGGCGGCCATGTGACGGCCGGCCGGCCAGGTACCGGCCCGCCACGACAAATGATCAGGGAGAAACGACCGATGCGCATCCTTCCGGGCCTCGTGCTCGCACTGTGCCTGGGCGCGGGCAGCGCCAGCGCGGCCGACTACACCATCAAGCTCGCCCACTCGCTCTCGACGACCGAGCCCGCGAACCTCGCCGCCGAGTATTTCGCGAAGAATGTCGGCGAGCGCACCAACGGCCGCGTCCAGATCTCCGTGTTCCCGGGGGAGCAGCTCGGCTCGGGCAAGGAGGTGAACGAGATGATGCGCCAGGGGGCCAACGTGATGAACATCACGGACCCCGGCTATCTTTCGGATTTCGTGCCCGATGTCGGCATCCTGAACGGCCCCTATCTCCTCGACAAGCCCGAGGACTTCCAGAAGATCCTGGCCAGCGACTGGTTCAAGGGGATCGAGCAGAAGCTGCAGAAGGCCGGCTTTCGCGTCATCTCCTTCAACAATTTCTTCGGTGATCGGGACATGATCGCCGACAAGCCGATCCGCACGCCGGCCGACATCGCCGGCCTCACCGTGCGCGTGCCGCCGAACCAGATGTGGATCGAGACCTTCAAGGCGATGGGGGCCCGGCCCACGACCGTGAACTGGTCGGAGGTCTACCAGGCGCTGGCGCAGAACGTCGTGGCCGCGGCCGAGGCTCCCCTCGGCTCGCTCTACGGCTCGAAGCTGTTCGAGGTCAGGAAGACCATCTCGATGACCCACCATTTCCTGGCCTGGGTCGCGTTCGTCGCCAGCGAGAGCTATTTCGAGAGCCTGCCGCCGGACATCCAGAAGATCCTCCTCGAGGAAGGCACCCGCGCCGGCGACTACATGACCAAGCTGACCATCGAGAAGCAGGACAGCTACGTCCAGAAGTTCAAGGACGCGGGCGTCACCTTCGTGACCGACGTCGACATCGCCGCGTTCCGCGCCAAGACCAAGAGCGTCTACTCCGCCTTCCCCAAATGGACGCCCGGCCTCTACGAGCAGGTGGAGGCGATCCTCGGCCAGCACTAGCAGCCCTCCGGACGATGGCGGCGGAGGCCGCGGAGGACCTCGTGACGGCAGGCGGGCGGCCTCGCCGCTACGCCCGCCTGATCCTGGACAATGTCGAGGAGATCATCAGCGGCGCCGCCCTGCTGGTCGTCGTCGCCTCGGTCGTGTGGGGCGTGCTGACCCGCTACGTCACCCGGCAGCCGGCCCCCTGGACGGGCGAGCTCGCGGCGATCGCCTTCGCCTGGGTCGTCTTCCTCGGCGCCGCGGCCGGCGTGAAGCGCCGGCTCCACATCAGCATCGACCTTCTCGTCGTCCGGCTGCCGAAGGCGCTGGGCGGCGCCCTCCAGGCGGCCATCGATGTCGGCCTGCTGGTCTTCATGCTCTACGTGGTCCGGCTGGGCGTCGGCTTCACGAACGCCAACTGGGACAATCCGACCTCGGTGCTGCGCCTGCCGCTGGCGATCGTCTATCTCTCGGTCACCGTCGGCTTCGCCCTGATGGCGATCCGCCACGGGCTTTTGCTCGTGCGCCGTCTTCGGGGCGCCACTCCCTGATGGCGACATGGCTGCCGCTGACGCTGATGCTCGTCATGTTCTGCATCAACGTCCCCGTCGCCTTCGCCATGGCGATCGCCGCCCTGAGCTTTTTCCTCCTCGGCGACGGGCCGCCGATCGGCATCTACGTGCAGCGGCTGGTCAGCGCCACGGACTCGTTCCCGCTCCTGGCGGTGCCGTTCTTCATCCTCGCCGGCACGATCATGAACTATGCCGGCATCACCCGCCGGCTGATGGTGCTGGCCGACGCGCTGGTCGGCCATTGGGTCGGCGGGCTCGCCCAGGCCAACATCATCCTCGCGACGCTGATGGGCGGCCTCTCGGCGTCCGCCAATGCCGACGCCGCGATGCAGTCGAAGATGCTCGGCCCCGAGATGGTGAAGCGCGGCTATGCGCCGGCCTTCGTCGCCGCGGTCACCGCCTCGGCCGCGGTCATCACGCCGATCATCCCGCCCGGCATCGGGCTCATCATCTACGGCTTCCTGGCCGACGTCTCGATCGGCCGCCTCTTCATCGGCGGCGTCGTGCCCGGCATCCTGCTCTGCGGCGCGCTGATGCTGGCCACGGCCTTCGTCTCGCGCCGGCGCGGCTACCTTCCGAGCCGGGCCAAGTTCGTGAGCGGTGCGGAGCTCGGCCGCGCCTTCCGGGACGCCATCTGGGCGCTGACCATCCCGGTCTTCATCCTCGTCGGCATCCGCTTCGGCATCTTCACGCCGACCGAGGCCGGGGCGATGACGGTCGTCTACGCTCTCCTGGTCGGCCTCGTCGCCCACCGCGAGCTGGCGCTTCGGCACCTGCCGGAGATCATCGTCGAGACCGTGCTGGCGACGAGCACGGTGATGCTGATCATCTGCGCCGCCTCCGCCTTCGGCTTCTACATGGCCTGGGAGCGCATCCCGCCCCAGGATCGCCGAATGGCTGATCTCGCTGACGCACGAGCCCTTGATCCTGCTCCTCCTGATCAACCTCCTGCTGCTCGGCATCGGCATGCTGATCGAGGGCACGGCCGCCCTCATCCTGCTGACGCCGATCCTCGTCCCGGTCGTCGTCAAGCTCGGCATCGACCCGGTCCATTTCGGGCTCGTCATGGTCGTCAACCTGACGATCGGCGGCGTGACCCCGCCGGTCGGGACGCTGATGTACACGACCTCGACCATCATGGGCGTCCGTCTCGACGACTTCGCGCGCGAGAGCCTCCCGCTCCTTGCCGCGATGATCGGCGTCCTGCTGCTGATCACCTTCGTCCCCCAGCTCGTGCTGTTCCTGCCCGACAGGCTCATGGGGCAGGGTTCGCTATGAGGCCGCGCGGTAGACCTCGCGGCCGGCCCTCAGCGCCGACACGACGCGGGGCGGCAGGGGCCCCCGGTCGTCGACGACAATGAGATCGGCGCGCCGGCCCGCCTCGAGGGCGCCACGATCGGCGAGGCCCGCCGCCTGGGCCGGGTTCAGGGCGACGAGCCGCCAGGCAAGGCCCAGCGGTAGGATCTCCCGCGCGGCCAGCCGGTAGGGCGCCTGGAGCATGGCGGGGTAGTAGTAGTCCGAGGCGAGGATCGTGCAGAGGCCGGCCCGGACCATCTCGGCCGCCGAGGCCCAGCCCAGATGGCTGCCGCCGCGCAGCACGTTGGGGGCACCCATCACGACGTCGTCGCCCTGGGCGCGTGCCGCCTCCGCCGTCTCCCGGTTCGTCGGGAACTCGCAGATCACGGCGCCCAGCTCCCTGTAGGCGTCCCGCTCGGCCGGGCTGCCGTCGTCGTGGCTCAGCATCGGGACACCCCGCGCGGCGCAGGCCGCGGCGAGGCGCCGGACCGTGGCCGGCACGGCCTCGGCCGTCGCCGCCGCCCCCAGCGCCAGGTCCCGAAACGCCTCGACGCTGACGCCGCCCCTGAGCGCGTAGCTGCGCGCCTGCGCCGGGTCCTGGGCGTGCCGCGCCAGCGCCGGCGTGTGGTCGTTGAAGGCCAGAAGATGGAGCCGGCCGCGCCCCAGGAGGTCGAGCGCCTCCTCGAGCCCGGCATGGTTGTGCGTCTCGAAGCGGAGATGCGCGCGATGCTCGACGAGCAGCGCCGGGCCCAGCCGGTCCAGCGCGTCGATCATCGCCCGCCCGGTCGCGACGCTGCGCAGCCCCGGCTCCCAGGACCAGGTGATGCCGTGGAAGGTCGTGGTGATGCCGTTGCTCAGGAGCTGCCGGTCGGTGTCGAGCAGCGCCACCTCGAGATCGATCATCACGCCCGGGCGCGGCATCAGCTGCCGCTCGAAGGCGTCGCCGTGCAGATCGACGAGGCCGGGTGCCACCAGCAGGTCGCCGACATCGATCCCGTCGCCCCCGCCATCGGTGTCGATCCCGACGATCATCCCGTCGTCGATCCGCACGCTCCCCGGACGGACGGCCCCATCGGGAAAGACGATCCGGCGGCTCCGGATGAGCATCGGCTGGCTCCTCAAGGCTCGACGGAAAGCTGGACGCGCTCGGACGCCCAGACCGCGAGGCCGAAAGAGAGCGGCCGGTCGTCGGTATCGGCGTCGATCTTCTCGGTCTCCAGCACCGGGTGCGTGGGCGCCTGGCGCAGCAGCCGAGCCTCCTGCGCGGTCGGCAGCCGCGCCGTCACGCGGGTCGTGCGCCGTCGGTAGTCGTCGATCCCGTAGCTCCGGAAGAGCGCGGTCACGGAGGCGTCGGCGGCGAGGCGGGCGGCGGCTCCCGGAAAGCGCTCGGCCGGAAGATAGAGGGTGCCGACCACCAGCGGAACGCCATCGGCGAGCCCCCGGGTCCGCACCCGAACGAGCCTCGCCCCCTGGCCGACTTCCAGAAGGTCCGCCAGACGCGGTGGGGCCGGCAGCGTGTCGGAGCCGAGAATCTCGCGGGAAGGCGTGATCTCCTGCGCGATCAGGCTGCTGCCGAAGCGCGTCCGCGGGCCCGAGCGGATAGTCCACCAGGCGCTCGGCGATGAACGTGCCGCGCCCCTGGGCGGGCTGGACGAGGCCCTGCTCGGCGAGGGCCCGGATCGCCTGGCGGACGGTATGACGGTTCACGCCGAAGCGTCGCGCCAGGTCGTGCTCTCCCGGAAGGCGCGCCGGCGCGTGATCCGGCCGGCCGCAGATCTCCTCCGCCAGGAGGCTCGCCACCTGCCGCCAGAGCGGCGCGCCCCGGCTGCGCGCCAGAGCCGGCACAGGCTCTCCCCTTGTCACCATCCCGTCTCCGATTCCCTTGTAGACGCGTAGCACCTGCCCGTGATAGCGACAAGATGTCTAGACAACTTGCGGGTGGGACCTGCCGTGTCGGCCCAAGCTCGCTCGATCCGACCGTGCCCGGTGGCTGGCGATCCTCGCGAAGGCGCCGGTCGGCCCGCTCGAGGAGGCGTGGTCCTCGCTGGCGTCGCCGCCGCCGCCCATGCAGATGCTGCGGCAGCCCGAGATCGGCCTCGCCATGGTGCGCGGCCGCATGGGCGGAACCGGGCGGCGCTTCAATCTCGGCGAGATGACGGTCACCCGCTGCGCGGTGGCCGGCGAGGGGCTCATCGGCCACGGCTATGTGCAGGGCCGGAACAAAAAGAAGGCCGAGCTCGTGGCGCGGCTCGACCTGCTCATGCAGCTGCCCGGATACCGGGCGGACATCGAGCGTCGGGTCCTCGTGCCGCTCGCCGCCGCCGAGCGGGCTCGGCGCGAGGCGCTGGCCCGGAAGGCCGCGGCGACCCGGGTCGAGTTTTTCACGCTGGTCCGTGGCGATGACTGAGAGCTCGGCCGTCGTCAGGGGCTTCGCCGAGCCGGTGGCGGCCGCCCAGGGTCACTTCCGGGCGCTGCTCGACGCCATGGCCCACCCCGGTCGCATCGTCCGGCTCGACGGCGATCTCCCCGAGCCGCCCCCGCCGCTGGCCCCCGCCGCCTTTGCTCTGGCCCTGGCCCTCGTCGACTTCGAGACCCCAATCTGGCTCGACGAGAGCCTGCGCGGTCCCCTCGTCGTCCAGACCCTCCGCTTCCACTGCGGCGCCCCGATCGTCGAGGCGCCCGAGCGCGCCGCCTTCGCTTTCTCGGCCTCGGGCGCGGGCAGGGCGCCGCCGCCCCCGTCCGCCTTTGCCCAGGGCACGCCCGACTACCCGGACCGCTCGACGACGCTTCTCCTCGAGGTCGAGGATCTCGGCACGGGGTTTTCCCTCTCTCTTCGGGGGCCGGGAATCGAGGGGCAGTCGACCCTCCGTGTGGCCGGACCGTCGCTCGCCTTCTGGGAGGACCTCGGGCGAAACCATCGTGGCTTTCCCTTGGGCATCGACCTCGTTCTCGTCGATCGGGACCGGATCGCCGCCCTGCCGCGCTCGACGGCCGTGGGCCTCGACTGATGTACGTCGCGGTCAAGGGCGGCGAGAAGGCGATCGACAATGCCCATCGCTGGCTGGCCGAGGAGCGCCGGGGCGACCTCCTGACCGCGGAGCTGGGCGTCGATCAGGTCCGGGAGCAGCTGAGGCTCGCCGTCGATCGCGTGATGAACGAGGGCTCCTGCTACGATCCCGAGCTCGCCGCGCTCGCCATCAAGCAGGCGCGCGGCGACCTGATCGAGGCGGCCTTCCTGCTGCGCGCCTATCGCACGACCTTGCCCCGCCTCGGCGTCAGCCTGCCCGTGGACACCAGCGCCATGCTGGCGCTGCGCCGCATCTCGGCGACCTACAAGGATCTGCCCGGCGGTCAGGTCCTCGGGCCGACCTTCGACTACACGCATCGCCTCCTCGACTTCAAGCTGATGGCCGAGGGCGAGGCGCCGCCACCCGCCACCGAGGCCCCGGCCGACCTGGACGACACCGCCCCCCGCGTGCTCGAGCATCTCGACCGCGACGGCCTGATGCAGCAGGAGCCGCCCGGACGACGCCCTGGCACCGGTCGCGGACCTCACCCGCGAGCCGCTCCTCTTCCCCGTCGACCGCGACCTCTGGCTCCAGAGCCTCACCCGCGCCGACGAAGGTTTTCTTCTCTCTCTCGGCTATTCGACGCAGCGCGGCTTCGGGTCGACGCACCCGTTCGTCGGCGAGCTCAGGATCGGCGAGGTCGCGGTCGAGATCGTGCCCGAGGAGCTGGGCTTCGGGGTCGAGATCGGCACGCTCGTCCTGACCGAGTGCGAGATGGTCAACCAGTTCCAGGGATCGGCCACCGAGCCGCCGCAGTTCACGCGCGGCTACGGCCTCGCCTTCGGCCATGCGGAGCGTCGCGCCATGAGCATGGCGCTCGTCGACCGGGCCCTGCGCGAAGGCCAGGCGACCGGCGAGGCGACGGCCCCCGCCCAGGACCAGGAGTTCGTCCTCTACCACGCCGACAACGTCCAGGCCTCCGGCTTCGTCGAGCACCTGAAGCTGCCCCACTATGTCGACTTCCAGGGCGAGCTCGAGACCCTGCGCCGCCTCCGGGCGCGACCCGCCGAGGCCGAGCCCGCCCGCGAGGCCGCCGAGTAATGCGCCGGTCGAGCCGCCTTTCGATGATTGGGGTTGAATGGTTGGCGCGACGTGAGGACGGCGCAGAGCACGTCGATGCGTCTGCGGGCGAGGGCGATGACGGCCTGATGGTGGCGTTTTCCCTCACGCCGTTTCGTCTGATGGAAGGCGCGGCTGAGCGGCTCGGCGAGGGAGCAGAAGGCCGACTGGTAGAACAGGCGCTCGAGACGGCTATTGGCGTATCGCGGTCGTTTCAGATGCCTGCTTTTGCCGGACTGGCGCAGCACCGGCGCGAGGACGGCGGCGCTGGCCAGCGAGGCGGCGGAGCGGAACCGGGCGATGTCACCTGTTTCGGCGAGGAGCTCGGCGGCCAGGACGACCCCCATTCCGGGCAGACTGCGGATGAGGGCCCCGTCGGGGTGGGCTCGGACGAGCTCGGCGAGACGGCGATCGATGGCCGCGGGACGGGCCCGGCAGGCGAGCGCCTCGTCGGCCATGTCGCGGATCAGGGCGGCGGTGGCGGCTTCGGCCGGCAGTCCGATGTCGGGATGTGCTCGGGCGGCGCGATGGGCGGTGTCGGCGAGGGTCTGGGGTTGCGCACCGCCTTGGCGCGCAGGAAGCGGGTCATCGCCTTTGGCCTGGCGGCGCGGATGTCGGCCGCGGTGACATGGCGGGTCAGCTGCAACAGCGGCCCGGCACAGGTCAGGTCGAGGACGCGCTCGAGGTCCGGTGGATCGTGTTGAGCCGATAGCGCATGCGGCTGATGCGGCGGGTCTGGTCGACGACGAGATCGCCGCGTCGGCCGACGGGCAGGCGCAGCTCGGCGAGCGTCTCGTCTTGCAGGTCGAGCGGCCGGAAGTCGTCGGGGCGCAGCCGCAACTGGTCGGCCATGACGCGGGCGTCCTTGGGATCGCTCTTGGCCTGGCCGCCGACGCTGCCCTGTCGGGCGCGATCGACGGCCGGACCGGGGACGTGGACCAGCCGCTCACCGCCCGCGTGGCCAGTTCCTCGGCCAGCTTGCCGATGTCCTCGGCGCTATCGTCGACCTTGCGGTCGAGCAGGACGCGGCCGTCCCGGGTGACGGCGGCGGCCCAATGGACCTCGTTGGCCGCGTCGATGCCGATCTCGATCCGCACGCTTACCCCTCCTTGGCTTCTCCCCCGATGCAGCGTCCCTTGCCGGCCGGCAACGCCCCAAGCTGCGATCGATCGCACGGAGCAATCAGCGGTCGAGCAAAGGTGGCGAGGTGGGCGGCGATGCGGCCCGAGCCATGAGAAAAGCGCGAATGACAGCCATACCGCCCCGCCGCCGCGCGATGAGCCCGGCATGCCAGGCTCATCGCGTCAGCACCGCTATCACGGCGAGCCAAGGGTTAGGGCGGAATGAAGGTCTATGGGATCGACATGACGAGCCGCCCTCGCACAGTAAGCGCTCGCCTGCTGTAGTGCGAGCTCGACGGCGGTCTGTTGCGAGCTCAGAAATACGATCTCTCCCGGCTTCGACGAGCGGGAAGAGCAGCTCGCGCGGCCGGCCCCTGGATCATCGGCATGGACTTCCCGTTCGGATCACGCCGCCGGCTCGTGGGCGCCGGATGGCCGATTGCTGGTCGGACTATGTGGTGAGGACGGCTGGACCTTGAGACCGAAGTCTTTAAAGAGCATCGAAGACTACAAATGCGCGGCGCGAGCCCGGCGGTCGCGAGAGCACAGACGAAAGACCGACTGCCTGGCCGGCTCCATCAGCCCGCAAAAGCTCTATGGCGTGCCGGTCGCCTGATGTTCTTCGAGGGAGCGCGTCTGCTCTCGCAGCGGAGCGACATCCCGCCAGTGCGACGTGGGCGACCGGAGCCGCACTATCATCGAGGCCTATCCAGGCCTGCGCTCGCCCGCTGCTCTCAAGGCGGGCTACAAGTACGACTGCGGAGCAAGCAGGACGCCGGACCAGAGGCCGAGCCGCGAGGCGATCCTTCGACCCCCGCGAGCGAGCCTTTGCGGCATGTCTATGGTTTACCTGGACGCCAATGACGAAGCTGATCGAGGATGCCAGCGGGGACAGTCTCGACGCTTTTCTTTGCGCCTGGCAGGCGGCGTGGGCGTGGACCAAGCAGGATCAGAGCTTCGGCATTCCTGAGTATCGGATCCGCTGGAGGGTTGGATCGTCGATCCGTACCTTTGGGACCTGAGAGCCGAGCCTCGCCGACGACCTCGCCGGTGGCAGTGTCTTTCCCGTCCACCGACGGCCTCGACCCCGTTTTCCGCGCGCTCCAGACGGCCTGCGCATGGACCAAACCGGACGAGGGCTTCGGCATCCCGAAAGACGACGATCCCGCCGAAGACTGGGGTCATCGACCCGCATCTCCTCCAGCGTGCAGCAGAGCGGTGCCCATGACCGCCGGCACGGAAGCGTCCGCCCCCTCCGCCGCCCGGCTCGACGCCGTGCTCTGGCGGTGCAGGCGGCCTGGGCCTGGACCAGGCGGCACCAAGGCTTCGGCATTCCGGACAACGCCGATCCCGCAGAAGGCTGGATCGTCGACCCTCACGTCCTCCAGCGAGCAGCCGAGCCGTGCCCATGACCGCCGCAGCAACGGAAGCGTCCGTTCCTTCCGCCGAGGGCTACAACTTCGCCTATCTCGACGAGCAGACGAAAAGAATGATCCGCCGCGCCATCCTGAAGGCGGTGGCGATCCCGGGCTACCAGGTGCCGTTCGCGTCGCGGGATATGCCGCTGCCCTATGGCTGGGGCACCGGCGGCATCCAGGTGACGGCCGCCTGCATCGGCCGGGACGACGTCCTGAAAGTCATCGACCAGGGGGCGGACGACACCACCAACGCCGTCTCGATCCGCCGCTTCTTCGCCCGCACCGCCGGCGTGCGCGACCACCGAGCGGACCGCCGAGGCGACCATCATTCAGACGCGCCATCGCATCCCCGAGACGCCGCTCCAAAGAGGACAAATCCTCGTCTATCAGGTGCCCATCCCCGAGCCGCTGCGGTTCCTCGAGCCGCGCGAGACCGAGACGAGAAAGCTCCACGCGCTCGCCGACTACGGCGTCATGCAGGTCCGGCTCTACGAGGACATCGCCCGCATGGGGCGGATCACCACGAGCTACAACTATCCGGTGCTGGTGAACGATCGCTACGTCATGGCGCCGTCGCCTACTCCCAAGTTCGACAACCCCAAGATGCATAGGAGCCCGGCGCTCCAGCTTTTCGGCGCCGGCCGCGAGAAGCGTATCTACGCCGTGCCGCCTTTCACGTCCGTTAAGAGCCTCGATTTCGAGGATCACCCCTTCGAGCCGCAGCGTTGGACCGAGAGCTGCGCGCTCTGCGGCGCCGGGGACTCCTACCTCGACGAGGTGGTGGTCGACGACAGGGGCGGGCGCCTGTTCTGCTGCTCCGACACCGACTACTGCGCCGGCTCGGCGGGCGGCCGGAGGCCGGGGGTGAGCGAGCCTCCTCTCCTCAGCGTCGAAGGGCTCACCAGACACTTCGGCAATCTCGTCGCCGTCGACGGCGTCGGCTTCGATCTCTGGCCCGGCGAGGTCCTGGCCGTGGTCGGGGAATCGGGCTCCGGCAAGACCACGCTGCTCGGCTGTCTCGCCGGCCTTCTGACCGCCGATGCCGGCAGCGTCCGCTACGCCACCCGGCACGAGGGCGTCGTCGACGTGCTGGCGCTGGGCGAGCCGCAGCGCCGGTGGCTGTTCCGCACCGAGTGGGGTTTCGTTCATCAGAACCCCCGGGACGGCCTCAGGCTCGCCATCACCGCCGGCGGCAATATCGGCGAGCGGCTGATGGCCGTCGGCGCCCGCCACTACGGTCGCATCCGAGCCTCCGCCGAGGATTGGCTGGCGCGCGTCGAGATCGAGGCCGGCCGCATCGACGACCTGCCCCGGACCTTCTCGGGCGGCATGCAGCAGCGCCTCCAGATCGCGAGAAACCTCGTCTCCCGGCCGCGCCTCGTCTTCATGGACGAGCCCACGGGCGGCCTCGACGTGTCGGTGCAGGCGCGACTGATCGACCTGTTGCGCTCTCTGGTTACCGAGCTTTCACTGTCGGTGGTTATCGTGACCCACGACCTCGCCGTGGCCCGGCTGCTGTCCCACCGCATGCTGGTGATGCAGAGGGGCCGCGTGGTCGAGACCGGGCTCACCGATCAGGTCCTGGAGGACCCCCAGCATCCCTACAGCCAGCTCCTCGTCGCCTCGATCCTGCAAGGCTGACCCGATGCCGGCGCTGCTCGTCCGGGGTCTCGGCAAGGCCTTCACCCTCCATCTCCAGGGCGGGCTCCGCTTGCCCGTGCTCGAGGCCCTCGATCTCGCCGTCGAGCCGGGCGAGTGCGTGGCCCTGGTCGGCCCCTCGGGCGCCGGCAAGAGCACGGTCCTGAAGCTCGTCTACGGCACCTACCGGGCGATGGCCGGTCGCATCCTGATCCAGCACCGGGGCAGGGAGGTCGATCTCGCCCGTGCCGACCCGCGCCTGGTGCTGGAGGTCCGGCGGCGGACCCTCGGCTATGTGAGCCAGTTCCTGCGGGTCGTGCCCCGCGTGCCCGCGATCGACATCGTGGCCGAGCCGCTGACGTGCCCTCGGCATCGATGGCGACACGGCGCGCGGGCGGGCGGCCTCGCTTCTGGAACGCCTCGCCATCCCCGAGCGTCTCTGGAGCCTGCCGCCGGCCACCTTCTCCGGCGGCGAGCAGCAGCGGGTCAACATCGCCCGGGGCTTTTCTCATCCCTTTCCGGTGCTTCTTCTGGACGAGCCGACCGCCTCGCTCGACGCCGCCAACCGCGACCGGGTCGTCGACCTCATCCTCGAGGCGAAGGCTCGGGGGGCGGCCTGCCTCGGCATCTTCCACGATGCCGACATGCGCGGCCGGGTCGCCGACCGGACCCTCGAGCTCCAGCCGGCACGGGCCGCCGCATGAGCGCCGACCTGATCCTGACCAATGCCCGGATCGTTGGCCCGGGCGCGGTGGTCGAGGGAACGCTCGTCGTGAGGGACGGCCGCATCGTCGCGGTCGAGGCGGGCCGGTCCAGGGCACCCGCGGCGCTCGACCTCGAGGGCGACTGGCTGCTGCCGGGCTTCGTGGAGCTGCATACCGACAATCTCGAGCGGCAGTTCCAGCCCCGGCCGGGCGTGCGCTGGCCGGCCGATGCCGCCATGCTGCAGCACGACGCCCAGATCGCCGCCGCCGGCATCACGACCGTCTGCGACGCCGTCTGCGTCGGCTTCTACGGCGGCAAGGAGGAGCGGCTGGAGCTGCTGCGGCTCTCGCTCGACGTGCTGCGGCGGGCCCGCGCCGCCGGCGCGCTCAAGGCCGACCATCATCTGCACCTGCGGCTCGAGACGACCGACCCCGGCTGCGTCTCCCTCTTCGAGCCGCTGCTGACGGAGCCGGATCTGGCGCTCGTCTCCTTCATGGATCACACGCCCGGCCA
The DNA here is from genome assembly GCA_963828215.1 of uncultured Alphaproteobacteria bacterium. Lineage (GTDB taxonomy): Bacteria > Pseudomonadota > Alphaproteobacteria > Geminicoccales > Geminicoccaceae > CAVTJL01. The sequence continues at coordinate 193,998 of CAWHFO010000059.1, read as the reverse complement.
GCGGCAGTGGCGGGACCCGGAAAAGTACCGGCTCTTCCACATGGGCCGCACCGTCAAGGACGACGCGGCGCTGGGGGCGATGATCGAGCAGCGCATCCTCGAGCAGCAGGCCAACGCGCAGAAGAACCGCCTGCGGCTGCTCGAGCTGCTGGCCGGCCATCCGGCGGTCCGGGCCAGCCATGACGACACGACGCCCGAGCATGTCCAGGAGGCGCGGGACAGCGGTGTCACCATCTCCGAGTTTCCGACCACGCTCGAGGCCGCCTTCGCGGCCCGCGCCGCCGGCATGGGCATCGTGATGGGCGCCCCCAATCTCGTGCTCGGCGGCTCGCACTCCGGCAACGTCTCGGCCGGCGACCTCGCGGGTCATGGCCTGCTCGACGTCTTCTCCTCCGACTATGTGCCGTCCAGCCTGCTCCAGGCGGTCTTCCGGCTGCATCGGGCCAGCGGGATCGAGCTGGCCGCCGCCGTCGCCACCGTCACCCTGGCACCCGCCCGCCTGCTCGGCCTCCACGACCGCGGTGCCCTGGCCGAAGGCCTGCGTGCCGACCTCGTCCGGGTCCGGGAGGTCGGTGCGACGCCCTGCGTCACCACGGTCTGGCGCTCCGGCGCCCGCATCGCGTAAGCAAGGGCTGGGCCGACCCCCGAAGCGGGCCATTATTGGTCAGGGAGAGACGGCTCGCCCACGCCGGCGGCAACGCTGTCCAGGCCGCCGGCTCAGGGGCTCCGAACCCGGGAGGAAGCATGGAAGCCGACCACAGCTCCGCGACCGCGGACGAGCTGCGCCGCATGGACGCCTATTGGCGCGCGGCCAACTACCTGTCGATCGGGCAGATCTACCTGATGGACAATCCCCTGCTCAGGGAGCCGCTGAGGCGCGAGCACATCAAGCCCCGCCTGCTCGGCCACTGGGGCACGACGCCCGGGCTCAATTTCGTCTATGTCCACCTCAACCGCGTGATCAAGGCGCGCGACCTCGACGTCATCTACGTGGCCGGCCCGGGGCATGGCGGGCCGGGCATAGTCGCCAACACCTGGCTCGAAGGCACCTACAGCGAGGTCTACCCGAACATCCCGGAGAGCGAAGCGGGCATGAAGCGCCTCTTCACCCAGTTCTCCTTCCCGGGCGGAATCCCCAGCCACGTGGCGCCCGAGACGCCGGGCTCGATCCACGAGGGCGGCGAGCTCGGCTACTCGCTGCTCCACGCCTACGGCGCCGCCTTCGACAATCCGGATCTGCTCGTCTGCTGCGTCGTCGGCGACGGCGAGGCCGAGACCGGCGCCCTGGCCGCGAGCTGGCACTCCAACAAGTTCCTCAACCCGGCCACCGGACGGCGCCGTGCTGCCGATCCTGCACCTCAACGGCTACAAGATCGCCAACCCCACCGTCCTGGCCCGCATCGGCGACGAGGAGCTGGAGCAGCTCCTGACCGGCTACGGCTACAAGCCCTACATCGTCGCCGGCCACGAGCCGGAGGCGATGCATCGTCTGATGGCCGAGACGCTGGACGAGGTCCTCGACGAGATCGAGGCCATCCAGGCCTCGGCCCGCGCCGACGGTTTTACCCGCCGGCCGCGCTGGCCGCTGATCGTGCTGAAGTCGCCCAAGGGCTGGACCGGCCCGAAGATCGTGGACGGCCGGCAGGTCGAGGGCACGTTCCGGGCGCACCAGGTGCCGCTCGCCGAGGTCTACAGCCAATCCGGAGCATCTCCGGATGCTCGAGGAATGGATGAGGAGCTATCGGCCCGAGGAGCTGTTCGACGCCGGGGGCCGGCTCGTGCCCGAGCTGGCGGCGCTGGCGCCGGAGGGCGACCGGCGCATGGGCGCCAACCCGCGCGCCAATGGCGGCCTGCTCCTCAGGGACCTGAACCTTCCCGATTTCCGGGACTATGCGGTGGCCGTGCCGCAGCCCGGCGCGGTGCGGGCGGAGGCGACCCGTCTCGCGGGCCAGTACCTCCGCGACGTCATGCGCCTCAACGCCGACGAAAAGAACTTCCGGGTGGTGGGGCCCGACGAGACGGCGTCGAACCGGCTTACCGCGCTCTTCGACGTGACCAACCGCCTCTCCACCGCCGAGATCCTGCCGAACGACGACCACGTGGCGCCGGACGGACGGGTCATGGAGGTCCTGAGCGAGCATCTCTGCCAGGGCTGGCTCGAAGGCTATCTCCTGACCGGCCGCCACGGCTTCTTCTCGTGCTACGAGGCCTTCATCCACATCGTCGATTCGATGTTCAACCAGCACGCCAAGTGGCTGAAGACCACGCGCCACATCCGCTGGCGGCGGCCCATCGCCTCGCTCAACTACCTTCTCACCAGCCATGTCTGGCGCCAGGACCACAACGGCTTCAGCCACCAGGACCCGGGCTTCATCGACCATGTCGTCAACAAGAAGGCGGACGTCGTGCGCGTCTACCTGCCGCCCGACGCCAACACGCTGCTCTCGGTCGTCGACCACTGCCTGAGAAGCCGCAACTATGTGAACGTCATCGTCGCCGGCAAGCAGCCCGAGCTGCAATGGCTCGACATGGAGGCCGCGGTCCGCCACTGCACGCAGGGCCTCGGGATCTGGACCTGGGCCAGCAACGACGAGGGCGCCGAGCCCGACGCCGTCATGGCCTGCGCCGGCGACGTCCCGACGCTCGAGACCCTGGCCGCCGTCGATTTCCTCCGCACCCACCTGCCCGATCTCAAGATCCGCGTCGTCAACGTCGTCGACCTGATGACGCTGCAGCCCTCGACCGAGCATCCCCACGGGCTCCCCGACAGCGAGTTCGATTCGCTCTTCACCCGCGACAAGCCCGTCATCTTCGCGTTCCACGGCTATCCCTGGCTGATCCACCGCCTGACCTACCGGCGCACCAACCACAAGAACATCCACGTGCGCGGCTACAAGGAGGAGGGGACCACCACCACGCCCTTCGACATGACGGTCCTGAACGACCTCGACCGCTTTCACCTGGCCGGCGACGTGATCGACCGCGTCCCCCGCCTCCAGACCATCGCCAGCCACGTCAAGCAGCTCCTGCGCGACAAGCTCGCCGAGCATCGGGACTATGTGGAGCGCCACGGCGACGACATGCCGGAGGTCAAGGAGTGGCGCTGGAAGTCCTGAGGGCGCTCGGTCGGGATCGGCCGGCTCGACCTCGACGATGATGGCCACGAGCCGGGCCGCGAGGGGTCGTGTCGGGACCTCGGCGCCTGCGCCAGGCAGGCAGAAGGCTCCGCCGCTTCCGGGCTCGCGGGCTCGCACATCGTCGTATCCAGCACCGGCTGGCTTCGGCTAGCGTGCGCGCGACCAGTTGGAGGATCGCAGTGAGCTTTTCCGGCATCTTCGGGCGAGGGGTCGAGCTGATCGGCGCCGCATTGATCCTGTGGCGGCAGCGGGAAGGCGGTGCCCACCAGCCGGCCTTCGGCGGCGCTCCGACGATCCCGGCGGCAAAGCCGCAGGGCGCCCTCCCGACACTCAAGATGCCGACCGCCAGGGGATGGAGCCAGGGGCAGACGCCGGTCGCGGCACCCGGCCTCGAGGTCAATGCGTTCGCGGCCGGGCTCGAGCATCCCCGCTGGATCCACGTGCTGCCCGACGGCGGGGTTCTCGTCGCCGAGGCCCTGACCCTGGCCGGGCCCGTCCGGAGCGTCTTCGACTACGCCATGTTCAGCACCATGCAGCGCGCCGCCGCCGTGGGGGTCAGCCCGAACCGAATCATGCTGCTGCGCGACAGGGACGGCGACGGCGTGGCCGAATCCCGCGAGGTTTTCCTCGACGGGCAGAACCAGCCCTTCGGCATGGCGCTCCTCGGCGACACGTTCTACGTGGGCAACACCGACGGCGTGGTCGCCTTTCCGTTCGTGGCGGGCACCAGCCGCATCACGGCGCCGGGAAAGAAGGTGGCCGCGTTCAAGCCCGGCGGGCACTGGACGCGGAGCCTGCTGGCGAGCCCCGACGGGCAGAAGCTCTTCGTCGGGGTGGGCTCGCTCACCAATATCGGCGACGAGGGCATGGCGGCCGAGGAGGGGCGGGCGGCCATCTACGAGCTCGATCTCGCGGCCGGCACCAGCCGCATCTTCGCCTCGGGGCTGCGCAACCCCGTGGGCCTGGCATGGGAGCCTCGGACCGGCGTGCTCTGGACGGTGGTCAACGAGCGCGACGGCCTGGGCGACGAGACGCCGCCCGACTACCTGACCTCGGTCAAGGACGGGGGCTTCTATGGCTGGCCCTATTGCTATTGGGGGCGGACAGTGGACGACCGCGTGCCGCAGAATCCGGCCCTGGTCGCCAAGGCCCTGACGCCGGACTACGCGCTGGGCGGGCATACCGCGTCCCTGGGTCTCTGCTGGCTGCCCGCCGGCACGCTTCCCGGCTTCCCCGACGGCATGGCCATCGGCCAGCACGGCTCCTGGAACCGCAGCAAGCTCAGCGGCTACAAGGTGGTCTTCGTGCCTTTCGAGAACGGCCGCCCGGCCGGCCCGCCGCGCGACGTCCTGACCGGGTTTCTGGCACCGGACGAGCGCGCCTCCTATGGACGACCAGTGGGCGTCACGATCGGCCCCGACGGCTCGCTCCTCGTCGCCGACGACGTCGGCGACGTGATCTGGCGCGTGACGGGCGACCGGCGGGGCTGAGCGAGTCGAAGCTGGCTTGCGATCCCGATGGGCCCATCGTCCACATCTCGGAGATCCACGGCGCCCTCGTGCGACGGCAGTCGGCCGGAGGCCCGTTGAAGGCCGCGATCGCGGCACAGGTCAGCCTCGCTCCCAGGCAGGTCGGCGCCTATCTCGCCGGCGTGGGCTGAGGACCCCTCGCCCGCTCCTACCCCTCCGGCAGCGGAATGAACTCCGTCTCCTCCGGCACGGGCGCGAAGCGGCCCGCCTGCCAGTCGGCCTTCGCCACCTCGATTCTGTCTTTCGAGCTCGACACGAAATTCCACCAGATGTAGCGCGGCCCGTCCATCGGGGCACCGCCGAGGAGCAGCAGCCGTGCCGCGCTCACGGCCGTCACCGTGATCGCGTCGCCCGGCCGGAAGATCAAAAGATGCGGGGCGGCGAAGCGGTCGCCGGCGATCTCTATCTCTCCCTGGACCACATAGACGGCCCGCTCCTCGTGCTCGACCGGCAGCGGCAGCCTCGCACCCGCGGCCAGCGAGGCGTCGGCATAGAACATCGAGGAGAAGGTCGGCACCGGGGAGGCTTCGCCATAGAGCGAGCCCGCGATTAATCTTACCTCCTTGCCCTCGCCGGCGACGAGCGGCAGCCGGCCCTTCTCGTGATGGGAGAAGCCCGCGTCGGTCTCCTCCGCTCCTTTCGGCAGCGCCACCCAGGCCTGCAGGCCGAAGAGCCGGCCCTTTTTTCAGTCGCGCCTCCTGGGGCGTGCGTTCGGAGTGGGCGATGCCGCGTCCGGCGGTCATCCAGTTGACGTCGCCCGGCCGGATCGGCTGGACCGAGCCCAGGCTGTCCCGATGCATGATCTCGCCGTCGAGGAGATAGGTGACCGTGGCGAGCCCGATATGGGGATGGGGCCGGACATCGAGCCCGCCCCCCACCAGGAGCTCGGCCGGCCCCATCTGGTCGAAAAAGATAAAAGGGCCGACCATCTGGCGGCGGGCCGAGGGCAGGGCGCGCCTGACCTCGAACCCGCCGAGATCGCGGGCCCTGGGCAGGATCGCCGTCTCGACCCGTCCCGGTGGGGCCTGGTTCGGAGCCTCGGGCTCCACAGATAGCTGCCGGCTCATCTTCGTTCCTCCGTTCAGGCGCGAAGCGGCATGGCGACCGGCCGCATCGGCGCGCCGGTGGCGCCCCTGAGCTTCACGCAGGCGCCGAAGAAGGCGAACTCGTAGAGGCGCAGGGCCGCCAGCTCCTCGAGGTTCACGACCTCCATGATCGGCACGCCCGCCTCGGCCAGAAGATAGGTGTGGACGACCATCCAGTTCTCCGGATCGGCCGAAGGTATCTGCTCCAGGGTCAGCGTGTCACCGCCGATCGTGATCGCCCCGCCCTCGGCGAGATATTGCGCACCCTCCCGGTTCAGGCCCGGCGGGTTGGGCATGTAGGCGTCCCGGTCGGGCCAGGCGCGCATCCGCCCGGTCCGTATCATCACGACATCGCCCGGCCGCAGCTCGATCCCCTGATGCTTCAGGCAGCCCTCGAGATCCTTCTCGCCGATGCCGTAGCTCGCCGGCAGCATGTCCAGCCCGTGAAGCGCTGCCACGTCGAGCAGGATGCCGCGCGCGACGATGGGCGGAAACCTGTCGACGCCGGCCTTCCGCCAATGACGGCTGCCGATGCTCTCGACCGCCGAGAAATTGTTGAAGATTTTTCCCCCGTAGCCCCAGTGATTGAGCGCGTCGATGTGCGTGCCGCAGTGCGTGTACATCGAGAACGCATCGCCCGAGTAGGCGGCGAGCCGGTTCTGCTCCGGCCCCACGCCCATCACGTCGTCCAGCTCCTCGCCCTTGGGCGTGTGCGTCATCCAGATCTGGTAGGGCGGATCGCCGGCCGCGAGCCAGCTCGGCATGCCCATGAAGTGATCGACGGCGAGATCGAGCATTTTTCCGGCATCCGCCCGGCTCATGATGGCGTCGCGCGAGGCGGCGTCGATCAGGTTGAGCATCCCGATCTCGTCCTCCGAGCCGAACGGGCTCGCCGTCACCTCGCGGAACCTGGCGCCGTAGGCGGCGATCTTTTTCCTCATCGCCTCGTCCACGATTCTGGGCGTGCACATCGTCCGGTCTCCTTCCGTCGCTCGTTGTCGATCGATGGGCGCAAGGGCCCGAGCGCAAGAGGCGGCGTGCTGGACACGGCTTCTGCGAGTTGCCCAAAGCCTGCCGGGCCTGCTAGCTCCGACGGCGCTCGCGCATGGCGTCGCGGCGGGCGCTGGAAGGAGATCGGGTGCTTCAGCGATCCCACGAGGCTGCCGGGACGGAGACGCCGGAGGTCGTGCTGGCGAACGCGAAACTCGTGCTCGCGGGCGAGGTCGTGGTCGGCAGCCTCGTCATTCGCGACGGCCGGATCGCCGTCGATCGACCACGGCGCCACGAGCCTGCCCTCGGCGCTGGACCTCGAGGGCGACCTCCTGATCCCGGGCCTGGTCGAGCTGCACACCGACAATCTGGAAAGGCACTTCAGCCCGCGCATCGGCGTCCAGTGGGACCCGGTGTCGGCGGCCATGGCCCACGACACCCAGCTCGCCGGGTCGGGCATCACGACCGTCTTCGATTCGCTGGTGATCGGCGCCGCACCCGGCTGGGACATGCGGGACGAGTATCTCCGGCCGATGCTCGACGGGCTCGCCCTGGCGCGCCGGCACGGCATGCTGCGGATCGACCACCGCCTCCATCTGCGCTGCGAGCTCACCCATCCGGACATCGCCCCGCTGCTCCTGGGCCTTCTCGACGAGCCCGGTCTCGGCCTGCTCTCGCTGATGGACCACGCCCCGGGAGACCGACAGTCGCCCGACATCGAGGCATACAAGAAACGTTACCGCTCCGCCTCCGCCATGGACGAGGCGGCGGTCGAGCGGCATGTCCTGGCCCTGATCGAGGGCTCGACGCGTCATGCGGCGCCGAACCGCCGCCGGCTCACCGCCATCGCGGCCGGGCGCCGGATGCCGGTCGCGAGCCACGACGACGCCTCCCCGGCGCACATCGAGGAGGCGGCTGCTCTCGGCTGCGTTCTGACCGAGTTCCCGACCACGCTCGAGGCGGCAGAGGCGGCGCGGGCGCACGGCCTCCACGTGCTGATGGGGGCTCCCGAACCTGATCCGTGGCGCTTCCCATTCGGGCAATGTCGCCGCCGCTGCTCTGGTCGAGGCGCGGGCCCTCGACATCCTCTCCTCGGACTACATCCCGGCGAGCCTGATCCAGGGGGCCTTCCGTCTCACCGAAGATCCGTTCGGCCTGCCCCTCTCCGAAGCGGTCGCGACGGTGACGGCGACCCCGGCCGACGCCGTCGGCCTCGCCGATCGTGGCCGGATCGAGCCCGGCGCCCGCGCCGATCTGGTCCGGGTGCGGGTCGTGGCCGGCCGACCCGTGGTCCGGGCCGTCTGGGTCGCGGGCGAGCGGGTGGCCTGAGGCGATGCGGCGCTATGCGATCTACGTGGCCCCGCCCGAGGGCAGCCCGCTCGCCTGTTTCGCCGCCGCCTGGCTCGGCCGCGACGCCGTGACCGGCGAGCCCGTGGCCCAGCCGGTCGTCGCCGGGCTGGCACCCGACCGGCTGGCCGCCATCACCGCCTCGCCCCGACACTACGGCTTCCACGCCACCCTGAAGGCACCCTTTTTTCCTTCTCGAGGAACCTCTCGGGAGGATGTTCACCATGCGGCGCGCGACCTCGCCCTCGGCCTCCCGAGCTTGACGGTGCCCCTGCGGCTGGGCTCGCTGGGCGGGTTCCTGGCCCTGGTCCCGGCGGCGCCCTCGCCGGCGCTGCGGGCGCTGGCCGATGCCGCCGTCGAGCGCCTCGACCATCTGCGGGCACCGCTCGGCGAGGAGGACCTCGCTCGGCGCCGCCGCGGCGGCCTCACGCCGATCGAGGACGCCTATCTCGTCCGCTTCGGCTATCCCTATGTGCGGGAGCTGTTCCGCTACCACATGACCCTGACCGACCGGCTGGCCGGGCCCGAGCACGGCTCGGTCCGGGCGATCCTCGAGCCGCTCGTCGCCCCCCTCTGTCGCGAGCCTTTTGAGATCGAGGCCCTCGCCGTCTTCGAGCAGCCCGATCGGGCCAGCCCATTCACCGTCACCGGCCGCTACCCGCTCGGCGGCCGACCGGAGACGCCAGCGCCGTAGGCGGGCCGACCGCCGCCTCCTGGGCGGGGCGCTGCTCGGCATCACCCCCACCCGGGCCTCGTCAACGCGCCGGCGGCCCGCTATCTAGCGGCCGCATGATCGATCGTTCGAGCCATCTGGCCGGCGGGGCCGAGGCGCGTGCGCCGGACCGCTGAGCCGGTGCCGGGTCCCGGACGGCCGGCGGCCCGGCCGAGGCTGGCGCCGGGCTCGGGCGCGTTCGTCGCCCTGATGGCGGCCCTCATGACCATGACGGCGATGTCGATCGACATCAGCCTGCCGGCCGTGCCCTCGACCGCCCGATCCCTGGGCTCCACCCTCGAGCTGGCCCAGCTCATCGTGCCGGCCTTCTTCGTCGGCTTCGCCTTCGGCCAGATCGTCTGGGGGCCGGTCTCCGACCGCTTCGGCCGCAAGCCCACGCTGCTCTTCGGGATCGCCTTCTACGTCGTGGTGACCCTCGGCTGTGCCGTGAGCCCGACCATGGAGACCCTGCTGGCGCTGCGGGCGCTCCAGGGCATCGGCGCCGGCGCCGGGTCGATCCTGAGCCGGGCGATCATCCGCGATCTCTTCGACGGGGCGGAGATGGCGAGGGTGATGTCGCTGGCGCTCGCCGCCTTCATCACGGCGCCGATCATCGCGCCATCGGTCGGCGCCCTGATGCTGCAGGTCGCCTCGTGGCGGGGCATCTTCTTCTTTCTCGGCGCCTACGGCCTGCTGCTGCTGGCCGTGGCCTCGATCCTCCTCGAGGAGAGCCTGCCCGAGCGCAATCCCAGGGCCATGGCGCCGGGCCGGCTTCTCCAAGGCTACCGGGACATGCTGGGCGACCCGGCGTCGCGCGGCTTCGCGCTCGTCATCATCTGCGTCTTCGGAACGCTCAACATCTACCTGACCAACGCGCCGGCGGTCTTCATGACGACTTACGGCCTCACCCCCTCCATGTTCGGCGCCGTCTTCGCCATCGTCGCGATCTGCTCGGCGGCGGGCAATCTCCTGAACGCCCGGCTGATCCGCCACAGGAAGCTGCGCCGCGTCATGGGCATCGGCATCCTGGGCGCCCTCGCGGCGACCGGGCTCAACGTCGTCGTGGCGGCCCTCGGCGTGAAGAGCGCCTGGGCGCTGGTCCCGGGCTTCGCCGGCTTCTTTTTCTTCTTCGGGTTCATCACGGCGAATGGCACGACCCTCGCCCTCATGCCGCACGGCAGGAACGTGGGTGCCGCCACCTCGGCGCTGGGCTTCTCGCAGACCATCGGCCCGGCCATCGTCGCCGGCATCGTGGCCGCCCTCTACGACGGCACCGCCTACCCGACCGTGCTGGGCATGCTCCTGCTGATCCTGGGCAGCGGCGCGGTGTTTCTCGCGCAGGGATTCCGGGGCCGGGCGCGGATCAGCTGATCCGGCCGGCGCTCCAACGGGCGACGAGGCCGTCGATCCCCGGCAGACCGGGAAACGCGTCCAGCAGCAGCTTCCTGTAAAGGGCCTCCTCGGGCCCGCGCACGGCGTCGCCGGGCAGATCCCGGCCGAGGGGCGTGGCCAACCGCTCGAGCAGGCCCGCGAAGCCGCTGCCCTGATCGAACTGCACCTTCCGGCGCCAGACGATGTCGGCCGGCAGCAGGTCCTCGAAGGCCTTCCGGAGAATCCACTTCTCCACCGGCTCGCCGTCGCCCGAAAAGAGCTTCCACCCGACCGGGACGCGCATGGCGAGGGCCACCAGGTCCCGGTCGAGGAAGGGCACGCGGGCCTCGAGCCCGTGCGCCATGGTCATCCGGTCGACCCGCTGCAGGTTGATGTCGTGCATCGTGCCCAGGGCCCGGCGCAGCTCCATGGCCAGCTCCGAGCGGTCCGCGTAGTCCTTGTGATAGCCGTAGCCGGCAAAGAGCTCGTCGGCGCCCTCGCCGGTCAGGATCACCTTGACCCGCTCGCCCGCGAGCCGGCTCACCAGCCAGCAGGGCACGGCGCTGCGGACGAGGTCCTGATCGTAGCTCTCCAGATGAAAAATGATCCGGGGCAGCTCCTCCAGCACGCTCGCGGGATCGACGATCAGCTCGTGATGCGTCGTGCCGAGATGGCTGGCCACCCGCCTCGCCGCCTCGATGTCCCCGCTCCCCTCGAGCCCCACGGCGAAGGTGTGCAGCTCCGGCAGATGCTTGCGCGCGATCGCGCAGACGATGCTGCTGTCGAGACCCGCCCGACAGAAGGGCACCGAGCGGCACGTCGCTCCGCAGGCGCTTGACCACCGCCGCCTCGACCGTGCGGCGGATCATGAGGATGGCCTCGTCCAGGTCCCGGAGGCGAGGCTCGGCCGGGGGCAGCGCCCAGTAGCGGCGGGTCTCTCCCCGGCTGTCGATCAGGCTGCCGGGCGGCACGGCGCGGATATCCGGTCCGTGAACGGCGCCAGCGCCTTGATCTCCGAGGCGAACAGCAGGGCGCCGTCGTCCTGGCCGACATAGAGGGGCTTGATGCCGAGCGGGTCGCGGCCGGCGAGCAGCCGGTCGCCCGTCCTGCATCACGAAGGCGAACATCCCGTCGAGCGCGCCGACCCCGTCCGGCCCCCTGGCCATCAGCCAGCGCAGGATGCTCTCGGAATCCGAGCCGGTGCGGTAGCCCTCGGGGCCGAGCTCGGCCCGGAGCGCCCGATCGTTGTAGATCATGCCGTTGGCGACGAGCGCCCGGTTGCCCTCGGCCAGCAGCGGCTGGATTCCTGCCACCGGATCGATGATCGCCAGCCGCCGATGCCCCAGCACCGCCGGAACATCATCGGGAACGTGGATGCCCTGGCCGTCCGGCCCCCGATGCGCCAGCACCTCCAGCATCGCCTCGACGATGCCAGGGTCACGCCGCCCCCAGATCACAGCAATGCCGCACATCGAGGCTGGGTAGGACGGGACCAGCATCGGCGCAACCGTCACCGCTCGTGCTCTGCCGACCGCGGTGGCCCGGTCCTGGCCCCAGTCTCTTGATGGTCGCGCCGCATCTCGGTGTTGATCCAAGTCAAGGCACGGCAACCCGGCCCCGGCTATTGCGCCCCCCGGCCCCCTGCCCGTTGCGGAGCCGGGGGGCTTGCGCTAGTCGAATGCATGCGGCGGGTTCACCAGTCGCTCATCGGGGATGGAGGGGCTTTAATGAAATCGGGCGAGCTGAATCTCACGATAGTGTTGTCGGCCATCGCCCTTGCGTCCGCTTCCTCTACCGGCATCGCTCAGCAGGTTACCGGTGTCTTGGGCTCGCCCGGCGCCACGATCACGCTCGACGGCAAGCAGCTCCCGCCCCCCGATCCGAAATTCGGCGGGGTGATCAAGGAGAGGGCCTCGGAGTCGACGCCGTGGTGGGCCCCCCGCGTCGTGCCGCCGAAGGGTGCGCCCAACGTGCTGCTCATCATGACCGACGATAGCGGGTTCGGCGCGCCTGGGACTTTCGGCGGCGTCGTCCCGACCCCGGCTCTGGATCGCATCGCCAAAGACGGGCTCCGATACACGAACTTCCACTCGACCTCGCTCTGCTCGCCGACGCGGGCGGCCCTGATCACGGGTCGCAATCACCACGTCGCCGGCTTCGGGGTCGTGGACGAGATCGGCACGGGATATCCGGGCTACGATTCGATCATCTTGAAAGCGAACGGCACCATCGGCACCATCCTGAAGGACAACGGCTACGCGACCGCGTGGTTCGGCAAGGACCACAACACGCCGTCCTATCAGGCGACCCAGGCCGGGCCGTTCGACCAGTGGCCGATCGGCATGGGCTTCGACTACTTCTACGGGTTCGTCGGCGGCGACGCCAGCCAGTGGGAGCCGAACCTCTTTCGCAACACGACACCGATCTATCCCTTCCAGGGCAATCCCGGCTGGAACCTCACGACGGCCATGGCCGACGAGGCCATCCAGTACATGAAGCAACTGAAGGAGATCGCACCCGACAAGCCGTTCTTCGTCTACTACGTCCCGGGCGGCACCCACGCGCCGCACAATCCGACGCCGGAATGGATCAAGAAGATCAGCGCCATGCACCTCTTCGACGGGGGCTGGAACAAGCTGCGCGAGACGACCTTCGCCAACCAGAAGCGGCTGGGCATCATGCCCGACTACGCCAAGCTGACGCCGTGGCCGAAGGAATTGCCGGAGTGGGACACCCGCAGTTGGGACGAGAAGAAGCTCTTCATCAGGCAGGCCGATGTCTTCGGGGCCTACCTCGCCTACACCGACCATGAGATCGGTCGGGTCATCCAGGCCGTCGAGGATCTCGGCCAGCTCGACAACACCTTGATCATCTATATAGCCGGCGACAACGGTGCCAGCGCGGAAGGCATGCTCGACGGCACGCCGAACGAGTTCACGACCTTCAATGGCGTGGCCGTGCCGGTCAAGGACCAGTTTCTCTGGTACCCGTTCTGGGGGTCGGAGCGGACCTACCCCCATTTCGCGGCGCCTTGGGCGTGGGCATTGGACACACCCTTCAAATGGGTGAAGCAGGTGGCGTCGCACTTCGGCGGGACGGCCCAGGGCGTGGCCATGTCCTGGCCCGGCCACATCAATGACCCGGGCGGAATCCGCCGTCAGTTCCACCACATCATCGATATCGCCCCGACGATCCTCGATGCGACGGGCATCCCCCAGCCCGAGACGATCAACGGCATCGTGCAGAGCCCGATGGACGGCGTGAGCATGACGTATACCTGGGACAAGGCGAATGCCGACGCCCCGACCCGCCACACCACCCAGTATTTCGAGATGCTCGGCAACCGCGCCATCTATCACGATGGGTGGGTGGCGGCCACGACGCCGGTCACTCTTCCATGGGAGCTCAGCACCAAGACGCCGCCCGACGTGATCACCGGCTACAATTGGGAGCTCTACGACGTCGCCAAGGACCCCACCGAAGACGACGACCTGGCGGCCAAGATGCCGGCAAAGCTCAAGGAGATGCAGGATCTGTTCTACGCGCAGGCGCAGAAATACGATGTTCTGCCGCTCGATAACACGTCGCTCGCCCGCTGGAACACACCGCGTCCGAACCTGACGGCGGGGCGCAAGGTCTTTTCCTATTCGGGCGAGCTGAGCGGCGTGCCGGCGAGCGGCGCGCCGAGCATTCTCAACAAGGCTTACACCATCAAGGCCGAGGTCGAGATTCCGGAGGGTGGTGCCGAAGGCATGATCGTGACCCAAGGCGGACGCTTCGGTGGCTACGGCCTGTTCCTGAGCAAGGGCGAGTTCGGCGTCGATCGTGGCAGGGTGGTGTTCCTCTACAACCTGCTCGACCTCCAGCGCACCGCGTGGGAGGGGCCCGAGCTGGAGGCGGGCAAGCACACCATCGAGTTCGACTTCGAGCCGGATGGCCCTGGCCTGGGCAAGGGCGGCACGGGCGTGCTGTCCGTGGACGGCAAGGAGGTGGCCAGGAATTCCATGGAGCACACCACCCCGATCACCTTCCCGGAGGACGAGACCTTCGACATCGGAGAGGATACCCGCACGCCTCTGGCGCTCCTCGAGTATCGCTACGATGTGCCGTTCAAGTTCACAGGCAAGATCGACAAGCTGACTTTCGACCTCGATCCGGGGCAGGCGGGAGCGAAGCAGTAGCGGCCCGGCAGCCCGGGAGAGGGAAGCACTGGGGCCGCCGGACGCATGAAAAAGGTGCTCCTTCTCGCGGCCCTCGCTGAGGCCGCTACCGGATTGGCCTTGCTGCTCGTTCCGTCGCTCGTCGCGCGGCTCTTGTTCGGCAAGGAGCTCGTTGGTGTCGGCATGGTGTCCGGGCGCGTCGCCGGCATTGCCCTGATCGCCTTGGGCGTCGCGTGCTGGCCGGGTCCGCCGGTGGCCGGCATGCTGATCTACGGCCTGGGGGTCGCCTCGTATCTCGCCTATGTCGGCTTCGCAGGCGGCCTGACGGGCATCCTCCTTTGGCCGGCCGTCATTCTGCATCTTGTCTTGACGGCACTCCTGGCCGGCTCCATGAGCAAATTGCGCGGCTAAGGCCCTGGAGAAGAAAATGACCCGCAAGCAAGTGAAAGCTGGCAAAACCTGCGGAATTTGTAGATATAATTTAACTCCAGAAGTCGGACTTCCGATTCTATATCATGGAAACTTGAATCCGGGCGCAGTTTCTCATGACCTGTCCTATATTTTCCTTCGTTTCGTTGAGCCGTCGGTTCGCGCCAGGCTCGACCGGTCCGCATCCCGTTGCGCGGCCCGATGCCCGAGATGCGCCCACTTCAGTGGGCTGTCCCGACCCGTGGGGCGCCGCCGTCTAGGTTCATATTCCTTGACATGCTCCATGGGCTCCGCCATAAGCTCTCCGGTCTCCCTCGACCCGCCGGAGCCCTAGCCATGCCCGATCCCGCCCCCGCCGCACCCAAGAAGCGCGGCCCGAAGACCCCCGAGGGCAAGGCCCGCTCCTCGATGAACGCCCTCAGGCACGGCCTCCGCGCGAAGCGTTTTCTGCTCCTCCCCGAGGAGGAGTTCTTCCGAGTTTCTTTCATTCGCCGCCGACATCCGGGCCACCTACCGGCCGGCCGACGCGGTCGAGGCCGGCCATGTCGAGGCCATCCTCGTCGCCATGTGGCGGGAGATCCGCGCCGACCGCATCGAGGGCGAGGTGATGGTCCGCAACCAGCCGGGCCCCCCGGGCCAGAGCCACGGCACCGACCTCCATCGCCACGACGAGCGAGCCTCGCTGACGACCGCGCTGCGCTACCGCACCCAGGCCCAGATGGAGCTGAGGCGCGCCACCGACCTCTTCTGGCGCCACAGGAAGGCACGGCTCGCGGGGCTGCTCGAGGAGGGGGAGGAGGCCGAGGTCGGGGCCGCCCCGGCCGAGACCCCCGCTCCGTGCACGAACGAATTCGCCAACGGGAACGCCCCGCCCGCCGCGGCGCCGGAGCCCGCCCCGGCCGAGGCCGATGTCTGCACGAACGAATTCCCGGCCCCCGCCCCGCCGCCGCCCGAGGAGCCCCGGGACGACACGGTCACGCTGCTCTCGACCTACCGGACCCTGAAGAAACAATCGGCGACGGATGCCTGGGCGTGGCTGAACGAGCTGACGGCCGAGGAGATCCGGCAGATCCAGACGGCGGTGGCGAGCGAGCTGGCCTGGCAGCGCGGCAAAGGCGGCGCCGACGGCGGGCCGGGGGCCGGCTGAGGGCGGGCGCGGTGGCGGGCGGGCCGATAGCCCTCCTGTTCGGAAGAAAAGCTCGCCCACGGGGGCGGCGGTCGCATCGGATCGCTTTACAAGACGTCATGAGCTCCGACATACTGGGGGAGGTCACTCACAGAAGATCGAGATGACGATCACGCGTCGGGCATCGTGCAGCAGCAAGTCGGGAGCCTCTCGGGCACCCGAGCTGGTGCTCGTGCGCGCTCGCATCCTGCTCCCGAGGGATCTGGCGCTTCGACTTAGCCGCCCCTGAGCCCGCCGTCCAAGAGCGCGCGTTCAGGGGTCAGGGCCTCGCCGAAGCCGTATCCAGACCTCTTTGGGAGTTCTCATCGTGACCGAGCCCACTCATTCCGTAGCCTCGACCCATCCCGTGGCAAAAGCCGTGGCCGATACGGCCGGCGGCGATCGCGTGGTGATCTTCGATACGACCCTCAGGGACGGCGAGCAGTCGCCCGGCTGCTCGATGAACGTCGAGGAGAAGCTCCGGGTCGCCCAGGTCCTCGAGCATATGGGCGTCGACATCATCGAGGCCGGGTTCCCGATCGCCTCGATCGGCGACTTCGAGGCCGTCGCCGGGATCGCCCGACAGGTCAAGGAGAGCGTCGTCTGCGGCCTCGCGCGCGCCAACGCCGCCGACATCGATCGGGCGGCCGAGGCGCTCGAGCCGGCCGCGCGGAAGCGCATCCACACCTTCATCGGCACCTCGCCGCTGCACCGGCAGTACCAGCTCCAGCTCGACGCCGAGGCGGTCCACGAGCGGGTGATCGAGAGCGTGACCCGGGCCAGGCGCTACACCGACGACGTCGAGTGGAGCGCCATGGATGCCTCGCGGACCGAGCAGGACTTTCTTTTCCGCTGCATCGAGAGCGCGATCCGTTGCGGGGCGACCACCGTCAACATCCCCGACACCGTCGGCTACGCCTATCCCGGAGAGTTCGCGGACCTCATCCGCGCCATCCGCGACAACGTGCCGAACATCGACAAGGCGGTCATCTCCGTCCACTGCCACAACGACCTCGGCCTCGCCGTGGCCAACAGCCTGCTGGCGGTGGAGGCGGGTGCCCGGCAGATCGAGTGCACGATCAACGGCATCGGCGAGCGGGCCGGCAACGCCTCCCTCGAGGAGGTGGTGATGGCGATCAAGACGCGGAGCGACGTGCTGCCCTACGCGACGCGAATCGTCACCCAGGACATCATGAAGGCCTCGCGGCTGATCTCGGCCATCACCGGCTTCAGCGTCCAGCCGAACAAGGCCATCGTCGGCGCCAACGCCTTCGCGCACGAGAGCGGCATCCATCAGGACGGCGTGCTGAAGAACGCGCAGACCTACGAGATCATGCGGCCCGAGGACGTGGGCCTCGTCCGCTCGAGCCTCGTCATGGGCAAGCATTCGGGCCGCCACGCCTTCAAGCGGAAGCTCGAGGAGCTGGGCTATGCTCTCGGCGACAATGCCCTGAACGAGGCCTTCGTGCGCTTCAAGGCGCTGGCCGACCGCAAGAAGGACGTGCTCGACGAGGACCTGATGGCGCTGGTCGACGACCAGATCCAGACCGGCGAGCAGCGGGTCAAGTTCGTGAGCCTCTACGTGCAGTGCGGCTCGGTGCTGCGCCCCCAGGCCGATCTCGTCCTCGACGTGGACGGCGAGCGGAAGTCCGCCCACAGCGAGGGCGACGGGCCGGTCGACGCCATCTTCCGGTCCGTGCGGCAGCTCGTGCCGCACGAGGCGAGCCTGGCGCTGTTCCAGATCCACGCCGTCACCGAGGGCACGGACGCGCAGGCCGTCGTGAGCGTGCGGCTGGAGGAGCTGGGCAAGACCGTCAACGGTCAGGCCGCCGACACCGACACGATGGTGGCCTCGGCACGCGCCTATATCGCGGCGCTCAACAAAATGCTAGCCAAGCGCGAGAAGACGGCCCCGGCCGCACTTTCTGCGTGAGCGTGGCGGACGGTCGACGCGAGCCGCGTTAACCTTACGGTAGGCGGGCCGGGCTATGAGGAGAGTGGAGCGGCCTTCCGGCCCTCCACTCTGTTCGTCTGGAGCGGCTCGGAGCCATAGTCCCCTATGTTCGCACGTCTCTTCGGGCTCTTTTCCGCGGACATGGCGATCGATCTCGGAACGGCCAATACCCTGGTCTACGTCAAGGGCCGAGGCATCGTCCTCAACGAGCCGTCGGTTGTCGCCATCGCCACCACGCGCGGCCGCAAGCAGGTGCTGGCGGTCGGCGAGGAGGCCAAGCAGATGGTCGGGCGCACGCCCGGCAACATCGAGGCCATCCGCCCCTTGCGCGACGGGGTCATCGCCGACTTCGACGTCGCCGAGGAGATGATCAAGCACTTCATCCGCAAGGTGCATCCGCGTCGCGGCTTCGCCACGCCCCGGGTCATCATCTGCGTGCCCTCGGGCTCGACCGCCGTCGAGCGCCGGGCCATCCAGGAAAGCGCGGAAAGCGCCGGGGCGAGGCGCGTCTTTCTGATCGAGGAGCCGATGGCCGCGGCCATCGGGGCCGGCCTGCCGGTGACGGAGCCCACCGGCAGCATGGTCGTCGACATCGGCGGCGGCACGACCGAGGTGGCCGTCCTCTCGCTGGGCGGCATCGTCTATGCCCGCTCGATCCGGGTGGGCGGCAACAAGATGGACGAGTCCATCATCAGCTACGTGCGCCGCAACCACAATCTCCTGATCGGCGAGGCCACGGCCGAGAACATCAAGAAGCGGATCGGCTCGGCCTGCCTGCCCGAGGACGGCACGGGCGAGGTCATGGACATCAAGGGCCGGGACCTGATGAACGGCGTGCCCAAGGAGATCGTCATCAGCCAGCGCCAGATCGCCGAGAGCCTGGCCGAGCCGGTGACGGCGATCATCGAGGCGGTCAAGGTCGCGCTCGAGCACACCGCCCCCGAGCTCTCCGCCGACATCGTCGACAAGGGCATCGTCCTGACCGGCGGTGGGGCGCTCCTCGGCAATCTCGACTTCGTGCTGCGCCACGCCACCGGCCTGCCGGTGAGCCTCGCCGACGAGCCGCTGACCTGCGTGGCCCTCGGCACCGGGCGGTGCCTCGAGGAGATGCGCACATTGCGCAGCGTCCTGCATACGGCCTATTAGTCTTCTACCAGCGATAGTGTGGCGGCGGCCCGAGAAGGCCCCACGCTTTGCGAGGTCGCCGCCGGGCCGGGCCGAGGGGCGCGTCGGCGTGGCGAAGGACCGGATCGACCCCTCGGGCCCGGACCGGGGCTTCTGTTGGGCTGGACGTGCGGTGGTCAGGCATTCGGGTTCATGGCCGCGCCTCGTGGTGACGATCCGCCACTGGATCGACCGCTACAGCTTCGCCGCGCTCCTCACCGTGTCGGTGGTCCTGCTGGTGCTCACCAAGGCCGACATCCGGGCCGTGGGCTTCGTGGCCGGCCATGTGGACGATGCGATGGAGCCCGTGCTCGACCTGCTGCGCAGGCCCATCGCCACGGTGCGGAACGCCGCCGATGAGGTCGGCGCCATGATGGCGCTCCGTGACGAGAACCGGCGGCTCCGGCTCGAGGCGGACCGGCTGCTGCACTGGCAGGCCGACGCCCTGCGGCTCGAGGTGCAGAACGCGGCGCTGCGCCAGCTTCTCCGCATGCCCCGTCGCGAGCAGGCGCCGATCTGGACGACCGCCCGGGTCGTGGCGGACAGCGGCGGCCCGTTCGTCCAGACGGTCCTCATCGACGCCGGAGCCGAGCAGGGCGTGCGGAAGGGCATGGCGGTCGCCAACGAGCGCGGCCTCGTCGGCCGGGTGATCCTGGTCGGCCGGCGCAGCGCCAGGGTTCTCCTGCTGACCGACCTCAACTCGCAGATCCCGGTCCTGGTCGACCGGTCGCGCGATCCGGCGATCCTCGAGGGCACCAATGACGGGCTCCCGCGGCTGCGCTTCCTGCCGAGGGGCCCCTCCGTCCAGGTCGGCGACCGCGTCCTGACATCGGGGCAGGGGGGCGTCCTGCCGCCCGGCCTGCCGATCGGCGTGGTCTCGCGCGTCGACGACAGGGAGGTCCTCGTGACGCCCTTCGTCGACTGGGCCCGGCTCGACTATGTGGCGACGCTCGACTATGCGCCGATCGCCCGCCCGGAGGCCGACGCGCCGTCCCAGCCTGCCGTCGCCAGCGCCCGCCGCAGCCGGCCGTCGCCGGCGCGCCGCACGGTGGCGCCATCGGCGCCGACCGATCCCCCGAGGAAGCGGTGAGCGACGGCCTCGTCCAGTGGCTCCAGCGGGCGCTGCGCTCCCTGGTGCCGTTCCTGAGCGGGGTCGTGGCGATGATCCTCGACGTCATGCCGCTGCCGAGCCCGGCGCCCCACATGCTGGCGCCGTTCCTGACCTTCGCGGTCGTCTATTTCTGGTCGCTGCATCGGCCCGACCTGATGCCGCCCGTCGCCGCCTTCGCCCTCGGGCTGGCCTTCGACCTGGTCGCCGGCCTGCCGCTCGGCATGACCGCCATCGTGCTCCTCCTCACCCAGCGGATCGCTCTCACGCCCTATCGGGCGGCGCTGGCCGGCTCCTTCGGCGCGATGTGGGCGGGCTGCCTCGTCGTCGCCATCGCCATCGCCCTGGTCCGCTGGGCGCTCGCGACCGCGTGGTGGGCGCACGCCTTCGCCCTTCGACCCGACCTCTTCCAGACCCTCGTCACGGCGGCCCTGTTTCCGCCGGTCGCCTGGCTGCTGCTCCGCTGCCAGCCTTTGCTGCCGCCAGTGAGCCATGCATCAAGAAGCTGACCGGCTGCGCTCCTTCACCCGGCGGGCGCTCGTGGTCGGCGGTGCCCAGGTGGCCCTGTTCGGAGCCCTGTTGGCCCGGCTCTATCGGCTGCAGATCCTGGAGACCAGCTCCTACCGGCTGCTCTCGGAGAGCAACCGGGTCAACCAGCGCCTGCTGATCCCGCCGCGGGGGCGCATCCTCGACCGCGGCCTGCAACCGCTCGCGAGCAACGCGCCGACCTATCGGGTCCGGCTCGTGCCGGAGCAGACCCATGGCGTGCGGGACACGCTGGCCCGCCTCTCGGCCCTGATCGCGCTTCCGCCGGCCCGCCAGGAGGAGGTGGCGGCCCAGGCGCGCACGGTGCGCCCGTTCCTGCCGCTGACCGTTCGCGAGGATCTCACCTGGGACGAGGTCGCCCGGATCGCCGTCCAGGCCCCCGACCTGCCGGGGGTGCTGCTCGATCAGGGGCTGCTGCGCGACTATCCCGAGGGCGCGATGCTGGCCCACATCCTGGGCTATCTCGGGCCGGTGACCGTGGCGGAGCTCGAGGGCGACGACGACCCCCTGCTCCAGCTGCCCGACTTCCGGATCGGCAAGAGCGGCATCGAGCGGTCCTACGACAAGGTGCTGCGTGGGCGGGCCGGCCTCTCCCGGGTCGAGGTCAACGCCGTCGGCCGCGAGATCAGGGAGCTCGGTCGCGACGAGGGCGCGCCGGGCGGCGACGTGGTCCTGACCCTCGACCTCGAGCTGCAGCGCTTCTGCATGGACCGGCTGGGGGGTGCCCAGGCCGCGGCGGCGGTCGTGGTCGATGTTCAGACCGGCGCCGTCCTGGCGCTCGCCTCGGTGCCGGGCTTCGACCCCAACCTCTTCTCGGGCCCGCTGACGCCGGCGGCCTGGGCCGCGCTGCGCGACGACCCGAGAAAGCCGCTCGTCGACAAGGCCATCCGCGGCGAGTACCCGCCCGGCTCGACCTTCAAGATGATGACCGGGCTGGCCGCCCTCGAATCGGGGATCAGCCCGACCTTCGAGACGTCCTGCCCGGGCTACATGAAGCTCGGCAACGCCACCTTCCACTGCTGGCGGCCCTCGGGTCACGGCCGCATCGGCTTCGTCCAGGGCTACGCGCAGTCCTGCGACGTCTTCTTCTACGATCTGGCGCGGCGGATCGGAATCGACGCCATCGCCCTGATGGCCAACCGCTTCGGTCTGGGCGAGCGGCTCGACGTGGACCTGCCCGGCGAGCGGCCGGGCCTCATCCCGACCCGCGCCTGGAAGCGCAAGCGCTTCGACCAGCCCTGGCAGAAGGGCGAGACGCTCGTCTGCGGCATCGGCCAGGGCTATGTCGTGGCGACACCGCTCCAGCTCGCGATCATGACGGCTCGCCTCTGCAACGGGGCGCGGGCGGTGCGGCCGCATCTCCTGGCGAGCCTCGACGGTCGGGCCGCGGACGCGCCGCTGATCGAGGTCGGCAAGAGCTCGATCGACCTCGTGCTGCAGGGCATGTTCGAGGTCGTGAACGGCCCTCGCGGCACGGCCAAGGCGGCCGCCCTGAAGATCAACGGCGTGCAGATGGCCGGCAAGACGGGCAGCTCCCAGGTCCGGCGGATCAGCAAGTCCCAGCGCGACGAGACCGGTCGCGTCCGCCGCGCCGAGGTGCCCTGGGGCGACCGCGACCATGCCCTGTTCGTCTGCTTCGCTCCCTTCGACAAGCCTCGCTACGCCATCTCGGTGGTCGTCGAGCATGGCGAGCACGGCGCCTCGGCAGCCGCCCCGCTGGCCCGGGACATCATGACCAGGGCCCTGGAGCTCGACCCGGCGGCACGGCGGCCGGGCCCCGCCACGGTCGCCGCGGCCAGCTGAGATGCAGGCCGTCTCGCGCTTCCGGCCCGCCGAGCTCCGCATCGTCGACAAGCTCCGCGAGCTCCACTGGCCGCTCGTCGCCCTGCTGGTGCTCCTGGGGCTGGTCGGCTACGCGCTTCTCTACTCGGCGGGCGGCGGCAGCAACGATCCCTGGGCGTGGCGCCATCTCGTGCGGCTCGCCCTCGGGCTCGGCATGATGCTGGCCTTGGCGCTCGTCGACCTCAGGCTCGTCTTCCGCGCGGCCTATGCCGTCTACGGGGCGGCTCTGGCGCTGCTCGTCGCCGTCGAGGTGATCGGTGCGATCAGCAAGGGTGCCCAGCGCTGGGTCGACCTCGGCCCGGTCCAGCTCCAGCCCTCCGAGATCATGAAGATCGCCCTCGTGCTGGCTCTCGCCCGCTACTTCCACAGCTCCTATCTGGACGAGGTGAGGCGCCCCCTGCACCTCCTGCCGCCGGTGCTGATGATCCTCGTGCCCGCGGCCCTCGTCCTCAAGCAGCCGGATCTCGGGACCGCGGTGATGCTGCTGCTGGTCGGCGGAGCCGTGCTGTTCCTGGCCGGCGTGCGGCTCTGGAAGTTCCTGCTCGTCGGACTCCTGGGCGCCGGCGCCGTGCCGATCGTCTGGTCGCGCCTCCACGACTACCAGCGCGAGCGCATCCTGACCTTCCTCGACCCCGAGAAGGACCCGCTCGGCGCCGGCTACCACATCATCCAGTCGAAGATAGCACTCGGCTCGGGAGGGTTCTGGGGCAAGGGCTATCTCCACGGGACCCAGGCGCAGCTGAGCTTCCTGCCCGAGAAGCAGACCGACTTCGCCTTCACGATGCTGGGCGAGGAGCTGGGCTTTCTCGGCGCCGCCGTCGTGCTCGGCCTCTACTTCACGGTGCTCGGCGTGGCGCTCCTCATCGCCTTCCGCTCATCCAGCCAGTTCGGCCGCCTCCTCGTCATGGGCGTCTCCTGCAACTTCGCCCTCTATGTCGGCATCAACGTCGCCATGGTCACCGGCATGATCCCGGTCGTCGGCGTGCCCCTGCCGATGATCTCCTACGGCGGCACCGCGATGCTGACCGTGCTCATCGGCTGCGGGCTCGTGCTCAACGTGGACGTCCACCGGCAGCTGCCGATCCCGCGCTTTCCGAGCGATCGCTAGCTGTCGCTCCGGGCCCGGAGGATCCGCAGCGCGGCACAGGCGGCGCCGAAGCCGTTGTCGATGTTGACCGCGACGATGCCGGGGGCGCAGCTGCCGAGCGCGGCATGGAGCGCTGCCGTGCCGCCCGCGGTGACGCCGTAGCCGGTCGAGCTCGGGACCGCGACCACGACGCTGCCGACCAGGCCGCCCAGGACGGAGAAAAGCGCTCCCTCCATGCCGGCCACCGCGATGATCACCGGGAAGGTGGAGAGCCGCCCGCGCCGCTCGAGCAGCCGCCACAGGCCGGCCACGCCGACGTCCATGTGCCGCTCGGCCGTCTCGCCGTGGAACGCCAGGGTCCGGGCCGCCTCGAGAGCGACCGGCAGATCGCCCGTGCCGCCCGTCACGATGGCGACACGGGCCGGCCCGCGCGACGCCGGGGATCGGCCGAGGATGGCCGTGCGCGACGTCGGCTCGTAGTCGAGGCGGTCGCGGGTCGGCCGCCGCCAGGCGCTCGTAGGTCGCCTCGTCGAGACGGGTCAGGAGAAGCGGCTGATCGCCGCCCGCCAGCTCGGCCACGATCGCGTCGAGCTGGGCCGGCGTCTTGCTCGTGCAGAGGACCGCCTCGGCGATGCCGATCCTGGCCCGCCGGTCGGCATCGAACAGCAGGTCACCGCTCACCGGCGCTCGCGTGCCTGAAGGCGCTGCCCCGGCGATAGGCGGCGAGCTCGACGGGCCCGGCGTGCCCGAGACGGCGCTGGAGGCCGTCGATGGCCGCGGCGAGGGTCGCCCGCGCCGGCGGGTCGAGCGCCTCCAGCAGGCGCGGCTCCAGCTCGATCCGCAGGCCGGCCGGCAGGACGCGGCAGCGGAGGGTGCCGGGGCCGACCGTCCGCTCGACCAGCCGCTCCGCCTCGAGAACGAGGCCCAGGCGGGCCGCCGTCACCGGAAGGCCGGTCTCGATGCGGCTGGCGAGGCAGGGTGCCGCCGGCAGCTCGGCCAGATCGTCGAGGGCGAGGCTCCGCGCGAGAGCGCGCACGCGCGCCTTGTCGATCCCGCACTCGACGAAGGGATGCCGGACGCCGTGCTGCGCCGCGGCCTTCAGGCCGGGCCGGAAATCGCCGAGATCGTCCAGGTTGGTCCCGGACACGATGGGGGCCTCCGTATGACGGCGAATGGTGCCGTAGAGGTCGCGCTTGCAGAAGTAGCAGCGGTCGACGGGATTGGCCCGGTAGTCGGGATCGTCGAGCTCGCCGGCCAGGATCACCTCGAGCCGCCAGCCTTCCCGGCCGGCCCAGCGCCGCACGCGGTCCGTCGCCTCGGGCGGCACGGCCGGCGAGACGGCGTGATAGACGAGGGCTCGGGCACCGAGCGTGCGGCCGGCCACGACGGCGAGGGTCATGCTGTCGACGCCGCCGCTCGCGGCGATGGCGACCGCGCCGCCGATCTCGCGAAACACCGTGCCCAGGGCCTCGAGGTCGCCGCTCACCGCTCGCCCTCGAGCGTCTGAGCCTCGCTGTGGCGCCGCTGCCGGGCGCGCGTCGCAAAGGCGCCGCCCGCGGCCTCGAGCGAGCCCATCTCGGCCTTCGCCGTCCTGTCGCCGCCCGGTCGGAGAACCGATTTCACCTCGACCGGGACATCGCCGACCATCACCGCCTCGGACTCGCGGCCGAGGACGCGCCGGTCCTCCACGCGGAGCCTGAGGCCGATGGTGCTGGTCTCGGCGAGGCAGGCGCAGCGCGGTCCGCTCGAGCGCGTCCGGCCGGCACAGCACCTGCACCGCCGTGCCCAGCCGCCCGCGCTTGCCGATCGCCGGCCACTGGCAGACGTCCAGGACCTCGGCCAGGGCGCGCACCCGGTCGAGGCCGAGCGCCAGATCCTCGGCGGTCTGGTCGTCCACCTCGAAGCGGATCACGCCGATGCGCTCCGCGGCCACCGCCTCCGCATCCCCCTCCGCGAGAAGCAGGGCCCGGAGCATGTTGGGCAGGCCCTGGATCTCCCGACGCCCCAGACCATGGCCGGTCGCGACGAGCCGGAGCGATCGCCCGGGCACCAGCGGCCGCGGCGCCAGATGACGGAGGATCGCGGCACCCGTGGGCGTCACCCGCTCGCCGCCGATGCCGTCGTCATGGACCGGCAGGCCCTCGAGCAGGAGTGCCGTGGCGGGGGCCGGGACGGGGAGGCTGCCATGGGCCGTGCGCACGCGGCCGCCGCCGAGCGGCAGGCTGGCGACGGACCAGGAGGGCCGGCCGAGCGCCTCGATCAGCCACGCGGCGGCCGCCATGTCGGCGACGGAGTCCCAGTCGGCCAGCTCGTGGAAGTGCACGGCATCCACAGGCACGCCGTGAATCCGTCCCTCCGCCTCGGCGAGCACGGTCAGGATCGCGATCGCGCGCTCGCGGACGGCGACGTCGAGCGCGCTCGCCCGAAGACGGTCGCGGATCGCGGCGAAGGTGCCGCTGTGCGGGCCGTCCTGCTCGACCTCGACCGAGAAGCGGCGGCCGGCAATTCCGCCGCGACGGTCGTCGGCCAGGCCGACGCGGGCGTCATCGGGCAGGCCGACGCCACGGAGCGCCGCGACGAGGCCGGGCTCGAGGTCGGGGCGGGCGTGGCAGAGGGCGGCCGTGAACATGTCGCCGGCGATGCCGCCCACGGGATCGAGATGGACGTGGGCGATACCGTCAGTGGGCATGAACCGGCACGACGTAGGGGCCTTCCGGCACGATCGCCACGTCGGGATCGCCGTGGCGGCGGATGCTGTCCTCGACCGCGGCCTCCAGGGAGGCCACCGGCTCGACGCCCGTCAGCGCCAGATCCTCGGCCGACAGCCCGTCGCTGTAGAGGCGCACGGTGCCCACCCGCATCGGCTTCAGCTGCATCTGGGTCTGCCATTCGTCGATCGCGGCGTGCGGCTTGCCCTCGATGCTTCTCCAGAAGCCCTCGACGCCGAGCTCGACCAGCCGCCGTTGCGCCTCGACATAGTGCCTGGAGCCCATCCCTTCCGAGCAGGCCGAGGCGATGATGAGATCGCCGCCCGGCTCCAGGATGTCGAGCGGGCCGACCATGCCCTTGACCGTCTGGTAGTAGGTCTTGTCGAGCGGGTAGCCGGCGGCGCTGGTGACGACCGTGCGATAGCGTCGCGGCACCTCGACCTGCGCGTAGGCGCGGACGAAGTCGACCGCCGCCAGATGGCTCGTCTTGATCTCGCCGAAGGTCACGCAGGCCAGCCGGCGCTCCTCGTCGATCACGGTGTTGAGCGCGAGCGCGCCGCCCAGCATGTCGACGATCGCGAGCTGCTCCTCGTGCAGCGGGTTGCCGTCCAGGATGCAGTTCGCCGCCCGGGGATGGGCCATGAAGCGGCTGTTGTGGAACGTCGTGATGGTCTCGGCATGGGCCACGCCCGGCGCTATGACCTTCCGCCCGCCCGACCAGCCGGCCATGAAGTGCGGCTCGACGAGGCCGGTGGCGATCTTGAGATCGGCCTCCACCAAGCGGCGATCGAGCCGCACGACCGTGCCGCGCGGCGTGCGGCCGACATCGATATGGGCCGCGTCGTCGGTGGCGATGTGGTTCTCGACCGCGACCGTCTCCATGACCCAGGGATCGCCGATCAGCTCCTGGAGCTCGTCGCCCTCGTTCGGGCGGTGGAGGCCGGTCGCGACGACGATGCGGATCCCCGCCCGCGGAACGCCGGCGTCGAGAAGCGTACGGACCAGCGGCGCCAGGAAGAGACCGTTGGGGACGGGCCGGGTCACGTCGCAGACGAGGATGCAGGCGCTTCGGCGGCCACGGGCCAGCTCGGCCAGTGGCGGCGCGCCGATCGGCGCGGCCAGGGCCTCCGCGATGGCCGCAGCCGGCGCCCTCAGCAGCGGCATGGCCCGCTTTCGGATCACCAGCGGCTTGGCTCCCTCCGGGAGCCCGAGCCCCACCGTGCCCTTGCCGAACAGCAGCTCGATCCTCGTGCCCGCCATCATTCCCTCGACCGCCGCCGATCGCTCCTTATAGACCCGACCGGACCGTCACATCCAGAACGGCTCTGGTCGGGCGGCGTTGCAGCATGCAGGGTGCCCGGTCCCGGTGGCGCGCGGACCGGCGACGGACCCTACCGGGCGCCGGCGGCCGCGGCCGGGGCGCCGAGCGCGGCGACCGGGCCATCGGCCGTGACCAGGGGAAGCTCGAACCAGAAGGTGGCGCCATGGCCCGGCACGGACTCGACGCCGATCCGTCCGCCCTGTCGCTCGATGATCGTGCGGGCGATATAGAGGCCGAGCCCCGAGCCGCTGGCACGGCGCGTCCCCTCGTCGCTCGCCCGGGAGAAGCGCTGGAACAGGCGATGCCGGAACTCCGCCGCGATGCCCGGCCCCTGATCGGTGACCTCGACGCGCGCCCGACCATCCGTCTGGCGGACCGCCAGAAGGACCAGCGATCCGGGCGGCGCGTATTTGACGGCGTTGCCTATCAGGTTCGTGAGGACCTGGTGCAGCCGGTCGCCGTCGGCCCGAACCTGCGGCCGGTCGGGCCCCGGCATCAGCTCTAGATTGGCGGCGGTACGGGCCGCGTAGGGCTGGTTGATCTCGAGGCTCTGCTCGGTGAGCCGGCGGAGGTCGACGGTGGTCAGGTCCAGCTCGACCAGGCCCGCCTCCAGCCTCTCGATGTCGAGAATGTCGTCGACCAGCCGGACGAGGCGCTCGCTGTTCCGATGCGCGATGTCGATCAGCTTTCGGGCCTTGTCCGGCAGGACGCCCGCCGATCCTCCGGCCACGAGTGCCAGCGACCCGCCGATCGCGGTCAGGGGCGTGCGGAGCTCGTGGCTGACCGTCGCGACGAAGGCATGCTGCATCCTCTCGACCCGCTCGCGCTCGGCGCTGCGGCGGATCGCCGCCTGATGGGCCACCTGCAGGGCCGTCGTGCGGCGCATGTTGACGATGCTCAGCCAGGCGAGCAGGGCGAGCACCCCCAGGGCCCCGAACATGGCCGGCGCCGTCCAGAGTTGCAGCGTCAGCCCGGGACGGCGCGGCTGCCAGGTGAGGTAGCCGACGGGGCTGCCGTCCGGACCCGGCAGACCGACCGAGGGGCCGTCGACCGGCACCCGATCGACCAATGCCGGCGCGACGATCGCGTAGCTGGCGGCGAGGTCCCCGAGGAGCCGCTCGTCGAGGCGCTGGCCGAAGACGAGCCGATTGGTGGCGTCCGCAGACACGAGCGGGCCGTGATCGTCCTGGGGCAGGATCGGGGATGCGCTCACCGCGTAGACCTCGGCTCCGGCGCGGATGAAGGCCGCGGCGGGGCTGACCCCCTTGTCGCTCCGGCCCGACGCTCTCGACACGAGGGCCGCCAGCGCCGGGCCGAAAGCATGGGCGGTTCCCTGTCCCTCGGGCTTGCCCTGCTCGCTCGCGTAGAGGGTGCGGCCATCCGGCGTGACCACGAGGGACAGGTCGATGTGCTGCACGTCGAAGAGATAGGGGCCTATGTTGCGTCCGGCCCAGTCGTCGTCGACCGCCGGCACGAGCCGCTGGTACGCCTCGTCCCACCAGCCATAGTCGCCGACCTGGCGGGTCAACGCCCCCAGGCCGGCGCGGAGCTGGGCGGTGACGATGCGGCGGTCGGTCTCGAGCGCCGTCTCGTCGAGCCACCGGCTGCCGAGCCAGAGCGAGCCCCAGAGCAGCCCCATGGAGAGCGCGACCAGGGCGGCCAGGGGCCACGCGAACCGCAACCCGTCGGCGGGCGCCCCATCCAGCCGATCTTTGGCCGGCTCGTCCAACCTCGCGTCGGCCATGCCCTCATACTGCCCGCGATGACCGTTCAACCGGCCAACCATTACCCAAGATAGTGCTCCTGTGGGAGACAGTCTCCTCTAGGTTTGACGGCTCTCGGCCGCATGTGCCGCGGCAGGGCGCGGGACAGGATGGATGGGGAAGGGTGCGAGCAGGGGTCCACCAGGGCCGGCGAAGGGTCGGCTGGCGGCGGTTATTACCCGGATGATATTGACGACCTTTTTGGTCCGGGTAATAATGGGTCTCCTGAAAAGAGGAGAAACCTGTCGTGCCCGAGACCGTATCAGGGCCGTGCACCGCCTTCGCAGGCCATCGCCTGCTCGCTTCCGGGCCGTTGGTCGACGTGGCGCTGGCGGTCAAAGCGGCTTCGGACCGTGGCGCCGGCGATCCCGTGCTCGTCTTCGACGACCGGACGGGGGGCATCATCGACCTCGATCTGCGCGGCGCCGAGCCCGAGATCCGCGCGCGGCTGGCGGCAGTCCTCTCGCCGACCGACAACGGGCCGGTCGCGCAGGAGGCCGGACCATACGATCGACCGGACGTTCAGGCCGCCGAGCCTCGCGGGCGCGGTCGGCCCAGGCTGGGCGTCGTGGCACGGGAGGTGACCTTGCTGCCGCGTCATTGGGAGTGGCTCGCGGCGGAGCCGGGCGGTGCCTCCGTCGCTCTGCGCCGGCTCGTCGACGAGGCGCGTCGCAACGGCGGCGCCCGGCAGCGGCAGCGCGTCGCACGTGAGGCGGCCTATCGTTTCATGTCCGCGATGGCCGGCGATTTTCCCGGCTTCGAAGAGGCGACGCGGGCCCTGTTCGCCTCCGACCGCGCCCGCTTCGAGCGGCAGATGGCGGGCTGGCCCGACGATGTGCGGAGCCACGCTCTCGAGCTGGCCTCGCCGGGCTTTGCCGCCGAGAGCGCCTGACCCCCCGGGCCGCCCACGAATGGGGCCGGGCCCGGCCGCCTCGGGCCTACCCAGGCACCGCCGAAGTGCGCTAAGTCGCGGCCGGCGCAGATGGATGGAGCGAGGCGGATGAGCGACAACCGGCGGCGCGGCGGGCAGATCCTGGTCGATCAGCTCCGGATTCACGGCGTCGATCTCTGCTTCGGGGTGCCGGGAGAGAGCTATCTGGCGGTGCTCGACGCCTTCTACGACACGCCCGAGATCCGCTTCGTGGTGTGCCGGCAGGAGGGTGGGGTGGCGATGGCGGCCGAGGCCTATGGGAAGCTCACGGGCCGGCCGGGCATCGCCTTCGTGACCCGCGGGCCTGGGGCGACCAATGCCAGCGCCGGCGTGCACGTCGCCCAGCAGGACAGCACCCCGATGATCCTGTTCGTCGGCCAGATCGACCGCGGCAGCATCGAGCGCGACACCTTCCAGGAGGTGAACTACCGGCAGATGTTCGGCGGGATCGCCAAGTGGGTCGCCGAGATCGATGATGTCGAGCGGATTCCCGAGCTCGTCCATCGCGCCTTCATGACCGCGACGGCGGGTCGCCCGGGGCCCGTCGTCCTGTCCCTGCCCGAGGACATGCTGATGGATCGGGCGGCGGTCGAGGACGGGCGGCCCTATCGGCCGGTCGAGGCGCATCCGGGGGCCGGGGATCTCACGCGCCTGCGGCAGATGCTGGAGCGGGCGGAGCGGCCCATGGTGATCCTCGGCGGCGGCGGCTGGAGCGCCGGGGGTGTCGCCGCGATCCGCCGCTTCGCCGAGGCCACGGATCTCCCCATCGCCTGCGGCTTCCGCCGCCAGGACCTGCTCGACAACGAGCACCGCTGCTACGTGGGCGACATCGCGATCGGCCCGAACCCGAAGCTGGTCGAGCGCATCAAGGCCGCCGACCTGTTGATCGTCGTCGGCTCGCGGCTCTCCGAGATGACGACGCAGGCCTTCTCGCTGCTCCGGATTCCCCGGCCGACGCAGCGCTTCGTCCATGTCCACAACGATCCCGAGGAGCTGGGCCGGATCTACCAGCCCGACCTGGCGATCCTCTCGGGCATGACCTCCTTTGCCGAGGCGCTGGCCGCCATGGCGCCGCTGGAGCGTCGACCCTGGGCCGCGGGCACGGCGGCGCTGCGACAGGCCTACCTCGCCTGGCGGGAGCCCAAGCCATCGCCCGGCGACGTCCAGATGGGCGAGATCGTCAAGCATCTGCGGGAGACGCTGCCCGCCGAGGCCATCGTCACCAACGGGGCCGGCAACTACTGCGTCTGGGTCAACCGCTTCTACAGCTATCGGGGCTTCAAGACCCAGCTCGCGCCCTGCTCCGGCTCGATGGGCTACGGCCTGCCGGCGGCGGTCGCCGCGGCCCTCGTCCACCCGGACCGGCCGACCGTCTGCTTCGCCGGCGACGGCTGCTTCATGATGACGGGCCAGGAGCTGGCGACCGCGGTCCAGTACGGCCTGAGGCTGACGGTGATCGTCGTGAACAACGGGATGTACGGGACGATCCGGATGCATCAGGAGCGCGAATTCCCGACACGCGTCAGCGGCACCGACATCACCAGCCCGGATTTTTCGGCTTTGGCCCGAGCGTACGGCGCCTTCGGCGCAACCATCACCCGGACGGCCGATTTCGCCGCCGCCTTCGCCGAGGCGCAGGCTCAGAAGGGCCCGGCTCTGATCGAGGTCCGGGTCGACCCCGAGGCCCTGACCCCTCGTGCCTCGCTGTCCGAGATCCGGGCGGAGGCCCTGGCCGCAGGCCGCTAGGCGGCCACGCGAATGCCGATGCCGCTCGGATCCGTGACGTGGATGCCGCCATCGGCGTCCACCGGCACGCCCAGGGTCTCGCCCAGCCGGGCGACGGCGTCGGCGCCTGGGAGCAGCATGGTGTAGTGGCGCAGGCCGAGCAGCCGCTCGCCGGCGCCGCGGGGACGGCTGCGGCCGCCCCAGATATTGGCACCCAGGTGATGATGATAGCCGCCGACGCTCATGAAGAGGGCCTTTGGCCAGCCGACGATCAGGTCGAAGCCGAGCCGGCCGACATAGAAGTCCCGGGTCGCCTGGAGGTCGTGGGTCTCCAGATGGACGTGACCGAGCACCGTTCCCGCGGGCATCGCGTCGGCAGGGCCGGCCTCCTGGCCGGCGGCGAGAATGCCCTGGAAATCCAAGGGTGTGTTGCCCATGACGATGCGGCCCTCGACGAGCCAGCTGGCGCGCTCGCGGTCGCGATAGATCTCGATGCCGTTGCCTTCGGGGTCGTCGAGATAGACGGCCTCGCTGACGCGATGGTCGGCAGCGCCGGTGAGCCGCACCTCTGCCTGCTCGAGCCGGAGAAGGGCGCGTCCGAGGTCCGCGCGGGACGGGACCAGGATCGCCTGATGAAAAAGCCCGGCCGCCGTCGCGTCGGCGACGGCGCGCCGGTCCTCGACGAGATCGAGGAGCGGGCGCCCCGCGACTCCGAGGGTGGCCCGGCCGTCGCTTCGCTCCAGCACCTCGAGCCCGATCGGGCCGCCGTAGAAGGCGACCTGCCGATCGAGGTCCGCCACCGTCAGGGAGACCGGGCCCAGTCGCATGTCATCCGGGACGACGCCCGCCATCGGAGCCTCCAGGTCGGGTCAGCCTTTCGACCGCTGACAGGGATCAGATGGTGTCGCAGCACCCGCTCGTTACGGCGCCCCGAGCAACAGAGTGTCGAGCGCCACGCGACAATCGCCGTTCGTGCCCCCGTCCCGACGGGCCGATGCGACGGCGACCCGCTCACCCGGACCACGACGCCCGCCGCTGCTCCCGCGGTCGGGGGAAGCCGGCGGGCAGAGCGTGAACGAGCGGACAGCCGCGCCGGAGGATGCCCGCTCGGGAGTAGGTCAGAGGCTCTCCTGGACCCAATCGACGAGCTGGCGCTTCGGCAGAGCGCCGACCTTGGTCGCGGCGACGGCGCCGCTCTTGAAGAGCATCAGGGTCGGGATGCCGCGCACGCCGTACTTGGTCGGCGTGAGGGGATTGATCGTCGATATTGACCTTGACGACCTGGATCTTGTCGCCGAGCTCCTTCTCGAGATCCTCGAGGTGCGGGGCGATCATCTTGCAGGGGCCGCACCACTCGGCCCAGAAGTCGACGATGACTGGCTTCTCCGCCTTCAGCACGTCCTTCTCGAAGGAGGTGTCGGAGGTCTTGATGATGGCCATGGGTGGTCCCCGTGCTGATCGCTGGCGGCTCCAGGCCGCGAGCGTGCGTCATGACTCTATGGGTATCGCTTTCGGGGCGTCAAGGAGCGCCGCCATGGGCCCCTCCTGCGTCAGCGCCGTGTCGAGGAGATCGTCGGCGAGCCAGGTGACCTCGGCGGTGGCCGTCCAGACGAGCGCGCAGCGCACGGGCTTGCCCGGATGGAGGCGGGCCAGGAGGGCGCGGTAGGCGGCCATCTGCCGGAGATAGAGCCGTGGAACGGCCCCGGGCCGGCCCGGGGCCTCGCGGCCCGACTTGAAGTCGACGGCGATGACGGCGTCCCCGGTCACCGCCATGCGATCGATCTGGCCGCTCACGGCGACGCCCTGGACCAGGCCCACGATCGGCTGCTCGGCGCGGGCGCCGGGCGCGAAGAGGGCGGCGAGATCGGGATGGTCGATCACGGCCATGACCTGGCCCAGAATGGCCCGGCGGTCCGAACGGTCGAGATCGGAGGCGGTGCGCTCGAGCCATCGTCCGGCAACGGCCGGACGATCGGCGGGCGCCACCTCGGGCAGCAGCTCGAGCAATTTGTGAACGAGGCTGCCGATACGGAGGCGGCGGGCCGCGTCCGCGCCCGCGGGCGAGCCGGGCGGCGGCGCCTCGCCGAGCCTCGAAGGGGCGAGGGGGCGTGGCGGGTGGCTCTCGGGGGCGGCGGCGCTCCCGGCCCAGGGCGGCAGCTCGGAGGCCGGGGGCGGGAGATCGGCGGCGCCGGGCTCGACGATGGCGGCGACCCCGCGGCGGAGCCGCAGCGCCTCGCCGGCCACACCGTCGCCCAGGTCGAGCGAGACCGTCTCGACGCCCGGGAGCGAGCGCATGGCCCGGCCGACGATGTCGTGCCAGCAGGGCTCGGCGGGCGCCCGCTTGCCGAGGCAGCCGGCGATGTAGAGCCGGTCGCGGGCGCGGGTGAGGGCCACGTAGAGGAGCCGTGCGCGCTCCTCGTCGAGACGGCGCTCCTCGTCCTGGGCGGCCTCCTCGGTCAGGGGATCGCGGTCGCGCCGGGGCGCCCGCCAGAAGGGCAGCTCGCGCCCGGCATGCCAGAGAAGGCGGCCGGTCGGCGCCCGGCCCTGCGGCCCGGCGTCGGCCAGGATGACGACCGGCGCCTCGAGGCCCTTGGCGCCGTGCACGGTCAGGACCCGGACGGCGTCGGCCGGCGGCTCGGGGTCGCGCTTGAGCTGCTGCTCGTCCAGGCCCAGCCAGTGCATGAAGCCCTCGAGCGACGCCGGATGCCCCTGCTCGTAGGCCAGGGTCTGGCCCAGGAAGGCCTCGATGGGCTCGGCGGCATCGGGGCCGAGGCGGGCGAGCAGGCGCTCGCGCCCGCGCTCCTCGCCCAGCACGCGGCAGAAGAACTCGAAGGGCGGCAGGAAGTCGGCACGGCGCAGCCACCCCTGGATCCGGTCATAGGCCGGGCCGTACCGCTCCGGACGGGCCGCCGCCGCGGCGCGGAGCCGCTCGAGCAGGCTCGACCCACCGCGCTCCCAGGCGAGCTCGAAAAGCTCGTCCTCGCCGAGGCCGACGAGAGGACTCTTGAGGAGGCAGGCGAAGGTGAGGTCGTCCTCGGGCAGCAGGATCGTCCGGCCCAGCGCCATGAGGTCCTTGACCGCGATATGCTCGGTGAGGCCGAGGCGGTCGGCGCCCGCGACCGGGACGTGGGCGCGCTTCAGGGCGCGGATCAGCAGCTCCTGAAGCTCGCCGCGGCGCGAGAGCAGGATCAGGACATCGCGGGCGCGGAGCGGACGCCCGCTGCTCTCCAGGATCTCACGCTTGTCGAGCCAGCGGGCGATGGTCCGGGCGACGGCGCCGGCCAGGCGACGGACGGGCTCGTCCGAGCGTTGCGGCCGATCGGGCAGGGGCCAGGGCTCGGGCGCCTCCTCGTGCTCGGCCGGGGCGACGAGGGGCCATAGCTCGACCAGCCCCGCCTCGCGGGCGCGCGCCGTCTCGTGGCGGACGATGCTGCCCGGATCGACGACGCCGGCGCTCGCCTGCGGGTCGGCGAGCACACGGTCGATGGTCTCCAGCACCGCCGGCACCGAGCGGAACGACACCTCGAGCGCCTCGGCCCGCATCGGCGTGCCGGCGCCGGCCGTCACCGCCCCGAGCCGCGCCCGGACGCGCCGGAGATTCTCGAGGTCGGCACCCTGGAAGCTGTAGATGGACTGCTTCTCGTCGCCGACGACGAAAAGGGTCCGCGGCCGGTCGGCGGTGCCCTGGCCCGCGAAGAACTCTTCCGTGAGGCGCTCGACGATCTCCCACTGCTCGGGGCTCGTGTCCTGGGCCTCGTCGACCAGCACGTGCTCGAGCCGCTGATCGAGCTTGTAGAGCACCCAGCCGGCCTGGCCGGGCGCGGCCAGCAGGCGCCGCGTCCGCTCGATGAGGTCGCTGTAGTCGAGAGCGGCGTCGCGCCGCTTGCTCGACTCGTAGGCGTCGATCACGGCGAGGCCGACGGTCAGCAGGGCACGGGTGCGATAGGCGATCTCCAGCCGCTTCAGATCGTCCCGGACCCGGAGCAGGCGGGCCTGCTCGGCGATGAGCGCCCGCAGGGCCCGGTCCGGCACCCCCTTGGTCGCGAGACGGGCGAGGCCCAGGCCGTCCTCCTTGATGAAGCAGCGGCAATAGGTGTCGAAGAGCCGGATGCGGTCGCCGGCCGCGGCATCGAGCCAGGCGAGCAGCCGCCGGCCCCGCTGCTGGTCCGTGACGCTGGCCCGGAGCAGATCGGCGGCGGCGGCGGCGAGGGCCTGGGAGTCGTAGACGCCGTCGGCGCAGGCGCGGGCCACGAGCTCGTGCGGGGCGAGGCCCTGCGGCGCCTCCAGCGCCTCGTCGATCGCATCCAGGAGCCCGGCCACCCCGCCATGCCGCTCGACGGCCCGCAGCAGCCTCACCCGCTGCGCCAGGATCTCCCCCAGCGCCTCGCCGAGGCTGGTCTCGGCCAGGGTCACGGCCAGCGTCTCGAGCGCCCGGCCGAGCGGGGTCGCAGCGTTCCGGGCGGCGGCCAGCATCGCTTCCCGCGCCTCGGTCATGAGCTCCGCGGCAGTGCGCTCGTCGATGGTCTCGAAATGGGGCGCCACCCCGGCCTCGAGCGGAAAGCGGCGAAGCAGCGCCCCGCAGAAGGCGTGGATGGTCATGACGCCCAGCCCCCGCGGCAGCTCGAGCACGCGGGCGAACAGCCGGCGCGCCAGGGCCAGGCGCTGCTGGTCGACGGCCGCGCCCGTGAGGTTGAGCAGCTCGTCCGCGAGCGCCTGCTCGTCGGTCGCGGTCGCCCAGGCGGCGAGGCGCTCCTCGATGCGGGCGGTCATCTCGGCGGCGGCAGCCTTGGTGAAGGTGATGCAGAGAATGCTCTCTGGCTCGGCGCCGGCGAGCAGCAGGCGCAGCACGCGGTCGGCCAGGACACGGGTCTTGCCGGTGCCGGCATTGGCCGTGACCCAGACCGAGGTGCCGGGATCGGCGGCACGGCGCTGCGCGGGCGTGGGAGAGAGCGGTGCCTTTCCGCTCATCGCTCGCCGCCCCGCCATTCGGCGACCCGCGCCAGATGCTCGTAGTCGTCGTGTCGGGGGGCGATGTCCGGTCGCGGCACGGCGATGTAGGCGGTCTGCGGATCGGCGAAATGGTGGAGCAGCCGGGTCAGCCCGGCCCGGGCCTGGGCGAGAAGGATCGCCGGGTCGCTCCGGGCACCGCCCGCGGCCCGCTCCTCGCCCGGCTGGTCGCCGCCGCGGAGCTGCCAGTAGAGCAGGGTCGGGAGGTCGGCCGCCGGTACGCCCGCGAAGCCGCCGCCGAGCGCGATCAGGCCCTCGATCGTCATCTGCGGCGAGAGCCCGCGCCCGACATGGTCGGGCGTCGGCAGGCTTCCCGTCTTGTAGTCGATGATGGCGAGGCCGCCGTCCCGGCCGATCTCGACGCGGTCGGCGCGGGCGCGGATCCGGAAGGTGCGGCCTCCGGGAGCATCGAGCTCGAGGCCGCCCTCGAGCTCGACCAGGATGCGGCGCACACCCGCACGACGCTCCTGCTCGACGGCGACCAGCCATTCCGCGATGCGCACGAAGCGGGGCCACCAGATGGTCATGACCTGCGGCCGGTGCTCGCGGGCGGCGAAGAGCGCCCGGCCGGTCTCGAGGAGGGCGCCGAGCGGGTCGGCGGGCAGCTCATCGGGCCAGCGCTCGACGAAGTCCCGGAGCGCCGCGTGAATGATCTCGCCGCGCTCGGCCTGGCTCGGATCGTCGTCGATCGGATCGAGCGGCTTCAGGTGGAGAATGCGCCTGGCGTAGACGGCGTAGGGATTGCGGATCAGGCGCTCGACGTCGGTCGCCCAGAGCTCGCGCGGGCGGGCTGCCAGCGGCGGACGAGGCTCGGGATGCCTCACCGGGTGCGGCCAGTCGGGCTCCGGCGGCTCGTCGAGACGCCGCGCCCAGCCGGCCCAGGCGGCATCGGGTGCCACGGCCGCCGTGGCGCCGGCGGCGCGCAGCAGCGCCTGCAGCCGGGCCAGCCAGCGGGAGGGTGTGGTCGGAGCCCCCTTGTGGTCCTTGCGGGCGCGGATGAGCATCACCTCGGGTGCCGAGGCCGCCATGACGAAATCGTGGGCGGCGATGCCGAGGCGCTGCTCGACCGGCGGCAGATCGAGCCGGGCGCGCATCCGGCGGTTGATCCAGGGGCCCGAGTCGACCTGCGCCGGCCAGACGCCCTCCTCGAGGCCGCCCAGGATCACGAGGTCGGCCTGGGCGAGGCGGCTCTCGAGCTGGCCCAGGATGGCGAGGCGCGGGTGGCCGGGAGCCCGTGGCCGCACCGTCTCCCGCGCCATCAGCACGGCCAGGAGGGCCGGGTAGGCGGTACCGGGCAGGGGGCCGAAGTCGCGCGCGGCCAGGGCGAGGCCCAGCACGAAGCGCTGCGCCGCCTCGCCCGCCTCCTGCGCCCAGAGCCCGGCGGTGGCACCCTGGGCATCCGCGGCCAGCGCCTCGGCGAAGGCCAGATGCGCCTCGAGCAGCGCGGCCAGCGGTGCTTCGCCCGCGGCCAGGAGCCCGCGTGCCGGGGCGGCCATCGCCTGCAGCCGCTCGAGAAAGGCACGGACCTCCTCGGGCGGGACCGGCGCGTCCCAGGGCTCGTCGGGGCCGCGCTCGCCCAGGATCCGCAGCAGGCCCGGGATACCGCCCGGCGGGCGTGGGCCGCGCAGCAGCCCGCGCTCGAGGGCTCGCACCCGGCGACGGAAGGCGCCTTGCGCCATGCCGCCCGAGGCCAGCGGATGCTTCAGCGCGGCGAGCAGCGTCGCGGGCGAGCTGTCGTCCACCAGCAGATGGGCGGCGAGGAGCAAAAAGCTGCCGGGCGGAGTCTGATCGAGCGGGCGGCCCGCGCTGTCGTCGGCCTGGAGGCCCCAGCGGGCGAGCTCCGCGGCGACCCGGCGGGCGAGGTTGCGGTCGGGCGAGACGAGCGCGGCGCGGCGCCCGGGCGTCTCCAGCGCCTGGCGGAGACGCAGCGCGATCAGAAGCGCCTCGGTCGCATGGTCCGGGGCCTCGACGATCTCGAGGCCCCGGACCGCCTCGGGGGGTACCTCGGGCAGGGCGTCCGCGGGCGGGCCGTCCGCGGGCCGGAGGGCCCGGCCCAGCAGGCGCGGCCGCTCGGGCGGGCTGCCGGGCGAGCCGCCGGCGGGCCATGCCAGAACCTCGCCGCGGGCGATGCCGACGAGGTCGAGGAGCCGGCGGAGGCTCCATTGGGGATGGCTCGCGGGCAGGGCTCGCCAGTCGGCCTCGTCGAGACCCGTGTCGAGCCCCGGGAGGACCACCCGACCGTCCGGCAGCCGGGCGACGACCGCCAGCAGGCGCGCCACCGCGGGCACGCTCCCGACCACCCCGGCGACCAGGACCGGCCGGGCCGGCGGGTGGCGGCGCCAGCGCTCGGCGACGCCGTCGAGGAGGCGGTTGCGGTGGGTGGCGGGATCCTGGCACCCCTCGTCCGCGAGCACGCCCGGCCAAGCCTCGCCCAGGATGTGGAGGAAGGCCAGCGTCCGCTGCCAGTGGATCGCCATCTCGTCGGGGACGAGGCCGTCGAGCCGCTCGAGCCTCACCTCCTCGGTCTGCAGCTCGTCCAGGAACCGGGCGAGATCGCCGGCCAGCCGCACCGCCTGGTTGTAGAGCGCTTCGCCTCCCGTCTCCGTGGCGAGGCGGGCCGCCAGGAGCTTGGTCAGGAGGAGCTGGCGGCGGATCGGGGGCAGCGGGGGCGCGGTCGCCAGCTCGGCCCCGCCATCGAGGAAAAGCTCGTCGGCGTCGAGGTCGCCGATCGGCCCGAGGCGCGGCAGCAGCATCGGCCTGCCCTCCCCGAGGCGGAGGAAGGTGTCGCGCAGCGCCAGGCAGGCACGGCGGCTGGGCAGCAGGACGAGGTGGTCGGCCAGTCGCCCCTCCCCCTCGGCCATCAGCCCCTGGGCGAGATCGTCGAGGAACGGCCGATGCGCGGGAATGGTGAGGACGCCAGCCATGGCGGCACCTTAGCGGGAGAAGGCGGCCGTCGGGTAGGCCTGCCTCAGCCAGCGCCGCAGCTCGGCCATGGCCGGATGCCCGAGAGCGGCGCGCAGATGGCCCTCGACGCGGGCCACGAGGCCCTCCGGGAAGCTCCGGGCCCGGAGGCGGCTCAGCCGGCCGACGACGCCCAGGATGCGCATCGCCCGGTGCCCGCCGAGGATCGCGATCGCGTCGCCCGCGGCCTCGGGATCGAGCGCCGGCCTGGCGGCGAGATAGCGGCGCGTGACGGCCTCCACGACCTCGGGAGAGACGTCCCGGCGGGCGTCCTGGACGAGGGAGACGAGATCGTAGAGCGCCGGCCCGGCGAAGGCGTCCTGGAAGTCGATGAGGCCCAGCCGCCAGAGGCCGGCCTCGTGCGGCAGCCAGAGCAGGTTCTCGGCGTGGTAGTCCCGATGGAGAAAGACCTCGTCGCCGAGACGGGCGCGGGGCAGGAGCCCGGCCCAGAGGGCTCGAAAGGTCTGCCGCTCCGCCTCGTCCAGCTCGGGACCGCCGAGGTCGAGGAAGAGATCGAGCAGGCCGATCAGGACCGAATCCGTCATCGGTGGCAGGAATTCCGGTGGCGGCGACTCCTGGAAGCGCAGGACCGCTCCGACCGCCAGGTCGTAGAGCAGCCGCTCGTCGGCGCCCCCTGCGATGGCCCGCGCGACGAGGTCGTCGCCGAGGTCCTCCAGCAGCAGAAGGCCCAGCGCCGCGTCCTCACCCAGGATCTCCGGGGCGTGAAGGCTCCGGGACCGGAGCCAGCGATCGATCCGGACGAAGGCGTCCACCCGACCGTCACCCGCGTCCATCAGGATCGCGGTCCGGCCGCCGAGCCTCAGGCGCTCGTAGCGGCGCGTGGACCAGTCGCCGGCGAGCGGCTCACGCGCGGCATCGCCCCAGCCGGCACCTCGGAGAAACGCGCCGACCATCTCCGGAGATGCCGTCACAGCCCGGCCTCGCGCAGGCGCAGGT
Source organism: uncultured Alphaproteobacteria bacterium (assembly GCA_963828215.1). Lineage (GTDB taxonomy): Bacteria > Pseudomonadota > Alphaproteobacteria > Geminicoccales > Geminicoccaceae > CAVTJL01. The sequence goes on along the minus strand of CAWHFO010000059.1, from coordinate 152,999 downwards.
CCCAGGCCGCGGTCGTGATCAGCTCGATCTCGCGGGCGCCCTCGTCGTCGGGGAAGGGTCCGTGCAGGCGCAGCGTGAGCCGCTCGGCGCCCAGCGTCGGCCCGGCCCGGTCCGGCCACTCGACGAGGAGGGCGCCGTCCAGAGCCAGCTCGTCGAGGCCCAGCTCCAGGACCTCCTCCGGGCCTTGCAGGCGGTAGAGGTCGGCGTGGACGAGCCGCAGGTCCGGCAGCTCGTAGACCTGGACGAGCGTGAAGGTCGGGCTCGGCACCTCGATCGGCCTGCCGGCGCGTGCCCGAACGAGCGCGCGGGCGAGCTCGGTCTTGCCGGCGCCGAGCTCGCCCTCCAGCGCCACCACGTCACGCGGCCGGAGCAGGGGGGCCAGCCGGGCGGCGAGCGCGCGCGTCCGGGCGAGATCGGCGAGGCGGAGCCGCCGGACGCCCGTCACACAGGCTCAGTAGCGGTAGTGATCGGGCTTGAACGGGCCCTCGGCGCCGATGCCGAGATAGGTCGCCTGCTTGTCGGTCATCCGGGTGAGCTTCACGCCGATCTTCTCGAGGTGCAGGGCCGCGACCTTCTCGTCGAGCCTCTTCGGCAGGGTGAAGACCTTGGGCTCGTACTTGCCGGGGTTGGTCCAGAGCTCGATCTGGGCGAGCGTCTGGTTCGTGAACGAGGCCGACATGACGAAGCTCGGATGGCCGGTGCCGCAGCCCAGGTTCACGAGCCGGCCCTGGGCCAGGAGGATGATGCGCTTGCCGTCCGGGAACTCGACCTCGTCGACCTGCGGCTTGACGGGCAGCCACTTCATGTTCCTGAGCCCGGCCACCTGGATCTCGCTGTCGAAGTGGCCGATGTTGCAGACGATCGCCCGGTCCTTCATGTGCCGCATGTGGTCGACGGTGATGACGTCGACATTGCCGGTCGCGGTGACGAAGATGTCGCCGCGCCCCGCGGCCTCGTCCATGGTGGTGACCTCGTAGCCCTCCATGGCCGCCTGCAGGGCGCAGATCGGGTCGATCTCGGTCACCAGCACGCGGGCGCCGGCATTGCGGAGGCTCGCGGCGGAGCCCTTGCCGACGTCGCCGAAGCCCGCCACCACGGCGACCTTGCCGGCCATCATCACGTCCGTGGCCCGGCGGATGCCGTCGACCAGGCTCTCGCGGCAGCCGTAGAGATTGTCGAACTTCGACTTGGTGACGCTGTCGTTGACGTTGATCGCGGGGAACAGGAGCTCGCCGCGCTTGTGCATCTCGTAGAGGCGATGCACGCCCGTCGTGGTCTCCTCGGTGACGCCCTTGATGGCCTTGCCGAGCGACGCGTACCAGCCCGGCCGGCTCGCGTTGGTCGCCTTGATGGCGGCGAAGAGAACCTCCTCCTCCTCGCTGGTCGGATGGTTCAGGAGCGAAGGGTCCTTCTCGGCCCTGGCGCCCAGATGGACGAGCAGCGTCGCGTCGCCGCCGTCGTCCAGGATCATGTTCGCGGTGCCGCCGGTCTTCCAGTCGAAGATCCGGTGGGCGTAGTCCCAATAGTCCTCGAGCGACTCGCCTTTGTAGGCGAAGACGGGGATGCCGGCGGCGGCGATGGCGGCGGCGGCGTGATCCTGGGTCGAGTAGATGTTGCAGGAGGCCCAGCGGACCTCCGCGCCCAGATGCACGAGCGTCTCGATCAGCACGGCGGTCTGGATTGTCATGTGGAGCGAGCCCGCGATCCGAGCGCCCCTGAGCGGCTGGCGCGGCCCGTACTCCTCGCGCACCGCCATCAGGCCCGGCATCTCGGTTTCCGCGATGGCGATCTCGCGTCGGCCCCAGTCGGCGAGCTTGATGTCGGCGACATGGTAGTCCTGGATCTCGCTCATGCTCTGCGTCTCTGCCCTGTTGATCACGGGAAAGGAGGGGCAGGTCCGGCCCCAGGCGTCGGCGGCCGCGGTCAGCGGGCCACGGCGCCGGCATAAAGCACAGGCGTCGGTGGCCGGGCAAGCCCGTCGGTCGGCGGCGACGCCTCGGCGCCGCCTCGCTCAGGTCTCGTCGAACCCGCGCTCGACGAGCTCCACGAGCGTCCGGATCGCCGCCTCGGCGTCCGGGCCCTCGGCCTCGAGGCGGAGCGAGGTGCCGACGCCGGCGGCGAGCATCATGAGCCCGAGGATCGAGGTGCCGCCGACCGTCATGTCGTCCTTGACGACCCTGATCTCGGCCGTGAACGCCTCGGCGGCCCTGACGAACCTCGCGGCCGCCCGCGCATGCAGGCCGCGCCGATTGACGATCGTGACCTCCGCCGCATGGGCCGCCGCGGCCACCGCCCGTCTCAGTCCTTGTCGACGACGAGCAGCTGGCTCGCGACATTGATGTATTTGCGCCCGGCCTCGCTCGCCGCCGCCACGGCCTGCGCCAGCGGCTCCACGTCGCGGATGGACGCGAGCTTGATGAGCATCGGCAGGTTCACGCCGGCCACCACCTCGACGCCCGGGCGGTCCATCGTCGAGATGGCGAGATTGGACGGCGTGCCACCGAACATGTCGGTCAGGATGACGACGCCCGCGCCCGAATCGACCTCGCGCACGGCATTCACGATGTCGGCGCGCCGCTGCTCGATATCGTCCTCGGCACCGATGCAGATCGGTCGGATCTGCGTCTGGGGGCCGACCACATGCTCGAGGGCCGCGATGAACTCGGCCGCGAGCCGCCCGTGGGTGACGAGGACGAGTCCGATCATCAGCTGCTCCGCTGGTCGACGCTGGACGAGGCTCGCGGCAGGTCGCGATGGATGGTCTCGGCCTTCCAGCCCTGCTGGCCGAGCCGTCGCGCCAGCTCTTCCGTCACGAACACCGAGCGATGCTTGCCGCCGGTGCAGCCGACGGCGATCGTCAGGTAGCTCTTGCCCTCGGTGCGATAGCGCGGCAGCACCGACAGCAACAGCGACTCGATGCGCTCGAGGACCGGCGCCAGATCGGGATCCGCGCGGATGTAGGCCTGGACGGCCGGATCCAGGCCCGTCATGGGGCGCAGCGTCGTATCGTAGTGAGGATTCCTGAGAAACCGCGCGTCGAACACGAGGTCCGCCTCGCGGGGCAGGCCGTTCCGGAAAGCGAAGGAGAGGAGGCTGACCGTGAGCCAGCTCCGATCCCGGCCGAACTGCCCGGCCACCCGGCGCCGCAGGCCGGCGAGCGTCGTCATGCTCGTGTCGTAGATGACATCGGCCGCCGCCTTGAGCGGTGCCATGAACTCGCGCTCGCGCCGGATCCCGTCGCTCACCGGTCGATCGACGGCCATCGGGTGCCGCCGCCGCGTCTCGGTGAAGCGGCGGCGCAGCGTCTCGTCGTCGCATTCGAAGAAGAGCAGCGTCACGGGGGTCGGCCGCCGGCGCCGGTGCTCCTCGAGGATTTGGACGAGCGAGAAGGGCTCGAGGCCGCGCGTGCGGCTGTCGATGCCGATCGCCAGCGGCCCCTCGGGCGCGTCGTCGGCGTTGAGGAGCCGCGTCAGCAGGCTGACCGGCAGGTTGTCCACCGCCTCGTAGCCCACGTCCTCGAGCACCTTCAGGCACGAGCTGCGGCCCGCTCCGGACATGCCGGTGACGATGAGGATGCTGCTCGTCGGCATCAGGCGACCCGCGGTGCCGTGAGGAGGACGCGCAGCCGGTCGACGGTGGAGGCCGGCAGCGGATCGATCGCCGTGGCAGGCAGGCGGACGCCGAGGATCGTCACGTGGCGCGGCTCCGGCAGCCGCTCGCCCGCCAAGTTGGCTCCCAGAAGGAGAACGTGGTCCAGCAGGGCGCCGTCCAGGGGCTCGAGCTCGAAGATTCCCAGGCCCCGGAGCTCGATCCGGCCGGGCAGCGAGACCGGCCCGCGCCCGCAGGCGCTCGCCCGCCCGCGCGATCTCGACCAGATCGTCGGCGACGAGGCCGGCGCCCGCCCCGATCAAGCGCACGGCGAGGTCGGACTTGCCCGCGCCCGAGGGCCCCTCGATGAGCAGCCCGTGTCCGCGCCAGGAGACGCAGGTGGCATGCCGCCGCTCGATCCCCGCGGCGGCGCCGGGCCCGGCCGTGCTCACGGCCCCGAGCCGGACTCAGGCGCCCGGGCCATCGCCCCGGCCGGTAAGGAGGGCGCTCACCTCCGCCGCGCTCTCCGCCGTCCGGACCTGCTGGCGCAGCTCGTGATCGCGCAGGATGCGCGCGACCCGGGCCAGCGCCTTCAGATGGTCGGCGCCGGCAGCCTCGGGTGCCAGGAGAAGGAAGACGAGGTCGACGGGATCGCCGTCGAGCGCGTCGAAATCGACGGGCTTGCCGAGACGCGCGAAGAAGCCCGTGAGCTTGGGGAGCTCGGGGATCTTCGCGTGGGGAATGGCGATGCCCTCGCCGAGCCCGGTCGTGCCCAGCTTCTCGCGCTGGGTCAAGGCTTCGAGGATCGTGCTCGGCTCGACGCCCGTGGCCTTGCCCGCGGCCTCGGCCAGCGCCTGGAGGAGCTGCCGCTTGCTGCCGCTCCGCAGATCGAGCAGCACGCGGTCCTTGGTGACGAGGTCAGCGAGGTTGATCATCGACAATCTCTATCGCCCGCCGGGGCTCGATCGGAAGCCGCGGGATGCGGCCGAGATCGCGCTGCCCAATGCCCCTGTGGTCTCATCATAGGCAGAGAGCCTTGCTTCGGCGACGCTGAACCGACGACGGGATTCCGAGGGACTCGCGATATTTGGCCACCGTACGCCGGGCGATCGCGACGCCACCCGATCGGAGGAGGCTCACGATCTGATCGTCCGACAGCACGCTCTCGGCCGTCTCGCCTTCGATCATCCGCCGGATCTGCTGGCGGATCGCCTCGGCACTGTGCGTCTCCTCGCCGTTGGTCCCCGCGATCGCCGTGGTGAAAAAGTAGCGCAGCGGGAAGGTGCCGCGCGGCGTCATGACGAACTTGTCGGCCGTCGCTCGGCTGACCGTGCTCTCGTGCAGGCCGGTCGCCTCGGCGATCTGGCGCAACACGAGCGGGCGCAGATGGGCCGCACCCCCGCTGAGGAAGCTCGTCTGCCGCTCGAAGATCGCCTCGGCGACCTTGAGCATGGTGCGGGCGCGCTGGTCGAGCGCCTTGGCGAGCCAGCTCGCGGCCTGATAGCGCTCGGCCACGAACTCGCGCTCGCGGCGGCTGAGCGTGCCGCCCGTGAGCTCCGCATAGTAGGCCCGGTCGACCAGGACGCGCGGGAGGGTCGCCTCGTTGAGCTCGACCCTCCAGCCCTGGCCCACCTTGTAGATCAGCACGTCGGGGATCGCGTCGATGGGCAGAGCGGGAGCGAAGGACCGGCCCGGCAAGGGGTCCAGGCGCTTGATCTCGCCGATCATGTCCTTGATGTCGTCGAAGTCGACGCGGCAGACGCGCTGCAGGCCCGCGAAGTCGGCCCGGGCGACCAGGGGCAGATGCTGCAGCATCGTCTGCATGGCCGGATCGAGCCGGCCCTGCTCGCGGAGCTGGGCGGCCAGGCAATCGGCGAGGTCGCGGCCGCCGACGCCGCTCGGCTCGCAGGATTGAAGCGCCCGCCGGGCGGCGCCGACGAGGCCCGGAGCGACGCCGAGATGCGCCGCCAGCAGCTCGTCGGCCTCGCGCAGATAGCCGTCGTCGTCGAGCCAGTCGACGAGATCGGAGGCAACGGCGCGCACCGCTCGATCGGGTGCCACGAGCTGCAGCTGGGCCTTCAGGTGCTCGCCCAGCGTCGCCTGGCGGGTCAGCTGGGCCTCGGGCGCGGCATCGATCTCGCTGCCCGTCCTCGACGCCGTGCGCGTGATGCTGAGGCGCCGGTCCGCGGCCCCGGCGGCGGCCGGCGGTGCCCAGCCGTCCTCGTCGCGCGGTGCCGCGGGCTCGAGGCGTGGCGAGCCGGCGAGCGCCGGCTCCCGCTCGACCGGTGCCGGCCGATCCGCGGCCGCCGCCTCGACGCGCCCGAGAAACGGGTTCTCGCCCAGCTCGCGATCGACGACGCTCGCGATCTCGAGATTCGAGAGCTGGAGCAGCTTGATCGCCTGCTGCAGCTGGGGCGTGAGGACGAGGCTCTGACTTTGCCGGACGTCGAGGCGGAGGCCTAAGGACATTGCACTTCTGGTTCCGCCTCAGAGCGTGAAGCGGTCTCCGAGATAGACTCGGCGAACCGTCGGATCGGCGACGATGTCGGCCGGCGCACCCTCCTTGAGGACCTGCCCCTCGTGCAGGATGTAGGCGCGATCGATGATGTCGAGCGTGTCCCGCACATTGTGATCGGTGATCAGCACGCCGATCCCCCGCTCCTTGAGGTGCGCGACGAGCGACCGGATCTCGCCGACATTGATCGGGTCGATGCCCGCCAAAGGCTCGTCGAGCAACATGTAGCGCGGCTGCGAGGCGAGGGCCCGGGCGATCTCGACCCGCCGCCGCTCGCCGCCGGACAGCGACAGCGCCGGTGCCCGACGCAGGTGCCCGATCGCGAAGTCGTCGAGCAGCGCGTCGAGGCGCGCGGCACGCCGCCGCCGGTCGGGCTCGTGCAGCTCCAGCACCGCCCGGATATTGTCCTCGACGCTCATGCCGCGGAAGATCGAGGCCTCCTGCGGCAGATAGCCGATGCCCAGCCGCGCCCGCCGATACATGGGCAGCCGCGTGACGTCCCGGCCGTCGAGCACCACCCGGCCGCCATCGGCCGCGAGCAGCCCGGTGATGATGTAGAAGAAGGTCGTCTTGCCGGCGCCGTTGGGGCCGAGCAGCCCGACCGCCTCCCCGGGGCCCAGATGGAGCGAGACGTCGCGCAGCACCGCCCGGCCGCGATAGACCTTGGCGACGTTCCGGGCCGTCAGATGAGGCCCGTCCGCGCCGGCCTCGGGGGCCGGCCTCGAGACCGGACGGATCGGCAGCTCGATCACCTCACCCTCCGGCTCGAGCGGTATCTGGCCCAGCGCCACGCTCTACGGCTCCTTGGCCTGGGCCTGCTGCGGCTTGAAGAGCGCCCGCACCCTCGCGGGCTGGCCTTCCGCCGGCCCGGGCTGGGTGATCGTCACCAGCCCGCTGGTCAGGTCGTAGACGAGATGGCCGCCACGCACCACATTCTCGGCCCGCGTGAGCACCACGTCGCCGTCGAGCGTGATCGAGTTGTTCGCGACGTCGTAGATGCCCCGGTTGCCCGTGGCCGTCTGGTCCGGCGCCGCGATCACGACATTCCCCACGGCCTCGATACGCTTGATGTTCTGGTTGCCGGACAGCCCGCTGCCCTTGCCGGCCTGGTCCTTCGGCTGATCGCTTTTGCTCTTGTCGCTCTTGCCCTTGTCGCTCTTCGCGTTGTCGCCCTTGGCTTGGTCGCCCTTGGCCTGGTCGGTGTAGAAGACCTTGAGCTCGTCGGCCCGGAGACTCATGTCCCCTTGGACCGCATCGACGTTGCCCGAGAAGGTCGCGACCTGCTGCTGCTGGTTGACGACGAGGCGGTCGGCCGTGATCTCGATCGGCTTGCCGTTGTTGCCGAGCGAGGGGCCGGTCTGGGCGATGCCGGCCGCCGGAAAGAGCGCCAGGGCGACGGCCAGAATGCCGAGCCGGCGCAGGCCCGGCCTTCTTCGGGCCTGGCGCCGGCGGCGCGGGCTGCTGGCGGTCCGGCGCGTCAACTCAGGCAATGCCCGCGCGCAGGCAGTCGTGAAGGTGGATGGCGCCCACCGGCCGCTGCGCATCGGTGACGAAGAGGACGGTGATCGACCGGGCGTTCATGAGGGCCAGCGCCTCCACGGCGAGCGCCCGCGCCTCGATCGTCCGCGGTGCCGGCGTCATCACCTCCTCGACCCGGCGGTGCAGGAGCTCGTCGCCCATGTGGCGACGCAGATCGCCGTCCGTCACGATGCCGACCAGGTCGCCCGCCGCGTCGACGACGCCGACACAGCCGAGGCATTTGCGGGTCATCTCCAGCATCGCCTCGCCCATCAGGCAATCGCCCGGCACGAGCGGCAGCTGGTCGTCCCTGTGCATGAGCTGCTCGACCCGAAGCAGCTGGCTGCCGAGCTTGCCGCCGGGATGGAAGACTGCGTAGTCGCGGGCGGTGAAGCCCTTGCGCTCGAGCTGGGCCACCGCCAGGGCATCGCCGAGGGCCAGCATGCAGGTCGTCGAGGTCGTGGGCGCCAGCCCCATCGGGCAGGCCTCGGCGACCGCCGGCAGGACGAGTGCCACGTCGGCCTCCTCCGCCATGGTGGTGGCGCCCCGCCCGACCATGGCGATGAGCGGGATGCCGAAGCGCCTCGCATAGAGGGTGATGTCGCGGAGCTCCGTCGTCTCGCCCGAGTTCGAGAGGGCCAGCACGACGTCGCCGCGCGTGATCATGCCGAGATCGCCGTGGCTGGCCTCGGCGGGGTGCACGAAGAAGGAGGGGGTGCCGGTCGAGGCGAAGGTCGCCGCGATCTTGCGGGCGACGTGGCCGCTCTTGCCCATCCCGGTGACGATGAGCCGGCCGCTGATCCCGGCGATCAGGTCGACGGCTCGCGCGAAGGCCGTGCCCAGGCTGGCGGCGACGGCGTCCAGCGCACGGGCCTCGGCCTCGACGACACGGCGGCCGCTGACGACCACCGGCCCCATGGCGGCCGGCTCGACGACGCTCGCGCCCGGCGGTCCCGCGTCCTCTGCTCTCGCTGTCGTGTGGCGCACGATCACGTTTTCCCGACGAGGTGGGCCCGGGCGCCGCCGGCCAGGAAACCGTCGTCGCGCTGTTGGCTTCGGGCTCGATCGCGAAGTATGGGTACCCGCCGGGTCACCGTCAACGCGACGCTGCATCCTCGGCCGATCCGCCGGCCTCTGGTGGGGCTCGCTCTCAATGGGCGAAGACGTCCTGCTCGGCCCAGCCGGCGAGGTCGAGGCTGGCGCGGGTCGGGAGAAACGCGAAGCAGGCCTCGGCGAGCGCGGTGCGGCCCTCGCGCTCGAGCATGGCGTCCAGCCGCTGCCGGAGCGCGTGGAGGTGGAGCACGTCGGAGGCGGCGTAGCGCAGCTGGGACTCGCTCAGCTCGGCGGCGCCCCAGTCGGAGCTCTGCTCGGTCTTGGCGAGGTCCACGCCCAGGAGCTCGCGGCACAGGTCCTTCAGGCCGTGCCGGTCGGTGTAGGTTCGGGCGAGCTTCGAGGCGATCTTGGTGCAGTAGACGGGCGCGCAGGCCGTGCCGAGACGGCGCTGCAGCATGGCGAGGTCGAAGCGCGCGAAATGGAAGATCTTGAGCCGCCGCGCGTCAGCGAGGAGACGCCGAAGGTTCGGCGCCTCGGCAGCCTCGGGCCCGAGCCGGACGAGATGGGCCTGGCCGTCCCCGGCAGAAAGCTGAACCAGGCAGAGCCGGTCGCGATGAGGGTTCAGCCCCATCGTCTCGGTATCGACGGCGACGGCCGGCCCCAGATCGATCCCGGCCGGGAGATCGCCGTCGTGCAGGCTGTAGCCCATCGCTCGCTCCACCCATCGCCCCGCCATCCTGGACGATCAAGCCTAAGATCGCGTTAATCGTGAGTGCCGGGACGTGGTGCCCAGGAGAGGACTCGAACCTCCACGGCCTTGCGACCGCTAGCACCTGAAGCTAGTGCGTCTACCAATTCCGCCACCTGGGCACGGGGGCCGCAGACGTTTATGCGGTCGGGTCCCGGGCGTCAAGGCTCGCCACCCGGACGGCGGGCTGGCGATGGGCGGTTCCACTGGCCGCCGGGTCGGCCTAGATAGGCCGGCAGCGGCCGGAGGAAGGATCGGGAGCGTCATGCGCAGGGACGTCGTCACCGTGTTCGGCGGGACCGGCTTCGTCGGCCGCCACCTGATCAGGCGGCTGGCCGAGCGCGGCGCGACCGTCCGAGTGGCCACCCGCCGTCCCAGCGCCGGGTTCTTCCTCAGGCCGATGGGCATGGTCGGCCAGATCGTCCTCATGGAGACCGCGGCGGACAACGAGGCCTCCATCGCCCGGGTGATCAGCGGCGCCAGGCACGTCGTCAACCTCGTGGGCGTGCTGCACGATGGCCGGGGCGGCGACTTCGAGCGCCTGCATGCGCGCCTGCCGGGCCGGATCGGCAGCGCTGCGGCCGCGGCCGGCGTCCGGCGGGTCGTGCAGATGTCGGCGATCGGTGCCGATCCGGGCTCCACGAGCGCCTACGCCCGGACCAAGGCCGCCGGCGAGACGGCGGTCCGCGAGGCGCGGCCGGATGCGGTGATCCTGCGCCCGAGCATCGTCTTCGGCCCCGAGGACTCCTTCTTCAATCGATTCGCCGCCATGGCCCGGCTGAGCCCCGCCCTGCCGCTCATCGGCGGCGGCCGGACCCGCTTCCAGCCGGTCTATGTGGGCGACGTCGCGGAGGCCGTCATCGCCGGCCTCGAGCGACCCGAAGCGCCCGGCCGGACCTACGAGCTGGGCGGGCCCCAGACCTACACGTTCCGCGAGCTGATGCAGTATCTGCTCGAGGTGCTGGGTCGGCGGAGGCTGCTCGTCAGCGTGCCGTTCGGGATCGCGGCGTTGCAGGCGCGTCTGGCCGAGCTGCTGCCGGACCCCCTTCTGACGCGCGATCAGGTCGAGATGCTGAAGCGCGACAACGTCGTGGCGCCGGACATGCCGGGCCTCCCGGATCTCGGCATCGACGCCACGCCATTGGAGGTCGTGGTGCCGGGCTACCTCACGCCGTTCGCCAGGGTGCGCCTCCGGATTCCCGCCGTCTGAGAGAACGGCTCGGTTCGGGACATTTCGGGGAGATTCGGCTGCTCGGAGGACCGTCCGCCGCTCAGAATCTCCGTCGAGCGCCATTTAGACGTCTCGAATCGGGACGAGAGGGGCCGATGGCGGTAGACCGAAGCGGAGCGCGGTCGCTATAAGGCGGAGGCCGGCCTCGAGGCGGCATGAGGTGCCGCACGGCCGCGGACCGGCAGGGACACGGGGGTCACGCCATGGCCACGGGCAAGATGATGCAGTTCGTGCAGATCGAGCAGAGCATGCCCGAGAAGCGCACCGTGGCGGAGCGGGCGCAGGATTTCGGCGAGATCTACGGCCGATTCGCTCCGGACCACGCGGCCGAGCAGGCCTCGCGCTGCGAGCAGTGCGGGATTCCCTTCTGTCAGGTCCATTGCCCGCTCCAGAACAACATCCCGGACTGGCTGAAGCTGACGGCCGAAGGGCGCCTCGAGGAAGCCTACGAGCTGTCCTCGGCCACCAACAACATGCCCGAGATCTGCGGCCGGATCTGCCCACAGGACCGTCTCTGCGAGGGCAACTGCGTCATCGAGCAGGCCGGCCACGGCACGGTGACCATCGGTGCCGTGGAGAAGCACATCACCGACACCGCCTTCGACATGGGTTGGGTCGAGCCGGCCCGGCCGCGCCGCGAGCTCGACAGGTCGGTCGGCGTCATCGGCGCCGGGCCCGCGGGGTTGGCCTGCGCCGACCAGCTTCGCCGCAAGGGCTATCAGGTCGAGATCTACGATCGCTACGACCGGGCCGGCGGGCTGCTGATCTATGGCATCCCGGGTTTCAAGCTCGAGAAGCGCATCGTCGAGCGGCGCACGGCGCTGCTCCGCGAGAGCGGCGTGCGCTTCCACCTCGGCGCCTCGATCGGGCCGGGCGGCACGCCGTTCGAGGTGCTGAGGAGCCGTCACGACGCGATCTTCATCGCGACCGGGGTCTACAAGGCCCGGGAGATCCAGGTCCCGGGCGTCGGCCTCGAGGGCATCGTGCCGGCCCTCGCCTATCTGACCGCGAGCAACCGCTCCAACTTCGGCGACGCGCTGCCCGACGGCGAAAGCGGCATGCTCGATGCGCGCGGCAAGCGCGTGGTGGTCGTCGGCGGCGGTGACACGGCGATGGACTGCGTGCGCACGGCCGTCCGGCAGGGTGCGGTCAGCGTCAAATGCCTCTACCGCCGGGACCGGATCAACATGCCGGGCTCGATGCGCGAGGTCCGCCACGCCGAGGAGGAGGGCGTGGAGTTCATCTGGCAATCCGTGCCCGAGGCATTCCTGGGCGACGGACGGGTCGACGGCGTGCGGGCGCTGCGCATGCGCCTCGGGGCCGTCGATGCGACCGGCCGCCAGGTGCCGGAGCCGGTGCCGGGGTCGACCTTCCGCATGGAGGCCGACCTCGTCATCAAGGCCCTCGGCTTCGACCCCGAGGACATCCAGGGCCTCTTCGGCCAGAAGGAGCTGAAGGTCAGCCGCTGGGGCACCGTCACGGTCGACTGGCGGACCATGATGACCAATCTCGAGGGCGTCTTCGCCGGTGGCGACATCGTCCGCGGCGCCTCGCTCGTCGTCTGGGGTGTCCGCGACGGGCGCGACGCCGCCGAAGGCATTCACAGCCATCTCGAGGCCCGGGCGGGGGTGACCGAGCCCGCGCTCGCGCTCGCCTCTTGAGGAGCGGTCTCATGAGCCACACCGAATCTGCCGAGCGCTTCGTCGCCGTCTACGAGCAGGAGTCGGCGCGTCTTCGGGCCCTGGGGCTCGACGAGCGCGATCTCGGCCGTGACGCCTGCGGAGTGGGCTGCGTGGTCGCGATCGACGGCCAGCCGCGCCGCGAGGTCGTGGTCAAGGGCATCGAGGCGCTGAAGGCCGTCTGGCACCGGGGGGCCGTCGACGCCGACGGCAAGACCGGCGACGGCGCCGGCATCCACATCCAGATCCCCCGCGACTTCTTCAAGAGGCAGATCAAGGGCCGAGACGGCGAGAAAGGGATCGCCGTCGGCCAGGTCTTCCTGCCACGGAACAGCTTCGTCCAGCAGGAGTCCTGCAGGACGCTGGTCGAGAGCGAGCTTCTGCGCTTCGGCTACTCGATCCGCGGCTGGCGGCAGGTGCCGGTCGACACCTCGGTGATCGGCGAGAAGGCGGCGGCGACCCGGCCGGAGATCGAGCAGATCCTGATCGGCAACCCCAAGGGCGTGCCCGACGACCGCTTCGAGCGGGACCTCTATGTCATCCGCAGGCGCATCGAAAAGCAGGCCTTGGCGGAGAACATCACCGAGTTCTACATCTGCTCCCTGTCCTGCCGCTCGATCATCTACAAGGGCCTCTTCCTGGCCGAGCAGCTGTCGATCTTCTATCCCGACCTGCAGGACGAGCAGTTCGTCTCGAGCTTCGCCGTCTTCCACCAGCGCTACTCGACCAACACCTGGCCGTCCTGGCGGCTCGCCCAGCCGTTCCGGGTCATCGCCCACAATGGCGAGATCAACACGCTGCGCGGCAACGTGAACTGGATGCGCAGCCACGAGACGCGGATGTTCGCCGACGCCTTCGGCGACCACAACGAGGACCTGAAGCCGGTCATCCAGGCGGGCGGCTCGGACAGCGCTGCGCTCGACGCGGTCGTCGAGGTGCTGATCCAGGCCGGCCGCAAGCTGCCGCTCGTGAAGACCCTGCTGGTGCCGCCGGCCTGGTCGAACCGCATGGCGATGCCCGAGGCGCATCGCGACCTGTTCAACTACTGCAACTGCGTCATGGAGCCCTGGGACGGGCCGGCGGCGCTCGTCGGCACCGATTCCCGGTGGGTCGTCGCCGGCATGGACCGAAACGGGCTGCGGCCGCTCCGCTATTCGCGCACCCGGACCGGCCTTCTGGTCGTCGGCTCCGAGACCGGCATGGTGCCTCTGGCCGACGGCGAGACCGTCGAGAAGGGTCGGGTCGGCCCGGGCGAGACGATCGGCGTCGACCTCGAGGCCGGCCGCTTCTACCGCGATGCCGAGCTCAAGGACTATCTGGCCGGGCTCAAGCCCTACTCGAAGTGGGTTCAGAACATCACCCACCTCGAGGCGCTGGCGAGCGGGCAGCAGCCCGCCCCTGTGCGGATGGAGCGTGTCGAGCTCAAACGGCGCCAGGTGCTCTACGGCCTGTCGGTCGAGGACATGGAGCTGATCCTGGCGCCGATGGTCCAGGACGCCAAGGAGGCGATCGGCTCGATGGGCGACGACACGCCCCTGGCCGTGCTGTCCGGCCACTATCGCGGCCTGCACCACTTCTTCCGCCAGCAGTTCAGCCAGGTCACGAACCCGCCGATCGACCCGCTGCGCGAATGGCGGGTCATGAGCATCAAGACCCGCTTCGGGAATCTCGGCAACATCGCCTCGGAGGACCCGAGCCAGACACGCATCCTCCAGCTCGAGAGCCCGTTGCTGCTGCGGGACGAGCTGAACACGCTGGTCGCCTATTTCGGCGACGACGCCCGCACCCTCGACTGCACGTTCGACGTCCGCGAGGACGCCTCGCTCGGCGACGTGCTCCAGCGTCTCCGGAAGGAGGCCGAGGAGGCCGTGCGCGGCGGCTGCCGGGATCTCGTCCTGACCGACGAGCCTGTCGGCCCGGAGCGGGCGCCGATCCCGATGATCCTCGCCGCCGGCGCCGTGCACAGCCATCTCGTCCGGCAGGGGCTGAGAAGCTTCAGCTCGATCACGGTGCGCTCGGGCGAGTGCCTCGACGTCCACTGCTTCGCCGTGCTGATCGGCGTCGGCGTCACGGCGATCAATCCCTACCTCGCCGAGGCCGCGATCGCCGATCGTCACGAGCGCGGGCTGTTCCCGGGCTTCACGCTCGCCGAGTGCCTCGACCGCTACAAGGAGGCGATCAACCAGGGCCTGCTCAAGATCATGTCCAAGATGGGCATCTCGATCCTGAGCACCTATCGGGGCGGCTACAATTTCGAGGCCCTCGGCCTCTCGCGCTCGCTCTGCAGGGAGTGCTTCCCCGGCCTCGTCACGCGCATCTCCGGCATCGGCCTCACCGGCATCCGCAACAAGGTCCTGGACATGCACCGCCGGGCCTTCTCGGATGCCGAGCCGGTGCTGGCGATCGGCGGCTTCTACCGCTATCGGCGCGGCGGCGAGGCGCATGCGCTCGAGGCGCAGATGATCCATCAGCTCCAGCACGCGGTCGCCAGCGACAGCTATCAGGCGTACCGGAAATACGCCGAGATGATCTACGGCAACGAGCCGATCTCGATCCGCGATCTCCTGGACTTCAACCGCAAGCTGGCGCCCGTGCCGGTCGAGTTGGTGGAGAGCATCACCGAGATCCGCAAGCGCTTCGTCACGCCGGGCATGTCCTTGGGGGCCCTCGGCCCCGAGGCCCACGAGACGCTGACGATCGCCATGAACCGGATCGGCGCCAAGTCCGATTCGGGCGAGGGCGGGGAGGGGAAGGAGCGCTATTCCCCGCGATCGAACGGCGACAACGCCAACTCGCCCATCAAGCAGGTCGCCTCGGGGCGTTTCGGCGTCACGGCCGAATATCTGAACGCGGCGCGTGAGCTCGAGATCAAGATCGCCCAGGGGGCCAAGCCCGGCGAGGGCGGCCAGCTACCCGGCTTCAAGGTGACGCCCGAGATCGCGAGGCTGCGGCACTCGACGCCGGGCGTCATGCTGATCAGCCCGCCGCCGCATCACGACATCTACTCGATCGAGGATCTGGCCCAGCTCATCTACGACCTGAAGCAGATCAATCCCGACGCCAGGGTCTGCGTGAAGCTCGTCTCCGAATCGGGCATCGGCACCATCGCGGCCGGCGTCGCCAAGGCCAAGGCCGACGTCATCCTGATCTCCGGCCATGTGGGCGGCACCGGCGCCTCGCCGCAGACCTCGATCAAGTTCGCGGGCACCCCCTGGGAGCTCGGCCTCTCCGAGACCCACCAGCTGCTGACCCTGAACCGGCTGCGGCACCGGGTGCGGCTGCGCACCGACGGCGGCATCAAGACCGGCCGGGACGTCGTGATCGCAGCCCTCCTGGGTGCGGAGGAGTACGGCATCGGCACGGCCTCGCTGGTCGCCATGGGTTGCATCATGGTCCGCCAGTGCCACTCCAACACCTGCCCGGTCGGGGTCTGCACCCAGCGCCCGGATCTCCGCCGGAAGTTCACCGGGACGCCCGAGAAGGTCGTCAACCTGATGAGCTTCATCGCCGAGGAGGTGCGCGAGATCCTGGCCTCGCTCGGGCTGCGCTCGCTCGACGAGGCGATCGGCCGGACCGACCTCCTGCAGCAGGTCAGCCGCGGCTCCGCCGACCTCGACGACCTCGACCTCAACCCGATCCTGGCCGAGATCGATTCCGCCGGCCTGCCGCGGCACTGCACGCTCGAGGGCCGGAACGAGGTGCCGGACACGCTCGACGCGCAGATGGTCAAGGACGCCCGGCCGATGCTGGTCGACGGCGAGAAGATGCAGCTCCAGTACAATATCCGGAACGTGCATCGGGCGGTGGGAACCCGGCTGTCGGCGCACATCACCCGCCGCTACGGCATGGACACGCTCGAGCCCGGCCACATCACGGTCCGCCTCCGCGGCTCCGCGGGCCAGTCCCTGGGCGCTTTCGCCGTCCGCGGCCTCAAGCTCGAGGTGTTCGGCGACGCCAACGACTATGTGGGCAAGGGCCTCTCGGGCGGCACGATCGTGGTGCGGCCGCTCGTCTCCTCGCCGCTCGTCGCCTCGGAGAACGTCATCATCGGCAACACCTGCCTTTACGGCGCCACCGCCGGAAAGCTCTTCGCCGCGGGCCGTGCCGGCGAGCGCTTCGCCGTCAGGAACTCGGGGGCCCAGACCGTGGTCGAGGGCTGCGGCGACAATGGCTGCGAGTACATGACCGGTGGCGTCGCCATGATCCTCGGCAGCGTCGGCGACAATTTCGCGGCCGGCATGAGCGGGGGCATGGCCTATGTCTACGACGCGCAGGACGTGCTGCCCAGACGCGTCAACGCCGACATGGTCCTGTTCCAGCGCCTCTCGGTCGACCACTACATCGACGAGCTCAAAGGCCTGCTGCTGGAGCATGTGCGCGAGACGCAGAGCGAGCTCGCGGCGCGGATCCTCCGGAATTTCGATCTGGAGCTGCCGCGCTTCTGGCAGATCGTGCCCAAGGAGATCATCGACCGCCTCGAGGTGCCGGTGACCCAGGAGGCTGCGTCCCTGGTGGCCTGACCCGGCGCGACCGCGGCCCGGGTCGGCCGCGATGGGGTCTCAGGGCCAGGGCAGGCGCTTCTCGAGGTCGAGCCACACCACGGGCCCGCCGTGCCAGTCCTCCTCGAGGGCCCCGCCGACCACCGCATAGCCGCGCCGCAGATAGAAGCGGAGCCCGGCGTCGTTGACCGAGAGCGCCGTCAGGCGGACGGGCAGGCCCATCGCCTCCTCGACCGCCGCGAGGAGCAGCCCGCCGACGCCTCGGCCCTGCATCTCCGGGTGGACGAACAGATATTTGAGGTAGCGCTCGCCCGGCGAGAACTGAGCCAGCCCGGCCATCAGCCCGCCGGCCTCGGCGACGATCCGCCGATAGCCCTCCGGGATCGGCAGCGGCGCGCGGTCAGCGATGTAGTCGAGCGCAAAAGCGACGCGGGCAGCGTAGGGTGCTGCACCCGCAGACCGACCGACGAGGTCCCCGCACGCCACGTCGTCGGCGGCCCCGGATGGCCGAAGGCTAACGCTCGAGGCGGTCATCGATCGGCCCCATCTTGAGGCGCACGTCTTTGCTGTCGCCCTCGAGCAGTGCCCGGCGGATGTGGCGCAGCTTGGGCTCCTCCTCGGCGACGAAGGGGAGCGGCCGGGCGAGCTTGATCGCCTGGATGCCGAGGCGGGCGGAGAGAAGGGCGTTGCCGGCGCCCTGGCCGGCGCGCGCCGACAGCATGGCGGCCAGTGAGGCCCCGGCATGCTCGAACGCGGCATGGGTCACGATGTCGGCGAGACCGGCGAGGGCTGCGTTCCTGAGGCAGCGGCGCAGCAGGCTCAGCGTCGCCGCCGGCCCCGGTGCCACGCCGTAGAGCCGGGCGATGGCGCGAAGCATCAAGGTCGTCCGCCACAGGACGAGCACGCCGTCGAGCAGGCCCAGCGGGCTCAGCGCCGTGAGGATGCCGATGTCCCGAGCGCTCTCCAGGACGAGCCGATAGGCGCGGCGGTCGACCGGGGCCAGGACGTCGCGCTCGAACAGGCGGAGCCGCTCGCCGTCGTCGAGGGCGTCGGTCAGATGCCGGTCGTAGGCCGCCAGCCCCTCGGGCAGGCCGGGCCCGGGCTGCAGCTCGCGACGCACGGCAAGGAGCAGGGGTGCGGCCTCGCCGTGAAGTTCCGAGCGGGTCAGGCGCTCGGCAGCGATCCGCAGCTCGGCCCGGCGATGCAGTCGCCGCAGGTCGAGAAGCTCGCGCCCGACCACGGCACCGACCGAGACGGCAAAAAGCATGGTCAGGATGGCGAGCGGCCAGCCGTACCAGGGATCGGTGGTGACCAGGCCCTGGAGGTAGCGGCCGGCCTGGAGGACAAGGACGGCCAGCAGGGAGAGCCAGCCCACCCGAACGAGCCCGCGCCGCAGCGGCCTCGGCCTCTCGACGGGCAGAGCAGCCGGCTCCTCCGCCTCGTCGGCCGGCAGGCTCGGCTGGGGCTCCGCCACCAGCCGCACCGTCGCCGGGTCGAGCTCGAAGGGTCGGGGCGGCCGCCGCTCGGGGCTCATCGGAGCTTGTCCCCGATCAGGAACTCGATCGCCTGGTCGAGCCGGATGTGCTGGGCAGCGCCGCCCGCTCCGAGACGGCGGGGCGCGAACTCCTGGAAGCGGAAACGCTCGTCCAGCCAGTCGCCGGGCAGGGGCAGCTCGGGCGGGATCTCGCCCGGGAACAGCACGGTCTCGCGTCCGCCGTCCTTGAGCCGGCCGCGAAGGCAGGAAAGGACCTGGCCGTGGTGCTCCGTCCTGACGACGTCGGTGCAGCGGACCGACGCGATCGCCAGGACCTCCGGCACCACGCCCTCGAGCCTGGCCGGCCGGGCGGCCGGGCGGATCATGAGCTCGAGGAGCTGCTTCAGGGCGGCGTGCTGGCTCGGCGCCACGTGGTCGGCCTTGCTGACGGCAAACAGGAGCCGGTCGATCCTGGGCGCAAAGAGCCGCCCGAGCCAGCTCGACCGCCCATAGCGGAAACTCCTCGAGATCAGCTCGAGGGCTGTCTGGGTGTCGGCGAAGTGGGCCGGGCCCTGATTGAGGCTCGAGAGCAGGTCGATCAGGACGATCTGCCGGTCGAACGTCGAGAAGTAGCGCTCGTAGAAGTCGCGGACGACCTCCTCGCGATAGCGCTCGAAGCGCTCCGCCATATGGGCGCGGAGCGTGCCGCGCCGGAGCTCCGCGGGCGGCAGAGGGCAGAAGAGGAGCACGTCCGAGCCCTCGTGCTCGCCCGGCTCGGCGAAGCGACCCGGCTGGACCACCGAGAGGCCCAGCTCGCGTTGGCAGCGCTCGAGATAGGTCCGATAGGCGCCGGCCAGACGGTCGGCTGTCTCGCCCTCGACAGGTGCGGTCTGGTCCGCCGCGTGGACCATCCGCAGCCACTCCGCCGCGACGGCGGCCCGCGGCGGGTGGCCGGCAAGCTCCAGGGCCTGAGCCGAGAACGTCTCGAAACTCTGCTCGAGCAGCGGCAGGTCGAGGAGCCATTCGCCCGGATAGTCGACGATCTCGAGGGTCAGATGCTGGAGCGGCTGAAGCGGCCGCAGCAGCGTATTGCGGGTGCGGAAGCGCAGCTCCAGGCGGAGGATCGAGAGGCGGTCGGTGGCTTCGGGCCAGCGCGGCTCGGCCGCCGTGAGGTCGTGATGGAAACGCTCGTAGGGAAAGGCGGGCTCCCGGCCGACCGGCATCAGGCGCGCGCCCAGATAGCGCTCCTCGTGCACGGCAGCGAGGAACGGCAGGGATCCGCCGTCGAGGAGGTGGTGGACCAGGGCCGTCACGAAGACGGTCTTGCCGCTGCGGCGCAGGCCCGTGACGGCGAGGCGGACGTGGCGGTCGAGCGCCCTGTCCGTGAATTGCCCGAGATCGGACCAGAGGTCGCCCAGGACGTCGCCGAGCCCGAGATCGAGCTTCACCATTGCGAGGTGATGCCGGCTCAGAAGCGCAGCGAGCCGGCGGCGAGCGCCAGGGTGACGAGAAGGCCGGTCAGCCGGTTCATGCGGAACCGGGCGAGGCAGTCGGCGGTGTCGTCGAGCCGGAGGCCCTGGATCTGCCTGACGAGGCTCCAGGCGACCAGCGGGAGCAGGAGATAGAAAAAAAGGCCCTTCTGCGCCAGGACGGCGGCCGCGACCAGGAGCGCCAGCATGACCCCATAGAAGCCCCAGAGCCAGGCCGGCGTCGCCTCGCCCAGCCGGAGGGCGGTCGACTTGACGCCGACCAGAAGGTCGTCGGCCTTGTCCAGGTGCGCGTAGATCGTGTCGTAGCCGAGCGTCCAGAAGAAGCCCGCGGCGTAGAGCAGCAGGGCCCGCGCATCCAGATGGCCGGCGACGGCCGCATAGCCCACCAGCGCTCCCCAGTTGAAGGTGATCCCGAGGAACGCCTGAGGCCACCAGGTGATCCGCTTCATGAAGGGATAGATGACGATGAGCGGGATGCTGAGGAGCGCCACCGTGACGGCAACGCGAGGCAGCGCAGCCAGCACGAGCAGACCCACGAGGCACTGCACGCCGATGAACAAAAGCGCCTCGGTGACGCCGACGCGGCCGGCGGCGAGCGGCCGGTTGCGGGTCCGGGCGACCTGGCGATCGAACTTTCGGTCGACGAGGTCGTTGACCGTGCAGCCGGCGCCGCGCATGGCGACGCACCGATGGCGAAGAGGAGGCCCAGCCAGAGGCTCGGCAGCCCCGGCGCCAGGGCCTGGCCCCACCAGCAGGGCAGGAGAAGAAGCCAGGTGCCGATCGGCCGGTCCCAGCGTGCCAGGAGCCCGTAGTCCCGGAGCCGTCGCGGCAGCCTGTAGACCCAGGAGAGCTGTCGATCGGCGACGGCGCCCGCGATCTCGCTTGCTTGTCCCACCATGCGCGGTCTTCTAGCTTCCCGCCTCGACCCGGTAAAGCCGACCCAGGCAGCCATGGCCGTTCCCCGCCTCCATGTCGACGAGCCGCTCTCCGCCGGCGGCCGCCTCCGCCTCGAAGGGCCTCGGGCACACTATCTGGCCCACGTGCTGCGCCTCGGGGTCGGCGACGAGCTCAGGCCCTTCAATGCCCGTGACGGCGAATGGTCGGCGCGCATCACGGCCACGGCGCGGCACAGCGTGGAGATCGAGACGGCGGCCCAGGTCCGGTCGCCCGTGCCCGAGCCGGGCCCGGTCCTGTGCTTCGCGCCGATCCGCCAGAGCCGCCTCGACTGGCTGGTCGAGAAGGCGGTCGAGCTCGGCGTCGAGCGTCTGGTACCGGTCCTGACCCGATTCACCATCGTCAAGCTCGGCCGGCCGGACCGCCTGGCCGCCATCGCGGTCGAGGCGGCCGAGCAGTGCGGGCGGCTGACCGTGCCGCCGATCGAGCCCGCGGCGCCCTTTGACGACTGGCTGCGCCGACTGACCCCGGCGACGCCGCTCCTTTTCGCCGACGAGAAGGGCGGTCCCTCGCTCGTCGAGGCGCTGGCCGCGCGCGACGGCAATGCCATCCTGATCGGTCCCGAGGGTGGGTTTGCGGACGAGGAGCGGGCGGCGCTCCGGGCCCACCCCGCTGTCCGGCCGGTCGGGCTCGGCCCGCGCGTCCTCCGAGCCGAGACCGCAGCCGTCGCGGCCCTGGCCTGTTGGCAGCTCTTGCGCGCGCGGACCGACGGCGGCCCCTGACCTCGGCAGCCGGTCACTCCTCGAGGCTGGCACCGAGGTCGACGCGGACGAGAGCGGCGACGAGGCGGGGAAAGTCGTCGCGCGGCACGAGCTTCGCCAGCGCGCCCGCCCTGTCCGGGAGCCCGAGCTTTCCGGCCCGAGCGAGAGCACGGCGATCCGCAAACGGAAAGAGCTCGTCCCAGGCCACCTGGACCTCGCGAAAGAAGATGTCGACGCCGACGTCGCCGATGCCCTTGAAGTCCTTGAGCAGGCGCCGCTCCTCCTCGGGGTCGTGCCGCGCCGCGGCGCGCAGCTTGCGCAGGTCGCCCTCGTAGCGCTCGATGAGGAGCGCCGTGGTGTCGCCGAGCATGCGCGAGGTGCTCTCGTCATAGCGCGCATAGCCGGCCTTGTTCAGGACCCGGGTGCGCTCCTCCCAGCTCGTTCGGGCGAGCGCCTGGGGCGTGCGCCAGCCCTCGCGGGCAAGTGCCCGAGCGGCCTCGAGGGCCATGTCGGCGCGGATTCGGGCGCTCAGAAGCAGCGAGGCGCAGAGCCAGCGGAAAAGCGGCGAAGGCGTGCCGCGCTCGAGGCGAATCCCCAGCTCCTGCGCGTAGGTTCGCCCCTGACCATCGAGGAGCCTTTTGACGAGGTCACGGTGGGTGGAGGTCGTTGGCATCGAACCGCCGCTGGCCCGGATGGGAGGCAAGAGCCTGCTCTCACCTCCCAACCGGCCGGGCGGTCGACGGTTGCGCGATGCGCCTCAGGTTTTGAAGTAGCGCTCGGCGCGCTTCGTCGCCTCGGCCATGGCATCCTTGGGGGAGAGCTGGCCGGCGCAGACGGCCTGGAACATGTCGACCGTCACGAAGTCGGCCTTGACCGCGGCCGCGGCCTGGCTCGGCGGGCCCTTGTAGCTCTGCGGCAGCGCGTTCCGCATGATGTTGCGATAGGGCAGCGACTTGGGGTCCTGGCTCCAGACCGGGCTGTTGTCATAGGCCATGAGCGGGTGACACCAGTAGCCGAGGCTCGCGACCATCCAGGGAATGTACTGGTCCTCTTCCAGCATGAAGCGGACATACTCGCGGGCCGCGTTGGGATACTTGGTGTACTTGAAGATCATCGTGTTGATGACGAGGGCGCCCTGGCTCGGAAAGCCCACCGGCCCGATCGGGAAGTCGCCGTGATAGATGTCCTCGGCCAGCTCCTGCATCTTGGGGTCGTCGGAGGTCTTGGCCGCGTAGTAGATCGAGATGCCGTTGGTCGTGAGACCGACCTCACCGGCGAGAAAGGCCTTGTTGTTCGAGGGGTCCAGCCAGGAGAGCGTGCCCGAGATGAAGGTCTTGTAGAGCTCGTTGGCGTAGTTCAGCGCCTCGAGGGTGTGCGGGTTGTCGAGCATGACCTTGTTCTGCTCGTCGACCAGCGCCGAGCCCTCGCCCCAGAGCACCCAGTCGGTCCAGCCGGCGTCGCCGACCGCATGGCCGAGCGCGAACCCGGTCGGATGCTTCGTCTTCTGCAAGGCCTGGCTGAGCTTCAGGAAGCCCGGGAAATCTTTGGGAATCTCGTCGAAGCCGGCCTCGTTGACCCATGACTTGCGATAGACCATGGTGCTGCCGCTGCCGCCGAACGGGATGGCGATCCAGGAGCCGTCGCCGCCCTTGCGGCCGTAGTGCTCGGCCACCTTGAACCAGCCGCCATATTTCTCCCCGAGGTAGCCGGCGAGATCGTCGAGCCCGATCAGCTTCTCCGGGAAAAGATGAGGATCCTCCTGCCAGGCGAGGACGACATCGGGGCCGCTGCCGACATTGGCCGCCACCGCGGTCTTGGGCCTGAGGTCCTCCCAGTTCTCGCTCTCGACCGTCACCTCTATGCCGGTCTGCTTCGTGAATTTCTTTGTGTTCTCGAGGAACAAGACCTCGTCGCCCTTGACGAACTTGGAGGGCCTGAGAACGCGCAGCTTCGCACCCTTCTCGAGCGGATAGCTGGGCGGCTTCACGTCCTTGACCGCCACGCTCTTGAAGTCGGCGGCGAAGACCCGCCGGCCGAGGAGCGTGGCGCCCGCGATGCCGGTCAGCCCGGCTCCCAGCGTCTGCCGCCGCGTCAAATGCCTCATCGTCAGCCTCCTTGTTGCTTGTGCGCTCTCGGATGCCGTCAAAGCTCGCGAACCGTCTCGATCTTGGCCTCGTCGAGCCGTGGGCTAATTCCGGCATAATCGGGCAGCATGATCAAGCCCTTTTCCGGCTGCAGCGGCTCCTCGAACCAGAACTGATGGACCTCGTTCCACTTGACCAGATATTCTTGATAGGGCGTGTGCACGGGCGATTGCAGCGCCGAGAAGGCGGCATTGACATGGGTCGAGTGGCCGTGCGGGATGCAGACGAGATCGTGCGTCGTCGTCAGCGCCGCGATCTTGAGCGTCTCGCTCAGGCCCCCGCACCAGTAGGGATCGGGCTGGTAGTAGTCCAGCGCCTGCTTCTCGATGAACTGCCGCATGCCCCAGCGCGTGTAGTGGTGCTCCGCCCCGGCCAGCGGGATTTTTATCTTGTCCTTGATCCTCGTGTACGTGTCGATGCGGTCGGGGAGGGCCGTCTCCTCGAGCCAATAGGGATGGTACTGCTCGATCCGCTCGGCCAGCTTGAGGACGTAGGGATAGTCGAAGCTCTGCCAGCAATCGAGCATGATGTCGTAATCGTCGCCCAGCGTCTCCCGCAGCGTCCTGACGAGCTCGACATTCTTCTTCAGTCCCTCGTGACCGCTCATCGGGCCGTGGCGGAAGAACCATTTCTGGGCCTGGAAGCCCTGCTCCCGTGCCATCTGCGCCCGCTCGCGGACCTTGCCCTGGTCGAGCACCTCGTAGCCGAGCATGCTGGCATAGGCGGGGATCTCGGTCCGCGTGGGGCCACCCAGGATGCGCCAGACCGGCTGCTGCAGCCATTTGCCCTTGAGATCCCAGAGCGCGCAGTCGACGACGCTGATCGCGAACATCGCCTCGCCCTGGCGGCCGTGCACCAGCAGGCGATGCATGACGTCCCAGAGATATTCCGTGGCGAGGGGGTCCTTGCCCAGGAGAATGGGCCGGAGCTGGGTCGCCACGATCTGCGCGCACGGCTCGCGGAACGGTCCCGAGAGTCCCGTCACGCCGTCGTCCGTCTCGATCGTCAGAAAAAAGGCCTCGATGCGCAGATGCCGGTCGTCCTGCTGCTCGCCGCCCTCGAACATCCCCTGGCGGCGATACTCCGGATAGATGTCGATGGGCCGCAGCAGCCGCTGCTCCCAGAATGTCCCGTCCGTCGGCATGACGCCCTGAACGTGCCGGACCTTGACGGCGGTGATCTTCATCGCGGGGCTCCCTGACCAGCGTGATGGCTCAGCAGAATGGCGGCGGTCGGCACCTGCTCCCTCGGGCGGCGCTATTCATCGAGAACGTGGCGATACTGCTCGCCGGAGCGGCGGATGTGGCGCTCGAGCTCGCGCTCGGCCCGGCCGAGATCGCCGGCCCTGAGCGCGCCCACGACCAGGCGATGGTCGCCGAGAAAGCCGGCGATGGCGCCGTGGCGGATCTGCCAGCGTCGCCGCAGCGCCTCGATCTTGCCGGCGATGCGCTCATAGGCCTCGACCAGATAGAGGTTGCTGGCTGCGATCGACGAGGATCGCGTGGAAGGAGGTGTCGAGGTCGATGCCCTCGGCCAGCCGATCGACGGGCAGGGCGTCCATCCGCTCGAGATTGCCGGTGAGGGCGTCGACGAGCCCGGCCAGGTCCCGCTCGGCGGCGAGACGCGTGGCGCCGACCTCGAGCACCGCCCTGAGGTCGCTGATCGCCAGCACCTCCGTCGGGGTCGGGCGGAAGACGAAGGTGCCGCGCTGGGGGCGGATCTCGACCAGGCCCTGGGCCTTGAGGGCCAGGAAGGCCTCGCGCACCGGCGTCCGGCTCACGTTGAGCCGGACGGCGATCGTCACCTCCGAGAGCTGCTCGCCCATGGCGATGCGGCCGTCGACGATCGCCGCACGCAGCCGCTTCAGGACGACATCCGTCAAGCTCTTGGGGCGCACCACCTGGCCGAGGTCGGGACGGGCCGTCTGGTCGGCTGCGGGCGCCATCGTGGACGCGGGCTCGGTCACCCGGCCTTCCTCATCCGAGCCCCGGTCCAGGGTGGGCGCTCGGGACCTGCGCCCGCCGGCGCCGTCGCCACAACTCGCCGCTGGGCACCCGGGGGCGAGGATGGGTCTCCGAGGCTCGCGCCTTCATGCGGGATCGGTCCAGCAGTCGCTGCGAGGCTGCCATCTAACATGGCAGCTCGCCGGCGCGCAACCGCCTGGACCGCCGGGGCGAGGGCCGCTAGAAGCGCTGGCGCCAGGACCGGAGAGGAACGATGCCCGTCGAGATCGCCGCCATAGGCCAGCTGCGCCCAGCCGTCATCGAGGCCCTGGAGCGCGAGTTCACGCTGCACAAGGTCTGGGAGGCGACCGACAAGGCCGCCGCCCTGAAGCCCATGGCCGATCGCGTGCGCGGCGTCGTCAGCCACGGCATGGCCGGCCTGCCGACGGCGGTGATCGAGGCGCTGCCCAAGCTCGAGATCTGCGCCATCAACGGCGTCGGGCTCGAGACGACCGACCTCGACCTCGCCCGCAAGCGCGGGATCGTCGTCACCACGGCGCCCGTGCTCTACGACGACGTCTCCGACACGGCGCTGATGCTCGGCATGGCCGCCTGCCGCCGCCTCGCCGAGGCCGACCGGTTCGTGCGGTCCGGGCAATGGCTGAAGGGCCGCATGGCGCCGGGCCGGAAGTTCAGCGGCAAGCGCGCCGGCATTCTGGGCCTCGGCCGCATCGGCATGGCGCTCGGCCGCCGCCTCGAGGGCTTCGGCATGACCATCGGCTATCACGACCCGCTGCCCAAGACCGGCGTCGCCTACAAGGCCTATCCCAGCGCCGTCGAGCTGGCCCGCAACTCCGACATCCTCTTCCTCGCCGCCGCCGGCGGGCCGGGCGTGAAGAACATCGTGGGCCCCGCCATCATCGACGCGCTCGGCCCGAACGGTGTCTTCGTGAACGTGGCGCGAGGCTGGCTGGTGGACGAGCCGGCGCTGGTGGCGGCCCTCAAGGAGGGCAGGCTCGGCGCTGCCGGGCTCGACGTGTTCGAGAACGAGCCCAAGGTCCCGGCCGAGCTGATCGCCCTGGACAATGTCGTCCTGACGCCGCATATCGCGAGCAGCACCGAGGAGACCATGCGCGACATGGGCCAGTGCGTGGTGGACAACATCCGCTCCTGGTTCGCCGGCAAGGGCGCCCTGACGCCGGTCGCCTGAGATGGCAGGCACCATCCTCATCACCGGGGCGGCGGGCTCGATCGGGAAGAAGCTCCGGGCCCATTTCGAGGCCAAAGGCGGCTACGATCTCCGTCTGCTGGATCGCCATGACGGCGGCGACGCCGCCGTCCGAGTGGCCGACCTCGCCGTCTGGGACGATTCCTGGGTCGATCTCTTCAGGGGCGTCGACGCGGTCGTCCACCTCGCCGGCAATCCGCGGCCGGAGGCCCCCTGGGCCTCGATCCAGCGGGACAATATCGACCTCGTGCTGAACGTCTACGAGGCGGCGGCGCGGCAGGGCGCCAAGCGCCTCGTCTTCGCCAGCTCGAACTGGACGATGGCCGGCCACCGCTTCGCCGGAGGTCCCCTGCCGACCGACCGGGAGCCCTACCCGGTCAATCCCTACGGCGTCTCGAAGCTGATCGGCGAGCGCCTCGGCCGCTCCTACAGCGACCGCTGGGGCCTGTCCGTCATCTGCTTCCGGATCGGCTACTGCCAGCATATCCCGGGCAACCCGCCGGGCCCGACGATGAGCTACAACGAGTGGGGCCAGCTCATGTGGCTGTCGGATCGCGACATCTGCCAGGGCTTCGAGAAGGCGGTCCTGGCACCCGCGGATGTCCGCTTCGCGGTCCTGAACCTGATGTCGAACAATCCCGGCATGCGCTGGGACATCGAGACGACGGAGCGGGCCATCGGCTACGTGCCCGAGGACGGAGCGGCGCCGCAGCTGACCGACGAGATGAAGGCGAACGAGGAGGCCGCCCGCAAGGCCCGCGGGCTGATCGAGCATGCCGAAGGCTTTCTGATGAACCGCCACTGGTAGGCCGATCATGCTCCTCGTCGGCCAGTACGATTCGCCGTTCGTCCGTCGCGTCGCCGTTTCCCTCCGCCTCCTCGGCCTGCCCTACGAGCACTGCACGCTCTCGGTCTTCGCCGATGCCGAGGCGATGCGCCGGATCAACCCGCTCGGCCGCATCCCGTCGCTCCGGCTCGACGACGGCGAGATGCTGATCGATTCGGCGGCGATCCTCGACTGGCTGGACGAGACCGCGGGCCCCGAGCGGGCTCTCCTCCCGGCGCACGGGTCCGCGCGGCGGCGAGCGCTCCGGCAGATGGCTCTCGCCACCGGCATCATCGACAAGGTCGGGCAGGCGACCTACGAGCGCCTGCTGCGTCCCCGCGAGCGTCAGTGGCCCGAGTGGATCGCCCGCTGCCGGCTGCAGGCGACGAGCGGCCTCGAGGCGCTCGAGGCCGAGGCGGGCGAGGGCTGGCTCGGCGGTCTCCGGATCATGCAGCCGGACATCACCACCGCCTGCGCGCTCTTCTATATCAGCCTCGCCGATCCGGACTTTCTCGAGGGTGGACGCTGGCCGAAGCTGCGGGCGCTGGCCCAACGCTGCGAGAGCCTGCCCGAGTTCGCCGCCACCCGCCCGGACGCCTACACGCTGCCCTCACCCGGCTGAGCGGGAGCGTCGTGCGGGTTGCGCCAAAGGCGCGCCCGGCCCCACAATCCGGCGGATCCTGCGATCCCCGGAGCCTGTGATGCCCTATCCAGCCCCCTGGCACGAGCTCGCCGCCCGCCTCGTCGACGTCGCGATGGGCCGGCGGCCGGCCGACCTCGTCATCCGCGGCGGCCGCTGGGTGAACGTCCATTCGGGCGAGATCATCGCCGGCACCGACATCGCCATCACCGGCGGCCGCTTCGCCTATTGCGGGCCGGACGCCAGCCACGCCGTCGGGCGCGGCGACCGAGGTCATCGAGGCGGACGGCCGCTACCTGGTGCCCGGCCTCTGCGACGCGCACATGCATGTCGAGAGCGGCATGGTGACGGTGACCGAGTTCGCCCGCGCGGTGCATCCCGCACGGCACGACCTCGATGTTCGTCGACCCGCACGAGATCGCCAACGTGCTGGGCCTGCCCGGCGTGCGGCTGATGCACGACGAGGCGGTGGCGCTGCCCGGCTCAACGTCTTCGTGCAGATGCCCTCCTGCGTGCCGAGCGCGCCCGGGGCTCGAGCATGCGGGCGCCGCCCTGGGTGCGGCCGAGGTGGCGCGAGGCGATGACCTGGCCGCACATCGTCGGCCTCGGCGAGGTCATGAATTTCCCCGGCGTCGCCGCGAACGACACGACGATGACGGCCGAGATCGCCGCCACGCATGCGGGCCGGGCAGCACCGTCGGCGGTCACTATGCCTCGCCCGACCTCGGCCTGCCTTTCCACGGCTATGTCGCCGGCGGGCCGGCCGACGACCACGAGGGCACCCGCGTCGAGGACGCGATCGCCCGCGTGCGCCAGGGCATGAGAGCCATGCTCCGCCTCGGCTCCGCCTGGTACGACGTCGCCAGCCAGATCAAGGCCGTCACCGAGCGCGGCCTCGATCCGCGAAGCTTCATCCTGTGCACCGACGACTGCCACGCCGGCACGCTGGTCCACGAGGGCCACATGGACCGGGTGGTGCGCCATGCCATCGCCCAGGGGCTGAAGCCGGTCACCGCGATCCAGATGGCGACGCTCAACACCGCCTGCCATTTCGGCCTCGAGCGCGAGCTGGGCTCGATCGCGCCGGGCCGGATCGCGCGACCTGATCCTCACCTCCGACCTGCCGACCCTGCCGATCGAGATGGTGATCGCGCAGGGCCGGGTCGTGGCCGAGCGGCGGCCGCCTTGTCCTCGATATCGACGCCTACCCCTATCCGCCCGAGGCCCGCGGCACCGTCCGTCTCGGTCGGCCGCTCGTGGCCGACGATTTCGAGATCGCGGCACCCGCCGGCGCCAACGCAAGGTCCGGGCGCGGGTGATCGGCGTGATCGAGAACCAGGCGCCGACGCGGGCGCTCGAGGTCGATCTCGCCGTGGCCGGACGGCCGCGTGCAGCCCCATGCCGCCCAGGACGTCTGCCAGATCGCCCTGGTCGAGCGGCATCGCGGCACCGGCGGCGTCACCAACGCCTTCGTGTCCAGGGCTTCGGCTACCGGGTGCACTGCGCCGTCGCCAGCACGGTCGCCCATGACAGCCACCACATGATCGTCGTCGGCACCTCGCCAGAGGACATGGCGCGGGCCGCGAACCGGCTGGCCGAGGTCGGCGGCGGCGTCGTCGTGTGGGCGGAGGGCAGGGAGCTGGCGCTGGTCGAGCTGCCGATCGCCGGCCTCATGTCGGACGAGCGGGCCGAGATCGGTGGCGGACAAGGCGGAAGGCGTGGTCGACGCGATGCGCGCCTGCGGCTGCACCCTCAACAACGCCTACATGCAGCACACCTGCTGGCGCTGGTCGTCATCCCCGAGCTCCGGATCTCCGACGTCGGCCTCGTCGACGTCACCCGCTTCGAGACGGTGCCGCTTTTCGTCTAGCCGCGGCGCGGGAACCACAAGCCCGGGACGGGGTTTCTCTCCCGAGCCGGCTGCAGGGCCGGCTCCCAGGAGAGAAACACCGATGACGCGACCTTCAGCCCTCCGGCTTGCTTTGTCTTCTCTACTTCTCGGCGCCGCTTTTCTTACGGGATGCGCTGGGCCTGGCGGCCTCGGGCATTCGGACCGCGAGCGCGTCGTGAGCTATCGCTGCGACAACGACAGAAGCTTTCGTGTCGACTACTCGCGCGATCAGGACAGTGCCGTCGTCGATACCGGCACGAGCACCTACCATCTCCACCGCAACAACAGCGGCCTCTCCGGCGGCAGCTACCGCAGCCAGGACGGCGACGTCCGCCTGTCGACCAGCGGCGACACTGCCGACCTGCAGATCAGCGGCGCCAAGGACTTCCAGGATTGCCGGCTTCATAGCTGAGCCGGACGGGGCACTGAGCGTGGTGTCGGCTCACGCTTCTGCCGACGCCGGGTGTGTCGTGCCCGAGAGGGCGGTCCTTGTCCGGCAGCTCGGGCAGATGGCAGGCGGCGAGACCGCCGCCGGGTCGGGGTGCGAGCAGCGGCCGCTCGATCCGGCAGCGCTCGAAGACATAGGGGCAGCGCGGATGGAACGGGCAGCCGGCCGGCATCGGCCAGCGGGCTCGGCAGCTCGCCCCGCGACCGCCGCGCCGCTTCGTCCGGCGCGTCCGGATCGAGGCTCGGCGCGGCGCTGAGAAGGGCCTGGGTGTAGGGGTGCTCGGGCACGCTGAAAACGCGCTTCGGTCTCGCCGATCTCGACGATGTGCCCGAGATACATCACCGCCACCCGGTGCGAG
The DNA here is from genome assembly GCA_963828215.1 of uncultured Alphaproteobacteria bacterium. Classification (GTDB taxonomy): domain Bacteria; phylum Pseudomonadota; class Alphaproteobacteria; order Geminicoccales; family Geminicoccaceae; genus CAVTJL01. Next base: position 122,071 of record CAWHFO010000059.1, on the reverse strand, counting down.
ATGTGGCGCACCAGCCGGAGGTCGTGGGCGACGAACAGGACCGTCAGGCCGCAGCCGCTCCTGCAGCTCGAGCAGCAGGTTGACGACCTGCGCCTGCACCGAGACGTCGAGGGCCGAGACCAGCTCGTCGGCGATCAGGCATTCGGGCTCGACGGCGAGCGCCCGGGCGATGCCGATGCGCTGGCGCTGGCCGCCGCGAGAACTCGTGCGGATAGCGGTCGGCCGCATCGGCGCGGCAGGCGCACCAGCTCCAGGAGCTCGGCGATCCGCGCCGGGGATCGGCCGCCGGCGCCCGCGCAGCCGGTGGACGCGTGAGCGCCTCGCGCAGCATCTGCGCCCACCGTCATGCGCGGGTTGAGCGAGCCGTAGGGGTCCTGGAAGACCATCTGGACGCGTGCGGTTGAAGGCTCGGAGCCGTTGCCCCTGAGGGCTCGGCACGTCCTCGCCGTCGAAGCGGATGCTGCCCGCCTCGGCCTCGAGCAGCCGGACCAGGCAGCGCGCCAGGGTCGACTTGCCGCAGCCGGACTCGCCGACGATGCCGAGCGTCTCCCCGCGCCTGACGCTGAGCTGACGCCGTTGAGGGCACGGACGATGCGTGGCGGCCCGCGCAGCAAGACCTCGCCCAGGCCACGGCGGAGGACGAACGCAGCGGAAAAGCCCGTCGACCTCGAGCAGCGGCGACGGGGTCCCGATCATCGGTCAGGCCGCGCCGACACGGTCGTGGTGGATGCAGGCGGTCACATGGCTGCCCGGCGCAGATGCCGAAGCGGCGGTCGGGTCCGCGTGCAGGCGTCGGTCACGAGGCTGCAGCGCGGCGCGAAGGCGCAGCCGTCGCGGCAGATCGGTCAGCGGCGGCGGGCTGCCCTCGATCGAGCGCAGCGGCACGCGCGATCGGCGCCGCCGCGCGGCACGGAATCGAGCAGGCCGCGCGTATAGGCATGGCGCGGCGCGCCGAAGAGCGCTCGCGACCGGCGCCAGTCTCCACGATCCGCCCGGCATACATGACCGCCACCCGGTCGCAGGTCTGGGCGACGACGCCGAGATCGTGGGTCACCAGGACCACGCTCATGCCGAGCCGGTCGCGCAGCTCGAGCAGGAGCTTCAGGATCTGGTCCTGGATGGTGACGTCGAGCGCCGTGGTCGGCTCGTCGGCCAGCAGCAGCTTCGGCTCGCTGGCCAGCGCGATGGCGATCATCACCCGCTGGCGCATGCCGCCGGAGAACTGGTGCGGATAGTCGTCGAGCCGGCCGCCGGCGGCCGGAATGCCGACCTGTTCGAGCAGCTCGATGGCCCGCTCGCGGCGCGCCCGCCGGCCGAGATCGGTGTGCGCCTGGAGGTTCTCGTCGATCTGCAGGCCGACCGTGCAGGACCGGGTTCAGCGCCGTCATCGGCTCCTGGAAGATCATCGCGATCTCGCCGCCGCGCACGCCCGCGCAGCTGCGCTCGGCGCATGCGCGAGCAGGTCGCGGCCGCGCCAGAGGACCGACGCCCTCGACCCGGCCCGGCGGCGCGCACCAGCCGCATGATGCGACCGCAGCGTGACGCTCTTGCCGGAGCCGGACTCGCCGACGAGGCCCAGAACCTCGCCGGCGCGACGTCGAAGTCGATGCCGTCGACGGCGGTGAGCGTGCCGCGCGGCGTGGCGAAGCTCGTCGCGCAGGCCGCGGACCTCGAGCGATGGTCTCCGGCGCGGCGCTCATCGGCGCGGTCCGCAGAAGGTCGGCCAGCCCGTCGCCGAGCAGGCTGAAGCCGAGGCCGGTGAGGACGATGGCGATGCCGGGGAAAACGGAAATCCACCAGCCGGTGGTCATGAAGTTCTTGCCGTCGGCGATCAGCACGCCCCATTCGGCGGCCGGCGGCTGGGCGCCGAGGCCGAGATAGCCGAGGCTCGAGCCCAGCAGGATGGCGAGCGCCATGTCGGTCATCCAGTAGACGATGACGGGCGTGATGGCGTTGGGCAGGAGGTGGCGGAAGATGATCCGCGGCGTCGGTGTAGCCCATGCACCGTGCCGGCGGCGGCATAGTCGAGCTGCGCTGCACCTGGATCTCGGCCGCGCATGCAGCCGGGCATAGAAGACCCAGCCGACGACGCTGACGGCGATGTACATGTTGAGCAGGCCCGGGCCCGAGCACCGCGACGATGGCGATCACCAGCACCAGGAACGGGAAGGTGACGACGGCATCGACCGACGCGGCCGAACAGCGCCTCGAGCCAGCCGCCGTAGTAGCCGACCAGCGCGCCGATCGATGCGTGCCGAAGATGAGCGGCACGACCGTGGCGAACAGGGCGATCTGCATGTCGATGCGATAGGCCCAGATGACGCGGGAGAGCACGTCGCGGCCGAAATTGTCGGTGCCGAACAGATGCGCCAGGCTCGGCGGCCTGCAGCAGGGCGTTGTAGTCGAAGCGCAGCGGGTCGTAGGGCGCGACGAGGCCGGGCGCAGACGGCCAGGCTCAGGCTCGGCGAGCAGGATCGACGCGCGCCGACGACGAGGGTGCCGGCACGGCCTGCGGCAGGCGTGGTCGCGCGGAGGGTCGCGGCGCCGACGGCTCGGCTCATCGCTGCGACCCGCGGATCGAGCGACGCCTGGACGATGTCGGTCAGCAGGAAGACGAGCGAGACCAGGAGCGCCAGCGCCAGCGTCAGCCCCTGGATCACCGGATAGTCGCGCCCGTAGATGCTCTCGATCATCAGCCGCCCGACGCCCGGGATGGCGAAGACGGTCTCGGTGATGACGGCGCCGCCGAGCAGCGTGCCGATCGTTGAGGCCGAACAGCGTCACCGTCGAGATCAGCGCGTTGCGCAGCACGTGGCGCAGCAGCACGAGGCGCGGCGCAAGCCCCTTGGCGCGGGCGAAGTCGACATATTCGGCGCTGCAGCACCTCGATGATCGCGGCGCGCAGGTTGCGCATCAGCACGGCCGAGAGGCTGAGCGCCAGCGTCAGCGCCGGCAGGAAGAGGTGGTAGAGGTCGCTCGCCGAAGGTGTCGCCGTAGCCGCCGACCGGAAACCAGCGCAGCCTGGCGGCGAAGACGGTCAGCAGCACCAGCCCGATATAGAAGACCGGCATCGACAGGCCGACCTGGAAGGCGCCGCGGATCAGCGGCGTCGGCGCGCTGTCGGCGCGCAGCGCCGCGAGGAAGGCCAGCGGCACCGCCAGCAGCAGCGCGATGCAGCGCCGCCATAGGCGGTCAGCAACAGCGTCACCGGCAGGCGCTCGCGATCAGGTCGCAGCACCGGCAGCCTTGAGGTTGATCGAGTTGCCGAGATCGCCGTGGACAGAAGCGCTCGAGGAAGATACAGGAACTGCACGGGGATCGGCCTGTCGAGGCCGAGCTGGGCATTGATCCGCGCGACGTCGGCGTCGGTGGCGCGGTCGCCGAGGATGGCGCTGGTCGGATCGCCCGGCAGCAGCCGCACCAGGACGAACGTCACCACCATGATGAAGAAGAAGGTGGGGACGATCTGCAGCAGTCGGCGTGAGGATGTAGCTCAGGCTGGGCACGAGTGCGGGAGCCCCGGCGCTGGCGGCGACGGCGGGCGGCGAGCCGGACGCTGCCGCCCGCCTCGCCTGCTACTTCTGCGATGCGACGTCGTTGACGAAGATGTTGTTGCCGAGCGGGATCTGCACGAAGCCCTTGACCTTCTTGCGCAGCGCCACCGGATAGGGCGTCTGGTAGAGGAAGACGATCGGGGCCGCCGCCATGTAGATCTCCTGGATCTGCTTGTACTGCTCGGCCCGCTTGGCCGGGTCGATCTCCTTCTGGCTGGCTGCGAAGAGCTTGTCGGCCTCGTCGTTCTTCCAGCCGCGAATGCAGCGCACTGGATGTTGGGGAATAGACGAAATAGGAGGTGATCTCGCTCGGGATCGGCGATGTCGTCGGTCCAGGCGGCGAGCGCGCATCTGGAAGTCGCCGTCGCGGTAGCGCTCGGTGCGGGTGGCGTTGTCGACCTGCTCGAGCGTCGAGCTTGACGCCGATCTGGCCCCACATCTGCTGGAGCGCCGTGGCCGATGGCCGATCTCGTCCTGGTTGCCGGCCAGCACCAGCAGGCTGCAGCTCGAAGCCGTCTGGCGATAGCCGGCCTCCTTCAGCAGCGCCTTGGCCTTGGCGAGGTCGTAGGGATAGGCCGGCCCGGCGCCGCAGATGCAGCGGCGTCGCCGAGGACATGAAGGAGCTCATCGGCGTGCCGACGCCGTGCGTGACGATCTTGATGATCGCCTCCTTGTTGACGGCGTAGTTCAGCGCCTGGCGCACCTTCTCGTTGGTCAGCGGATTGTCGCTGCCGTCCGTCAGCTTCGGCCGCACGTTCAGGGTGATGTAGTCGACCCGGGTCGAGGGGAACAGCTCCATGTCGATGCTGTCGGATCGGCCTTCAGCTCGTCGACGCGGGCATAGGGGATGAACTCGGCGCCGTCGACCTCGCCCGACTGGAGCTTCAGGATGCGGGTGGCGTCGTCGGGGATGACCTCGAAGTCGATCCCGTCGAGATAGGGCAGCGGCTTGCCGTCCTCGCCCATCTGCCAGTAGTACGGGATTGCGTGACCAGCTTCATCGTCCGAGCCGCGGTCCCAGCTGTTGAACATGAACGGCCCGGAGCCGATCGGATGCTCGGCGAAGGCCTTGCGCCTTGTCGGCGTCGGTCGCGCCGGGCGCCGCCTCGAACAGCTTCTCCGGCATGATCGCCGTGTTGAAAGGTCGAGCGCCGGCAGGATGCGTCGGATCGGGATGCTTGAGCTTGCAGGACGACGTGTCTCGGGTCCTTGATCGTCGACCGAATCGATCGATTCGACGAGGAAGCCCCAGATGCCGTTCTTCGGGATCGCGCGCCCGGTCCAGCGACCACTTCACGTCCTCGGCGGTGATCGGCGAGCCGTCGGAGAACTTGATGCCCTCGCGCAGCGTCAGCGTGACGCGTCAGGCCGTCGTCGGCGACCTTCCACGCGGTCGCGAGGCCCGGCTGCACGCCCTTGCCGTCGTCGGTCGGCTGGAGCAGCGTGTCGTAGAGATTGGTCAGGATCCAGATGTCGACATTGGCGTCGTTGAGCACCGGATCGAGGAACAGGCTGTCGGCGTAGCGGCCGTAGGTCAGCGTGCCGCCGCGCTCGACCGCCAGGGCCGCGTGGCCGGACGCCGACCAGGAGCGCCGCGCACCGCGGCCGTGGTCAGAAGCTTTTTCATGCGCTGCCCTCCTCTTCCCGTGTCCCGGTGTTCTGGTCTGTTAAGACACAGTGCCCGCGGGACGATCATGCGGGAACCCCCAGGGCCACGCAATCACCAATGCCTCCACCGCCCCGGACCGCTCCGCTTGCCCGGGGCGGTCGAGTGTGCTAGCCTGCTCATAACGGGAAGGAACTCGGGGCCGGGCGACATGGACTTCCGCATCGATCGGGACCTGCCCGTGCCGCTCGGGGTGCAGCTGCGCGGGCTGATCGAGTACGGCATCGCCTGCGGCGAGCTGGCGCGTGGCGAGCCGCCTGCCCTCGGTGCGCGACCTGGCCCGCCGCTCGGCTCGCGCCGATGACGGTGAGCCAGGTCTACAAGGATCTGAAAGCCTCGGGCCTGCTCGAGACGCGGCCCGGCCAGGGCACCTTCGTCGCCGCCTGCCTGCCCGGGCACAGGTCGACGGACGATCGGCTGAGCAGGCTGCGTCCGGCCGATCGATCGGCTGATCGAGCGAGGCGCCAGGCGGCCGGCGTCGGCCATCAGGACCTGGCTGGCGCTGATCAACGCCCGCCTGCTCGCCGCCAGCCGCCGGGAGCGCCGCCTTGCGCCTCGTCATGCTCGGCCTCTTCGCCGACGCCACCCGCGACTACGCCCAGGCCCTCGCAGGCGCGCCTGCAGGGCAGCGCGCTGGCGGTCGACCCGAGCTGACGTCGAGAGCCATCGGAGGCGATGCCGGCCGTCCGCCGCCGCGTCGCCGCGGCCGATCTCGTCCTCACCTTCGCCAACCGTCAGGGCTCGAGGTGGCCGACGCTTCTGCCCGGCACGCCGGTCGCGGTCGATCAGCTTCATCCCGTCCGAGCGGACGCGCGCGGCGCTCGCCGCGCTCGACCCGCTAGCGCCCGGCTCGCCTCGTCTCGCTGTTCCCGGACTTCCTGCCGATCATGAAGGCCGGGCGTGCAGCGCTTCGCCCCCCATGTCGCAGACCATCGTCGCCGCGGCCCTCGACACGCCGGACCTCGATCGTACTGCTCGGCGCGGCCGACGTCGTCGTCTATGCCACCGGCGCCGAGGCGGTCCTGGCCTGCCTGGCTCCGGCGACGCGCGTCTTCGAATACCGGCACATGCCCGATCCGGGCGACATCGAGCGGACCGTCCGTGCCGCTGCTCGACAGCCTGCGCCCGGCGCGTGACGATCGCCGGCGCCGACCGCCCCGTCCGAGGAGGAGGTGCCTCATGAAGATCGCCGAGATGAACTGGACGCAGGTCGAGGACTATCTGAAGCAGCGACGACCGCGCGCGTCTGCCGCTGGGCAGCACCGAGCAGCATGCCCAGCTCAGCCTCGTCGGTCGACTGCATCCTGTCCGAGCGGGTCGCCGCCGAGGCCGCCGAGCCGCTCGGCGTGCCGGTCTTCCCGGCCGTGCGCCTACGGCATCACCCCCTATTTCCTGGCCTTTCCCGGCACGGTCAGCCTGCGCCTCGGAACCTATCTCAGCGCTCGTGCGCGACATCCTCGACAGCCTGCGGCGCTCAGGGCTTCCGGCGCATCCTGATCGTCAACGGCCATGGCGGCAACCAGCCGGCCGGCGCCCTGGCGATCGAGTGGATGGCCGACCATCCCGGCATGCGCGATCAAGTTCCACAACTGGTGGAACGCGCCGCAAGACCTTGGCCAAGGTGCAGGAGATCGATCCCGTCGCCTCGCACGCCTCCTGGATGGAGAACTTCCCCTGGACCCGGCTCGCCGGCGTCGTCCAGCCGAGCCAGCAGAAGCCGATGATCGATCTCGACCGGCATGCGCGTCGATGCCGCCCGACGGAGGTCCGCGCGCTATCTCGGCGACGGCAATTTCGGCGGCTACTACGAGCGCCCCGACGAGGACATGCTGGCGATCTGGGACGTCGCCGTCGCCGAGACCCGGGCCCTGCATCGAGGACGGCTGGGCATGAGCGCGGCCGATCCTGATCTGGGGCGCCGGCGCCATCGGCGGCACGCTCGGCGCCGCCTTCGTCCGCGCCGGCGAGACGTCGCTCTTCGTCGACCGCGATGCCGGACCACGTCGCGGCGATCAACGCGCGACGGCCTCGAGATCACCGGGCCCGATCGCTCCGGATCACGGTCGGCGCCGGCGCTTCCTGCCCGACGAGCGTCGACGGGCCGCTTCGATCGCATCCTCCTCTGCGTCAAGGCGCATGACACCGAGGCGGCGGCGACGGCGCTGGCGCCGCACCTGGCCGAGGACGGCTACGTCGTCTCGGTCCAGAACGGCCTGAACGAGCTGGTCATCGCCGAGGTCGGTCGGCGCGCGAGCGGACGATCGGCTGCTTCGTCAATTTCGGCGCCGACTATCTCGGGCCCGGCGTCGTCCATTATGCCGGCCGCGGCGCCGTCGTGGTGGGCGAGCTCGACGGCAGCCGCACGCCGCGGCATCGAGCGCACTCCACGCGCTGCTTCCGAGCTTCGAGCCGAACGCCGTCCTCACCGACAACATCTGGGGCTATCTCTGGAGCAAGCTGATCTATGGCGCGCTGCTGTTCGCCACCGCGCTCACCGACGACTCGATCGCCGATCGTGCTGGACGACCGGCGCCATCGCCCGGTCCTGATCGCGCTCGGCCGCGAGGTCGCGCGCGTCGCCGCGGCCGAGGGCGTCAGCCTCGAGGCGTTCAACGGCTTCGATCCCGCGGCCTTCACCGGGCGCCGGCACGGCCGAGGCGCTCGAGCGCTCGCTTCGACGACATGGTCGCCTTCAACCGCCGCTCGGCCAAGACGCCACAGCGGCATCTGGCGCGACCTCGCCGTGCGCAAGCGCAAGACCGAGGTCGACGCCCAGCTCGGCCCGATCGTCGCTACCGATCGCCGCGCGCCACGGCATCGCGACGCCGCTCACCGCCGCGCCTGATCGAGCTGATCCACGATATCGAGGACGGGCGCGCGAGCGCTCGGCCTGGCCACTCTCGATGCGCTTGGCCGAGGCCATGCCCGCCGCCGGACGCCGCGCGATGAACATCGACTTCGCCGGCCGCACGGCGATCGTCACCGGCGCCGGCCATGGCTTCGGCCGCGCCATCGCCGCACGCCTTCGCCGCGCGCCGGCGCGCGGTCGTCTGGGCCTGCGACATCAACGACGCCGGGCTCGCCGAGACCGCGCGCCTCGGCAGCCGGCACCTGCCATGTCGCGTACCGTCGACGTCACCGATCGCGGCGGCGGTCCAGGCCGTCGTCGCCGCGGCCGAGGCCGGCGGCGCAGCCGTCGACATCCTCGTCAACAATGCCGGCGGCGTGCTCGGTCAGGTCGGCCGGCCGCTCGAGGAGATCTCGCGAGGCCGACTGGCAGGCGATCTTCGCCGTCAATCTCACCGGCGCCTTCTACTGCGCCAGGCGGTGGCGCCGGGCATGAAGCGCCGCCGCGCTGGGCGCATCGTCAACATCTCGAGCGGCGCCGGGCTCGGCGATCAGCCTCACCGGCATCCAGGCCTATGCCAGCGCCAAGGCCGGCCAGATCGGCCTCACCCGCCAGCTCGCGCACGAGCTCGGGCCCTGGAACATCACCGTCAACAACGTCGCGCCGGGCTTCGTGCGCTCCAACCCGACGACCGAGCGGCAATGGGAAGCGATGGGCGCCGAGGGGCAGGCGGCGCCTCGTCGAGGGCATCGCGCTGAAGCGCCTCGGCAGCGCCCGACGACATCGCCCAGGCGGTTCTGTTCTTCGCCTCCGACTCCGCCGGCTGGATCACCGGCCAGGTGCTCAGCGTGGACGGCGGCAAGTGACCGATGAGCGTCGAGGCGCATCTCGCCGCCGAGCTTCGACGCCTATGTCGACGAGCTGCGAGGACTTCTGCCGCATCCCGAGCGTCAGCGCCGATCCCGCCTACGCGGCCGGCATCGCCGCGGCCGCGGCGTGGCTCGCGGCGAGGCTCCGCCGGGCCGGCCTCGAGCATGTCGAGATGCTGCCGACCGGCGGCCATCCCGCCATCTTCGCGCGACTGGCTGAAGGCCCCGGGCGCGCCGACCATCCTGGTCTACGGCCACTACGACGTGCAGCCGCCCGACCCGCTGGAGCACATGGACGACGCCGCCCTTCGAGCCCGAGGTGCGCGACGACCGCCTCTATGCGCGCGGCGTCTCCGACGACAAGGGCCCGCTGCTGATCCCGATCCTTGTCGCCGAGGCCTTTCTCGTCAGTCGACAGCAGGCTGCCGATCAACCTGAAGCTCCTGATCGAGGGCGAGGAGGAGATGGGCAGCGCGCATCTCGGGCGCCCTCGTCGAGGCCAATGCCGAGCGGCTCGCCGCCGACGCGCTGGTCTCCGCCGACGGCGCCATGTGGCGCGACCGATCTGCCGTCGCGTCACGGTCGCCAGCCGCGGCATCGCCGCGCTCGAGCTGACCGTCCGGGGTGCCGCGAAGGACCTTCATTCCGGCCGCCACGGCGGCAGCGCCCCCAATCCGCTGCAGGCGCTCGCGGCGATGCTCGGCGACGCTCCACGACGCCGACGGCCGCGTCGCCGTCCCGGGCTTCGACGACGGCATCCGCGAGGCCGATCCGCTCCTCCGCGCGCGCGATCGCGAGCCTCGATGTCGACCCCGACGCCTACTATGCCGGCATCGGCGCCAGCCGGCCGGGCTGGATCGCCGACGGCGCGGATCTGCTCGACCGCCAATGGCTGAGGCCCACGCTCGACGTCAACGGCCTCTGGGGCGGCTATCAGGGCCGGGGCTCGAAGACCGTGATCCCGGCCGAGGCCCATGCAAAAATCACCTGCCGCCTCGTCCCCGGCCAGGAGCCGCGGGCGGTGCTCGAGGCGCTCGTGGCGCATCTCCGCCGCGTCTGCCCGAGCGGCCTCACGCTCGAGATCCGCCCCGACACCGAGCACGCCGCCCGCGCCTACGCCGTCGACCCGGAGAGCCCGGTGCTGGCCGCCGCCGAGGGCGTGCTGACGGAGCTGTGGGGCCGCCCGCCGCTTCGCGTGGCGATGGGCGCCACCCTGCCGATCGCCGAGCTCTTCCAGCGCGTCCTCGGCCTCGACACGGTCTTCTTCAGCTTCGCCACCTCCGACGAGGACTACCACGCCCCCAACGAGTTCTTCCGGCTCGACCGCTTCCGCGACGGCCTCCAGGCCTGGGCATCGCTCCTCCGCCGGCTTGGGCGGGCTCGAGATCGCGCGCCGTTAGCCCGGCAGCTTCATCCGAGCTCCCCGGTGTCGAGAAACTTCTCGAGCTTCTTTCGGTAGGGCTCGATGTCGATCTTGCTCGCCCGCAGCCAGTCCGGATCGAAGTAGGTCGAGGCGTAGCGGTCGCCGCTGTCGCAGATCAGCGTCACGAGCGATCCCTCCCGGCCCTCGCGCATCATCTCGGCCGCGAGCCGGCACAGCCCGAGAGAAATTCGTGCCCGTCGAGCCGCCGACGCGGCGGAACAGCCGCTCGGAAAGCACGTGCGCGGCGGCGATCGATGCCGCGTCGGGAACGCGCATCATGTGATCGATGGCGCCGGGGATGAAGGACGGCTCCACCCGCGGCCGGCCGATGCCTTCGATGCGCGATCGGGGTCGCGCAGGTGGCCGACCTGTCGCCTCGTGACGTAGGCCTCGTAGAAGGCCGAATGCTCGACATCGACGACGCAGAGCCGCGTCGGCACGGTTGCGGTAGCGGATGTAGCGCCCGATCGTCGCCGAGGTGCCGCCGGTCCCGGCGCTCATCACGATCCAGCTCGGGCACCGGATGCGCTTCCGCCTCCATCTGGCTGAAGATGCTCTCCGCGATGTTGTTGTTGCCGCGCCAGTCGGTCGCCCGCTCGGCATTGGTGAACTGGTCGAGATAGTGGCCGCCGCGCCTCCCGCGCGAGACGCGCTGCGGCCTCGCTAGACCTCGCCGGGCGCCTCGACGAAATGGCAGCGGCCGCCGAACCGCTCGATGGCCTCGATCTTGGCCCGGCCGTGGAGCGCGGCACGACGGCGATGAACGGCAGGCCGAGCATGCTGCGCGAAATAGGCCTCGCTCACCGCGGTCGAGCCGGACGACGCCTCGACCACCGTCGTGCCCTCCCGGATGTTGCCGTTGCAGATGCCGTAGAGGAACAGCGAGTGCGCCAGCCGGTGCTTCAGGCTGCCGGTCGGATGGGTCGATTCGTCCTTGAGATAGATCGAGAGACCGGTGAGGCCCTTGAAGACGGGATTGAGCAGATGCGTGTCGGCCGAGCGACGCCGGTCCCCCTGGAGCAGCTCGATGGCCCGAAAGGTCCAGGTCCGGTCCCGGTCCTTCGGCGACGCGGCCAATTCGATCTCTTGCATCTCTTCCCCCGTCCGCGCCTGCCCACGAGGCGCGCTTCGCCAAGGGAGGCAGCGCCGGAAGCTTACGCTCGCGGGTCCCGATCTGAACAGTCCCGCCCGTGCTCGCGACACCGGCCAGCCCTCCGCCACGGCCTCAGCCGCGGATAGCGCAGCGCCTCGACGAGCAGGGAAAAGGCCGCCGAAGGCTGCCGCCTGCTCGGGTAGTAGAGGTGATAGCCCGAGTAGGAGGGACACCAGTCCTCGAGCACCCGCCTGAGCCGGCCCTCGGCGATATGCGGCCGCGCCAGGCCCTCCGGCACGTAGGCCAGGCCGAATCCGTCCAAGGCCGCCTCGAGCATCTGGTAGGGGCCGTTGAAGACGAGCTGGCCCTCGACGCGCACCCTCAGCTCGTGGCCGCCCTTCTCGAACTCCCAGGCATAGAGCCCGCCATGGGTCGCGCAGGCGAAGATTGATGCAAGCGTGGCCGATCAGCTCCCGCGGCGTCTGTGGCTCCGGCCGCCCGTCGAGATAGGACGGGGCCCCCACGACCGCCATGCGCATGTCCGGCCCGATGCGCACGGCGATCATGTCCTTCGCCACCTGCTCGCCGCCGCGCACGCCGGCATCGAAGCGCTGTGCCACGATGTCGGTCAGGCCATAGTCGACGACGATCTCGACCTTGATGTCCGGATACTCCCGCAGGAGCTTCGCAAGCTTCGGCCAGAGAACCGTGTCGGCCGCATGGTCGGTGGCGGTGATGCGGATCGTGCCCGCGGGCCTCTCGCGAAGCTCGCCCAGGGCCCGGAGCTCCGCCTCGATCTCCTCGAATCGCGGTCCCACGGTGCGCATCAGGCGCAGGCCGGCCTCCGTCGGCGAGACGCTCCGCGTCGTGCGGGCGAGAAGCCTCACCCCCAGCCGCGCCTCGAGCCCGCGGATGGTGTGGCTGAGCGCCGACTGCGAGACACCCAGCGTGGCGGCGGCCCGGGTGAAGCTCCGCTCCCGCGCCACGGCCAGGAAGGCCAGAAGGTCGCTCAGATTGCCCTGCGGCATTCATGAAGTCCTGCTCATAAGCCCGTGCGCATTCTACGGCCTAATCGGCCTGGGGCCCCAGCTCCCACCTGTTCGCCAACCGCGGTGCCGTCCTCGGGATGACGGCCTCCGGAGGCGATCATCGGAGGAGGAAGCTCATGGAGATCAAGCGAGCCGGCTCTCAGCCTTCCGGCAAGGGGCCGGCAGAATGGTTCACCGGCACGGTCCGGATCGATCCGCTGCTCAGCCCGCCCGATCCGGCCCGCGTGGCCGGCGCCAGCGTGACCTTCGAGCCGGGCGCCCGCACCGCCTGGCACACCCATCCGCTCGGCCAGACCCTGATCGTCACGGCCGGCTGCGGCCGGGCTCAGCGCGAGGGCGGGCCGATCGAGGAGATCCGGCCGGGCGACGTCGTCTGGTTCGCGCCCGGCGAGAAGCATTGGCACGGCGCCACGGCCACCACCGCCATGACCCACATCGCCATCCAGGAGAAGCTCGACGGCAAGGCCGTCGACTGGATGGAGCAGGTCAGCGACGAGCAGTACCAGGCGGGACGAAGCATGACCGCCTGACCATGGCGGTCGCCACACCGGGGACAGCGCCCGCCGATCGGGCTGTCGCCAGGCAGCGCAGCCGGTGCTGGGCGATCATGACTCGACAGCTACGCGATGATCCTGCTCGACGTCTCGATCGTCCATCACCGGCCAGCCGAGGATCGATCATGATCGTCGGCTTCTCGGCCAGCCGGGCTCTCCTGGGTGCAGAACGTCCTGCAACGACTGGCCTTCGAGCGGGCTGCTCCTGCTCGGCGCCCTTCATGCAACCTGCCGATCGGCATCGCCTTGATGCTGGGTGCGATGGTCGCTACCTCAGGCGAGACACGCAGCGCCGACGCCGGCCGACTCGACCTCGTCGGCGCCATGGGCTCGAACGCCCTCGGGCATGACCGCGCTCGTCTATCGGCTTCGTCTCGCTCCGCAGCCGCCGGCTGGAGCGATCCTCTCGACGCGTCGGCGGCGCCGGCGCGCCGAGCATCCTGCTGCTGGCAGCTCGTCGATGATCGGCCGAGTGGCGGGCGGAGCAGCCGGATATCATGCCGCTCCGCCTGTTCGTGACGCCGCGAGCGGCCGGGGCCTACGCGGCACCGCATGCTCTTCCTCGGCGCCATGCGTGCGGCCTCTTCGTCACGATCCAGTTTCTCCAGGGCGCTCTCGGCTACGAGCCCGTTTGCGGCTGACGAGTTGCCTTGCCTGCCCATGACGTTTCCCAACTTCGCGGCGGCCATGGCTGTCCCCCGGCTTACGCGTCGCCTCGGCAACGGGCGGCTGCTCGCAGGCGGGCTCACCCGTGGTGCTGATCGGGATGGCTTGGCTGAGCGCGGGTCTCCGCCGACAACGGTCGCAGCTACGCTCGCCCGCATCGCGCGGCCGATGATCCTCATCCGTATCGGCCAGGGTGGCTCCCTCAGCCCGCCTCGACCATCGAAGGCATCGTGGCCGGTGTCCAGAGGTCGCACGCTCGGTCGGGTGCCTCGTCGAGCCCGTCGACGTCGCGCACCGAGCTCGGCGGCATGCGCAAGTGGCCGAGCCGACGCGGTCTACGACGAAACGCCGGCGCCGGTTCCGGCATGCTCGACGCGCGAGGGCTGCCCCGGCGCCCCGGCGATGGCGACCATCGCGAGCGTCGACGTCGAGCCTGCGCCGCTGCGTATGGTGCTCGGCTCACAGGCGCTCGAAGTGCACCCTTACGACACTGCGCAAGCGGATCGCCAGCCTCGAAGGGCAGACCGAGCTCGCCCGGCTTCCACGGACTTCCACCCGGCGAGTGACCAGCACCCTCACTGGAAGCCTCGAAGGAGAGGATGAGCAATGCAGAAGCGCAAACTCGGCAACGGCAACCTGGAGGTCTCGGCCATCGGGCTCGGCTGCATGGGCCTCAGCTTCGGCTACGGCCCGGCCGTCGACAAGGAGGCGGGGATCTCGCTGATCCGGGCGGCCGTCGAGCGCGGCGTCACCTTCTTCGACACCGCCGAGATCTACGGCCCGTTCACGAACGAGGAGCTCGTGGGCGAAGCCCTGGCCCCCTTCCGCGACCAGGTCGTGATCGCCACCAAGTTCGGCTTCGATATCGATCCGAAGGACGGGTCGCAGCGGGGGCTGAGCAGCCGGCCGGAGCACATCAAGCAGGTTGTCGAGGCCTCGCTCGAGCGGCTGAGGACCGACGTCATCGATCTCTTCTATCAGCACCGCGTCGACCCGAACGTGCCGATCGAGGACGTGGCCGGCGCTGTGAAGGACCTGATCCGGCAAGGGAAGGTCAAGCATTTCGGCCTGTCCGAGGCCGGCGCGCAGACGATCCGTCGCGCGCACGCCGTCCAGCCGGTCGCCGCCCTCCAGAGCGAGTACTCGCTCTGGTGGCGGGAGCCCGAGCAGGAGATCCTGCCGACGCTGGAGGAGCTCGGGATCGGCTTCGTCCCCTTCAGCCCGCTGGGCAAGGGCTTCCTCACCGGCGCGATCAGCGAGAGCACGACCTTCGACAGCACCGACTTCCGCAACATCGTGCCCCGCTTCACGCCCGAGGCGCGAAAGGCGAACCAGGCCCTGGTCGATCTGCTGGGCCAGATCGCCGCCAGGAAGCAGGCGACCTCCGCCCAGATCGCGCTCGCCTGGCTGCTGGCGCAGAAGCCGTGGATCGTGCCGATCCCCGGCACCACGAAGCTGCATCGCCTCGAGGAGAACCTCGGCGCCGCCGAGGTCGAGCTGACGCCCGACGACCTCCGTGAGATCGGCGGCGCCCTCGCCGGGATCACGGTGCAAGGGGATCGTTATCCCCCGCACCTGGCGGCAAGGGTCGGTCGCTGACCCACAAGGAGGAGCATCCAGGCTCGGCCGTCCGGCACCGGCTCGGTGACGTCGGGCTCGGCGCCGGAGGGGCTGCGCAGCCTGCAACCTGCAGCCCAAGTCGATGGAGGCCACGCATGAAAGAGCTGCTCGACTTCTGTGCCCGCAAGAAGATCCTGCCGGATTGCGAGATGATCCGCATGGACGAGATCAACGAGGCCTTCGAGCGGATGGAGCGCTCCGACGTGCGCTATCGGTTCGTGATCGACATGGCGTCGCTCGAGGCCTGACGGGAGCGTCGAGGCTCCTTTCGCCGAAAGGCTGCCAGATCCAAGGAAGAGCACGATGCGCCTCGGTATTCTCGGTTCCGGGTTGATGGGAGGCAAGCTCGGCACGCTGTTCGCGCGTGCCGGGCACGAGGTGGTGTTCAGCTACGCGCGCAGCCGGGAGAAGCTCGAAAGGCTCGCGCGGGACGCCCAGGGAGGCGCGCGGGCGGGCACCCCGCGAGAGGCGGCCCGCGAAGCGGACGCGCTCCTGCTGGCCGTGCATTGGTCCCGCATGGACGACGTGCTGGGCCAGGCCGGCGACCTGTCGGGCAAGGCTCATCCTGAGCTGCTCGCTGCCGATGAACGATGACGATACCGACCTTGTCGTCGGCCACACCTCCTCCGGCGCGGAGGCGCTTGCGAGGCGGCTTCCCGAGGCCCGGATCGTCTCCGCCTTCAACACCGTGCCGAGCGAGGTGCTCTTCCCTGTCTTCGAGGCAAGGCGCAGGGCCCCGAGGCCCAGCCTCGTCTACTGCGGGGACGATCCGGTCGGCAAAGGGGTTGCCGCCACGCTGATCCGCGAGGTGGGCTACGATCCCGTGGACGCCGGTCCCTTGCGGATCGCCCGCTGCACCGAGCCGTTCGCGCTGCTCGTCGCCCAGCTGGCGTACGAGG
This sequence comes from uncultured Alphaproteobacteria bacterium, assembly GCA_963828215.1. Taxonomy (GTDB): domain Bacteria; phylum Pseudomonadota; class Alphaproteobacteria; order Geminicoccales; family Geminicoccaceae; genus CAVTJL01. The sequence continues at coordinate 105,830 of CAWHFO010000059.1, read as the reverse complement.
GAGAAGGGGGCCCAGAGCTGGCGTATCGATTCGAGCGCTTCGGGGTGGTAGCGTAGCCCCGGGGCCCTCAGCCACGCTGCCCGGCAGGTCGGCTCGACACAAGCCGGTAGGTGAGGTTGATCCGCGGCCCCACCGGAGCCGCGGTCTTCGGCAGCTGGTGCAGCCAGCAGCGCTGCGTCGCGCCGGCCATCACGAGGCAGGAGCCGTGCGGCAGGTCGATCCCGACCTTGAGGCTTTTGTCTTCCCGATGGCGGAGCTGGAAGCGGCGAACGGCGCCGAGCGAGAAGCTGGCGATGATCGGCTCGGGCCCGAGGCTCGCCTCGTTGTCGGCATGCCAGGAGACGCTGTCCCGGCCGTCGCGGTAGAGATTGAGAAGGACGCTGTTGAAGGGTGCCCCCGCCAGCCGCTCGGCCACGGCCTTGATCTCCAGCAGCGGCGGCGTCCAGGCCTGCGGCGGGTGGCTGATGCCGCTATAGACGTAGCCTGCCTCGCCGTACCAGGCGGTGAGGCGCGGCACCGGCAGCCGCCGGCCCATCAGAACGGCCTCTTCCTGCCGCCACGCGATCACGTCCCGAAGGGTCGCCAACAGCCGGTCCGCGTCGGCGCCGGACAGCGCCTCCCGCACGAGAAAAACGTTCCCGTCCCGCGGCAGGAGGTTCGGCGGATTCATGGCTGCGGAAGTGTGCCTGGCCCAGCCGTCGGACAAGGGCAGGGGCATCTGCCCGCCATCCTCCCCTGGCGGCGCAGGCCTGGGCCGCGCCTGCCGGTCTCGATTGTTTGTGCGATGCAGCATATCTTGTCGGCCGAAGGCGATCCGCTCCAGCCGACGAAGGAGGATCGATGCCCGAGACGACGTCGACGCTGCAGCTGCTCGGCCTGTCCGGAAGCCTGCGCCGGGGCTCCTACTGCACCGCGTTGCTCCGCACCCTCGCGACGGAGCTGCCGGCCACGAGCCGGCTGGTCATCCATAGTCTCGCCGATCTGCCGCTCTACAACCAGGACCAGGACGGCGACGCCGCCCCGGCCCCGGTGCGGGAGCTGAAGGCGGCGATCGCCGCCGCCGATGGCGTGGTCGTGGTCTCGCCCGAGTACAACTACGGCATGTCGGGCGTGATGAAGAACGCGCTCGACTGGGCGTCGCGGCCCGCCTACCGCTCGGTGCTGAAGGGCAAGCCGGCCCTGGTCGTGACCGTATCGCCGGGCACGGGCGGCGGCATGCGGGCCCAGGGGCAGCTGCGCCAGACCCTGGCCGGCACCCTGGCACGCCTCGTGCCCTATCCCGAGGTCGCCGTCGCCAACGCCGCCGAGCGCTTCAAGGACGGGCGTCTGGTCGATCCGGTCTCCCTGCGCTTCGCGCTCGACGCGATCGCCGCGCTGGCGACCGAGATCGGGGCGCTCCGCAGCCTCGAGATGGCGTCCGCGGGCACCTGAGCCCCGAGGCTCCGCTCCCGGCGGCGGCGCTGAGCCCTTGCATCGTGGCGACCCGATCCGCCAATCTCGCCCGGACCTCGCCACGCGGAGACGCTCATGCCTGCCCTGTCGGTCCGCCTCGGTGCCCGTATCATCGCGGCCACGGCGCTCGTGCCGCTGGTCGCCCTCCCGCTGCCCGGCTTCGCGTCCCAGATCGCCGACGACCTCCTCACCGTCGCGATCCGCTCGCGCGGCGTGAAATGCCCGGACCCGGTCACCGCCGACCCCGACATGAAGGCCTCCCGGCCGGACGAGGCGGCCTGGATCGTGCACTGCAAGGAGGGCGACTTCCGCGTGATCTTCAAGGGCGACACAGGCCCGGTCGTCGAACGGTTGGGTAGCTGAGCCATGCGCCGCGCCGTCCAGGGCGGCCACCGCCATCGAGGAACAGAAACTTGAACGGGAGGGGCGGATCGGCCCTCGGGGCGATCGTCGGGGCCTTGCTTCTGGCGGTCGGCGTCGCCCTGGCCGGCTGGTTCGTCGGCCAGGGCATCGTGGCGCCGCGCAAGGGCGACCGCTTCGTCACCGTCAAGGGCCTGGCGGAGAAGGACGTCAAGGCCGACCTCGCCCTCTGGCCGATGCGTTTCGTCGCCACCGGCAACGATCTGGCCGAGGTCCGTGCCACCATCACCGCCAACGAGGCCGCGGTCCGCAAGTTCCTGACCGACGGCGGCGTGCCGGCCGAGGCGATCTCGGTCAACGCGCTCGAGGTCAACGATCTCTTCGCCCAGATCTATCGCTCCGGCCCGGTCGAGAACCGCTACATCGTGGCCGAGACGCTGCTCGTCCGATCGACCGACGTCGACCGCATCGCGGGGCTCGCCCAGAAGGTCGGCGACCTCGTGGCCGCCGGGGTCGTCCTGTCGAGCGAGAGCCAGCCCGTCCGTCCGGTCTTTCTGTTCACGAAGCTCAACGACGTGAAGCCCCCGATGGTGGCCGAGGCGACCGCCAACGCGCGGGCGGCCGCCGTCGAGTTCGCCAAGGACTCGGGCGCCGAGCTCGGCGGCATCCGTCAGGCCAGCCAGGGCCTCTTCCAGATCCTGCCGCGCGACGAGGCTCCCGGCATCAACGAGCCCAACGAGATCGACAAGCGCCTGCGTGTGGTCTCGACGATCGACTACTATCTGAACCGCTAGAAGCGGCTCGCCCGGGCAGGACGATACCGCGCCATGACGCGTCTCCTCTGCCAGGACCGACCCGACCTGCTCGAGCTCGAGACGGAGATCCTCGACGCCCGTCCGGGCGCCGTCCTCCTTGCCCGCTCGCCCTTCTTCCCGGGTGGCGGCGGCCAGCTTCCCGACCGCGGCACCCTCGCCTGGTCGGGCGGCGAGGTGGCCGTCACGGGCCTCGCCGATGACCCGCGCGGCCTCTGGCACGAGCTCGCGAGCCCGGCCGAGCCCGTGGGCACCGTCCTCCTCCGGGTCGACCCGGCCTTCCGCAGCCTGATGTCCGAGCTCCACACCCTGGCCCACATCGTCAACAGCCTCGTCTTCGGCGCATTCGGCGGCGCCCTCCTGACCGGCGCCCAGCTCGCGGCCGACGGCACCTTCCGCGTCGATTTCGACCTCCCCGGCGCCGACAATGACCGCCTGCGCGCCCTCGACCCAGCGATCGACGACGTCATCCGCCAGGATCTCCCCGTCGGCGCCGGCTGGATGCCCTACGACGACGCCCGGGCCATCCCCGGCATGTTCCGCAGCAAGGCCGTCGCGCCGCCGCCGCAGGAGGACGGCATGTGCCGCATCGTCGAGATCGCTGGCCTCGACCGCCAGGCCTGCGGCGGCATGCACCTCGCCAGCACCGGCCGATCGCGCGGCGCCCGCATCCTCAAGATCGAGAACAAGGGCCGCCACAATCGCCGGGTGCGCGTCGGGCTCGCCTGAGCGGACGCGTCCCCCGCTGTGCGGGCTCTCTTCCCGGGCTGGCGGAATGACGGCCGGAGTGGCTATTCCGCTATCGAAGTAGCTCGGCGCTCAGAAGGATCGAACGCGTCTGGCGCACCGCCGGGACCGGCACGCCCGGACCGGCGCGGCCGGGACGCGGGCGCCGCGGTGGGGGCTGGACCATGGAGCAGCGCGGTCTCTTGGGCCTTACTCTCGCGATCCTTCTCGGGGCAGCCTCGGCCGCGGCCCAGGGCGCGGGGGCCCCGCCTTCAGCGGCCCTGCTCGACGCCGCGCAGGCGGCGGTCGAGCGCGGCGACGAGTTCGACCGCCTTTTCCCTTTTGTGGCGGCTCGCGATCGCCGACGACGCCGAGGCCCAATATCGCCTGGGCCAGCTCGTGGCGCAGCCGCCCTCCGGTGCCCAGGCCGACTCCCGCGCCGCCGCCTATTGGTACGAGCGGGCGGCGGACCAGGGGCACGCGGCCGCGGCGCGTCGGCTGGGTGATCTCTACGCCGCCGGCCTCGTCGGCGCCTTTCAATCCATGGGGCAGATGGCGCCGCGGCTGGGCGAGGCGGTGCGGTGGTACGAGACGGCGGCGGCCAAGGGCGATGCGGCAGCGAAGGGAGCGCTGGACGGGTTGGCCACGCGCTCGCCCCTCGCCGCGGCCCTGATCTCCCGGGCGGCGGGGGACGCTGCTACGGCACGGCGCGAGCTCGAGGCGCTGGCGGCACGGCACGATCTCGAGGCCCTGTACTGGCGCGGTGTCATGGAGGAGACGGGGGAGGGCGGCCCGGCCGATCCTGCCGGCGCCATCCGCTGGTACCAGGGCGCCTACCAGCTCGGCTTCGGCGAGGCCGCCCTGGCGCTGGGCGAGCTCTACGAGACCGGCCGCGGCGGGCGGCGCGACATCGACCAGGCCTATCGCATGTACAGCGCCGCGCAGGCGCGCGGGGCGGCGGGTGCCGCAGCCGGCCTCGGCCGCCTCGATCTGGCGCGCCGGAGCAAGGCGCCCCTTGAGGGCCTCTCGGGGGCGCTCACGGCCTACGAGGCCAGGGAGTATGCGACGGCCGCCGATTGGCTCCGGCCGCTGGCCGTGGGCGGTGACGCGGACGCCCAGTACTGGCTCGCCACCCTCTACGTCCAGACCCGGGAGCCGGCCCGTGAGGAGGCGATCCGCTGGTTCCGCGCCGCAGCGCTGCAGGGCGATGCCGAATCGGCCTACCAGCTCGCCCAGCTCCTGGCGCCCGACCGGGCGATCGATGCCGAGGGCCGCAGCCTCGGCGATGCCGCCTTGCAGGCGCATTGGCTCCAGATCGCGGCCGAGGCGGGCCATCATGACGCGGCGATGGCGTTGGCGGACGCCTATCGGGGCGGGCGCGGCGTGGCGCCCGACCCGACCGCGGTCGACCGCTGGAGCCAGCGCGCCCACCGCGCCGAGGCGGGTCAGGAGAAGCTGAGCCGCCCGCTCTGCGTCGAGGACGACAGCGTGCCCGATCTCCTCCCGGTTTTCCTCGCCTGCAACCGGGGCGACGATCAGGGCGTCGTCTCGGCCGTGGTGGGGCTGGCCAAGGCCGGCAACGCGCGGGCCGAGGCCTGGCTCGGCTACCTGCTGGAGGCGGGTGCCGGCAGTGGCGGCACGTTCGACTTGGAGGTGCGGCCCAACGCCCAGCGTGCCGCGCGCTGGTACGCCAAGGCGGCGCGGCAGGGACTGCCCAGCGCCATGTACGACTACGGGGCGATTCTCGACTACGGCATCGGCGTGCCGGTCGACGGGGCTGCGGCCAAGGGCTGGTACGCGAAGGCGGCCGAGGCCGGCTTCCCCGGAGCCAAGGAGGCCCTGGCCGCCGTCGGCGGCTCTCAGCCCTGAGCCCTGGCACCGCCGACGGCTCTGCCCGGCCGTCACGGCGGTCCTCCGGCTCCGGCACGGGTTGAACGCCCGCGGCGCCTCCGCCATGATCCGGCCCCTCCGAAGGGGAGGCAGGGCGCGGCATGAGCGGCGAGAAGGCGGACGAGGAGGTCGACTATATCGTCGTGGGCGCCGGGTCCGCCGGCTGCGCCGTCGCCGCCCGCCTCTCCGAGGACCCGGCCGCGCGAGTCCTCCTCCTGGAGGCCGGGCCAACCGATAGGAATCCGTGGATCCATCTGCCGATCGGCTACTATCGGACCATCTTCAACCCGAGGATCGGCTGGGGCTACAGGACCGAGCCCGAGCCCGGAATCAAGGGCCGCTCGATCCTCTGGCCGCGCGGCAAGGTGCTGGGCGGCTGCTCCTCGATCAACGGGCTGGCCTATGTCCGCGGCCAGGCGGAGGACTACGACCACTGGCGCCAGCTCGGCAATGTCGGCTGGTCCTACGAGGACGTGCTGCCCTTCTTCCGGAAATCGGAAAGCTATGCCGGCGGCGACGATGCCTATCGCGGCCGCGAGGGGCCCTTGCAGGTGGCCGAGCCGCTCGCCCGCATGGAGCTCATGGACGCCTTCATCGGCGCGGCCAAGCAGGCCGGCATTCCCGAGAACCCGGACTACAACGGCGCCACCCAGGAGGGTGTGGCCTATTTCCAGCTGACGATCCGCAACGGCTTTCGGTCCAGCGCGGCCCGGGCCTATCTCGGACCGGCCAAGGGACGGCCCAACCTTCGGATCCTGACCGAGGCGCTCACCTCGCGCCTGCTTCTCGAGGGCCGGAGGGTCATGGGCGTCGCCTATAGCCGGGATGGTGTGGAGGGCACCGTCCGGGCGAGGCGCGAGGTCGTGCTCTCGGCCGGCTCCATCGGCTCGCCGCAGCTTCTCCTCCTCTCGGGCATCGGCCCGGCCGAGGAGCTGAAGGCCATGGGGATCGAGGTGCGCCGCGATCTCCCCGGGGTCGGCAAGCACCTCCAGGACCACTATCAGGCGCGCATCGTCTATCGCTGCCCCCGGCCGATCACCCTCAACGATGTCGGCAACAGCCTCTGGCGGCGCGGGCTCGCCGGGCTCGAATGGGCGGTGCGGCGCACCGGCCCCTTGACCGTGGGTGCCGGCGTCGTGGCCCTTTTCTGGAAGACGCGCCCGGAGGTCGCGAGCCCGGACGTGCAGTTCCACGTCATCCCGTTCAGCGCCGACCGGCCGGGCCAGCCGCTCCACCCCTTCTCCGGCTACACGATCTCGGTCTGCCAGCTCCGCCCGGAAAGCCGCGGCGAGCTGACCCTGCGCGATCCGGACCCGACGAGCCCGCCGGTGATCCGCCCCAACTACCTGGCGACCGAGGGCGACCGCCGGACGATGGTCGACGGCCTGAGGCTCGTCCGCCGGATCATGGGGCAGCCGGCCATCCTGCCCTACGTCCTGGCCGAGGAGATCCCCGGCCCCGGCTGCGCGGACGAGGCGGCGCTGCTCGACTATGTCCAGGGCTACGGCACGACCATCTTCCACCCGACCAGCACCTGCATGATGGGCCCGGCCGTCCGCCAGGGGACCGTCGTCGACGCCCGCCTCCGCGTGCATGGCCTGGACGGCCTCCGCGTCGCCGACGCCTCGGTCATGCCGACCGTGGTCTCCGGCAACACCAACGCGCCCTCGATCATGATCGGCGAGAAGGCGGCGGCGATGATCGCCGAGGACGCCCGGGCGCGGATCGCCGCCTGAGGAAGCTTCGGCATCGTTGCCGGAGACCATTGCCATCCCGCCAGCCTGGACAGATCTTCATGCTGCGGCCATGGCGCGGGACGACCCGCCCGGCTGAGACGGGAGGACGTCGATGTTCGATGCGCAAAGCCTCGTCGGGGCTTTCCTGAATGCCAAGGGCACGCCGAGCACGGATGCCCGCGTGCAACGGGCCGTCGGGCCGGAGGGTATGGGCGGCCAGGGCGGCCTGCTCGATCAGCTGAGCGGCATGCTCGGAGGTGCGGGCGGGGTGGGCGGCCTGCAGGGCATGCTGTCCCAGGTGACCGGCGCGGCCCAGGGAGCCGCCGCCCGCACCGGCGACGCCGTGAAGAGCAACGATCCGCTGGTCGTGGGCGGCCTCGGCGCGGTCGCCGGCGCCCTGCTCGGCGGCCGCGGCGGTGCCGTCGGCGGCGGTGCCCTGGCTCTCCTCGGCAGCCTCGCCTATGCGGCGCTGCAGTCCGCGCAGGCAGGTCAGCAGCGGGGTCAGCAGCCAGGGGCGACCCCAGCATCTCCGGCAGCACCGGAGCTGCCGGTCGAGATTCGCGGGGCCTCCAGCCCCGCCGATCAGGCCGTCCTGGCGAGCCGGGCCCTGATCCTGCTCCGGGCGATGATCTCGGCGGCCAAGGCCGACGGCACCATCGACCAGGACGAGATGGAGAGGATCTTCAAGAAGCTCGACGAGTCGGGCGCCGATTCCGAGGCGCGGGACTATGTGCTGCAGGAGATGCGGGCGCCGCTGGACCTGGACGGGCTCGTGGCGCAGGCCCAGTCACCGGACGTGGCGGCCCAGGTCTATGCCGCATCCCTTCTCGCGATCGAGGTCGACAGCGACGCCGAGCGCGCCTATCTGGCGCGGCTCGCCCAGGGCCTGGCGCTGCCTCCCGCCGCCATCGCCCACATCCACCAGACCCTGGGCGTGCCCCGAGCCTGAGAAAGGCCTCCGCCCTCGGCGCACGATGAGGCCGAGGGCGGAGGTGCCCGTCTCGCCGGTGAGCCCGGTCTAGGTCAGCTCGTTGGCGAACACCGTCTCCTTGATGGTCGGCAGCACCTTGTCGAGGTTCTCCGTGGTCACGACGATGATCGGGACCAGGATCTCCTTCTCGGGCGTCTTGCCGGCGAGGTGGTCGAACAGCGCCTGGGCCGAGCGCTCGCCCATCAGGAAGGGCTGCTGCATGCCCGAGCCCACGATCTTGCCGTCGCGCATCAGGCCGATGAACTCGGGCACGCCGTCGAACGCGGCCAGGAGAACGCCGTCCTGCCGATGCGCGGCCTGGATGGCGCGGACCGCCCCCAGCGTCGGCGTGTCGGTCTGGACGAAGATGCCGTGCAGGTCGGGGTGGGCGGTCAGCATGTCCTGCACGAACTTGAAGGTCTCGCTCGCGGTGTAGGTCTGCATCTGGCTGAGCGCCACCTCCTTCACCCCGGCCTCCTTCATGGCCTTGCGGAAGCCGGCGGTGCGCAGCTTGCCGTTGTTGCGGGCCAGCGAGATGGTGACGAGACCGACCGGCCCCTCCTTCCAGCCCTTGGCCGCGAGGTCCTGGGCCAGCACCTTGCCGATGTCGTAGGCGCCCTTCTCGTTGTCGGAGATGATGAACGAGACATAGTCGCCGCGGGCGGTGCCGATGTCGGCGATGACCACCGGGATCGAGGCTTTCGCGGCGAGGTCGAGGACGCTGGGCGCCGTCGAGGAATCGGTGGGCGAGATGAGGATGCCGTCGACGTGGCGGGCGATCGCGTCCTGGGCGTTCTTGAGCTGTGTCGCCGCGTCGTTGTGCGAATCGTAGTCGGTGACGGTGGCGCCGTGCTCCTTGGCCACCTTGTCGATGCCCCTGGCGAGATAGCGCCAGAACGGCAGATCGAGCCCGGGCGTGAGATAGGCGAGCTGCACCTGCTTCGCCCGAGCCGCTCCGAATGGCCCGCTGCCGCCGCCGATCAGGGTCGCCGCCGCCGCGATGGCGCCGCCGGTGGTCCGCAGCGCCGTCCGTCTCGTCGTCATGGTCTAGCCTCCTGCTGTTGGCCTCGAAGTGCCGAGAGTGGCCCGAGGCAGTCGTCCGAGCACGCGCTCGAGGCGCGCCGTGGGGCCAATTCTCCTTTTCCTCTCCTTGCCGCCGTCGCCGACCTCTCAGGCTCGCCGGAAGCGCCGGGCGTCCGCGCGAGCGCTCAGGAACCGCTCGAGCAGGACCGCGGCGACGATGATGGAGCCGATCGCGGTGCCCTGCCAATAGGGCGAGACGTTGAGAAGATTCAGGCCGTTACGGATCAGCACCATGATGAAGACGCCGATGAAGGTGGCGATCACCGAGCCGCGGCCGCCGAAGAGGCTCGTGCCGCCGATGACGACCGCGGCGATGGTGTCGAGCTCGAGCCCGGTGCCCGCGATCGGGTCGATCGAGAGGATCTGGGCCGAGAGGAAGATCGCGGCGAGGGCGCTGAGCAGGCCCGACACCACATAGACCATGATGTTGTAGCGGGCGACCCGCAGGCCCGCGATCCGCGCCGCCTCGGCGTTGGAGCCGATGGCGTAGATCGTCCGCCCGCCCTTGGTGAAGCCGAGATAGGCCCAGGCTGCGATGTAGAGCAGCACGAGGATCACGAAGTTCAGCGGAACGATGCCGACGGCCGTGGTGCTGGCGAGCAGCCCGAGGTCGGGCGGGATCGAGGAGATGGAGTTGGCCCCGCTCAGGATGTAGGCGAGGCTGCGTCCGACCGAGAGCATGCCGAGCGTGACGATGAAGGGGGCCACCCGTCCCAGGGTGATGATGGCGCCATTGACGAGGCCGAGGAAGGCGCCGGAGGCGAGGCAGACGAGCATCGCCAAGGGCATGCTGGTGAAGCCGAAGGAGAGGCCGAGGACGATTCCGGTGACGCCCACCAGCGAGCCGACCGAGAGGTCGATCCCGGCCACCAGGATGACGAAGGTCTGGCCGATCGCGACGATGCCGGTCACGACCGACTGGTCCATGACGTTGGCGATGTTGCTGAAGGTCAGGAAGTAGGGCGAGATCAGGGAGAGGACGGCGCCCAGGACGATCAGCAGCGCCAGCATCCGCAGCTCGAGCTGGCCGCCCAGGCTCAAGAGCTGGAAGCGAGCGCCGCCCTGCTCTCGCCTTGCCTCGACGGTCTCGTGCCGCATCCTTCTATCCCCCGCCGGCACGCTCAAATGAGATGGCTCGCCGCACGCCCGGTCATCTCCTCCACCATGAGCCCGATGCGTTCCGCATCCGCCGGCCGGCCGTCGCCCGGCAGCGTCAGCCCGATATAGCCCAGATCATGCCCGCGCTCGGTCTTGACGGGGAACATCACTGTCGACAGCCTATTGCCGGGCTCGGTCACGAAGCGGCCCGGGGCCGTGCCCAGGGCGGTCGGGATGGCCGTCTCCCCGACGGCCGGAAAGCTTCCCCCGGCGAAGCCCGGATCGGCATCCCCCCTGCCGGTCACGCTGTCGAAACAGTAGGCCCGGGCATGCTCGAGATGCAGCCAGAAGGCCGTGCCGCCGAAGCGGTCGGCCAGCGCCTCGAGGGTGCGGTGCGTGGCCTCGGCCGAGGTTCGGGGAGCCGCGAACATGGTGAGCTTCTCGACGTCGAGATAGGCGCTCGGAATGTCGGTGACGTCGACTCCGTCGCTGACCACCACGATCCGGTCGGCCAAGCCCAGAACCTCCTCGAAGTCCGACGAGATCACGATGACGGCGGCTCCGGCCGCCGCGATGCCGCGCAGGAGACCGTAGATCGTGCTGCGGGTGCCGATGTCGACGCCCCGCGTCGGCTCGTCCAGGATCAGCACCTTGGGCTCCAGCAGCAGCCACCGCGCCAGCACGATCTTCTGCTGCATGCCGCCGCTGAGATTGAGGATGCTGCTCTCGAGCACCCGCTCCGCCGGCAGATCGAGCTTCTCGAGCAGGCGCCGCGCCGCCGCATCGCTCTGGGCGTAGCCCGTGCCGAACCCGTGCCGCCGCCCCATGCTGGCCAGCAGCAGGTTCTCCCGCACGGAGAGGTCCGGCACGATGCCCTTGCCGCGCCGGTCCTCGGGGATGAGGCCGATGCCGGCGCGGATCGCGTCGATCGGCGAGCCCGGCCTGAACGGCTGGCCGTCGAGGCGCAGGCGGCCGCCGTCGATCCGGCGCAGGCCGAAGATGGCCTCGACGGTGTCGGACCGGCCGGCGCCGACGAGGCCCGCGAGGCCCAGGATCTCGCCGCGGTGGACGCGGAACGAGATGTCGCGGACCAGCGGCCGCGAGGCCAGGTGCTCGACCTCGAGAACCACGGGCTGGCCGTTGGCGGGGGCACGCCCGGCAGCGCCGTGTTGGGCATAGATGTCCGTGACCTCCCGCCCGACCATCGTACGGACCAGCTCGGCGGGGCTCATCTCGGCGACGGGCACCGCCGCGGCGACCGACCTGCCCTCGCGCAGGACGGTGATCCGATCGCTGATCGCGAAGATCTCCTCCAGGCGGTGCGAGACGAAGACGACGCCCTTGCCGCGGCCGGCCAGGAGGCGGATCACGTCGAACAGGCGGTCGACCTCGCGGGGCGAGAACGAGGCGGTCGGCTCGTCGAAGATGATGACCTGCGAGTCGAGGGCCAGCGCCTTGGCGATCTCGATCAGCTGGCGTTGGCCGATGGTGAGGTCCCGCACCGGCATGCCGAGCGGCAGGTCGTGGCTCTGGCCCAGCTCGTCGAGCAGCCGCTCGGCATCGCGCCGAAGCTTCTTCCAGGACAGCCGGCCGGGCGCGCCGAGCTCCGGCAGGGAGATATTCTCGAGGATCGAGAGGTCGGGGGCGAGGCTCGTCTCCTGCATCACGATGGCGATGCCGGCACGGATCGCGTCGCGTGCCGAGGCGAACCTCAGGGCCTCCCCCTGCATGCGGATCTCGCCGCGGTCGGGCTGCAGGTGGCCGGAGACGATCCGGGACAGGGTCGACTTGCCCGCCCCGTTGGCGCCGACCAGCGCATGCACCTCGCCGTGGCGGAGCTCGAAATCGGCGCCGGCCAGGGCAACGGTGCGGCCGAACGTCTTCCGGACGTCCCGCGCGCCCAGGAGGACTCCGTCTAGAGGAGGATGCATGCGACCCGCGGGTCGGGATCGGCGACGGTCGGAGCCCGGCTGGAATCGCGACCGGCCGAACGGCAGGCCAGTCGCATCAGGGCGCGCATCAACGGCATGTCATTCCCCCCTGCAAGTCGGGCCGACGCCTGCTCCCCGGCGGCCGCCCTTCGGCTTGGCGCCATCCTAGATCGGCCGCGACCCCCGGACAATGCGAGGTGCCGGTCAGGTCCGGGTCGCGATCAGGGCCTCGGCCTCGATCACCTCGGTCAGCACGCCCCCGGGGGCGAAGGGGCCGAGCTCGCGCCTGATCTCGGCCTCGAGCTCGGGCCGCCGGTCGCCGACCCGCTCGGGCGAGGTGCCGGACATCGAGAGGGTGCGGCCCACGAGGTCCTCGAGCGTCGTCTGCCGCGTCGAGCGGTGCGTCAGCCGCCGGATCGTCGAGAACGCGGAGTCACGCAACACCGCCTCGTGGTCGCCTTCCCCGCCCTGCATCCGCCGCCGGCGCCGCGAGCCCCGCTCGTCCGACCAGGCGTCGCGGACCCACTCCCACGCCTGCACCCAGGCGTTCTCGGGCGCCTCGGGGCGATGGTCGCTGAACAGCGCCACGGCCCCCGCGGGCTCGATCAGGGCATCCAGCGCCTCGAGCGTGCGCGGGCGGTCCATCCAGTGGAAGGAGCGGCCCATCGTGACGAGCCGGAAGCTGCCCAGCGCCGGCCCGAGCGTCTCCGAGCTGCCGGGGATGAAGCTCACACGGACGCCCGCCGCCGCGGCCTCCGCCTCTGCCGCCTCGAGCATGACGGGCTCGGGGTCCACGCCCAGAACCTCGCCGGCCAGCGGCGCGAAGCCGATCGCCAGGAACCCCGGCCCGCAGCCGAGGTCGAGGACCCGGCTCGTCCGGTCGAGCCCCACCGTTCGGGCGACGTCGCGCAGCAGCTCCTCGGGATAGCGCGTGCGATAGCGCACATAGAACGGCACGGTGGACCTGAACCGACGCTCGACCGCCATGGCGATCCTCCTCCAGCGGAAGGGATGGCGGTCGACATAGGCGGGCGCCGGAGGTCGTCCACGGCTATTGCGGAAAGCCCACCATCTTGTCCTGGGCGGCCTCGGGCGGCTGGGGATAATGGAGGCCGCGCTGGCCGGAGAGCGAGCGGTCGGGCTTCGGCACGTAGGGCCCGGGGTCGAAGCCGACGAGCTTGCCGTCCTTCATCCAGCCCTGGTCGAGGTCGCTGCCGTAGAGCTCGCCGGCGAGCGTCTCCTCGAGACGGCGCCGGGTCGCCGCGTGGTCCGGGCTCGAGGCCAGGTCCCGGAGCTCCAGCGGGTCCGCCTCGAGATCGAAAAGCTGGAAAGCGTTGCCGGCGGGGTACCAGATCAGCTTGTGGCGCCCGTCGTGGATCATGCGGGTGGAGCCGGCGTTCTCGAGGCAGTCGCCGTAGAGGGTCGGGCGGCGGCGCTCGCCCACCATCGACAGGCCGTCGCAGCTCTGCGGCACCGGCAGGCCGGCCAGGTCCAGGAGGGTGGGCATGATGTCCTGGAGCCCGACCAGGCGGTCGTCGACCCGGTCGGTGCCGATCCGCCGGTCGCCGGGCAGGCCCATCAGGACGCAGGGGATGTTGGCCGAGCCCTCGTAGAAGCTGCGCTTGGCGTAGAGCCCGAAGTCGCCCAGCATGTCGCCATGGTCGGCGGCGACGAGCAGGATCGTGTCGTCGAGCAGCCCTTCCTCGCGCAGCGTGCCGATCACCACCCGGAGCTGATGGTCGATCTGGGTGCAGAGCGCATAAAAGGCCCGCCGCACCTCGGCCAGCACCTCGGGCGCCAGCTGCGGCCAGAAGTTTCTCACCATTTTCAGCGCGCGCGGCAGGCTCTCGGCCCTCTCGGACCAGTCGCCGGCCAGGGGGCCGGGCGGCGTCATCTGCCGATAGAAGTCCATGTAGGTCTGGATCGGCACGAGCGGCGGGTGCGGATGGGTGTAGGACAGCATCCAGAAGGCCGGCCGCGTCGGGTCGCGCCGCTTGATCACCCGGCACATCTGCATCGTCGCCCAGTTGGTGACGTGGCAGTCCTCGGGCAGATGCCAGACCCGGTGCATGTAGTTGTTGTTGTTCATCCCGTGCAGGAACTGCTGGCCCGGGAAGCCGCGGTCGGCCAGATAGATGTCGTGGTCGTCCGGTCCGCCCAGATGCGGCCGGCCCTCCTCGCTGAGCCAGACATCGTCGAAGCCGATCCGGTCGCGCGGCGGATAGACGTGCAGCTTGCCGACCGCGAAGGCCTGGTAGCCGCCGTTGCGGAACGCTTGCGCGACCGTCGGCAGGGCCGGCATCCGGTTGACCGTGCCGAAAATCCGGTCGCCGTGGTTGCGGGTCGTGGCCCCGGTCATCAGCGTCCGCCGCGCCGGGATGCAGATGGGGCATTCCGAGTAGGCGCGCGTGAAGCGGATGCCGTTCCGGGCGATCTGGTCGATGGTCGGGGTCTGGATCACGGGATGGCCGGCTGCCCCGAGCAGCTTGCCCGGCCATTGGTCGACCATGACCAACATCACGTTCGGCCGCTTTTCTTCTTTGCCCGCCATGACCCTCGCTCCCCCCTCTTGCACGAGCCCCCGCGCTAGCGGTCACCGGGCGAGGGCGCAAGGCTCTTCCGACCGCATCGCCGCCATGCGGGGCAGAACGGGTCTCGTGGCCACCATCGCCGTCGGTCAGCGCGGCGCCAGGGCGATGCCCTTGATCTGCGCGTGCACGAGGGCTCCCTCGTGGAGGCCGAGCTGATCCCAGGATCGCCGCGTGATCCGGGCCAGCAGCCGGGCGCCGGCCCCGTCCTCCCCCAGGCCCAGCACCGTGACGATCTCGTTCTCGCCCATCGGCGTCGTCGTGAGGATGCGGGCCGGAAGGATGTTCAGCACCGAGCTTCCCTGCGGCGGCCGAGTGGCGAGGCTGACGTCGTTCGCGACGACCCGCAGCCGCTGCCGCTCGCCCACGGCCCGGGCCGTGGCGGGAACGAGGAAATGCCCCCCTTCGATCGTCAAGCTCAGCAGCCCGTAGGCCGCGTCGTAGCCCGTGACGGTGGCGTCGAGGCTCACGGCGGCGGTGCGGGCGGCGGCGAGGGGCAGCGACGGGTCGCTCTGCAGCGCCATGAGGGGCCCCGCGGCGAGGACCCGCCCCGCGTCCATCAGGACGAGATGGTCGGCCAGGCGCTCGATCTCGGCCATGTCGTGGCTGACATAGAGGACAGGCAGCGACAGCCTTTCGTGCAGGCGCTCGAGAAAGGGCAGGATCTCGTCCTTCGTCAGCCGGTCCAGGGCCGACAGGGGCTCGTCCATCAGCAGGAGCTTGGGCTGCGACAACAGGGCCCGGCCGATGGCGACGCGCTGGCGCTCGCCACCCGAGAGATGTCCGGGCGAGCGGTCGAGCAGCTTTTCCAGACCCAGGAGGTCGATGACCTCGTCGAGGGGGACATCGCCGCCCGACCGGCGAGAGCGGCCCTGCGCCGGGGTGCCGTACAGCAGGTTCCGCCTGACCGAGAGATGTGGAAAAAGGCTCGCCTCCTGGAAGACATAGCCGATCGGCCTCTGGTGGGCCGGCCGAAACGACGCCTCGTCCTGCCAGACCTCGCCATCGACGACGCACAGACCCGGATCCAGGCGCTGCAGGCCGGCCATGCAGCGCAGCACGGTGGTCTTGCCGCATCCCGAGGCGCCGAACAGGGCCGTGACTCCCCGCGCCGGAACCTCGAAAGCCGCGTCGAGCGCGAATCGCCCCAGGGCTCCCCGAAAGGCGGCCTCGATCCTGCCCGCCTCGCTCATAGACCGGGACGCGCCGCCTGCTTCCCGATCAGGCTCATGGCGAGGATCGCCGCGAACGAGAAGGCCACCATGCCGGCGGCGAGGATATGGGCTTCGCGCCACTGCAAGGTCTCGACATAGTCGTAGATCGCGACGGAAAGCACTTTGCGTCTTGCCGGGAATGTTGCCGCCGATCATCAGCACGACGCCGAACTCGCCGACGGTGTGGGCGAAGCCCAGAACGGCGCCGGTGAGAAAGCCGGGCCGGGCGAGTGGCACGGCGACGGTCCAGAAAGCCCGTGTCGGCGAGGCGCGGAGAGTGGCCGCCACCTCGAGCGGCCGATCCCCGATGGCTTCGAACGCATTGCGAATCGGCTGGACGACGAACGGCATCGAATAGAGAACCGATCCGATCACCAGACCTTCGAAGGTGAAGGCCAGGGTGCGCGCTCCCCACAGGCCGGCGACGAGCCCTCCCGGGCCGTCGGGGCCCAGCACGACGAGAAGATAGAATCCCAGCACCGTCGGGGGCAGCACCAGAGGCATGGCCACGATCGCGGCCACAGCCTCCTTCCAGCGCAGCTTCGAGCGGGCCAGCCACCAAGCGATCGGCGTCCCGACGATGAGCAGCAGGACGGTGGTGATCGCGGCCAGCTCGATCGTCAGCCGGACCGGCTGCCAGATGTCCGCCGATAGGCCGCTCACGGCTGCTCCGTTACGGGCTCTCGACCTCGTAGCCGAACTTCTCGATGATGGCGCGGGCTTCGGGCCCCTTCAGAAATGCCATGAAGCCGGTGGCGGCCTCATTGCTGGCGCCTTTCTTCAGCAGCACCGCGTCCTGACGGATCGGCGCATAGAGGTCTTGCGGCACCAGCCAGCGCGATCCCGTCTTCATGCCGGCGAGCTGCGACAGCGCCACGAAGCCGAGCTCCGCGTTGCCCGTCTTGATGAACTGGAACGTCTGGCCGATGTCGTTGCCCTGAACGATCTTCGGGCGCAGCGTCTCGTAGGCTCCGAGCGCCTTCAGTGTCTCGACTGCCGCGGCACCATAGGGCGCGGTCGCCGGATTGGCTATCGCGAGCTTGGTAAAGGATCCCCGGGTCAGGGTGTCCTTGCCCTGAACGAGCTTGGGGTCCCCGCTCCACAGCACCAGCTTCCCGATAGCGTAGGTGAAGCGGCTGTCGGCCACCCCGAGCCCGTCCTCGACGGCCTTCTTCGGTCGCGCCTGGTCGGCCGCCAGCAGAATCTGGAAGGGCGCGTCCTGGGTGATCTGCGTGTAGAGCTGCCCCGTCGAGCCGAAGCTCAGCACCGCCTCGTTGCCCGTCTTCGCCTTGAAAGCCGCCGCGATCTCCTTGGCGGGCTCGGTGAAGTTCGCCGCCACGGCCACGTTCGTCTGCGCTGCGAAGGTCTGCCCCCCGGCCGAGCAGGCCACGAGGAGGCCGACGATGGCGGCCAGCATTCTCCCGGGCTTCATGGGCGTTCCCCTCTGTTGTCAGTCGATGGCGATGATGACGTGGGCCGCGTCGAAGAAGGCGCAGGCCGGCTTGCCGGGCGAAAGGTTCAGGGTGGTGGCGCTGTGCGCCGTGATGCTGGCGGCCAATGTCTTGCTGCCGCCGATGTCGAGCACGACCTCCGCGTTCACCGTGGACACCTCGCACCGTCGGATCACCCCGCGCAGGCGATTGCGCGCCGACACGGCCGGCAGGTCGAGGCCGGGGGCGATCATCACGAACGGCGCCTTGATGAGGACGAGCGCCTCGCGCCCGACGCACAGCCCGAGCTCCCGCACGCTCTCGATCGTCACGAGGGCGTGGATGGTGGTGTCGTCGGAAACGGCGACCGCGACCTCGGCGTTCAGCTCGGCCGCCAGGATGCGGGTGATCCTGCCCCGTAGCGCGTTGCGTGCGCTTGTCCTCATCAGAAACCCCGAGACGAGATTGAGAGGCGAGATGCCGCTGCCCGCGAGATCCGGCTCCAGCGCCCGCATGACACGGGCCATCTCCCCCTCGAGGCGGCCGAAGGCCTCGATCACCTTGAGTCCCGCCGCCGTGAGCAGGGCGCCGCCGCCCGCCCGCCCGCCAGTCCGCGTCTCGAGCAGCGGTTGCCCGAAGAGGTTGGCCATGGCGTCGAGCGCGTCCCAGGCGGCCTTGTAGGTGAGCCCGACCGCCTTGGCCCCGGCGGTGATGCTGCCTTCGCGCGCGACGGCCTGGAGCAGCCTGACCCGGTCCCGCCCCATGGCCGGCGCATGGTCGCCCCGTATCAGGATCGCCGCCTCGATGGTCATCGTCCCGGCCTGCCCATCGTCGTGTAGCTTGGCTATATAGCGAAGGCTCGGGCGCGGATAAAGCGAAAGGCGGAGGCTCCTCGTGCGCGGCTGTGCCGCCGCTAGGCTAGGGCCGGATCCAGCGAGAGGGCAGCACAGCTCCTGGCTGCGGGTCGAGGGCTCTCCGCCCCGCCACCCGATCGCCATCCTCCTGGGCCTCGTGCGGGCAACAGCCCTGTCAGCCGAGCCGCCGATGACGTGGCACGCTGCCCACCCTCACCAGAACGAGGGCGTCCTCCCGAGGCTGCCGTTCGGGGGCGAGGTCCGGTCCGGGACGTTGTCTCCCGGAACGCTCCTCATCCTCGTCCGGAGACCCGCCCCGCCTCCCCCGCGGTCGGCGGCCCATCCTGTACGCTCACGACGGGGCGAGAAGAGTTACGCTCGGGGCCAATCCCAGTCTCGAGGCGGAGAAGACGTCGCTCGATCTCGCCGAAGCGGCGGTCGAGCTCGTCGACATGCATGTAGTGCGGCATGGGCGCCTCACTGAAGAACCAACGCACGCGCGCCTCGAACTCGAGGCCACCTTCGCGGAGCCGCTGCACCACAAGGCGGACGATCTCTTCCTGCGAGGTCGTGAGCTTCAGGTTGACCTGCCGCGTGCCGTGGGAACGGGTCGTCATGTCGCATGGCTTCCGGCGAAGAGGCGCTGGGCGCCAGCCTAGTCCGGCGCACCCCTCATGGCCAGCGCGCTTGGGCCGGTGCGGATTTCGCATTGCCTCAGGCAACACCTGTCTATAAAATTCCTAGGAATAACCTAGACAGACCTACGGGAGCCGGACCTGCCGAAAAGCAAGCTGCCGAGCGTGAGGCGGGCTCGCGACCTCTCTGCGGCGCTCATCGTGACCGCGCGAGGCCTCGATTCGATCCCGGTCCACTGCCCTTGGCTTCGGAACGCCCGGGCTGGCGACCGCGCACTGCGAGCGCAAGGTCGGCGGGTGGAGATCTCTCGTGGGGGGCCCGGGCGTTGCGCGCGAGCGCGGGAACAAGGCGGGCGAGGCCGGCTATATGCTTTTTCGCTTCGGGGCGGACAAGGTGAGGGATCTAGGGCTCAGCGGCCGGCTCGCAGGTGCCCGCCGTATCGAGACATACGTCATGTCCCGGATGGATCGTTCGGGATGGGAAGGATTCGACGGAGGTTTGTCATGGCGAATGAGCCGACGCCGATCGGTCGCTCCCTGTCGCCGTTCGTGGGCCTGCTGATCGTGGCGCACCTCGCCGACGGCCGGCTGGTCGGCGAGATCGTCGGCACGGCAGGCGATCTCGCCATCGTCGAGGCGCTCGACGAGAGCGACATCCAGGGACCCGGTCTTCTGCTGCTCAGGCTCGGCAGCGTCGCCATGCCGGGAGGAAGCTGCCGCATGTTCCGGACGCGGAAGGAGCTCGCCGATGCGGCCTCACCGCCGGGCGGAGCGTCGTCGTCGCCTCCGTCCCGGCGGCGCTCGCAGCCCCAGCTCGCAGCCATCAAAAGATGACTCACCCGTTGTGGTCGAGGAGAAGGCGCTATCGGTACCATACTTTCCGCCGCCGGAATCCGGCGGCGACTGGCGCTCCCTCGTCCCCTTCAACACCACGCCCACAAGGGCGGAGATCCAAAAGGTCCTCGGAGTGGCCGACCTGCGCTGGAGCGATCTCCGGAACGCCTACCAGTACAGCGCCAGCACCGCCCCCAACACCACGTTGCTCGTCATTCGCAATGGCTGGGTCGCCTTCGACTGGGGCAGCCACGACGCCTATCCCGTAGCCTCGGTCTCGAAGTCGTTGACCGCTCTGGTGCTCGCCAGGCTCTTTGACCTGTCGAGCGCCGGACAGGTCCCGACAGCCGTCGGGCCCGACAGCGCCGTCGCCCAGTACCTGCCTGCGACGTGGGCCGCGGGCAATACCTCCCTCGGGGCCATCAAGATCAAAGACATCATGACGATGACCTCCGGCCTGCTGCCGAATGACGATCCCGGCCAGCCGAACTATTTGAGCGTCATTCTCAGCCAGCCGGCTATCGTAGCGCCGGAGGTCCAGTGGGCCTATGCCTCGCTGCCGATCGATCTCCTGAGCATCGCCATGCAGACCATCGCCGGCAAGCCGGTCGGCGACGCCTTCAACCAGTTGATCGCCGGCCCCGTGGGCATCTCACCGATCACTTGGCAGATGAACGGGGTCTACAGCTTGGCTTCGGATGGCGCGTCGATCTCGGCGCGAGAGCTTGCCAGGATCGGGTACCTCATGCTGATGGATGGCGCCTGGGCCAGCGGCACGGGCGAAGGCCAAGTCATCAGCGCCGCCAACGCCGCCTCTCTGCACCAGAGAGGGGCCTTCGCCGCCAAGGCAGTCTTCACGGCCACGGCCGGCTCGCCCTTTCCGGTCCAGCCGGATTCGCCGAGCTACTATGGGCACCTCTGGTGGACCAATCGAACCCAGTCGGGGCCCGGCACCGCGGTGCCGGGCGATGCCTACTACGCCTGGGGGTACCGCGAGACCTTCCTCATCGTGATCCCCAGCCTCGACATGGTCGTCGTCCGTTACGGCTACCCGCCCTACGCCCAGGCCGGCTACGGCAAGGAGCTGATGGCGCGGATCATGGCTGCGGTCGTGGCCCGCTGACGGCTGCGGTGAGGTGGCGGCCGCAATGGCCCAAAGGCTCGACGCCGAGGGCATGGACGCTGGTCAGCCGGCCGCGGACTGCCGGCCCCCCACTGCTGCGTCGCGAAACGAGCGGGCTTCCTCTACGATGTGGTCTGCCACGCTCTCGAGCTGACGGCCGCTCCCCATAGCGCTGGAGAACGATCGATGACACCCGACCCCGCGACTGCGTGCGGTCCCGGGCTCACCGCGCTCGGCACCGCGCTCATGGCCCAACTCGACGCGTTGGCGCGGTTCTCGGACGAGCCCGACACGCTCACGCGGCTCTACCTGACGCCCGCCTACAGGGAAGCGGCGCTCCAGGTTCGACAATGGATGGTCGAGGCGGGCATGGCGGCGCGGCTCGACGCCGTCGGCAACGTCGTCGGCCGCTACGAGGGGAGGAAGCTCGGGCTTGCCTGCCCTCCTTCTCGGCTCCCACATCGACACGGTGCGGGACGCCGGCCGCTACGACGGCCCGCTCGGCGTGCTCGCCGCCATCCAGGTGGTGGCCACGCTTCGCGAGCGGCGCCTGCGCCTGCCGTTCGCGATCGAGGTGATCGCCTTCGGGGACGAGGAGGGCGCCCGCTTTCCGATTGCGCTCACGGGCTCCAAGGCGATCGCCGGCCTGCTCGACCCGGCCGCCCTCGACGCCGAGGACCGCAACGGGGTGAGCCTGCGCGAGGCGTTGCGCCGGTTCGGCGGCGACCCTCTCCAGATCCGCCATCTGGCCCGCCCCAGGGAGCAGCTTCTGGCCTATGTCGAGCTGCACATCGAGCAGGGGCCGGTGCTCGAGGCGGAGGGGCTGCCGGTCGGCATCGTCACCGCCATCGCCGGCGCCTCGCGCTTCACGGCCGAGGTGGGCGGCGAGGCCGGTCACGCCGGCACCGTGCCGATGCGGCTCCGCCGCGACGCGCTGGCGGCCGCGGCCGAGATGGTTCTGTGCGTCGAGCGCATCGCCACGGAGACGCCGGACGTCGTCGCCACGGTCGGCCGGATCGAGGCGCTGCCCGGGGCGGTCAACGTGATCGCGTCGCGCGCCCGCTTCACGATCGACATCAGGAGCCCGAGCGACCGGGTGAGGAGCGACGCGATCCTGAGGATGCGCGAGGACCTCGCCGGCATCGCCCATCGGCGGGGCGTCTCCACCCGCCTCGACAGGACCTACGACGAGGCGGCGGCGACCTGTGCCCCCTGGCTGGTCGACCAGCTCGAGGCCGCGGTCGGGCGCGCCGGCATCCGCCCGCTGCGCCTGCCGAGCGGCGCCGGCCACGACGGCCTGGCCATGGCCGCCCTGGGCCCCATCGCCATGCTCTTCCTCCGCTGCAAGGGCGGCATCAGCCACAATCCGGCCGAGAGCATCACCTCGGAGGATGCGGAGGTCGCGGTCCGGGTCCTGCTCGACTTCGTGCGCAGCCTAGAGGCCCCCGCGCGCTGAGGATGCGAGGCCTTCCCTGCGGGGGCCCAGGCTCAGCTGTCGATGATGTCGGTGCCGGAGATGGTGATGCCGAAGCCCTCGACCGCGACGTAGCGGCGGTTGGAGGTGGCGAGGAGGCGGATCGAGCCGATGCCGAGATCCCTGAGGATCTGGGCGCCCAGCCCGATGTCGCGCCAGACATTGAGGCGGGTCGCCTCGCTGGGCGTCGTCTCCTCCTGGAAGCTCGTCGCCGGCACGCCTGCCGTGCCCTCGCGCAGATAGACGAGCACGCCACGCCCGTCGCGCTCGAAGCGCTCGAAGACGCGGGTCAGCACCTCGCGCGAGCCGAACACGTCGCGGACGATGTCCTCCCGGTGCAGCCGCACCGGCACGTCCTTGCCGTCGGCGAGGGTGCCGAAGACGATGGCCAGGTGCTGCACCTGGTCGAAGCGCGTGCCGTAGACGATGCCGCGCGCCGGCCCGATGACCGTCTGGACGGTCAGCTCCGCGTGGCGCTCGACCAGGCGCTCGCGCTGCTGCCGATAGGCGATGAGCTGGGCCACCGAGACGATCGTCAGCCGGTGCTCGCGGGCGAACGACAGGACCTCGGGGCCGCGCTTCACGGTGCCGTCGTCGTTGACGAGCTCGGCCAGGAGCCCCACGGGCTTGCGGCCTGCGAGCCGTGCCAGGTCCGTGCCCGCCTCGGTATGCCCCGAGCGCATCAGCACCCCTCCCTCGCGGGCGATGAGAGGAAAGACGTGCCCCGGGCGAACGAAATCGTCGGCGCTGCTGTTGGGGTTGGCGAGCCCCCGGATGGTGGCGCAGCGCTCGTCCGCCGAGATGCCGGTGGTGAGCCCGTGGCGGAAGTCGACCGAGACCGTGAAGGCCGTGCCGAGCGGGGCGTCGTTCATCGTCACCATCGGATCGAGGCGCAGCCGGCGCGCATCGGCCGGCGTCACGGGCGCGCACAGGATGCCGCTGGTGTGGCGGATCATGAAGGCCACCTTCTCCGGCGTCGCCGCCTCGGCCGCCATGATGAGGTCGCCCTCGTTCTCGCGGTCCTCGTCGTCGACGACGACGATCATCTCGCCGCGGCCGATGGCCTCGATCGCCGCCTCGATCCGGTCGAGGCTGCTGGGCTCCGGCTCCACGCTCCCGCTCATCGGCTGTTTCCGTTCCCTCTGGCGCCGCGTCTTGTGCCAGATCGCCGCGGGCTCGTCACGCCACCTTGCCGGTGAGGGTCGTCCGGCTCTACTGACTGACTGGTCAGTCAGTAGAGGGGATCATGTCCGACCTGCCCGATGCGAGGCCGCGGCGGCGGCGCAAGGAGGCGCGGCCGCAGGAGCTTCTCGACGCGGCCTTCGAGGTCTTCACCGAGAAGGGCTTCAGCGCGGCCAGGCTGGACGAGATCGCGGCCCGGGCCGGCGTGGGCAAGGGCACGCTCTATCTCTACTACCCGAGCAAGGAGGCGCTGCTCGAGGCCCTGGTCGATACGGCGGTCATCCCCAATGTCGAGCGGCTCGAGCAGCTCGTCGCCGGTTGGCCGGGCTCGACCGAGGCCCTGCTGGGGCGGATTTTCGATCTTCGTCGGCGGCCTGATGCGCGAGGGGCGGCTCCCGGCCTTTCCCAAGCTCGTGATCGCCGAGGCCTCGAACTTTCCGGCGTTCGCCGAGCGCTACCGGCGCCGGGTGATCGACCGCGGCCTGGGCGTCCTGGCCAAGGTCGTGGCGCGCGGGGTCGAGCGCGGCGAGTTCCGGCCGGTCGACCCGGCGCTCACGGCCCGCCTCTGCTTCGCGCCCTTCCTGCTGTTCGCGATCTGGCAGACCTGCTTCGCCCGTTTCGACGAGGAGCCGTTCGACGGCGCGGCCTTCATACGGGCGCACGCCGAGGCGCTGGTCCACGGGATCGGGGCGCCGACCGGCCGGGAGCCGGTGCCATGAGGGTTGCCGCGGTCGCGGCCTTGGCCGCTCTTCTGCTCGCCGCCTGCGACGGCAAGCGCGCCGACCGGCCCGTCCAGGGCTATGTCGAGGGCGAGGACGTGATCGTGGCTGCCCCCGGCGCGGGCTGGCTCGATCGGGTGGCGGTGCGCGAGGGCGACACCGTCCGCCCGGGCGATCCGCTGTTCGATCTCGACGCGACCGAGGAGCGGGCCGCGCACGACGCCGTCCTGGCCGAGCTGGCGGCGGCCCGGGCCTCGCTCGAGGATCTGGAGAAGGGCAAGCGGCCGCCCGAGATCGCTGCGATCCAGGCCCAGCTCGCCCAGACCGAGGCCCAGCTCGCCTTCGCCACGACCGAGCTCGAGCGCAACGAGAAGCTCGTCCTGACCAATGCCGGCGCCCGCCGCGCGCTCCAGGAATCGCGGATGAGCCACGACATGCTGCAGGCCAGGCTCGACGAGCTCGAGGCCGACATCGCCGTCGCCCGGCTGCCCGCGCGCGCCGACCAGATCACGGCGCAGCGGGAGCGCGTCCGGCAGCTCGAGGCGTCGCTCGCCCAGGCCGACTGGCGGCTGGACCAGCGCACGGTCACGAGCCGCGTCGCCGGCCGTATCGAGGAGGTCGTGCGTCGAGCAGGCGAATATGCGCCGGCCGACGGGGCGGTGCTGCGCATCCTGCCGCCCGATGCCCTCAAGGTCCGCTTCTTCGTGCCGCAGGCCCGCCTGACCGGGCTCGAGCCCGGTCGGAATGTCGAGGTCGCCTGCGACGGCTGCCCGCCGGGCCTCGAGGCCCGGGTGAGCTTCATCGCCACCGACGTCGAGTTCACCCCGCCCGTCATCTACAGCGTCGAGGCGCGGGAGAAGCTCGTCCTCATGGTCGAGGCGCGGCTGCCCGCGGGATCGCCGCTCCGCCCGGGCCAGCCGGTCGATGTGAGCCTGCCGTGACCGGTGCCGGCCTCGCCATTCACGCCCAGGGCCTGACCAAGCGCTTCAGCGGCCGGGAGGTGGTCAAGGATTTCTCGATCGAGGTGCCGGCGGGTCAGGTCTGGGGCTTCCTCGGGCCCAATGGCAGCGGCAAGACCACCACCATCCGCATGCTCTGCGGCCTGCTCCGTCCCGACGGGGGCAGCGGCACCTGCCTCGGGCTCGACATCGTCAGGGACACCGACAGGATTCGCCGTCAGGTCGGCTACATGACGCAGCGCTTCAGCTTCTACGAGGATCTGACGATCCGCGAGAACCTGGACTTCGTGGCGCGGCTCTACGGCCTGCCCGAGAGGCCCGCGCGGGTCGACCAGACGCTCCGGAGCCTCGGCCTCGTCGAGCGGCAGCATCAGCTCGCCGGCCACCTCTCGGGCGGTTGGAAGCAGCGGCTCGCCCTCGCCGCCTGCATGATGCACGAGCCGCGGCTCCTGCTGCTCGACGAGCCCACCGCCGGCGTCGACCCGCAGGCGCGGCGCGACTTCTGGGAGGAGATCCACAAGCTCGCCGGGCGCGGGATCACGGTCCTCGTCTCGACCCACTACATGGACGAGGCCGAGCGCTGCGACCGCATCGTCTACCTCGCCTACGGGACCATCCTCGCCCGTGGCACGGTCGCCGAGGTGATCGAGGGCGCCGGGCTCACCACCTTCCGCATCGGCGGCGAGGGCGTGCGCGACCTCAGCGCCCGTCTCCATGCGATCGAAGGCGTTCAGACGGCGCTCTTCGGCGCCAGCCTCCATGTGAGCGGCACCGACCGGGCGCTGGTCGAGCGGGCGGTGGCCGAATGCCGCGCCGACGGGCGATTCGCGGTCGAGGCGACGAAGCCCTCGCTCGAGGACATCTTCATCCATCTCATGGCGCCGTTCCGCGGGCGGGCCTGAGACCATGCGCCTGCCTCATCCCGGCCGCGTCGTCGCGATGATGCTGAAAGAGCTCATCCAGATGCGCCGCGACCGGCTCACCTTCGGCATGATCGTCGGCATCCCGATCATGCAGGTCCTGCTCTTCGGCTACGCGATCAACAGCGACCCCAAGCATCTGCCGACGGCGGTCCAGCTTCGGGACCCGAGCCCCTACGCCCGCTCGCTCGTGGCCGCGCTGACCAACTCCGGCTATTTCGACATCGTCCAGCACGTCCGCAGCGAGGCCGAGGGCGAGGCGGCGCTCGACCGCGGCCGGGTGATGTTCGTCCTCACCATCCCGGACGATTTCAGCCGCAGGCTGTTGCGCGGCGAGAAGCCGGACGTGCTGGTCGAGGTCGACGCGAGCGATCCCGTCGCTACCGGGAACGCCGTCGCCGCTCTCGGCCGGATGGGCAGCCTGGCGCTCCGCCACGACCTCGAGGGCGCTCTGGCGCCGCTGGCCGCCGCCGACCCGCCCTTCGGGATCCAGCTCCACAAGCGCTACAACCCCGAGGGCATCAGCGCCTACAACATCGTGCCGGGCCTGCTGGGCGTCATCCTGACCATGACCATGGTCCTGATGACGGCTCTCGCCGTCACCCGCGAGACCGAGCGCGGGACCATGGAGAACCTCATGGCGATGCCGCTCCGGCCGGCCGAGGTGATGCTCGGCAAGATCTTTCCCTATGTGATGGTCGGCTATGTCCAGGTCGTCGTGGTGCTGCTCGCGGCCCGCTTCCTCTTCGCGGTGCCGATGCTGGGCTCGCTGGGCCTCCTGGCGGTGGCGCTCCTCCTCTATATCGTTGCCAACCTCGCCGTCGGCTTCACCTTCTCGACGCTCGCCCGCAACCAGCTGCAGGCGATGCAGATGACCTTTTTCTTCTTTCTGCCCTCGATCCTGCTCTCGGGCTTCATGTTTCCGTTCCGGGGCATGCCCGCCTGGGCCCAGACGGTCGGCGAGGTCCTGCCGCTGACGCATTTTCTCAGGATCGTCCGGGGCATCATGCTCAAGGGCACGGGGCTTCCCGACATCTGGCCCGATGTCTGGCCGCTGCTGGTCTTTCTCGCCGCCGCCTCGGCGCTCGCCCTCAACCGCTACCGTCGGACGCTGGACTGACTGCCGCCGGGCGCTGCATGTCGGGCTGGACCGGCGGTCCGGGGTAGGGTTCTCTCCATCCGGTCGATGCCCTGAAGGATCGCGTCCGAGCCATGCTGTCGCCGATCGAGTCCTTCGCCGCCTGCGGCATCCGCCAGCCGGAGCTGTTCGAGGATCCCGACGCGGCGGTGGCGCGGCTCTCCGAGCACTACGCCGCCGCGACCGAGCGGCTGGGGGCCGCCTTCCACCGTTTCGTCAAGACCGGGGGCGTCGGCCGCAAGCCCGACGCCTGCTACCCCTTCGTCGGCGTGCAGCTGACGCCCAAGGACCTCAATCTCGATGGCCGGCTCGCCTACGGCGTCCTGCACGACCCCGGGCTCTACGGCACCACGCTGACGCGCCCGACCCTGTTCGGCGACTATTATCGCACGCAGCTCGGCATCCTGTTGGCCAACCACAGGGTGCCGCTGGTGGTCGGGATCAGCCGGCGCCCCATCCCCTTGCCCTTCGTCGTCGAGGCGGTGACGAGCGAGATCCCGAGGGACCGGCTGCACGAGCTCCAATATCACTTCGCCATGCCCGACCTCAGCATGACGGACGATTCGATCGCCAACGGCACGTGGCGCAGCGCCAGGGGCGAGCCGGCGCCGCTGGCGCTCTTCACGGCCGAGCGGGTCGACTACAGCCTGCACCGCCTGCACCACTACACCGGCACGCAGCCCGAGCATTTCCAGCGCTTCGTCCTCCTCACCAACTACCAGCGCTACGTCGACCACTTCCTGGAGCGGGGGCGGCGCGAGGTCGGGGAGGGGAAGGAATATGACCGCCTGATCGAGCCGGGCGACGTGCTGACGCCCAACCCCAGGCTCAGCGATCAGGAGCCCAGCGGCGAGCCCCCCGAGCACACCCCGCAGATGCCGGCCTACCACCTGACGCGGCCCGACGGCCGCGGCGTCACCATGATCAATATCGGAGTCGGGCCCAGCAACGCGCGAACGATCACCGATCACGTGGCCGTGCTGCGGCCGCACTGCTGGCTCATGCTCGGGCATTGCGCCGGCCTCCGGCGCAGCCAGCGCCTGGGCGACTATGTGCTGGCGCACGGCTATGTCCGGGAGGACCATGTGCTGGACCAGGAGGTCCCGGGCTTCGTGCCGGTGCCGCCGATCGCCGAGGTGCAGGTGGCGCTCCAGGAGGCGGTGGTGCGCATCACCGGCCTCGAGGGCCTCGACCTCAAGACGCGGATGCGCACCGGCACGGTCGCCTCGACCGCCAATCGCAACTGGGAGCTGCGCTACGACGAGCTCTACGAGCGGCTGAACCAGTCCCGGGCCATCGCCGTCGACATGGAGAGCGCCACCATCGCCACCAACGGCTTTCGTTTCCGCGTGCCCTACGGCACCTTGCTGTGCGTCTCCGACAAGCCCTTGCACGGCGAGCTCAAGCTCAAGGGCATGGCCAACCAGTTCTATCGCGAGCGCATCAGCCAGCATCTCGCGATCGGCCTCGAGGCCGTCCGCATCCTGCGCGAGCAGGGCCCCGACCGCCTCCACTCGCGCAAGCTGCGGAGCTTCGACGAGCCGGCCTTCCGCTGAGCCCGGGATCAGGCCGCCTTGCCCCTCCTCAGGAGGCCATGCCCAGCGCCGTCTGGATGGCCTCACCGATACGCCCGTAGAGCGCGCCGAAAGACTGGCCGAACTGGAGGAGCGCCGCGATGGAGACGATCGCGACGATGCTCGCGATCAGGGCATACTCGATCGACGAGCCGCCCGAGCCGTCCTGGGCGAGCGCGCGCACCGAGCGGCCGATCCGCGCCATGCCGCATCTCCGGGTCTGGTTCACGTCGACCAGCATGACGCGGCCGGCTTAAGGCTTCCTTAAGCGGGAACGCTCAGGCGGCCCGGCGCAGCTCCTCCGCGCCCGCCATCAGCCGGGCCGCCTCGGCCAGCACCTCGAGCCGACCCTCGCCGGCGCGCTCGCCGAGGTGGCGGCGATAGCGGCGGGCACCGGGCAGGCCGTTGTAGAGGCCGAGGAGATGGCGGGTGATCGCCGGCAGGGCCACGCCCTCGGCGAGCCGGCGGCCGGCATAGTCGATCATCGCCTCGAGGACGGCGGCACGGCTCGAGGCTGCCCCGGGGCCGACCAGCGCCGTCTCGAAGGCGACGAGCGACCAGGGGTTCTCATAGGCCTCGCGGCCGACCATCACCCCGTCCACGAGGCCGAGCTGGAGCCGAGCCTGCCCGGGGTCCCGGAAGCCGCCATTGATGACGACCAGGAGGTCGGGCCGAGCCGACTTCAGCCCATGCACCACCTCGTAGCGGAGCGGCGGGATCGTGCGGTTCTCCTTGGGGCTCAGCCCCTTGAGCAGGGCCTTCCGGGCATGGACGATGAAGGTCCCGCAGCCGGCCGCGGCGACCGTCCCGACGAAGCGCTCGAGAAAATCGAGACCCTCCTGGTCGTCCACGCCGATCCGGCATTTGATCGTCACGGGCAGTCGCGTGCGCGCCCGCATCGCCGCCACCGCCTCGGCCACGCGCCCGGGCTCGGTCATCAGCCAGGCGCCGAAGCCGCCGCTCGCCACCCGCGGCGAGGGGCAGCCGCAGTTCAGGTCGACCTCGTCAAATCCCCGGTCCTCGGCGATGGCGGCGCACGCCGCCAGGGCCGCGGGATCGCTGCCGCCCAGCTGCAGCGCCAGCGGCCGCTCGGCCGGGTCGAAGCCCAGGAAGCGGGCCCGATCGCCGCGCAGGATGGCGCCCGTGGTCACCATCTCGGTATAGAGCAGCGCCCTGGGCGCGATCAGCCGCAGGAAGAACCGGCAATGCCGGTCCGTCACGTCCATCATCGGCGCCACGCTGAGGCGGCGGTCGAGGGTCGGGCGCTCGGTCGGAGTCATGACCGCCCGGATGTGGCGCGGCCGAACGGCCTGTCAACCGGCAGGCGACGCCCGCTCAGAGGACACCATACTTGGCATAGACCTCGCCGAGCTTGAGGCCGCCGGCCAGCTCCTCGCGGGTCTTGTTCTCGCCGGTGATCTTCTCGAGCGCCAGGGCGATCGCGTCGGCCGCGATCTCGCTCGGCAGGACGACCACGCCGTCCACGTCGCCGAACACGAGGTCCCCCGGACGGATCAGGACGCCGCCGCACTCGACCGGCACGTCGCGCCTGATCATCTTCCCGCGGCCGCGACTGTCGAGCGGGCCGATGCCGCCGTGGAAGACGGGAAAGCTCATGCCCCTGATCTGGCGCACGTCGCGGACGAGGCCGTCGGTGACGCAGCCCACGGCGCCTCGCTGGCGAGCGGCGGTCGAGAGCAGCTCCCCCCAGGGGGCGATCCGCTCCGTCGGGCCGCCGCAGGCGAACACCGCGACGTCGCCCGGGCGAAGGTCGTCGACCAGGGCGATCTCGACGTCATAGGGGTTCTCGCCCTCGTCGACCGCGAAGACCGGCATGTAGAGACCCGTGCGGGCCGGCCCGAAGAGGGTCAGGTCCTCGTCGAGGGGCCGCACGAAGGGGCGCATCGCCTGCCGGGGGCGCCCCATCCCGTCCAGGACGTCGGAGAGCACGGCCGCGTAGAGCACCTTGCCGAGCGTGCCGTAGTCCATCGTCATGCGAATCGTCTCCGAGCCTGCCTGCCGGGCGCGAAGCTATGGAGCGCCCGGCGAGGCGTCAATCGGAACGCGTCTCGCAGACATCGCGACATCCCGAGACAGGCGGCCGCGCGCCTGGCGGAACGGTGCGCTCGTGGCAGGGTGACCGGACGATCCCGTCCGGCGCACGGCCAGGGGCCGTCGACCGGTGGCCGAGCCTCGAGATCACGGCCTCGCGAGCGATCGCCGTCCGGCGCCTCGTCCCGGCGTGACGTCGAGCGCGGCGCGGCGGGCGAGGTCCAATGCCGCCATCGCCACGAGCTCGGCCTGGCGGCCGATGTCCGGGACGGAGCTGGTCTCCCAGAAGGCCCCGCGGGTCAGCGCGCCGACGGCGAGGAGGCGGGACGAGGGCGTGCCGCCGGCATCGACGAGGGCGCCGCCCGGCGTGGTGTCCAGCCCGAGCCCATAAGCATCCGGACGTGCCAGACCGTCGCGCAGGAGCTGCTCCAGGAGGGGATCGACGATCCGCGTGACGTCGCCGGCTGGCCCGGTGCAGTTGATGACCCGCTGCACGGCCAGGCGCCGCGCCCCGTCCTCGCCGCGGGGGCTGTAGAGAACCTCGAGCCCGTCCGCGGTCTGCTCCAGCGAGCGGACCCGGCCGGTCAGGACGCGCAGCTTGCCGGTGGCACGCAGCTCCTCGATGCGCGCCGCCACCACGGGTGCGAGGCGGTGCCGGTGCACGTCCCACCATGGCCGCAGCTGGCGGAGGAAGCGCTGCCGATCGCCCGGCGACAGCTCCTGCCAGAGGAGCTGGAGATGGGGCCGAAGCTCGTCCAGGCAGTCGCGCCAGCCGAAGCCGTGCACGGCGGCCAGGGCCACCTCGCGTCGGACGGCGCGGCAAAGGGCGACCAGCGAGCGCCTGTCCTCGGCGTCGAGCCGAAGCTCGCCATAGGGGCGGGTCGGCCGGTGCGCCTGCGGCAGGAGGCCGCGCCTCGAGATGGCGAGGATCGGCCCGGGGAATCCCTGGTCGAGCAGCGCCAGGGTGACGTCGACCATGGTGAGCCCGGTGCCCAGCAGCAGGACGGGCGCGTCTGCCGAGAGCCCCTGGAGCGCGGCGTCGCTCCAGGGATCGCCGTGATAGCCTCTGAGCTGGCGGCCGTCCGGCGGGAAATTGCCGAGGGCGAGGACGGCCGCGTCGACCGGGTGGACCCGTCCGCAGGCGGTCTCGACGTCGAGACCGCCTTGATGGTCCTGAGTGCTACTGCCGAGTCGTTGACGACGAAGAGGTGCTGGGCACCGCCCTGACGGACGGTCGCGTCGCGCAGCAGGCTCGCCAGATAGCCGCCGTAGACGCTACGCCTGACGAACAGGCCCGAGTCGGTCTCGACGCCGGCGGCCCGCCGGTCGGCGGCCGGAAGCCGGGCGAGCCAGCGGACGAAGTGATCCGGCTCGTCGGCGAAAGCGCCCATCCGGTCGGCCCGGACGTTGAGGAGGTGGTGAGGATTGCCGGTCGCATAGGCGAGGCCCGGCCCCAGCCGGCCGCCCCGCTCGACCAGGTAGACCCGCTCGCCGGCGCGGCAGCGCCAGAGCAGATGGATGGCTGTCAGCACGCCGCTGGGCCCGGCCCCGATGACGGCGATCCGGCAAGGCCGGCCGGGAGCGGCGGCCGTGCGCGCCGCAGGCGTGGTCGCTATCGACACCAAGCTCGTCATGCCCGTTCCTCCCATCGACCGGGGCGGCTGTGGGGCCGACCCATACACCGTATTCTCTATCGAGATACTAGTTAATAGGTGGCAGCCGGGTCAAGCACGAACGGAAGGCACCTCCTGGGCAAGCACCAGCTTCGCTCTTCGAGAGCGGCGGTGCCTGTGCTACGACCCTTCCGCCGGAACGGGATCGATGCCGTCATGCCCACCATCGCCGCCGACAAGCTCACCGCTCTGACCTTCGCCATCGTCCGCTCGATGGGCAGCGCCGAGAGCGAGGCCCGGGAGGTCGCCCGCCATCTCGTGGGCGCCAATCTCGCCGGCCACGATTCGCACGGGGTCGGCATGATCCCGACCTATGTGCGGATCCTGAAGGACGGCCTCCTGGTGCCCAACCAGACCCTGCTGACGGTGAGTGACGGCGGCGCCGTCCTCGTGCTCGACGCGCGTCGCGGCTTCGGCCAGACCATGGCCGCCGAGGCGACGGGCAGGGCGATCGCCAGGGCGCGGGACACGGGCGCCTGCGTCGTGGCGCTGAGGAACAGCGCCCATATCGGCCGCGTCGGCACCTATGGCGAGCAGTGCGCCGCCGCCGGCATGGCCTCCATCCACTTCGTCAACGTCGCGGACCACCAGGCCTGGCAGGCGCCCTGGGGCTGCTCCGACGCCCGGCTCGGCACGAACCCCTTCTGCGCCGCCGTGCCCGGCGAGGACGGCCGGCCGGCGCTGGTCCTCGACATGGCGACCAGCGCCATCGCTTTCGGCAAGGCCCGGGTCGCCCGCAACAAGGGCGTGCCGGTCCCCGAGGGCGTGCTGATCGACCCGGCCGGGCGCCCGACGACCGATCCGCGGGCGCTGGTCGACGATCACCAGGGTGCCCTTCTGGCTTTCGGCCAGCACAAAGGCTCGGGGCTCGCGGTGATGTGCGAGATCCTGGGTGCCGCGCTGATCGGCGGGCAGACGATCGCGCAGGAGAAGAAGGGCGGCGTCGTCAACAACATGCTCGCCGTCGTGATCGACGGCCGGCGCTTCGGGACGCAGGCGGCGATCCGCGCCGAGATCGAGGCGGTCATGGGCTGGATCAAGGCGTCGCCGCCGGCGCCCGGCTTCGACGAGGTGCTGCTGCCGGGCGAGCCCGAGATCCGCTCGCGGGCGAAGCGCCTGGCCGAGGGCATCCCGGTCGACGAGAAGAGCTTCGCCGAGATCCTGGCGGCGGGCCGGGCGGTCGGGCTGAGCGAGGTCGAGCTCGGCCAGCTCTGGCAGGGTTGAGGCCGATGGAGCAGGTGGACTGCGTCGTCGTCGGCGCCGGGGTCGTCGGTCTGGCCGTCGCCCGGTGCCTGGCCATGGCCGGGCGCGAGGTGATCGTCCTCGAGAAGGAGCCGATGATCGGCACCGAGACGAGCTCCCGGAACAGCGAGGTGATCCACGCCGGCATCTACTATCCCGAGGGCAGCCTGAAGGCGCGCGCCTGCATCGAGGGCAAGCGGTTCCTCTATGCCTATTGCGAGGCCAGGGGCGTTCCCTACCGGCAGTGCGGCAAGCTGATCGTCGCGGTGAGCGAGACGCAGAACGCCCTGCTCCTGACGATCCGGGCGAACGCCCGGGCCAGCGGCATGCCCGATCTCGAGCTGTGGACCGCCGCGCAGGCGCTGGCCCTGGAGCCGCGCCTCCGCTGCACCGGGG
The DNA here is from genome assembly GCA_963828215.1 of uncultured Alphaproteobacteria bacterium. Taxonomy (GTDB): domain Bacteria; phylum Pseudomonadota; class Alphaproteobacteria; order Geminicoccales; family Geminicoccaceae; genus CAVTJL01. The sequence goes on along the minus strand of CAWHFO010000059.1, from coordinate 71,765 downwards.
CGCTCTGGTCGCCGACGACGGGGATCGTCGACAGCCATCGCCTCATGCTCGCCTATCAGGGCGACGCCGAGGACCACGGCGCCATGCTGGCCTTCAACGCCCCGCTCGAGCGGGCCGAGGTCGTCGACGACGGCATCGCGCTCGAGGTCGGCGGCAGCGAGCCCATGCGGCTCCGGGCCCGGGTGGTGGTGAACAGCGCCGGCCTGCACGCGCCCGACCTCGCCCGGCGGATCCTGGGCCTCGACGAGGCGATCCTGCCGCGCCCCTTCTACTGCAAGGGCAACTACTACACCCTCTCCGGCGCCTCGCCGTTCAGCCGGCTCATCTACCCGGTGCCCGAGCATGCCGGCCTCGGCGTCCACGTGACGGTCGACCTCGCCGGCCAATGCCGGTTCGGGCCGGATACGGAATGGGTCGAGAGCCTCGACTACGCGGTCGATCCGGCCCGGGCCGCGGTCTTCTACGACGCCGTCCGCACCTATTGGCCCGAGCTTCCGGACGGTGCCCTGGAGCCCGGCTATTCGGGCATCCGCCCGAAGATCGGGCCCAAAGGCGCCCCCGCCGCGGACTTCGTCGTCCAGGGCCCGGCCCAGCACGGCGTGCCCGGCCTCGTCAACCTCTTCGGCATCGAGAGCCCCGGGCTCACGGCCTCCTGGCCGCTCGCCCGCGAGGTCGCCCTTGCGCTCGGCATATCCGGCGGCGAGGAGGCGCTGGCCGCCTGAGAGGGCGTCCGGGTCCGACCATCGAGGCTCGTGATCCGGCACGCCCGCCGAACGCGCAGCCTAGCGCGCGGGGCTCGCGGAGCGACCGGACGAGCCGTCAGGTTCCCGCAGCGACGGCGCTGCTCACCATTTGGCGACGGTGGTCAAGCGGCCGGCCTCGTCGCGAACGCTGCTCGCCGTGTCGTCGAGACCCGCTGCCGCGAGCCCGGCGGCTATCGCCCGCAACGCCTCCTCACGCTCGCCGACGGGCAGAAGCGTCGGCAAGCGTCGATGGATCGCGAGCGTGGCGACGGCCAGGGCGGGATCGCCCGATGCCGCCTTCGCGAGCTCCCGGAAGAGGCTCCGGATAGCGGGGTCGGCCGACGGTGCTTCCCGCCCTTCGCCACCTCGATCGAGGATCGCCGTCAGCGTGGCGGCGGCCTTCATGGGCTGACCGGCACGAAGCTCGAGGCCTGCCAGGTGCCGGAGCATGGCGAGCTCGTCCGGGTGGCCGCGCCACAGCAGCCGCTGCCTCTCGAGCTCCCGGAGGGCAGCCTCGGGAGTCAGCCTGCCGGTGCGCTCGCGGGCCGTCGTCAGCACGAACGCCGCCTCCGTGGCGATCCGCCAGTCGCCCGTCGCCATCGCCCCCGTCAGCAGACCTTCGGCGATGGCCGAGGGAGCCCGGCTCATCAGCGCCTCGGCCTCGAGGAGGGCCAGCTGGGCCTTCTCCGAGCGCGCAAGAGGGAGCGCGCCGAGGCCGGCCAGGATCGCCGAGGCCGTGTCCGGGGCACCGGCCGCGAGCGCGAGGCGGGCGACCGCGGGACCGAGCCGCCGGCGGAGAGGCGTTGGATAGCGATCCAGCACCGAGCCCGACCGGCGAAGGGCCGCCCAGGCCCGGGCGGTGTCACCCGAGCCGGCGGCCGCCAGTGCCCGCCACAGGGCGAGCTCGGCGTCCTCGGCCCCCCCGAGCGAGGCGAGGGCCCTGTCGGCCGCCGCGGCCCGTCCAAGGAGAAGGTCGGCGGCGGCCCGCAGCGCTGTCGCCCTGGGCCCCTCCGGCGTGGGCGTGCTCGGGCCGTCCAGCGGCCGGCCGGCCTCGAGCGCGGCGATCGCCTCGGCTCCGAGACCGCGGCCGATCAGGCACCGGGCGAGGTCCAGCCGCGGACGGTCGGGGCCGTCGGCGAGCGACCTCGACGGTGCCTGGATGCCGACGCCCGACGGTCGGCACGGGCCCGCAGCTGCAGGATGGGCGAGGTCGAGGAGCGGGCCATCCGCGCCGACGAGCTGCGCGGGAGCAGCCAAGTCGCTCGGATCGCCGGACACCGGGCCCGGTCGCGGCGCCTGGATGGCCGTGTCGGGTGGGCTCTCCGTTGGAAGAAGCGGCACCCGGTCGGAGTCGGCCGGTGTCCTGAGCTCGATTCCGGCTCGCTCCGTCCCGGGCGCGCGCGTCGACGGCATGGAGGACGTCGCCACGCTCTCTGACTCCGGAGACTGCAGCTGCTCGGGCAAGGGAAGGACCGGGCGAGCCGCCGACCGCACGGGCGAGGTCGAGGCCGGAGATGAGCGCCCTGGCCCCGCCGTCGGCCCGGAGGAGGCGCCGGCGGCCGGCTCGGCGACCGCCGCGGCGGCTCCGCCAGCGTCGTGGGCCGGGTGCTGGTCGGGCGGAGCGGGGGCGGGGATCGACTCCGAAGCCTCTCGTCCTGCGGATGGGCTCGGCGGCGGCCGCTGCCGGGCCATCGCGATGTCCAGGACGAGCCTTTGCGGCGTCGGTCGCCGGACCTGCGCCCGGGCATCCAGGGCGATCCCGAGCGCGACGGCGCCCCGCTGTCGGGCGGCGAAGCGGATCGGCGGCCCCAGCGCCGCGAGCTTCTCCAGGCCGGCGGCGTCCACGAGCGGTCCCGGCGTGATGAAGACGGCGTCGCCGACAGGCTCGATCCTGATCGCTCTCGCCGCCGGACCCTCGATCACGATCCTGAGGAGACCCGCATGGAGCCCGGTCCGGACGGTGGTCGGCACGAGGATGGGATCGGCCGAGCGGTCCCGGTCGCCCGTCCCGGCTCCGGCGGGCCCCGCCGCGGCACCGTCGGCAGGCTCGCTGCTGGCCGGTGCCGGATTCGGAAAGAGCCGCTGCGGCGCGCGGGAGCCCGGTGCCGGGCTGGAAGCGGGCGTCCCCGCGAGAGCGATCGGCCACGGCTGGTGCAAGGCCAGGACCGCGCCCAGCAGCAGCGCGGACGCTGCCACGCGGGCGCGTCCCTGCAAGAGGGAGAGGAACGTGGATCGCAAGGGCGTTACCCGCGGCGGATCGGCGCGGCGCCGGCGGGAGCGGGGTCAGGCGGCATGGAGCACGCCGGCGAGCTTGGCCTCGAGGGTGCGGGCGCTGAACGGCTTGACCATGCAGCCGCTGACCCCGGCCGCCTGTGCCACGGCGATGCTCTCGATGGCGCTCTCGTCCGTGATCATGATGAAGGGGATCGACCCGAGAGCAGGCTCGGCCCGCATCCGGCTCAGCAGCTCGAGCCCGCTCATGGTGCGCAGGTGCCAGTCGGAGATCACCAGGGCGTAGCGCCGCTCCTTCATCATCTCGAGGGCGCGGCCGCCGTCGGTCGCCTCGTCGACCTCGGGAAAGCCCAGCTGGCGCAGCAGAGCCTTGAGGATACGGAGCGTCGTCTTGTAGTCGTCGACGACGAGGATCGGGCCGTTCCGCTCGACGTCCGTCATCGCGCATCTCCCCTCGGGTCCGTGCTCGGGCCCAGCATCCACCCTGACGGCCTAATGCAGGGTTAACGGGAGACGAGGCCGGCAAAGGTCGCCCCTCGGCGATCATCGGAGTGCTGCGGGCCCGGCAGGACCGGCCGAGCCGGACGGCCCGGTCGGGTCGCGGCGGCTAGATCGGGCGGGTGGCGAGGCCGGAGGGCAGCTCGACGCTCACGGCCAGCATCGACATGGTCGTGTCGCGCTCGAACTCCACCTTGAGCTTGTTCTCGTCGATCTCGACATATTTGCGGATGACCTCGAGCAGCTCGCGCTGCAGGAGCGGCAGGAAGTCGGGCCCATGCCCGGCGGTGCGCTCGAGGGCCAGGAGGACCTGGAGACGCTGCTTGGCCAGGCTCGCCGTCGGCGGGGCAGGGCGGCTGCGCCGGAAGAGCTCGAGCAGTCTCACGCGCTTCTCCGCAAGAGCCAGTTCATGAAGGTCTTCTTGGGAAGGGCGGTGAAGCGCATCTCGATCGTCTGGCCGAGGAGCCGGCTGACCGCGTCGGCATAGGCCTGGCCCGCCATCGAGCCGCTTTCCAGGATGACCGGCGTGCCGACGTTCGAGGCGTGCAGCACGGCGTCGTCCTGCGGGATGACCCCGAGCACCGGGATCGCCAGGATCTCGATCACGTCCTCGAGCCTCAGCATCTCGCCCCTGGCGACGCGCTCGACATCGTAGCGGGTCAGCAGCAGATGCTGCTTGACGGCCTCCTCGCCGCGCTCCGCCCGGCGCGACTTGCTGTTCAGGATGCCCAGGATGCGATCGCTGTCGCGGACGCTCGAGACCTCGGGATTGGTGACGACGACGGCCTCGTCGGCGAAGTAGAGCGCCATGTAGGCGCCCTTCTCGATGCCGGCCGGGCTGTCGCAGATGATGTACTCGAACTCCTTGCGGAGCTCCTCGATCACCTTCTCGACCCCTTCCCGGTTGAGGGCCTCCTTGTCGCGCGTCTGCGAGGTCGGCAGGATGAAGAGGTTCTCGACCCGCTTGTCCTTGATCAGGGCCTGGTTGAGGCGGATGCCGTCGTTGATGACGTTGATGAAGTCGAACACGACCCGGCGCTCGCAGCCCATGATCAGGTCGAGGTTGCGGAGGCCGACGTCGAAGTCGATCACCACCGTCCGCTTGCCGCGCACGGCGAGGCCGGTGGCGATGGCGGCCGCCGACGTGGTCTTGCCGACGCCGCCCTTGCCTGATGTGACGACGATGACCTTCGACAACGGGACCTCCTGACGTAATCTCGAGCCGGTCGGGCGGGACGCCGGCTAGGGCAAGGGGCTGAGGACGAGCTTCTCGCCGTCGCAATGCACGCGGACCCTCCGATTGAGCAATCCTGGGTCGATATCCTCGTTCACCAGATAGACGCCGGCGATGCTGAGCAGCTCGGCGGCGAGCTGGTCGCAGAAGATCATGGCCCGCTCGTCGCCGCCGATGCCAGCGAAGGCGCGCCCGCGCAAGGCCCCGTAGACGTGGATGTGGCCCGCCGCCGCCAGCTCCGCCCCGTGCCCGACGGGGCCCAGCACGACGAGATCGCCGTCCGGCGCATGAATCTGCTGGCCGCCGCGGACCGGCTCGGTCACGAGCAGCGCGGCACCGCGCCTGCCGGCCGCCGGCGGTTGCGGTGCCGCCGCGGAGCGGGCCGGCCGTTCGGGGGCGCTGGTGCCGGCCGGAAAGACGGCGAGACCGGCGGTGGCGGCAGCCTCGTTCCAGGCCGGCGAGCCGTTCTGGATCCCCACCGGGACCAGCCGGTGGTCGCGCAGCCGCTGCGCGAAGTCGACGAGATCGATGGGCGGCGCGTCGGCGATCGCCGCGAGATCGATGACGATCGGAGCACCCCGGAAGAAGTCCGGGGCATGGGCGATCTTGTCGAGCAGCTTCGTGAAGAAGTCGGGATCGCCCGGAGCGACCAGCCGGAGCGCCAGGAGCGTCTGGAGCGAGCCGCGCACCTGGAAGGGATAGGGTCGTGCCTCGGGCGGCGTGGTGGCTGCGACGGTGGATGGCACGCCTGGATCGCTTTCCGATCAGTGCTGTTCAGCGTCTCGGTCGACGTCTTGCCCGTCCCGGCGCCGCCGCAGGGGCGACGGGCAGGGTGCGCATGCGCTGGAGTACTAGCCGATTCTGCGCGATTGACAAGGGAGCGGCAGGCCTCGCTCGACGGTTGCATGCCAGGCCGCCAGGGACGCCAGGGCGCGTCGCGCCTGGGCCTGCTTGCGGCCGTCCTTCGGCGTGCCTTCGGGCGGCGGCGGGAGGAGGCCGAAATTCACGTTCATCGGTTGGAACGAGGCCGCGGAGGCACCGCCGGTGATGTGGGCCAAGAGGGCGCCGTGGGCGGTCTCGGGCGGCGGCGGCGAGGCCGGAGCGCCCAGCAACTCGGAGGCGACCAGACGTCCCGCGATCAGGCCGATGGCGGCGCTCTCCACATAGCCCTCGACGCCGGTTATCTGCCCGGCGAAGCGCAGATGCGGCGCCGCCACGAGCCGCAGGCGGCCGTCGAGCAGGCGCGGGCTGTTGACGAAGGTGTTGCGGTGCAGGCCGCCGAGCCGGGCGAAGGCGGCGCCCTCCAGGCCGGGAATGGTCCGGAACACCCGTGTCTGCTCGGCATGCCTCAGCTTGGTCTGGAACCCCACCATGTTGAAGAGCGAGCCCAGCGCATTGTCCTGGCGGAGCTGGACAACCGCCCAGGGACGCCTGCCGGTGCGGGGATCGGTGAGGCCCACGGGTTTCATCGGCCCGAAACGCAGCGTCTCGGGCCCCCGCTCGGCCATCACCTCGATCGGCAGGCAGCCCTCGAAATAGGGTGTCTCCCGCTCCCAGTCCTTGAACTCGGTCTTCTCGGCCGCCAGCAGCGCCTGGACGAAGGCCTCGTAGCCGGGGCGGTCGAGCGGGCAGTTGATATAGTCGGCCCCGGTGCCGCCCGGCCCCGGCTTGTCGTACCGCGATTGGAGCCACGCCCTATCCATGTCGATCGTCTCCCGATGGACGATCGGGGCGATGGCGTCGAAGAAGGCCAGGTGCTCCTCGCCGCCGACCCGGCGGATGTCCGCCGCCAGCGCGGGCGAGGTCAAGGGCCCGGTGGCGACGATCGTGGGGCCCCAGTCGGGCGGCGGCAGGCGATCGATCTCCTCGCGGCGGATCTGGACCAGCGGGTCGGCGGCGAGCGCCTCGCCGACGCCCTGGGCGAAACCGTCGCGGTCCACCGCGAGCGCGCCGCCGGCCGGCAGCTTGTGGCGGTCGGCCACGGCCATGACCAGGGAGCCCAGCCGCCGCATCTCCTCGTGCAGAAGCCCCACGGCATTGTTCAGGGCATCGTCCGAGCGGAAGGAGTTGGAGCAGACGAGCTCGGCCAGGCGGTCCGTCTTGTGCGCCTCGGTGGTGCGCAGCGGCCGCATCTCGTGAAGCATGACCGGCAGGCCGGCGCGGGCCAGCTGCCACGCGGCCTCGCACCCGGCGAGCCCGCCTCCGATGACATGCGCCCGCGGCTCTGGCGGCAACTGGCGACTCCCGGTTGGACAGCACCGGGAGGACAGGTAGAGGGCGGCCGGAAGCGGGGCAAGCCCCCGACGGCCAACCGCTCGTCGGCCGCCTGGACGCCCCGGACCGCTGAGCCGGCCTGCCGGGGCCCCCTTCGCGCCGGGCGCGCCCTAGAGAAGCTCGGCGCGCCGCGCCAGCTTCTTCACCTCCTGCTCGACGACCCGCTCGACGATCGGTGCCAGGTTCTGGTCGAGCCAGTCCTTGAGCACCGGGCGCATCAGCTCGACCACCAGCTCCTCGATGGTCTTGCCCGGTGCGCCGGCCGGGGCCTTGTCGTTGCTCGTCGCGGCCCTGGCGAGCTTGGTGAGCGCGTTCGTGCTGGCGCTCGCGGCTGCCGCCGAGACGAGCGCCTCGTCACCCGTAGATGAGCCCTTGTCCATCGCATCCTTCTCCCGCCCGCTGGGTCCGGCGCCGCCGTGCGACGCGGTCGCTGTCGGCGGTGTCGGCACATCCGTCTTACCCGCCGCCGTGCTGCCCGTACTCGCGTCCCCACCCGGCACCACCTCGGTCAGCTCCAGCACGTCCTCCTCGGACGGCGGCGCCGTCGGCGATCCGGCGGCGACCCGAGGCTGGCCGGCCTCGTCCTGCTCGTCGGCGATGATGCGTCGGATGGAGGACAGGATCTCCTCCATCGACGGCTCCGGCACATTCTTGATCTCGCTCATGGGCTCTCCCTGCGGTCAGCCTCCAGGTTAGCCGGCCGGGCGGCGGGCGGCCAGCCCGGCCGGCCCGGTCGGTACGGCCGTGGCTCGCTCCGGACCGTCATCGTCCGGCCTTGCGCATCTCGGGGTCGACGGGCGGGCCGACACCGAACCATCTGGTGCTCGTCGCCTTGTAGTAGGCTTTCGGGTCGTAGCGGGCGACGGGCAGGGTGAGGCGATCGGCCGTCAGCGTGCCCGCCGCCGCGCGCAGCGCATAGCCGGCCAGGACCTGGTCGCTCCGGGCCCGGGCGAGGTCGGCGCGGGCCGCAACCAGCTCCTGCTCGGCATCGAGCACGTCGAGCACGGTCCGAGCACCGATCAGGGCCTCCTGGCGCACGCCCTCGAGGGCGATCTCCGCGGCCCGCGCCTGGGTCTCCAGCGAGCGGATGCGCGTCGTCGCGGTCTGGAGCGCCTGCCAGGCGGCCTTGATGTCCCGGGCCACGGCGCGCCGCGCGTCGTCCAGATCGTAGCGGCGCTGCATCAGGACCTGCTTGGCCTGCCGGACCGACGCGTACTCGCCGCCGCCCTGGTAGAGCGGCACGGTGAGCGTCGCGCCGAGGACCAGGTCGCTCTGCGAGTTGACCGTCACGCTGGGCTCGCTGACATACCCGATCTGGCCGTTGACCGAGAGCCGCGGCCGCAGGTCGGCCAGCGCCACGTCGACGCCCTCCCGGGTCGCCTCCAGCTCGTTCTGCGCCGTCGTGACGGCCGGGTTCTGCTCCACCCCGCCGAGCGCCGCCTGCTCCGTGGCCGGCAGGTCGGGCGCCGGAGCCGGATCCGCCAGATCCTCGGCGGGCAGCCCGACCGTCCGGGTGAAGTCGGCGCTCGATACCGCGAGCGCCCCTTCCGCCGCGGCGCGGCTGGCGATCCCGCCGCTGTAGCGGGTCTCGGCCTGGGCCACGTCCGTCCGGGTCACCTCGCCGAAGCGGTAGCGGTCGCGGGCCGCCGCCAGGAGGTCGCGCAGCCCCAACTCGTTCTGGCGGGCCAGCTCGAGGAGCCTGCGGTCGCGGACGACGGCCGTGTAGACCCGCACCGTCTCGAGCAGCACCTGCTGCTCCGTGCTCGCGAGCCGGCCGCGTTCCGCGCGCACGGCGGCCTCGGCCCGCCGCACGCTGGCCCGCGTGGCGCCGCCGCTGTAGACGGGCTGGTCGAGCGACAGGGACTGGCGCAGGGTCTGCAGGGTGGCGGAGCCGTCGCTGCCGCTGGCCCGATCGACGGCGGCGCTCGAGGTGGCGTTGAGCGTCGGGCGCCAGCCTCCCCGTGCCTTGGCCACGGTCTCGTCGACCGCGCGCAGCCTGGCCCGGGCGGCCTCCAGCTGCGGGCTCTCGACATAGACCTTGATGAGCGCATCGGCGAGGGTCATGGAGCCCTCCGCCTGCGCCGCGACCGGAACCCAGATCGCCAGGATGGAGAGCACGCTGATGGGCACGGCGAGCCGCATGTCGGGCTCTTAGGCCAAATTCTCCCAAAGGGCTAGTATAATCCCCATGAGATCAACCTGGGGTCGCTTCCGCCGGCGTGCTCAGAAGACGAACGCCGGCCGCGGCCGCAGCGCCAGGATCTCGGGAATGTCGGCGTCGAAGGGGGTGACGCGGCCGATGGCCCCGCGCACCTTCCGGCAAAGCGTGAGCTTGCCGGCGTGGGTGTCGCGGACCACGGCGACCAGGCGCCCGCCCTCGCCCAGCTGGGCCAGCAGGTTTTGCGGGACGGCACGCACCGAGCCGGCCAGCAGGATGACGTCGAACGGCGCCTGGCTCGCCAGCCCGCTCGCCGGATCGCCCGCCTGGACGACGACGTTCTCGACCCCGAGCTCGCTCATCAGCCCGTCCACGGCGGCGTTGCCGGTGTCGTCGTCCAGAAGAAGAAAGACGGTGGCGGCCAGCCGGCCGAGAACGGCCGCCGTGTAGCCCGTGTCGCAGCCGACGACGAGCGCCACATCCTCGGGACCGACCGTCGCCGACTGCAGCATCCGCGCCAGGACCAGGGGCTCGATCAAATGCCGGCCGTTGCCCAGGGCGATGTCTTCGTCGCTGTAGGCGACGCCGCGCAGCCCGGCCGGCACGAACAGCTCGCGCGGGATGGAGCCCATGGCGTCCAGCACACGCGGCTCCTCGACCCGGCTCGGCCGCAGCTGGTTCTCGACCATCGTGTGGCGCGCGGCGGCATAGTCGATCATCGATGTTCCCTGCAGAGACACACAGCGAGTCTGGACCGGCCGGCCGGGCTTATACCGGCCGGGGGGCCGAGAGACAACTCGCTCGGGCGGGCCCCGGCGCCGCCTGTTGACCCCGCGGGCGGCGCCTCATATCTATCGCCAGCCCCCGGCCCGGTGGCAGAGTGGTCATGCAGAGGACTGCAAATCCTCGAACGTCGGTTCGATTCCGGCCCGGGCCTCCAGGCCCGATCGTCCGTGCCGGGCGCCGGCGTAGGGCTGGATGCGGGCCGGCACCTCTGCTATAGGCCGGCCCGTTGGCTGATCCCCGGTAGCTCAGTTGGTAGAGCAAGCGGCTGTTAACCGCTGGGTCGCTGGTTCGAAGTCCGGCCCGGGGAGCCAACGCCCGCCCGGCGCCAGGACCCTCAACGAAGGCGAGCGCCCTCGCGACCCCCTCGGCGGCAGAGCCCCATCCTCTCCAGGGAACAGCCTCCGGCGAGCCCGGCGCGGGTCGGGGCAGGATCGCCTCGACTCCTGGGCGGTGACCTCGGGGCCGTTCGGTGTCAAGCTGAGGGCGGCAACGAGCCGGCGGCCGGCGAGCCGGACCGATCGGGCAGCGGGAAACAGAGATGGACGAGCGGTTCTTCGAGCGCGTCATCGGACTCGCCGCGCTGGCCTTCCTCGTCCTCCTGTTCCTGCAGATCCTGGCCCCCTTCGTGGCCCCCCTGCTCTGGGCGACGACGCTGACCGTCACCGCCTGGCCGCTCTTCGTCCGGCTGCGCGCCGGGCTCGGCGGCCGCAGCGGGCTGGCCGCCCTGCTGATGACTCTTTTTCTCTTTCTCATCCTGGTCGTGCCGATAGGAGCGCTCGTCCACTCGCTCGGCGAGCAGGTGGCGGCGGTGACGCGCGTCGCCAACGACCTCGTCACCATGGGCCTGCCGGCCCCGCCGGACTGGCTGGCCGATCTGCCGCTGATCGGCCAGTCTCTCGACGATCGGTGGCGGGCGACGATGATCGACAGCGGCGCGACGCTCAAGGAGATCCAGCCCTATATCGGCACGGCCGCCGCCTGGATCCTGGCCAAGGGCGCCGATATCGGCTTCGCCATCCTGCAGTTCGTCCTGGCCGTGATCCTGGCCGGCATCCTCTTCGTCCACGGCGAGACCAGCGCCGACTATATGCGCCGCTTCGCGCGCCGCATCGGCAGCGAGCGGACCGTGGCCCTGGTCGACCTCGCCGGCAAGACGATCCGCGGCGTGGCGCTGGGCGTGGGCGGCACGGCCCTCGTGCAGGCCATGCTGGCGGCCGTGATCTTCGTGGTCGCGGGCGTGCCCGGCGCCGGGCTCCTGGCGCTCCTCACCTTCATCGTCGGGCTGCTCCAGCTGCCGGTCGTCATCGTGCCGGTCCCGGTCGCGATCTGGCTCGGCTATCAGGGCCTCACGGGCTGGGCGATCTTCGTCGCCGCGGGCGGCGTCTTCATCAGCACGATCGACAATTTCATCCGGCCCGTGCTCATCCGCCAGGGTGCCAAGATGCCGATCCTGCTGGTCTTCCTCGGCGTGCTGGGCGGGCTCGTGGCCTATGGGCCGATCGGGATGTTCTTCGGCGCCATGGTCGTGGCGGTGGCCCATCGCCTCCTGACCGAATGGCTGAGGGAGGGGAGTGCTGAGAATGGCTGATCTGGCGCCGGGCGGGCCCGGCATCGCACCGACCTGGACGTCCAGCGCCAAGGACCTCGTCACGACCGCCTGCGAGGGCTCGAGCCGCCTCTGGGCGACGCTCGGCTTCGGCATCGTCAACGAGGTCTTCTGGCCCTCGACCGGCAGCCCGCAGATCCGCGATCTGGGCTTCATCATCGGCTTCGACGACGGCCACTGGGTCGAGGTCAAGCGCGCCCACAACTACACGTGCGGCACGCCCCGGCCTTACATCCCCCTGCCCGAGATCGTGCACGAGGGCGAGGGCTACCGCCTGGTCCTCGAGGTCCTCCCCGACCCGCAGCGGGACGTGCTGCTCATCCACCACCGCCTGAAGGCCAAGGGCCGGCTCTACGTGCTGCTGGCGCCCCATCTCGGCAGCAACGGCTGGGACAATACCGCCTGGGTCGAGGACGAGCTCTATGCGGTGGCCGACCACTACACGCTCTGCCTCGCCGCCGAGCACGGCTTCAGCCGGGCCAGCGCCGGCTATGTGGGGACCTCGGACGGCTGGCAGGACTTCGACCGGAACGGCCGCATGACCTGGACCTGGCAGCGGGCCGAGACCGGCAACGTCGCCCTGATGGGCGAGCTGCCCGACCCGGAGGGCATCCTGGCGCTGGGCTTCGCCGAGCATGTCGAGGGGGCGCGCCTCCTCGCCCGGTCCAGCATCGTCCAGGGCTATGACGACGTCCGCGAGGCCTTCGTGCGCGGCTGGCGGCAATGGGGCGAGGCGCCTCGAGGTCGGCGACGCCCCGCCCCGCATCGCCCGCGAGGCCCAGCTCTCGGCGATGGTCATCAAGGTGCACGACGACCGCAACTATCCGGGCTCGGTGGTCGCCAGCCTCAGCACCCCCTGGGGCAATGCCAGCAACGACCCTGGCGGCTACCACCTCGTCTGGACCCGGGATGCGGTCGAGGCCGGGCTCGCCTTCCTCGCCGTGGGACGTCAGCAGGACGCCCGCCGCATGCTGGCCTACCTGATCGCCACCCAGCTCCCCGACGGCCGCTGGGCGCAGAACCACTTTCCCGACGGCCGCCCCTACTGGACCGGCATCCAGCTCGACGAGATCGGTTTTCCTCTCATTTACGCGGCCAAGCTCCTCGAGCTCGGGGTCGAGCCCCCGTACCCCGGCCGTCGAGGCGATGGTGCGGGCCGCGGCGACCTTCATCGCCCGCAACGGGCCGACCAGCCCGCAGGACCGCTGGGAGGAGAACGCCGGCGTCAACCCCTTCACTCTTGCCGTCGAGGTGGCGGCGCTGGTGGCCGCGGTCGAGTTCGTCGATGCCGACGAGGACGCCTACCTGCTATCGCTCGCCGACTACTGGAACGAGCGCATCGAGGACTGGACTTTCGCCGATGACGGCCCGCTGAGCCGGGGCACCGGTGCCGACGGTGCCGGGACCGGAGGCTACTATGTGCGCATCGCCCCCACCACGGACGGGCCGCTGGTCGGCCGCATCGACGTCCGCAACCGGGTCGGCGTCTCGGTCGAGCCGGCCGCCATGGTCGGGCTCGAGTTCATGTATCTGGCCCGCCTCGGCCTGCGCCGCGCCAAGGACGAGAAGCTCGAATCGACGCTGGCGGTGGTCGAGCGGGTGCTGCGCGTCGACACGCCCATGGGGCCCGCCTATCACCGGTACAACGAGGACGGCTATGGCGAGCACGAGGACGGCGGGCCCTTCGACGGCACCGGCGTCGGCCGCGCCTGGCCGCTGCTGACGGGCGAGCGCGGTCACTTCGAGCTGCTGCGGGGCGGCGACCCTCTTCCCTACCTCGAGGCCATGACGGCCATGACCGGCCCCGGCGGCCTGCTGCCCGAGCAGGTCTGGGACACGGCAGCGCTGCCCGATCGCTACCTGACCCCGGGCAAGCCCACCGGCGGCGCCATGCCGCTGGTCTGGGCCCACGCCGAGCTCCTCAAGCTCCTGACCGCCGCCAAGCGCGGTGAGCCGCTGGAGCTGCTCGAGGCCGTGCGCTCCCGCTACAATTTCCAGCGGCCGCAGGCCACCGCCTGGCATTGGCGGCTCTCCGCCCCCTTCAGGACGATGCCGGTCGGCCGCGACCTCCTGGTCGAGCACGACCAGCCCTTCATCCTCCACCAGGGCGTCGACGGCTGGCAGGGTGCCCGGGACCGCCCCTCCACACCCTTGCCCTTCGGGCTGCACGGCGTCCGCATCGACCATGGCGAGCTCCAGGGCCGGCACAGCGTCGAGCTGGCCCTCCGCCGGGCCGTGACGGACGAGCGCATCGGCGGCGACGAGCAGATCCGTCTGGGTCCGTGAGAGGCGAGCCTCGCCCGGCCCTGGACCCGCCCCCCGGGGTCGGCTGCTACTTGGGAGCGAGGGTAAGGCGCGTCGTCTGACCCGATTGGACCTGGCCGCCGGCCTCGGCCGCGACGGCCGAGCCGCCCGTCGTCCTGGCCTTCAGCTTCGCGGCGAAGGGGCCGGGCGGACGGGCGACCGTGCCGACGCCCTTCTCGTCGATCGGAACGGACGTGCCGTCGACCGTCAGCTCGAGGCTGGCGGGATCGAGCGCGGTCGGATCGGCGATCGTGATCTCGAGCGTGCCCGGCTGCGCGTCCGCGGGCCCGAAGCGGTTCTGGCGGTCGAAGGCGATCAGGCTGACCTTGAGGCTGTCGGCCCAGACCCGGGTCTCGCGCTCGACGGTCGCCTCGACCGCGTCGACGAAGTCCCGCTGCAGATCGACCAGCGCCTTCCTGTCGGCCGGGCCGAGCCCGCCCTTGCCGTCCAGAAGGGCGAGGCGCCCGGTCCAGTCGTACCGAAAACGCGCGAGGCGGCGCACCAGGTCCGCCTGGCTGACCCGATAGCGCATCCAGCTCGTCGAGTAGCCGAAGAAATTGTCCAGGGCGACCAGGAGCCCGGCGATCGCGAGCGCGATGTAGCCCACCTGCGCGCCGGAGACGCTGAGCGGAACGCCGTGGATGGCGGTCGGCAGGGCCGGCCCCACGAGCGGCGCCAGCGCGGCCATGCCGGCCAGCACGATCGCCATGGTCCTGATCCCGCGCGCCCACAGGCCCATGCGCCTCGCCTTGTCGTCGTACCAGTCGATGCGCCCCTGGGTCGCCCGAACGGTCGCCACGAAAAGCTCGTGCAAGGTCGTGTCCCGCCGCTCGGCGCTCCAGTCGGTCGGCTGGGCCGGGAACGGCCGGATGCTGGCCGGATAGCCCAGAGCCGAATCCTCCCAGGGTGAGATGCGCTTCGGCTCGTCCTCGGGCTCGGCCATGTTCCCCCCTGCGGCTGGTCACGCCCCCTGCCGGCTCTCCCGGGCCAGCTGCGAGCGATGGCGCAGCGAGACTATGCGATCTTCCCGGCGCCGGCTGTGTCGTCCGACACAAGCGCGAGCGGACCACGGAGCGTCGTCCCCGCCTCGGCCGGGTCCGTATCTTCGGTGGAGCCCGTCTGCGCAGGCTGATAGGCTCGCTCCGGGCCGCGCGAGGGGCCAAGCCCGAGGCCTCGCCCCGCCACGGGCCGCCGACAGCGGCAGGAAGGCTCGCGAAGGAGCGCGGCGGTCGGGATCGGGTGGGGGTCCCCGCGACGGGAGCGACGCCATGCAGGACGACGATCTTCGGGCCTCCAGCAATGTCGAGGACAGGCGCGGGATGGGCGGCGCCGTCAAGGGCGGCCTCGGCATCGGTGCCATCCTCGTCCTCAGCCTGATCGGCTGGGCCACCGGCATCGACCCGCGCCTGCTGATCGGCGGCGCCGAGCTCGTGACGGGAGGGAACGGGTCGGCCGGATCGGTGTCGGTCCAGCAAGGCACGCCGACCGACCAGACGGGGCTCTTCGTCGCCAAGGTGCTCGGCGAGACGGAGGACGTCTGGACGGAGATCCTCCCCCGGCAGGCCGGCATCCAATACGAGAAGCCGGTTCTGGTCCTCTTCTCCGGCGTGACGCAGTCCGGCTGCGGCACCGCGCAATCGGCCATGGGGCCCTTCTACTGTCCCAACGACCAGAAGCTCTATCTCGACACGTCGTTCTTCGAGGACATGCAGCAGAAGCTGGGCGGAGGCGGCGACTTCGCGGACGCCTATGTGATCGCGCACGAGATCGGCCACCACGTCCAGAACCTGCTCGGCCTCCTGGCGAAAATACAGCGGGCGAGAGCGCAGGCGGACGGGCGGACCGCCAACGCGATCTCGGTGCAGACCGAGCTCATGGCCGACTGCCTCGCGGGGGTCTGGGCCTATCACATGAACCAGCGCCACCAGAACATCGACGACAGCGACGTGCGCCAGGCGGTCAGCACGGCCTCGGCGATCGGCGACGACCGCCTCGCCCGCCAGGCCGGCCGGGGCGCCGTGGTCCCCGACAGCTTTACGCACGGCTCGTCGGAGCAGCGCGTGGGGTGGCTGACGCGGGGCCTGCGCAGCGGCCAGGTGCAGGACTGCAATACCTTTCAGAACTAGGCTGGGGAGCCGGCCGGTCCGGGACGGCGCTCGACGCCCGGTCGGCGGCTCGGCCTGACGCCGACCGCCGGGCGGCGCCCCCGAGACGATGGGGGCTTCCCGACTCGCAAGGCGAGGCGCCCGCTCAGAGAAGCCGGATCGGGTCGCCTCTGCGCACGATGCCTTCGACCAGCACGGCGGCATAGACGCCGACCATGCCCTGGTGGGCCGCCTTGACGTGGCGGAGCAGGGCCTGGTCGGTCCGGGCCGTCTCGGGGTCGATCGTGATCATCTTGCAGCGCGGGTCGCGCTCGAGGACGGCGATCCGCAGGCGCTGGCCGATCTGGAGGGTCCGGCCGACCAGCTCGTTCTCGCGGTGGGGCCGGTCCTCGGCCCAGTCGGCATAGAAATTGGCCCGGAAGCGGCGGCGGTCCATCGCCGTGCCCAGCTCCTCGCCCAGCCCCCTGGCCGTGGCGTTGCCGAAGAGCGAGATCGGCCGGCAGTCGTAAAGGCTCCGCTCGCTGAAGCGCAGCGCCACGGCATAGCCGGCCCGCCGCTCGAGCTCGGCCTTGAGCTCGGGCGAGCCGACCGGCAGGGTCCTGCCCTCGGGCGTCGTCACCTCGACCGCAAAGGCTTCCTCGCCCGGAAAGACCGGATTGACGCCGGGCGCCATGCCGAAGGAGGCCTCGACGTCGAGGGGCAGGGTCGCGGCCAGGGCCGCGCGGAAGCGCGCGCGAAAAAGAACGAGATCCTCCTGCTCGCGGCCGGTGTGCCAGGGAAAGCCCTTGGGCCCCGGGTCCCGGACGAACGCATGGACGCGATCGCCCATCAGCCCGGCGAACCCGACGAAGGCCTGGTCCGGCTCCTCGCCTGCCATGCTCTTGACCGGATAGCGGCAGACGGTCTCGAGGATGCCGATCTCTTCCATGACGCTTCTCCAGTGCGCTGGCCGACGGCCGACCAGCCGGCGGCGCCGGTCTCAGGCGAGGGGCGGGGGATTGCGCTCGGCGAAGCCCGTCTGATGCCAATAGGGATAGGCCAGCGGAACGTCGCTGGCGGCGTCGAGCCTGGCGACCTGCTCGGGGGTCAGGCTCCAGCCGATGGCGCCGAGGTTCTCCAGGAGCTGCTCCTCGTTGCGGGCGCCCACGATGACGCTCGAGACGGTGGGCCGCCCCGTCACCCAGTTGAGGGCGACCTGCGGGACCGACTTGCCCGTCTCCAGGGCGATCTCGTCGAGGGCGTCGACGACCCGATAGAGCTGCTCCTCCGGGACCTGGGGACCCTTCTCGGAGGTCTTGTGCAGGCGGCTTGCGGGCCGGCATCGGCTGGCCGCGCCGGATCTTGCCGGTGAGGCGGCCCCAGCCGAGCGGGCTCCAGACCACGGTGCCGACCTTCTGGTCGAGGGCGAGCGGCATCAGCTCCCACTCGTAGTCCCGGCCGACGAGGGAGTAGAAGGCCTGATGCGCCACGTAGCGCGACAGGTTGTGGCGGTCGGCGACGGCCAGCGACTTCATCAGGTGCCAGCCCGAGAAGTTCGAGCAGCCGAGATAGCGGATCTTGCCGGCCCGGACGAGGTCGTCGAGCGCCCTCAGCGTCTCCTCGATCGGCGTGCGCGCGTCGAAGCCGTGGAGCTGGAACAGGTCGATATGGTCGGTCTGGAGCCGGCGCAGGGCGGCCTCGCAGGCCTCGATCAGGTGGAAGCGGGAGGAGCCCACGTCGTTGGGGCCGTCGCCCATCCGGAACGCGGTTTTGGTCGAGATCAGCACCTGATTGCGCCGCCCCTTGATCGCCTCGCCCAGGATCGTCTCGGAAGCGCCGCCGGAATAGGCGTCGGCGCTGTCGAACATGGTGACCCCGGCATCGAGGCAGATGTCGACGAGACGCCGCGCCTCCTCGACCTCGACCGTGCCGAACGCCTGAAAGAAATCACCCCGGCCGCCGAAGGTGGCCGTGCCGAGGCTCAGGACCGGCACGCGAAAGCCCGATCCACCCAGATATCTATAGTCCACGCTTCCTCTCCATCGGATCGGCCCCGGGACCGCGGCCAGCGTAGCCGTCCGGGCCGAGGAGGGAGATCGTCCGCCCGAGGCTCCCTGGCAACGAAAAAGAGGGGATCACCCGGCCGGCATCGAGGCGCCGGCCGGCAGGCCCGTCCGCGACGGGCCGATCGGACGTCGGATCCTACGACGTGGCCGAAAGAACGAGGAAGTCAGCGGAACAGAGGATCCTCGCTCACCGCCGTCGCACCGAGTTGCCGTCCTGGAGGATGAGCTCGATGATCGTGGCGGCCTCGGCGTGGGGCTTGCCGTCCGTCTCGACCGGGACGGCGCCGCGATGGGCCGTGGCCGCGTCCTCGAGGATCACCCTGGCCTCGGCGGCGTCGATGACCTTGTTCTCGGTCAGCGACAGCAGCAGCGACTCGCAGATGGAGAGCGCCGCGAGCCCCGCTGCCCCAGGTCCGTGGCTCATGGGATCGTCCTTTCGAGGCCGGAGTGCGGAGTCCCCTGCCGGAAGGGCGGAGGCTCACCGCTGGCACAAGCGTCGAAGTGTAGCCCTTCGAGGATCGTGCCATACTGATCCAGGATAGCATGGCGCGAGGCCGATCGTGCGCCGTACCGGGAGCGACATCT
Source organism: uncultured Alphaproteobacteria bacterium (assembly GCA_963828215.1). GTDB lineage: Bacteria > Pseudomonadota > Alphaproteobacteria > Geminicoccales > Geminicoccaceae > CAVTJL01. Next base: position 53,195 of record CAWHFO010000059.1, on the reverse strand, counting down.
GCGAGGCCGGACCGCGCTCGGCTCACGTGGGAGCTTGGCGATGGCGGCGCCCGAGAGCGCGCTCGTGAGGAAGCTGACCCGGTTCGTGCAGCTGGGCCAAGGCGAGCTCGCGGCCCTGGCCGAGCTCGAGGCGCGGCGCCGCCCGGTCGCCGCCGGCACCGACCTGGTCCACGAGCGGCAGGTGGGTCACCACGCCTTCGTCCTGCTCGAGGGCTGGGCCTGCGCCTACAAATTGGTGCCGGACGGCGGCCGCCAGGTGATCGGCTTCCCGGTACCGGGCGATCTCATGGGCCTGCGCAGCGTCTTGATGCGCACCTCCGACCACTCCTTCGCCGCCCTCACCGACGTCGTCGTGGCCGAGGTCTCGGCGCGGCAGATGCTGGACGGCTTCCGGAGCCAGCCGCGCGTGGCGGCGGCGATCCTGTGGGCCGCGTCGCGGGACGAGGCGATGGTGGTCGAGCATCTGGTCGGCATCGGCCGGCGCAGCGCGCTGGTCCGCACCGCCCATCTCCTGATCGAGCTCGGCCAGCGTCTCCGGCTCGTCGGGCTCGGCTCCGAGGCCGGCTATGCCTGCCCCTTGAGCCAGTACGACCTGGCGGACGCGCTGGGCCTGACCGCCATCCACGTGAACCGCGTCCTCCGCCAGCTGCGCGAGCGCCGCCTCGTGACCTTCCGCGGCGGCCGGGTCGAGCTCCACGATCCGCCGGGCCTGCAGGCTCTCGCCGAATGGCACGGCGGCTATCTCGACCAGGACCAGCCCCTGCTGCCCGGCTGAGGCCCGCCGCACCGCATGGGTTGCGGGCGGCTGATCCAGGTTAGCGCCGCCCGGCGCAAAGCCCGACAGGATCCGCTCATCCGCAAAAGGTCATTGGGGCTTCCGCCGACAGGGAGATGCAGATGACACTCGATTCGCCGAGCCGCCTCAACGGGGGGGGTGTCGCACGAGCCGCCTCCGCCTTCGTCGGCGGGGACTCGCTCGTTGTGGCTGGCCGTCCCGTGGCCGACCCGGTCGTCCAGCCGCTCTACGGTCGCGTCGCCTCGGACGAGCGGCGCGCCGGCTTCCTGGCCGTGGCGGCGATCGCCGAGCGGCTGTCCCGCACGGCCGGCCCGGCCTGTCTGCCCTTCCACGTCTACCTCCGAGATCTCTGCGTCGATCTCGCCGCCATGCTCCGCCGGCCGGGCGGCCCGACACTCACCTGCAAAGCGGCCGATGTGCTGCTTCCGATAGGCCCCGCGATCACCCTCGGCCTCATCGCCGAGGAGCTCGTCGGCAACGCGCTCGCCTATGGATTCCCAAGTGGGCGAGGCGGTCGCGTCACGGTCAGGTTCACCGCCGACCCGGAGGCCTGGCGGCTGGTGGTGGAGGACAGCGGCATCGCCCGTCGTGCCGAGCCTAGGCGAGGGAACGGCCTGATGATCGCCCGCCTGCTCGTCCTGCAGCTCGACGGAGCGATGGAGATGGAGGACCGCGCGACCGGCGGCACGCGGTGCACCGTGACAATTTCCCGGCGCCGGCACTGAGCGTGACGATGCTTCCGGGCGGCGATCACGCTGCCTGGGCAGGATAGCAGCCGGCCGTGCGCGCCTTGAGCACCATCAGCGGCAGGACGATGTCCAGGGTCGGCGTGGGCACGCCGCTGGAGCGGGCGAGGTCCTGCACCACGGCCACCATGCTGTGGATCTCCATCGGCCGCCCGCGCTCGAGGTCCTGGAGGATCGAGGGCTTGTGGACCGGGCGGCTGCCCGGCCGGCCGAGCGCATCCAGATCCACGCCGAGATCCCGGAAGCCGTGCGCGGCGGCGACGGCCGTCGCTTCCTGGGCGAGGCTTCGGCCGATCGCCGCCACGGCCGGGTCGTCCACGAGGTCGCTCGAGCGGCACTCCCCCAGCACCGCCAGCGGCCCGCTGCCGACATTTCTCAGCAGCTTCGCCCACATGGCGGCCCGGATGTCGGTGGTGACCTCCACCTCGAAGCCGGCGCCGGCCAGGAGGGCCCGGGCGGCCTCGGCGCGCGCCGTGCCGCCCGAGGCGGGCTCGCCGAGCACGAAGCGGTTTCGCTTGCCGGTGTTCGAGACGACGCCCGGCTCCCGGATCTCGTTGGGCGAGTAGACCACCATGCCCAGGCTCCGCTCCGGCCCGATCAGCCGGTGCAGGGCCCCGTCGGGGTCGAGGCGGCCGAGATCGAGGGCCGTCCCCCCGGGCGCGAAGCCGTCCCCGTACCACCAGAACACGCCGTTCTGGGCGAAGGCCACCGAGGTGTCGGGGCCGAGCAGCGGGCTGATCGAGCGGGCCACCGCCGGCAGCGCCGTCGTCTTGGTGGCGACGATGACGAGATCCTGGGGCCCCAGCGCGCTCGGGTCGTCGCTGGCCCGGGGATGGACGACGAAGCTCTCCTCCGGGGTCTCGAGCTTCAGCCCGGCCGAGACGATCGCCTGCAGATGGGCACCCCGGGCGAGGAGCGAGACCGGCTTGCCCGCGCGGGCGAGCCGGGCCGCGAGGTAGCCGCCGATCGCACCGGCGCCGAAAATGCAGACCTGCATGAGCCTTTTCCCCCCGACGCCGTCCGTCGCGGACGGCTCTAAGCAGAAGTGCCGGGGGAGGGAAGCGCGAACAGCGAGGGAGGCACCTGCCATCCTGACGGCCCTCGGCCCGGCGTCACCCGGCTCATGACGACCCGCCGGCGCGCCGATGCATCAGCGCGTTGACCGACCCGGCCTGGTCCTCCCGGTACTGCGCGGCCACCGCCTCGGCCTGCTGGGCGTCCGTCGTTCGACCCAGGCTCCGCAGCTCGGTCGCGTACTGCTCCAGAAGCCGATCCGGCGCGAAGCCCAGATAGGTGCTGGTCTGGTAGCTGCGTCCCTCGCGGGCCGCCCGCTCCGCCGTCTGGAGCTCCCGCTCCGACTGGCGGAGCTTCGCCGCATCGGCTGCGATGTGGTCCGCCTCGCCCGCCCGTCCGGTCCGCCTCAGGAGGCCGGCGTAGGCATCGAGCTGGCTGGCGGACGCCATCCTCAGCGAGGTCGGTTCCGTCGACGTGACCGAAAGCGCATCGATGAGCCGGCGCGCTGCCGCGGGGTCGGCGTGATGGCCGGCGATCGCCGCATAGTCCTCGTAGCTGACGCGGCCGTCGGCCACCGCGGCGATGAGCCGCTCGCAGTAGATATCGTCGACTTTTGCCGGATCGACGCCCAGCATGTGCGCCACCGTCTCGCGGGCGGCCTGCGGCTCGGCTGCCCGGTCTCCGACGCACCTGTCGATGCTCGCCGCCCGGTAGGTCGGATCGGTGCGGTAGGCCTCCTGCTCGGCCGCGTAAGCTTCAGGCGTGAAGCTCGAGCCGCTCGAGCTCGGCGCTGCGCAGGCGCCCAGCACCAAGAGCACGCCGGAGGCGGCCGGAAGCAGCCGCCGTGACAGAGACCCCGCCGCCCCCATCGGGGCGGGCGCGCCGTCGAGCCCGTTGCGCTCGGGCAGGCCGCCCTCGGCGGCGACCCGGGCCGGCAAGAGTCGGGATCTCGTGCGACTTACCTGCCGCCGCCGGAGGATCGGGAACCCCACCATCGCTCGCCTCCTCAGCCGGCACCGTCGGCTGGGGCCTGCCTTCTCTCCAGCGCCGCAACCGGCGTCGTTCAAGGACGCTAGGCGCCGCCCTTCACGGTGAACGGCAGGCTCGAGGCCAGATGACCGTTGAGCCACAGCTCGACCCGCCCGGTTCCGGCCGGAACGGTGGAATCGAGCTTCAGCGGGCAGCTCAGGGTCAGCGTCTGGTCTGCCGGCAGGCCCGAGGGCACGTCGAGATCCGGTATGCCGACGATCACCTCCGGCTCCCCCGTCGGGCCGATGAAGCGGCAGTCCGCCGACACGAGCCCGGGCTTCATCCCACCCACGACGAACGCGGCGACGATCTGCGGGTCCACGCCCTCGGTGAAGCTCTCCTGCGGCTTGCCCGGGACCCCGTACTCGCGGCAGTGCGGCTTGCCGCTGGCCTCGCACTGCTGGACTCCGGCGCGCATGCCGGGATCGGCCAGCCTCGCCGCCGGCAGCGGGCGATAGGCGAGGCCGGTGCTGACACTCGCAGCGGCGACGACCGGCCCGGAAGGCGCCGGCGCGCGGGCCGTGGCGCACGCAGCCACCAGCGACACGAGCAGAAGGGGGCCGAGGAGGCTCATCGACAGCTTACGCATCCGGGCTCTCCGCCCGCCGATCGCGCAGGATTGGGGTCGAAGGAAAACGGGAAGCATCGCCGACAGGACGAGGCTCACCAGCGAATTCCAGAAGGTCGCTAACAGAGCACGTGCCACCACCTCGCATCTGCCGGCCCATGACGAGCCAACCCGGGGATTCGAAGCGGCGGATCGGTGCCGTTGCCGCCAGTGCACCGGCACCTTTGTTATTCGGCGAGCCCTAACAATCTCGGATACGAATGTCTGTGATTATTGTCACCTCGCCGGATTTCGGCTCGGGCAAGAGCGCGTAACGAAGTGACAGGGATCTCGGCCGTTGCTGCTCTAGAAATGCCGCAGCTCGCTACCGCCCCACCGCCACCCACTTTCCGTCCGCCTTGCTGGACTCCACCACGGCCGCGATGAACGCCACCCCGTCGACTCCATCCTGCACCGTCGGCACGCCCGTCGCCGCCGGGTCCGGCTCCCGGCCCTCTTTCCTCGCCCAGATCAGCTCGGCCGCATCGCTGTAGATCGTGGCGAAACCTTCGAGATAGCCCTCCGGATGGCCCGGCGGGACGCGCGTGACGCGGCCGGCCACCGGGCCCGAGCCGGCGCCGCCGCGGGTGATGAGGCGGGGCGGCTCGCCCAGCGGCGTGAAATGAAGATAGTTCGGGTCCTCCTGGGCCCAGGAGAGGCCGGCCTTCTCGCCATAGACGCGGAGCCTGCAGCGCGTTCTCGTTGCCGGGCGCCACCTGGCTCGCCCAGAGCATGCCCTTGGCCCCGCCCTCGAAGCGCAGCATCACATGCGTGTTGTCGTCGAGCACGCGGCCCGGCACGAAGCTCGTGAGGTCGGCCGAGAGTGTCTCCGGCCGCAGGCCGGTGACAAAGCCGAGAAGGTTCATCGCGTGCGTGGCGATGTCGCCCGTGCAGCCCACCGGCCCCGATTGCTTGGGGTCGGTGCGCCACGCCGCCTGTTTCTGTCCTGTGTCCTCGAGCTTGGTCGTGAGCCAGTCCTGGGCGTACTCCGCCTGCACCACCCGGATCTTTCCCAATAGCCCGTCCGCCACCATCTGGCGCGCCTGCCGCACCATCGGGTAGCCCGTATAGTTGTGGGTAAGAACAAAAACACAGCCCGAGCGTTTCACGAGCTCCGCCAGCTTTCGCGCGTCCTCGAGCGTCGTCGTCATCGGCTTGTCGCAGATGACGTCGATGCCGGCCTCGAGAAACGCCGCGGCGGCGGGGAAGTGGACGTGGTTGGGCGTCACGATCGAGACCGCCTCGATGCCCTCGGGCCGCGCCTTCTCGGCGTCCGCCATCTCGGCGAAGCTGGCGTAGGCCCGGTCCGGCGCCACGCCCAGCTCCGCGGCCGAAGCCCTCGACCGCTCCGCGGTCGAGGAAAAGCAGCCGGAAACCAGCTCGTAGCGGTCGTCGAGCCGGGCCGCGATGCGGTGGACGGCGCCGATGAAGGCGCCCTGGCCGCCGCCCACCATCCCCAGCCGCAGCTTTTTTGTTCGGCTCTCCGTGGTCCCGCTCACCATGGCCAGGCCCTCAGCGGTCGAGGCCGAGGGCGCGGCGGCTGGCCGCCTCGTCGACCGTGCCGCTGCCGGCATAGTCGTCCAGCGCCGTCTCGGTCACCCGGATGATGTGGTCCCGGATGAAGGGCGCTCCCTCGCGGGCGCCGTCCTCGGGATGCTTGAGGGCGCACTCCCACTCCAGCACCGCCCAGCTGTCATAGTCGTGGGCGGTGAGCTTGCTGAAGACGCCGGAGAAGTCGACCTGGCCGTCGCCGAGCGAGCGGAAGCGGCCGGCCCGGTGGACCCAGTCCTGGAAGCCCGAATAGACGCCCTGCCGCCCGTCCGGGTTGAGCTCGGCGTCCTTCACGTGAAAAGCCTTGATGCGCTCGTGGTAGATGTCGATGAAGGCCAGATAGTCGAGCGCCTGCAGCACGAAGTGCGAGGGGTCGTAGTTGATGCAGCAGCGCCTGTGCCCGCCGACCTTCGCCAGGAACATCTCGAAGCTGGCGCCGTCCATGAGATCCTCGCCCGGGTGGATCTCGTAGCAGACGTCGCATCCCGCCTCGTCATAGGCGTCGAGGATCGGCCGCCAGCGCCGCGCCATCTCCGAGAAGGCCGTGTCGATCAGGCTCGCCGGGCGCGGCGGCCAGGGATAGAGGTAGGGGAAGGCGAGGGCGCCCGAGAAGGTCACCATGGCGCCGAGCCCGAGATTCGCCGAGGCCTTGGCCCCCATCGTCATCTGTCGCACCGCCCATTCCTGGCGCGCCTTGGGGTTGCCGCGCATGGCAGGGACGGTGAAAGCGTCGAAGCCCTCGTCATAGGCCGGATGCACGGCCACGAGCTGGCCCTGGAGATGCGTGCTGAGCTCGGTGATGGCGAGGCCGTGCCTGGCCGCCGTGCCCTTGACCTCGTCGCAGTAGGTCTTGCTCGTCGCCGCCTTCTCGAGGTCGAACAGCCGACCGTCCCAGGAGGGGATCTGGACCCCCTTGTAGCCGAGCCCGGCGGCCCAGGCGCAGATGCTGTCCAGCGTGTTGAACGGTGCCGTGTCGCCCGCGAACTGGGCGAGGAAGATGGCAGGTCCCTTGATCGTCTTCATCCGGCGTCCTCCCCGATTGCCGGCATCGTCCGGCCTGCCCCGAGACTAGCTGCTTCGGCGCCGCGCTGCTACCGCCTGGCCGAGCCCTCGCCGAGCCCGAATGTGCGTATTCCAGTGCGTACTGCACGCCACCCCAGCCGAACGCGCGAAAATTGTGCTGCGCCGCAACATTCAAAATCCTCCACGTAACAAATTGAAATATATATGTAAAACGTTTGACCTACGTGTGCGCATTGCTGCGATGCGCCAGAGCCCCTGGTGGGTCCGCTCGGGCATGCCCTTTTGGGTCGTCAGGGCCGCACAGTCGGTCCACAGGATCGGGGAGGGATGACCGCCCTAGGGCGGTCGATGGCAACCTCCCGGCTTTCCCGGGTCGAACGACCCCCGAAGCCGGTCGTAGTGGAGACCGGTATCATGGACCTGATCAAGCGCATCCAGCTGTTTCGGATCAGGCAGCGCGAGTATCGGCGCGTCCGCGCCGAGCTCCTGACCTACTCGCCGCGCGAGCTGATGAGCGACCTGCGGCTCGTGCCGTCGGATGTCCCGGACATCGCCGCCGAGGCGGCCGACCAGCATGTCGAGGCGTTCGTCCGCGCCAACCCCGACTACCGCGCGGCCCAGGGCTGGCGGCGCGCCGAGAGCGGCTTCGGCTCGAGCTTCGGCTGAGACACCCCACGATCGGGCGGCGGCGCCGGAATGCGCCGCCGCCCGGGGCCGGGCTGTCGGAGCCGACCCCTGGCGAGCCGCCCGACAAGGTGCCGCCGCCATGCCTCGAAAGCTCCGCGGCCGTGGTCGCCGACGGGCACCGGCACCGAAGCCGGCCCCGCCTCACCCGTCCGGTCGGGCCGAGGCCAGCGGCAGCCTCAGCCAGAAGCGGCCGCCGCGCCTCGGCCGGGCCGTCGAAGCCCATGGCGCCGCCATGGGCCTCGACGATCGTCCGGGCGAGGCTGAGGCCGAGCCCGGTGCCGTCGCCGTGCCGTGCGGCACCGTGCTCGGCCGCCGACAGGCGCGCGAAGAGCCGATGGCGCAGGGCGTGGGGCACCCCGGGCCCGTGGTCCTCGACCCGGAGGAGAACGGAATCCGGCCCGGCCTCGAGGGCGACCTCGACGGCGTCGCCCGGCCGCGAGACCCGCACCGCATTCCCGAGAAGCGTGCCCAGGACCTGATGGAGCCGGTCGGGGTCGGCCTGGACCGGCAGGGGCCGGTCCGGCCGGGCGGCGAGGCGGAGCGTCACGCCGCAGGCGGCGGCCCGCGGCCGCTCGGCGCCGACCGCCGTGTCGACCAGCATGCCGAGATCGATGCGGCGCCGCTCGAGCAGCGGGCCCGCCAGACCGAGGCGCTGCGCGTCCAGCAGGTCGTTGACCAGCGCCAGGAGGCGGCGCGCGTTGCGGCCGGCGATCTCGAGCAGGTTCTGGACCGCGGGCGCGTCCGCCGTGGCCCCCCTGCGGCCCCCCTCGACCATCGCCATGGCGCTCAGGATCGCCGTCAGCGGCGTGCGCAGCTCGTGACGCACGGTCGCGATGAACTCGTCCTTGACCCGCCGGGCCTTCCTCAGGCTCGTGACGTCCTCGTGGGCGACCAGCAGCCAGGCCCGGCGGTCCAGCACGAAGCGGGTGGCGCGCAGGGTGAACCAGCGCTCCTCGGTCGGCGCGTGGCATGGATAGTCGAGCGCGAGCTCCACGCCCTCCGCCAGCGCCCGGCGCAGGCCGAGGGCCACCGCCTCCGCCGTCGCATCGGCCGCCCCGGCACGGCTCCAGACCTCGACATAGTCCACCCCGACGCCGGCCTTCCGGCCGCTCGACCCGTTGGCGTCGAAGCGGCGCCAGGCGCGGTTCACCAGGACGACGCGGCCCTCCCGGTCGAGGACAGCCGTTCTCGCCGGAAGGCTGTCGAGCAGCCGCCGGGCCATCAGCGGCGACGCGGGCAAGGACGGGCGGCGACGCTCCGGCAGCGGCATGGGCGCCATCTTAGGGCGGCTTCCGGGCGGTTGGAACGATGCACATGGCGGCCACCCGCCGGAAAGTCCGGCGACTTCGGGCGCGGGCCCGGCGCCGCCCGCCCGGTCGCGCGCCCTCACCCTCGAGCACCCGGCTTTTCCTCGACCCGGCCCCTGCGCTATAGCGAGGCAGCGCAGCCAGAGGAAAAAAGCCGCCATGACCGCCGTCCGCCCGCGCCGCAGTCTTCTCTATATGCCGGGCTCCAACCCGCGGGCGCTGGACAAGGGAAAGACGCTCGCGGCCGACGGGCTGATCCTCGACCTCGAGGACGCGGTGGCGCCCGACGCCAAGGCCGACGGGCGGGCGGCCATCCTGAAGGCGCTCCAGGACAAGACGGCCTATGGCCGGCGCGAGCTCGTGGTCCGGGTCAACGGCCTGGACTCTCCCTGGGGCCAGGCCGACCTCGCGGCGATGGCCGGCAGCGGCGCCGACGCCATCCTCCTCCCCAAGGTCGAGAGCGCCGACGGGGTGCGCCGGGCCCTGGCCGTGCTCGAGGCCAACGGCGCGCCGCCCGGCCTTCCGGTCTGGTGCATGATGGAGACGCCCCGCGGCATCCTCCATGCCGAGGAGATCGCCGACGCGCCGCAGGTCGCCTGCCTCGTCATGGGCACCTCCGACCTGACGAAGGACCTCCAGGCCCGACACACGCCGCTCCGCCTGCCGATGCTGCCCTCGCTCGGCCTCTGCCTCCTCGCCGCCCGCGCCGCCCGCATCGCCATCCTCGACGGCGTCCATCTCGACCTCGCCGACGAGGAGGGATTCCGGGCGAGCTGCGAGCAGGGCCGGGAGCTCGGCTTCGACGGCAAGACCCTCATCCACCCGAAGCAGCTCGAGGCCGCCAACGCCGTCTTCGGCCCCACCCCCGAGGCGGTCGCCGACGCCAAGAAAATCATCGCCGCCTTCGAGGCCGCCCAGGCCCAGGGCAAAGGTGTTGTTCTCGTCGACGGCAAGCTGGTGGAAAACCTCCACGTCGCCGAGGCCAAGCGCCTCGTGGCGCTCGCCGAGGCCATCGCCGCCCCCGCCTGATTTTTTTGTCTCTAGGCCGCTCGCACCGAGATCGCGCGGACGATCAGCCACGCCACCTCGTCCGGCCTGCGGTCGAGCTCGGCGAGGCTGCCGGCGTCCTCCGGCCGAGGGTGGCCGGTCGGACGGCTGATCGCGAGGCGGGCCCGGGTCGCGGGCGAGGCGCCGAGGCCGGGCTCGTCCAGCGCCGCCATGGCCCGAAGCGCGCCGGCGGACGGCCGGCCCCAGGCCGGGCTGCCGCCCTGACGATTGAAGAGGCGCATCGCTGCCGCTCCCTCCGACGGGCCCGGACCCACCGGGCCACACCCCTATGCTGCGCCCCTGCACGACGCGATCAAGTTGATCTGCTTTCGGTCTCGACAGGCAGGGCCGTACGAGAGATACGGTGACATCGCAACGCCACCCAAGCGTATCCTGGGTATCAAGGGCAAGGTCGTCGAGAACCTCCACCACGCCCGGGAAGCCGAGCCCCCTATCACCCCGATCGAGCCTATCGACGAACTGCCCGATAACTGCCATTGAAGGGCCGGGCGCGTCGCGAGCTACCGTCATTGAGCGGTATCCCAAGGAAGACAAGGAGCGTATCCAATGACGAGTATCGATGCGAAGGCTCGGAATGTCCGCGAGCTACTCGGCGGAAAAAAATATACGATCGACTATTTCCAGCGAGAATATCGCTGGCGCAATAAGGAGATCAGCGAACTCATCAACGATCTTACGGCTCGATTTCTCTTGACATGGAAGCCCGAACATCCGCGGTCACAAGTAGCAACGTACCCTGTCTATTTTCTAGGCTCCATCATCGTTAGTGGCGAAGGTGGGAAGGCAAGCGTCATAGACGGACAGCAGAGACTGACGTCGCTATCAATCCTACTTATTTGGGTCCTGCATGGCCTAACCGAAGAAGACGACCGAAAGCAGATTGCAGATCTGATCTTCACCAGGCAATTCGGATCTAACTCATATAATCTCGATGTGCCGGAGCGTACAGGAGCGATGGAGGCGCTCTATCATGAGCGGCCGTTCAACCGGGATGGCGCGCCGGAAAGTGTACGGAACATACTTGAGAGATATGACGACATTAGCGAACTCATGCCGAAAGAGGTCAGCGCCGACGCTCGGTCAATGTTCGCGGACTGGCTAATCGAGCGGGTCTATTTAGTTGAGATAAAAACCCCCACAGACGACGATGGATACGCCATTTTCGAAACCATGAATGACCGAGGGCTCCCACTGTCTCCCACCGACATGCTAAAAAGCCATCTTTTGGCAAATGCGGGCGAGGAGGAGGTTAGAAACGACTCAATCATCTCTGGAAGCAGCAAATCGACCGGCTTCTCCAGATAGAGAAGAGGGAGATGCCGACGCCATTAAGAGCTGGCTGCGCGCTCGTCACGCCGAAACTATCCGTGAGCGCCAAGCTGGTGCAACACCACAGGACTTCGATCGAATTGGTACAGAGTCCATCGATGGGTCAGAACTCGGGACGCCTGCTTGGGCTCTTAAAGGCGCAGGATTTCGTGCGCTTTGTTGAACGAGATTTTGACTTCTACACGGGTTGGTACATCCGTCTAAACGACGCGTCTTCGAGCCTCACGTCGAAACACGAGGCTATCTACTGCAATGGCCTTGCCAACTTCACCATGCAGTACCCTCTCATGATGGCGCCAATCCTCCCCACGGACTCCGAGGAGATCGTTTGGCAGAAGGCCGACTTGGTGGCGACATTTGTTGATATACTGATTGCTCGCCGTATGTGGCACGGACGTTCGATTGACTACAACACAATGCAGTATGCGATGTTCCTTGTGCTTCGGGAGATTCGGGGAAGAAGTCCGCGTGAGATAGTTGGATTGCTACGGGAGCGCATCGAACAAGATACCGGAGACTTCCAAACGAACACAAAGTTCGGCCTATGGGGATCTAATAGGAAGACGGTTCGGCGGTTTCTTGCGCGATTGACCGCTTGGTTGGATAGGCGGATAGGGCTTGGCGAAAATCTGTCCTCCTATTTGATTTCCTCGGGGGCTCAGGGTTACGATATTGAACATATCGTCGCTCACGACTATGAGCGCCATCGTGGCGAGTTCCAAACCGAGGATGAATTTGAGGAGTATAGGAATAGGCTAGGAGCACTGCTTCTCCTCCCGCGAAGCTTCAATCGGAGCTATGGCGACCTGTCTTTTGAGAAGAAGCGCTCCCATTATCTCCAACAGCACTCTCTGGCGCAAACCCTTCATGAACAGGCATACGACCGTAATCCGGGACTAAAGAGGGTGATATTGGATGCCGGCATACCGTTTAGAGCCCACACGGAGTTCCGGAAGGCCGATATCGAGGCGCGGCAAGACGTGTATGTTCGTTTGGCTGATGCGGTGTGGAGCCTTGAGCGGCTGGAGACGATCGCCGCGAGATAGCAATTGCGGTGCACCGCGCCCTGGGTAGACCCGGTCTAAGATGGTCTTCGCGGACGGTCGGATACCACGCTTCGTCGAGGAGCTGGTCCACTGTGTACGAGCACTCCTGGGGCAGTGCCGTCAGGTCGGGTTCGTCATGCAATCCCAGCGCGTTGCGGCGAGGCCATGCAATGCCGCGATTTGGCCCCAGTCCCAAGCATAGACATCCTCGTCGTAAAGCTCCTCCATGCGCATCGCCTTGTCGAGCGTCCCTCCTCGGTGATCAGCCTACCAGGGCCCGGGCGGCAGGCAAAGCGGCCTGCGTCACCCCGCCCGATACGTCGCCGCATCGACCTCGTCGTGACGCCCTCGCCGCTCGTCCCACGGTGGCACGAACGTTCCCTGCCACACCCCGATCCCGGCGCTGCGCGCCTCGTTCTCGTCGGCAACGTATTGCGTCCCGTAGTGGCGATAGGCCAGCGCCCAGCCATGGGCCACGAGCCACGCCCCGAGGTCGGTGCCGTCCACGCGGCAGGTGGCGACGTCGCGGCCGTAGCGGTCCTTGTAATGCGGCTCGCAGGCGACGGGGCGTCCGCCGATGAGGGACTGGAGCGCTGCGGCTGCACGCTGGCCGCAGGGCCACGAGTCGGCGCCGATCCGGCAGTTTTGCTCTCTTCTCCGGCGCATCGACGGCCTCGAGACGAATCCGCGTGGCCCCGATCCTGATGGTGTCCCCGTCGACGACCCAGGCGGCGCCGAAGAGCGCTCCTTCCGGGCCGGCTGCCCCATGCCGTCCGCTCGTCCTCTGCAGGGTGGACGCGTCTCCGGGCTCGTACCTCGAAAGAAGGGCGGCCATGGAGAACAAAAGCGCCATGGTGAGGACCAGGGTGCTGGCTCTGTGCATCGTCTTTTTCCAAACGTCGACTCGAGGCCCGACAACCCTGCCTCCCACCGTGGCGTGCGGGCAACCCAACAGCGGACAGCCGCACCCCGGGGAAGCGGAACGATCGGCTGAACGATCGACAGTGTCCGATGCTATGACCCCCTCAACACATTGTTGATCGTGAACCAGAAGTGAACAAATCCATTTGGATGTTCTGTTTTTCTTTTTTGTTCTACTTTCTGGAGAGCCGGGTCAGTCGAGCGCTGGCGCCGGGCCTACTCGGAGCTGGAGGCATCATCCGCGCCGTAGGCAGACACCCCGCCCGTGGTCCGCGCAACGCGCACGGGGGAAGTCGAATTCGGCATTGACAGGAGGTACAAAATCCCCTATAGAGGAGAAATGCCTTCTCCCTACCCCTCCCGCTCGCCCGTCTCGCTGCCCGGCGCCCGTCGCTGCCGGCTGGCCCGGCGCCTCGCCGCCGGGCTCACCCCGGCCGAGGTCGCCGAGGTCGAGGCCGCGACCGAGGAAGAAATCCTGGCGTTCGTCGCCGACCACGAGTTTTCTCGGCTCGTCGCCCAGCTACCGGGCCGCCCGCGAGCTGCCCTTCGACGAGCAGGAGCGGCTGCTGATCGAGACGGCCATGGCCGATCTCCAGCATCTGGTCGACATGGGCGACCGCCGCGCCCTGATGTTCATCGTCTACGAGGCCAACCGCGGCCGGAGCCCGGCCAAGCGGCTGGTCCAGCTGGTGCGGCGCACCTTCGAGCAGGCGACCGAGCCCAAGGCCGTGCGCCCGGCCGCCACCGCCCCGCCCGAGCAGCATCGCGACTCGATGGCGGGCTACGGCCAGCATCCGCTGGGCCCGGCCCATGCCGCCGCGCCCCGCCTCGCCGACTTCATCGGCGCCGAGGCCGGCCGGGCCGCGCTGCGCGAGGCGGCGCGCGAGGCGGCGGCGGCCACGCCCGAGGCGCCCGTCGCCCCGAGCGAGCCCGCTCCCGCCGCCGAGCCGAGCTTCCCGCCCTGTCCTGGTCCGCCTCGGGCGAGCCCATCGCACCGCCCGGCTACCGCATCGTCTGGGTGCCCCGCCACCCGGGCGTCCCCGACCTCCCCGACGAGCTTCCCCTCTCGCCGATCGCCCAGCTCGCCCACGATTTTCCCGATTTCGCCGACTGGTTCATCCGCCGCGGCGAGCAGCGCCTGGCCGAGCTGGCCAAGGCCGAGCCCGAGCCCGAGCCCGATCGGCCCAGAGAAGCGCGGGGCAGAAGCCCCTCGGGCCGTAGAAGAAGAGAAGAAGAAAAGGTCTTTCTCTTTTTTGTCACCCTCGAACTCGATCCGAGGGCCCATGGCCCGGCCCGGCGCCATGCCGTGCGCGAAGCTGCGGCGGCTCGGCCCGGGGCACGAAGCGGCGTCACCTGGACCGTCGGTCGTCGATCGGGCTGCGACCTTTGTCATTGCCTCGTCCTCGCCGCGGGGGCCTCCGAGCCTCTGAGCGCCCCACCCGTCGCGCGCGGCGCGCCGTAACGGATACGCCCGGCGGTTGACGGGGACGGTCTCGGGGCGCAGCCTCGTCGGGTGTCGCCGAGGCTCGGCCGGGGGTTCCTGGGCGCCGGGCGGGGGAGCCCATGGCGGAGGACGGGGGTGCGGTGAAGCGGCTGGACGAGGCCACGGCGGAGGTGCGCCGGGCGCTCTTCTGGTTCAGCAGCTTCGCCGCCTATTTCGTCACCACCGTCGCCGCCACCACCCACGAGCAGCTGCTGCGCGGCACCGCGGTGCGGCTGCCGATCCTCAATGTCGACCTGCCGATCGTCGGCTTCTACGTCATCGGGCCGATGCTGTTCCTGGCCCTCCACGCCTACCTCCTGTTCCAGCTCTATCAGCTGGCCCTGTGCGTTCGGGAGGCCCGCAAGGGGCAGGGGGCGGGTGCCGCCGGCGCTCCCTTCGGCCCGTCCTTCCCGGTGACCCAGTATCTGCTGGGCGGGCTCGGGCGCTTTCGCCCGGGCGTCGGGCTGCTGCTCTGGCTCCTGGTGATCCTGCTGCCGATCGCCGCCCTGATCTTCGTCCAGATCCGCTTCCTGCCCTACCATGCGCGGCACATCACCGCCTTCCACATGATCCTGGTGGTGGCCGACGTGGTCCTGATCGGGCCCATGTGGTTCCTGACGATCCGGGGGCTCGGCACGCGCTCCGCCCGCAGCGGCGGCAGGCTTTCGCGGGCCAGGCGCCGGATGGTCGGCGGCGCCGGCTATGTGGCGCTGGGCCTCGTCGCCGCCGCCGCCATCCTGTTCTCGACCGTGGTCGCCACGCTCCCCGCCGACCGCCCCTCCGAGCCGACCGGCTATGTGCAGCTGACCGACAAGGGCCCGCGCGGCGTCGATCCCTGCACGGTCGACCCGAACGAGCTTCGGCCACTGGGCGTGTCCACGCATCGGTGGCGGGGTCGGTCGCGGTGCCTCCCGCGCTGCCGGAGACCTGCTCCTGGTGGTGGCCTTTCGGCACCGTCCGGCCGGTGGCGCCCTTCGACGGGGCACCGCCGCGCCAGATGCAGTGTCTCTCCTACCTCCTCTTCGAGGCGCCGACGACGCCGCTCGACATGCGCCGCAACCTCGTCGTGCGGGGCAAGAGCTTCGCGCCGGAGGCCACCGCGCTCGGCCCGCGCGTCGGCAGCGGCTTCGACCTGCGCGGCCGGGACCTGCGCTTCGCCGACTTCAGCGGCACCGACCTCAGGAACGCCGATCTGCGCGGGGCCGACCTGTTCGGCGCCCGGTTCGACGATGCGGGGCTCGCCTCCGCGGATCTGGGCGACGTGCCGGAGACCGAGTTCGATCGCTGCGGCGGGTTCGTCACCTATGACGGCGACGGCCGGCGCTATTGCCGGACGGTCGCGGCGGCGGCGAGCTTCGGCCGGGCCGACCTCTCGGGGGCCCGGCTGCACAAGGCCGATCTGCGCGGTGCGAGGCTGCGCGACGCGAAGCTCGGGATGGCCGACCTGGTCGAGGCGGATCTGGCCGGGGCGGCGCTGAACGTCGCCGACCTGCCGGGCGCCAATCTGGCGGGCGCCTGGCTGGACCGCGCCGACCTCACCGAGGCCCGCCTCGTGGGCGCCAATCTGGACTGCGCCCGGGCGCGGGGGGCCGTTCTCAATGCCGCCGACCTCTCGGGCGTGGGGGCCGGGCAGGCCCGGCTCGTCGCCGCCCAGCTCGAGGAGGCCCGGCTGGTGGGCTCGCACCTCGCCCGCTCCGACCTGTCGCAGGCCAATCTGGCGGGCGCCTATCTCGACGGGGCCGATCTCCGGGCCGCCCGCCTGACCGGCGCGATCTGGGAGACGTCTCGGCCGGCCGATGGCGCGCCTCGATTTCGTCGACCTCCGGGGCGCCATCACGGACAAGGGGCAGCCGCCGGCGCCGCTGCTTCCGCCGGGCGCGCTTCAGAGATCGGGCTCCCTGGTGGGCGGCGGGCCGGCCGACCCGGTGACGGGCACCTATCAGGAGGCCCTCGTCGATCTGCTCGGGGAGTCGAAGAAGCCGCTGCCGGGCGTGGGCCCGCAGGCCCGCGCGGTGCCGCCCGTGGAGGAGCCCCTGCCGGCGGCGCCGGTGGACCCACGACCCCGGGGTGCCGCGCCCGACGCCGCCCACGGCCCGCTCTCCTACGAGCGGCTGGGTGTGCTCAACCGCATCGAGCGGGCCTGGCACGACAGCTGCGCGATCCCGCCCTACCTCACGGTGCTGGCCGACCAGCTGCTGGACGGGGCCTGCGAGCGGGCCGACCGGTTCTCGGCCCGCGACTGGTGGCTGCTGCAGCTGGCGGAACGGGCCAACAGCCGCGCGGCGATGCAGCTTCCGCGTCCCGTCACCGGCGCTGCGAGCGGTCCCGAGCCCGCGGCCGGCCCGGTCGAGGTCGCCCCGGTCAACCCGCGCTGCGTGGTGGGCCCGCCGCTGACGCCGAGCGGCTGCCAGCCCAAGCCGTGGGTCCCCGTGGACACGCCGGCCGCATCGAGCCCCTGAGGGCGGTCGGTCTAGGCCCGCGGCTCCCGCGGCGACCGGGCAGGTTCCCGGTCCGGGCGATCGGGCTCGAGCAGCCGTCGCTCGAGAAATCCCAGCACGGTCACGATGAAGAGGATGACGAGGGTGGCGGCGACGGCGGCGGCGTAGAAGGCGAAGCCGACGGCGAGGCCGACGCCGCCCACGGCCCAGATCGTGGCGCCGGTCGTGGCGCCCTTGACCTCGCCGCGCGAGCGGAGGATGGCGCCGGCGCCGAGAAAGCCGATGCCGCCGATGATGCCCTCCACCACCCGCGTCGGGTCGATGCGGACCTGACCGGGGCCGTGACCCCAGAGGGCCACGATCTGAACGGTGAGGATGCCGAAGAGGCAGGCGCCGACGCCGACCAGCATGTTGGTGCGGAGCCCGAGCGCATGGCCCCGGATCTCGCGATCGAGCCCGATGAGGAAGCCCAGAAGCGCCGCCACGCCGAGGCGGAGGGCGATTCCGGCCAGCCCGATCCCCACGCGGCCGAGGGACGCCTCGTCCATCCGCCGGGCCTCAGCGCCGGCCTACGTGGCCGGAGGCTCGCCGGGCCGGGGCCGTCGCGGGCCGCCCGGCGCCGACTGCAGGCGGGGCTGCTGGGCGTAGACCTTCAGCCCGGCATGGTCCTCGCGGGCGTCGTCGGCTCCGGGCCGCGGCGGCGGGGCCGCGGCCCGCCGGCCGGTGCTCGGCAGATCGGCCCGGCCGACCAGGCCCGCCAGCTCCTCCCGCCCGTCGAGAACGATGAGCCAGTCGAGGCCGGCGCTGTCCATGACGGCCCGGGCTTCCTCGACGCTGTGCGTCTCCAGGCAATGGGCCGCCTCCGGCGCGTCGAGATCGCGCACGGCACCGGCTTCCACATCGATACGGGACCCGAGCGCCTGCTCGAGGTCGGCCTGCCCCAGAATGCCCACGATGCGGTCGCCGTCGACGATGGGCATGGCGTCGAGCCCGGTGGCATCGAAGCGCTCGCGGACCCGCGTCAGTGGCTCGTGCAGATGCACGACCTCGATCGACCGGCGCATGACCTCGGCGACACGCATGAGCCCCTCCATTCCCCCGGCTGCGATCGCGGCGACACGGAACTCCTTCGGCGATCCTCGAGCGGGTCGGGGACGGTAACGTCTGGAACAGAGGAAAGGTCCTGCGGACACCGTGGCGATACGCTTGACCCCGAACACCGTCGCTCAGCCCTTCCGCGCCGTCAGCAGCAGGGCCGGCGAGGCGAAGGCCACCGTCCCGTCGGGCCGGACATAGCCCTGGAGATCCTCGCGCGCCGCGGTGAGGAGCGTGGCGTATTGCCGTTCGTCGATCAGATCGGCGAGCGTCCAGCCCTTGACGTCGGTATGGACCCAGGCGTCGAGCGACGGGAAGCGGGCGGTAACGTCCAGCGCGTGGATCGTGGTCCCGCCGATGCCCGCCTCGGCGGCGAGGCCGTCGAGGAGCGCGGGCTCGCCCAGCACGAAGGGTGCCCGCAGCGCGTCGGCCACGCGCCGCCCGAACAGACGCTCCAGCAGCGCCGTCATCGAGGCATAGCCCGGCGTGCGCTCCAGGCTGTCCCACACCGAGACCGCGAGCGTGCCGCCCGGCCGCACGACCCGCCACAGCTCTCTCAGCGCGGCGGGCCGATCCTCGAAGAACATCAGCCCGAACTGGCAAAAGCCCGCATCGAAGCTGCCGTCGGGAAACGGGAGCTCCTCCGCCATCCCCGATCGCCAGGTGATCCCGGGTGCCTTGGCGCGGGCGACGGCGAGCATCGCCTCGTTCCGGTCGAGCCCCGTCACGCGGCCGCCCGGCGCCACGCGCGCGGCGGCCTCGCGTGCCAGCACGCCGGTGCCGCAGGCGACGTCGAGAACCGCCTGGCCCGGCGCGAGGCGCGCGATCCGCACCGTCCGCACCGCCGGCTCACGGAACAAGGCGGGCACGAAGAACGTCTCGTAGACCTCGGCGGCGCTGCCCTTGAGCTGTCCGCTCGCTGCATCGTCCATGGGGTGAGCCTCCTTCCGTCGCGACGGAGCCGGACCGCCGGCAAGGGCGGCCGGGTCCGCCGGTGAACGATGGGGCCGAGAACTCCGTGGCGGCGGCCGAGACGACAACTCCATGAACTGTAGTTAATGCGAGGCCTCTGCCGTGCTATCCTGCCTTCCAGGCTCACCCGGCCGTCCAGGAGGTGCAGCCATGAGGAGCTACAGCCAGTTCTGCCCGGTCGCCAAAGCCGCCGAGCTGTTCTGCGAGCGGTGGACCCCCTTGATCATCCGGGACCTCGCCTGGGGCGCCTCGCGGTTCTCGGAGCTGCAGCGCGGCGTGCCGCTGATGTCGCCGACGCTCCTGTCGCGTCGCCTCAGGCAGCTCGAGGCCGAGGGCGTGGTCGAGCGCCGATCGCTCGAGGGGGCGCGCGGCTCGAGCTACCACCTGACGCCGGCCGGCCGGGAGTTCGTCCCGGTGATCGAGGCGCTGGGTGTGTGGGGCCAGCGCTGGTCGCGGCGCCAGCTCGCCCAGGGCGAGATCGACCTCGGCCTTCTGATCTGGGGCCTCGAGCGCAGCGTCAAGCCCGAGGCGCTCGGCCGGGGCCGAACCGTGGTCCGCCTCGAGCTCAGCGACCAGCCGCCTTCGAAGAGGCTGTGGTGGTTCGTCAACGACCGCTCGGAGGTGGAGCTCTGCCTCGAGGATCCGGGGTACGAGGTGGATCTCTATCTGACGAGCAGCCTGCCCGACATGATCTATCTCGTTCGCGGGGACCTGCCGCTGCACCGGGCCACGGCCTCGGGCCGCCTCGAGGTCCTGGGCCCGGCGAAGGCGCGCCAGGCGCTGCGTGCCTGGCTCAATCTCAGCCCGCTCGCCTCGATCGAGTCGCGGCGGCCGCCGAAGGCCATTAGGCGATGAGGCCGGATCGACTGCGGGCGACGCCGCGGCTGACGCTCGAGAAGCCCGGAAACCCGGATCGACGTGCCCCAGAAGCCCCTGAAATCCGGGCCGGAGTCCCCGGATCGACCTCGCCCTCGACCAGCCCGAGGAGCGCCGTACCGGGAGGACCTTCGCGCAGCCGCGCTCAACGGGGTCGGGGCGAGCGGTTGCGGGTGTGGGAGAGCGTGGCCAGCACGAACCGTCTGAGATTGCGGAGATGGGCCGCCATCGCGCGGCGTGCGGCCCTGCCGTCGCCGGCCTCGACCGCGGCCAGGATCGCCTCGTGCTCCCCGGCATCGGTGGCGACGCGATCGAACGGCTCCAGCACCTCGAACAGGCGCGTCTTGATCCGCATCTCGCGCACGACGCGGCCGAGAACGGGATTGCCGCTCGCGTCGACCACCAGCTCGTGCAGCCGGTCGTCCGCGTCCCAGTGGGGCTCGGCCTGGCGGGCGACGCCGGCGAGCTCGGCGATGGTGGTGCGCAGGCTGGCGATCTCGGCCGGTGCGGCGCGGCCGGCGGCCAGGGCCGCGGCCTCGGGCTCGAGGAGCTGCCGCACGGCGAGGCTCTGAAAGAACTCCGTGGCGCTGACGCGCTGGACAGCGTAGGTGCCGGTGCCCTGGCGGCTCAGCAGGCCGGCGCCGGCCAGCCGCGAGAGGGCCTCGCGCATCGGCGTGCGCGAGACGTCCATCTCCTCGGCGAGGCGACCTTCGACGAGCGGCTCGCCGGCCGCGAGGCGCCGGGTCAGGATCATGCGCGAGAGACGCCGGTAGACCTTGTCGGCGAGGCTGGCCGGCGGGCGGGCGTCGAGCTGCCTCACTTCAGGCCGGCCGCAACGAGCGCCTGCTCCAGCATGTGGATCTCGCCGGACGGCAGAGGCCCCAGAGGCAGGCGGCAGAGGGGGCTCTCCAGGCGTCCGAGCAGGCCCATGCTGGCCTTGAGCCTGGCGGTCGCCCGGCCGCTGGGCGGCGTCCCGTAGATGGCGCGCGCCAGCGGATAGATGCGGGCGTGCGCGGCGCGGGCGGCGGCGAGGTCGCCGGCGCGTACGGCCTCGTCGAGGGCGATGACCGGCTCCGGCATCACCGCGGCGAGGCTGACCAGGCTGCCCTCGCTGCCGAGGACGAAACAGGAAAAGAGATGCTCGTCGCCGGAGGCCATCACAGCGACCTCCGGGCGAAGTCGCTTCGTCAGGCGGCGGTTCGCCTCATAGGCGGCGGTTTCCCAGCTCCCTTCCTTGATGCCGACGACCTGCGGCAGCTCGAGCAGACGTTCGAGGACGGCCGGGCGGTAGGCCATCTCGCTGCGGATCGGCGCCTGATAGAGGAAGAGCGGCAGGTCGGCCGACGCCAGCACCGCCTCGTGGTGCCGCCGGGCCATCTGGTCGTCCTGGGAGACGGCCCAGGAGAAGGGCGGGAAGAGCATGAGCGCGTCGGCCCCGGCCCGGGCGGCGTCGGTGGCGTGGCGAGCCGCCTCGCGGCTGTCCTCGGCATTGATCCCCGCCACGATCAGAAGGTCGCGGCCCACGGTCTCGTGGGCGATCTCGACGACACGCCGCTTCTCCTCGCGGTGGAGAACGAAATTCTCGCCGGCATGGCCGTTGATCAGCAGCCCCTTCATCCCGGAGGTCGCCGCCATGTGGCCGAGGTGACGGGCCAAGGCCGCCTCGTCGACCTCGCCGTCGGCGGCGAACGGGCAGACCGTCGAGGCGTAGATGCCGTGAAAGCGCTCCGCGCTCATGAAAGGGCGACCTCCGTGCCGGCCGGCTGCCCGAGCAGCCTGCCCATGGGAAAAAGCGGCAGCTCCGGCTCGCGGCCCAGGATCAGGTCGGCCAGCAGCCGGCCCATATAGGGGCCGCTGGTGTAGCCGGAGTGGACGCCGCCGATGGCGTAGGCCTCGGGGACGCCCGGCACCGGGCCCAGGATGGGCATGGCATCCGCCGTCTCCGCCTCGAGGCCCAGCCAGGCGCGGACGAGCCGGCCCTGGCGCAGGGCAGGGACGGCCCAGGCAGCGAGGCGCAGATTGCCGATCAGCCGCTCGGGCACGACCTCGACGCCGCCCCGCTCGCGGTCGCCGATGCCCTGCCAGCCGCCGCCCACCACGACGGTGCCGTTCGGGAACTGCTTGAGCGACAGGAGGCCGTTGGCGACGGTGACGACCGTCCGCATCACCGGCCGCATCCGCTCGGTGACGGCCAGCTGGTTGACGAGGACCTTGATCGGCAGGTCGAGGCCGAGCCAGGCCAGCATCGGCTCGAGCCAGGCGCCGCCGGCGAGGACGAGGCGCCGCCCGCGCAGATGCCGCGTCGGCCCGTGGGCGACGAAGCCAGCACCTTCGGGCTCCACGCCGCCGATCGCCTCGTCCTCGATCAGCTCGACGCCGGCGGCGGCGAGCGCCCTGGCGTAGGCGAGGCCGGTCGCGTAGGCGGCGGCATAGCCGTCGATCGCGCAGTGGGCGGCGAGCCTCAGCCGGCTCGACAGCTCGGGCTCGATCGCCCGGGCCTGGGCAGGCGAGACGATGTCGACGGGGGCTCCGGCCTCGCGACGGGCTCGCACGCGGACCTCCAGGAGCTCGGCCTCGGCGTCGGTGAAGGCGAGACAGAGGCCGGCCGTCGGGACGACGCCCACATCGTGCCCGAGCCAGTCCCGGGCGGACGCCCAGAGCGCATGGCCGCGCATGGCGTAGGGGATCAAGGCCGCTCGCGTCATGTGGAGGGTGAGCGTGCCGGCATTGACGCCGGACGCGGCGCGGCAGATCCGGCCGCGGTCGACGAGGGCCACCCGCATCCCGGCGCGGGCGAGCCACAACGCCACCGACGCGCCCATCACCCCGGCGCCGATGACCAGGGCGTCGTAGCCGCTCACAGCGGCGCCGCCGTCGGGATCGGGATGTCGGCATAGGCGTAGTCGCCGATCAGGTCGGCGAGCGGCGCGGGGCGGAGGGGCGCCCGGCCGGTCCACAGGCCGGCCGCCCGACGGTCGCCGACGGCCATCGCCAGCAGCTCCGCCACCGCCTCGCCACACATCCGCCCCTGACAGGGGCCCATGCCGCAGCGCGTCCAGGCCTTGAGCTGGTCGAGCCCGCCGGCGCCGTCCGCGATCGCGCCGTCGAGCGTCGCGCGGGTCACCTCCTCGCAGCGGCAGACGATGGTGTCGGGCGGCATCGCCGCGACGAGGCCGGGCCGAGGTGCGGCGAGGCGGGTCATCGCCCAGCCGAAGCGGGCCGAGCGGCCGCGTCGCCGCCGCGTCGTCCGGGCCAGCTCGGCGTGCTGCGCGGTCGACAGCGCCTCCAGGTCCAGCGCCGCCGCGAGGCCCGCCAGTCGGCCGCCGAGCGGGGCGGCCGCCGCACCCTCGAGCCCGGCGCCGTCGCCGGCCACGTAGAGCCCTTTGACGCTGGTCCGGCCGTCACCATCCGAGACGGGCACCCAGCCGCCCAGCTCGGGAGCGAAGCGATGCTCGGCGCGGATGGCGCGGGTCAGCTCGGTCGAGGGGACGAGGCCGTGCCCGATCAGCAGGCAGTCTGCCTCGAGGACGCGCGTGGGGGCCGCCGCAACCGGCCGCCAATCCCGGTCGATCGGGACGATTTCCGCACGGATGCGGCCATCGAGGGTCTCCACCCGGGCGACGGCATGGCGGTGGAAGACGGGAACCCGCGCTGTCGCCAAGGCGGCCAGCCAGGCGACGCCGCGGGCGAGGAGGTCGGGCCGCGACACGGCCGTCGGCAGGATCCTCAGCCAGTCGCTGCGGCCATTGAGGTCGACGACGGCCGCGACCTCGCCGCCCGCCTTCAGGATGCCGGCGGCGACCGCGGCGAGCAGCGGGCCGCAGCCCGCGACGATGCAGCGTCGCCCGGGGAGGAGCTGCTGGGATTTCAGGAGGATGGTGGCGGCCGCGAGCCCCATGACCGCGGGCGACGTCCAGCCGGGAAAAGGAAAAACGCGCTCGTGGGTGCCGAGCGCAGCGACGAGGGCGCGCGAGTCCACCTGCTCGCTGCCCTCGGGGCCGACCGCATCGAGACGAAAGCTGCCGGTGACCAGCCAGACGCGTCGGCCCATCAGGCAGCGCACGCGGCTCGCCGCCAGATCGGAACGGAGCGCGTCGCCGATCCGGGCCTCGGGGGAGGGGCGGCGGAGGCGCGAGAAGCCCGCCGGCAGGGCGCGATAGACTTGCCCGCCGGGCGCGGGCGCCTCGTCCAGAAGGGCGACGTCGAGGCCGGCCTCGCTGGCCGCGAGGGCTGCGGCGATTCCCGCGGGCCCGGCGCCGAGAACGGCGAGATCGACCGAGATCCGCGTCATGCGACGAGCGTCCTGATCCGCATGCCGGCGCGGACGGCGGCCATGCAGGCCTGGGCGACTCGGCCGTCGATCTCGACCAGGCACTCCTGGCAGACCCCCATCATGCAGAAGGGCCCGCGCGGCTCGCCCCGGACGGCGCTGCGGTGAAAGGCGCGGACGCCGGCCGCCAGCAGCGCGGTCGCGGCGCTCTCGCCCGCCAGCGCGGTCGTCGGCCGGTCATCGACCGAGATGGTCACGGCGTCGCCACCCACGACCTCGCGCGTGATCCGGGGTGCCCCGGGGAAAGACTGCTGTTGGCGCGAGCTTTGCATTGACAGCGGATGCCGGTGATGGTCGGATTGCATACGCATCGTATACGATAGGTATGCGATTGCGCAGCCCGAAAATGGGCCCGCCGGGAGCTTCCGACAGCGGCCGGTAGCGGCGGGTCGCGTGAGACAATGACCGCCCAGGAGACGCGTCGTGCTCAGATCCCTGTTCCGCCTGTCCTTCGGCACGCTCGCCGCGCTCGCGGCCCTGGCGCTGGCTCCGGGCGCTCCGGCGGCGCACACGCTGGACGAGATCCTGAGCGCCAAGAAGCTGGTGCTGGGCGTCAATCCCACGCTGCCGCCGCTCGGCCTCTACAACGACAAGAACGAGATCGACGGATTCGACGTCGCGATCGGCAAGAAGCTCGCGGACATGCTGGGCGTCGAGCTGCAGATCGTTCCCGTCGGCTCCCCCGACCGGGTCCCGTTCGTGCAGAGCGGCAAGGTCGACATCGTCATGGGCGGCATGACCCGCACGCCGGACCGCGCCAAGGTGATCGACTTCACCGTGCCGGTCCACACCGAGGTGCTGAGCGTGCTGACGACGGAGGGCAAGCCCTTCACCAGCTGGAAGGATCTGGACAAGGCGGACGTCACGCTCGTTCAGGTGCGGGGCACGACACCTCTCGACTTCATCAAGAAAAACATCCCCAACGCCAAGGTGACGCTTCTCGACAATTATGCCGACGCGGTGCGGGCGCTGGCGCAGGGCCGGGGCGACGCGCTCATCGACGTCATCGACTATATGGGCCGCTACATGAAGAACTACGACGTCAAATGGAAGCTCCTGAAGGAGCCGATCGGCTCGGTCGACTATGACGGCATCGGCGTGACCAAGGGCAACGACAGCCTCAGGCGCTGGCTGAACGTGGCCCTTTTCAGCCTCGAGCAGTCCGGCTTCATCGCCGAGACCTACAAGACCTGGTTCGGCATCGACATGGTCTACCCGGTGCCGGCGAGCCCCTACTTCTGATCCCGAGGAAGCCCGGGGCAGGCGACCCTGAACGGCCGGCCCCGCCACGACAGGGCGCGAGACCTTGACGCTGCAGTTCGGCCAGGTCTGGCCGCATCTGCCCTATCTTCTGGGTGGTGCGGCCCTCTCCCTCTGGCTCTCGCTCCTGGCGTTCGCCGGCGGGATGGTGATCGGCCTGCTGGGGGCCATGGGCAAGAGCTTCGGGCCCAGGGGGCTGGCGCGGGCGATCGACGCCTACGTCGTCTTCCTCACCAACACGCCGCAGCTCGTGCAGATCTACCTCCTCTACTTCGCCCTGCCGGAGGTCGGCATCTACCTCTCGTCCTTCGTCGCGGTGCTGGTCGGCATGACGCTCAACGCCGGCGCCTATCTCACCCAGATCCAGCGCGCGGGCTTCCTCTCGGTCCGCCAGGAGGAGCTGGAGGCCGCGGAGACGATCGGCATGTCGCGGCTCCAGTCCGTGCGCTGGGTGATCCTGCCGCACATCATGCGCGTCCTCTTCCCGCCGCTCTCGAACCAGTACATCCTGATGACGCTCGGCAGCTCGATGGCCGCGATCTTCGGCGTCGAGGAGCTGACCGGCCGGGCGTTCAACCTCAATGCCGAGACCTTCCGGTCGATCGAGATCTTCTCGGTCACCGCCGTCCTCTACGTGATCGTCACGCTTTTCGCCTCGGCCCTGCTGGCCCTCGTCGGGCGCAGCCTCTTCCGCGCCCGGATGCGGATCGTCTGATGATCGGGCAGATCCTCTCCGAGGCGCCGAGGTTCTTCGGCTACTACAACATCCTGCTCCTGGCGGAGGCGGTCCTCGGGACGTTCCTCTTGTCGGCGGCCGGCTGCATCGTGGGCCTCGTCCTGGGCACCGGGCTCGCCGTTCTCCGTCGCACCGAGGCAGGCGTCCTGCGGCCGGCCCGCTGGCTGGCCATCCTCCTGGTCGAGCTCTTCCGGCGCGTGCCGTTCCTCGTCACGCTGATGCTCGCCTTCTTCGTCTTCCAGGCCCTCGCCCTCGACCTGTCCCTCTTTCTCGTGGCCCTCGTGGCCGTCTGCCTGATCGCCACGGCATTCATCGCCGAGATCGTCAGAAGCGGCCTCGAATTGATCCATCAGGCCCAGTGGGACGCCGCGGCGGCGATGAACATCGGCTATCTCACGACGCTCCGCCTCGTCGTCCTGCCTCAGGCCTGGCGCGTGATCCTGCCGCCCGCCTTCAGCTATTTCGTCCTCTTCATCAAGGACACGGCGCTGGCCTCGCAGATCGGCGTCCTCGAGCTCACCTATGCGGGCAAGATCCTCACCAACAAGGGCTTTTCGGCCACTCTCTGCTTCGGCACCGTGCTCCTCCTCTATTTCGCCCTCTCCTATCCCCTCACGCGGCTGGGTGCCTGGCTGGAGGCGCGTCTTGCAGCACCTCGACATCGTTGACCTCGAGGCCAGCTATGGCGGCCACCCTGTCCTGAACGGGGTCAGCCTCGGCGTCGCCAAGGGCGAGACGCTCGGCCTGATCGGGCCCTCGGGCTCCGGCAAAAGCACCCTTCTGCGCGTCCTGATCGGCCTGCTGCCGCCATCGGCGGGCCAGGTGCTGATCGACGGGACGCCTGTCGCCTACCGGGACCGCCGCCAGCTGCGGGCGCTGCGCGACCGCCTCGCCATCGTCTTCCAGCAGTACAACCTCTTCCAGAACATGACGGTGCTGGGCAACGTCACCGTGGCGCCGGTGAAGGTAAAAGGCCGCCCGCGCGCCGAGGTCGAGCGCGAGGCCGAGGCGCTCCTCTCCAAGGTCGGCCTCGGGAGCAAGCTCAGGGCCTATCCCGACGAGCTGTCCGGCGGCCAGCAGCAGCGGGTCGCCATCGCCCGGGCGCTGGCCCTCCATCCCGAGATCCTGCTCCTGGACGAGGTGACCTCGGCACTCGACCCCGAGCTCGTGGGCGAGGTCCTGGACACCATCCGGGCGCTCGCCGCCGACGGCATGACCATGGTCATCGTCAGCCACGAGATGGCTTTCATACGCGAGGTCGCCTCCCGAGCAGCCCTGATGGCCGAGGGCCGCGTCGTCGAGATCGGCGCGCCCGCCGAGATCTTCGACAGTCCGAGACAGGCGAGGACGCGGGAGTTCGTCAGCCGTATCCTCAGGCACTGACGGGCGGGAAGGCGAGGGGAGGACGATGAGCGAGCGCCTGCGCGGTACCTTCACGGTAATGGTGACGCCGTTCGACGCCCAGGGCGGCGTCGATCTCGCGATGTTGCGCCGTTTCACCGACTGGCAGATCCGCGAAGGCATCCACGGGCTGATCCCCCTCGGCAGCACGGGCGAGTTCTTGTCACTCGGCGACGAGGAGCGTCACGCGGTGGCCGGGACGGTGGTCGAGACGGCCGCCGGCCGTGTGCCCGTGCTGATCGGCACCGGCGCCGAGCGCACCGAGGACGTGATCCGCTACTCGCGCGAGGCCGAGGCTCTCGGCGCCGACGGCGTCATGATCATTCCGCCCTTCTATTCGACCCCGACCGAGGACGAGCTTTTCGAGCACTATCGCCGGATCGGCGAGGCGATCGGCATCCCGATCATGGTCTACAACAACCCGGCCACGGCCAACGTCGACCTGACGCCGCCGATCCTGGCCCGCCTCTCGCACATCCCGAACGTCCTCTACGTCAAGGAATCGACGATGGACGTGACGCGGATCCGGGACATCCTCGAGCTCTGCGAGGGCCGCCTCGTGCCCTTCGGCGGCATCATGGGCTTCGAGAGCTTCGTCGAGGGTGCCGAGGGCTGGGTCGCCGTCGGCTCCAATATCTGGCCCAGCACCTTCGCCCGCCTTTTCACCCTCACCGCCGACGAGGGCGACATCCCGGGCGCCCGCGCCCTCTATCGCCGCATCCTGCCGATCATCCGCCTCGTGGGCGGCCACCGCTACGTCAGCGCCAGCAAGGCGGCGCTTCGGCTCATGGGCATGGACATGGGGGCGCCCAGGAGCCCGCGCCTGCCCCTGCCGGCCGAGGAGTGGGCGCCGCTGGAGGCGCTGCTGCGCGAGCTGGGGCTGCTCCCCGCGCGATGACAGATGCGCCGGCCGCGCGTCTGGCCGAGGGCGCGGGCTTCGTCCGCCGCGGCGCGCCGGCTCCTTTTTTCGTCGACGACGCGCCTGCGGAAGGCATCGAGGGCGAGAGCCTGATGGCCGCCCTGCTCCGGCACGGCGGCCCGAGCTTCCGCCGGACGCGGCTCGGTACCCCGCGCGGCCCCTTCTGCGGGATGGGCGTCTGCCACGACTGTCTCGTCGAGGCCGACGGCCGGCGCAGCCAGCGAGCCTGCCGGGTCAAGCTCGCGGCGGGCATGCGCGTGCGGCGCGCCGAAGAGCTGGCGCCGATCGTGGCCCCTCTCGCCGAGCGCCCTGGCACGCTCCGCGAGCGCAGCGTGCCGCTGGTCATCGTGGGCGCCGGCCCGGCCGGCCTCGCGGCCGCCGAGACCGCGGCCCGCCACGGCGTCGAGGCTCTTGTCCTCGACGAGGCGGCCCGCCCCGGCGGCCAGTATCTGAAGCAGCCCTCGGCGGCGCACGGCTTCCGCGGAGCGGCGACGGACGCCCAATACGCCCTGGGCGAGACGCTCGTCGCGCGCGTGAGACGTCAGGGCGCCGAGATCTGGAGCGACGCGACCGTCTGGGGCGCGCGACCTCTGGGGCCCCAGGGCATCGAGCTCGATGTGCTGGTCGGTGCCGAGCCATGGCGTCTGCGCGCCCGGGCCCTCGTGCTGGCGACCGGGGCGATCGAGCGGGCTTGGCCGGTACCGGGCTGGACGCTGCCCGGGGTCATGACGACGGGCTGCGTGCAGACCCTGCTCAGAGCCGACCGCACCATGCCCGGCGGCCGGGTCGTCGTCGCCGGGCATGGCCCCTTGAACCTCCAGCTCGCCTACGAGCTGTCGCGGGCCGGCGCCACCGTCGCCGCCGTCGTCGAGGCCTCCTCGCCGACGAGCCCGCGCGGCATGGGCCCGCTCGCGGAGATGGCGCGCACGGCACCAGGCCTCCTCGGCGACGGCATGCGCTATCTCGTCGGCCTCCGGCGTGCTGGTATTTTTGTTTGTCAGGGGCACGTGCTCGTCGGCGTCGAGGGTGCCGATCGCGCCGAGGCCGCACGCATCGCCCGGCTCGACGGGGAGGGCCGCGTGGTGCCGGGCAGCGAGCAGCGCCTCGAGGCCGACACGATCTGCCTGAGCTATGGCTTCCAGCCGGCGAGCGAGCTGAGCCGCCTGCTCGGCTGCCGCCACCGCATCGACCCGGCAACCGGCGCGCCGGTCCCCGAGCAACAGAAAAATGGCGCCACGAGCGTCGAGGGCGTGTGGATCGCCGGCGACGGCGGGGCCATCGGCGGCGCACGGGTGGCGCTGGCCCAGGGCCGGCTTGCCGCCCTCGCCGCGCTCGAGAGCCTCGGCCGTGACGTCGATCCCAGCGAGACCGAGAAGGCGCGGCGCGACCTCGATCTGGCGCGCCGCTTCCAGCAGGCGCTCTGGACACTTTTCTGCGCCTCGCCGCTCGATCCGATCCGTCTCGTCGAGGACGCGGACCCCATCGTCTGCCGCTGCGAGGAGGTCCGCCTGGCCGAGGTCCGCCGCCACCTCGGGCGATGGTCCGATGCGGGGGCGCTGAAGCGGCTGACAAGAATCGGCATGGGCCGTTGCCAAGGGCGGTACTGCGCGCCCATCCTGGCCCGGCTTCTCGGCGACGCCGGCGAGGGCGCGGGCTTCGCGCCGCAGCGGCCGGCCCGTCCCGTGCCGGCGATGGCGCTCCTGCGCGAGCAGGGCGAATGGACGGGCCATCCCGCCGTCACGCCGCGGCCGCCGCTGGCGAGCGCCGGCCCAGACGAGCCGATCGATCTGCGGGCCGAGGTGGCCGTCATCGGTGCCGGCATCCTGGGCGTCGCGACGGCGCTGGCCCTGGCGGAGCGCGGCGTCGAGACGGTGCTGGTCGAGCGCGGCCAGCCCAACGGCCAGGCATCGGGCGGCAATGCCGGCAGCCTCCACGTCCAGCTTCTGGCGTACGACCTCAAGGACCGGGAGCGCATCGCGGAGCAGCCGGTGGCGAGCCTCCTGCCGCTTCAGCGGCACGCCACCCGGGTGTGGCAGGAGATCGAGCAGAGCCTCGGCGTCGACCTCGAGATCGAGGTGACGGGCGGGCTGATGCTCGCCGAGAGCGAGGAGCAGCTTCGCTTTCTCGAGCGCAAGGCCGCGGTCGAGCGCGCCCACGGCATCGAGGTCGCGATCCTCGGGCGGGACGAGCTGCGCCGGATCTTTCCGGACGTGGCGGCCGGCATGGTCGGCGCCAGCCTCTGCCCTGCCGAGGGAAAGATAAACCCGCTGCTGGCGACGCCAGCGCTGCTCGCCGCCGCCCAGGCCCGGGGCGTGCGGCTCGTCACGCGCGCCGCGGTCGAGGCGATCGAGACTCTCGAGCCGGGTTTTTGTCTGCGGACGAGCCGCGGCACGGTGCGGCAGGCGCCTCGTCGATGCCGCCGGCGCCGGCGCCGGTCACATCGCGGCACTGGCCGGCGTGCATCTGCCCGTGCGCGCCGTACCCTTGCAGATGCTCGTGACCGAGGCCGCACCGCCGGTGGTCCGGCCACCTCGTGGCCCACGCCGACCGGCATCTCACGATGAAGCAGGCACGCACGGGCCAGCTCATCATCGGCGGGGGCTGGAGCGGCGATCTTCACCCCGTCACCGGCCAGCCGACGACGCTCGCCGACAGCATCGCCGGCAATCTCTGGGTCGCGGAGCGTGTGCTGCCGGCCCTGGCCGGCCTGCACCTTTTGCGCTCCTGGGCGACGCTGAGCGGCACGACCGACGGAGCACCCGTTCTGGGCGAGGCGCCGGGCCGGCCCGGCTTCTATGCCCTCGTCACGGCCAACGGCTACACGAACGGCCCCCTCCTGGGCCGGCTGCTGGCCGAATTGATCGTGGGCGCGCGCCCTGACCTCGACATTCGACCCTACGCGCTCGACCGCTTTGCCGCCTGAGGCGGCTCGCTTCTTTGTGAAGAGGCGTCCCGATGGCGGGACGCCCTTGGAGAGGGAGAGGACAGGCAGATGATCGACAGGATGACCGTGACTCGACGGCGGCTGATGCTGGCCATGGCGGCAGGCCTTCTGGCGACCGCAGGCATCGGGACCGCGCGGGCGGCCGACTGCAAGCAGGCGGTGCCCGACAGCGATCTCATCAAGCCCGGCACGCTCGTGATGTCGACCAACCCGACGCTGCCGCCGCTGCAATATGTCGACGACAAGGGCAATCTCGCCGGGATGCGGATCGAGCTCGGCGACGAGATCGCCAAGCGGCTCTGCCTGAAGACAGAGTATGTGCGCATCGGCTTCGACGCCATGATCCCGGGCCTGCAGGCTGGCCGCTGGGACATGATCAATACCGGGCTCTTCTTCACGCCCGAGCGCGCCAAGATCATGCAGCTCGTGCGCTACAAGTCGCAGGCCGTGAGCATCAGCGTCGCCAAGGGCAATCCCGAGCACATCGCGAAGATCGAGGACCTGATCGGCAAGCGGGTCGGCGTCGAGGTCGGCGGCTACGAGGAGAACAAGATCCGCGCGATGAACAAGGAGCTGGAGCAGAAGGGTGCCGGGAGCATGCAGATCAGCACCTTCAACACCTTTGCCGACGCCTACAACGCCCTGCGCGCGGGCCAGCTCGACGCCGTGGTCAGCATCGACGGGGTGGCCAAGCACTATCAGGATACGGGCGCGTTCGACCGGGCGCTGCACG
Organism: uncultured Alphaproteobacteria bacterium; assembly: GCA_963828215.1. Classification (GTDB taxonomy): domain Bacteria; phylum Pseudomonadota; class Alphaproteobacteria; order Geminicoccales; family Geminicoccaceae; genus CAVTJL01. Next base: position 20,884 of record CAWHFO010000059.1, on the reverse strand, counting down.
GGCTGGCCGGCGCTCCGGTTGCCTTCGCCTTCAAGAACGAGGCGCTGGCCGAGGCCGTCGCCAAGGCGCTGGACGCCATGAAGGCGGACGGCACCTATCAGAAGACCTTCGAGAAGTACGGGCTGACGCCCCTCGACGTCGCCTCCTTCACGGTCGGCTGATCGGGTCCGCGAGGGGACGGCCGCCGCAGGCCCGCCGCCCCCTCGCCACGCCCGTCCTGGAGAGCGCCATGCAGGTCTGGAGCTGGTCCGGCTTCTTCGACTATCTCGCCAGCCCCTATCTCCTGGGTGGCGCCTGGACGACGCTCTGGCTCACCGCCCTCTCGATCCTCTTCGGCCTGGCGCTGGGGGTGGTGCTGGCGCTGATGCGGCTCTCGGGCATCCGGGCGGTCGGGCGGGCGGCGGGCTTCTACATCTGGCTCTTCCGCGGCACGCCGCTGCTGGTCCAGCTCATCGTCATCTACACCGGCCTGCCGCAGCTGGGCCTCGAATTCTCCGTGGTGACCTCGGCGCTCCTGGGCCTCAGCCTCAACGAGGCCGCCTACTTCGCCGAGATCATCCGGGCCGGCATCATGGCCGTGCCGCCGGGTCAGGAGGAGGCCGCGACGGCGCTGGGCCTCCGCTACTGGCCCACCATGAGGCTCGTGGTCCTGCCGCAGGCCATACGCATCATCATTCCGCCCATCGGCAACAGCGTGAATGGCCTCCTGAAGACGACCTCGATCACCTCGGTGATCTCGATGGAGGAGCTGCTGCGCCGCTCGCAGGAGCTGATCCAGGTGAGGTTCCAGGTCCTCGAGATCTTCACCGTCGCCGCCATCTATTATCTCTGCATGACCACCGCCTGGGACTTCGTGCAGCGGCGGCTCGAGGCGCATTTCGGGCGCAGTTCACTGGCGGACAAGGCGCAGCGCCAGCAGGACTACGCCTGAGCGGAGGGAGCGGGGCGGCGGACGGTCGCGGCTCCGTCACGGCTCCGCGCCGATACACGGCCCTGGTTCCGAGGTACACGAACGCGCGCTCGTACCCACGAGGAGACCCGACCCATGAAGATTGCCGACGTTCGCGACAAGGCCTTCAACATGCCGCTGACCGACCCCGCCTATCCGCGGGGCCCCTACAAATTCTACAATCGCGAGTTCGTGGTCATCAGCTACCGTACGGACCCCGACGTCCTCAGGGAGGTCGTGCCCGAGCCGCTCGAGCCGGCGGGCGACACCGTCTCCTACGAGTTCATCCGGATGCCCGATTCGACCGGCTTCGGCGACTATACCGAGACCGGGCAGGTCATCCCGGTGCGATTCAAGGGCAAGGACGGTGTCGTGCAGGAAGGCGGCTACGTCCACGCCATGTACCTGGACGACAACTCGCCGATCGCCGGCGGGCGCGAGATCTGGGGCTTTCCCAAGAAGCTGGCGAGCCCCAAGGTCACGCACGAGAGCGAGACTCTGGTCTGCACGCTGCACTACGGCTCGGTGCTCTGCGTCTCGGCCACGATGGGCTACAAGCACAAGGAGCTCGATCCGGCCCCGCTGCTGAAAAGCCTCGCCAGGCCCAACTTCATGGTCAAGGTCATCCCGCACGTGGACTGCACCCCGCGTATCTGCGAGCTGGTCCGCTACTATCTCGAGGACGTCGAGCTCAAGGGCGCCTGGACCGGCCCGGCCGCGATCCAGCTTTTCTCGCACGTGATGTGCGACGTGGCTCGTCTGCCGGTCCGCGAGGTCCTGGGCGCCAGCCACTTCGTCACCGATCTCACGCTCGGCCTCGGCGAGGTCGTCTTCGACTATCTGAAGGACGCCTGAGCCACCCTGTGCGCATTCTTCTGACCGGCTCGTCCGGCTGGCTCGGCCGGACGCTCGCCCCGCGCCTCAGGCGGCACGGGCATCGGGTGGTGGGGCTGGACGTCCAGCCCGGCCCCGACACCTCCGTCGTCGCGTCGGTCACGGACCGCGCGGCGATCGAGCGGGTCATGGCTGCCGAGGCCATCACGGCGGTCGTGCACTCGGCGGCCCTGCACAAGCCGGATATCGCCAGCCGGAGCGCCAGCGAGTTCGTGGCGGTCAACGTCCAGGGGACGCTGAACCTGCTGGAGGCGGCGGTGGCCGCCGCCGTCGACCGTTTCGTCTTCACCTCGACGACCTCGCTGATGATCACGAGCGGCATCCGTGCGGGCCGCGCCGGCGGCGCGGAACGGGCGGCCTGGATCACCGAGGACATGGCCCACCTCGAGCCGCGCAACATCTATGGCGTGACCAAGCTCGCGGCCGAGCATCTCTGCAGAATGACGGCGGTGGGCAGGCGGCTGCCCATCGTTGTCCTGCGCACCGCCCGCTTCTTTCCCGAGGCGGACGACATGGCCGATGCCATCCCGCACTCGGACGAGAACACCAAGGCCAACGAGTTTCTTTTCCGGCGCCTGACCGTCGAGGATGCCGCCGAGGCGCATGTCGAGGCGCTCGGGCAGGCGCCGCGCATCGGCTTCGACCGGCTCATCGTCTCGGCACCGACGCCGTTCCGGCCGGAGGACTGCGCCGAGCTGATCGTCGACGCGCCGGCGGTGGTGGCCCGCTATTTCCCGGACTACCCGGCCCTCTATCGCGAGCGCGGCTGGTCGATGTTCCGCTCGATCGACCGCGTCTACTCCGCGAGGCGGGCGGAAGAGGTGCTGGGCTTCCGTTGCCGCACCGGCTTCGCCGAGATCCTGGAGACCCTGCGCCGAGGAGGGGCTATCTGAGCCGTACCGGGCCCGCGCGTCGCCGCCGTTCGCGCGTCACCAGCGAAGCGCTGCCGTATGGACCGGCTCGTCCCAGAGTTCGCATGAGCTCGTCGTCGAGGGCCGTCACCGTGATCGAGCAGCCGGCCATGTCCAGCGACGTGCAGTAGTTGCCGACCAGCGAGCGGCCGACGGCGAGGCCTTTGGCTTCGAGCAGGCGGCGCGCGGCCCCGTACATCAGATAAAGCTCCATGGCAGGGGTGGCGCCGAACCCATTGACAAAAAGAAGAACAGACGTGCCGCTTGCGGCGCCGAGCTCGGCGGTGACGGCGCCGATCATCTCCTCGGCGATGGCATCGGCGGGCATCAGCGGCACCCGGCGGCGGCCGGGCTCGCCATGGATGCCCACGCCCATCTCCATCTCCGTCTCGCCGAGCTCGAAGGTCGGGCGGCCGGCGGCGGGCACGGTGCAGGAGGTGAGCGCCACGCCCATCGAGCGGGTCCGGCCATTGACCCGAGCGGCCAGAGCCTCGAGCGCCCCGAGCTCGGCACCGAGCTCGGCGGCGGCTCCCACGATCTTCTCGACCACGACGGTGCCGGCGACGCCGCGGCGGCCGGTCGAGTAGGTCGAGGCCTCGACTGCGACATCGTCGTTGGTGAGAACCGTCGCATGGCGGCCCTCCAGCATCTCCGCCGCCATCTCGAAGTTCATGACGTCCCCCTCGTAGTTCTTCACGATGAAGAGGACGCCCGCATCGGAGCCCACCGCCTGGGCGGCGGCCAGCATCTGGTCGGGAGTGGGCGAGGTGAAGACCTGGCCGGGGCAGGCGGCATCCAGCATGCCGCGGCCGATGAAGCCCGCGTGCAGCGGCTCGTGGCCCGAGCCGCCGCCCGAGATCAGCGCCACCTTGCCCGGCCGCGCCGGGGCGGCGCGCGCCACGAAGGTCGGATCGCGGCTCACCCGCACGATGTCGGCGTGCGCGGCGCCGAACCCGTCCAGGGCCTGGGTCAGGACGCTCTCGACGTCGTTGATGAGCTTTTTCACGGCAACGGCCTCCTCTTTCTCGATGCGGGTCGCGGGACGCGGCGCCTCAGCCGGCGAACCGGGTCTGCGGCAGCCCCTGGACGCCGAGGCCGGTGACGGCGAACAGCCCGCCCGCCTGCGGCTGCTTCGCCTCGCTGCCGGGGCTCAGGCCGGTGCCGATGGTCGTAACGAAAAGCACGTCGAGGTTGGCGCCGCCGAACATGGGCTTCGACGGCCGCTCGACCGGCAGCTCGACGATGCGGTCGATGGTGCCCTTGGGCGTGATCCGCACCAGTTGCCACCCGCTGACGCCCGCCATCCAGTAGCAGCCCTCGGCATCCACGGTGCCGCCGTCCGGCCGGCCGGCGACGGCGCGGGCGTCGAAGAAGACGCGCCGCTCGCCGGCCTCGCCGCTGTCGGGGTCGTAGTCCGCGGCCCAGATCGTCTGCACCTCGGTGTTCGAGTCCGAGCAGTAGAGCGTCCGGCCGTCGGGGCTGAAGGCGAGGCCGTTGGTCGTGTAGATGCCGTCCTGCCAGCGCGTCCAGCGGCCGTCGGGATCGATCCGGTAGAAGGCGCCGGTCCGCTCGGGCGGCCCCGAGAGCTTCATGGTCCCGGCCCAGAGGCGGCCTCTCGAATCCGTCGTGCCGTCGTTGAAGCGGTTCTCCGGCCGGTCGGCCTCGGGGCTGCAGAGCGGCGTCCTGGTGCCGGTGCCGAAGTCGAAGAGAAAAATGCCGGACTTCAGGGCCACGACGGCGCCGCCGCCCCGGCGGAGGGCGAAGCAGCCGATCGGCTCGCCCATCTGCCAGCTCCTGTTCTCGCCCGTGACCGGATCGAAGCGATGGAGCAGGCCGGCGGGGATGTCGACCCAGAACAGGGCCTGCTCGGCCACGTCCCAGACCGCCCCCTCGCCGGTCTTGGCCTTTGCGTCGAGGACGCAGCTGATCAGGGGCCGGGGCATCCTGTCTCTCCTCGGAGGGCGATTGCCGCAGGATATAGCCGGCCGGACGGGAGAAGGCGACGGGTTGCCGTGCGGGGGCGCTCAGTGATCCGCCAGGGCCGGCTGGAGCGCCTGCGCGAGGCTCCTGGCGACCACGCGCTCGCCCTCCGATGTGTACCGGACGGTGGCCGGGTCGTAGAGCAGCGGGTCCGCCTGGAGCTCGGCCGCCGCCCGCTGCAGGTCGGGGGTCAGGTCGACGAAGACGAAGCCGAGGAGCTTGGCCTTGCCCGCGAAGTAGCTCTCGAGGGCCGCATGGTAGTGGCGCAGCAGGGGGGCCAGGGCCGGATCGTCGAAATGCACGTAGGCGGCGTAGGCCGAGTAGGCCGAGGGCGACAAGGCGACGACGGCCTGGAAGCGGCGCTCGCCGGCGAGCGCCACGAGTCGCTCGAGCGCGGCGTCGAAGACGCTGGTCCCGACGGTGCCGGCGCGCAGGAGGCGCGCATAGGCCACCTCGCCCTCGTCACGGTTCTCCGTATTGAAGGGCACGTCGCGGCTGGAGAACGCCAGGGAGTAGCGGAGGTCGGGCGGCCGCGGCAGCCGGCCCGCCGCCAGCAGCACGGACTGGCCGAGGCCCCGGAAGGTGCGGTAGAGGCCGGTGACCAGGAGGTTCCAGGCATAGCTGTGGCGGCCGACGGGGTTGGCCAGCCAGCGCCCGTAGTCCGGGATGAGATGCCGATCGTCCGCTCGCCCGAACAGTCTGCGCCCCTGCTTCGCCGCCCGCACATAGTCCCAGTAGAGGACCGCATCGCGAAGGTCGTCGCCCTCGTAGATGTTCATGATGACGATGTCGGGGTGCCGGGCGAGGCCGAAATCGAGCAGGATCTGCAGATGGTCGTAGGGCCCGGCGTCGCCCTTGCCGAGACTGTAGACGCTGCGGCCGAGCAGGGTCCCGAGCCTGGCCGGCCAGTTGGGCTCCGCCCTGCCCAGGGCGCAGCTGGCGGAGGAATCGCCGATCGTCACGATGTCGACCTTGGCCGTGTCGGAAGCACCCGTGCTCGGATTGCAGAAGCCGTTGGCGTCGAGCGTCACCTCGGACGGCGTGGCGGACTCGTCCGACTGGGTCTCCAGGTGCGTGTAGGGCTTGAAGACCATCAGCGGCGCGCCGCCGTCGTCGCGGGGGATGGCGCGCATCTGCGCGCTGGTCCGGAGTTGCTGGCCCTCGGCCACCTGCTGCCGGACGCCGGGCTGGAACTCCTTCAGCAGCGTCGGGGGCACGAGCCACGGGAAGAGCCGGAGCCCGAGCTCCATGCCCGTCCCCGTGATGAGCGCCACGACCGCCCAGGCGATCGCGCGGCGTGCCCAGCGCATGTCGCACCCGTCCCGTCATCGCCGACCGCTCGCCGGCCGAAGGCCCGCGACACCGCATCCTGCCGGCCCTCGCTCTGTGAGCGGTGCTCCCTAGCCGATAGCAGAACGGAGATTGCCAGCCACGTGACAGACGCTTCATCCGACGTACCTCGGGGCTGTGGGTGTCCTCGGCCCGGGCCGAGGCCGGTGCCGCGTCTGGTCACGGGCGGTCGGGCACGATAGAGACGTCGCCCGGCGGCGGAGGCGGAGAGAGGGCAGGCGATGCGGATCAGGGCGCTCCGGACCTTCATGCAGCGCGACCGCGACCGGCCGCGGCTGCTCGTCAGGATCGACACGGACGAGGGCGTCAGCGGCTGGGGCGAATGCTACAATCACGGCCCCGATCGCGCCCTCCCGCCGCTTCTCGAATATCTCTTCGAGCAGATCGTCGGCCAGGACCCGAGGCGGATCGAGCTCCTCGTCCTGAAGCTCCTGCAGCAGAGCCGCTTTCCGCCGGGCGCGCTCGGCCTCGCCGCCATCTCGGCCATCGACCACGCCCTTTGGGACATCTCGGCCAAGGCGCTGGGCGTGCCGGTCTACATGCTGCTCGGCGGCCATGCCCGCGATCGCGTGCGCGTCTATGCCGGCGTCTACACGGCTCCCGACCCCGAGGAGTGCCGGGCCACCCTCGAGCGCCTCCACGGCGAATGGGGCTTCTCGGCCTTCAAGCTCAGCCCCTATCGGACCGACCTCCACGCCAGCCGCTGGGGCCTCGTCGTCGCCGCCGCCGCGGACTATTTCGCGCGGCTCCGCGAGGTCTGCCCGGCCTCCTTCGAGCTCGCCTTCGATGCCCATGCCAAGATCTTCGAGCCCTGGCAGGCGGTCCAGCTCGGCAACGCGCTCGCCCCCTACGATCCGATGTTCTTCGAGGAGCCGATCCGGCCCGAGCACATCCCCGCCTGGGCGCGCCTCAGGAGCGAGCTCCGATGCCCGCTCGCCACCGGCGAATTGCTGTACAGCCGCTTCGAGTTCCTGAGCCTGCTCGCGGCCGGGGGCGCCGACATCATCCAGCCCGACATCTGCGTCGTCGGCGGCCTCCTGGAGATGCGCAAGATCGCGGCCCTGGCCGAGGCCCACTATGTGACCGTGGCCCCGCACAATCCCATGGGCCCGCTGGCGACCGCGGTGAACCTGCACTTCTCGGCAGCACAGCCCAACTTCAAGATCCTCGAGTACCGCCTGCCGCTCGAGACCCGATGGGTTCGTGGACCCCTATCTGCCGAAGGACGGCTATCTCGAGCTGCGCCCCGATCGCCCCGGCTGGGGCGTGGAGATCGACGAGCGGATGCTCGCCAAGGACGACTATGTCCACTGGGAGCGGAAGCTGCCGATGCGGCCGGACGGCTCGACCGGCTACGCCTGAGCGGCGCTGCCGGGGGCCGGGACCCGGCCATCGTCGGTCGGACCTGGGGCGGGGGCTTGCCTGCGCCGGACAAGGCGCTACGTCCGGATAGGGGACTCGAGCCGGAGACTGGTCCATGCGGACCCAGCTGGTCGCGATTGTGCTCCTTCTCCTTCTCGGTGCTACCGCCGGCGCGCCGGCTCGCGCCGACAGCGCTGTCGTGTCGGCGGCGGATCAGGCGGCGATCCGGGGCGTGATCTCGAGCCAGCTCGATGCCTTCCGGCACGACAACGGCGCAGCCGCGTTCGCCCTCGCCTCGCCGGCGATCCAGGGGCTCTTCGGCACGCCGGAGCGCTTCATGGCCATCGTCCAGCAGAGCTACCAGCCGGTCTACCGGCCGCGCGAGGTCGATTTCCGGGACGTCGTCTCGTTCGAGGGTCATCCGACGCAGCGGGTCGTGGTCGTCGGGCCCGACGGCGTGCCGGTGGTCGCCTACTATCTGATGGAGCGGGAGGCCGACGGCCATTGGCGCATCGACGGCTGTGTGCTGATGGGCTCGGCGGAGTCCGCCGTCTGAGGCGCTGAGACGCCGCCACCACAGTCGTGGCGGCGCATGGCCGCCATCGTCGGCCGAGGCTGGGCGACGGGTCTTGCAGCGGCTATCTTGTCGCCAATGACAGCGCGGCTCGGTGCCGCGCGCTCCCGGAACGGGCCCCCATGGCGACCAGCGTTTCTCCGGCGACGCGACCACGAGCAGGATTGCTCCTAGCGTCTCCATAGCAGCAGCAGTCGACGAGAGCACCGTCATGGCGGTGCTCCTGGCGATCAGCTTCTCGCACTTCCTCAACGACACGATCCAGTCGCTGATCCCCGCCATCTACCCGATGCTCAAGGACAGCTTCGCGCTCGACTTCGGCCAGATCGGGCTGATCACGCTGACCTTCCAGCTCACGGCCTCGCTCCTCCAGCCGCTGGTCGGCATCTATACGGACAAGAACCCGCTTCCCTACTCGCTGGCCTTCGGCATGGGGCTGAGCCTTCTGGGCCTCCTGCTGCTGTCGGTCGCCTGGAGCTTTCCGCTGCTGCTGGTGGCGGCAGCGCTCGTCGGCATGGGCTCCTCGATCTTCCACCCCGAATCGTCGCGCGTGGCGCGCATGGCCTCGGGCGGCCGGCTCGGATTCGCCCAGTCGATCTTCCAGGTCGGCGGCAATGCGGGCAGCGCCGTGGGACCGCTGCTCGCCGCCTTCATCGTCCTGCGGCGCGGCCAGGGCAGCATCGCCTGGTTCTCGCTCGTGGCCCTGCTGGCGATCGTCGTGCTCTGGAACGTCGGCCGCTGGTACGCCCGCAACCGGCGGGCTCCGACGGGCGCCCGGAATCGTGCCGCCGTCGGCGGCCAGGAGCTGCCGCGCCGCCGCGTCATCCTCTCGCTGGCGGTGCTGTGCGCGCTCGTCTTCTCGAAGTTCTTCTATATGGCCAGCATGACGAGCTACTACACCTTCTATCTCATCTCGACCTTCGGCGTGTCGGTGCAGAGTGCCCAGGTCTATCTTTTCGTCTTCCTCTTCGCCGTGGCGGCCGGCGTGGTGATCGGCGGCCCGGTGGGCGACCGGCTGGGCCGCAAATGGGTCATCTGGGTCTCGATCCTGGGCGTCCTGCCCTTCACTCTGGCGCTGCCCTATGCGAGCCTCTTCTGGACCGTCGTCCTCTCGATCATCATCGGCATCGTGCTCGCTTCGGCCTTCTCCTCGATCATCGTCTACGCTCAGGAGCTGGTGCCCGGAAAGGTCGGGATGATCTCCGGCCTCTTCTTCGGGCTCGCCTTCGGCATGGGCGGCATCGGCGCCGCCGTCCTGGGCGACCTGGCCGACCGGACCAGCATCGCCTTCGTCTTCCATCTCTGCTCGTTCCTGCCACTGCTCGGCCTGCTGACCGCCTTCCTCCCCGACCTCGGCCACCGCTCGCGGCCCGTGAGCCGCGCCGCCGCCTGAAGGCTGGTCGGGCGCCGGGAGACGCCACGGGCCGGCCGACGCCGGCTCACGGGCCACCGGGTCCTGGCCGCCGGCCCCATATCCGCTAGGTTGCTGGTCGGGACGCGCTCAGCTCCGGGCGGTGGATCGGCGACGCCCGCGCCGACGCCCGATGTCCCACTTGCCGGCGGAGCGCGGGAGATCGCCATGTCATCGCCATCCGACACGACCAGAGCCCGGGCCGGGCGCTGCCGCGCCGGACCCGGGCACGGGGTCCGCGCCTGAGATGGTCGCACCCGCGGCGGTGATCGCGCTGATCGCGAGCTATGGCTACGCCCTGATCTTCGTGCTCGCGATCGTCGAGGGCCCGATCGTCAGCATCCTCGGTGGCTTCGCATCGTCGCTGGGCTATCTCCATCTCGCCCTGGTCTATGTCGTGGTGATCCTGAGCGACCTGGTCGGCGACGGGCTGTACTACGCACTCGGTCGATGGGGCGGCAAGCCCATGCTCCAGCGCTGGGGCCGCCGGCTCGGCATCACGGCCGAGCGCGTGGCGCGATTCGAGGCCCGCTTCGCCCGCCATGGCCGCAAGACGCTCGTCCTCGGCAAGCTCACCCACGCGATCGGCGCGCTCGTCCTCGTGACGGCGGGGATCGTGCGCATGCCGGTCGTCGAGTTCCTGCTCGTCAATCTCGTGCTCACGCTGCCGAAGTCGCTGCTGCTCGTGCTCGTCGGCTACTATTTCGGGCGCTTCTATCCGGTCATGAGCGCCTATCAGAGCCTCGTCATGGCCGGGCTGCTGGGTGCAGGCCTTCTCGGGCTCTACATCCTCTTCGGGCGGCTGGCCGCGCGCGAGGAGCCCGATCCTTGAGGATCGCCGTCGTCTCGGACAATTTCCATCCCGAGATCGGCGGGATCCAGGAACTCGATCGAGGCGCTGGCGACCGAGCTCGGCAGGAGGGGCCACAGGGTCGACTTCTATGCCCCGCGCTACGGGCCCGAGGACTATCGGATGATCGGGGTGCCGGTGGCGGAGCTGGATCTCGGCCCGAACGTGACCGTCCGCCGTCTCTGGTCGCTCCCCGTCCCGAGCTCGACGCGACAATCCCGCCTCGTCGTCCCGATCCCGATGCGGGCGATGCGGGCGTTCCGCCGGTCCCGGCCCGACATCGTCCACAGCCAGACCTTCTTCGGCCTCGGCCTCGAGGCGCTGATCGCCGCGCGACGGCTGGGCATCCCGATCATCGGCACGAACCACACGGCCGTCCGCGCCTTCGCGCCGTTCCTGCCGGTCGGCGCGGCCTGGGCCGAGTTGCTCGTGCTCGGATACTACAACCGCTGCGACATCGTGACCGCACCCTCCCGCTCGGTGTTCGACGAGCTGGGGGCCGGTCGGCTGCGGCGGCCCCTCGAGATCATCTCGAACCCGATCGACACCGCCACCTTCCACCCGGCCGCGCCGGCCGAGGGGGCCGGGCCCGCCGCCGCGTCCGGCCCTCGGCGGGGCCTCGTCTATGCGGGCAGGCTCGCCGCCGAGAAGAACATCGACACGATCCTCCGGGCTCTCGCCCTGCTCCGTCGGCGGGGTCGAACGATCGGCTTGGCGCTGGCCGGCCACGGGGGCGCCGAGCCGCAGCTCCGAGCGCTCGCGTCCGAGCTGGGTGTCGATCGTCAGATCGTGTTCACGGGCACGCTCGCCAAAAGCCGGCTCGCCCTGCTGTTCCAGGCCGCTGAAATATTCGTAAACATGAGCGTCTCCGAGACCCAGAGCATGGCCCTTCTTCAGGCCATGGCTTGCGGCCTGCCGGCCATCGGCGCAAATTGCCGGGCGTTGCCCGAGTTCATCAATGCCAGCCACGGCTTCGTCGTCGAGCCTCGGGACCATGTGGCTCTGGCCGAAAGGATCGACCTCTTGCTCGCGGACAGCAGGCGCCGTGCCACCCTGGGCCTGAATGCCGTCGCGTTCGCGAGACGGTTCCGGACCGAGGCGGTGGTCGACCGCTGGGAGCGGACTTACCGCAGCCTCGCGGAGGGAGCGACCGTCCGAGCATGACCAGCGGACCCCGCATGAGCTTCGTCGTCCCGGCCTACAACGAGGAGGCCTATCTGCGGCGCTGCCTGCTGAGCATCCGCCGCGAGGTCCGCCTCGCCGCCTGCGATGCCGAGATCATCGTCGTCAACAATGCCAGCACCGACGCCACGCGGGACGTGGCGCGCTCCATCCCGGGTGTCACCGTGGTCGACGAGCCGGTGCGGGGCCTCGTCAGCGCCCGGAGCGCCGGCTATCAGGTCGCCACGGGCGGGCTGATCGCCAACATCGACGCCGACACCGTCCTGCCCAAGGGCTGGCTCGGCACGGTGCTGCGGGAGTTCGGGCGGAACGATCGGCTGGCGGCTCTCAGCGGACCCTATGTCTACTACGATATTTCCGTGCCGACGAACGTCGTCGTTCGCCTCTTTTATTGCTTCGCCTATCTTTTCTATATCCTGAACCGGTACGTGTTCAGGGTCGGCTCGATGATGCAGGGTGGCAACTTCGTCGTGCGGCGTGACGCCCTCGAGGCCATCGGCGGCTACAACGGGGCCTTCAGCTTCTATGGCGAGGATACCGAGCTGGCACGCCGGCTCAGCACCGTCGGCGACGTCAAGTTCACCTTCGGCCTTCCCGCTCTCTCCTCGGGCCGGCGCCTGGTCAGCGAGGGCATCGTCAGGACGGGGCTGCGCTACTCCGTGAACTTCTTCTGGGCGTCGTTCTTCGGCCGGCCGTTCACGGAAGAGTGGGTCGACGTCCGGGCCAAGGAGTAGGACGTGCGGCTGCGGCCGCCTTCCCGGGCCACCGCGACTGCGTCGGGCGGAGGACTCCGCCTCCTTCGGGCCGACACGGAAAGGCCCGCCACCCCTGCCGGATGGCAGCCTCGTCAGCGGATGGTCGAGGGGCCCCGAAGTCGCCGGCTCACTCCTCGGCGGCGACCTTCTCTTTCATCACGATCACCTGACGGCCGCGATACATGCCGGTCTTGAGGTCGATGTGGTGCGGGCGGCGGTACTCGCCCGAGTCCTTGTCCTCGATCACGGCCGGCACGGTCAGCGCGTGATGCGAGCGCCGCATGTCGCGTCGCGACTTCGCGACCTTCTTCTTCGGAACAGCCATCCAGGGTATCCTTGCTACGCGCCAACCGACGCCCGCGGTCGTGGTGACGCCCGACGTGGGCGGTCTCTTAGGCGGTCGACCGCAGTCGGTCAACGGGCTGCGGCCCCCGACCCGTTCGGCTAGGGTGCGGCCCGATCGGCTACCAGCGAGCCCCGGCCATGCGACTGCGTCACGTCGTCCTCCTCCTCCTCGTCCTGGCCCTCGTGGTGCCGGTCGGGATACTCGCCCTGCTCGTCCTGGTCGATCTCGACGGCTACAAGCCGGCGATCGAGGCCAGGCTCGGGGAGGCCATCGGGCGGGACGTGGCCATCGCCGGCGACATCCATGTCGGCTGGTCGTTCCATCCCTCGGTCCGGGTCGACGACGTCAGGATCGCCAATCCGGGCTGGGCGTCCCGTCCCGAGCTCCTGCGGGTCGCCCGGCTGCAGATCCAGCTCGACCCGCTGTCGCTGCTGCGCGGCCGCATCGTGCTCGACCGGGTGACGGTGGAGGGGGCCGATCTTCTTCTCGAGACCGGCCCGAAGGGAGCCGCCAACTGGCAACCCGAGGCCCAGGACAAGGTCCTGCACGAGACGGCGCCGGGCCGTGCGCCGCCGGCGAGCGGGCAGGATCTGCCCTCGGTGCGCGAGATCAGGCTGGTCGGCGGCCATGTCGGGTACCGGGACGATCGCTCGGGGCGCCGCTACGACCTCAGCGTCGGGCGGCTCGACCTCGCCGCCGGGCAGCTCGACGAGCCGATCCGCATCAGCGGCAAGGGGCGGGCCCTCGGGATCGACTTCGGGCTGTCGGGCACGGTCGGGCCGCTCCGGAGCCTGCTGCGATCGGCCGGTCCGGCCGCGATCGACCTCGATCTCGATTGCGCCGGCCTCGTCGTCGCGGTCGACGGCCGGGTCGGCCTCGGGTCGGCCGCCGGGGGAATCGACCTCGTCCTCGCCGCCCAGGGTGCCGGGCTGGCCTGGGCCGAGAGCCTCCTGCCCGCGGGCAGCGTGCCGCGGAGGCTTCTGGCCACGGCCGGGCCGCTCGCCTTCCGGGCGGAGATCGCGGGTCGGCCCGAGCATCTGTCGGTTTCCGGCCTGTCGGCGCGGGCCGCGCTCGGTGATGTCGAGCTGCAGCTGACCGGCGGCATCGACGATCTGGCCGGGCTGCAGGGGCTCGAGCTCGACCTGTCGGCGACGGGCGGGCGGCTGGGCCCCCTCGCCGCCGCCCTGCCGGGCCGGCTGTCGCCGGAGCTGCCGCTGTCGCTCGCGGCTCGGGCCAGCGGCGATGCCGAGGACCTTCATCTTGCGGGGCTCGCGATTCATCTCGGAGACAGCGACCTGACCGGCGACCTGCATCTGAAGCTGGGCGGAGGCCGGCCGCGGCTCGACGGGAGCCTCTCCGCCGATCGTCTCGACCTCGCGGCCTTGGGCGGCGCCGGCTCGCAGGGCCCGACGGGGAAGGGCCCGGCGTCGAAGGCACCGAAGGACCTTTTCAGTCACGAGCCCCTGGATCTCGGGCCGCTCGGCGGGATCGACGGGAAGGTCGCCGTCCGGGTCGCCGAGCTGAGGGCGGGCGGCCCGCCGGTCACCGATCTGGCGGCGACCATCGACCTCGAGGAGGGCGTGCTGCGGATCGCGCCGCTCGGCGCCGAACTTGCCGGCGGGAAGGTCCTGGGCTCCCTGAGGCTCGATGCCGGGGCGTCGCCGCCCCGGGTCGAGGCGGCGCTGCAGGCCGACGGGCTCGACCTCGGCACGCTCCTGGCGGCGCTCGGCTCCCGGGTGGCGGCGGAGGGCCGCCTCGCGGGCGGCATCGATCTCGACGGCGCGGGCCGCTCGCCGGGCGAGATCGCGGCGGCGCTCCATGGGCGGGTGGGCCTGCGCCTCGGCCGCGGGCGGGTCAGCGTCGACCTCCCCGCGCCCGCGTCGGACATCGCCCAGGCGCTGCTCGGCCAGGGCGAGGCCGGCTGGATCGGCTTCGAGTGCGGGGTGGCCGAGCTGCCCGTGGCGCATGGCGTGGCGCGGGTCGACCGCCTCGTGGTTCAGAGCGATCGGAGCCTGATCACCGGCACCGGCACCGTCGATCTCGGCAAGGAGCGCCCCGACCTGACGCTGGTCGCAGCACCCCGGGTGAAGGGGCTGACGCTGGGCGTCCCGGTCCACATCGGCGGGACGCTCGAGCAGCCCAGCGTCGGGCTCGAGAGCCCGGACATAGTCAGGGGGCTGGGCGGCGCCCTGGCCGGCCTGGCAGCGGGCCTCGTGCCGGGCTCCGATCCTCCGGCCGATGCCGGCTGCGCGCCGGTCGCGGCCGCACCCTCCGACCCCGCCGCGCGCTCGGACCCCAAGGGACCTTCCGAGTCCAAGGGCTCGTCCGGGTCCCGCGCGCTCGAGAAGCTGGGACGTCACCTCGAGGGCCTGCTCGGCCGCTGAGCGCCACCGGACCGGAAGGCCGATTGTCGCCGACCCGTCAAAAAGGGGCTTGATCTCGCGGGGGCCTGCGCGTACACCCCACGCCGCCGCCGAGGAGTGGCGGCAAACCCGGACAGTGAGCGGACGAGCGACCCGGCAACGGGACGACGGTCCGTCACCGGTCGGGATGCTCTTTTGACATTGTGATGTTTTTGTATTGGAGGGGATGTGCAGGCGGCGGTGGCTGACTGTGCATCTCTGGTGGGTCTCGATGGCGCTGCCGCCTTGGGGTTAGGTCTCCTTGGGGGTGGCGTCTGGGTTGGACCTTTTGGCCAGTGATGCCGGGATGAAGCTGAGAGTTTGATCCTGGCTCAGAACGAACGCTGGCGGCGCGCTTAACACATGCAAGTCGAGCGCCCCCTTCGGGGGGAGCGGCGGACGGGTGAGTAACGCGTGGGAACCTGCCCTGGGGTTCGGGACAACCGCGGGAAACTGCGGCTGATACCGGATATCTCCTTCGGGAGAAAGACTTGTCGCCCTGGGATGGGCCCGCGTCGGATTAGGTAGTTGGTGGGGTAACGGCCCACCAAGCCTGCGATCCGTAGCCGGTCTGAGAGGATGATCGGCCACACTGGGACTGAGACACGGCCCAGACTCCTACGGGAGGCAGCAGTGGGGAATCTTGGACAATGGGCGCAAGCCTGATCCAGCGACGCCGCGTGGGTGATGAAGGCCTTCGGGTTGTAAAGCCCTTTTCCCGGGGACGATGATGACGGTACCCGGGGAATAAGCACCGGCTAACTCCGTGCCAGCAGCCGCGGTAAGACGGAGGGTGCTAGCGTTGTTCGGAATTACTGGGCGTAAAGGGCGCGTAGGCGGCTTCGGTAGTCGGGTGTGAAAGCCCGGGGCTCAACCCCGGAACGGCACCCGATACTCCGTGGCTCGAGACCGGGAGAGGAGGGTGGAATACCCAGTGTAGAGGTGAAATTCGTAGATATTGGGTGGAACACCGGTGGCGAAAGCGGCTCTCTGGCCCGGTTCTGACGCTGAGGCGCGAAAGCGTGGGGAGCAAACAGGATTAGATACCCTGGTAGTCCACGCCCTAAACGATGCAGGCTAGATGTCGGGGGACTTGTCCCTCGGTGTCGCAGCTAACGCGTTAAGCCTGCCGCCTGGGGAGTACGGCCGCAAGGTTAAAACTCAAAGGAATTGACGGGGGCCCGCACAAGCGGTGGAGCATGTGGTTTAATTCGACGCAACGCGCAGAACCTTACCAGCCCTTGACATGGTGGTTAAAGCCGGCGAGAGCCGGTGTCCCGCAAGGGGGCCATCACAGGTGCTGCATGGCTGTCGTCAGCTCGTGTCGTGAGATGTTGGGTTAAGTCCCGCAACGAGCGCAACCCTTGCCTCTAGTTGCCATCGGGTTGGGCCGGGCACTCTAGAGGAACTGCCGGTGACAAGCCGGAGGAAGGTGGGGATGACGTCAAGTCCTCATGGCCCTTACGGGCTGGGCTACACACGTGCTACAATGGTGGTGACAGTGGGCAGCGAAGCAGCGATGTGGAGCTAATCCCCAAAAGCCACCTCAGTTCGGATCGCAGGCTGCAACTCGCCTGCGTGAAGGTGGAATTGCTAGTAATCGTGGATCAGCATGCCACGGTGAATACGTTCCCGGGCCTTGTACACACCGCCCGTCACACCATGGGAGTTGGCTTGACCCGAAGCCGGTGGGCTAACCTCGCAAGAGGAGGCAGCCGTCCACGGTGAGGTCAGCGACTGGGGTGAAGTCGTAACAAGGTAGCCGTAGGGGAACCTGCGGCTGGATCACCTCCTTTCTAAAGGCCCCACGAAGCCTGCATCGGTGGCTCTCGCGCCATCGACGCGTTCGACGGCTTTGCGGGGACCCCCTGACGCGGGCGCACGGCGCCCGCTGACGAGGGAAAAGGACCCACCGCCGTCTGCATATCCCCTTCCAGAGGTCGGAGAACAGAGGTCAGAGGTCAGATCGGATGCGCGCGTCCTGCGCGTCCGCTCCTGATCTGACCTCTGATCTCTGGCCTCTGTCCTCTGGAACCCGGGCCCGTAGCTCAGCTGGTTAGAGCGCACCCCTGATAAGGGTGAGGTCGGCTGTTCGAATCAGCCCGGGCCCACCAGAGCTTTGTTCGTTGACATCGTGAAGTGGTAGTCGGTTCGATGCCGACCGCGGGTTGCGCGGCGGCGTCGATGATCATGCGGGTGAGCGCCGCGGGGCCGGTGTCCGGTCCGGGGCGTGCTCGAGGCATGGGTATGCTTGCCGTCCCGGCCTGCTTGTGGCTGGGGCGGGGCGAGCGAATGAAGGGCATCTGGTGGATGCCTTGGCGTCGAGAGGCGATGAAGGACGTGGCACGCTGCGATAAGCTCCGGGGAGAGGCGAGCGCTCTTTGATCCGGAGATCTCCGAATGGGGCAACCCACCGCTTTTGCGGTATCGCACGGTGAATCCATAGCCGTGCGAGGCGAACCCGGGGAACTGAAACATCTAAGTACCCGGAGGAAAGGACATCAACCGAGACTCCGCTAGTAGTGGCGAGCGAACGCGGACCAGGCCAGTGGCCATGTCGTAAGAACCGGAACCGTCTGGAAAGTCGGGCCATAGCGGGTGACAGCCCCGTACGGGTAGAAAGCGGCATGGTCCTCGAGTAGGGCGGGACACGTGAAATCCTGTCCGAAGACGGGGGGACCACCCTCCAAGCCTAAGTACTCCTCGACGACCGATAGCGAACCAGTACCGTGAGGGAAAGGTGAAAAGCACCCCGACAAGGGGGGTGAAAGAGATCCTGAAACCGGATGCCTACAAGCAGTCGGAGCCTGGGGGCGGTCCTTCGGGCCGTCTCGCGGGTGACGGCGTACCTTTTGTATAATGGGTCAGCGAGTTGAGGTCGGCAGCAAGCTTAAGCCGCTAGGCGTAGGCGCAGCGAAAGCGAGTCCGAAGTGGGCGCTCGAGTTGCCGGCGTCAGACCCGAAACCGGGTGATCTAGCCATGGGCAGGTTGAAGGTGGGGTGACACCCACTGGAGGACCGAACGCACGCCTGTTGAAAAAGTCGGCGATGACCTGTGGCTAGGGGTGAAAGGCCAATCAAACCCGGAGATAGCTGGTTCTCCGCGAAAGCTATTGAGGTAGCGCGTCACGTATGCCCTCGGGGGGTAGAGCACTGGATGGGCTAGGGGGGAGCGATCCTTACCAAACCTAACCAAACTCCGAATACCCGAGCAGCCAGCGTGGCAGACAGACGGCGGGTGCTAAGGTCCGTCGTCGAGAGGGAAACAGCCCAGACCGCCGGCTAAGGTCCCCAAGTCGTGGCTAAGTGGGAAAGGATGTAGGACGGCCAAAACAACCAGGAGGTTGGCTTAGAAGCAGCCATCCTTTAAAGAAAGCGTAACAGCTCACTGGTCTATCAGCTGTCCCGCGCCGAAGATGTAACGGGGCTCAAGCCACGCACCGAAGCCGCGGATTCCAGAGGTCAGAGATCAGATGTCAGAGGACGGACAGGGAAGCATGAGCGCCGTGGAGGACCTCGAGGTCTTCCGGCGGGCTTATCAGGTCTCCTTGGATGTCCACCGCATCAGTCTCGGCTTTCCCAAGGTGGAGCAGTGGGCGCTCGGCGATCAGATCCGCCGGGCGTCGAAGTCGATCTGCGCCAATCTTGCGGAGGGTTTCGGTCGGCAGGGCCGCTCGCCCGCCGACTTCGAGCGGTTCGTCGTGATGGCGATGGGATCGGCCGACGAGATGCGGGTCTGGACCCGCTATTGTCGCGATCTCGGCTATATCGACGAGGCGCGCTGGGATCATTGGTGTCAGGACTATCAGGCGATCGCGCGGATGCTGGCCGGCCTGTTGAGGTCGCGCGGGCAGCGGCGTCGTTCTGATCTCTGACCTCTGATCTCTGACCTCTGGAGTGGTAGCGGAGCGTTCCGTAGGCCTGCGAAGCGGGACCGTGAGGTTCCGTGGAGGTATCGGAAGTGCGAATGCTGACATGAGTAGCGACAAGGAGGGTGAGAGACCCTCCCGCCGGAAGTCCAAGGGTTCCTGCGCAAGGCTAATCCGCGCAGGGTGAGCCGGCCCCTAAGCCGAGGGCGAGAGCCGTAGGCGATGGGAACCAGGTCAAGAGTCCTGGGCCCGTGGGTGGTGACGGCGGCTGCAAGTTGTCGGGCCTTATCGGATTGGCCCGGCCGCGAAGGCCGCCCGGGAAAGAGCCCCCACAGATGGACCGTACCCGAAACCGACACAGGTGGACTGGTTGAGCATACCCAGGCGTTTGAGAGAACGGTGTTGAAGGAACTCGGCAAATTGCCCCCGTAACTTCGGAAGAAGGGGGACCTCCCGGCGGGCAACCGGCGGGAGGTGGCACAGACCAGGGGGTGGCGACTGTTTACTAAAAACACAGGGCTCTGCGAACTCGGAAGAGGACGTATAGGGTCTGACGCCTGCCCGGTGCCGGAAGGTTAAGGGGAGTGGTGCAAGCTACGAACCGAAGCCCCGGTAAACGGCGGCCGTAACTATAACGGTCCTAAGGTAGCGAAATTCCTTGTCGGGTAAGTTCCGACCTGCACGAATGGCGTAACGACTTCCCCACTGTCTCCAACACCGACTCAGCGAAATTGAATTCCCCGTGAAGATGCGGGGTACCCGCGGTCAGACGGAAAGACCCCGTGCACCTTTACTACAGCTTTGCAGTGGCACGCGCCGGAGCATGTGTAGGATAGGTGGGAGCCGATGAAGCGTGGCCGCCAGGTCGCGTGGAGGCAACGTTGAAATACCACCCTTGGTTCGTTGCGTGTCTAACCGCGGCCCGTGATCCGGGTCCGGGACCCTGCATGGCGGGTAGTTTGACTGGGGCGGTCGCCTCCCAAAGAGTAACGGAGGCGCGCGATGGTGAGCTCAGGCTGGTCGGAAACCAGCCGCTGCGTGCAAGCGTACAAGCTCGCCTGACTGCAAGGCCGACGGGCCGCGCAGAGACGAAAGTCGGCGCTAGTGATCCGGTGGTCCCGCGTGGAAGGGCCATCGCTCAACGGATAAAAGGTACGCCGGGGATAACAGGCTGATGACCCCCAAGAGTCCCCATCGACGGGGTCGTTTGGCACCTCGATGTCGGCTCATCACATCCTGGGGCTGAAGCAGGTCCCAAGGGTTCGGCTGTTCGCCGATTAAAGTGGTACGTGAGCTGGGTTTAGAACGTCGTGAGACAGTTCGGTCCCTATCTGCCGTGGGTGTTCGAGACTTGAGAGGATCTGCCCTTAGTACGAGAGGACCGGGGTGGACGGACCTCTGGTGGACCGGTCGTGGCGCCAGCCGCGCAGCCGGGTAGCTAAGTCCGGACGGGATAACCGCTGAAAGCATCTAAGCGGGAAACCCACCTCGAAACGAGGTCTCGCTCGAGAGCCGTCGTAGACCACGACGTCGATAGGCCGGGGGTGAAAGCGCGGCAACGCGTTGAGCCGACCGGTCCTAATCGCTCGATCGAGCTCGTCACGCCCCAGCCACAAGAGGGCTGGACGGCGGGCCTGCCCATGCCGCCGCATGATCATCCCCCGGCCCCCTTCACGGCCCCGCCCGGCGGGGCCCTGGGCGGCCGGGACGCTTCGACGACCTGGTGGCCAGGCGCGGGTGCCCCACCCGATCCCATCCCGAACTCGGCCGTGAAACCCCGCAGCGCCCATGGTACTGCGCCTTCGAGGCGTGGGAGAGTAGGTCGCCGCCAGGTCCTCGAAGCGCCCCCGAACCGACGACCCCTCACGATCCCCCGCGGGGTGGAGCAGCCCGGTAGCTCGTCAGGCTCATAACCTGAAGGTCGCAGGTTCAAATCCTGCCCCCGCAACCAGATTCTCCCAATATATCAGTATGCTTAGCGCCGTGCCCGCCGCGAGCGCTCCTGCTTCCATCGCGCCCCTGGAAGCACCCTGGAAGCAAGAGGGCGCGA
>CAWHFO010000058.1:0-22421 GCA_963828215.1 uncultured Alphaproteobacteria bacterium | reverse complement strand
AGATCTGGTCGCCTGCCGAGCCGGCCCGGCCGATCCGCGACGACCGTCTTTAGCCTGTTCGCCCTGAAGGGCACAGACGCGCTCGGCCGGGCGATCGGCGACCGGCTCGGTCAGCCCCTCGCGCGCCACGAGGAGCGGGCTTTCGAGGACGGCGAGCACAAAGCGAGGCCGCTCGATCCTGTCAGCGGTGCCGACGTCTACGTGGTCCACAGCCTCCACGGCGGGCCGGAGGAGAGCGCTAACGACAAGCTCTGCCGGCTCCTCTTCTTCATCGGAGCCTTGAGGGATGCGGGCGCCGCGCGGGTGACGGCGGTGGTGCCCTATCTCTGCTATGCGCGAAAGGATCGGCGCACCAAGCCGAATGATCCGGTCACGACCCGGTATGTCGCCGCCCTGTTCGAGGCGGTGGGCACCGATGCGGTCGTCACGCTCGAGGTGCACAACGAGACGGCCTTCGAGAACGCCTTCCGCTGCCGCGCGGTCGCGCTGGCAGCCGCACCCTTGCTGCTCGAGACGGTGAGGGCGCTCGGCGAGGAGGAGCGCCTCGTCGTCGTCTCGCCCGACCAGGGCGGCGGGAAGCGCGCCGACCTGTTCCGAGAAGCTCTCGAGGCGACGACCGGCCGTCCGGTGGGAAAGGCGTTCGCCGACAAGCGTCGAAGCGCCGGTGTCGTCTCAGGCGATCTCTTCGTCGGCGACGTCGGGGGCGCTACCTGCATCATCGTCGACGATCTCATCAGCACCGGAGGCACGCTCGTTCGCGCGGCCCGCGCGGCGCGCAGGCAAGGCGCAAGCCGAATCATCGCGTGCGCGGCGCACGGCCTCTTCATGCCGGGATCAGCCGACGCGCTGGCCGATGCCGCCATCGATCGCATCGTGACGACCGACAGCGTGCCGCCATTCCGGCTCCCGGCCGGCCCAGCGCGCGACAAGGTCGAGATCGTTGCGGCGGCTCCCCTCTTCGCCGAGGCTATTCGCCGCCTCCACGAGCACCAGCCCCTTACGGCACTCTCGGTGTTCTGAGCAGGCGCTCCAGCCGCTGCGCATCCAGCGCGGCGAGGCGGAGATAGACACGCGCAAGGGCTGGCCATCTCTCCGGCGTGCGTGGCTCCGGATCCAGAAGATGGGCGATCGCCAGCCGTGCGCGCAGCACAGCCCGGTGGCACCGGTAGAACTGAAAGAGCCCCGTCGACGGATCGTCGTCCAGAAGGTCCTTGAGCTGCTCTCTGATCCTGTCGCCGGCCCATGCCGCGCCGAGACGCGTGCACTCGAGGTGCAGGAAGGCTACCTCGTCGAGCGGGTCCAGCGCCCTCAAGCCCGGATCGAACTCGAGGCAGTCGATGATGGTGATCGGCTCGCCGAGCCAGATATGCTCGGGGCGAAGGTCGCCATGCGCGTCCACGATCCGGCCCGCGCGGACCCGCTCCGCGAGGAGCCCTGCGCGCCGCTCCAGAAATAGGGCCTGTGCCCGTGCGGGCCGCTCCACGAGCCCTCGCGGCAGCGCGAGGCGCAGGTCGAGCAGCACGCGCCTGTTGAGCGCCAGTGCCTGCTTCCATGTCTCCAGGTGGGCCTCAGGCGTCTCGTGCACCGGCTGCGCCTGCCGGTAGAAGGCGCGGAGCGTGGCGGCGACGCGGTCCAGCTCGCCCGGCAGGGCCCTGCCCGCCACCAGCGCCGCCTCGAGGGTGCCGTGCCCGTCCAGCCTGCGCATGACGACGAGCCAGTCCGCGACGGGCCCGTCGCCACCGATGGCGAGGCTCTCGGCCGAGACGGTGAGCGGCACGACGTCCAGATACACATCCGGCGCCAGCCGTCGGTTCAGGGCCAGCTCGGCGCGGCAGGCCGCAGCACGCCGCTCCAGGCTCGAGAAGTCGAGATAGGAGAAGCGGACCGGCTTCTTCAGCTTGTAGACGCGATCGCCGACCATGAAGACCCAGGACATGTGGGTCTCGCGCGCGACGACATTCCCGGCCGGCGACGGATAGCTCTCGGGGCGGCGCAGAAAGGCGACCTTCTCCTCGAGCGTTACCTCTCGCCGGTCAGCGGAGGCGCACTGGCCCTCTGGCGGTCGAGCTGGCATCCACGCAGGCTCGTTCTCTCTGCCGAGCTGGCCTTGACGCGGATCAAGGAACGATCCACGCCCGCAATGATAATGCCCGCTGCCGCGCGGAGGCGACAGAAGTATGCTGCATGTCGAGACCCCGAGCAGCGCCCGGGCCGTCGCCGCGCTCGAGCAGCACCTCCTCGCGCGACCGGATGATGGGCCCGATGGCGACGCGGAGGGCATAGGCCGATGAGCCTGTTCTTGGACCGAGCGGATGCGGGCCGACGCCTGGCTCGAGCCTTGGCAGGGTACAAGGACATGCATCCGGTGATCCTGGCCCTGCCACGCGGTGGCGTCACGGTCGCCGCGGAGGTGGCGGCGGCCCTTCAGGCGCCACTCGATCTGCTCATCGTGCGCAAGGTCGGCGTGCCTATGCAGCCGGAGCTCGCCATGGGGGCGGTGGTGGATGGCAGGCAGCCGATCGTGGTGCGCAACGAGGAGGTGATCCGGCTGGCGGGTGTTACCGAGGCCGAGTTCGAGGCGGCATGTGCCGCGGAGATCGCCGAGATCGAGCGACGACGCCGGCGCTATCTCGCCGGACGCCGGCGTGCGGCCATCGAGGGGCAGGTCGTGGTCGTGGTCGACGATGGCATCGCCACGGGCGCCTCCGTCAGGGCCGCCCTGCGCGCCCTCCGCAGCCGCGGGCCGAAGGAGCTCGTCCTCGCCGTTCCCGTCGCGCCGCCCGACGCCCGTGACATGCTCCGAGGGGACGCCGATGCTTTCATATGCCTCGAGACGCCGCCGCGGTTTGGCGCCATCGGCTACTTTTACGACGACTTCACCCAGGTCAGCGATGAGGAGGTCGTCGCCACGCTGGCGCGCTTCCCGGCCGGCGCGGCGGCCCAGCGGGATGCCCGCCGATCCTGATCGGGTCGAGGGGCGCGACGAAATGGCTCCTCCTTCGGTCAAAGCCAATGGGCCAGAGCGCGGGTTCCTCGGCCGCGGTCAGCAGCCTCGCGGAACCCAACGATCACCGTGCTTGACATAGGAGCGCTTCACGGCGGCCCAGGCGATGCGGTGAGCGATCTCCTCCTGGCGTGGATCGCCCGCATGGGCCGTGAAGGCATGATTGAAGGCCGCGCGATAGATGTCCTGCGCATGGGATGGCAGATGCTCTCGTACCGACGTCGGAAGGTCCGCATTGTCGCTGTACGGCATGATCCAACCCTTATGGGCGTGCTTTGGCGGTCAACATACGTTTGGCGATCCTTGCTCCCAAGGTTCGTTGGCACGTCGAGTTCTGATCGCCTCACATGTAGCGGAGGCATTTTGAATGGATCTCGGCGCCAGCCCGTTGCTAACCGATCTCTACCAGCTGAACATGCTTCAGGCCTATCTCGAGCATGGCCAGACCGAGACGGCCGTCTTCGAGTTCTTCGTCCGCAGGCTGCCGCCGCGCCGCGGCTTCCTGATGGCCGCCGGGCTCGAGCAGGCGCTCGACTTCCTCGAGACCCTCCGCTTCTCGCAGGACGAGCTCGACTGGCTTCGGCAAAGCGGCCGCTTCGGGGAGGATCTCCTCGACTACCTCGCCGCCTTTCGCTTCTCGGGCGACGTCGACGCCATGCCAGAGGGGACCGTCTTCTTCGCCGACGAGCCGATCCTTCGCGTCACGGCGCCGCTGCCCGAGGCGCAGCTCGTCGAGACGCGGCTGGTCAACATCCTCCACTTCCAGTCGCTGATCGCCGCCAAGGCCGCGCGGATGGTCCTGGCCGCTCCCGGCAAGCTCCTGGTCGACTTCGGCCTCAGGCGCGCCCACGGCGCCGAGGCGGGGCTGATGGCGGCACGCGCGAGCTACCTCGCGGGCTTCGCCGGCACCGCCACCTTGCTGGCACAGAAGGAGCTCGGGATACCGATCTTCGGCACCATGGCGCATTCGTTCGTTCAGGTGCACGATGACGAGCGTCAGGCCTTCGAGGCCTTCGCGCGCTCGCGGCCCGAGAACCTCGTGCTGCTCCTCGACACCTTCGACACCGAGGCGGCGGCGCGGAAGGTGGTGGCGCTGGCCCCCCGCCTGAAGGCCGCTGGCATCGCCCTGCGCGGCGTGCGGCTCGACAGCGGCGATCTCGTCGCGCTCTCGCGGATCGTCCGGCGGATCCTGGACGAGGGCGATCTCGCCGACGTCACGATCTTCGCCAGCGGCGGCCTCGACGAGGACCGGCTCCTGGACATCGCCGCCGCCGGCGCGCCCATCGACGGCTTCGGCATCGGCACGAGCCTGACCACCTCGTCCGACGTCCCGGCGCTGGACTGCGCCTACAAGCTGCAGGAGTATGCCGGCATTGCGCGGCGCAAGCGCTCCGTCGGCAAGGCGACCTGGCCCGGACGCAAGCAGGTCTGGAGCAGCTTCGGGCCGGACGGACGGATGGCGTGCGACACGCTCTCGACCGAAGACGACCGCCAGCCGGGCGAGCCCCTGCTCCGGCCGGTGATGCGGGGCGGCCGCAGGCTTGCGCTCGCCGCCGACGCTCAGCAACATCCGGGACACCGCCGCCAGTGGCCTGGCCCGTCTTCCCGAGCCGCTGCGCCGTCTCGATGAGGGCGCAACCCTGCCCGTGGCGAAGGCGGCACGCCTCGTCCAGCTCGCCGAGGAGGTCGACCGCTGGATCGCCGAGCATGAAGTGTCGACGACCTCGTCCTGACGTCGCGCCCCGTCCGAATATCAACCGGCGAGATGCCGCTCGATCTCCGCTTGTCGGCATGCGCACGAGGTCCTTCGCCACCTCCGCCGTCACCGCGCCCTGGAGCGCGGGAGTCAGGTACCGGCGCAGGACGCCCAGCGCCCTGGGCGGCGCCACGAGCACGACGCTCGTCACGGCGTGATCGCGGACACCCTTGTCCAGCCGCTCCGCGAGCCTCGCGAGGAAGGCCTCCTCGGCCTTGGCGTGCCAGTCGGTCTCCTCGGTGGCGCTCCGGGCGGTGCTGTGGGACTGGTAGACCCGCCCCGGCCGGTCGGTGCCGAGATCCCTCGTTGGCGGCTCATGCTCGATGATGGCGTCGAGAGCCTTGAGATTGATCAGCTCGGCATCGCCGTCATTCTGGAAGAGCAGCGCCTTGGCCCCGTCACAGACGAGCACCCAACCCTTCCAGGGAACCTTGACGCGCTCCATTGCCATCTCCTCGCCATCTGCAATCAGCCGGCAGCCCGTCTCGTCCTCGACCCGCCGGAGAGGATCGCGGTCGGCGACGCCATGCCTCACCGGCGCATTCCGTGCCGGCCGAGAATCCGCACCGTGCTCGCCTGTGGCCCCTTCTCGCCGCTCTCCTCGACGAAGGTGACGCGTGTTCCGAGCTTCAGCCTTGCGAAGCCGTCGTCGAGCACACTGTGCGCGTGGAAGTAGATCTCCCTGCCGTCGCTCGTCTCGAAGAAGCCGAAGCCGTCGTTGAGCTTTGTCACCGTGCCGATGAGCCCGCCCTCATGTGTCTTGGTCTGGCCCTGAAGCCGGCGTGCATGATCCTGCAGACGCCGGCGGGCCCGCTTGAACGTGTCGTTGAGCGAGAAGGCGAGATTGCCATAGCGCTCGTCCAACGTCGGTGTGCGGACAACGGCCACCTCCCTGCCTTCGGGCAGAGAGAGCCAGATGTTGACCTCATAGGGGCCACCGCTGCGGTGGTGCGCGCCCGGGCCCTTGACGACGACGCGGCACGCCGTGATACGCCCGAACCGCTTCTCGAGCCGCTCGACGCCTGCCAGGACCGCGGCCCGCACGGGTTCCCCGGGCTCCATGCCCTGGAAGTGGATCTCGATGGGTGTCTCCATGACCTTCCTCGACTGCCGGGGTGTAGCCTCCGCGCCAGCGCTCTCAGAGAGCCATGGCGGATTCGGCCCCGGCCGCCTTTGTCTCTTCCGGAAGCTCTGTCATCGTCGCCTCGGTCAGCAGCATGACGCTCGCCGTCGAGACGGCGTTCTCGAGCGCGATGCGGACCACCTTGGTGGGATCGACGATGCCGGCGGCGACGAGGTCGACATATTCCTTCCGCGCCGCATCGAAGCCGAAGGCGCCTTTCCCCTCGACCATCCGCGCCACCACGACGCCGCCATCGGCCGCTGAATTTTCGGCGATCTGGCGTGCCGGCGCCTCGAGCGCACGTCTCAGGATCTGAACCCCGGTGCGCTCGTCGCCCTCGCACCTGCTCTCCTCGGCCCTCACCGCCTCGATCGTCCGCAGCAGGGCAAGCCCGCCGCCCGGCACGATCCCCTCGGCCACTGCGGCCTTGGTGGCGCTGATCGCGTCGTCGAGGCCTTCTTTCCGGGACTTCATCTCGGCCTCGGTCGGCGCCCCGACCCGGATCACCGCGACGCCGCCCGCCAGCTTGGCAACGCGTTCCTCGAGCTTCTCGCGATCGTAGTCACTCGTCGTCTTCTCGATCTCGCGGCGGATCTGTTGGAGACGGCCCTCGATCTTGGCGCGGTCGCCGGTCCCGCCGATGATCGTCGTCTTGTCCTTGTCGACCACGACCCGGCCGGCGCGCCCGAGCTGGTCGATGGTGGTGCTCTCGAGCTTCAGGCCAAGCTCCTCCGAGACCACTTGGCCACCCGTCACGACGGCGAGGTCCTCGAGCATGGCCTTGCGCCGATCGCCGAACCCCGGCGACTTGACGGCGCAGCCTTTGAGCATGCCGCGGAGATGGTTGACGATCAGCGTTGCGAGCGCCTCGCCGCTAATCTCCTCGGCAATGACGAGCAGCGGCCGTCCAGCCTTGGCGACCTGCTCCAGCAGCGGCAGCATGTCGCCGAGCGAGCTGATCTTGCGATCGCACAAAAGCACGTAGGCATCCTCGAGGATCGCTTCCATGCGCTCGGCGTCCGTGACGAAGTAGGGAGAGACGAACCCGCGGTCGAACTGCATGCCCTCGACCACCTCTATCACCGTCTCGGTGGTCTTCGAACTCCTCGACCGAGATCACGCCCTCGGCACCGATCTTCTCCATCGCGTCCGCGACGAGCTCGCCCACGCTCGCATCATTGTGGGCCGAAAGGGCAGCCACCTGCGCCTTCTCCTTGCGCGTGCTCACCGGCTTCGACATCGCCTTGAGCGCGCCGATGGCGCTCCTCGTGCCCCGATCGAGGCCGCGCTTCAGATCGATGGCGCTCGCCCCGGCCGTGACGTTGCGCACGCCATCGGCGAAGATGGCGTGAGCCAGGATCGTCGACGTGCTCGTGCCGTCGCCGACGACGTCCCCGGTGCGCTCGGCGGCCTGCCTCAGCATCTGCGCCCCGAGATTCTCCTCGGCATCCTTGAGGCTGATCTCCTTGGCGATGGTGACCCCGTCGTTGCAGACAATGGGCGCACCCCACTTCTTCTGGATCAGCACCGATTTGGACTTCGGGCCGAGCGTCACGCGAACGGCGTCGGCGAGCTGGGTGGCGCCGCTCAGGATTTTCTCGCGAGCGGCAGCACGGAAGAGAAGATGCTTGTATGCCACGACCTATCGCTCCCTTAGCCGACGATCCAGCGGCGGCGCCAAGGCGAGGCTCCGGGCCTGGAGACGCACTGGATCAAGCCCACAGGGCGTTGCGAGGGATCAATCGTCTACGCATGGGGTTGCTCCGGGCAGCCAATCACCGAGCGCGACGGTGGGTGCGGCCATTTCGTTGCGCAGGCAGGGAGGTAAGCCCCTATGCCCCGATCCCTCGCTCGAGCCGGCGATCCTTTCTCAACGCATTCGTCTGACTTCGAGCTCAGCCGATCGCGAGCCGGTCCTCGACGCTACTCACGCCCGGGACGGCCCAGGCCGCCCGCTCCGCAACGCTGCGCTCGTGCCAGGATTGCACTTTGCCTCCGAGCGTCACCTTGCTGCCCGTAACGTCCACACGGATGCCCTTGGCCTCGATCTCGGCATTCCGCCTGAGGGCCTCCTCGATGCGGTGTTTGACATTCGAGGCTTCGAGACGCGGCCGAACGGTCAGAAGGTTGCTCAGACCCACCACGCCCGATAGCTTGCGGATGGCGACCTCGGCGGCAGTGCGCTGGAAATTCCAATCAGCCTCGCCGGACAACGTCACCCAGCCGTTCTCGACCTTGACCCGAACCCTATCCTCGGGAATCGTCGCATCCCAGGCGATAATGTTCAACGCGCGCTTGGCAATCTCGTCATCGGCCG
This sequence comes from uncultured Alphaproteobacteria bacterium, assembly GCA_963828215.1. Classification (GTDB taxonomy): domain Bacteria; phylum Pseudomonadota; class Alphaproteobacteria; order Geminicoccales; family Geminicoccaceae; genus CAVTJL01. Next base: position 14,221 of record CAWHFO010000058.1, on the reverse strand, counting down.
TCTTCTTGGCGTCCGGGAAGCGGACCTCGATCTCCTGAGCGATCGCATGGACGCCTTTGACACGCTGGGCGGCGCGCTCCGCCGCCACCTTTTCCGCATAGGTGCCGACGTGGCCCGTGAGGGTCACCACGCCTCTGTCCACCGCCACACCTATGTGCGCGGCGTCGATGCTCGGCTCAAGCTCGAGCTCGTCCACGATGTCCTGGCGAAGCGTTGTGTCGCTCATGGCGGTCTCCAGGCGGACGAGGCTGGATTGCCTCGACTGAGTTCCCTCTAGGCTGAGCATGATCACCGGCAGGACGACGCGCGCATTGCGCTGGATCAAGGCGGAGGTGGGGATCGGAGAGGCAAGGAGACCAGCGGCCGAGAGGCAAAGGCGACCCAGCACACAGGTTGGCAAATGGCTGCATCTGGCTGGCCGATCTCATGGCAGGGGATGGCCGGCCGGCTGGGCTGCCCGAGCAGCCTGGCAGGCGATCGCGTGCGAGAGCCAGTCGGACGAGACGATGCGGAAAGGCGCAGACGGCCGGTTGTCGCGGCGAGAGACTTGGCATCGACCTTGAACAACCCGCCGTGGCGAGCTGAATGACGCGGCCTATCGCTCTCGCCGTCATCGGCCTCCCGCTGCTGTCGGCCGCCACCGCCGGCCTGTACTACTATCTCATGGCGCAGCGCCGCCTGCCGCCCGGCTTCGCCTCGGGCAATGGCCGGATCGAGGCCAACGAGATCGACATCGCGACGAAGTATGCGGCCCGGATCGCCTCGCTCGAGGCCGACGAGGGCGACCTCGTCAAGGCCGGCGAGGTCCTGGCCCGCCTCGACACCCGCGAGCTCGAGGCCCAGCTCCGCGGGGCCGAGGCCCAGGTCGTCCAGGCGAGCCGCGCACGGGACGAGGCTTCAGCGGTCATCAGCCAGCGCCGGAGCGAGGCCGTCTTCGCCGAGAAGGAATATGACCGTTACCTCACCCTGCTCGACAAGAGCTTCACCTCGGAGCAGCGGGTCGATCAGGCCCGGGCGCAGAAGCAGACAGCGGAGGCGGTGCTCGCCGCCGCCGAGAGCCGTCTGCAGACCGAGGAGGCAGCGATCCTCGCGGCCGAGGCCGAGCGCGACCGCCTGCGCCAGCTGGTCGAGGACGGCACGCTCACGGCCCCCAGGCCCGGTCGCATCCTCTATCGGCTGGCCGAGCCGGGCGAGGTGCTCGGCGCCGGCGGCAAGGTGCTGACGCTGCTGGACCTCACCGACGTCTACATGACGATCTTCCTGCCCTCGCAGGAGGCGGCGGGAATCCCGCTCGGCGCTTCGGCCCGCCTCCTTCTCGACGTCGCTCCCGACCTTGCCGTTCCCGGCAGCGTCTCCTTCGTCTCTCCGCGCGCCCAGTTCACGCCCAAGCAGGTCGAGACCCGGAGCGAGCGGGAACGCATGATGTTCCGGGTCAAGATCCGCGTGCCGGAGGCGCTGGTCATACGCTATCTCGACCAGGTGAAGACCGGCGTCACGGGCATGGGCTATGTCCGTCTCGACCCGAAGGCCGCCTGGCCGGCCTGGCTCGAAGTCGCGGCTCACGATCGGCCGGCCGAGCCCATGACGAGCGCCATCGAGGCTCGGGGCGTCTCGCACCGCTACGGGCGGCTGTCAGCCCTGGCCGAGGTGACGCTCGAGGTCGAGACCGGGTCCTCCGTCGCGGTCGTCGGTCCCGACGGCGTGGGCAAGTCGACCCTGCTCGCGCTGATCGTTGGTGCCAGGCGTCTTCAGGCGGGATCCCTCAGCACCCTCGGCGCGGATCTCCGGACCGCGCGGGCGCGGAGCCGGGTCCAGCCGCGCATCGCCTACATGCCGCAGGGGCTCGGCCGCAACCTCTACGCCAGCCTGAGCGTCGTCGAGAACGTCGACTTCTTCGCCCGCCTGTTCGGCCACGATGCAGCCGCGCGCCGGGCGCGCATCCCTCCCCTGCCGGAGGCGATCGGCCTTGGCCCATTCGCGAGCCGGGCCGCGGGCAAGCTCTCGGGCGGCATGCGGCAGAAGCTCGGGCTCTGCTGCGCGCTGGTCCACGACCCGGATCTCCTCGTGCTCGACGAGCCGACGACCGGCGTCGATCCGCTCTCGCGGCGGGAGTTCTGGGACCTGGTCGCGAGCCTCCGCCGGACCAGGCCCGGCCTCACCGTTCTGATCGCCACCTCCTACATGGACGAGGCCGAGCGCTTCGACCGGGTGCTCCTGATGAGCGGCGGCCGTGTCATCGCCGACGGTGCCCCAGCCGCTCTCGAGGCGGAGGGCGGCTGTGGCTCGCTCGAGGATGTCTTCGTACGCCGCCTCGGGCGGGAGCTGGGGGTCGCGCCGGCTGCGCCCGCGTCGCCGCCGGCAGCGGACGGGCCCATCGCGATCGAGGCGCGCGGGCTGATGCGTCGCTTCGGCGACTTCGTCGCCGTCGACCGCCTGAGCTTCACCATCCGCCGAGGCGAGATCTTCGGCTTTCTCGGCTCCAACGGCTGCGGCAAGACGACGACCATGAAGATGGTCACCGGGCTCCTTCCCCCGAGCGAGGGCGAGGCGCTGGTGCTCGGCCGGCCCGCCGATGCCTCGGACATCGAGGCTCGCCGCCGCCTGGGCTACATGGCCCAGAGCTTCTCGCTCTACGCCGACCTGTCGGTGGCCCAGAACCTGGCCCTCCACGCCGCGCTGTTCGGCTTGAAGGGCGAGCCGGCCGCCGAGCGGATCGACCGATCGATCGAGCGCTTCGACCTCGACCAGCATCGCCGCCAGCTTGCCGGAGCCTTGCCGCTCGGCATCCGTCAGCGCCTCTCGCTCGCCGTGGCGACGCTCCACGAGCCGGAGATCCTGATCCTGGACGAGCCCACCTCCGGCGTCGATCCGCTTGCCCGCGAGGCCTTCTGGGCCGAGCTCCTGCGCCTCGCATGAGGCGGGCGGCCGGTGACCATCTTCGTCTCGACCCACCTCATGAGCGAGGCCGCCCGCTGCGACCGGGTCGCCTTCATGCATGCCGGCCGGCCTGATCGCCATCGGCCCGCCCGAGGAGCTGCGGCGAGCCAAGGACGCCCCCGATCTCGAGGCCGCCTTCATCGCCTACATGGAGAGCGGCGGGCGACGAGCGGCCGCCCTGCCCTCCGTGACCGGCCCGACGGCCGAGGCGGCGGGGACGGAGGTCGCGGCCGCCGGGCTCTCGCCGCGTCGCACCTGGGCCTGCGCCTGGCGCGAGTCCGCGGAGCTGCGTCGGGACCCCGCGCGCCTGGCCGTCTCGCTGCTCGGGAGCCTGCTTTTGATGCTGGCCTTCGGCTTCGGCATCACCTTCGATGTCGACAAGCTGCGCTTCGCCGTCCTCGACCGTGACCAGACGCCGGAAAGCCGACTCTACGTCGATGCCTATGCCGGATCGAGCTACTTCGAGCGCGAGCCGGATCTCGCGAGCGGCTCCGAGCTGACACGACGGCTCAGGGCCAACGAGATCGCCTTGGCGATCGAGATTCCGCCCCGCTTCGGCGGCGACCTCAGACGCGGCCGGCCGACCGAGGTGGCTGTCACGATCGATGGCGCCATGCCGTTCCGGGCCGAGACCATCCGAGGCTACGTGCAGGCGGCGCACGCCCGCTTCCTGGCCGATCTCGCGACGGCGAGCGGGGCCGATCCCGTATCGCCCGCCGATCTCGAGGTGCGCTTCCGCTACAATCAGGCCTTCCGCAGCCTCGATGCGATGGTGCCGGCGACGATAGCGCTCCTTCTCGTGTTCATCCCCGCGATCCTGGGCGCGCTGGCGGTGGTTCGCGAGAAGGAGCTGGGCTCGATCACCAATCTCTACGTGACACCGGTCACCCGCCTCGAGTTCCTCTTGGGCAAGCAGCTGCCCTACATCGTCCTCGCGTCCGTCAACGGCGCGCTTCTGGTGGCGCTGGCCGTCACCGTCTTCGGCGTGGCCTTGAAGGGCAGCCTCGTCGGCCTTGCGCTCGGCATCGTGCTCTATGTGGCGGCCACGACCGCGATCGGCCTCGTCGCCTCGTGCCTCACGAGCTCGCAGACCGCCGCGATCTTCGGAACGACGATCGCGACGATCCTGCCCGCGACCCAGTTCTCAGGGATGCTGCAGCCGGTCTCGACCCTGCAGGGCGGCGCCCGGGTCATCGGCACGCTCTTTCCGGCGACCCACTTCATGCGGGTCAGCGTCGGCGCCTTCACGAAAGGGCTCGGGCTTACCGACCTCGCGCCGTTCCTGCTGGCGCTGCTGCCCTTCTGGCCCGTGCTGCTCGGCCTCTCCTGGCTGCTGCTGCGGAAGCAGGAGCGTTGAGGCGATGTCCTGGCGGAACGTTCTCTGGCTCGCCTGGAAGGAGCTCCTGAGCCTGCGGCGCGACACCTTCCTCCTGGTCTTCGTCGTCTATTCCTTCTCCTTCTCGATCTACGAGCATGCGCGCGGCTTGACGCACGACCTCCACAACGCCTCGATCGCCATCGTGGACGAGGACCGGTCCACCCTGTCGGGGCGCATCGCGGCGGCCTTTCTCGCCGCCGCACTTCCAGCCTCCGGTCGGCATCGCGGCCGACGAGGTCGACCGCCTGATGGACGGCGCCCGCTTCACCTTCGTCGTCGACATCCCGCCGGACTTCGAGGCCGACGTCAGGGCAGGCCGCTCGCCTCGGCTCCAGATCCTGGTCGACGCCACGGCCATGATGCAGGCCGGCATTGGCGTCGGGTATATCGAGGCCATCATCGACGACGAGCTGGCGCGCCTTCTCGGCCACGAGCAGACGACCGGGCAGCTCGCGGTGACGCTCGCCTTGCGCGCGGCCTTCAACCAGACGCTCAACTCGACCTGGTTCACCGGCGCCACCGCCGTCATCAACAACGTCACGATGCTGGCCATCCTTCTGGCCGGCGCCGCCCTGCTCCGCGAGCGGGAGCACGGCACGCTCGAGCATCTTCTGGCCATGCCGGTCCGTCCGGCCGAGATCATGATCGGCAAGATCCTGGCGAACGGCCTCGTGATCCTGACGCTTTCCGCATTCGCCGTCATGGTCGTTCTCGAGGGGATCCTGCGGGTCCAGATCGCCGGCTCCGTTCCGCTCTTCCTCGTCGGCACGGCGAGCTATCTCTTCTTCGCGACCTGTCTTGGGATCTTCCTCGGGACGGTGGCCCGCTCGATGCCCCAGCTCGGCCTGCTCTTCATCATGGTAGCACTGCCGATGATCATGCTTTCGGGTGGCAACACCCCGCTCGAGAGCATGCCGGTATGGCTCCAGCGCATCATGCAGCTCTCGCCCTCGACGCACTTCGTGGCGCTCGGCCAGGCCATCCTCTACCGGGGCGCCGGCATCGCTCTCGTCTGGCCGCAGCTCGCCGCCATCCTCGCTGTCGGGGCCCTTTTCTTCCTGTTCAGCCTGGTGCGATTCCGGTCCTTCCTCGCGGCGCAACAATAGCTGAGCCTGCGTTTGGGATCGTGCTCTGCCATGTGTCGAGAAACGCGGGCACCCAAGCCAGTCAGTCATCGGCAATCGGTGCGTCGGTCGATCCGCTGACTGGCCATCCGGCTCCACAGAAGCCGAAGCCGGCTCCCGGACTTCTGATCCTGCTCATCCACTGACGCATAGGATCAAGACCGGCCGGCGGGAGCCGGTCGCGTTGGCGCCGGCGACGCTGCGCAGGACCTCGAGGGCCTGACCGGTGACGCATGCCCGTGGTGCCGGCTGCTGGAGCAGCTCGAGGGCCTGTTGGGTAGCCCTGGCCTTGGGCTCTGGCTGCAGCAGGATCTCGAGGGCTGCCTGGGTTGCTCTCCCGACCGTCATGCCGTGACCTCCACCCCAGCCTCGAGCGCGTCGACGCCAGCCTTGGTCCAGGCGGTGCCAGTTGCCGGGTCGGTCTCGAAGCGGTCGTCGTAGAGCGCATAGGAGGTGCCGAGGACGCGCGTGGCGCCGTTGGCCGTGGTCGCGCCGGAGCGGATCAGCGCCCTGAGGCTGCGGCTGCCGGCGTCGTCCTTGCGGGCGGCGGTGGCGACCTGGACGGCCATGATGGCGGCGGGCGTGCCGGCAAGGTCGGCGTAGGCATAGCGGTCCTGGTCGCCGACGTTGCTGCTCTCGACATAGCTGGCATCGCCATCATCGTCGGGTGCGTCGTCGACGAGAGCAAAATGCGCGGCCGCGGTGGGCCGGTGCCCGGCCGGTGCCGACGGCGCTCTCGATCAGCGGATCGGGCAGCTGCGTCTCGTCGCCCGGATGAAAGCGAAAGCGCAGGCTCTTTTTTGAGACCGTCGGGCTCGCCCCGGTCTTGTCGTAGATGAGCTTGCCGTCGGCCCAGAGCCGCAAAAGATCCTCGGCGGGGCCCTCGCCGAAGGCGATGGCGAGGGAGGCCGTGTAGGCGTAGGAAATGGCGCTCTGGCTGGCGCCCGCACCACCCTTGCCGGCATGCTCGACCCGCCGCTTCTCGCGGATGCCCGAGGACCAGATGAGGTTGCCGGCCATCCGCAGCGTGCCGAAGCCGATCGCCACCAGCGCCCCGTTGGCGGCCGAGGTGACGGAGAGATCGCCGAGCCGCGGGCCGGACGGCTGGCTCGGCACCGCTCGGGGGAAAGAGAAGATTGCCCAGCACCGAGCCGGCGAGCCAGCCGGCACCGGGACCGACGCCGATGGCGGTGCCCAGCGCGGTACCGCTGGCTGCGACGAGAATCGCCATCAGACTTGGCTCAGGCCGCGGAAGCGGAAGGCGAGCTTTGTTTTTTTGAGCCACTCGCCGGCATAGGGCTCCTCGATCACCTGCCGGCGCAGGGCGTGGGCATGGAGGAGATGCGCCCTGCCGCGAAGCTCGGTGCGGAAGCCGCAATGACAGGGATAGGCGGCATCGGCGAGGACAAGAACGTCGCCGGGGCAGGACCTCGAGGAGCGGGATGGCGTCCATGGCGGCGCGGAAGTGATCGACGAAGGCGAGGCCGGTGCTGTGGCGGCCATAGCCCGTGACGTCGTGGTCGGCGAGGCCCAGCTGCCGGGCGACCAGCACGACGAGCCCGGCACAGTCGACGCCGCGGGCGGAGCGGCCCTGGTGGCGCCAGGGCGTGCCGAGCCAACAGCGGGCAGCCGTGATCACGGCCTCGCCTGTCACGGGCTCCCCCGTCACGGCCTCATCGCGCATCGGGACAGCTCATCAGCAGGTCCTGCCCGGGGATGTAGGGCTCGCCCCGGAAGTTGAGGGTGTTGGCAAAGCGGGTAAGGCAGGTGTCGAGGCGCTTGTCGCAGCCGGGATGGATACGGAACAGGTCGCCCGGAAGGTTGGGGTAGCCCACCGGCAGGTAGAGCTCGATCTGGCCGGTCGCCTGCGTCCAGCTCTTGACCTCGACGGCCCGGCCGGCGTTGGCGCCGGTCTCGAAGGTCAGCACGCCGCCGTCGTACCAGCCGTCGGCCGCGCGGGGCTCGTCGATCGCCACGGTGAGGGTGACCCGGTCCAGGACGTCGACCACCGTGCCGGCCCGCGTCCAGGCCTCCATCGCCTCGAGGAACGCCGTGCCGTCGATGGTCACCGCCCCGACGGTCGTGTCGTAGGCGGGCTGCACGGCGGCGGCGACGCCGGCCTGGGCACAGACAAAGATACGGTTCGCGTAGGCGAAGGAGCCTGCTCCGACTGCCGTCGCGACCCTGACAATGTCGCCCAGGGCGTAGGCCGTGGCCCGCTCGATCTCCGGTGGCTCGATCGGCACCCGGCAGCGCCCGTCGCCGAGGTCGGCCCGGCATTCGGGGCCGTAGAGCTCGCCGATGCCCTGCGAGAGCGCCTGGGTCATGCCCCGGAGCTCGGTGCGGAAGCTGGCCTGCTCGCCCAGCACCACCTCGCCGAACCAGCCGCGGCGCACGCGCAGGATGCCCTCTGTCGGGTCGGCCCAATTGACGAGGAAGATCCGGACCTCGGCCTGATCGAACCGCCCGGCGCGCAGGTCCTCCTCGGCGATCGCGTCGCTGTTGAACACGCCCTCGACCTCGAGATTGTCGACGGCGAGGTCGGAATCGCTGGCAATCGCCGTGCGTGAGTAGCCGGTGGAGGCCTGGTAGAGCTCGCCCTCGACCGGGAGATCGCGGTTGTGGTCGGTGAAGCGGAAGACCTCACCGTCCGCCCTGGCGATCCGCCAGCAGGTCGCGAGCGTCGTCACCTCGCCGGCGAGGTGCGCCGCGAGAGCAGTCGAGATGGTCATCACGGTTATGCGAGGCTCCGGGCGGATCGAGAGGAGGTGAGGTGAGCTGAGGCTCCAGGAACAGCGCAGGGGCACGGGAATGACAGCGCCCAGTGTCCACATTGACCTGCACGCATTGGACGCCAACCATTCCGCCAGCGACCGCTGCCATCCGGAAACTCCGGGATAGTCCCCGTGTTCGCCGGCGAGCACCGCGTTCGGCGGGGCAAACGGAGCTGAGCCCGGGGATGGTCCGTCTCTACTGGGTCACCCCTTGGCATCCCTGGCATCGCCAGCGGGGCACGCGCTGGTCGCGCCTCATCGACCGGCTGCCGTGGCTGCCGGCTCGCGGCGGTCGAAGGGCTTCGGTGCGCCGAGTCCGGCTTCCATGTGGCCGCTTACCACGAGGCCTCGCGGCCGCCCTCGCGTTAGCCTTGGTCCCTCTGCCGGTCCTGGCGGCAGAGCTTCGCATCACGATCGAAGACATGCAGCTCGTCGCGCGGCACGTTCCTCGTCGGGCTCTACGACAGTGCGACGTCCTCCGAGAACGCCGTAAGGGAATCCAGCAAGGGAGCGTTCGTCATCGATCCATACCGCATCACCGCCGCCGCTCTGCGAGCCAATGCGTCGATGACGAGCGCTGTGGTATTCTGCAATCTTGCCCCGGGACGGTACGCGGTCATCGTGTTCCAGGACGAGAACGACAATGGCAGGCTCGACAAGAGCCTGCTGGGGGTGTCGAGCGAGCCGTACGGGTTCAGCAACAATCCGCATGCATTCCTCAGGTCCCCGAGTTTCGATGCGGCCGCCTTTACGCTCCGGCCGGGGATCCAGGCGATCCAGATCACTTTGGTCCACTAAGGAGGAGTAACGTAGGCGGCTCGAGACAGAGCAGAGCTGTGACGAGCGAGTTCAAAGCTTCGCATGTGCCGCAATCGTGAATGCACGGGAGCGGCGCAACACTTGAGGCAGTTTGGATCGTCCTGGGACCGGGGGCGACTCGAACGCCAAATGCCGTGTGCCGATCATACCGCGATGTTTCCCAGCTTCTCCGCCGTGTCTTAGCCGGGGGCGTGGATGAGCAAAGCAGGGAGAGACCTCTTCAGAACCGATTGCCGGGCGCTGCACGCTCTCGACAGCGCCGTTGCTACGTTGCACGGAACTCCTTACTGGCGAAGGGTGGAACCCGCTCGCAGCAGGCGGCCCCGTCGCCGCTCATTCCGAAACGAACCAGCTCTTGAGCGGCGGAAACCCGTTGAACGCGACGGTAGCAGCACTGGCGGTGTAGGCCCCGGCGGAGAGGAAGTCGACAGGGTCGCCGATCGCGAGATCCAGCGGCAATTGGTAGGGCTGCCGGCGATAGAGAATATCGGCGCTGTCGCAGGTCGGGCCGGCGAGGATCGCCGGGCCGGTCTCACCGCCATCGCGCGGTGTGCGGATGCGGTAATGGATTTGCTCGTCGAGCGTCTCGTCGAGCCCGTTCCAGATGCCGGCATCCAGATAGACCCAACGCTCGCATTCTCCCGTCGACTTGCGCGAGACCAGAAGGACCTCGGTGCGCAGCAGGCCGGCATCGCCCACGAGGTAGCGGCCGGGCTCGATCAGAATGCGCGGGCGAGCGCCGCCGAATTCCACGGAAAGCGCGGTTTCGATGGCCTCGGCATAGTCCGCGAGCGGCGCGATAGGCGCACGATATTGCGCCGGCAGGCCGCCGCCGACGTTGAGCAGCTCGAGCTCGAGGCCGCGACGCGCGCAGGCCCGGAAGATCCAGGCAGCATGCGCGATCGCGCCGGTCCACGCGGCCGGATTGGTCTGCTGCGAGCCAACGTGAAAGGATACGCCCACGGGCTGGAGCCCGAGCCGTTTCGCCGCGATGAGCAGGTCGGTCGCCATGTGCGCCCGGCAGCCGAACTTGTCGGTAAGCGGCCACTCGGCGCCCTCGTTCTCGACCAGCATGCGGCAGAAGACCCGCGCGCCTGAAGCCTGGCGCGCGAGCTTTTCAAGCTCGGCGACGCTGTCGAAGGCGAACAGGTTGATCCCGCTCGCTGCGGCCTCGGCGATATCCCGCTCGCGCTTGATCGTGTTGCCGAAAGACAGCAGCGGCGCATCAATCTCCAATCCGCGGCAGATGTCGCGCTCTCCCAGGCTCGCCAGATCGAACCTGGCTCCGAGCCCGGCTAGTGCGGCGACAATCTCCGGCGCCGGGTTGGCCTTGATCGCGTAATAGATCTCCGCCGCCGGCAAGGCCGCGCACAAGGCTGCGAAGCGGGTGCGGACGATGTCGAGATCGATCACCAGACAGGGAGTTGGTGGACGCCGTTCGGCGAGAAACCGGTCGAGGCGTGTCGTGGGAGCGCCGACATCTGCTGCTGCGCATGACGGCGCTGCTTCCTTGAGCGCCATCCCTAGCCCGAAAAATTCACTGGGGCTGAGCCGGAAGGCGGCGGGCGCGGCGTAAATGTCTGAGTTCGTGTATGTTTCTGGTGCTGAAGCAGAGACAGCACGGCTCGACGGAGTACCGCGCCCGCCATGGCAGAGAATGCCTCGCTCCTCCCCGGCTTGTCACCGGTCGGCGGCAAGCCGGTGCACATCACCTTCGATGGCGGTCGGCTGACCTCGGACGTGGGCGTGCTGCTGCTGGCCGAGACCGAACGTCGGCTCGGGATCGCGCAGCGCTTGGCGCGCTGCCTCACCGACCCGCGGTCGCCGGAGCGGGTGCGGCACACGCTCACCGACATGATCCGCTTCCGGATGCTGCTGATCGCGGCCGGCTATCCGGACGCGAACGACTGCGACGCGCTGCGCCTCGACCCGGCGTTCAAGATGGCGGTCGGGCGGCTGCCCGAGAGCGGCGACGATCTGTGCTCGCAGCCGACCATGTGTCGGCTGGAGAACTTGCCCGGCGCCATCGCGCTCAAGCGGATGATGGCGGCCATGGTCGAGCTGTTCTGCGATAGCTTCACCGTGGTGCCGAACCGGATCGTGCTCGACATCCGACGATACCTGCGATCCCGCCCACGGTCGGCAGCAGCTCTCCCTCTTCCACACCTACCATGACGAGCGCTGCTTCCTGCCGATCCACGTCTACGAGGCGACCACGGGCAAGCCGGTGGCGGTGATTTTGCGGCCCGGCAAGACCCCCGACGGGGCCGAGGTCGCGCTCGTCCTGCGTCACGTCATTGGCGCCATCCGCCGGCGCTGGCCCCGTGTCGACATCCTGGTCCGCGGCGACAGCCACTACGGGCGCCACGAGGCCATGAGCTGGTGCGAGCGCAACCGGGTCGCCTACGCCTTCGGCCTCGCCGGCAACAAGGTCCTGCTCGCCCGTGTGACGGCCCTCGCCGAGGAGGCGGCCCTTCGTCGGATCGAGGGCGAGGCCGAGAAGGTCCGCCGCTACGACGAGTTCCGCTACGCCGCCAAGACCTGGAGCGTCGAGCGCCGGGTCATCGTCCGGTTGGAGGCGTCGGACCGGGGCAGCGACAGCCGGTTCATCGCCACCAACCTCGCCGGCGCGCCCCGTTGGCTGTACGAGGACGTCTACTGCGCCCGCGGTCAGGCGGAGAACCTGATCAAGGCGCACAAGCGCCACCTCGCCTCCGACCGCACCTCCTGCACCAAAGCCACCGCCAACCAATTCCGGCTGGTGCTGCACACCGCCGCCTATTGGCTCCCGCACACCCTGCGCGGTCTGGCGCCGAAGCGGTCGTTCTGGCGCGACGCCCAGTTCGACACGCTCCGCTTGGCGCTGATCAAGGTGGCCGGCCGGATCACCGAGATGGCGACCCGAATCAAGGTGGCGCTGCCGTCCGCCTGTCCCTACCGCGCCAGCCTCATACTGCTCGCCGCTTGCGCCGCGAGGCCGCCCTGAGTCACAGGGCGGCGTGCCCCGACCGAGCCCTTCCCCGCAAACCCCCAGCCCCGATCATCGCGCCCGCCGGCGCCACGGCCCGCCATGCCCGTAGCAGTCCCGCTCGCGCATCCAAGGCAGTCCGGTGAATGATCCGGGCTAGTGACCGGGCAGCAGCGCGTACGCGGCCAGCACCAGCTCGGCGACGATCAAGATCACGATATACCACTCCACCCTGAGGCTGCTGCGGGCCTGCACCAAGCCGAGCAGCGTTTCCACCGTGCGGGCGATCACATCGAGCTTGCGGTCGAGCGCGCGGTCGCGCTCCCGCAGCTCGTACTCTTCCGCAAGCCGCATATAGAGCCGCTCGAGCTCGGGGTTATCCCATAGCAGCTCCGGCTTCTCGGCGGTCTCGACCCTGCCGACCATCTTGTGCTGCATGCCGAGGACATTGCCGATATGGTGAAGCAGCTCGCGGCTGGTCGCACCGGCGCGACCCTTCTTGCGCAGTGTCTCGGCGAGCGGCTCGATGCGGTCGAGGATGTCGGCGATGCTCGCCTCGTAGTGGGCGAGGACGAGACTTTTCGCCAGAACGTCCGCAACCAACTGCAACCGCGCGATCGTGCAGTCGCGGAGCACAATTCGACCGGCAGCATCGACCTGCTGGTCGGCTGCGGCGTCGACCACCAGTTGCGCCTCGTCACGCTCTGCCAAGCGGAAGGGCTCGGTGACGAGCGGCTCGATCGAGGTGACGAAGCGGTCGATGGCGTCCGGCGCGGTCGCAAACAGCACGACGACGCCATAGCGGAACAGCACCGCCGTTCCGCCACCCGGCACCGCAACGGCCAAGGGAGCAATGGCCAACGGTGCTGCGGTTTCGAGCCGCCGCGTGTCGATCCGCTCGCCAACAAGCATGGCCTGCACGCTGATCGGGCACGCACCGCATGTGCCCGGGGTTCCGGCTAAGCCGGTTGTGTCCGCCATGATCGGCCTGTTCGACTGCTGTTATATCTCTAGTCCTATAGCCGAATTCAGCTGCGGGGTCAGCCGCGGGCCGTCGCTTCCGGGAAATGCAGGTTAAGACGGTCGCCTTTTCGCGCCTGAGGCGCTGGGGGCTGCCGCCTGCACGGCGGGGAGCACGGAACTTACGCAGCTGTCATACCCGGACCTCGACGACCGGGATCTGCCCCCAGGAGCCGAGGTCGAAGGTCTCGATCGTCAGCTCCATCTGGTCGGTGTCGAAGCGGGCGGGGACGTCGAACTCGAAGTCGGCGGTGACAACGGTGGCCGTCGCAGGTGCCGTCGTGAAGGTGACGAGGCCGGTCGTGGTGTCGGTCGTCCAGCCGGAGGTCGCCTCGACGCCGTCCTCGTAGAGGTTGACGGTGCCGGCCACCGGCTTGGTGATGGTGCGGGTCTCGACCTCGCCGCCGCTGTTGTAGCCCTTTGTCAGCTGGAACGTCCTGGTCGTCCCGTCACCGGTGCCGAGCGTCTCGGCCAGGGCTTGGTAGTCGGTCCAGTCCTTGAAGCGAAAGCCGAAGGCGCGGCCCTTACGGGCACGGAAGAAGGCGATGAGCTCCGCCACCTGCTCGCGGCGCTTGAGGCCGTGGGCGACGTTCCAGCGGCCCCTGGCCTGGCTCCAGTTGGCGTTGCGCCGCTCCATACCGGAGACGGTGGTGACGACCGTCGTGGACCAGCCGGGCCCGCCCGAGGCGCCATAGGAGATGTCGGGCGGGAACTGGACCTCGTGGAAGCCGCTCACCTGTTGCGGGCCTTAGGCTCGAGTTCACCAGAAGGTCGTCAGTCGAGGCATCGACCTGGAGGGCGATATGATCAGTCGGGTGTGGCATGGATGGGCGACCCCGGAGAACGCTGACGCGTACGAGGTCCTGCTCAAGGCCGAGGTCTTCTCCGGCATCCTCGCCAAGCATGTCGTCGGCTTTCGCCGCATCGAGCTGTTTCGCCGCGATCTCGGCGCGGAGGTCGAGTTCATGACGATCATGTGGTTCACATCGCTGAAGGCGGTGAAAGCGTTCGCCGGCGAGGACCACGAGGCCGCCTATGTGCCGGCACGGGCCCGGGCGATCCTGTCGCGGTTCGACGACCGCTCGCAGCACTACGAGGTCCGTGCCCAGCGGGAGCCCTGAGAGGGGCACAGGATCTCCGGGAGGCCGAGGGCCAAGAGCCGCCGGCTCCGATCATCATGGGCTCGGACAACGGTCAGAGA
>CAWHFO010000057.1:0-107280 GCA_963828215.1 uncultured Alphaproteobacteria bacterium | reverse complement strand
CAATCCCAGAGCTCCTCTTCCTCGCGCGGCATGATAGCCCGCCAGCGCTTGCGTGCTTCCTCGAAGCTCGTGACTTCAGCGCTGCCCTTGATCGTGTCGCTGGACGGCTCGAGGTAGGGCTCACGCGGCTGGATGTCGAGACAGGTGCCCGGGTCCCAGGTGCGGCCATGGAACAGCCGCGCGGCGAGCCCGTGCACCACGGCGATCAGCGCAACCTCGGGGTTGTCCGCCAGCGCCAGCCTGAGTCCCGCCGTGCGATGCGCGGTCAGGTCCTCGATCATGCGGTCGCTGAGCGGCTTGAGCTCCTCATCGGGCTCGTCTGGCGTCCTGGCGAGGTCAGGTGCCGCAAAGGCGCCGCTGTCTGCTCCGGGCAGGATCGCCTTGCTGTCTTGCGTCTCTTCCGCCATGACCGCTGCCGCCGGCTCGCACGACCCGGCAGGCGGCTCGTCCTCACGACGCACGAGGCCACGGTCTGCCGCGATAGTGCCGTTGTGGTCGAGCCAGACGATGGCGCCGGCGATGGCCTTCGGCTCGGGCGTGAACGTGTCGCGGGCGCTGTCGATCTCGGCAAGGCGCCGCTCGATCTCGTTCACCTCCGTCGCGAGCGCTTTCTCGTCCTCGGCACCGTCGACGGTGGCAGCGATCTCCTCCAGCCGCGTCTCCAGCTTGGCCCGCTCCTCGGCCTCATCGGGCGTCAGCTCACGGGCGGTGGGATAGATGCGCCGCCTGCCGCCGAGATCCTGCGGATAGGCGAAGCCGACCTGGACCCATCTCCAGCCCTCGCCCTGGACCTTCTCCGCCTCCGCCTCCAGCTTGTCGGCGGCGAGCCGGTCGAGAATGTCACGGTCGAGCAGCCAGGCCCGACGCTCGTCGAACAGGTCCCTGAGCACGCGGCCACCGGCGGCCTCGTACGCTGCGAGGCCGACAAGCTGTACGATGGGCTCGCTCGCCACGATGTGGGCCTTGGTGAGATGGCGCCGCACCATCTCGGCATGGCGGTTCCACTCGGGCAGCTCGGCCCAGATGCGCTCCTGCTCCTCGTGGTCCTCGGAAAGGGTAAAAGCCATGAGGGTATCGAGCTTCATCGCACCCTCACGGTAGAGGTCGAGAAGCCTCGGGCTGACCTTGCCGAGCTTCAAGCGCTGCTGCACGAACGACTCGCTGACCCCGAAACGCGCGGCGATGTCCGCTGGGCTCTGCCCCTCGGCCGCGAGCCGGGCCCAGGCCTCGTACTGGTCGGCCGGGTGCATCGGGCAGTAGAGGTTTTCCGCGAGCCCGATCTCGGTGTCGGAAAAGCCTCCGATGACAGCGCAGGGCACCGGATGGCTCTTCTTGATCGTCTTGGCCTTGGCGAGACGCTTCAAGGCCCGGAGGCGCCGCCCGCCGGCCACGACCTCGTACCTGCCCGTGGGCTCGCCGCTCTCGTCCAGAAGCGCCCGGACATTCAGATTCTGCAAGAGCCCGTGCGCGGCGATGCTCGCCGCCAGCTCGTCGAGGCTCGTCTCGACCGCCGTGCGGCGGACATTGCTCGCGGCCAGCACGAGCTTGTCGAGGGGGATCGTCTGGAAGGTCATGGTTCCCGTCTCCTGGGGGTTGGGATGCACGCGCGCGTGCACCCCTGCCCGCCGGCGAGGCCGGGGTACGGGGGCAAGGGCCAGCGAGCGGGGCAGGCTTGCGCGCAAGCAGGGCCATCGATCGCCAAGCGATCGATCCGTCCCCGAAGGGGCCCGGGCGCAAGCGCCCGGGAGGGCAGCCCTTGCGCAGCGTGCGGGGCAGGCTTGGCGAGCCTTGCCCTTGCGGGGCCTAGGGGCGGCGCTCCCTGGCCCCATCAAGCCCCTAGGGCTTGTGAGAGCTGGGAAGGCGTGGCGGCAAGCGGCCGCCGTCGCGCAATGGTGGGGGAGCGACAGGCTATGCGGTCGCGCCCTGGCACCGTGACAAGAGAGTTTGCTTCGTCTAGCCTATGCCGCGGCCTATGCTCATGGAGATCGGGATGCTGGCGGGAAGGCATGTCAAGCTGTTCAAGAACGGCCGGAACCAGGCTGTCCGGATCCCGCGGGAGTTCGAGCTGCCGGGCGAAGATGCGATCATCCGCAAGGAGGGCGAGCGACTGATCATCGAGCCGGCGCCGCCGCGATCCCTCCTCGAGCTGCTCGCGACCCTCCCGCCGATCGACGAGGAGTTTCCGGCGATCGAGGAGCTTTCGCACGAGCCGGTCGACCTTTGAGCGTCCGTTATCTGCTCGATACGAACATCGTATCGGATCTCGTGCGCCATCCTCAGGGCCGGGTGGCAAGGTCTATCGCCGGGGTGGGGGAGGAAACCGTCTGTACGAGCATCATCGTCGCGGCCGAGTTGCGCTACGGCGCGGCGAAGAAGGGCTCGGCTCGTCTGAGCGCCCAGCTTGCAACGGTGCTCGACGCCTTCGAGATCGTGCCGCTCGAGCCACCGGCGGATAGGCTCTACGGAGAGCTGCGCGCCGAGCTGGAGCGCGCTGGAACACTCATCGGGCCGAACGACCTGCTCATCGCCGCGCAGACATTGGCGCTGGGCTGCACTCTGGTGACCAACAGCGAGCACGAGTTCGCGCGCGTGAAGGCGCTGCGCCTTGAGAATTGGCTGACCTGACAGCCACATTGCTGCGGAGGGAAAGAAAGAGCCTCCCGCTCCCCCGGCAGGCCCGGTCCTATGGGTGTTCCGTCATCCGTTTCTACAACCACGAGCGCCCGCATCTCGGCTACCGCAACCAGTGCCGCAGGCCGATGGAGACCCTCGAGTGGATCGACTGGTTTCAATCACCGCCGTCTGCTCGAGTCCATCGGCAACATCCCACCTGCAGAGGCCGAAGCACGCTACTACGATGCTCTGGAACAGGCTGCCCTGGCCGCGTAAGGAGCCAACCGAGATCTCCTCGGCAAACCCGGCGCGGTTAGGCTGTTCGGTCCCGGACTGTGATGGTGGGGATCGAGCCTGAAGCATTCTGGCTCGATTGTCCACTGGTGGCAGATGAAATCGTAAGGGGTTTTGCCCTTCAGCGTCTTCAGCCTGCGGGCGTGGTTGTAGGCGAGCAGGAAGGCGTCGAGACGGCGCTTCAGCTCGTCGGCCGAGGCGTAATGGAAGGTCCGGACCGTCGCCTCCTTGATGGTGCGGTTCATCCGCTCGACCTGGCCGTTCGTCCATCGACAGCAGAGCTGTCGATCCGTGCCCGCAGGGACGGCGATCATCAGATCGCCGAGGGGATGGTTGGGCCGTGTCAGCCGGTGCTCGATGCCGTTGGCTCGGCAGACGCGATCGAAGGCGTGGATGCTCGAGGTCGGGGTGCCGGACGTGTGGGTGAACTGGATGCCGTTGCCGGTGAGCACCGTGTGGATGCGATAGGGCACGGTCTCCAGAAGGTTCGCGAGCATCTGCGCCGCCACCAGCCGCGTGGCCTCGGTGTGCAGCTCGGCATAGGCGAGCTTCGAGGTCCGATCGATCGCGACGTAGAGGAAGAGCTTGCCCTCGGCGCAGCGCAGCTCGTAGATATCGATGTGGAAGAAGCCGATCGGGTAGCTCTTGAAATGCTTCCGCGCCGACCGCTCGCTCTCGTCCTTGGGCAGGCGGGAGATGCCGTGGCGCTCCAGGAGCCGGTGCAGGCTGGAGCGTGTCAGGCTCGGGATCGAGGGCCGCAGGGCGAACAGCACGTCGTCGAGCGGCAACAGGGTCTGCCTGCGGAAGGCGACGATCGCGGTTTCCTCGAGCGGCGTCAGGACCGTCGAGCGCGCCTCCCTGGGCCCCATCGGGCGGTCCAGGACGCTCTCGCGCCTGCGCCATTTCAGGACAGTCTTGACGTTGATCCCGAAGCGCTCGGCGAGCGCCGCGGCCGATGCTTTCGATCGCTGTAGCTCAGCTCGGACGGCGTGCGTCGTCGTGGCGCAGCCATGAAGAACCTGGCCCATAGCTCGTCCCTCCGGAGAGGAGCACACCCTACACCATCACAGTCCGGACCGAACAGGTAAGGCCTGTTTTCGAGCCATGTCGCAGAGGTAAGGATGGCGCCCGGGAGGTGTATGATACGTAAGCCTGCGGTCTGGCTCGGCGTTATCTCCATTCCGGCCGCCATGCCAGCGGCAGCGCAGGAGGCCACGCCGGGCTGGCGGTATGGCCCCTGGATGATGGGCGATGGTGGCTGGGCCTGGATGATGTTCTTCGGCCCGCTCATGATGATCCTCTTCGTGGCTGCGGTCGTCGTCCTGGTCGCCTTTGCGCTCCGCTGGTTGACCACGCACGGCCAGCATGGGGCGGGTCACGCCGCCGCATCACCGCTTGGCAGGACGCCGCTCGACATCCTCAAAGAGCGCTTCGCCCGAGGCGAGATCGACAAGGCCGAGTTCGAGGAACGTCGGCGCGTCCTTGGCGAGTGAAGGCGCAGCCGAGCAGGCCGAGCTCCGATGATCTAGGGCGTGTTAACACTATTCGAGGATCTTGGCTTCGGCTATCTGATGACGATGATGAGCCTGAACGAAGACCAGTACGAGCTGATCCGCCCGTTGATGCCTGTTCAACGCGGGAACGTGCGGATCTCCAATGTTGATGTCATCAATGCGGTGCTCTACGTGACGGAGAACGGTTGCAAATGGCGGGCCTTGCCGGAGAGGTTCGGGAATTGGCATACGATTTATACCCGGCCGCGGCGCTGGGCCGAGGCCGGAGTTCTCGAGCGGCTCTTCCAGGCGTTGCAGGAGCATCGTCTGATCCGCATCCGGTTGGAATGCCCGAGCCTGGACAGCACCAGCGTGAAGGTTCACCCCGATGGCACGGGTGCCTTGAAAAAAACGGCCCGCAGGCCATCGGCAAGTCCCGCGGCGGCTGGACCACCAAGGTTCATCTGGTTGCCGCGAATGACCGGACGGCCCTGACCTTCGGCCTGTCGCCGGGACAGGCTCATGATGCCGTCGAAGGGCGCCGGCTGCTCGAAGCCTGGCCCAACCGGCCGAAGCGACTGCCGATGATCATGGATCGCGCCTATGCAGGCGACGAGACCCGGCAGCTGGTGCTGCAGCTCGGCTTCGAGCCGGTCGTGCCGCCCAAATCCACCCGCCTCCGCCCCTGGACCTACGATCGCCGGCTCTACCGGCGGCGCAACGAGATCGAGCGCCTGTTCCGCCGACTTCGAGGGCTTTCGCCGCATCTTCTCCCGCTTCGAGAAGCTCGACGTCATGTTCACCGCCTTCATCCAGGTCGCCCTGATCATCGACTTGATTTGTGTTAACACGCCCTAGTAGCGCCCTCCGGCCCCGGCGACCGCTCAGTATCCGCTCCCGTCTGCGACCGGGTCGCTCGGCACCCGGGCTGCGACCGGCGTCTTGCAGCGCACCTCGAGGCCCGTCATGGACTTGCCCATGGAGGAATGGACCCCCACGCCCGTGAGCAGCTGGCCTTTCGGGCATTCGGACCAGTAGGACCATCCGGGATCGAGGTACGCCTGCTCGTGGTTGTTCGGGCAGTTGGGCCGCACGAACTCCTCGAGGTCGGAGAGAGCGGTAATCTTCTCGCTCGGCTCGATCTGGCCCGGGCGGATCCGCAGCCCCTTGATCTCCCACGCAAGGGAGGCATAAACCACCTGGGGGAGCGGAAAGGTGGCGTGTCCACCGCAGACCTGGATCGCTCGGACGAACTCGGTGGACGAATGATCATAGATGACCTGCTTGTAGTCTATCCATTGGGACACCGAGGATCCAACGCATTTGCCGATCTCGAAGGAGGCGAGCTTGCGGGCCGGCGTCGCATAGCGGAGATCGACCATGTGGCCCCACAGCGTGAGCTCGCAGGGATTGTTCGACCGCTCCAGGATCCCGATGCCGGTGACCGCGTAGTCTTCGGGGGGGTTGGGCAGCTTCACGCCGCGGCCGATCTCGACCAGCTCCGAGCTGTCGCCGGGCGAGCCGGAGAGGGCCCTCTGCCCCGGGCCGGCCGGGCTGCGCGACTCGAGGGGGTCCGACGGCACATCGGCCATCTGAAGCAGGGGCGGATTGAAGCGCGGGCCGCTTCCCGGGATGGAGGGCACGCCTCCATCGCTCGTCTGAGGCCCGTGCTGGTTCGGACCAGGAGCCTCGGCGGCCGTCGCGGCCGGCGGCAGGCTCGGGAGGCACATGATCCAGGCCGAGGCTGCTGCAAGCACGATGCCGAGACGAGGCACGTGGGGCCGGCCACCGAAGCCCGCGTGGTCGTTCGTGTCCGGAACTGTCGGGTCAAGGGGCGATGCCATGACTGCTCTCCGGGTCCAGGCGGAAAAGGGCGTCAGCGCAGAAGGCATCGGCGAAGGCGGGGCGGCTATGATCTTCAGCACAGGAGGCGGCTGGTCCGGCCGGACCCCGCGAGCGGGCTGTGCGTTCTGGCCGCCAGCCAAGGAAGATCGTAGAATGGGTCTTCGTGCTCGACCTTGGGCAGGCGAAGCCGGCGTCCAGCAGCCAGTCGCCGCGGGGAAGGATCCATGACGAGGCTCGCCGAAGGGGCGCGCGGCGTCTTCGTTATCGCCGCCACCCCGTTCACCGAGACCGGAGAACTCGACCTCGCGAGCGCCGATCGGCTCGTCGACTTCTATCTCGAGCGCGGGGTCGATGGCGTCACCGTGCTGGGCATGATGGGCTAAGATATCCTAGCCCGGATCATTCACCGGACTGCCTTGGATGCGCGAGCGGGACTGCTACGGGCATGGCGGGCCGTGGCGCCGGCGGGCGCGATGATCGGGGCTGGGGGTTTGCGGGGAAGGGCTCGGTCGGGGCACGCCGCCCTGTGACTCAGGGCGGCCTCGCGGCGCAAGCGGCGAGCAGTATGAGGCTGGCGCGGTAGGGACAGGCGGACGGCAGCGCCACCTTGATTCGGGTCGCCATCTCGGTGATCCGGCCGGCCACCTTGATCAGCGCCAAGCGGAGCGTGTCGAACTGGGCGTCGCGCCAGAACGACCGCTTCGGCGCCAGACCGCGCAGGGTGTGCGGGAGCCAATAGGCGGCGGTGTGCAGCACCAGCCGGAATTGGTTGGCGGTGGCTTTGGTGCAGGAGGTGCGGTCGGAGGCGAGGTGGCGCTTGTGCGCCTTGATCAGGTTCTCCGCCTGACCGCGGGCGCAGTAGACGTCCTCGTACAGCCAACGGGGCGCGCCGGCGAGGTTGGTGGCGATGAACCGGCTGTCGCTGCCCCGGTCCGACGCCTCCAGCCGGACGATGACCCGGCGCTCGACGCTCCAGGTCTTGGCGGCGTAGCGGAACTCGTCGTAGCGGCGGACCTTCTCGGCCTCGCCCTCGATCCGACGAAGGGCCGCCTCCTCGGCGAGGGCCGTCACACGGGCGAGCAGGACCTTGTTGCCGGCGAGGCCGAAGGCGTAGGCGACCCGGTTGCGCTCGCACCAGCTCATGGCCTCGTGGCGCCCGTAGTGGCTGTCGCCGCGGACCAGGATGTCGACACGGGGCCAGCGCCGGCGGATGGCGCCAATGACGTGACGCAGGACGAGCGCGACCTCGGCCCCGTCGGGGGTCTTGCCGGGCCGCAGAATCACCGCCACCGGCTTGCCCGTGGTCGCCTCGTAGACGTGGATCGGCAGGAAGCAGCGCTCGTCATGGTAGGTGTGGAAGAGGGAGAGCTGCTGCCGACCGTGGGCGGGATCGCAGGTATCGTCGATGTCGAGCACGATCCGGTTCGGCACCACGGTGAAGCTATCGCAGAACAGCTCGACCATGGCCGCCATCATCCGCTTGAGCGCGATGGCGCCGGGCAAGTTCTCCAGCCGACACATGGTCGGCTGCGAGCACAGATCGTCGCCGCTCTCGGGCAGCCGCCCGACCGCCATCTTGAACGCCGGGTCGAGGCGCAGCGCGTCGCAGTCGTTCGCGTCCGGATAGCCGGCCGCGATCAGCAGCATCCGGAAGCGGATCATGTCGGTGAGCGTGTGCCGCACCCGCTCCGGCGACCGCGGGTCGGTGAGGCAGCGCGCCAAGCGCTGCGCGATCCCGAGCCGACGTTCGGTCTCGGCCAGCAGCAGCACGCCCACGTCCGAGGTCAGCCGACCGCCATCGAAGGTGATGTGCACCGGCTTGCCGCCGACCGGTGACAAGCCGGGGAGGAGCGAGGCATTCTCTGCCATGGCGGGCGCGGTACTCCGTCGAGCCGTGCTGTCTCTGCTTCAGCACCAGAAACATACACGAACTCAGACATTTACGCCGCGCCCGCCGCCTTCCGGCTCAGCCCCAGTGAATTTTTCGGGGTAGCAGGGCCTGCAGATGCCGTCGAAGCGCGAACAGGTTCTCTCCGCGCTGTACGAGCGGCTCGGCGCGCTCACCGCGCCCACCGTCCGCCGCAATGAGGCGCTGCCCGAGCGGGTGCCGGCCGAGGGTCTCGTC
The DNA here is from genome assembly GCA_963828215.1 of uncultured Alphaproteobacteria bacterium. Lineage (GTDB taxonomy): Bacteria > Pseudomonadota > Alphaproteobacteria > Geminicoccales > Geminicoccaceae > CAVTJL01. The sequence goes on along the minus strand of CAWHFO010000057.1, from coordinate 98,910 downwards.
ATCATGCGCGACGGCGAGCCGGGCGAGCCGGACGTCACCCTCAACCCTCGTACCGAATCCTACAGTCACCGGGTCGAGCTTCGAGGCGTTCGTCACACGCGCCGCCGATGGCAGTGGCGAGGCGACGCTCGACACGCTCATGCAGGCCATCGCCGCCGCGCTCGGCGCCGATCCTTCGCTCGGCGGCCTTGCCGAGAACCTCATGGTCGGCGCGCCGGAGACCAGCGTGCTGGCGATCGAGGGAGCGGCGCCGATCCTGAACACCCGCCTCGTGGTGACGGTCGAGTACCTCGTGAGCGATCCGTTCGTCCTGTCTAATCCTTGAGCGGTCCTACGTCGGCGCGCAGCATCCCCCACCGAATCCAAAGCCGATCAGCGACTGGCTGTGAGCTGTGGGCAGCCGAGCTCGGTAAACAAGGCGACAACCTTATCCTCGATGCTGGTGCTCTTGGTCGGCCATTCATTCCCTAGCCGGGCAAGAAGCTCGGCGAGCCGCTTCTGGTCGATCGGCTGGTGGTTGAGCGTGTCCTTGATGGCATCGATCGTCGAGTCGAGACTGTCGGAGACGAACTGCAGCCCGCCCTGAATCTGGCTGATCTGGTCACGCAGCTTGTCGCGGGCTTCCACGATCTGATGAGCAAGATAGGCGTTCGGCGGTCTCGTTTGGCGCTCCCAGGCGCTCGGTGGTTTCGTGGCGTCCTGAACGGCCCTGTTCACCGTGCTGAGGGAGATGTAACGCGCGGCCTCCCAACGCCCGCGGATATCGCGGTTCCTTCTCTCCAGGTCGTCGGCCCGCTTCTTCTGCTCGTCAGCCTGTTGACTTGCGACTTCAATCTGGTGCTGATCGAAGCGCTTGGTCTCCTCGAGAGCCGGTTGGGCGACAAAATGGTAGTTCAGCCACCAACCGAGGCCCACGCAGGCAATCGAGATAATCCAGTAGACCGTGTCCTTCGTTTCGACAGGCATTGACCCTCCAGTCTGGTCGGAGCCCATCGGACGCATCCGCTCCGAGGACCAATACTCCACACAGAAGTGACGGCGTCGACGACGATGCGCCCGAGCCGATCTCTGGTCAATCAGGGTGCGCGTGTGGCTCTGGCTTTCGTGACCAAGCCTGCCGAAGTCCGATCGAACGAGTGGTTGCCGCCCCTCTCTCGGTTCCTCATGGCACTCGAATACCACTCCCCGCACTGAGGATACGTGAATGCCCAAAGTCCGCGCCTATGGCGCCGACGCGACGCTGCTGGCCGCCCGCGAGACCAGCTACGGCGTGCTGCCGCTGACCGGCTGGCAGAGCCTCGACTTCAAGTCGACGGATCTCTCCTCGAGCCAGCCCCTGGGCGACGATCCGCTGCTGGGCCGTGGCCGCAATGCCCAGGACCCCTATCGTGGCCTCGTCACCGACGAGGGCCAGCTCGAAGTTCCGCTCCATCTCCGAGGCACCGGCTTCTGGCTCACGGCCCTCCTGGGCAATCCGATCACGACCGCGGAAGCGGCCAGCGGCACCATCACCTTTGCCGGCCAGCTCGCCGACGGCAGCACGATCACGCTCCATGGCGTGAACTGGACCTTCGTGGCCGGTACGGCCAGCGGCAATGAGATCGCGATCGGCGCGACGCTGGCCGACACCCTGAACAATGCACAGACGGCACTGAACGCCAGCGCCGATCCCGACATCGCTGCCGCGACCTACACCGCCGACGCCACGACCCTCACCATCACCCACGACACAGCGGGCCCCGTCGGCAACGCCTTTGCTCTCGCCGCCTTGGCTACCAGCAATGGCACTGTGTCGGCCGCGACCCTCAGGGGCGGTGGCTATCGCCACCTCTGGGACAGCGGTGCGGACGACATCCCGAGCTTCACGCTCGAGATCGGCCACCCGAAGCTCACGAGCCCGGTCTTCTTCCGCCACCTCGGCACGGTAGTGGAGAGCATGGCCATCGAGATGGGCCAGGAGGGGCCGGCCAACGCCAAGCTGCAGCTGGTGGCCCAGGGCGAGGAGACCGCGGGGAGCACGGTCGACGCAAGTCCGACCACCTTCGCCCTCAAGCGGTTCAGCCAGGGGCGCGGCTTCATCCGCCGGGATGGTAGCCCACTCGCTGGGGTCACCGGCGGGAGCCTCACCTTCTCGAACAATCTGGAACGGGTCCGGGTGATCCGCGAGGACGGGAAGATCCAGGCGGCCGAGCCGACCTTCGCCTCGGCCCAGGGGCAGCTCACCGTGCGCTTCGATGGGACGACGCTGGTCGCCGAGGCGGCGAGTGGCGATCCGGTGGCGCTCGACTACGGCTTCTCGATGGTCGAGGGCTGGGAGCTGAAGCTCGAGCTGTTCCGCCTGTTCCTGCCGAAACCAAAATACGGCATCTCGGGGCCGGGCGGGGTCGAGGCGAGCTTCGACTGGCGGGCCGCTCTGGACGAGACCGCCGGCATCATGCTTCGTGCCAGCCTCCTCAATGATGTCCCGAGCTACACGAGCTGAGCCATGATCCGTCTCGACCTGAAGAAAGAGCCTTGCTGGCTCGATCTCGGCCATGGCGCGCGGGTGCATGTCCGGCCCTGCACGACCGCGCTCGTCATGGCGGCCCGGGCCGAGCGCCACGGGCTCACACTGGACGGCCGCGAGGATGATGTACCGAATGCGGGCGCGCGCACGGCGGGCTTCCTGAAGGCGCTCGCGCGCCTCGCCATCGACGGCTGGGAGGGCCATCGGGGACAGCGAGGGCAAGCCGGCATCCGTGACCCCGGAGGGCATGGAGGCCCTGCTGGATCTCTGGCCGATCGCCGAGGCGTTCGAGCGGCTCTACCTTGGCCCGGCCCTTCTGCTGGATCTGGAAAAAAACGCCTGACGGCGCTGGCCGCCTGGCACTTCGGCGGCGGCGCGTCCTACTGCCGGGGCTGCGCCCTGCAGGGGCGGGCCTGCGCCGAGGGACGGCCCGGCCCGGACAGCACGCAGTGTCCCTACCATGCGCACGAGCCTCTGACCGACGCCGGGTGGGCCGCGTGGGACACGGTGCTGCGCTGCCAGGGCCAGCTACGTCTATCGGGGAACGGCATGGTCCTCGGCCTCGACCTTGCCACCGGCATGACCCTCGGCACGGCCCTGGGTCATGCCCCCGCGGCCCTGGCCGAGCTGCTGCCCGCCGGCGAGGCCGGCCTCGTCCGCGCGCTCAACGAGCGGCTGGCGCAAGACGCCTGACGTCTGCCCCTGGCCACGCGAAGGATCACTTGATGGAACCGAACGGCAATGGCCGCTACGGCCCGCGCCTGCGGCTCGACCCGACGATCCGCATCGATCTTCTTGCGCTCGTGGTGATGGCCGCGAGCCTTGTCTGGCTGGGTGCCGACATGCGCAACGACATCGACCACAACAGCGCCGCGATCACCGAGCTGAGCACGGCGATGCGCACGCTGGTCGCGGTCGACGCGCGGCTCGCTCTCTTCGAGCACAACCTCGACCGCCTGACCGACCGGGTCCAGGCCTGCGAGCGCCGGGCCGGGCTGGAGCCCCCGGCAGGTGGCTGACCGCAGCCTTTCGATCCGTCTCGCCGTCGTCGACGGCGGCAAGGTCAAAGCCGAGCTGAAAGAGGTCGGCGAGAGCGGTGACCGGGCACTTCGGCGGATCGAGACGGCGGCCCAGCCGGCATCGCGGGCGCTCCTCGCCCTCGACGGTGCCGCCGGCGAGGTCAGAGGCTCGCTCGAGGCTTTTGCGAGCCGTCTCGGTCCCCTCGGCACGGCGCTGACCGCGCTCGGCCCGGCCGGCCTCGCCGCCGGGGCCGCGCTCGCCGGGGTCGGCCTCGTGCTCGGCAAGGGCCTGGAGGAGGCCGCGCCGGCCGACCAGTCCTACCGCCGCCTCGAAGCGGTCCTCCGCGCCACCGGCCACGCCTCCGGCCTCACCGCCCGCGATCTTTTGTCGTTTGCCGACGGTCTCGAGAAGAGCACGCTGGCGACGGCGGAGAGCGTCGAGGATGCGGCCTCGGTGCTCGCCACCTTCCGCTCGGTCGCCGGCGACACCTTTACTCGTTCCCTTCGCCTCGCGCAGGATCTGGCCGCTGTGTTCGGCCAGGATCTGCGATCCTCGGCGACCCAGCTCGGCAAGGCGCTCGAGGAGCCGGTCCAGGGGATCTCGGCACTGCGCCGGGTCGGCGTGTCTTTCACGGCCTCCCAGCGCGAGCTGATCCAGTCGCTGGTCGAGACCGGCCGCCAGGCGGACGCCCAGAAAGTCATCCTCGACGCGCTGGAGCAGCAGGTGGGTGGGGCCGGGGTGGCCGAGGCCGGCGGCCTCACCGGAGCGGCCAACCGCCTCTCGGACGCCTGGGGCGATCTTCTCAAGGCGATCGGGCGGACCCCCGCCGTCTCGGGCACGGCCGAGGGTGCCCTGGGCCTGCTCACCCGCTCTCTGGACGGGCTCACGAGCTTCTTCGACGAGCAGCCGATCGCGACCCGCATCGTCGAGGCCAACAGGCAGCTCGTGGCGGCCGAGGAGGAGCTGGCTCGGCTCCAGGCCGGCGGGCCCGGCACGCCGCTCCTGGGTCAGGGTGCCTTCATCCAGGAGCAGGAGGCCAAGGTCGAGACGCTGCGCCGCCAGGTCGAGGACCTGATCGCCCAGGCGAGAGGCGAGGCCGATCACTTCGCCGCGGAGCAGCGCGAGGCCCAGGCGGGCCAGCGCGCGGCCGAGGCGGAGCGGCTGGCCGAGCAGCTGGCGACCCAGCGCCATGAGCTCGACCGCACCCTCGACCAGCTCGCCACCGGCCCGGCCGAGCGGATCGCTCAGATCAATCGAGGGCTCGAGGAGACCAAGCGCCACCTCGAGGCGCTCAGGGCTCCCGACGGCACCAACGCTGGTGACGTCGATGCCGCCGTCAAGGAAGCCGAGACCATAGCACAGCGGCAGATCGCGGCGATCGAGCAGCCGGCCCGCGAGGCGGCGGCCCGTGTCGCCCAGGCCAACCAGCGCGTCATCTCTGACCTCGGCCAGCAGCTCGCCTCCTTCGCCGACGAGCGCCAGGGTTTTATCAGTCAGGCACTCTCACGGCTGTCCGAGGGCGCCACCGCCGGCCAACGGGCCGAGGTCGAGAAGCTGGCCTCGGCGCTCTACGACGAGAAGCAGGCGCACGAGGCGGCCGCCCTGGCGATGCGCCAGGAGGAGCGCCTGCGCGAGGAGGGACAGCGCCTCGTCGAGCAGACCCGCACGCCCACCGAGGCCTATGCCGCCACCCTCGAGCGCCTCAACGGCCTTCTGCAAGCCGGCGCCATCGACCAGGCGACCTACAATCGCGCGCTCACCGGCGCCGCGGGCGAGCTGGCCGAGGCCCAGGACCGGCTGCTGCGGCAGAGCCGGGACTGGCAGGACGGGGTGCGCCGCGGCCTCCAGGACTACGCGAAGGAAGCGACCGATGCTGCCCAGGCCGCCGAGGCGGTGACGAGCAAAGCCTTCGCTGGCATGGAGGACGCCCTTGTCGGCTTCGTCACGACCGGCAAGCTCGAGGTCCGCTCGCTCGTCGACAGCATCGCCGCCGATCTCACCCGGATCGCCGTCCGCCAGACCATCACCGGTCCCTTGGCGGCAGCGCTCTCGGGGGCCGGGCAGACAGGCGGAAGCGATACGGGAAGCGGCCTGTTCTCTGGCGTCGGCAGCCTCCTTGGCGGCCTCTTCCACGAGGGCGGGATCGCCGGCAAAGAGGCGGGGCCAGCTCGGGCCATGGACACCGCAGCCTTCGCGACTGCTCCACGCTTCCACACCGGTGGTGTCGCCGGCCTCGGCGCGGACGAGGTTCCGGCGATCCTGCGGCGCGGCGAGGCGGTGCTGACCCCAGGCCAGATGCGGGCGCTCGGCACGGGGCTCTCGGCCCGCGCGGAACGCCAGCAGCCGGTGACGGTCGTCATGAACATCACCACGCCCGACGCCAACGGCTTCCGCAGGAGCCAGGGCCAGATCTCCGCCGAGGCCGCACGCGCCATCCAGCGCGCAAGGCGGGATCTTTGAGCACTCGTGACGGAGCTGATGCCTCCGTCGTTCGACCTTGCTCAGCGGGAAGGGCGGCGCACGCAGGGAGCGACCTTGATCGACCATGGCCGCGCCATCCATATCGCCCGCGACCTCGGGACCGCCGACATCGTCTTCACGACAAGGTACGACGACGGCGCCAGCTACTGGTCGAAGCTGCTACCCGAGAATTCCTCACGTAGCGAGGCCTGCTGGTGACAAGATGGGTGGAGCGGAAAGCCACGGCCCCGTCCAGCTGAAGCGGCCACTTCTTACCGCGGGTGCGGTCATGCCATATTGAGGCCGACCCTCTTGGGGGGATCGCATGAGTAGGCGCCTCCGCAGGGAAGTCGTTCTTCTCGCCATATTCCTGGTCACCCTTGCGATCGGCCGAGCCTTCGAGCTGCTGCTGTCGCAGGAGGCGCTCAGGGCGGCAACAGAATACCAGAGACAGCTGATCACGGACCTCTATGCGTTCACGCCGGTGACGTTCCTCCACCATGTCTGGCAGAGCGTCGTTACCTTGGTTGCGACATTGGTGGCGGACAGGCTTCCTGACTTCACGCACCCTCAAAGCGTGGCCGAGCTCGTCGGGCATGTCATCAGGTTCCTGGCTCTGCTGCCCCTGGTGGTCGCGGGCACGGTCTTCGGCGTGATCGCGAGTATCTGGCAGAGCGAGACGATTCTGGCGAGCATCCTCGTCACGCTCACCTTCATCGTTGCCATCCCGATCGGCCTGGGCCTCGTTATCGACCGTGCCGAGCAATTGGGCCGGGTATGGGGGTCTCTCCTCGCGGCCGGGTCGATCTACCTGTCTGCGACGCTGGCCTGCACCGTTCTGTGGGCCATCACTTGGCTCGGCCTCGCGCTTTTCGGGTGGGTCACGGCCTTTGCCGGCTATTGCACCCTTGGTAGCGGCGTTCTCGCCGGAGCCTTCGCCTTCGGGGTCCGATACGTTGACTTTCGCGCAGCAAGGTCCGCCGACTCGGCGATTTCCAGGGTCACAGGGATCGAGCACGAGTTGGCCAAAGGCCCGCCGGAAGAACCATAGGACTTCTCGACCCACTCATCAGGCTGGAGTGCCCCGCTTGGGTGGACGGTTTTGGGGTTCTGTTGATCGAGGCTCGACGAGCATTGAGTTGTGTTGGTCCTCGTAGCTGATGGGTGAGCGATAGCCGAGGGCCGAGTGCAGGCGTCTGGGGTTGTAGAAGCCCTCGATATAGGAGAAGCAGGCCATGCGGGCTTCGGCCTGTGAGCTGAACTTTCGCCGGTCGAGCAGCTCGGCCTTAGGTAGCAAGTGCACCAAGGCGGGGTCTGTTCAGGTTGGCGGGCCCGGCGGTTCAATGGCGCATGGCCGATCCGCTGGTGGTCCAGTGCCTGAAGGAGATGCGTGCCGACATCCTTGGTCGGGTCGCGGCGTACGAGGCGCAGATCGCGCAGGCGAAGCACGATCTCGCGCATCTCAACGCCACCCTTCGGCTGTTCACCGAGCCCGAGAAGCAGCGCGCACGCTATCTCGTCAGTCATGGCTTCTTCAAGAAGGGCGAGATCGCCGACATTTGCGTCCGCCACCTCGAGATGGACGGCGAGCTGACGACGCGCGAGCTCGCGGAACGGGTGATGGCGGCGCGCGAACTCGACGTTGCGGATGTGACGCTACGGAACTCGGTCGTCTTCAAGGTGGTCCAGGCGCTCCGTCACGCGAGCCGGCGCCGGCTCGTCCGGATGGTCGAGAAGCGCAAGGGCATGTGCGTCTGGGCGCCCGGCGACGCGGTCACGCTGCGTGTCGTTGCCAGTAGCCCTTCCAGCCCCGGCTGACCGGGGCGGCCAGAGCTCGGGCGATCAACCGGTCGGCAAGGGCGCCATTGCTCTGATCGCGGTGATCCTCGAGCCAGGCGGCATGGACGGCGTAGGCACCGAGATGCTGCGCGCCAACTCTATGATGCTGGCCGCCGATCATACGCCGGAGCCGCGAGAAGAAGCTCTCGGTGTGATTGGTATGGGCGCCGTCGCGGCTGTAGGCCTCGGCGTGGTTGATGCGCCGCATGGCGAAGCCCGGCATCAGCAGATCCCAGTGCGCGACCTCGTCCGCCGAGATGACCGAGCCGGGTGCCGCCCTTTCCCGGGCGAAGCCGACGCCCTCGGCCTCGCGCAGGAAGGCTCGGGTCAGCGTTCGCCCGCCGCGCTGACGCAGGGCGACGACAACGCGCCGTTTGTCGCTGCGATGCTCGAGCAGGCGGCGATCGACCCGATCCTCGCGTGCGTTGGCGGGGCGGACATGGCCGCCGAATGCGGCACCGTCCAGCTCGACGGCACCGAAGAGCACAACGTCGCGGGTCTCCGCCGCCATGGCCTCGCGCAGCTTGTGCATCAGCACGAAGGCGGTCTTGTGCTGCACGTCGAGATCACGGGAGAGCTGGACGGCCGAGAGGCCCTTGGACGCATTCACGACCAGGCAGATCGCGGCCAGGAGATCGACGAAGGAAAGTTTGTGCGAGGCGAAGATCGTGCCTGAGGTGACGCTGAACTGGCGATGACAGGCGGCGCATTCGAACCGCTGGCGCGTGCGCAAGTCATAGACATCAAGACAGCCGCAAGCCGGGCAGCGGGCGCCGCGGCGCCCGAGGGAGCCGGTTCGGGCCATCGGCCCGGAAGTCGCGCTGCACCAGGTCAACGGCCGGGCGGCTCTCGCGCTCGCGGCGGGTGGTGGCGGGCCCAGGCGGCGTCGGCTGGCGCCGGCGAGCCCGGCCTCGCGCATCAGCCGGGCAATCCGCTTGCAGCTGTGGCGCGCACCCTGCGCGCGCAGCTCGGCATGAACCCGCCGCGCGCCATAGGTCTGCCGCGAGGTGGCGTGGATGGTGCGGATCCGCTGCAGGAGCACCGCGTCGCCCTGAGCGCGGGCCGATGGCGGCCGCTGCTGCCACGCGTAGAAGCCGGCTTTGGAGACGCCGAGGACACGCGCCATGACGAGGACGGGGAATGCGGCCTGGCTCGCGCTCATGAACCCGAAGATCCGGAGCGCAGCACCCCGGTCTCCCGTGCGAACCATGACCGGCCAGGAGGCCGATCATCCATCCCTGCAAGGGCTGGCGTCAGAAAGACGCCAGCGGGGCCGTGGCTCGAGAGAGAATGTCGCGCTCCAGCTCGAGCTGACGCACCTCACGCCGCAGCCTGACGAATTCCTCGCGTTCGGCCGCCGAAAGCGCCGGCTCGACCGACTTGGGCTGCCGGCGACCTTCCTGCCGGTCGGCCTCGGCGACCCGGTTCCGGATCGCCTGGGCCCCCTTCGGCGGTCTGCTGACCGCCGCTGCTGCGCAGGTCGGATGATCCGCCTGCTGCGGATCATGGCTCGAACGCACGGGCCAGGTCCGCCGGATCACGTCCGGTCCGGACCAACTCGACCATCTGCCGCCGGAACTCCGGCGCGTGGGGAGGGCGTGTTCTGGGCATGGGCGACACCTTGCGCGAAAGTGGCCGATGTGTCCACCCACGCGGGGTCACTCCAAACAGCGGCTGGGAACGGTCGAGCGCCTGGATTTGGCTTTTCTCGTCGACGCACAAGACCACCGCGCGGATCGGCGGGGCCATGTAGAGGCCGACAATGTCGCGCACCTTGGCAACGAAGTCGGGATCGGTGGAGAGCTTGAAGCTTTCGCTCCGATGTGGCTGCAGGCCGAAGGCTCGCCAGATGCGCCCCACGCTAGCTGCCGAGACCCCGCTGGCCTTGGCCATGCCGCGCGTGCTCCAGTGGGTAGCGCCCTCGGGCAAGCTCTCCAACGTGCGCACGATCACCGCCTCGATGCGCGCGTCGGGAAGGGTGCGCGGCGCGCCAGAGCGTGGCTCATCCAGCAAGCCGTCCACACCGTGCAGGAGAAAGCGCCGCCGCCACCCCCGGCGACTGACCTCGCTCGACCCGCCGCACCAGCTCGGCTCGACTGTTGGGCGTCAAACGGGCATTCTTGTGGACGTTCATCCGGCTCTCCCTGGGATCCTGATGCTTCACAACCTCAGCTTCCCAGCTCGGAGCCGGATGAGCAACCTGCTGAAAGCTCACAGCTAGCTCTGGACGAGGACGGGTGGACGGAACGCCGGGGGCTCGCGCAGCGGCCGGCGATAGACGAAGGCCGGCGGTGGCATCGCCGATTCGGTCTCGGCCGTCGCGAACAGGGCCTGATGGTGGGGGGAGAGATCGCAGGCCGGATCGGTGGCGTGCGGATCGCCGGTGAGCGCCATCGCCTGGCAGCGGCAGCCGCCGAAGTCGGCCTCCTGGAGCGCGCAGGAGCGACAGGGCTCGGCCATCCAGCTGGTGCCCCGGAAGCGCTGGAAGGCCGGCGATTCCTGCCAGATCCAGCGCAGTGGGCGCTCGCGGACGCTCGGGAAGTCGAGGTCGGCGAAGGTGCCGGCGGCATGGCAGGGCATGACCTTGCCCTTGGGCGTGACGTTCAGGACCGTACGGCCCCAGCCGCCCATGCAGGGCTTGGGGCGCCGGGCATAGTAGTCCGGGATGACATAGTCGATCATCAGGCGGCCGCGCAGCGCCAGGCGCGCCCGCTCGACCACGCCGGTCGCCTCGTCGAGCTGGGCGGGGCTCGGCATCAGGGCGGCCCGGTTGGCGAGGGCCCAGCCATAGTACTGGACGTGCGCGACCTCGATGCGCTGCGCGTCGACCTCGAGGGCGAGGCCGATCATGGCCTCGATCTCGTCGATGTTCTGGCGGTGGACGACCGCGTTGACGGTGAGCGGCAGGCCGGCGGCGCGGACGGCACGGGCCGTCTTAAGCTTTCTCTCGTGGCCGCCCTTGAAGCCGCCGACGCGATCGGCGCGGTCCGGGCTCTTGCCCTGGAAGGAGAGCTGGACGTGATCGAGCCCGGCTGCGGCAAGCGCCTCGATCCGTGCCCGGTCCAGGGTCACGCCCGAGGTGATGAGGTTCGTATAGAGGCCCTCGCTGCGCGCGCCGGCGACCAGCGCCTCCAGATCCCTGCGCAAAGCGGGCTCGCCACCCGAGAGGTGGAGCTGGAGCACGCCCAGCGTGGCGGCCTCTGCGAAGACCCGCAGCCACTCCCGGGTCTCGAGCTCGCCGACCGCCCGCTCGAGCTCCAGGGGGTTCGAGCAATAGGGGCACTGCAGGGGGCAGCGATGGGTGAGCTCGGCCAGGAGGCCGAGAGGCGGCTCGCTCCAGGGGTCAGCCATGAGCCGGCTCCATCTGCTCGAGATCGAGCACGCCCTGCTCGGCGAGATCCAGGAGCATGGGCAGGAGGTCGTGCCGGATGGTCTCCGGCGGCGCCTCGAAGGACTGGGCCAGATCGTCGACCAGGCCCGCCAGCGTGCGCGCCTCGCTCAGCCGCTCGAGGATCGCCACCGAGATCGGGCAGGGGAACAGCACGCGCTCGGGTGCCAGCAGGACCCAGCGGTCGCGGACGGTATCGAAGCGCAGCCGGCACCAGGGGCGAAGGGCGAGGCGGGTCGTGTCCGACAGCTCGGTCATGCCGCCGCCTCGGCTGCGGTCTCCGGCCGGAAGGCATCCGCCGGCAGGGCGCCACCCAGCACGTAGCCGTAATGAAGCGCGTCGAGCTGTGACCAGAGCACATTGCACTTGAAGATCAGCGCGTTGCAGACGGCCAGGCGCTTTTCCTCGGTGTCGGCATGCTCCTTGACATAGGCGAGGGCGAAGTCGGCATCGCGCGGCGCCTGGGTGAGGCGGGCCTCGAAATAGGCCAGCGTCTCCTTGGTGATGAAGGCGTAGCCCTCGAGCATGCCGGCGACGCGGTCCTTGATGATGGTGGGAGCGAAAAGCTCGGTGAGCGAGGAGGCGATCGCCTCGAGCAGTGGCCGGCTCGCGACGAACTGGACATAGGCGTCGACCGCGAATTTGGTCACCGGATGGATGCCGGTCTCGCTCGCCACATAAGCGGGGGCGAGGCCGAGGTCGGTGCAGAGGCGCATCCAGGCGGCGATGCCGCCCTGACCCTCGCGGGTACCGTCATGGTCGACGATGCGCTGCGCCCAGCTTCGCCGCAGCACGGGATCGCTCACCCGGGCGATGAGTGCGGCGTCCTTCATCGGGATGCGGCTCTGATAGTAATAGCGGTTGAGCGCCCAGGCCTGGACCTGGCCCTTGTGGAGCTCGCCCGCATGCAGGAGCTTGTGGAAGGGATGGTGCCAGTGATAGCGCGCGGCACCGATCCGACGCAGCGCCGCCTCGAGCGCCTCGGCATCGCCCAGCCGGACATAGGGGCTCTCGCTCAAAGATCGATCTCCATCCCGTCCCGTGCAACCTCCCAACCTGTGCGCGCGAGCTCGGCGCGCTCCGGGCTGTCGGCGAGGAGGGCGGGGTTGGTGTTGTTGATATGAATGAAGATGCGCCGGCCCACCTGCACGTCGGCCAGGGCAGCGACCGCGCCGTCCGGCCCCGACATGCTGAGATGGCCCATGCGCCGTCCGGTCTTCGTGCCCACACCCTGAAGGATCATCTCGTCGTCGCGCCAGAGCGTGCCATCCATGAAGAGGAGGTCGGCCCCTGCGGCGCGCCTGCGCGCCCTTGGATCGAGAGCCGCGCAGTTGGCGAGATAGACGAGCCGCCGCCCGCCGGCGCTGATCTCGAGTCCCAGGCTGTCGCCGTCGAGCGCCGCGGTGTCGAAGCTGACGCCGGCCTCGGGCTCGAGATAGAGCGGCAGCTTGCCCGGAACGACAAAAGGCTCGACCCGCAGGCCCAGGCTGTTGCCCGTGGCGTCGGCGAGATCGACGGGCTCGTCCGGGATCAGGGCGCGGCGCGGGACGATGGCACGGTCGAGCACCTCGAAGACCGGGTTGCGGTCCAGCACGGCGTGGACGCGGCGGTGGGCATAGAGCGCGAAAGGCGTTCCCTCCCGCAGATGCAGGAGCCCGGCGATGGCATCCACGTCGCCATTGGTGAGGACGATCGCTGCGATCGGAGAGGAGCGCAATCCGTGGCACGGGTGGAGCGGCCGATTGGCCTCGATCTGCTCGCGCAGATCCGGGCTCGCATTGACGATCAGCCAGCGCCGGTCGTCGGCCGTTACCGCCACCGAGGCCTGGGTCGCCCGCAGCGCCGTCGGATCGCCCTTGCGGGCCCGGCGGCAGCCTTCGCTATGGGCATTCCACTGGGGAAAGCCGCCGCCGGCCGCAGCGCCGAGCACACGCACGCGCATGACCGGTCACCTCGCCGGCGGCGGATCTCACGCGTACCGTCAGACCTTCGCCGGAAGATACATCGTGACTTCCATGCTGACCGGGGTCGACTCGACCCGGGGCGCCTGCCAGACCACCTTCTTGCCCTGCATGACCTTCAGCTCCCATGAACGACGATGACAGCCGACCTTTCGCGAGCCGGCCGCTTGGACTGTGGCGCAGGGCCGGCTCGGTATCGAGCATTGGCAGGCATAAGCTTCCGTTATGACCCGCCCGGCCGCGCTCGCTGCGGTGGCGGGCCTCGCGCGAGGCGTGGAGCGTTCGGCCGATGAGCGAGGCACCTTCCGTCGTCGTGCTCGGTGCTGCCGGCTGGCACTGGGAGCGGCTGGCACCCGCGCTTCGGGCCCAGGGCCTGCGTCCGCTGCGGCTCGGCTTCGGCGCCTGCGGCATGGCGATCGACGGCTCCCCCCGCGATCTCGTCCTCGATGCCGTCGAGGCTCTGCCGGCGGCCGTCCTCGTGCGCTCGATCCCGGCGGGCAGCTTCGAGCAGGTGACCTTCCGCCTGTCGCTGCTCCATGCCCTCGCCGAGCGCGGTGTCCTGGTCGTCAACGACGGGCGGGCCATCGAGCGCTGCACGGACAAGGCGATGACGACCTTCCTTCTCGCCCGGGCCGGCCTGCCGACACCGCCCACCTGGGTGGCCGAGCGGCCGGCGGCGGCGCAGGCCATCGTCGAGCGCGAGGCGGCGGCGGGTCACGCCCTCGTCCTCAAGCCGCTCTTCGGCGCCCAGGGCAAGGGGCTCCGGCTGCTGCGCTCCGCTGCCGATCTGCCTGCACCCGAGGAGGTCGCCGGCGTTTTCTATCTGCAGCGCTACATCGGCCGTCACGCGGGCTGGTGCGATTACCGGGTCTTCGTCGTCGGTGAGGTCGCGGTGGCGGCCATGGTCCGGCACGGCAGGAGCTGGATCACCAATGTCCGTCAGGGCGGTCGGCCCGAGGCGGTCGACAGCGACGGCGAGCTCGGCGGGCTCGCCGTCAGGGCGGCCTCTGCCGTCGGCGCCAGCCATGCCGGAGTCGACCTGATGCACGACGCCCATGGCCGGCTCACGGTGCTCGAGGTCAACAGCATGCCGGCCTGGCAGGGCCTGCAGAGCGTCACCGAGGTGGATATCGGCGCAAGGCTCGCGGCGCACCTGGTGGATCTGCTGAAAAGCCGGAGGTCGCTGGGCGGATGAGCTGCGGCTCGACTTCGGGCGCACTGCTGGCGGCGGCGTTCGAGGCCGCCTGCCGGGCCGAGCTCGCGGCGCTGAAGCCGGGCAATGTGCACGTTCATGCCGCGGGTCACGGCATGACGGTGGTCGACTTCGAGCGCAGCGCCGTCGCGGCCGCCCCGGCGATGGCGTCACCAGAACTCGGCGTCGGCGCACGCATCCTCGAGGCAATCACCGCGACCCGCGCCGCCGTGGGGCAGAACACCAATCTCGGCATCGTGCTGCTGGCGGCGCCGCTCGCCGCGGCCGCCCACGGCGGCGGTCTCGGTGTCCGACTGCGGCGCGCGCTCTCAGGCACGCTGCGCGGCCTGACGGTCGAGGACGCGGTCCTGGCCTATCGGGCGATCCGCCTCGCCGCTCCGGGCGGGCTCGGACATAGCGCGCGACACGACGTCGCCGTCGAGCCCGAGATCGACCTTCTGGAAGCGATGCGCGAGGCGGCGCCCCGCGACCGCATCGCCTTCCAGTACGTCCACGACTTCGTCGACGTGCTCGATCAGGGCCAGCCTCGGCTCGAGGAGCTGCGCCGGCGCGGCTGGCCCGAGCACTGGGCGGTGGCCGGCACCTATCTCGGCTTCCTCGCTTGCCATCCCGACTCGCACGTGCTGCGCCGGCATGGAGCGGAGGTAGCCGAGGCGGTGCGGCAGGAGGTGCTGCCCCTCGAGCGGCGGCTCCTCGATGCCAACACGCCCGAGGGGATGCTCGCGCCGCTCCTGGCCTTGGACCGGCGGCTCAAGCGGCGTCGGATCAATCCCGGGACCAGTGCCGATCTCACGGTCGCCAGCCACTTTGCCGCGACGCTTCTGGCGAGTTCCGCGAACGCCATTGCTGAGGCGCCGGGGGACCGTGTATGTCCCTAGGCATCCTTAGAACTGTCCTTGATCAGGTGTCCTACGAAGGGAGGCTGTTTATGCCCAAGATCGACCGCATGCTCGTCGGCGAGGCGCTCGTCGGTGACGGCAACGAGGTTGCCCATATCGACCTGATCATCGGCCCTCGCGGCAGCCCGGCAGAGCAGGCCTTTGCGCTCACCCTGACGAACCAGAAGGAAGGGGTGAACGGGCTTCTCGCCGTGCTCGAGCCGAACCTCATGGTCAAGCCCGCGACGGTGATGTTCAACAAGGTGACCATCAAGGGCGCCAAGCAGGCGGTCCAGATGTTCGGGCCGGCCCAGCGCGCCGTCGCCCTGGCGGTCGCCGACTGCGTCGCCGACGGCACGATCCCGCAGGACGAGGCCGACAATCTCTTCATCTGCGTCGGTGTCTTCATCCACTGGGAAGCCGCCGACGACCAGAAGATCCAGGACTACAACCACCGCGCCACGAAGATGGCCATCAAGGGCGCCGTCAGCGGCAAGCCGACGCCGGCCGAGGTGGTCCAGAAGAAGGATCAGTCGCACCATCCCTTCCAGGCTGCTTGAAAGGAACCAGCGGCTCCACCTGCGCCGAAGGCTGAACCCGTGGCTCCGTCGTCGATCGGACGGCAGGAGCCGGTGAAAGCCAGGCCGCAACCATCGGCGGCATCGGCGAGACCGGCGGCTCCTCAGAGCACAGGCTGGTGGGAGTCCCTGCTCCGGCTGCTTGGAATGAAATAGGGTCGAAGACCCGGACGAGCAGCGATGCGTGAGACAAGTCGAGCCCGCGTCTTCCTCGGGAAGACGCGGGCTTTTTCATTCCCATGACACCGCAGGTGGCCAGGACGGCAAAGAGACGCGACTCAACCGAGGCGGGCGAGCCCGGCCCGATCGAGCCTCCCGTCATGGAGGGCGCTGGCCACGAGCGCGCCGGCGACGCCATTGGCGGCGAGGGCTTCGAGATCCGCCGTCCCGCGCACGCCGCCGGCGGCGTAGACCCGGCTCGCCGGCGCCCAGGCGCGGACCTCTCTCAGCCGCTCATGGTCGGGGCCGGTGCTGCCGCCGACCCGGGCCAGCGTCATGACGATGAGGTGCCCGGGCCAGAGCTCCGGCCGCGCGAAGAGGGCAGGGGGCCCGAGCCGCTCGGAACCCTTGAAGTCCAGGGAGAGGGTCAGTCTCGGCTCGCCCCTGAACTCCTCGACGAGCCCGAGATCGGTCTGGCTCTCGCTGCCGAGAACGAGCCTGCCGAGCCCGGCATCGAGGAAGCTCCGGCAATCGCCACGGTCGTTGAAGCCGGCGTCGACCCAGAAGTCGAGCCCGGGGAAGTCGGCCCGCAGGCTGCGGAGGGTGCCCCGATGATCGCCCTGCTTCCTGATCGCATCGAGATCGGCGATGTAGATGGCGCGGAAGGGGTGGAGACCCAGGAGGCCATCGACCACGGCTCGGGGATCGGCGCTGCGGCAGAGCACCGAGCCGTCGAGCGGGCGATAGCGGTCCCGCTCCCCGGCCCGGGCATGGACGACCTGACCGCCCATCAGGTCGATCACCGGCAGGATCTCGAAATCGGACATCGTTGGCCCGTGCTGCGCGTTCTGGTCGTCGAATGGATAACGGGTGGCGGCTGCCTGGCCCAGCCCTTGCCGGTCTCGCTGGCCGCCGAGGGCCTGCTGATGGCCGACCGCCTCCTCGCCGATCTGGTCGCATTGCCGGAATGCGAGGTGCGAGCGACCCGCGACTGGCGCCTGCCGCCGGCGCCCGCGCCCGTCACCACCATCAGGCTGGACGAGCCTTGCGACCTGCCTGCTGCGTTGCGCCGACTGCTGGCGCCGGGCGAGCTGCTCTGGCCGATCGCGCCGGAAACCGACGGTGCTCTCGAGGCCCTGGCGAGCATCGGCAGGGATGCAGGCATTCGGGTGATGGCGAGCGAGCCCGCCACGATCCGGCTGGCGGCCAGCAAACTTGCGACGTCGCGCCATCTGGCAGCAGCCGGCCTGTGGGTGGCGCCGACGGCAGCCCCCGGCGAGGCGCCGCCCCCATCCTCCTCGGGTTGGGTCCTGAAGCCCGACGACGGGGCCGGCTGCCTCGGGACACGTCGGGTGGCCGATGCGGCTCGGCTGGCTACAGCCTGGAACGAGCAAAAAACGGCGGTGGCGCAGCCTTGGATCGCCGGCGAGCCGCTCAGCCTCTCCATGCTCTGCGCCCATGGCCAGGCCCGGCTCCTGTCCTGCAACCGCCAGCTCGTCCACCAGGCGGCCGATGGCCTTTTTCATTTCGAGGGCGTGATCGTCGGCGGAGCCGAGCAGCATCGGGTCAGGCTCGAGCCTCTTGCCGCCGCCATCGCCGCCGCGATGCCCGGCCTCTTCGGCCACATCGGCGTCGATCTGGTCCTGACGGCGGAAGGGCCGGTGCTGCTCGAGGTCAATCCACGCCTCACCACCGCCTATGCCGGGCTCGGCGAGGCGCTGGGTGTCAATGCGGCGGCGCTCGCTCTCGATCTGCTGGCCGACCTGCCGCCGTCGCGTGATTGCCTCCGGCCGACGCGGGCCGTGGCCGTGCGGCCGGAGCAGGCGCATGGCTGAGCGCCTCGTCACCGGTCTCGATCTCGGCGGCGCCCATCTCAAGGCCGCGCAGGTGACGGAAGCGGGGCGGGTCGTCGCGGCGCTGCAGCTGCCCTGCGCACTGTGGCAGGGTCTGGACCGGCTGGAGACGGCGCTCGAGGCGGTGAGGGCGCAGCTGGGGCCTCCGGATCTCGTGGCGCTGACCATGACGGGCGAGCTCGCCGACCTTTTCTCGGATCGGGCGAGCGGCGTGGCAGGGCTGCTCGATGTCGCGGAGCGGCACTTTGTCGAGCTCCGCGTGCTCGCCGGACGGACCGGGCTGGTCGCCCCGGCGGCCGCGCGCGCCCGAGCTCTGGAGGTGGCCTCTGCCAACTGGCTTGCGACGGCGCTCCTCGTGGCCGATCGCCTGCCGGAGGGTATCGTCGTCGACCTCGGCAGCACCACGACCGACATTCTTCCCTTTGCCGGCGGCCGGGTGCTGACCGAAGGGTCGACGGATCGCGAGCGTCTCGCCGCCGGCGAGCTCGTCTACCAGGGGCTGACACGCACGCCCGTGATGGCGATCGCCCACACGGCACCGATCGCCGGACGACAGGTGCCACTCATGAACGAGCTTTTTGCCACCACCGCCGACGTCTACCGTCTGCTCGGCCGGCTCGACGAGCCGATGGACCAGCATCCGGCGGCCGATGGCGGGGCCAAGACGGAGACGGGGAGTGCTCGTCGTCTGGCCCGGATGGTCGGTGCCGATCTCGCCGACGTGCCGCTGCCGGCATGGCGGCGGCTCGCTGCCTGGCTCGCCGAGACGCAGCTGCGGCGCATCGCCGACGCGCTCGCCCTCGTCCTGTCGCGCGATCTCGTGGCCGACACGGCGCCGCTCGTCGGCGCCGGCTGTGGCAGGCATCTTGTCCGCGATCTCGCCGACCGTTGCGGGCGGCCCTATGCCGATTTCGCGAGCCTGGTGGATGCCGATCCAGCCGCGGCCGGCTGGGCCGCCACCTGTGCGCCGGCGGTGGCGACGGCGCTCCTCGGGGCACGCCTGCTCTGAGCCCTCGCGAGCGCTGCCTGGACGGCGGCGAAGCGGTCGGGATCAAGGGTCCCGCTGCGATCCCCCCGGCAGAGGGCGCCACGGAAGCCCAGATAGTCCGGCCCGAGGGCGGCCAGCGGCGCTATGTCGGCGACGGCCAGGGAGCCTGCGAGCCCGGTCAGGAGACCCTGCGCCCGAGCCTGCTCGACGAAGCCGCGGAGGACTGTTTCCTTCTGGTGTGCCCGGAGGCTGCCCGCCCGCTTGTCGGCCGTATCCAGCATGACGCCGTAGAAGCCGGCCTCGGCAAGCGTCCCGACAAGCGACAGGCAGGGGTCCTGATCGGCCATCATCACGGCGACGAGACGGACCCCGCCCTCTGCCAGGGGACGAAGGGCCTCGATGCAGCCGGCGGGATCGCCGCCCCCGAAAAAGCCGATCTTGACGATGTCCACGCCCGTTGCCGCCATGGCCGCGGCGGCCTCGGCCACGTCCGAGGGGCGCATCGGCAGATCGCCGATGGTGGCGCTCGTCGGGCGGCGCCCGCCGATGCGGCCGACCGCGTCCCGCACCCGGCCCAGCGGCCAGGCGCCGAGAGCGCCACGGCTCGGGTCCTTGAGATCGATGAGGTCGGCGCCGAGCCGCAGCGCCTGCTCCGCCTCCTCGAGGGTGGCCACGCTGGCGAGCATGAGGGTCATGCGCGGCTCTCCTCCTGGAGGCCCGGATAGATCGGGAAGTTCTGGCAGAGGCTACGGACCTGCTCTCGCACCTCGGCCTGGGCGGCGGCGGCCGGCCCGGCGGTCAGGGCGTCGAGGACGCGGACGATCCAGCCGCCGATCGTGCGGAACTCCGCCGTTCCGAAGCCTCGGGTCGTGCCGGCATTGCTCGACAGCCGGAGGCCCGAGGCCAGCTCCGGCGGCTCGGGATCGAAAGGAATGAGATTCTTGTTGCAGGCGAGGCCCGCCGCCTCGAGCGCCTTGGCGGCGGCTTCCCCTTTGAGCTGCTTGAGGCGCAGGTCGACGAGCATGAGGCCGGTGTCGGTGCCTCCGGTGACGAGCCGAAGGCCGCCCTCGACCAGGGTGAGGGCAAGAGCACGTGCATTGGCGAGCACGGCCGCGTTCCATTCATGAAACTCCGGGCGCAGCGCCTCGGCGAGGCAGGCGGCCTTGCCCGCCACGATGTGCAGCATCACCGAGCCCTGCACACCGGGAAAGACGCCGAGATCGAGGCGCTTCGTCAGCGCCGGGTCGTTCCAGAGGACGAGGCCGCCGCGGGCGCCGCGCAGCGACTTGTAGGTCGTCGTCGTCACCACCTGGGCGTGGGGAAAGGGGGAGGGGTGCAGGCCGGCGGCGACGAGGCCGGCGATGTGGGCGATATCGGCCATGAGCATGGCGCCGACCTCGTCGGCGATCCGGCGGAGGCCGGCGAAGTCGATGATCCTGGGGTAGGCCGAGCCACCGGCGATGACGAGCCGCGGGCGATGCTCGCGGGCCAGGGTCAGGACCTCGGCCATGTCGAGCCGCTCGCTCCGGCGGTCGACGCCGTAGCGGACGATCCGGTAGTCGCGGCCGGTGAGGGTGGCGGGGTGGCCGTGGCTGATATGGCCGCCGGCAGCGGTGTCCATGGCGAGGATGGTGTCGCCCGGCTTCAGGAGCGCCTTGAAGACGGCGGCGTTGGCGTTCGAGCCCGAATGCGGCTGCACGTTGGCGAAGGCACAGCCGAAAAGACGGCAGGCGCGCTCGATGGCGAGGCGCTCCACGGCATCGGCGAACTCGGCACCGCCATAGTAGCGGGCGCCGGGCAGGCCCTCGACGGTCTTGTTGGTGAGCACGGAGCCCTGCGCCTCGAGCACGCAGCGGGAGACGATGTTCTCGCTCGCGATCAGCTCGATCTGGTCCTGCTGCCGCTGCCCCTCGCCCCGGATCGCCGCCGCCAGCTCCGGATCGGCCTCGAGCCCGGCCGTGAAGTAGCCCTGATGTAGTGTCGTCATTCGCCCTCGATCTTCGGGTGCTCGATCATCGCAAGTCCTCTCGCCACCGACAATCCTCACCCGGCCGAGCCTCCCTGCCAGGGAGTCTCGAGGGCGAGGGAAGGAAAGTGGCGGCAGTCGGCGCTGTTGCGGGTGCCCAGGACGAGGCCGTGATGGACAGCGATGGCGGCGATCAGTGAGTCCAGGGTCGGCACGGTGATATTCCGGGCGAGCTGCGTCGTGATCTTGCCCAGGCGCGTGCGACGGCTGATCCGGGCTGCGTCCGGGCGCCAGACGCTCGCCGGGCGCATCTACCCGCTCGTGCCGGCTGCCAACTGAGCGCTACGCCGCTCCTGCCCTCAGGTCGGGCGGCTCGTAGCGCCTTCGCCGTTCCGGCGATGCTTGGCGATCGCCTCCATGAGCCAGCCCCAGGCTTCCCGCTCCTCCGGCCCCGCGGTCTTGTCGATGGCGATCCCGAGATAGGCGATCTCGCGGTCGATCTTCTCGGCCGGCAGGAGATGGAGGCGCGAGACCAGGATCGCCGCCTCGACGACGGCCGCCTGGGCCCGGTTGAGGCCGCGGAACGGAACATGCATCGCCTCGTGCACCTCCCGGCAGCGGAACCGCGGGCGCTGGGCGTCGTCGACCAGCTCGGCGACCTCCACCTCGGCGTGCGCCAGCGCCGCCTCCAGGCGATGGCCCCGGATGCGCTCGGCCGGGCGCACCGGCCACTGGCGCTGCCGCCCCGAGATGCAGCCCGCGAAGACGCGGACGTCGGTCACGTAGTTGATGCAGGCCGCAGGATGGCGGCGGAGATTCTCGAGGGTGGAGGAAGGGTGAAACGGGGCGAGCACCAGGAAGGGCAGCTCCAGGATGACGCCCAGGGGGGCGATGTGCGCCGTGCCGTCCTCATTGAGCGTCGTGACGATGCTCTCGCGGATGAAGGGCATCAGGACGATCCCTTGCGCCGGCGCTTGGCCTCGAGGGTGGCGCCGGCCGCCTTGAGATGGGTGTTGTCCTCCGCCGGCCGGTCGACGGCGCAGCCCCAGCCGAGCTTCTGGTCCTGGGTGTAGCGCTTGCCCAGCTCGAGCGCGGTCTCGGCCCGGGCCAGCTCGACGCCGAGATAAAAGGCGTGACCGCCGTCGCCCTCGACCCCGAGCCGCGGGAAAAGATCGAAGGGGTCGGTGGCGGTGTGGTGGCCGTCCCGGTTGTAGACGTGGATGGCGTCCGGGGCGACCTCGATCCGGAAATTGGGGTCGGTCACCCTGGTGGCGTTCTCCCTGATCTCGGCCGCCGTGTTGGGAAAGGGCCGGCGGTCGCGCAGGCAAAGGAGGTCCGGCGCCATGCCCTGCGGCAGCGAGCCTTCCTCGCGGGCGCGGTAGAGGATGCGGCGGGCGCGGTCGGCCTCGCGCACCGCGCGCCGGCAGTGCGGGCTCACCTGGACGACGAGGACGTTCTTGATGTGCAGCTCGGAGACGATGCCCATGACGGTCATGGTGATGCCCGTGGTGTCGGCGTCGGTGAGCTCGGTGAGATTGCCGAGGCCCATGAGGATCTCGGTGTCCGGCAGGCGCCGCCGGAGCTCGTGATAGCGGACGATCGACTCGGTAAAGCCGAAATGGATGGGGTCGAGGACCGGGTCGGCGAGGAACGGCCTGCCCGCCCGCTCCAGCCGCTCAGAGGCCCGAAGCAGGCTCTCGAGATCGCCGTGACGGGCGGGGATCAGCACCGGCACGGCCGAGGTCTCGAAGGCGAGGTCGAGCGTTTCCTCGGTGAGGCTGAGGAGAAAGCCGGCACCCGCCCGAGCGCCGCGGCGCAGCTCCTCGGGATCGCCCGAATCGACGCTGACCGAAAAACCCTCCGCGACGAGCGCCTGCACGGCCTCCTCGAGCTGCGGGAAGGGCGTGCCGGGCAGGCCGCCGAGATCGATGACGTCGGCGCCCTCGGCCCGAAAATGCGCGGCTCGCGCCAGGATCGCCTCGACCCCGAGGCTCGGCGCCTCGACGATCTCGGCGAAGATCCGGCAGTCGTGACGCGAGAGGTCGACCAGCCCGCCGCCACGGCCGAAATGCTGGGGCAGGTCCTTGACCTCCTCGGGGCCGCGCTCGAACGGCAGCCCGAAATGCCGGCCGAGATCGTCCAGATCGCCCCGGAAGCGGCCGGGCAGGACGACGCGCGTGGCGCCCTCGACCGGGCCCAGGCGGCGCTTGACGATCTCGGGCGTCATCAGGGCCGCGACCTTGACGCCGAGATTGCGCACCTCCCAGGCGAACGGGGTCTCGCCCATGCCGTCCAGCACCCGGCGGAGTCGGGGTTCGGCCATATGGCCGGTGAGGAAGAGGATGTGCTCGCCCATGCTCAGCCCCGTTGCCCGGCGCGGCGACAGCGCCTCAGCCGGCGTCGACGGCCGCGAGACGCGCCGTCACCGCAGCCTCCAGCGCCGCGAGGCTCTCGACCACGGTCGTCTGCTCGAACGCCTCCAGGCGGCGGGTGTTCTCGAGGTCGATCCGTCGCGGCCACAGGCGCACGAGGCCGTCGGGTGCCATGGTGTCCATGACCGGCCGGGTGTCGCAGGCATAGACGATGGCTGGCACCCGGCACTTGCCGGCCTGGGCGAAGACGTTGGTGACGAGCGTGTCGGAGATGCCTGCGACGCATTTGGCGACCGTGTTCGAGGTCGCCGGCGCGACGACCAGAGTGTGATACCAGCCGTGATAAAAGCGGCCGACCGGGGCCGCCGAGGCCGAGGTGTCCTTGATCACGCGGATCTCGGGCGGGAAGGGATCCCGGTCCTTGGTGTACAGGAAGATCACCTCGGCGGCCGCCTTGGAGACGAAGACGTCCATGGCGCCGAGGCGCCGCATCAGGTCCAGGCATTCCGGGAAGTCGTGGCCGGAGCCGGTAAGCGCCCAGGCCAGCCGCGCCCGCCCCGGCTTCTCCTCCTGCTCGGCCATCTGCTGGTTCTGATCCAAGGCGCCTCTCCCGTCGCCGGCCCGATCGTCAACCATCATGTCCTGCGTCGGCGGGGATCGGCAACGGCGAGCACTCGACGAGGAGGCCGACGGCGCTCCCGCCGGGGGTGCCGAGCGCCTGTCGGGCTGCGACGTCGTCGCGGTGGATGAGGCGGACCCGGCCGGGATAGCCCGCCGCCAGTCCGGGAAAGGCGGCATCGAGCAGGCCGGCCGCGGCCAGCGCCGCCGCCTGCGCCGGGCCAGCCGGGAGCTCGGCCGACTTGACCAGCAGCAGTTCCTCGGCGGCGAGGCGATGGGCGAGGATGAGGGCCAGGCTGTCCGACGTGATCGCCCAGGAAGCCTTGATGCCCGTGTCGCGGCCGAGCATCCGCCAGGGGAGAACAAGGCCCGGGGCAGGGCCCAGCGTCCGGATCCCGGTCTCATCCTCGACCAGTCGCAGGCGCGGCTCGAGACCCTGCAAAAAGAGGCCGTATTGCTGCATGGCCAGGATCGCCATGCGGTGCGCTGCCAGATCGTCGAAGCCGAGCTGTGGCTGCAGGCTCCGGATGGCATCGGCAAAGGGGCCGCCGCCGGGCACGACGAGCCAGGGCCCGTCCGGCGCCGCGGCCACGGCCTTGAGCCAGCCGGCCAGGGCCGGCGCGGTGGCGAGGCTGCCGCCGAGCTTGACGATCCGCATCGGCTCCCCCCTGACCAGCGACCTCGGCAGGATATTCGACCCGCAGGACAGCCGCTCAGCCGAGCGCGTCCCGCATCTGGCGCACCGTGAGGCCGAGACGCGGATGGCGCCAGTCGGGCCAGACCTCGGCCATCGGGCCCAGGACAAAGACGCGCTTGTGCATCTCGGGGTGCGGCAGCACGAGATCAGGGGTGTCCAGAACCTGGTCATCGAGGGCGACGAGATCGAGGTCGACGGCCCGCGGCCGCCAGCGCGCGGACTCCTGGCGGCGGTCCCGGCCGAGCCGTCGCTCGATCGACTGGAGCCCCAGGAGCAGGGCCCGCGGTGCCAAGCGCGTACGCAACAGGGCCACGCCGTTGAGATAGGGAGGATACCAGGGCGTCGGGTCGTCGGGGTGGATCAAGGCCTCGGTCTCGAGCCAGCCCGAGACGGCCACCAGCTCGCCCACCTCCGCCGCCAGCAGCTCCAGAGCCCGCGTCAGCGTCGCCTGCCGGTCGCCGAGATTGGCGCCGAGCGCTATCGCCGCCTGCGCCGTCTGCGTCTCCGTCGCGTTCATGTCCCGCTTCATGCTACCGCGCCAGCTCCTCCACCCCATAGGCAGACGCTCTGGCCTCGCCGGGCTCGGGGCGGGAGAGGAAAGGCGGGGCTGGTGCTGCGACCGGCGGGGCCAAGGCCGCCCCGGCCGCCTGGAGCGCCTCGATGAAGGCCGCGTAGGGCTGAACGTGGCGATATTGCGGCGGCACGAGGGCGACGATGGGCCGGGCCAGCTCCGGCACGGTGTAGAGCCGGACCTTGAAGAGCGCACGGCCAGCCAGCTGGGTGGTCAGGAGCGGCACGAGGGCGATGCCGAGCCCGGCCTCGACCATCGCCAGCGCCACCTCGTATGTCCGGCACTGGGCGATGATCGTATGGCGCGGCAGCACGCGGCGATACCAAACCTCGACCCGCCGCGTGTGCGGCGTGCCGAAATTGAACTGGATGCAGCGATTGACGAGCCGCCGGGCGACCGGGGGCAGCTCCGTCTCGGGATCGGCCACGCCGGTGAGGTCGAGGCTCGTCGGCGTGGCCAGGACATAGGTGTCGCTCGCGAGTGCCACGCGACTGAAGGAGACGCGGTTGTCCGCGAACGAGCCGGCCGAAAGCAGGGCGATCTGGAGATTGCGGCCATAGAGCTGATCGATCGCCTCGCCGGGGGCGAGCTCGTGAATGTCGAGCTCGAGATCCGGGATCGTCTTCAGGGCGCGGGCATAGGCGGGCGGCACCAGCGAGCGGGCGAGCGAGCCCAGGGCGCCCACCGCGATGCGGCCGCGGCGGCCGGTCCGGAACTCGGCGAAGCCGGCCTCGGCCTCGTCCACCTCGGCCAGGATAGCCTCGACCTTGCGCAGCAGGAACCGGCCCGCATCGGTCAGGACAAGCTGGTTGTTGATCCGATCGAAGAGCCGCCCGTTGAGCATCTTCTCGAGCTTGGCGAGCTGCTGGGAGAGCGAGGGCTGGGTGAGGCCGAGCTGCTTGGCGGCGCGGGTCAGGGAGGGGCTGTGCGCCACCGCCCAGAAGATGCGAAGCTGGTGCAGGCTGAACATCGCGACCTCCGGCCTCTCGGGCCACGCCGCCTCAGAAGCACGCCATCTCGGCGTCGAGCTGGGCCTTCCTCAGCTTGTCGACCATTGCCTGCGCCCAGGGCGCGTCCTTGAACATGCTGAGCTGGGGGTTGTTGCCGGGAACCAGACGCAGGCGGAGGACCGTCTCGGCCTTCTCGTAGTCCTCGTAAGGCAGCTCCCCGGCGACGTGGTCGATCGAGCAGGAGCAGCGCCGAAGCGCGTCCGGCGTCTCGCCGTTGGTCGCCATGCAGCCGAACACATAGTCAGCGAGGGCGCTGGTCGGGTAGTCGGCCGGCGCCGCTCTGGCCGGCCCGCCGCCGAGGCCGGCCACGCCACCGAGCAGGAGCAGCGCCAGCAGGGCCCGGCCGGACCATCCATCCAGCATCGCCGACGATCTCCTTCCGATCCGATCCCATCGTGGGCCGACCCGGAGGGCCCTTGGCGCATCGCCGTCGCCGGCCGTGGCGGCGGGCATCACTCGGCACTCTCGAAGGTCATGCTCTTCTCGACGACGACCGCTCCGGTCTTCGGGTCGGGCGTCACGGCGGCGATGCGCACGAGACCGCCGGGCACGTCCTTGCTCACGACGAACTCGTAGGTCTTGTCGCGGAAGGCGGGAAAGCGGTCGATGTGGGGATCGTGGACGAAGGGCTGCATCCGCACCTGCTTGGCATTGACCTCGCGGCCGCCGACCTCGACCTCGAGGTCCTTCTCCTCCGCCGGCGCGTTGAAGGCCTGGCGGATCTGCCGCTGGAAGTAGAGAGGAGCGCCGCCGGTGAGGTTGCCCATCTCATCGACGTCGAACTGCAGGAAGATCAGGATCAGAGGGTTGAAGTCCTTGGCAGCCATCGGGCCGAGCTGGCGGCGGTTTTTGCCCTCGAACAGGTCGAAATAGACCTGTTTCGAGCCATCCCCGGCGATCTCCCGGACCTGCATGGTCGCCGTGCTGACGAAGGGCTCCTTCATCGTGTCGGCATGCATCTCGTAGCGGTAGTGAAGAGTGAGGGGGCTCGTGACGTCGTCGAAGAGCCCCGCCTCGAGCACGTCGCCGGTCACCGAGCCCGCATCTGCCGGGCTGCCCGCCGGGGCGGCCGCTGCCGAGGCGCTCACCAGGGCCAGGCCGAGGCTCATTGCAAGGATAGGGGTCATGGCGTTCCGAGATGGCTCTGTATGGCGCGGGCGATGGCGAAGGCGCGCTGGTCGAGCGCTGTCGGCTCGTCGCAGATCTGCTGCAGCATCCTCCGCCGGTCGTTGAAGACCCGGAGATCCCAGTCGCGCTGCGCGACGAGCGGACCGGCACTGGCCTGGTCGCCGTCGGAGGCCGCCGTGCCGGGCGCGTCGTTGATCTGCTTGTTCTCCGCCTCGATCCGCTCCGCCAGGGCGCGCTGGCCGTGGCCGTAGCGCTCGATGCCGGCGATGACCTGCCGGCGCTTGCCGTTCAGGATCTCGAGCGTGCCCTTGAACAGCAGCGTCAGCTTCTGCTGGCGCTGGCCGGCCGGCAGCTGGGCGGCGAGGTCGGCGATCTTCCGCTCGGCCAGGGCCACCGGCGTCGAGCGCGCGGCGAGCGAGGCCGCGAGTGCCGCCACGTCGGGATCCGTCTGCCAGTCGCCCGCCGCCTTGTCGAGCGGCGGGCCGGTCCAGATCATGCCGCTCTCGATCTCGGGGATCAGCTGCTGCATGCAGAGCCAGTCCGGGTTCTGCTGCTCCGTCGCTGCCATGACCCCTCGCGGAGCCAGCGCCGGGGCCAGCAGCAGGCTCGTCGCCATGGCGATGCCGAAGCTCTTGATGGTTTCCTCCCCGATCTGGGCCTCCGGAACGATATCCCGGCAGGCCCCTGCTGGAGCTCAACTTCCAGGACGCTTGGCCTAGGCGCCCCGCCCCTTGGAGGTCAAGGGTTACATGGACCGCTCAATCCTTGACGACAACACCCCAGGGATAGCTGCCCACGGTGATCGACTTGATGACGTCCAGCCCCTCGACGTCGATCACCGAGACGTCGTTGGAGACGCCGTTCGTGGTGTAGAGCCGCTTCTCGCCCGGCCCGAAGGCCAAGTGCCAGACGCGTTGGCCGACCAGGAGATACTTCTTCACCGCGAAGGTCTGGGCGTCGACGACGGCGACCCGGTTGGCGGGGCCCAGGGCCACGAACGCCCATTTGCGGTCCTTGGTGATGCTGATGCCGACGGGCTGGATCGCCTCCTGCGGCACGGCCGGGATCTTGAAGCCGATCTTGGCGACGATCTTGCGGGTTTTGTTGTCGATGACGCTGACCGTGCCGCCGATCTCGGAGGAGACCCAGACCTGGGCGTCGTCGCTCGTGAACTCGGCCCAGCGCGGGCGCGGGTCGACGAGCACGCTGTCGACGACCTGCTCCGTCTTGACGTCGATGAAGTGCGCCATGTTGGTGGTCTCGGAGGTGTTGACGACCCAGTTGCCGTCGTGGCTCACCCCCATGCCCTCGGGCTCGACGCCGACCGGGATCTGGGACACCACCGCGCGGCTCGGCACGTCGAGGACGGTGACCATGTTGTCGTCCTCGTTCGAGGCATAGATCGTCTTGCCGTCGGGCGAGATGTTCAAGAGCTCGGGATCGGGCCCCGAGGGCAGGTTGCCGACGATCTGCCCGGTGGCGGTATCCAGGATCTGGATGGTGTCGTCGTCGGAGGCGCAGACGTAGATATACTTGCCGTCCTTGCCCAGCACGATGCCGCGCGGCCGGTTGCCGACCGGGATGGTCTTGGTCACCGTCAGGGTCTTGCTGTCGATGACCGAGATCGAGTTGCCCTTCTCGTTCGAGACATAGATCTCGGCCGCCCGGGTCGGCAAGGCCCCGAGCAGAAGGCCGGAGGCGGCGAGAGCGAGCATGGTGCGCATGGGATCCATCCGAGGTCCGTGCCGGGTCAGGGATTGAGGTTGCAGCGGCTCTCGGGCTGGTCGAACCCCAGCGTGTCGAGCCGATTGCGCCGATGCAGGAACTCCACCTGCGGCGAGACAGTGACGAGCATCCGCGGCGTCACGATCAGCACCGGCTGGCGCAGCTGCTGGTTCCAGGCCCGGAAGGAGAGGGGGTCGCCCTTGAAGCCGCCCAGCTGGAATTTCGGGCCCAGCATGTAGTCGCGAAGCTTGGCGGGATCGCCCGACTGGGTGCGGGTGACGGCTTCGCCATAGGCGCGCACGGCGACCCAGGCATTGTAGTCGCGGGGCGTCAGGTCGCGGCCGGCGAGGCGCCGGAAGCGGTCCTTGAGCTGGGTGCCGCCCCACTCCTCGTTGACCGGGCTCCAGGCTGTCGGCACGAGCCCGGCGGAGCCGACGACGGGGCGCGGGTCCCAGGTCTGGTAGGGCAGGTACTCGCCGAACACGTCAGCCTCGTCGGCCACCATCAGGACATCGTGCTCAGGCGCGTTCTGGGTGAAGACCGGCATCTGGGCCTGGATCTGGACATGGCCGGTATCGGTGCGCCGCGACCCGCCCTGGTCGACATAGGTCCGCTCCTGGACGATCTTGGCTCCGAACTTCGTGGCCGAATTCTCCATGGCCGTCGCCAGGGCCGCGTCCTCGGGGTGCGAGCCCTTGATCAGGAACCAGCGCGTCCAGCGCTTCCAGACCAGGTACTGGGCGAGGCCGTCGGCCAGCATCTGCCGCGAGGGGGCGACGTTGAAGAGGCTCTTGAAGCAGGTCTCGGTCCTGAGCGGGTCGTCCGGGGCGCGGGTGTTCATGAGGATGGCGCCGGCCCGGTCGGCGAGCGGGGCCAGGGCCAGGAGCTGGTCGGCGTGGAGGTCGGCCACGAACAGGCGCTGGCCGGCGGCGAGGTCCTGCTTGAATGCCAGGACGAGGTCGCCGTCCTCCGGCACGATCTGCTCGACCAGCTTATAGGTGTTCTTGAGGAACCGTCCGGTCGTCTGGTCGTCCTGGATGCCGAGCTCGGCACCCTTGATCCCCTCGTCCTTGAGGATGGGCTCGACCAGGGAGAGGGGAATGTGCGGCGGCTCGGCCTTGGCGAGATAGGTGATCGTCATGTCGAGCTCGGCGGCGTGGGCGCCGACGCCGGCCAGGAGCAGCGTCAGGAACGGCGCGAGCCAACGGCACACGGGCGAGGTCGCCATGATTTGCCTCCCTTCCCTGTGGGACCGCAGGCCCTTGGACGACCCTCGCGGTGGTCGGCGTCGGCGCGACTCCCGCTTTCCATCACTAACGGCTTATGGCATCTATAGAGCATTATCTATGATTCATGAATTGCTGGCGGCGCGGGGCGTCACTTCATGCAGTCGGTCAGCTCCTTCTCGTCGATCGAGAAGGCATATTTGCCGCTGCCCTTGACCTCGACGCTCTTGACGATGCAGGTTCGGCCCTTCTCGTCGTGCAGCTTGACGTCGTAGCGGCCGGGCTCGACTCCGCTGAGCTTCAGGCGCTCATCCGAATCGACGGACTTGTCGTTGTCGTTGAGACACTGGTTCGGGCCCCATGTCGTGGTGCCGGCCGGAGCCAGATAGAGTTCGTCGATCGTGGCCGAGGTGAGATTCCAGAACCGCATCGGCTGAGCGCCCAAGGCCGGTGCTGCGGTCTGCATCGCCACGGCTGCAACGATCATGGCGCGGCCGAGAGTCATGGCGTTCAGTCTCCCATTTGCAAGGCTCTACCAGCCTCTTCGGGCCGGCCGGCTCCCATGTCAGGAACACGGCGAGCGGTTGCCTCTATCGTCGATCATGACTTATGGCGTCAATAGAGCTTTATCTATGGCCGGGCGTCCATGCTCCGGAGGATGCGGGGTGGCGAGCCGACCCGATTGAAACGACGAGGCGGCCGCGGCATCTCATCCTCTTCGTGCGCCCGACGGAGAATGAAAATGGGCATGGTGGAGCTGCTGATCCTGGCTTGTCTTGTCCAGCACCCCGATCATTGCGAGACATTCACCATTCCCTTCCAGATGCCGATGAGCGAGGTCCAGTGCGTCTGGCAGTCGCAGATCAACGCCGCGCAATGGGTTCATGATCATCCGGCCTGGGCGCTCAAGCGGGTGACCTGCGGGCTGCCGCAGACCTGAGGCCGGCCTCAGCTGCCGGAGCCGACGCTCCAGCTCTGCGCGAAGTGGCGGCCCTGGCTGTCGGTGGCCTCGACCGTGATAGGGCCGGGGCTGGTCGGCACGAAGTCGAAGGTGAAGGCCGGGTTCTCGGCGATCGAGATGTCGCCGTCGATCCCGAGGACCGGCTGGCCGGCATAGCTGATCTCGACCTTGGTCACATAGTCCGGCGGGATCCAGTTGCGGGTGAGCTGGTTCATCTGCATCCCGGTATAGTTGGGATGGCTGATGAGCAGCTCGGCCGTGTTGACCGTGTTCGGCTGGAAGGGGCCGAGCTGGCGGAGCTTCATCCGGCCGAGACGGGCCATGGCCTGATCCTGATCGCTCGAGGCAGGAGCCGAGCAGCCGCCGGCCGCCTTGACGAATTTCTCGACCATGTAGAGCCGGCCGTCGGAGGTCTCGGCGACCACGTGGATGTTGGTGTAGCTGTTGACCCGCACGCGGGTCGACAGCGTCGCCCTGCCGCTCGCCGGGTGAAGATGGAAAACGCCCGCTACCGGCGCCGGGTTCTGATCGATGCTCAGATAGAGCGTCTTGATGTAGCGCTGCTCGGTCTGCGGGATGAGCGCCTCGATGGTGAGCGGCACGACCGCGGCGTCGGCCGCCCGATAGGGGGCGTCGAGGGCCAGGACGCCGGCCCCGTCCAGGAGCTTCTTGTCACCGAACAGGGAAGCCTTGATGTCGGGCCAGGCGCTTTCCGTGCCCTCGACTTGGGCGGTGTCCTCGGCGTAGGTCGGGCCGCCCGCCTTCAGGAGCACCGGCAGGGTCGCCAGGGTCGTCAGGACGTGTCGCCGGCTGGCCATCTTTTCGGTCTCTCCGCTCTTCGGGATACGCCGCTGCATCCCTACTCCCACTCGAGCTCGGTATAGCTCGCGATCACGTTGCGCGCATGATTGCCGGCCGTGAGCTGCCAGTGCTCGTCCGCCGGCAGCGGCACGGCCGCCACGGCCTGGCCGAGCGGGACGCCCAGGGCGATGATCCGGCGCACGCTCGTCCGCAGCCAGTCGAGATAGCGCCGCTCCGCGACCAGGGCGGCGGGCCAGGGTGCGGAGGCGGGTCCGTGGCCCGGCACGACCCGCACGGCCGGCACCGCCCGGAGCCGGTCGATGACGCCGAGCCAGCCATCGAGGCTGCCGTCCTCGACCGGCAGCCTCTCCATGAACAGAAGATCGCCGGCGATAAGCGTGCCGCTGCCCCGATCGAGAGCCGTGAGATCGCAGTCGGTGTGGGCCGTGGGCCACGCTTGCAGGTGGAGCGCGCGGCCGCCGAGATCGAGCTCGAGGGGTGCCTCCTGCGGCACCAGCACGGTCGGCGGCACCAAGCGGGTTCCGGCGAAGGCGGCGCCGAGAATGCGCTTCATGTTGTCCATATAGAGCGGCCCCCGCTCGGCCATCGCGCGGGCGAGCCGCGCGTGGCCCACGAAGGTGGCTCCCTCGCCCTCAAAGGCGCTGTTGCCGAAGATGTGATCCGGATGGTCGTGGGTGTTGATCACGTAGGCGATGGGCAGGCTGGTACGGGCGCGGATGGCGGCGAGGAAGCGACGTCCGTCGGCGTCGCTGCCGCCGGTATCGATCACGGCGGCCGCGCGGCCGCCGACGACGAGGCCGAGATTGGCGATGCCGCCCAGATTGGCCGGCGTGAAGTCCTCGAGCGCGCCCGGGCGGACCAGCACCCCCGCCGCCACCTCGACCAGCGGCGGCGGCTCCTCGGCCAGGGCCTCGAGCGGGAAGCCGAGGGCGAGCCCGGCGGCACCCGCCAGGAACCCGCGACGCCGGGCTCGCCCTGCCGGCCATCGAGGCGTTTCCGGCTGCCCGGCCGCGGTGCCCATGGATCTGGCTCCTCTCTTCGGACCGCCCCCGGGGCTCGGGCCGGAACCGCTTTAACTTGTCAAATCTCAGGTTACCTCTTAGTTAGATCAGTGGGAAAGCTGAACGGCATTACCCCCCGCCCCGGCCGCCAACGAGCCAAACCGGAACGGGAGAGGACCACAGCGGGTCAGAGTGCCCTGCCGTGCGTTCATGCGCGATCCCGAATAAGTCACGGAGGCAAGCGCATGCTACACAGGTCAGCTTTATTCGGCGTTGCGACCCTGGCGCTCCTCGTCGGCCTCTCGCCGCTGGCGAAGGCCAATGACGAGCTCCTCGTCATGGAGAAGAACCCCGCCAACTGGGTGATGCCGGCGGGGAATTACGCGAACACCCGCTACAGCACGCTGGCACAGATCAACAAGGACAATGTCGGCAAGCTGCAGGCCGCCTGGAGCTTCTCGACCGGCGTCCTGCGTGGCCACGAGGGTGGGCCGCTGGTCATCGGCGACACCATGTACCTCGTCGGGCCGTTCCCCAATCCGGTCTTCGCGCTCGACCTCAACAACAATGGCCGGCTCTTGTGGAAATACGAGCCGAAGCAGGACCCCAACGTCATCCCGGTGATGTGCTGCGACACGGTCAACCGTGGCGTCGCCTATGGTGACGGCAAGATCTTCCTGCACCAGGCCGACACCACGCTGGTGGCGCTCGACGCCAAGACCGGCAAGGTCGACTGGCAGGTCAAGACCGACGACCCGTCGAAGGGTGCCACCGGCACCGAGGCGCCCCTGGTCTACAAGGACAAGGTCTATGTAGGCGTGTCGGGCGGCGAGTTCGGCGTGCGCGGCTGGCTCGCGGCCTACGACACCAAGGACGGCAAGCAGGCTTGGCGCGGCTACTCGATGGGCCCCGATCAGGACATGCTCATCGACCCCGACAAGACCACGATGCTGGGCAAGCCGGTCGGCAAGGATTCGAGCCTCAAGACCTGGGAAGGCGATCAGTGGAAGATCGGTGGCGGTGCCACCTGGGGCTGGTACTCGGTCGATCCCGAGCTCAACCTCATCTATTACGGCACCGGCAATCCTTCGACCTGGAACCCCAAGCAGCGGCCCGGCGACAATCGCTGGTCGATGACCATTTTCGCGCGTGACGCCGATACCGGCGAGGCCAAGTGGGTCTTCCAGATGACGCCCCACGACGAGTGGGACTATGACGGCGTCAACGAGATGATCCTGGCCGACATCCCCGTCAAAGGGAAGATGACCAAGGCCCTCGTCCACTTCGACCGCAACGGCTTCGCCTACACCATGGACCGCACCGACGGCGCCCTGCTGGTCGCCGAGAAGTTCGATCCGGCGGTCAATTGGGCGACCAAGATCGACATGCAGACCGGGCGGCCCCAGGTCGTCGACCGCTACTCGACCGGCCATAACGGCGAGGACTTCAACACCACCGGCGTCTGCCCCGCGGCCCTGGGCAGCAAGGATCAGCAGCCGGCGTCCTACTCGCCCCAGACCGGCCTCTTCTATGTGCCGACCAACCACGTCTGCATGGACTACGAGCCCTTTAAGGTGAGCTACACCGCCGGCCAGCCCTATGTCGGCGCCACGCTCTCCATGTATCCCGCACCGGGCGGCAACAATCTCGGCAACTTCATCGCCTGGGATGCCAGCGCCGGCAAGATCGTCTGGTCCGATCCCGAGCCCTTCTCGGTCTGGTCGGGGGCCCTGGCGACCGGCGGCGGCATCGTCTTCTACGGAACGCTCGAGGGCTATCTCAAGGCCGTGGACGCCAAGACCGGCCGTGAGCTCTACCGGTTCAAGACCCCGTCCGGCATCATCGGCAACGTCAACACCTGGATGCACGACGGCCAGCAATATGTGGGCGTTCTGTCGGGTGTCGGCGGCTGGGCCGGCATCGGTCTCGCCGCAGGCCTGACCGAGAGCACCGCGGGCCTGGGTGCCGTGGGCGCCTACAAGGCGCTCTCGGACTACACCCAGCTCGGCGGCCAGCTCACCGTCTTCAAGCTGCCCGAGTAAGCTCTTAAGGCTTTCTGCGGCAGTGAAGGGAGCCCTGCGCGGCCTCTCGCGCAGGGCTCCTCCTTTACCGGATGGCCTCACTTGGATCCGACCATGCCGACAATCCGGCTCGGGGCGTGGGTGCCGCTCGCCCTCCTGCTAGGTTTCTCGAGCGTGCCCTCTGCGCGGGCGGCCTCCGGGCAGTCGATCGCTTTTCTGGGCTTTGAGCTCGTCAACACGAGCCCGGCCCCGGTCGAGCCGCAGGAAACCGCGCGCTTGGCCTCCCTCGACAAGCAGGCCGCGGCCGCTTTCATCGCCCATGGCTACAAGGTGGTGGACACGGCCCCGATCACCGACCGGCTCAAGGCGGTGGACTCGCTGCGCGGCTGCAACGGCTGCGACCTCGATCTCGGCCGGGCCCTCCACGCCGATCTCGAGGCCTTCGGCTGGGTCCAGAAGGTCTCGAACCTGATCCTCAACATCAATCTCGAGGTGCACGAGGTCCTGAGCGGCCGGCTGGTCGATGCCGGCAGCGTCGACATCCGCGGCAACACCGACGAATCGTGGCGCCGCGGACTCGACTATCTGCTCAAGAACCGGATCTTCCGGACCAAGCCTAGTCCGTGAAGGCGCGGTCGAGGTTCTCTGCCTTGTCGAGGCCGCGGAGGGCGTCCTTCCCGACGAGACCCTTCAGGATGGCGGAAGCGAGATCGGCGCCGCTGAGATCGAGTCCGGCCACATGGGCGCCGGTGAGGTCGGCACCGCCGAGCTGGGCCCGGCTGAGATCGGCCTTCTCGAGCACGGCGGACCGCAGCTTGGCGAACTCCATGTCGGCCCGGGCGAGCCTGGCGCCGGTGAGATCGGCCCGGTCGAGATCGGCCGAGCGGAAGGATGCCCGCATCAGGCCCATCGACTGGTTGCGCATGTCGGGGGCACCGTCGACGCTCCGCAAGACGGCTTGCTTGGCGCTCACGCCCTCGAAATTGGCGGCGATGCGGGCGCCCGAGAGGTCGGCGCCGTCCAGCCGGGCACGCGGCAGCTGCGCCTGGAACAGGCTGGCCCCGACGAGCTTGGCCCGAGTGAGGTCGGCGCCGATGAGCCAAGCGAGATCGAGGCGGGCACCCGAGAGATCGGCGCCGGCGAGCCGGGCCCGGTTGAGGCGGGCCCAGCGGAGATCGGCGTTCCTGAAGTCGAGACCCTCGAGATCGAGCCCGTTGAGGCTCCTGTCGTGCAGATCGGCGGGCTTCCCCGGGGTCGCCGCCTCGAGGATCGCCGCCACCTGCTCGCGGTTGAGCTCGGCCTTGCTCATGCGCGGCGAGTCGAGATCGACATGCTGCATCATGTCCTGAGCCAGGACCGGCTCGGCCTCGACGAGCCGCATCAGGCCGGCGAGAGCGGTGGCCGAGAGGATCTTTCGGCGCGTCAGGGACATTTTTCTGTCTTCCGGTCGGCGGGCGGCGCTGCAGCCGGTCAGTCGGTCGAGGACGCCATGGGCATGGCCTCGGCCGTGACCAGCCTCCGCCCTCCGTCCCGCCATCCCTCCACGCCGTCGGCGTACCAATAGACCTTTTCGTAGCCAAGCTCACGGACGGCGCGCCTGGCGGCGTTCCACGACATCCAGCAATGGGCATCGCAGTAGAAGACGAGGGCCCGTGTCCTGTCGCCGCCGGTCAGCTTCCGGAGGCTGTCCGCGAAATAGGCCCGGAGGTCGTCCGGCAGCTCGCCATAGCCGACCCCGGGCAGCCATGCCGAGCCGGCGATGTCCTCTCGCTTGGGCTCGATCCACAGGCGCTGGGCATCCCGGTCGGCCGGCTTGCGCGCCTTGGGCTTGACGTCGATCAGCACCGGCCGGGCGTCGGCCAGGAGCTTCTCCAGGGCCGCCGTGTGGACGACGGTGGCGCCCGCGAGCGTCGCAGGAACGGGTGCGTTGTAGTGGTCCATGCGGTAGCCGGAAGGCTCGGGCACCGTCGTCTCGCCGGCCGTCTCCGTGGCTGGGGCCGGGCCCGCGGCCTCGGCCTTGACGAGATTGCCCTGCCGGTCCAGCAGCGGCACGCCGTAGCTCTCGAGGATCTGGGTGATCTGCGGCTGGAGGTCGCCGATCAGGCGGTTGAGCTCGTGCTTCCAGTCGGGCTCGCCCTGCCTGATGCCCATGGCGATGCGGAAGTCCATCTGCAGGCCCTGCCGCGGGTCGCTGGCGAGCGGCAGGATCGTCAGCGCCACCTGCTGCTGCTTGGCCCAATAGCCGGCGATCGGCCCCCACAGCAGCGCCACGTCGATGCGGCCGGCCGCCAGATCCTCGATCATCGTCTCACCCGGCTTCTCGACCCGCGTGTCGACGACCAGCTGATAGGGCTGGATATTCTGCGCCAGATCCTTGCGGGCCAGGAGATCGGCCGGCGGCGTGCCGGCGACGACGCCGATCCTGGCGAGGCCTATGGAAGGGCTGTCGAGACTTTTGTATTTGTCCCCGTCGGCGGTGCGATAGACGAGCACATAGGTGGAGCGATAGTAAGGGTTGGTGTTTTGGACCAGGTCGTCGGCCGAGACCACACCGATGATGAGATCGCAGCTCATGGTGCGGAGCGTTTTGGTGACGAAGCCAACGGTCTGCGGGAACCAAGTGTAGACCAGTGGCACCCCTAGCTTCCCGGCCAGGAGCGCGGCGATCTTGTTCTCGAAGCCCTGGCCCGCCTTGTTCGAGTAGGGCAAGTTGTCGGGATCCGCGCAGACGCGCAGGCTCGTGTGATCGACCAGCTCGCCCATGCTCGGCGTGGCCGCGCCGGATGTCTCGGGCAGAAGCAGCAGGATCAGGGCGAAGGCGCAGGCTGCTCCGAGGCGGACATGCCGGAAACGGAAATCGGCCATTCAGTCCTCCCGCCGGCTCGTGCCGACTCTCACGGGAATCATTCCTTGGCCTTGGGGTCCTGATCCGGGGGCAGGCGCTCCGGCCGACCGCGACCCAGGGCACCGTCGGAGCGGGCCTTGAGATAGGCATAGATGTCGTCGATGTAGAACATGACGTCCTGGACCTCGGCGAAGGAGGGCATGACCTTCTCCTGGCCGGCGCTGAGATTCTTCTTGCCGTTGACGACCGTGCCGGCGAAGTCCTCGTAGCTCAGGGTCTTCAGGGAATCGACGAGGCT
This sequence comes from uncultured Alphaproteobacteria bacterium, assembly GCA_963828215.1. GTDB lineage: Bacteria > Pseudomonadota > Alphaproteobacteria > Geminicoccales > Geminicoccaceae > CAVTJL01. Next base: position 60,806 of record CAWHFO010000057.1, on the reverse strand, counting down.
CGGCGCGTAGGAGCTGCCGCTGCCATCCGGACCATGGCAACGCAAGCAGGACTCACCATAGCGGCGATAGCCGTTGTAGGTGCCCTTGTCGACCTTGCCGTCGATAACGGTGTAGGGCTTCTGCTCCTGATCGGCGGCCTGCGCCCCGAGCCCGGTCATGCCGAGAGCCATGACGCCCGCCGCAAGGGCTCTCACAAAAGAAGTCGGTCCCCGCATCGTCGCCTCCTTGCTGCTTCTTTGTCGATAGATAGAGCCGCATTCCGTGACGGCGAGCCTAGTCGCCCTTGCCGGTGGCGGCGAGGAAACCCCGCGCCGGGTTGTAGCCGAAGAGGCCGAGCGCCAAAAAGAGCGCTGTCCACATCAAGGTGAGGCCGAGCGCCTCCGGGTTCACCTTCGCGTAAAGGGCGAAACGGATGAGCTCGACCGCATGGCTGAACGGATTGAAGGCGCAGATACGATAAAGGAGGTAGGAGGCGTCCTGCATGTGCCAGAGCGGATAGAGCGCCGAGCTCGCGAAGAACATGGGGAAGATGACGAAGTTCATGACCCCGGCGAAGTTCTCGAGCTGGCGGACGACCGAGGACAATAGGAGGCCGAGCGTGCCGAGCATCAGGCCGGCGAGAACCAGGGCCGGAAACACGGTGAGATAGCCGATGAGGGGCGGCTCGATGCCCCAGAGCCAGGCGATGGCGAGAAAGACATAGACCTGCACGCAGGCGACGAGGACGCTCGCAAGCAGCCTGCAGGAGAGAAGGTACCAGCGCGGCAGCGGGCTCACGAGCAGGATCCGCATCGATCCCATCTCGCGGTCGTAGACCATCGAGAGCGATGCCTGCATGCCGGCGAAGAGCAGGATCATGCCGCAGAGACCGGGGGTGATGTAGACCTCGTAGAGGACATAGGTCTCGTAGGGCGGCTGGATCGAGACGCCGAGGATCGAGCGGAAGCCGGCGGCGAAGACGAAGAGCCAGACCAGCGGCCGCACGAGCGCGGCGAAGAACCGCCCACGCTGGAAGAGAAAGCGCAGGAACTCCCTGACGAGGATGCCTTTAAAGCAGAGAAGCCAGGCATTGCGGGTCATGCTGCCTGCCGCTCTCGGGTGAGCCGGCGGTAGGCCTCGTCGAGGCTCGCCTCGCCCGCGATCTCGAGAACCTTCTCGATGGCGCCCTCGGCCTGGACGCTGCCCTGATGGATGAGGACGACCCGGTCGCCGGGCCAGATCTCGTCGATCAGATGGGTGGTCCAGAGCACGGCCAGGCCCTGCTCCTGGCAGAGTCGGTGGACATGCTCGACGATGTTGCGGCGCGAGTCGATGTCGAGGCCGACGGTCGGCTCGTCGAGGATAAGGAGGTCCGGCTCGTGCAGCAGAGCCCGGGCGAGCTCGACCCGGCGGCGCATGCCGCCCGAGAGCGTCCTGACCGGCGCCCTGAGGAGGTCGGCGATGCCCAGCTGCGCGAGTGCCGCCAGGGTCCGCTCACGGGCCCGGCGCCGCGGCAGCCCGTGCAGGGCCGCGGCGTAGCGCAGGTTCTGGTCGACCGTGAGATCCAGGTCGAGGGTCAGCCGCTGGAAGACGACGCCCATGTGGGCGAGCGCTGCCCGCGGTGCCTTCTTGATGTTCTGGCCGCAGACCCGGATCGTGCCCTCGCGGGCCTCGAACAGGCGCGTCACCAGCGACATGAGGGTCGTCTTGCCGGCGCCGTTGGGGCCGAGCAGGGCCGTGAAGCTGCCCATCGGCACGACGAAGCCGACCGCATCGAGGGCGCGGACGCGGCGGGTGTAGGCATAGCCCAGGCCCTCGATCTCGAGGGCAGGGGGCGGCGCGCGGTCGCTCATGCGAGGCTCTCCGTGGCGGGAGTCTCGAGGAGCGCCTCGGCCGCCCGCAGGTCGGCCCGAAACGTCTCGACCGCCGATCGGTCGCGGCGGGCCTCCCGATCGAGATCGACGCGGATCTCCGAGACGATCCGGGCCGGGCAGGAGGACAGCACCAGGATCCGGTCGGCCAGCATGACCGCCTCGCGCAGATCGTGCGTGACGAAGAGCGTCGTGGTGTCGTGCCGCGCCAACAGATCGAGAAGAAGAAGGCGCAGCCGCCGGGCCGTGGGCTCGTCGAGGGAGGCGAAGGGCTCGTCGAGCAGCAGGAGGTCCGGACGGACGACGAAGCCGCGGGCGAGCGCCACGCGCCGGGCCATGCCGAGCGACAGGCGTGAGGCATAGACGGCACCCACGCCCTCGAGGTCGATATCGGCCAGTGCCTGGCGGATGCGCACGGGTGCCTCGGCGTCGCGGGGCAGCACCAGCGCCAGGTTCTCCTCCACCGTCCGCCACGGCAGCAGGCGTGGCTCCTGGAAGACGTAGCCGAGCCGGGTTCCGGGCGGCAGCAGGATCTCGCCGTCGAACGCCGTCTCGAGGCCGGCCACGATGTTCAAGAGCGTAGTCTTGCCGCAGCCCGAGGGGCCCGTCAGGACCACCGTCTCCCCGGCCGCCACGTCGAGCCGGACGTCGCGCAGCACCAGCTTCGCCGGCGCAGCACCGGCCGCGCTGAACCACTTCTCGCGGATCTCGACCCTCACCGACGCCAACGATTGAGCCGTCGCTCGACCGGCTGCAGGATGCACCACTCGATGACCTGGACCACGGCGATGAAGGCCAGCGCATAGGCGAGAATGCCGGCGACGTCGAAGAGCTGGAAGCGCACCCCGAGCTCGAAGCCGACCCCCGAGGAGCGGCCGAGCAGCTCGACCACCAGGACGATCTTCCAGACCAGCGCCAGCCCCGTCCGGGCGGCCGCCATCAGATAGGGATAGAGCTGCGGCAGGATGATGTGGCGGAGCCGCCGGCCGAGACCGATCTCGAAGACCTGGGCCATCTCGAGCAGGCTCGTGTCGAGGGCCCGGCTGCCCTCGCGGACAGTGACGACGACATTGGGGATCTTGTTGATGGCGACCGCGAAGATCGCCGCCAACTCGACGAGGCCGATCCAGATATAGGCGAGAACGATCGTCACCAGCGCCGGCAAATTGAGGAAGAAGACGAGCCAGGGGCCGCCCAGCTCGTCGGTCAGGCGCGAGCGGCCCATGAGGATGCCGAGCGCAATGCCGATGCTCATGGCCAGGATGAAGCTCGCGGCCACCCGGAGGAGGGTGACGCCCAGCTCGTAGGGCAGCACGCCCTTGGCGGTCTCCCCTACGATCACCGCCAGGACCGCCAGCGGCCCCGGCATCAGCCGCGGGTCGGCGGCCAGGGTCGCCGCCAGCTGCCAGAGCAGGACAAGCCCCAGCAGCGAGGCGGCGGGCACGCCGATCCGGCGCCAGCCCTGGCGCCGGCGGGTCCCCCCGGCGGCCAGGGCGGCGGGCGGGGTCGGGGCGGTCGCAAGGGCCTTCGCCACGGCTCGTCCTCAGTAGCGCACGCCGTCCCAGAAGGTGCCGGGGGCCAGGGTCGGCGACGGGCCGACCAGATCCTCGCCGCCCAACCGGGCCAGCACGGCGTAGAGCTTCCTCGCCGCCTCGCGCTCCGGGGTGCCCCAGTGCTCGGGGATGCCCGCCCGGTAGCTGGCCATCAGCGCGTCCAGGACGGCATCGCTAGGCGCCCTGGTCAGCGGCTTCAGGCGCTGCCACTCGGCATCGCTCTCGGCCATGATCTTCTTGGCCCCCCTCGAGGCGTCGCTGAACGCCTGGACGAGCTTGGCATGCTCGTCGGCCCAGCCTTCCTTGAAGACGTAGCCGAGCTGCACCGTATCCCCGGGCACGCCCAGCGCCTGCTCGGCAGCGCTGACGCTGATCAGCGACCTGTTGCCTTCGGCGACGAGGCCGGCGGCGTAGTACCAGTAGTCGAGCACCGCCGGCAGCTCGCCCTGGCGGAGCTTCTCGGCGAGGAGCGGCGGCGCTCCGTAGACCGGCTCCGCGTCCTTGGCGAGATCGATGCCGGCCTTCTCCTTGGCGGCGCCCTGGATCAGGATCCAGCTCTTGTCGAGCGGGCCGCCGGCGATGCCGAGCTTCTTGCCCGCGAGATCCGGGAGCCTGTCGATGCCGCTGTCGGCCCGGACCACGAGCGAGCCGACCGCGCTCGAATAGGGGATGAAGGTCAGCGGCAGGCCGGTCGAGCGCTGGCGCGAGACCCAGAGCCAATCCTCGACGATGCCGTCGACGGCGCCGCCCAGAAAGGCCACATCGGCGGCGTCGTTGCCGCCGAAGCTCTGCACCTCGAGGGTGAAGCCCGCCTTCCGGTCGAGCCCGTGATGCCGGATGACGTCGAGCTCCCAGTTGACCGTGCCGAACTTGAGAACCCCGATCCGGATGGTGCCGAGATCCTCCGCCCAGGCCTTCCCGGCGCCGAGCGCCACGCCGAGCGCGAGAAGACCGGCTGCGAGGCCCCGCCGCATGTTGCGTTCCGCTCCCTGGTCTCGTTGCTGTTCGACAACGGTCACATGGGCTTAGCTAGACGCAAGCCCAGGCTGCGGCAACCGCTGATGCGGATGAGCGATCCTCTGCTTCAGTCATGAATGGACCGCGCCGGGATCGGCCCGGGCCCGGCCGATCCCTGGACGAAAGTTTGCCGCATAGCCGGTCGCCGCCGCTCAGGCGCGGCGACGGTCCGAGCCTGCGGGTGCCGGGAGAGGTGCCCTCAGATCGGCTGGCCGTTGACGCAGCGATAGCCGCCCCGGAGCGCGTAGCCCGGATGCTCGACGATCCACTGCGCCGCCTCCTGCTGGCCGAACAGCATGCACTGGAAGGCGGTGCCGTCCCAGGCGATCTCGACATTCTGGCAGCGCTCGCCGGGCGCCCCGGAGAGACAGGCGATGAACGAGAGGACGAGCCACATGCTTCTTACCCCCGCAGCCTGGGGCCACGCCCCAGCCGATTGCCACTGATCTTCCATTCTGCACCGCAGCAAATTCCGTGCCAGTCAGTGCCGGCGAGGCTATCGGGAAAGGACCGAGCTGTTTGTCTGGGTAAAGGTGAGGGTCGTTACTTCAAGGCGCTATGAGAAATATCACACCTGCCTGGCGATTTTGAGCGAGTTGTCGGCGGTATCCTCAACTCGCTGGGCAATTAAGCGATTCTACGAGGTTGCGAGCGTCGTCCAGGCGTCGATCATCTGCCGGGTGGCGGCGATATCGTGGACCCTGAGGATCTGGACGCCGCGCTCCAGTCCCCATTGCGCCGCGGCGAGCGAGGCGGGGAGGCGCTCCCTGGGGCGGAAGCGCTCCTGCAGCCAGGCGGCCCAGCCCTTGCGCGAGACACCGAGCAGGACCGGGCGGCCGAGCCCCTGGTAGAGGGCGAGGCTTTTCAGGATGTCGAGATTGTGCGGCTCGCGCTTGCCGAAGCAGAGCCCCGGATCGACGGCGATCCGCTCGCGGGGAATGCCCACCACCGTGCAGGCCCCAATCCGTGCCGCCAGCCAGTCGAAGACCTCGAGGGCCGCCTCGTCGTAGTGCGGGGCGACGTTCATCGAGCGCGGCTCGCCCCGCATGTGCATGAGGACGACCCGCGCCCCGCTCGCCGCCGCGGCCTCGAGGCTCCCGGGCTCGTGGGTCAGGGCGCTCACATCGTTGATGATCCTGGCCCCCGCCGCCGTGGCGGCGCGCATGACGCCTGCCTTGCGGGTGTCGATCGAGACGAAGACGCCTGCGGCCGCCAGCCGCTCGACCACCGGGACGACCCGGCGAAGCTCCTCCGCCTCCGCCACGGAGCGCGCCCCCGGCCGGGTCGATTCGCCACCGACATCGACGATGTCGGCACCTTCCTCGACCATCCGGAGCCCATGCGCCACCGCCGCCTCGGCCAGGAGATGCTCGCCCGCGTCCGAGAAGCTGTCGGGGGTGACGTTGAGGATGCCCATGACCTGGGGCCGCCCGGCCGGCGGCCAGGCGCGGGGTGCCCCGAGCCTCTGCAGAAGCTCCGTCACATGCTGTGCCTGCGGTGCCGCCAGGCCGGCCCGCCACGCCTCGAGCTCGGGCAGCGTCGCCAGCGCCCGCAGCGGCTTCTTATGCGCCTCCCAAACAATCAGCTCGACGCGATCGAACGTCAGCGGGCCGCCGGCGAGCCGTTCGCCATCCTCGCCGGCGGCGAGGCCGCCCGGGCGGAGATAGAGACGCGCATCGGCCGGGAGGGTGGCGGCATCGGGCAGCGCTGCGAGGGTCATGGGGGCCTCCTGCCTCGGTGCCTTGGCTGTGCCGGGCTCACGCGGCGATCAGGATCTCGCCCTTGCCGGCGGCCGAGAGGCAGCCGGTGAGGCGGCGCGCGCGCGTGCCGGGCAGCGTGCCGGCGTGGCCGAGGCCGTCCAGGTAGCGGGCCAGCAGGCGCAGCCACGGCAGCTCGTGACGGCCGCCATCGGCGAAGGTCGCGAGAAGAACAAAGGGCTCGGCGGCCAGGAGCAGGGTGCCGCGGCGCATGGCGTAGCCTGGATCGGGTCCGCAGGAGCCGCCGACGACGATGGTCCCGGCGACCATGCGGCTGCCGAGGAACGTCCCGGCATCCCCTGCGGTGGCGATCAAGCCGCGGCGCATGCGGTCGCCAGCCCGGTCGCCGAGCCTGCCGCGGACGAGGAGCGCTCCGCCCTTCATGCCGAAGCGGCCGCCAGCGAGGGCCGCACCGGCGAAATCGCCCACGTCGCCCGCCACCCGGACGAGCCCGCCGATGGCGCCGGTGGCAGCGAACGGGCCGGCCCTGCCCCGCACCTCGATCGTGCCGCCGGCGATCTCCTGGCCAAGATAGGCGCCGGCATCGCCCTCGACGATCAGCCGCCCGCCCGCCATGCCCCGGCCCAGCCGGTCGAAGCGGGCGGCATCGCCCGAGAGGACGACGCGATCGGCATCGCCCCACCTCACGTCGAGGAGCTCGGCCAGGGGCAAAGTGCGGTTGCCGACCCGCAGCGGCAGGCGCTCGATCTCGGCCGCCGACAGGCCGGCTAAGCCCGTCGGGGACAGCCGGCCCGCCTCGACGGGCTGCGCCACCGCCGCCTTGAGGGTGAGCGTCAGGGGGCTCATCCGAGGAGCCTGCGCAGGTGGAAATGGTGCGGGCCCGAGCTTGCCGCCATAGTTGCCGGCATCGATGGCGACGATGCCGCCGTCGCGACCCAGCGCGCAGGCGGCGCGCACCCCGGCCGCCGTCGCCCGGCCGATCGACGACTCGTCGAGCCCGTCGATGACGATCTCGAGGACCGCCCCGACCTCTGCGGGCAGCGCCGACCTGCCGCTCTGGGCCTTGAGGGTCGGGCAGTAGGCGTCGTTGGTCGAGGCCATCAGCCCCTTGTACTTGCTGCCGACCTTGGAGCCCGAGCGGACGATGCCGCCCGGGAAGGGCAGGATGACGGCCGGAACCTCACGCATGGCCCGCACGGCCGCCTCGGCCGCCTCGAGCGCGGCCTCCCTCGAGATCGCGAGGATGAGGAAATTGCCGCCGCCGATGGCCTTGGCCATCCCGGTCGTGTCCTCGATCGTGAACTCGCCGTCCATGACCGGCAGGCGCCAGTAGCGCGTCGGTCCGAGCTTCTTGCTGATCTGGAAGCCGTCGCCGAAGTAGCGGAGCGCCTTGCCAAGCGGTAGCCGGGTCGGGCCGTCGAGCCCGGCGAAGCAGCCGGTCCCGACGCAGGTGAGCACGCACTGGCCGACGCGGTTCTGGAGCTGCTTGGCGAGATCCTTCTCGCTCATGGCGAAGAGCAGCACCGCTACGCCGGGCCGGCCGTCGGGAGTGGCCTCGGGCGCGAGCAGGCCCTCGATGCCGGCCTCGCAGCCGCAGGCGATCACCGAGGTCGCGAAGCCCGTCATGGAGGTGGCTGCCGTCATCGCCCAGCCCGGCGTATCGGCGGTGACGACGACCCGCGTCGCCACCATCGGAAACGCCTCGGCGAAGCTGTCCCGGATCAGGACGCCGTTCAGGTTCACGATGGCGACCCCCGGCAGGCATGAACGGTCAGCCGACCGTGCTCCAGGATCTCCTCGTCGGCGACTTTGAAATTTGCCGGCCGCATGCCGCGGAAGGCCTCGAAATGCTCGGCGATGCGCTTCTCGATCGCGGCATCGAAGCCCGGGCGGACGATGTGGGTGGCACCCGTCAGCGCGGCCGCCCCCGGCAGCAGGCTGCCGTCCCGGACGATGGGCACCCCGCCCTTGAGGACGAGATGGGGCTTCTCGAACATCCGCTCGCGGTCGGGCTCGTCCTCGTAGACCGTGACGTCCGCCACCGCACCCGGCCCGAGATGGCCGTGCTCGGCCTCGATGCCGAGGATCCTGGCCGGGCCGGCCCGCGTCAGGATCGCGATCTCGTCCAGCGTGTATTCGCGCTCGATGCCCGAGAGCGCCGACATCTCGCGCGCCGCCTTGGGCAGGGTCGCCAGCATGTCGTTGCGGAAGCTCCGGTCCATCAGGAGCCGGATGAGATGCGGGTAGGTCGTGAAGGGGGCGCCATTCGGGTGGTCGGTCGTGAGAAAAATCCGCCACGGGTCCGTGACGAGCAGGAAAAGCTCGAGGCCGATGCACCACTGCAGCGCGTTGACGAAGCTTTTGTCTTTGTAGCGGAAGGGCACGACCCCGCAGCCGGCGTCGCACTCGATGTCCATGGCGACCCACTTCTTGGGGTCGGCGAAGCGGGCGTTCCGCACCTGGCTCATCGTGTCGCCAGAGGCCGTGACGGTCTGGCCGAACATCACCTGACCCACGTCGACGCTGACATTGGGGCTGGCATTGACCCGCTCGGCGATGGCGGCTGCGGCCGAGGAGAAGCCGCGCCGGCCCTCCTTGCCGTAGCTGTGGAACTGCAGATGGGTGAGGTGGATCCGGCGTCCCGCCATGGCGTCGATCGTCGCCAGCGTCGTCGCTGCGTTGCCGGGTACCCCCAGATTGCAGCCGTGGACATGGACCGGGTGCGGCACGCCGAGCGACGTCAGCGCGTCGGCGAGCGCCCGCAGGATGGTGCGCGGCGTCACGCCGTAATGAGGCCCCGGCTCGTCGAGGTCGAGCTTGCGGGCGCCCCACTTGAAGGCGGCGATCCCGCCCGGATTGACGACCTTGAGCGCCAGCGCCTGGGTGGCGCCGAGCGTCCAGGCGACATAGTCCCGGACCGCCGTCTCGCCCGCGTGCCCGGCCAGCATCTCGAGCAGGAGATCGTCGCTGCCCAAAAGCGCGTAAGCGCCTTTGTCGAGCACCGGGATGTCCGCCATCTCCTGATGCGCGTGGCGGGCGTTGCTCGGCAGCATCGCGGGCTCGAAGGCCATGGTGTAGCCCATGGCGGCATAGCGGTAGCCGGTGGTGAAGGTCGACGGCGAGGCGACGCCGGAGCCGCAGCGGCACCCGTCATGGCCGGGGAAGACGTGCTCCCGATGCTCGTCGGCCATCAGCATGCGGGCGATGTTGACCTTGCCGCCGCCGATGTGGCTGTGCAGGTCGATGCCGCCCGGCATGACGATCCTGCCGGCGACGGGAATGGTCTCATCGGCCCGCCGCCCCTCCCCGGGCGCGGCCACGATGCGGCCGTCCTCGATCCAGAGGTCTTTTGTCTCGCCGTCGATGCCGTTCAGAGGGTCGTGAAGACGGCCGCCCTCGAGCCTCATCAGCATGGCATGACGCCTTCGCGCGGCCCGCCGTCCCGTCGCCTCACCTCGCTTCCCCCGTTCCAGCTCGCGAGGGGCCGAGCTTAGCGCCACAGGCACCGCACTTGAACCGTCGGTAGTGGTCGGCGGGTTGTGCCGCGGGCCGGCGCACCTCAGCCGGCGAGACGCCGCTCGATGAGCGCCAGCACCAGGGCGACGCTCGGCAGGTCCGTCTTGCGCAACCGTCGCAGCGGCAGCGCCACCGTGCCGTCGGTGCGGAAGAGGCTGCCCGCGTGGTCGAGGCCCGGCGTGCCGACCGGGATCAGCACGGCGGGATCGGGGTCGAGGGCGAGGCCCGGGCGGGCGAGAACGATCGTCGGCACGCCCGCGGCCGGCGGTGGCGCGTCCTCGAAGCTGGAAATCCAGAGCAGCGCGTCGGCGATCCCGCCGCCGAGAAGGGCGGCGATCGACCAGCGCGCCGGATCATAGTCCGGAGCGCCGGTGGCGAGGCTCGTGCGCAGCGGCACCCCGGTCTGCCAGGCGCAGACCTGGTTCGCGCCCATGACGTTGTCGGGGCCGGCGAGCGGCACGCCGACCGCCCGGGTGATGCTGTTCAGCGTCTTGAGGAGCTCGCCGAGGCTGCCCACCAGGAGCTCGCCATGGGGGCCGGGCAGGGCGCCCGCGGCCCAGACGATGGCGCTGTAGGGGCAGGCACGAAGATCCGCCGCCAGCCGCTCGAGGGTGGTGCCCGGCACGCCAGCGACCGCGTCCGCCGCCAGCGACCGTCCGGCGATGAGCGCCCTCAGCGCCGCCACCACCTCATGGAGACGCGCCGTCGGGCAAGAAAGAAACTCGGCCGGCTGACCATCTGCCGAGCCGTCGCCGCCGATATCCTGGCCCAGATAGACGAGGCGCCGCGTGGCCGGATCGACCCCACCCAGCGTTTTTTGGGGGCGCAGCACGCGCTCGAGGAAGCGCGGCATGACGCTGACGGCGTCGGTGCCGACGAACAACACGAGCTGGGCACGGTTGCGGACCTCGGCCAGCGTGCCGGTGACCCATCCGCCCGACTGCATGGCCAGAATGTTGGCCATCAGCCCGGCCGAGCCGCGATGGTCGACCACCCCGCCGACCCGCTCGGCGAGGCCGAGCGCCGCCCGCATGCCGCCGGTGTCGGTGGCGAGGCCCGCGAGCAGCGGCAGCCGGCTTTCTCTCAGGATATCGGCGGCCCGGCCGCAGGCCGCCTCGAGGCTCGCACCGCTGCCGTCGACGCGCGGGCCGAACGCCCCCGGCGGACGCTCGAAGCCGGCCCGGCTCCGCCCGCAGCCATGCTCCCGCACGCGCAACGCCGTCCCGGCCGCCTCGACCACGAGATCGTCGCAGCCCAGCGCGCAGAACGGGCAGACGACATCCTCGTGCAGGACGGTATCGGTCATATGCCTTCTCAACCTCCTCGCCTTGCGGGCATCTCGGGACGCCGCGGCGCCGATCAGCTCTTGGGCTTGTCGTGCTTGATGTAGGCGAAGCGCATGTCGTCCTGCGGCGTGCCGTCGAGCGGGCCGTCCTCGAGCCCCGGCTGCCAGGTCACCATCTCCTCGATCTTCTTCGCGAGCGCGAAGTCCTTGTCGGTGATGCCCTTGTGGTCGTGGGTCATGAGCCGGACCTCGACCCAGGCATAGGAGGCGGTGATGTCGGGATGGTGCCAGGCGGCCTCGGCAAGGTGGCCCACGGCGTTGATCACCATGAGCGTGCCCTTCCAGCTGTTGGTGCGGTAGCGCCGCCTGATCCAGCCGCCCTCGACATACCAGTGCGGCAGCTCCTTCTCGAGTCGGGCCTTGGCCTCATCCTCGCTGTAGGTCTTGAGCTTCCTCTCGGCCATCGGGCGCCCTCCTCTGGTTCCGTGACGCTTCATAACCTAGCGCGCCGGCGGCCTGAGGTGCCGGCAAATCGGACAAAACCTCGGGCAGGGCCGGCACCGGGCTGAAGCCCCGGAGCTCCGCCGCGTCGCTGTCGAAGGTGTAGGTCGTCGAGCAGCCGGCGCCGAGGTTGAGGGCGAGGATGAGGCAGTCGGCGAAGTCGGCACGGCTCGCCCGGAAGAGCTCGAGCGCTTCCTCGACGAGCTGGCGACGATCGAGCTGCACGGCAGCGGTCGCGAGCAGGCTCTCGATCGTGACAATGATCTGCTGCCTCGAATAGCGCTGGCGGCGCGCCAGGACCCAGATCAGCTCGCAAAGGACGATCAGGTTCACGAACAGCGGGCCGGCGGTCGCCGCCTCCCGCTCGAGCAGGGCGCGCGCCGCCTTGGCCTGCGCCCTGTCGTCGGCGAGGAAGGCGCGCAGTAGGACGTTGGTGTCGACGCCGATCACCGGATCGACGTCTCGTATTCGTCCACCACCGCCTCACCGATGGCGTCGTCGAGATCGCCCTCGGGCAGCGGCACCCCGTTGGTCGGCAGGGCGTCGAACAGGTCGCGGAGCGCCAGGCTCCTGCGTCGCCGCATCAGCACCCGGCCCTCGCTGTCCGGGGTGAGCTCGACCCGATCCCCGGGATGGAGATCGAGCAGCTCGCGGATCTCCTTGGGAACCGTCATCTGCCCCTTGCTCGTCAGGGTCGCCGTCGCCACCTCACTTCCCCTTACCATGAACAAAAATTCTTACAGGGTTCTATAAGTAAGGACGACCGGATCCCGCCGCAAGCGGTTGGCTTGACAGCGCTTCCGCTTGGCGACCAAGAGGGCTTCCTCTCAGGGAGATCCACCGCAGCATGGGCACGACGAGGGCAGGGGAGGTGCGGGTCCTGGCCCCGGCCCGGCTGCATCTGGGCTTTCTCGACATGAACGGCGGCCTCGGCCGGCGCTTCGGCTCGCTCGGGCTGACTCTCGAGGGTCTCGCGACGCGGCTGAGGATGATGCCGGCGGCGGCACCGGCCGCGGAAGGGCCCGATGCCGAGCGGGCGCTCCTGGCCCAGCGCCGCCTCCTCGAGGCCTGGGGCGGCCCGCCGGCGCGCGTGATCGTCGAGCAGACCATTCCCCCGCATGTCGGCCTCGGCTCCGGCACCCAGCTGGGCCTCGCCGTGGGCGCCGGCCTCGCCCGACTCCGGGGCAGGGCGGCGACGCCCGTCGAGATCGGCCGGCTGCTCGAGCGCGGCGCCCGCTCGGGCATCGGCATCGGCGCCTTCGCCACGGGCGGCTTTCTCCTCGATGGGGGGAAGGGGGCCGACGACGCGCCGCCGCCGATCGTGGCCCGCCTCGACTTTCCCGAGACGTGGCGCGTCATGCTCGTGCTGGACGGAGGCCGCCGGGGGCTCTCGGGCGGGGCAGAGCGCGCCGCCTTTGCAGCATTGCCCGACTTTCCGGCCGAGCGCTCGGCGCATCTCTGCAGGCTCACCCTCATGCGGCTGCTGCCGGGACTGGCAAGCCGGGACATCGCCGCCGTGGGTGCCGCCATCGGCGAGATCCAGCGCCTCGTGGGCGATCACTTCGCCGCCACCCAGGGTGGCCGCTTCACGAGCCCGGCGGTAGCGGACGTCCTGGACTGGCTCCTGGCCCAGGACGTGGCAGGCGTCGGCCAGAGCAGCTGGGGCCCGACCGGCTTCGCGATCCTGGACGATGCGGCCCGGGCGGCCGACCTGCTCGACGAGGCCGAGCGCCGTTTCGCCGCCGCCGGCCTCGAGCTCCTCGTCCTCCGCGGCCGCAACCGGGGCGGCGAGGTGACGGCCAGCGCTGGCGTGCTTGGCAGTGACGCCGTTTGAGGTACATCACTGGCGGCTGAGCCGGGGAGGAGCACCATGGCCGAGAAGCGCTCGATCCTGCACTTCATCACGCCGCTCAAGAATGTGAGCCCGTTCGACGTGAACTATGGCCGCGGACGCCGGCTTCGATCTCGTGGCGCCCTATACCGATGTTGACCTCGAGGAGGTGGCGGGGCTGGTCCAGGACGCCATCTTCTCGCGGGCGCCTGAGGACGGCAGGCGCACCGCCATCCTCCTCGGCGGGCGCGAGCCGAGCCTGGCGCTCGACATGCTGGATGCCGCCAGGAAGGCCATGATCCCGCCCCATTTCGAGGTGTCGGTGATGGCCGACCCGTCGGGCGCCTTCACCACGGCCGCAGGCATGGTCGCGGTCGTCGAGCGGCATCTCCGGGCCAAGGGCCAGGCGCTCGAGGGCCGGGAGGTTGCGGTCTTTGGCGCAACCGGGCCGGTGGGTGCCGCGGCCGGTCTCATCGCCGCCGAGGCCGGCGCCAAGGTGACCCTCGTCGGCTATGACGGGCTGCAGCGCGTGACGGCGCGCTGTGAGAGCTTCGGCGAGCGCTTCGGCGTCGCCATGCGGCCCGCCGACGGTAGCGACGAGGCCAAGAACACCAGGATCGTCGAGAATACCGAGGTGATCCTGGCGGCGGGCCGGGCGGGTGTGCAGATCCTGGCCAGGCACCAGCTAGCGCGGGCCAAGCGGCTCCTCGTCGCCCTCGACGTCAATGCGGTGCCGCCTTCGGGGATCGAGGGGGTGGGCGCCTTCGACGACGGCAAGCCCATCGAGCGCACCCAGGCCGTGGGCGTGGGCGCGCTCGCGGCCGGCAACGTCAAGTTCAAGACCGAGCACGAGCTCCTGGCCTCGATGCGCGATGCCAAGCCCCGGCGCTATATCGGCGTCGAGGAAGCCTTCGCGGTCGCGCGGCAGCATGCCGGATGAGCGGGTCCTGATCGTGGCCCTCTCGGGCCGGGCGCTCGCCTGCTCGGCGCGCGCCGCCGGCTTCGCCCCCATCGTGCTTGACCTCTTTGCCGACCTCGACATGCGCGAGGCCGCGGCCGCCTTCGCTCAGGTCGCGGTCGACCGCGACTGGCGCTTCGTCGAAAAGCCGCTGCTCGAGGCGGCCGGGCGTCTTGCGCCCCCGCCGATCCCGCTCGTCTGGGGCTCGGGCTTCGAGCGGGCGCCCGACCTGATCGAGGCACTCGCCCATGGCCGCCCGCTCTGGGGCATGCCCGCGGACCTCGTGCGCCGCATCAAGGATCCCTCGACCTTCGCGGCCGCCTGCGCGCGCCTCGACCTGCCGCATCCCGAGATCCGCCTGACGGCACCCGAGGCGCCCGGGGGCTGGCTCGTCAAGCGCATCGGCGGCGCCGGCGGCGGCCATGTCCGAAGCGCCAGCACCCGGCACCCCGAGGGGCCGGGCTGGTACTGGCAGCGCCGCGTCGCCGGCCGGCCCGTCAGCGCCCTTGTCCTCGGCAGCGGGAGCGGGGCAAGGACGCTGGGCCTCAGCGCCCAGTGGGCGCTGGGCGGCCGTCGCGGCCACCGCTTCGCCGGCGTCGCCGTGCCGGCTGCGATCTCGGAGGCGGCCGGGGTCAGGCTCCGCCACGCGGCCGAGACGTTGGGCAGTGCCTTCGGCCTCGAGGGCCTCTTCAGCGTCGATGCCCTGGTCGAGAAGGACCGGCTCTGGGTCCTCGAGATCAACCCCAGGCCTGGCGCCTCGCTCGACGCCTTCGAGCTGGCGCACGGCACGAGCCTCTTCGCCCTGCATGCCGGCAGCTTTCGCGGCGGCGCCGTGGGGACGCTGCCGCCTGCGGCGCGCGCCGCCGCCTCGGAGATCCTCTACGCGCCACGAGCGCTCGAGGTGCCGTCCGACATGGCGTGGCCGGCCTGGACGGCCGATCGCGGTCCGCCGGGCACGACGATCCCGCGTGGCGGGCCGATCTGCACCGTCCTCGCGACGGGCGCGGATATCGGCAAGGCGATGGCGCGGCTGCGCGAGCGGACCCGACAGATTCTCACCATGATGAGTGCCGAGGCCTCGGCCATCACCGCCTGAGGGGGCAAGGATGGCCCGGTCTCGTCGGGGAGAAGCCATGACGACAGGTCATCGCCACGGGCCCATTGGCAGCGCTGCCTGGCCAAGCGTCGCCCGAACCGTCCAGCCGGTGCTCGCGAGCCTTCTCGCGGAGGCTGGCGCGCTGCGCCTCGGGGTCAGCCGCGGCCCCGGCGAGGTGCTCCTCGTCGATGCCGGGATCGACCACCGGGGCGGGATCGAGGCCGGCCTTCGCATCGCCGAGATCTGCATGGGTGGCCTTGGTAGTATCGGCCTCGCCGGCGGCGCGCCCTTCCCGTCGGCACCCTTCTGTCTCACCGTCCGGACGGCAATGCCGGTGCTCGCCTGCCTCGGCAGCCAGTATGCCGGATGGAGCCTCAGCTACGGCGAGGGCAGGGAGGCCTGGTTCGGCATGGCGAGCGGTCCCGGCCGGGCCCGCGCCGCCAAGGAGCCCCTGTTCGAGGAGCTCGGCTACAGGGACGAGGCCAGCTCGGCCTGCTTCGTCCTCGAGACCGACCGGGTGCCACCCCCGGGGCTGATCGACCGGGTTGCCCAGGACTGCGAGCTGCCGGCCTCGGGGCTGACCTTCATCCTGACACCCACCTCGAGCCTCGCCGGCACGGCGCAGATCGTGAGCCGCGTGCTCGAGGTCGCCCTTCACAAGGCGCACGCCCTGGGCTTTCCGCTCGAGCGGATCGTCGACGGGCTCGGCCGGGCGCCGCTGCCGCCGCCCGCCCCGGCCTTCCTCACCGCCATGGGCCGCACCAACGACGCCGTCCTCTTCGGCGGTGAGGTCCAGCTCTTCGTCACCGGCCCCGAGGCCGAAGCCGAGAAGCTCGCCCAGGATCTGCCGAGCCGGGCCTCGCGCGACTATGGGCGGCCCTTCAAGGAGCTGTTCGAGGAAGCGGGCGGCGACTTCTACAAGATCGACCCTATGCTGTTCAGCCCGGCCAGGGTCCTGGTGACGGCGCTCGACAGCGGCCGGAGCTTCGCAGGCGGCCAGCTCGCACCGGAGCTGATCGCCCGCTCCTTCGCCGCCTGACGGAGGTCCGGCAGCAGCGGCATCGAAAAGTCGATTCAGGGCGCATTAACGGGAGAACGGAAATGGCCAGCACGAACGAGGATGCGGTTGTCCTGGCGACCGGTCGGCAGGACGAGCGGCTCCTGATCATGCGCCATCTGCCCGATCGGGCCACCGTCGAGGTCGCCTGGTGGCGGCGGGACGATGTCGGCACCACCGAGCAGCTCCAGACGCTCGAGATCCCGGCCGAAGCTGCCGAGATGACCGCGCTGGCGAAGCTGTGCAAGGCGACGCTCGATGCTCAGTGGGAGACGGTCGGCGACGGCGAGAGGGTCGCCGTCGCCGGCGCGCCCGCCGAGGGCGCGGAGCTCGCCGCCATGCGCTCGGGCGACGAGGTGCTGATCGTCTGGCGGCCCGAGCGCGACGACCTGATCCGGCTCTCCCGGCCGGCGCTGCAACTCCTCGTCGCCGAGATGCTGCCGGCCGCCATGCGGAAGCTCGACACGCTCGGCTTCGGCATGCCCCAGAATGGAGACCTCTGATGCCCGAGACCGTGCTGGTCCGCGCTACCGGGATTTTCACGACTCGCCTACAGACGCTCGGCCGTCCGATCCGGCACGGCTGTAGCAGCTCGTCCCGGCGACGATCCGCTGCCTGATCGATGTGACGGCAAAGATCGAGAGCAGCGCGCTTCGGCACGAGAAGCGGACATCCGAGTCCGATCGTCCGGGACAGTCATCCACGATGCGGCTAGGGTCATGGCCTGATGGGGCTGTTGACCGGGAACGCGGCCGCATGTGGGATGCCGACAGAAACTTCGAGCGGGTGGCGCTTCGCGACGTGGCGATCATGGTGCGGATCGGGGCGTTCGAGGAGGAGCGGGCGGCTCCGCAGCGCATCGTCGTCGACCTCGAGCTCTTCCGCCACCGCGGCGCTTTCCCGAAGGCGGGAGGGCTCGACGATGCGCTCAACTATCACCGGCTCTTCCGGTTCCTGACCCAGACGGTGCCCGAGCACCGCCATGTCGACCTGCTCGAGCAGCTGGCCGAGACGCTCGTCGCCTTCTGCCTCGAGGACGGCCGTGTCGAGGCCTGCCTCGTGCGGCTCCGCAAGCCCGCGGTCTATGGCGGCCGGGCGCTGCCCCAGCTCGAGGTCTATCGCCGCCGCGACGGCGGCTGAGCCCGTCCCCTACTCGGCCGACTGGCGAGCCCGAAGCGGTCGGCCTGCGGGTCGGCGTCACCACGACCACACTCTACGCCCACGTCAACGGCGATGGTTCGCCCAAGGCCGCCGCCGAGGCGGTCCTTCATCGATCCGTCGCTCGCTCGTGGCCAGAGGGCACCGGCGCCGGGGTAGCCTAGGGCCTGTTTTCAAAGTGGGTTAGCTCGGTGTATTGCCTTTCCACATGAGCAGACACGAGCTGACGGATGCGGCGTGGCGGCGCTTGGCGCCGCTGCTGCCGCCGCAACGGCCGCGGACGGGGCGACCCGCCCGGGACCACCGCACCATGATCAACGCCATGCTGTGGCTGAGCAAGACGGGCGTGCCGTGGCGCGATCTGCCGGAGCGCTACGGGCCGTGGCGGACGGTGGCGACGCGCTTCTACCGCTGGACCAGGAGCGGGCTGTGGCAACGGATCCTGGCCGGGCTCCAGCAGGCGGGCGACGCCGCGGGCCGGCTCGACTGGAGCGTCCATATGATCGATGGCACCAGCATCCGCGCCCATCGTCACGCCGCCGGCGCCAAAGGGGGCAGGAGAGCCAGGCGCTCGGCCGCTCGCCCCCTCGGCCGTCTCCTGACGGCCGCAGCTGCGCTGACGGATGATCGGCTGCTGCCGATCATGGCTTCGGCAGCAAGCTCCATGTGCGCTGCGAGCGGAACGGGCGACCCATCGCCTTCGTCCTGACCGCCGGCGAGCGCCACGAGCAGACCGCGTTCCAGCCCCTGATGGCGGCTGGTGCGGTCAGGCGATCGGGCCCCGGCCGGCCGCGCCGTCGACCACAAGCCCTGCTGGCCGATCGTGGCTACACCGGCCGGCCGGTCCGCGAGCACCTCCGTCGTCGCGGCATCACCGCCATCATCCCGCAGCTCGCTACCGAGACCCGGCCCTGCCTGATGGACTGGGGCATCTATCGCGAGCGCAACGTCGTCGAACGGCTGGTCGGGCGTCTGAAAGAGCACCGCCATCTCGCCACCAGATACGACAAGCTCGCCAGCTCCTATCTCGCCTTCGTTCACCTCGCCGCCATCCTCATGTGGCTTTGAAAACAGGACCTAGCGGGTCGCCATCGCCACCCCCGCTGCCGTGAGCGCCATCCCGAGCAGCGCCACAGGCCCCAGTGTCTCGCCGAACAGCGGCCAGGCAATCAGCGCGGTGCAGGGCGGTACGAGGAAGAACAGGCCCGAGACCCGCGAGGCTGCACCGCGGCGGATCAGGACGTAGAGCAGCGAAATGGCACCCAGCGACAGGACGAGCACGAGCCAGAGCAGGGCAAAGACGAACTCGCCGCTCCAGACGATGCGGTTATCCTCGAAGAGCAGTGCCAGCAGCCCCGTCGCGAGCCCGGAAGCCGCGAACTGGACGACGTTGCCGGTGCGCAGGTCCATGCCGGCGCAGTGTCGCTTCTGGTAGAGCGTGCCGGCGGTCATGCCGAGCAGCGCCGCGACGCAGGCCAGGGCACCCAGCGCATCCCCCAGCCCGTGGCCGAGCTTGCGGGCCAGGATCAGGACGACGCCGAGCAGGCCCAAGCCGAGGCCGGCCCACTGCCGCGGCGCTACGCGCTCGCTGAGCACCAGGCCAGCCAAGGCGGCCACGAGAAGCGGCTGCACGCTGACGATCATCGCCGAGACGCCGGCCTCGACCCCGAGCGAGATACCGACGAACACACCGCCCAGATAGACCGCGTGGACGAGGAGGCCGGCGACGGCATAGTGACCCACCTCCTTTCGCTGCGGCCAGGGTGCCCGCATGGCGATGGCGAGGAGGGTGAGCAATGCTGCGGCGAGCCAGAAGCGCACGGTCAGGAAGGTGAGTGGCCCGGCGTAGGGCAGGCCGAGCTTGGCGCCGATGAAGCCTGTGCTCCACAGGACCACGAACAAGGCCGGGACGCCGACCTGCTGGAGGAGTGCAGCGGGCCCGCTCGCAGCTGCGCGCATCGGTCTTCTCCCTGGCGATCGCCAACGTGCCAAAATCCAGCTTAGATCGCTACAAAGTGGTCCCAGTTCATCATGTAGGCGATGAAAGCCGGGCTCAGCCCTTCATTGTGTAGGTATTCCTCAGTTACCGGCAGATCTGGGGAAACGATAGGTGTGATCGGAACGTACCTGCTCAGGAAAATCAAAGTTGAGGATGGCGGCGCGACCTATGAGCACAAAATCACAATCAGCTTCGAGCACACCGTCTGCCTTTTTTGCACTCATCAATTTCCCGGATGCGCCAATCCGCACCCGGCCTCGCGGCAAATCCGTGAATATACATTAGCAATGTACGCCCGACAAACCCCTCATCTTCTGCTTTTTTCATTACATCCCAAGGTGCAATGTCCAGATAGTCGATCTTCTCCTCCCGCAGCGCCCGCGCCGCCACGTCGCGGATCTCCGCCAGTCGCAAGCCGTACCGCTCCATCGAGAGACGGAGGCCTATCTGAAAGTCGGAGCGGCAAGAGCTGAGGATCCCGGCGATGATCTCGAAGAGCAGGCGTGAGCGTCCTTCCAGATCCCCGCCATATCGATCATTCCGGCGGTTGAGCGTGGGAGAAAGAAACTGCGTGATGATCCACCCGAATGTCGCGTGGACTTCGACACCGTCGAAACCCGCTCGCTTCGCCGCAGCGACGAAGTCGTCACGAAGCTGTTCCACCTCACTCAGGAAGAGCCCACGCGCGCCGTAAACTGGATGATCGGACGGGCCAACCGGATCCCCATGCCACGGAAGCGTGCGCGGTAACCGCCGTGATGCAGTTGGACGGCCGAAAGGCAGCCGTTCTTCCTGATGGCTTCCGCCAGATGTGCAAGACCCTCCAGGTGATGGTCGCCGTAGATGCCCATCTGTCCCGCGAAGGCCTGACCGATTGCCTGGATGTTGGCGGCACAGGCCTGGACGAGCGCGAAGCCGCCCTTGGCACATCGACGGAGCCATTCCAGCTCGTGTTCGGATGCCGTGCCGTGGGACTCGCTTTGTTGCGACGTCAACGGCGCCAGCATGAAGCGGTTCCGCAGACGGCCCGGCCTGGCAGGCTGAAGCAGGAGTGGCGTTCCGCAGTCGTCCCGCCTCCCCATCTCGCCCTCATCAGCGATGCATCCTTGGGCGGATCGGGTAATCTGACGCCTGGACAATCCCGGTCGAGGCTCCATCTTGAAGACGCTCGTCATCGATAACTACGATTCTTTCACGTATAACCTCGTGCACCTGCTTGCGGAGGCGAACCAGGAAGAGCCGACGGTCGTCCGTAACGACGAGGTCCGGTGGACCGATCTTGCCGGGGAAGATTTCGACAACATCGTGATCTCGCCCGGCCCGGGACGGCCGGACCGCTCGGCGGATTTCGGCATCTCGGCCGACGCCATCGCCCAGGCGACGGTGCCGATCCTGGGGGTCTGTCTCGGCCACCAGGGCATCGCGATCGCTTGCGGCGGGGCCGTGGCCGCGGCGCCGACGCCGATGCATGGGCGCTCGAGCCGCATCCGGCATTCGGGTGATCTGCTCTTCGCCGGCATTCCTTCCTCGTTCGACGTCGTCCGCTATCACTCTCTGGTCGTCGGGCGCCCCTTGCCGGACGTCCTGATCGAGACGGCAGCGACCGAAGACGGTCTCGTCATGGCGCTGCGCCATCGCCTGAGACCGCTCTGGGGCGTCCAGTTCCATCCCGAGTCGATCCGTACCGACTATGGGCGTCGCCTGATCGGGAATTTCCGCGACTTGACGCGTGATCTGCGCCCACCCCGGCGGCCTCCGGTCCAGGGGCACCGCCTGGAGGGCCCCAGCCGCTCGGGCTCCCGGAGCCCGGCTATGCGGGCGGTCTGGCGGGAGCTGCCTCGAGCACCGGACACCGAGACGGCCTTCTGCGGGTTGTTCGCAAGCTCGTCGGCGAGCTTCTGGCTCGACAGCAGCCTCGTCGAAGCCGGCGGTGCCCGCTGGTCGTTCATGGGCGACGGCGCCGGCCCGGGTGCCGCGACCGTCTCCTATGAGACGTCGGAGAGGCTCCTCTCGATTTGCGACGCCGCCGGGGAGCGCCACGAGAGGACAAGCATTTTTTCATATCTCGAGAGGAGCCGCGCCGGGCCGCCGCTTTCGCCGCCACCCTGTCCCTTCGTCGGGGGCCATGTCGGGTGGTTCGGCTACGAGATGCGCAACGAGTGTGGCTCGCCGACGGCAAGGCGCGCGCCCACAGCGAGCGCGTTCTTCATCCGCGTCGGCCGGTTCGTCGCCTTCGACCATGGGGCCGGGCGCGCCTATGTCGTGGCGCTTGCCGACGAAGGAGGATCGGCTGCAGCCGAGAGGTGGGTGGACGACACGGCGGCCCGCCTGTCCCGGCTGCCTCCGCTCGCGGACCCGAAGCTCGGCAGACGGCGGGACCCGATCCGTTTCACGCTCGATCGCGGCCGCAGGACCTATCTCGCGGACATCGAGCACTGCCTCCACCTGATCCGTCAGGGCGAGACCTACCAGGTATGCCTCACCAACGAGCTCACCTGTGCCGTGGACGTCGATCCGCTGGCGCTCTACCGGACGATGCGCCGGATCAACCCGGCGCCGCACGCCGCATTCCTGCGCTGGGCGGGAGGTGCCGTGCTCAGCGCCTCGCCCGAGCGGTTCCTGTCGGTCGACAAGGCTGGGCGGGTCGAGGCGCGGCCGATCAAGGGCACGATCGCCCGGGCGCACGAGCCGGAGGTCGATCGGGCGCTGGCCGACCGGCTGCGCACGAGCGAGAAGGACCGCGCCGAGAATCTCATGATCGTCGATCTGCTGCGGAACGACCTGTCGCGCGTCTGCCTGCCGGGAAGCGTCGAGGTGCCAGCACTCTTCGCGCTGGAGAGCTTCGCAACCGTGCATCAGCTCGTCAGCACGGTGCGGGGCACGCTGCGGCCGGATGCGACGACCCTCGATCTCGTCCGCGCGGCGTTTCCGGGCGGCTCCATGACCGGTGCGCCGAAGCTGCGGACCCTCGCCATCATCGATCAGCTCGAGCATCGCGCCCGCGGCGTCTATTCGGGTGCGCTCGGCTGGCTCGGTGACGATGGCGCGGCAGACCTCAGCATCGTCATCCGCACCATCGTGGCGACGGGCTCTCGCCTCAGCATCGGCGTCGGCGGTGGCATCGTCGCCCAGTCGACGCCCCAGGAAGAGCTCGAGGAGATGATGCTGAAGGCAAAAGCATCCGTGCGCGCGATCGTGACTGCGGCGGCCGGCCGCTTCGATGCCGGCTTGGTCGAGCTCGACGAGCGCGACGCCGTCCAGCCCCCGTCGGAACGGCTGCCCGCATGAGCGGCCCGCTCCCGATCTGGCTGAACGGCCAGCTCGTCACGGGAGGGGAGCCCCGCATCTCCGCATTCGACAGGGGCTTTTTGCTCGGCGAGGGTGTCTTCGAGACCATCCGGGCGCAGGGCCGCCGGCCCTTGTGGCTGGGCGACCATCTGGCCCGCCTACGCGACGGCGCGGACCTGCTCGGCATACCCGTGCCGCTCGAGGATGATGCCATCGAAAGGGGCCTCATCGCCCTGCTGGCGGCGCCCGGCAACGACCAGAGCGCCCTTCGCCTCACGTTGAGCCGCGGGCCGTCCGTCAGGCGGGGGCTGTGGCCGCCGGACGATCCGCCGAGCCCGACACTGCTGGCGACCGTTGCCGGGCTGCCGCCGCCTCGGGCCCCACTGCGGCTGGCGATCGCGGGAGGCACGCGACGGAACGAGCATTCGCCTTTGTCGCGCGTCAAGTCCCTGAACTATGGCGACAACCTCCTGGCGAGACGCGAGGCCGCCCGGCGTGGGATGGACGACGCCCTGATGCTGAACAGCCGGGGCAACATCGTCTGCGGCACGGTCGGGAGTTTTTTTCTGCGGACGGACGGCCGTTGGCACACGCCTCCGATTTCAGACGGGGCGCTCCCGGGACTGGCACGCCGACGCCTCCTCTCGATCCTCGACGTGGAAGAAAAAACACTAGCCCGGCAGGATCTGCCCCGCGCCAACTCGGCATTTCTCAGCAACAGCCTCGGCATCGCCGGTGTCCTGGAAATCGAGGGCCACCCTCTCCAGGACGCGACGACGCTGCTCGAGAAAATTTCGCTGTCAGGCGCCTACCTCTCTCGCGCGGGCTCATCGTGATCTTTGTGTCTCCCTCAGGAACGCGATCCAACATGTCTGGCGGTGTCTGCGGTCCGTGTTGGTCACGCTGCGAGCAGCCGCGGCCAGGCCGTGTCGCGCATGGCGGTTTCGTCCCCGGTGAGCCTGGTTATGAACCAGGCGGCATAGCCGGGCAGGTTCTTGGTGGCCGGACCGCAGAACGGCTTCATGAAGCTCTCGAGGCTGTGCAGCTTGTTGATGGTCTGGATGTGGAAGGCGGTGCGGATGACCCTTGGGCCTGTTTTGGGGTTGAGACGGTAGTGGGGCAGCGCCCGCGCCCTGGCGAAGAGGTCGTAGGCAGCATCGCCGTCCGAGCAGAGCACCGCGTCCTGGCCGACATGGCGCTCGAGCACGGCGACGAGGCTTTGCGCGCGCCGGTCGGGCAGCAGATCGGCCCGGCGCGCGCCAGCGCGATCGGCGAGGGTGAGGACCGGGATCTGCCATCTCGACACGCCGGCGGGCCGCAGCAGGCCGAGCCGCCGGTAATCCTGCCAGCGCGGGCGGTCGGGCTTGGGGAACCGGGCCGGGTCCCGTTCGTGATTGACCCATTCCCGCGAGCCTTTGCGCAATTCGCGGAAGACCTTCTCGTCGGCCTCGACGATGCCGTGCAGCAGCGTGGCGCCGACACCGATGAGCGCCTCGAGGATGCGCTTGCGCCAACGCCAGACGGTCATCTTGTCGACCCCGAGCCGCGCCGCGAGTGCCCGGCACGAGCTCGGGGTCCGCGCCAGCATGTCCTCCAACACCAGCTGGACCTGCTCGGGACGGCGCAGGCGGGCCCAAGCGGTTCCGGTCGCCGCAGAGAAGGTACGCCGGCATGCCCTGCACCGCAGCCGCTGCAGCCCGGCGCGCGTCTCGCCCCAGCGCTGCGGGGCCGTCGCACCGCAATGGACGCATCGCTCCAGCGCCAGCCCTCGCGCGTCGATCCGCGCCAGAAGCTCCATGCGCGCGTCGACCTCGCCCAGCCGACGGCGCAGCTCGCGCAGCTGCCTGACCGTCAATCGCTCGATGCCGGCGCACAGACGCCCGAACCTTGACAGATCCATGCGAATCCCTCCCTCCCGCGAGGTATGTTCGCTAAATGTTCCATGCGCTCGGCGCAAAATCAACGCGGAAGGGAGACACCGCCACATGTCTTCCAGCGCTCGGCGCATCACCCCTTGGTCGCGATCGACGCCGGGTCCAGTGGCGGATGCCGATCCGGCCCTGGCCGACCAGCATCGCCACGCCGTCCGCCCGGTGTCCATCGCCCCGCCCGGCACCTATCGTGACTCGATGAAGGGCTGCGACCGGCAGCCCTTGGACCCAGGCCACGCCGCCACCCCCCGCCTCGCCGATTACCCTTCTCGCCTTGCCGATCGGGACCGCGGGCGCCCTCCTGCTCGACGGCCTCCGCTCGCGCGCCCGGACTTTTTTCTTTTTTCTATGTGCTGATGGTCTCACCGCTTCTGATCCCGGGTGTCGTCATCGGCCTCTCGACCCTGGTCCTCTGGAGCCGGCTCGGCGTCCATGCCGGGCTGCCGCTGGTCGTGATCGGCCAGACGAGCTTCATCGCCGCCTCGGTCATGCTCCTCGTGCTGGCCCGGCTGCAGCGCTTCGATCGCACGCTCGAGGAGGCCGCCCTCGATCGGAACTCGCTATGCATCCATTCGCAGCTGAAGTCGCCCTCCTCTTCCGAGGTCGCCAGCATGATCGAGGGGGTGCTGCGCCACTGCACCGAGATGGCCGTGGACCGCCAGTATGTGGACAGCCACGGCCAGAGCGTCGTGGCGTTCGCGTTCACCAAGCTGCTCGGCTTCCAGCTCCTGCCCCGGCTCAAGCGCATCGGCAAGCAGCGCCTCTATCGGCCCGATGCCGGCCAGCCGGTCGCCTATGCGCGCCTGCAGCCTGTGCTGTCGCGGCCGATCGACTGGGAGCTGATCCGCCGCCAGTACGACGAGATGGTCAAGTACGCGACCGCCCTCAGGTTGGGCACGGCGGAAGCCGAGGCCATCTTGCGGCGCTTCACCCGCGAGAACATCCAGCACCCCACCTACCGGGCGCTGCTGGAGCTCGGGAAGGCGGTGAAGAGCTGCTTCCTATGTCGCTACTTGGCAGACGAGGCCCTCAGGCGAGAGATCAACGACGGGCTGAACGTGGTCGAACATTGGAACAGCGCCAACGACTTCGTGTTCTTCGCCCGCCGCGGCGAGCTCAGCAGCAACCGGACCGAGGACCATGAGCTGAGCATGCTCAGCCTGCATCTGCTGCAGAACTGCATGGTCTACATCAACACCCTCATGCTCCAGCAGGTTCTTGGCCGGCCGCACTGGGCCAATCGACTTACCCCGCGTGATCACCATGCGCTCACGCCGCTGATCTGGGAGCACGTCAATCCTTACGGTCGCTACGAGCTCGACATGCGCACCCGCATCGCCGCCCTCACATGACGCCAAATGGCGGCTGGTGACACGACTGTTGGGAACGGGCCGATCTGGACCGATTTCGATCCCCAGGTCGGCCGTGAGCAGAGTGGCCGCCGGCCGGCCCTGGTGCTTTCACCCGTGGCCTTCTTCAGGGCGAGCCGGTTCGCGATCGTCTGCCCGATCACGTCACGGATCCGGCCGTTCGCCTCGAGTGTCGTCCTTCCCGATGGATTGCCGGTCACAGGTAAGGTGCTCACGAGCCATGTCCGTAGCATCGACACCATCGCGCGCCCGATCGCCTTTGCCGGGGGTCCAGTGCCGGAGGGCGTGCTGGCTGAAGCCCGCGCGAAGCTCGCGATCCTGATCGGCCTCAGTCATTATTTGTCATAAATTTGATTATGCGATCAGTGGATACGAGCGATTGGCGGGGAAACGCACGGGTTAGGGAAAAAGTGAGAGGGCAGCAGCACCCCTCCCCAGGGTCTCAGCCTCAGCCCCTGGATAGGGAAGAGGGCTAGGCAACGCCCAACCTGTCGCCCTCGATCAGGAAGGCGGAAGGGTTCCAAGCAAGAGGTCGTCGATCATGGCGGTGGATATGAGCACCTGGCCGCGCTCGCTCTCGGCCTTCAGGTGTTCGAGGAACGCCATGAACTCCCTGAGGTGGGGGTGAGTAGATAGAATTGGGTGCTCTTTGTCGGCCATGCCCTGAACCCTATGAGAGCAATCGCACCGGCACGAAACACCGGTTGGTTTCGGCGGCGCGGCGGGCCTTGGTGCTCAGAATGTCGGGCAGGGCCAGGCTACGGTCCAGGACCTCGAAGAGGTCCGCGCCGTCCATCGCTATCAGCGCGACAGACCGTCCGCGCTCGAACGCTTCGAGGCCGTCCGGGGAGAAGCCGGAATAGCTGACGATCAGGCCTCGGGACCATCGGGCCTTACTGGTCACGGTTTCATTGAGGATGGCGAGCTCGTTCCCGTGCGCTCCGGCCGCCGTGCGCGAGGTGCAGGAGCCGTGAATGCCAAGTACGGTCCCGAGCCCGGCCGGATCGAGCGCACCGTCTTCGCCGTCGACTGGCCCGAGGATCCCGCCCTCCGCCGCCGCAGCCATGGCGGCCTCAACAAAGGTGAATCGCACCACTTTCTCAAGAAAGCCGTGTTCTTCTATCGCCTCGGAAAGTTGCGCGATCGCACCTTCGAGGACCAGAGCTACCGCGCGTCAGACCTCAAGCTCGCCGCTTAGCGGACAATTTCGAGCAGACTTTGCGATGACCCCAGTCAGCGGGCGTCTACCCTTGTTCGGCAGGGGTTCAGCAGCGGCCACGCATCCATCCCAAGCTTTGGGGAGATCTTGTGACCTCATGGTGTCACGCCGCTTGAACCGGCGGGATCAGGTCCAGGAAGACACGTGCGGCGGCGCTGCCAGGACCGCCATTCAGGTGTCCGCCCCCGGCGAAGATCACCGCGAGCTCCCAGCAGGGCTCCGGCGGCGCCAGCTCGGCGTAGGCGACGGGCGTCCGTTGCCGGTCCGCGCGTCGCGCCGCCACCACCGCCTCCGGCATCAGGGCAACACCAAGATTGAGGGCCACAAGGTCGAACAACATGGTCGCGTCGTTGACCGCGAAGGCGATGTGGCGGTGCAGGCCCGCGCTCGCGAAGGTGCGGTCGACCAGGCGTCGCATGCCCCATTCGTTCTGCAACTCGATGAAGGTCTCGCCGGCGAGTTGCGCCAGGCTGAGCTCGTGCTGCCCGGCCAGGGGATGCGACGGGGCGCAGGCGACCACCAGGCCCTCGCAGGCCAGCATCCGCGGCACCACGTCCTGCGGCATCGAGTTCGAAGAGCTGGGTGAACGCGAGGTCCACCTGGCCGTCGCGGACCTTGTCGATCAGCTGCGCCGAGCCACCCTGTGAGAGCTCGATGTCGACCCCCGGATGGGCGCGATGGAATTGCCCGATCAGGGCCGGCAGATCGACAAAAGGTGCCAGGCTCTGAATCGTCCCGATCCTCAGCTTGCCGCGCTGCAGGCCCTGAACAGCCGCCACCGCCTCACGGGCGTCGCGCGCCGCGGCCAGCACACGCCGCGCCTCGCCAACCAGTGTCCGGCCCGCGGTGGTCATCTCGACCCGGCGCGTGCTGCGCTGGAACAAGGGCGCTCCCAGCTCCTCCTCGAGCGCGCGGATCGAGGCCGACAGCCCCGACTGCACGATGTTGAGACGACGCGCGGCGCGCGTGAAGTGCTGCTCCTCCGCCACCGCTACGACGTGCTCGAGCTGCCTGAGATCCATGGCGATTGATCACCGTTCGCGCTGAGTGCGATCACAATATTCCATTGGAATGATCAAATAGGGCCTCCCATCTTCCCTGGCAACAGCCAAGGAAGAAACCGATAAGCAAGCCTGTAACCGTGCCAGACGCGCAGCTGGCGTCGACTGCCATGAACCTCCCGGGACTGGGCATTCCCGAGGTGCGCCCCAAGGCGGACCTACTCCATAGCGTGGTCGAGTGGCTGCGCGCCCACCTCCAATACGGGTCCGTGCTGCGCGAGCTTGAACGCCTCGATGACCGCACACTCGCGGACATCGGCATGGAGCGGCCGCATCTGACGAAAATAGCGTGGCGCCTTTCCCGTCCGAGCCAATGACAACAGCGCCCACGCACGTTCGACCAGCACCTACGACGCTGCGTTCGGCTTCCTGAACGGCCTGAACGACTGCGAGCTAGGACTTCGCGCCGCGGCGGTCTGGCGCGTGGTCGAGCAGATCGCGCGCGGTGCAGCGGCCCCGCGGCACCCGCCGCGTCTATTCGCAAAGTGGAGATCACCTGATGAGCACCAAGCACACGCATGAGGTTTTCGCGACCGACCTGCCCAGGGTCACCCGGCACGATCTTGACCGGCTCGTCATGGAAGGTAAGCGGTTGCGCAGCGTGGAGATCGACAAGCTGTCCCGCTCGATGGGTCGCGGCATGGTCCGTCTCGGCTCTGCCCTGGCTCAGCCAGTCACCGCGGCGATCAGGGCCACCGGCCTGCCCCAACGGATTGCACTTGCCCGGCTCTGGCGGCGCGAGTTCCGCAAGGCGCGCACCGAGCTCGAGAGCTACTCGGGGCGCGAGCTGGAGAGCGATCTGCGGATCAATCGTTCCGACATCCCGGAGATCGCCGCCGAAGCGGCGGAGCAGTCTGTAAGGGCCTTTGTCCGGAGCCACTCCGACTATCGCAAAGTGCGGGCATGGGGAGGCCGCCGTGAGCTCGTCACGGGCTGACCGTAGGCGGCCATGAGCGGCTCGCGGACATCGGCATGGAGCGGCCGAGGACAGTTCTGTCGGCGATAGCATGCCGTCTTTCCCGTCCGGGCCAGCAACGCTGGCGCGCATGCGCTTTCATGGAGAACATCATGATCGAGCAGATCGACATCGGGGGCGTGGCGACGAAGGCGTCCCGCATCGCCCTCGGCACCTGGGCAATGGGTGGCTGGATGTGGGGCGGCAGCAACGAGAGCGATGCCGTCCATACCATCCATGCGGCCCTCGACCATGGCATCAACCTGATCGACACGGCCCCGATCTATGGGTTCGGCCGCTCCGAGGAGCTGGTCGGCAGGGCCCTGGCGGGTGGGCATCGCCAGCGGGCGCTGATCGCCACCAAGGTCGGCCTCGAGTGGCGGGGCGGCCGAGTATTCCGCAATTCCTCGCCGGCGCGTCTGCGCCAGGAGCTCGAGGACTCGCTGCGGCGGCTGCAGACCGACGTGATCGATCTCTATCAGGTCCATTGGCCCGACGAGTCCGTGCCGATCGAGGAGACCGCCGCGGTGATCGAGGGCTTTCGCCGCGACGGCAAGATCCGCGCCGTTGGCGTCAGCAACTTCAGCCCAACGCAGATGGAGCGCTTCCAAGCGGCTGCCTCCCTCCAGACCGTGCAGCCGCCCTACAACCTGTTCGAGCGGCAGATCGAGACCGACGTACTGCCCTACGCCGAGCGCGGCGGGTTGACAGTCCTCGCCTACGGCGCGCTTTGTCGCGGCTTGCTCACGGGCAAGATCACGGAGGCGTCGACCTTCACAGGCGACGATCTCCGCAAGACATGGCATAATCGCTGACGTGGTTGAGGCGACTGCCCTCCAAGTGGATAAGGGGACTGCGGAAGTCCTTTGGATCCATGGAGAGCAGTCATGAAGCAGTATGCCGCGTTCGACGTGTCGTTGAAAGTGGCGCAGGGTTGCGTGGTCGCCGAGGACGGACGGGTGCTCGTGGAAGGCAGGGTGGCGGCGGAGCCGGAGGCGATGGCCCTATGGCTGGGGCGGCACGCGCCGGGCCTGGTTCGGGTCGGGATCGAGACGGGGCCGCTCGCGACCTGGCACCTCCAGGGCCTTCTCGGGCTCGGTGTGCCGGTCGTGTGCATGGACGCCCGCCACGCGCGGAAGGTGCTGTCCTGCTGGCCGATCAAGACCGACCGCAATGATGCGCGCGGGCTGGCCGAGCTGGTCCGGCTGGGGGCGTTCCGCGAGGTGGCCGCCAAGAGCGCGGCGAGCGTTCGCCGGCGCGCCCTGCTCGGCGCCCGCGAGCAGCTGGTCGGCATGCGGCGCGACGTCGAGAATCAGGTCCGCGGCCTGCTCAGGAGCTTCGGCCGGCTGATGGGCGCGGCACGCGGCGCCGAGTTCGCCGCGCGCGCCGAGGAGCTGATCGCGGGCGAGCCGCTGCTGACGCTGATCGTCCGACCACTCTTGCGGGTGCGCGAGCGGCTCCCGGACGAGGCCCTCGGTCTCGAGAGCGAGCTCGTGGCCGAGGCCAGGGCCGATCCGGTGTGCCGGCGGCTCGCGACCGTGCCCGGCGTCGGGCCGATCACGCGCTGGCGTTCAAAAGCGGCGTCGACGACGTGACGCGCTTTGCCGATCGGCGGCAGGTGGGCGCCTCGCTCGGCCTCGTGCCCCGACGCTACCAATCCGCAAGATGGACTGTCGGGCAAGATCAGCAAAGCCGGGACATGATGCTGCGCGCCCTCCTGTTCGAGGCGGCGCACGTGCTGATGAGCCAGGTCAAGCGGCCCTGTGCGCTCAAGATCTCGGCCGAGCAGCTGGCCCGGCGGTCGGACGATGAAGGCCAAGGTCGCCGTGCCAGAAAGCTCGCGGTGCTCTTGGCGCGGCTCTGGCCAAGGAGGAGGAGTTCCGCTGGCAGCCGGCGTGAGGCACGGACGAGCGGTCCGAACGCCGGCACCGCGGTCGAGGTCCTGCCGGACGGGTGCGTGAGCCTCGGGGTCAGATGCAGCGCACCAGCGACTGCGGGCAAGACATCAGGCCACCGCATCCACGGGCACCATCATGCGCCAGCCGAGCGCGAAGAGAACCATGCACCGGCAGCGGCCGACGGCCAGATGAGGAAAAAGGGAGAACGAGCTTGATCGCGATTAGGAACGGACCCCAAGTTCGCACCGCCCAGGCTTGGCCAATACCTCGCCGCCGTCCGCCAGCTCGACGCGCTCGCCCGCGACCGGTACGGTAAGACGGTGCTGGCCCTGGCCGTCCGGTGGCTGCTCGATCGCGGCCAAGTGGTGGCGCTCTGGGGTGCGCGGCGGCCCGACCAGCTGACGCCGGTCAGCGAGGTCATGGGCTGGTCGCTGGATGGCGAGGGCATGCGCGAGATCGACCGGATCCTGGCCGCGGCGATCAAGGACCCGGTCGGGCCCGACTTCATGGCCCCGCCGCCGACGCATGCCGCCGACGCGTGGACGGCAGGGGCAGAGGGGAGGCGAGTGGCATGAAGGTCGGGTTGATCGGGCTCGGCAACATGGGCAGCGGCATCGCGGCGAACCTGCTCCGGGCCGGCCACGACGTCACCGTCCACAACCGCACGCCCGGGAAGGAGCGGGCGCTGGTCGAGCAAGGCGCACACGTCGCTGCCCGGGTGGCGGACGCCAGCCACGGCGATGCCGTGATCACCATGCTGGCGGACGATGCTGCCGTCGAAGCCGTCGTGTTCGGCGAGGAAGGCCTGCTCGCGAGCTTGGCGAAGGGCGCCATCCATGTCTCCATGAGCACCATCGGTGTTGCCTTGTCGGAGCGGCTAGCGGCGGCGCATGCCACGGCCGGCCAGGGCTTCGTCGCAGCGCCGGTATTCGGGCGGCCGGAAGCGGCGGCGGCGGCGAAGCTGTTCGTCGTCGTCGCCGGCGTGCCGGACGCCATCGATGCCTGCCTGCCGCTCTTCGAGGCCATCGGACAGAGGACGTTCCGCATCGGCGACAAGCCGCCGGCCGCCAACCTCGTGAAGCTCAGTGGCAACTTCCTGCTCGCCTCGGCGATCGAGGCGCTGGGCGAGGCCATAGCCCTGGTCGCCAAGGCCGGCGTCGATCGGCGGCAATATGTCGATCTCTTGACCGCGACGCTGTTCGCGGCACCGGCCTACAAGACCTATGGCGGCCTGATCGCCGAGGAGCGGTACGAGCCGGCCGGATTTGCGGCACCGCTGGGTGCCAAGGACATCCGCCTCACTCTGGCGGCGGCCGAGAGCCTGCGCGTGCCGATGCCGCTGGCGAGCCTCCTGCGCGACCGGTTCCTCGCCCTCTTGGCTCAGGGCGGCGAGGCGCTCGACTGGTCGGCCATCGCCCACATGGCCGCGAAGGATGCCGGCCAGCTGCGGGGCTGAGATCGACCACCTCACCGCCGCGGCCTTCCCCGATGCGCCGCCTCGCCTCGGTCTCAGCCAAGGGCAGCCGCTCGCGACGACCTCAGGTCCGTCTCACGCAGCACCCGCTCAATCTCACCTGATCCCGGCCGGGACACTATCCGCTTTTTGACCAAAGGACGGACGGCGAGCGGCAAGGGTGCTGTGTGCCCGGCCGGCCTCCCCCTCGGAACTGCCGTCCTGACATGGGACACTGAGCGTCCTAGAATGCGCTCGGCAAGGGTAGCGGCGACGAAATGCCGGACGTGCTCAAGCAACAGCTGGCCAGGCGGATCGCATCCGAAAGGATGCTCGTTGTCGTCGGCACCGGTGTCTCGCTGGCATCGACCGGCGGCGAGACGCTGGCGTCCTGGAAGGGGCTGATCGGCAACGGCGTCGACCGCTGTGTCGACCTGAAGCTGAAGGATGCCGCCTGGGGCGACCAGTACAAGAAGCTGCTCGAGAGCGATCTCGAAGACCTTCTCGGCGTTGCCGAGCAGGTGAGCCGCCGGCTTGGCTGGAGGCCAACCGAGCCCTGCGGAGGCGACTGGAGCGGCTGGCTCCGCGAGACCGTGGGCGCCCTGCGCGTGAAGAAGCGCGACCTCATCAAGGCCATCCGTGATCTCGGCACGCCGATCGCGACGCTCAACTACGACAACCTGCTGACCGAGGCGACCGGCCGGCCACCGCTGACTTGGCAACAAGCCGCTCAGTGGCTCCCGGTCCTCGAAGGTCGCGACGAGGCCATCCTGCATCTGCACGGCCACTGGCGTCAGCACAGCTCCGTCGTTCTCGGCATCCGCTCCTATGACGCTGTGCTGGGCGAGGGCCTCGCCCAGCACATGCAGCGCGCGCTCGCCACGTTCCAAAGCCTCGTCTTCATCGGCTGCAGCGGCACGCTCGTGGATCCGAACTTCGGCGCTCTCCTCGAATGGCTGCGCCACGAGCTCGGCGACTCCGAGCACTCCCACTACCTGCTCGTCCGAGAAGGTGAAGCGCTGCCTGTTCCAGAGCCGCAGCTTCGCGAGGCACGGATCGTGCCGCTGCGCTACGGCAGGACACACTCCGACCTGCTGCCGTACCTCGCCGGACTTTCGCGGAAGGGATCCGGCAAGAGCGGGGGCGAGATCCGCACGAGGATCGGCGGCGGTTCACCCCCCTCTCCTGCTCGCCACAACCTGCCCACGTCCAATCCTGACTTCGTCGGCCGCGAGGAGCCCCTGAAGGGGCTACGCCACCTGCTGACGGAAGGAAAAGGCCCGGCTGTGATCACGCAGGTCATCACCGGCCTTGGCGGCATCGGCAAGACCCAGACGGCACTCGCCTATTGCTACCGTCACCTCGCTGACTACGACCTGATCTGGTGGCTGCATGCCGAGACACCTGCCACCCTGGCCGTCGACTATGGCACCTTGGCCCGCCCACTCGGCCTCGACCCCGGCACGGCTGACCAAGAGAAGATGGCTGCCGCCATCCGCGAGCGACTGAGCACCCTCCCGAGCTGGCTTTTGGTATTCGACAATGTCGAGGATCCCACGCTGCCGCGGGCTTGGCTGCCCACCACTGGCGGCGGGCATGCCCTCATCACCTCGCGCCGCACCGACTGGCGCGGCATCGCCAGGGTATTGCCGCTCGAGGCCATGCGCGAGTACGAAGCGCTCCAGCTTCTCACGGGAAGCCAAGATCCGGGGTTGATACCTGGAGCCGAGCTGGCTCGCGCCAAAGCACTGATTCAGGATCTAGGCTACCTTCCTTTAGCGCTGGCGCAGGCACGAGCCTATATGGCTGAAACCGGTAGGAGCTTTGGTAGCTATCAAAAGCTCTTACGGGCAAGCCAGTCGGTCACGCTCGCGAAGCGACTCGTAAGCCGTGATTTTACACTCAGCTTTGCAAGCGTGTGGCAGACCTCTGTCGACGCGGCGGCATCGGCTTGTCCCGCCGCGCGGCCCCTCCTTGAGCTGCTGGCGTTCTTCGCCGCCGAGCCGCTACCTGCCGATGTGCTGGCTGCCGATCCATCTCTCCTCCCCAGCGGCTTGCAGGGGGAACGCGCGCGCAATGCCGCCATTGGTGCGCTGCACCGTTACTCGCTGATCCGCGCCGAAGGTGGCAGCATCACGGTCCACCGTCTGGTCCAGGCTGTAGCTCGTGACGCACTCGATGAAGCGACAACCAAGGTCCGGGCCGAGACAGCCGTGCGGCTGGTGAATGCGGCGTTGCCCCACCTCCCACAGGAGCACGCCAACTGGCCCACGATGGCGTCATTGTTGCCGCACGCACTTGCGGCGACCGAGGCCGCCGAACGGCTCACGGCTGCCTTGGAGGTGACTGCCACCGTGCTCAACCAGACCGCCGTCTACCACCAAGCTCGTGCTGCCTGGGCAGAAGCCGAGCCGCTCCTTGAGCGTGCCATCGCGATCGGCGAGAAGACGCTCGGCCCTGAGCATCCCGACCTTGCCACCCGGCTCAACAACCTCGCCCAGCTCTACCAGGACACCGGGCGCCATGCCGAGGCCGAGCCGCTCTACGAGCGCGCCCTCGCGATCGGCGAGAAGACGCTCGGCCCCGAGCACCCCACCCTCGCCGCCCAGCTCAACAACCTCGCCAGTCTCTACCACGACACCGGGCGCCTGGCCGAGGCCGAGCCGCTCTACGAGCGCGCCCTCGCGATCGGCGAGAAGACGCTCGGCCCCGAGCACCCCACCCTCGCCGTCCAGCTCAACAACCTCACCCTGCTCTACCAGGACACCGGGCGCCATGCCGAGGCCGAGCCGCTGATGCAGCGGGCCCGCGCGATCGACGAGAAGGCGCTGGGCCCCGACCATCCCGCCGTTGCCAGAGACCTCAACAACCTGGCCACGCTCTACCAGGACACCGGGCGCCATGCCGAGGCCGAGCCGCTGATGCAGCGGGCCGTTGCCATCTTGGTGAAGGCCCTGCCCGCGGGCCATCCGAACCTCGTCACGGTACGAAGCAACTATGCTGCGCTGCTTGACCAGCTCGGGCGAACCGAGGAAGCGACGAAGCTCCGAGCCCAGGCCCCGGCTGCGACCGCCTAGCGCCCCGTGGCCGCACTGTCCGTTTTTTGACCAATCCAAGGAATGTCGTGGGTTGGAGCGGGAGCGCCGGCAGGTATGCCTGCCTGCCTCCCTGACCGGCGCGAGATGAGGATAGATCTTCATCCCGTTTCGGGCGAGCCAGCAGCGTCAGCGACCATCAGAAAAGAGCGCCCGCTGCTTCGCATGGGCGCTCGTGAGGCTTCAGGCCTCGGTATCGCCGGTCGGCTCGACCGGCCTCGAGAAGGAACGGAGATAGCCGGCGGCGAGGCTGGCCTTGCTCGCCGCGGTGACCACGGCCCTGACGTCGGCCTTCAGGAGCCTCAGCCAGTCGTTGATGTACTCGGCATGGCGGAGCTTTCCCTCGATGCCGAGCTCGGCACAGAGAAAGGCGGCGGTGAGCTCGGCCACCAGCTCCTCGGCCATGTAGGCCTCCGAGCCGAAACGGCCCGAGAGGTCACGGTCGAGCCGGCCCGGATGGGCCGACCAGTGGGCATGCTCATGCAGGCTGGTGGCGTAGTAGTGCTCGAGGCCTGAGAAGGCCGCGAAGGGTGGCAGCATGATGCAGTCGAGCGAGGGCACGTAGCAGGCGCGATCGCCACCATGGCGGACGTCCGCGCCAAGCGCCGCGAGGAAAGCCTCCGCCGCGGCGTGCCGCTCCCCTTCCGGCCGCGGAGCCTCCGGCGCATGAAGCCACTCCGGCAGCCCCTCGGTCTGGGCGACGTTGAAGACCGCGAAGGAGCGCAGGAAGCTGACCTCCCGACGCCCGTCACCGTCTTCCTCGGTCTCCTCTCCCTCACCCGTTACCTTCATGCGCTTGAGGAGCACGATGGCGGTAGCCCTCTCGCCCTTGCGCACGAAGCCGCCGAGCTCTTTGGTCTGGCGGAAGGTCAGCCAGCGCGGCAAGGGATAGCCCCGTGCCGCGGCTGCCGCCCACAAGGTCAGGATATTCGCCCCTCTGTAGACGTAGCCCGTGGCGGCGTTCTGCGGCAGGCAGCTCATCCCGCCCGCGGCGAGGCCGCTCTGCCAGGGCTTTGTCCAGGGGGCGACACCCCGCTCGAGCTCGAGCACGATCCTTTCCGTGATCTCCTCATGGAGCCTGGCGCTCACCTCTCTCTCCCGGCGCTGCGCCAGCCCCGCACCATTGCGAGGCTGGCCGACGCCGGGGAGCGCCCGAGGCTTCCCCTGCCCTATTCAAGCACCGCACGAGCCCAAGAGCCGCCTGGACTTGTCCACAGTTCCGGGGGACGGATCGGCGGATGCGGCGGTGGATGATGACAAAAAAGATAGCTTTGCGTTGGGGTTCGGTAACGCACCTATGACACCGCCCTCGCCTCGCGTGAGGTGAGAGACCATGCGATAATGCTCGCAGACGGCAATTTCGTTCTTTCTCGCCCCTCCTCCGCATCGGCCGGAGCCGAATGGCTCGACTCCGGCGCAGTGCGAAAGGAGAGGATCATGAGCACGACCACGATGGGTCTCATCAGGGAGATCCCGCTCAGCAGGCTCAAGGCGTCGGCCGCCAATGCCAGGCGTACCGACACGAGCCTCGGCATCGAGGAGCTGGCGGCCTCGATCGCCGCGCACGGGCTCCTGCAGATGCCGGTGTGACCCCCGAGCTCGACGGCGATGGCCAGGAGACCGGTTTTTTCAATGTCACCGCCGGTGAGCGCCGCCCCAAGGCGCTGCTCCGGCTCGTCAAAGACAAACCTGAATATCCAGATCACGCATCCGAGACAACGACGCGATGAGGTTGCGGGTCGGTATGGACGGCGGCCCAGGCGAGGCGCTCGACGATGCTGTCGAGATGGAAGCGGCGATTGAACCGGTAGGCGAAGCTGGTGAGGTAGGACTGGGCATGCTTGGCGCTGACGTGGTGGTAGGTACCGGCGATCGCGGTCTTGATATTGCCCAGGCAGGTATTGACCCACTTGAACGGCGCCCAGCTCGCGGCCCGCTTGCCGGAACCTGTCGCCATCGGGACGTGCCGGCAGCCGGCCTTCTCGACCGCCGGCCAGCAGGACAGGCCGTCGCTGACGACATTGCTCCCAGCGGCGAAGTCTCGCCCGGCCAGCCGTTCCACCTCCTTCTTGCGGAAGCCCTTGACCACGCTCAGCCGCAGCCGCCTGGGCTTGCGCTCGGCCCCTCGCGCGTCTCCTGACGCGCACTGCTCCGCAGACGGATCGATCGCTTTGCGATCGATGGTCTCGACCGCGGCGACGATCGGCGTCTTGCCGGCGGCACCATCGATCGTCAGGAGACGATCGATCCGATCGCCGAGGGCGCCGCGCGCAGGAAGCGCGCGGAGGGGCCACGCTTGCCGCCCGGGCGCTCGCCGCCCCGCCGAGGTCTTCTGACCTCGGCCCTTGCAGGGCTGGATCGATCGCCTCCTGCGATCGATAGGTAGGCGTCGTCGACCTCGACCCGGCCCGCGAGCTTGGGCTTGGCGGCCTCGCGCACGCCCATCGCCCGCATCAGCTTGTGTTTGATCAGCCAAGCCGTCTGCTGCTTGACCCCGAGCCTTCGCCCGAGCTCGATCGAGCTGATCCCGTTCTTGCCCTGGGCGAGGTGGTAGATCGCCATGAACCAGGCGGTGAGCGGCAGCTTGGTGTCCTGGAACACGGTGCCGGCGGTCAGCCGCACCTGCTTCTTGCACCGATTGCACTGAAACAGCTTGCGTGTCCTGAGCGCGCAGAAGCCGCGGTGACCGCAGGCCGGGCAGGTGAGCCCTTCCCGCCAGCGCATCTCGAAGAGCGCCTTCCGGCAGGCCTCCTCGGTGCCGAAGCGCTCTCGGAACTCGATCTCGCTCAGGCTCTTGACCGAGCGCCGCAATCCGTCCGCCGATACCATCCCTGCTCCCCACCAGCCCCGAAAGCCGCAGAAACTCTAGCCCCGCATAGGATGCGTGTCATGGGCAATCAGGTAAGAAAAAAGGCTCCGCAAAGGCGAGCCGATCGCCTGCCTGGTACGGGCGGATGGTGAGCCGGCCGAGCTCAGCCTGGCCGAGAACGGTGTTCGGCTCGCCATGCATCCGGCCGACCAGGTCGAGGCCTTCGCCCGACTCCACCAGGAGCAGGGCCTGGGGCTCGAGGAGATCGCCGCGCGCTTCGGGATCAGCCCGGGCGTCGTCCGCCAGAGGCTGAGGCTCGCCGCGGTGAGCCCTGCCCTCATGGCGCGGTACCGGGCCGGCGAGCTCGGTCTCGACCAGCTGATGGCCTTCGCCATTACCGACGACCACGCCGCCCAGGAGGAGGCGCTGGCCCAGCTCAGCTGGAACAAGAGCCCGGAGATGATCCGCAGGGCCCTGACCTCACGCCATGTGAGCCCCAGGGACCGGCAGGCCGTCCTTGTCGGGCTCGAGGCCTACGAGGCGGCGGGCGGCTCCGTTCTCCGCGACCTCTTCGCCGAGGATCACGGGGGCTGGCTCGCCGACAGCGCGCTTCTCGACCGGCTCGTCCGGGAGAGGCTCGAGGCGGTGACCGAGACGGTGCGGCAGGGAGGCTGGACATGGATCGAGGTCCACCTCGACTATCCGCACGCCCAGGCCGCCGCCTGCCAGCGTGTCTATCCGCAGCCCGTCCCGCTTTCCTCCGATGACCAGGCACGGCTCGACGCCCTCACCGACCGCTACGACACCCTCGCCGCGGCCCATGGGGACGAGCCGTCCGAGGAGGCCCTGGCCGAGATCGCGGCGCTCGACGCCGAGATCAACACCCTC
Source organism: uncultured Alphaproteobacteria bacterium (assembly GCA_963828215.1). GTDB lineage: Bacteria > Pseudomonadota > Alphaproteobacteria > Geminicoccales > Geminicoccaceae > CAVTJL01. Next base: position 21,299 of record CAWHFO010000057.1, on the reverse strand, counting down.
GCGGCAGCGCGAGGCCGTCTACCGCCCCGAGGATGTCGTCCGCGCCGGCGTCATCGTCTCTCTCGGCACCGACGGTGTGCCCCGCCCCGAGCGGGGGCTCGTGAGGCCGGAGGACAGGCCGAAGGCGGAAGCACCCGCTACCCGCCCGCGTGGGAACGGGGCAGCTGCCGAGGAGCCGGAAGCCTCATCCGAGGGAGGTGGTCGCCGGCCGCTGTCGGAGGCGCTGGTCGCCGATCTCACAGCCCAGCGCACGGCAGCGCTTCAGGCCTGTCTTGCCGAGAGGCCAGATGTAGCTTTCCTGGCGCTCACGCATGCCTTGGCGCTGCGCACCTTTGGCGGCGATCGCTGGGAGCCGGAGAGCTGCCTCGGGATCACCCTCGAGGTGTCTCGTCTCGAGAACTCAGCGCCGGGTATCGGCGGGAGCAAGGCCGGAGAGGCCATGGTCCGCCGGCACGAGGATTGGGCCCAAAGGCTCCCCGCGCCGTTTCAGGCCGAGAGAGATGCGCTTCCCTTGCCATCAGGCGCGTCGGTGCGCGGTCACCTTGGAGGGGGTCTGTCGGATCACCTCGACGACGTCGGCGGCCGACAGGCCGTCGCGCCGCATCCAGAGCTGCACGATCGGATCGCTCAGCGCATCCTCGATCGACGCGCCGCCCCTGAGCGCCTTTCCGCAGTCCAACCCTCGCGGCGCCTCACCCGTCAAACCAAGCGGATCCACCCTCGACCTTTGCTCGATCACATTGCTCCTGCTTCTCGAGCCTCAGGATCTCCTGCACCCGTGATCGATAGATGGGCGGTCCCAGGCCCGAGCCGATTCCGATCTCGAGCACGCGGCTGTCCGCGTTGGCGAGCCCGCTCTCGGAAGGGCAAAGGTGGTGGGTGGGAATTGCCGGGTGGCAAAGCCGTAACAGCGTGCGGGCCTGACAGAAGCCCATGCCTTGCCTCCCGAACAGACGGATGCCTGATGGCTTAGCCGAAGAGGCCTACGTGTAGCGACGCGCCGGGCAGGCCCTGTCCGACGTCGGCCGCCAGGTTGACATTGGCGTGGGAGCATGACTCGGCTATGCCGTCCTGGGCTCCAGCTCCAAGTCGTCGAGGCACTCAGGCGGTCATCACCATCGTCGAGCTCGGCGCCTGTCGTGGCGGTCGTCATCATGAGCACAACTGCCGTGATCGTCGGCCTCACCGCCCCCGCCCGCCATCGCGCTCGCGACTGCGTTCCTTGAGCGCCAGCACGGTGGCGCCGATCGCCTCCGTCACCCGCATGCCCCGCTCGCGGGCCTCGCGCAAGGCCTGCGCCACCCTGTCGATCGCCGCCGCGGTGCGCTCGGCCACCGGACTCTGCTCGCGGCCGTAGTCCAGGGTCGTGTCCTTGGCCCGCTCGCGGCCGAGCCGCTCGGCAAGCGCGGTGCGATCGGTAAAGTCCTCGCGGGCATGGTGAAGGCTGACGCGCTCGCGGTGCCGGGTCAGCGCCACGTAGCTGCCATGCCGGTCCATGTGCGGTGTGGCCAGCACGTGCGCCTCGCTGACCGTGACTCCCTGGGCCTTGTGGATCGTGCTGGCATAGCCGTGCTCGAGATGTGCGTAGTCCTTGAGCTCGACCACGACCTCCCTGCCCTGCCCACGTCCGTCGCCCTCGTCGAGCCGAATGACGAGCCGGCCAAGCGCGATACCGGAGATCGTCCCGAGCGTGCCGTTCCTGACGCCCAACGAACGCTCGTTCTTGAGGAACATGACCCGCTCGCCGACCGCCATCCCGCGCAGGCCGCGCTCCGTCTCGACCATGTGGTCCTCCCCGAGCTCGCCGCTGGTCCGCAGCCGCTCGCGGGCCATCCCGTTGAGCGCCTGCACCTCCGCGCGCGTGGCGGCAAGAATCATCCGGCTGTCCTCGGGCCGCGCACGGCGTCTCTCATCCCACTGCTCGATGAGAGCGGCCCGGGCAGTCTCGCGGGTGGTGGCCTCGTGCACCATCCCGGCCGCGTCGTAGCGGGCGAGCGCTTCGGCCGCGCGCGCCGTCGCCAGCTCCCTGGTTGCCTCCTGCTGCCAAGCGTCCCGCTGCCGTCGCACGGTGGTCAGGCTCGCCACCCCATGCCGCTCGGCCAGCGCCCGGAATGCCGCCCCGGCCTCGATCGCCTGCAGCTGCTCCGGATCGCCCACCAGCACGAGCTTGGCCCCCGCTTCCCACACCGCCGCCAGCACACGCTCCATCTGCCGCGAGCCCACCATCCCCGCCTCGTCGACCACCAGCACGTCACGAGCGGTGAGCCGCTCACGATCCTGCTCCCAGGCCCATGTCCAGGAGGCCAGCGTGCGGCTTTCGATCCCGCTGCCGTTCGCCAGCCCCTCGGCTGCGATCCCCGACAGCGCCGCTCCCCGCACCCGGTAGCCGGCCTCTTCCCAGGCCTCCCGTGCGGCACCCAGCATGTGGCTCTTGCCGGTGCCGGCAAAACCGGTAACCAGCACCATGCCATGCGCCCGGGTGACGTGCAGCAGCGCCTTGCGCTGCTCGGCACCAAGCCCGCGCTCGGCGGCGAGGCGCTCGAGCTGGCGACGATCGAGCCCATGACGCTGCTGTCTTCTTAACCTTCTTGTCTTTCGGTCTGGAATGGTCCAGACTGTCGGTGGGGAGGAGCTGAGATGGCGCAAGCCACGCGATATCGACGCCGAGCTCAGAGCCCTCCAGGAAGGCCAAAAGACCCTTAAGACCAGAAGGATCACCCAGCTCGGCGAGCTCGTCCAGGCCACCGGCGCCGACAGCCTCGAGATCGACACCCTCGCCGGCGTCCTGATCGACGCGGTCCAGCGGGCGCAGGACGATGCCAAGGCCAAGGAGGCGTGGCGGCGGCGCGGCGAGGCCTTCTTTCGCGGGGAAAGCTCCGCACGGAGGAACGGCGCCGGTGACGTTGCGCCGCGAGCTCGCGGCGACCAGGCAGGCGCTCCGCCGGTCGACCATGGCGCTCAACCGGGCTGAGGCGGCCCGCGCCCGCATGGACGCCCGCGACTGGGTCCAGGAGCGCCGCGCCCGCACCCGCCGCCTCATCGAGCTCGGCGGCCTCGTCACCAAAAGCAGGCTCCCCGAGCTCGTCGCCGCGCTCGAGCCCGATCAGGCCGCGGCCATCCTCGGCGCGCTCATGGAGCTCGCCGCGAGCCTGGAAGGCCCCGCCACAGCCGAATGCCGCGAGCGCCTCACCCGATGGCGCGAGCAGGGCCGCGCCGCCCTACGGGCAGCACCGGCCATGGCCACGCACAGGCGTGCATGATGACGGGGGTTGCCCCCACGGCACCCGTCGGCGCACGGGTTGCCCCCGCTTACCACAAGCCCTCCGGCCCATCGCTGCGCCTGATGCTGGGCGGCGTGGGCCTGCGGGCTGCTCCGCTCCGCTGCGGGCCGCAACGCGGCCTGGAAAGCGGGGACATCCCGAGAAGCCTCGCCCGTCGCGAGGCACCCTTGCAAAGGTCCGGCTGCGCCGGACTTCATGTCTCCAAAAAAGCAATGATGGCCGCGCCGGCAGTTAGCAGCGCGGCCTCGCTACGCAGAGCGCAGCGGAAATCCACGGCACGCCCATACACCCGGCAACAGTCGCGCCCGCACCCGAGCATCTACCGCGCGTGCGGCTGGCCGTAGTTTGACCGGCGATGCGGGCGGTGCGAGAACGCGAGCCCATCGGATCGCCGGCCGTGGCACGGCGATCCGATCGAGGCGCCTCAGGCGGCGCTTCTCTCCTCCACGCTGCCCTGCTGGGCATGCATCCAGTCGGCAGCCTGCTGCGCCTTGCTCGCGGCCGTGAAGATCGCACGGCTGTCCGAGCGCAGCACCTCGAGCCAGGATGCGACGTAGCACGCATGGTCCGGCCGCGGCTCGAGGCTCAGACCCTGGTCGGCGCAGATCATGGCGCTCAGAAGCTCCACGATGCATTCCTCCATCGCGTAGGCCGCCGAGCCGAACCGGCCGGAGAGATCGCGGTCGAGCCGATGCCTCGCACCCGAGGCATGCTCGCACTCGTGCAGCAGCACGGCATAATACGCGACGGCGTCCTTGAAGCAGCCGAACTCAGGCATCTGCACGAAGTCGCCACCGGGGCTGTAGAACGCGCGGCTACCGCCGTGGCGCGTCTCGATGCAGAGATTGGTGCAGAATTGTTCGGCCCGCTCGATGCGTGCAGCCTCGGGCAGGATAGGCGTCGCCGGCGGCGTGTAGCCCTCGACCTGCGCGGTATTGAAGACGGTGTAGGCACGGGCGAAGACCGGACGTGTCGTGGCCTTCTCGTCCTCACCGGCCGGCCCTTCGGCGGGCGCCGAACCGACCTGTGGGTCCTCCCCTCCCCCCTCGTTGCAGCCGGCGATCTTCCAGAAGACGACTGCGCAGCCCTGCGAGCCCTTGCGTACCTGCGCACCCATCGCCTGCCATTGACGGCACGTGCCCCAGATGCCCGTCAGGTAGCCATCCGTGTACGCCGCGGCCCAAAGCGCCACCGTATTGACGCCACGATAGGGCTTCCGGGACGCGACATTGACCGGAGCCGTGATCGCCTGTCCGCCGTGGTGCCAGGGCAGCCCCCTGTCGCCTCGCGCCACCCCCGCCTCGATGGCGGCGACGATCTGGTCCGTGACCCGCCGATAGACATCCTCTCGCTCGCTCGTCCGCATCTCCCGTTCCTCCTCGAAGCTGGATCACAGCCGCTGCTGCGGCCCTGCCTCGCGGCGAGCGCGGGTGTGCAAGCGGAGAAGCGGCTTCGCGGGGAACCGGCTGCACGGAGCAAAGCGGAGGAAGCTGGGCGGAAGACGCTCCGCAGCGCGCCGAGGGCAGAGCCCTAAGCACGCTCCCGCCGCAGCGGCAGCGGGTAGTGGAAATTTGAGACGCGAGGCGGCGTGCCGGAGCGACTGCCGAGAGTCGGACGTAGGTGCGCCGCCGCCTCGCCGGCGCGGAGATCACTCGGGCTGGTCGGCTAAGGTGGAGATGTCACGCTTCACCTGAGCCTGACCAAGGACCCGATGATCGAGGAGAGCACGGCACTGGCCGAGTTCGTGCAGAAGATTGGAGAGGGTGACTTCCTGCGCGCCGTCGCCGAGGCGATGCTGCAGCTGCTGATGGAGGCCGATGCGCAAGGCCCCGGCGTTCCATCCATCGCTCTCGTCCGAAGCCGAGACAGGATTCCGGCTCTGCCCGAAGGGCTGCGTCCGCCGATGCGATCAGGACAGAGCGTAGTCGGTCGCCACGCTGCCGGACTGGGGAAACGGCTTGGCCGAGCGCGCTCCTGGAAGCCGGCTACGCGTACTTTACCGACGTGGCGCCAGTTGCAGCGACGGGGGACGAGGGCGGCTTCGGACCAGCGCAGAGCGCTCGCCGATGGGCGGCCGTGACGGGTGGAGCACGAGCCCCACCTGCTCGACGTCGACGCGGGCCTCAGGATAGACGGCGCGCGCCGTGGCGACGGCCGGCGTAAAGTGTGCCTTGAACTGCGCCAAACTCTTAAAGCCGGCACCGAACTGCGCATGCAATGCGAGCCACGATACCGGTGTGGGCTTGGTGAGGCAATGGAGGCGATAGCTTAGCCAAATGTAAATGTCGATGACCATGCTCTGATTGGCGATGTACTTCAGGGCAGGCTCCCAGATCGGCACCGGATGACGACGCAGCTGCTCATAGAAGCTGGGGCTCAGACGAACCGAGCGCAACGATCGCTCGCCAGCCTCTCCGTCCTCGGATGTTTCAAGCGACTGCAACCCTCCGACGACGACGCTGTCGCGGATGAAGCCGACGTCATGACCTTCGCCCCAGGAGAAGGTGAGCCGGCAGGCTGAGATGCGGTTTGCCTGCTCGCGCACGTCGTGATAGCTCTTCCCGCCGAGGGAGACGCCCATGCGGGCCATCCACTCTCGCATCGAGCGGCCGAGTTCGATCTCCGGAGAATCTGTCTTCACGGCGGCGGTCTGCAAGTACAAAAGGATGAGACGCGCCCGAGAGCCGTAGGGCACGCCGTACATGCGGTCCTCCTGCGGCAGCCGCCCCGGCTCGATCATCAATGTCAGACGGTGCGACGACTTTCGCCACGGCTGGTCATCCGGCAGGCGGCGATGCGGGAGGGAGGTGAGACAGAAGCCGGCGTACGTGATGCCGATCGCTTGGCTTTCCTCGCTAAGGACCTTGCTCGCGATATCAAGAAGTCGTGGCTCGATCCCGGCGCCGGCTATCTCCTGGGCGCGCTCCCGACCGAAATGCAGGATCAGCTGATGGACCTGCCCCATGCACATGCCTCCGCGAAGCTGAGGCGATAGCTACGTGGAAACGCAGAATGCCGCAAGACGTACTTTGCCGATAAATTCCTATTTGAAGGTATTTGAGATTCTATATTTGATTGCTCGGTAAAGTACGCGGGAAAATCGGCAGAGTACGCGGGATTGTCGGTAAAGTACGCTGGCGAAACGAGCGGTAGGGCTCGTGCCTCGGCAGAGTACGTGCCGGAAGCGGTAGAGTACGCATGGGACGGAGCGCACCGGAGCGGGATTGGGCGGGTGACTTGGACCCCGCGCGGCAGCCGGCATCGCTTGGTCTCGCCTCCGCGCCCGGGGGCGCGGCTCGATCGCCGGGGCCGCCGTGGATGGTGGGGCTGGCCTCGGTAAAGTACGCATGCTCGCCCCGTCACAGCGGCCCCGACGAGTTCCTTGCCATCCTTGCGCCGCCATGAGCGTACGTACTTTACCGAGAGCAGGTGGGGAGTGTAACGCCATGGTAGGGAGACCAGGGGCCGTGCTGGCCCGGCTTGGTGGGATCCTCGACGCTTGCGATCATATGGTATGATATCAGGCTATGGACTATCACATGCCCAGGCGTCGAGGGTGGCGAGAAAAGCCGGCGACGCAGGCGGCTGTGGTGGGCGAGCCGAGGCGTCTAGCAAACGGGAGACGGCACCGCCGATCTTCGGCCACGCTACCGCCCTTCCCTCTCAAGGCGAGCGATCTCTTCCTCGACCGCAGGCTCGAGCGCGTTCATGATGAACTCGTGGACGGGCACACGCGTCTTCGTGCGGATATAGTCGAGCTTGAGCTTGAGCGGCTCGGGCAGGCGCAGATTATAGGCCCGCGTGACGTCGTCTCTGACGCTCGGAGCCAGCCACGGCAGCAGCTCGGAAGCATCGCGCGTCTTAGAGGCGGCTGCGCTCGGGGCGGCGCGACCGCGAGCTGTCGGCGTCGCTGTCGGTAGCGGGGTCTCCGCTCCCGCGATGAAAGCTTCGGAATCAAGCTTCGGCGGTCTCGATCGCAGGCCAGCCATCGAAGATCTCCTCGAATAGGGCGCCCATCTCCGAGACGGCCCTGGGATCGGGATTGTCCAGCTCCGCGACAGTGCGCCCTTCCCTCGCCGATTTCCGGAAGGCGATCCGGTCACGGATGACAGTCCGTGCTGCTCGAAGCCAATCGTAGTCGGCCAGGGCCTCGCGGGCCTCGTCCGATTCCCTCACAGATGGATTCGGCGAGGCCCGGTTCAGGACCGCGAACGCCCTCAGCCGGAGGTTGATGACGGCGCACTGCTCCACCAGTGCGTTCATCTGGGCGAGGGTCCAAACGTCGAACTGCGATGCCTGGATGGGGATGAACAGGCGATCGGCGACGGTCATGGCTGCGCGCAGCTCGATACTGTCCCGGCCGCCCGCATCAACGACGATATCGGAATATTTCTCAGCGAGCGCCAGTACGTCGCTGCCGAGCGATTTGCCGAACTTCTGGACACAGGGCACGCGCGGCAGGATCGCGTGCTCTTCGCGGGTCGCGCACCAAGCGCTGGCGCTCCCTTGCCGGTCGGTATCGACCAGGAGGACGTCCCTGCCCTTGCAGCATCGCATCACGGCGAGGTGAAGGGCCAGGGTCGTCTTGCCAGTGCCGCCCTTCTCGCCGCCGATAAGAAGTATCATACCATACGATTCCGTATGTAACGCCCCCAGCGCCCATCGTCTGCCACGACCCCGCTCTACACTTCAAGCAAAATATAAAGAGCGGTGGGATACGATATGGTGCTGTTAGGTGTAGCTGCGGGGTGTGTGGCGAGGGACGGAGCGGTATGGGGAGGGGTCAGAGCCCACGGCAGTGTAACGGAGCATGAGCTGTCGCGGCGTACGGTATGGTATCGTAGGCAACGCCGTCGCGTCGGAGCATGGCATAAGGATCCGCACGGTCCGCCGCCGAACAGTGTGGGATAGTATTGCGAGGGTAGGAGGCCATGTGTGACACGGGCGAGGGCAGGGGAGGGGCTCGGGGCTGGTCTCGTCATCGGCTCTCGGGCTGCGGGTCGCGGCCCGGTCTCCCGAGGCGCCCCGCGCTGGGTGCCTCCGGACAGGCGCTTCGAGGGCCGATGGTGCGGGGTGTCGGCCTGCGGCTTGAGGAGCTCCATCGGCTCGTCGAAGAGGCTCACGAGCGCGGCACTTTCCAGATAGCCGTCACGCGGCGCGCTTCGCCGCGCCCCGTGAGCTGGATGACATGGTCGACAGCCGATCCGATCGCCGCCAGAGGAAAGCTCGGCTGCGCCTCGGCGGTGAGCGTGTGGAGGCGCCGGATCGCCTCCTCGGCACGGTTGGAGTGCAGCGTGCAGAGGGTACCGTCATGGCCGGTGTTCATGGCGCGGACCAGCTCGAGCGCTTCCGGCCCACGGACCTCGCCCAGCGTGATGCGGTCGGGGGTGAGACGGAGTGTCTGGCGGAGGAGCATGGCGAGATCGACGTTCAAGGTGGTGTGGAGGTGGACGACGTTGGTGCCGGCGACCGCCAGCTCGGGGGTGTCCTCGATGACGACGAGCCGCTCGGTGTCGGCGATCTCGCCCAGGAGCGCCCGCAGAAGGGTCGTCTTGCCCGTGCCGGTGCCGCCCGAGACGATGACGTTTCTGCGCTCGGCCAGGAGCCCGCGGATCGCCGCCATCTGTGCCGAGGTCATGACGCCCTGGCGGACGTAGTCCTCGAGCGTAAGCTTGCGGGTGCGGAGGAAGCGAAGGGCGAGATGCCACCGATCAGCCGCGGGTGGGCCGACATAGGTGACGCGCAGATCGGGCGGGATCTTCACGGAAAGCAGGGGCAGGGCAGGGGGCTGTGGGCCGAGCTCGATCCCGGCGAAGACGGCTGCGGCCGCCGCGGCCGCCTGCACCGCCCGCGGGGTCAGCCCGGGAAAGTCCGCATAGCCGAAGACCCGGCGCTCCTCGCCGAAAGAGAGCCGGATCACGTCGCCGTCGACGAAGACGTCGCTGGCCGTCCGGGTGCGCGTCGGCGAGGGTGAGGAGGGGCGCCATGCGCTCACGGAAGGCCCGCTCGGCGCTGACCCGCACGTCGCCACTCAAGGGACCTATCCTCGCCTCATGACGAGAAGGCCGAGCCGGAACCGGAGGAGCGGCCGATCCTGACAGCCGCACCGGCCGCGCGGCCTGCCGCACGGCCGCCGACCCGGGTGGCGGTGCCGATACCGCCCAGCGCCACCCCGCCGGCGGTCATGACGGCCCCTGCGGCGGTGCTCATGACACTGCCGGTGCGGGTGATCGAGCTGAGGCCCAGGGAGCCGGGCCCGCCGCCGACGAGGTCGCGGGCGAGGCTGTTGCAGCAGATGCCGACCAGGGCGGTGAGCAGGGCCACGCCCATGAGGGTCATGACCTGCTCGTGGGTGAGGGGTGTGTCGGTGCCGCCGACGCTGATCACACCCGTCACCGCGCCCGCCATGACGTAGCTGACCAAGCCCATGATGACGACGCGCAGGCCCGCGGAGACCATGAACCGCACCGGCGCCCAGCCGAGGGAGTTGGTGAGGCCGAAGGCCAGGGCCGGGAGGACGAGGGGAGCCACGGCAGCGCCGATGAGGAGCTGGAACTCGGCCAGGACCGCGAGGAGGCCGGTGATCGCCAGCCCGAGCCAGATCAGCACGGCCGAGAGCGCCCCCATGATGCCATCGGCGATGCTGGTCACGGGGGCGGTGATGCTGAAGGACGTGTACTCGGCGAGGACGCGGCCGGTGACGTCGTTGGCCATCTGGAAGAGCGTGCTGGGCCCTGAGTAGCCGCCGATCATGAGCCCGACGGCGGCTCTCGCGGCATCGAGGGTGCCATGGGTGATCGTCGGCCACTCGCGGATCCCCCAGAAGGTCGCAGCGGCAGCACCGGTCATCCGGATGATCTGTGGCACGACGGCATTGGCACCCGAGATGATCGAGGCCCCGAGGAAGAGGATGGAGAGGACCGTGAAGGAGCCGCTGAGCGCCAGGTCGACAGGAACCAGGGCGCCGATGGCACCGGCGACCTGGTTGCCGACCAGATCGATGATATGCTCGATGGTGCCCGGCTTCTGGGCCCCGACCAGAAGCCACTCGTTCCGTAGTGATGGCGGCCCCACTGGTCCTGCTGGCGCCGCGACCAGTCCTCCTGGGCGTGCTGAGCGGCATCGATCTGGCCGAGCTCGGCCAGGGATGCCCGAGGCGACCGTCATCGCCTCGGCGACACGGGCCTTGCGGTCCTCGAGGCGAGCCGTGTCCTGCTGGCCCGCCTCGTCGGGCTCACGGCTCGGCGCACGGCGAAGGCCCCGGCGATGGCGGCCAGCCCGGGGGCGATAGGAGGGATCACCTGCTCACGGGCAGGCCCCGGATGGATGGTGCTCTGGGAGGACGACGAGAAGAAAGGCCTTTTCTTCTTTTTCTGGTCTTCTACGGCCCGAGCGGCTTCTGCCCCGCGCTCCTCTGGGGCCGGTCCGGCTCCGCCTCGGCGCGCTTGCTTGGCCAGCTCGGCCAGGCGCTGCTCGCCGCGGCGGATGAACCAGTCGGCGAAGTCGGGAAAATCGTGGGCGAGCTGGGCGATCGGGGAGAGGGGCAGCTCGTCGGGGAGGTCGGGGACGCCGGGGTGGCGGGGCACCCAGACCACGCGGTAGCCGGGCGGTGCGATGGGCTCGCCCGAGGCGGACCAGGACAGGGCGGGAAGCTCGGCCTCGGCGGCGGGAGCGGGCTCGCCCGGGGCGGCCGGCGCCTCGGCGGCGGTCTCGGGAGCGGGCGCCTCGGCGCGCGGCCTCGCGAAGAATATCCCGTCCGGCCGCCGCGGCGACCGTGTCGGTCAGGTGCCGGCCGGCCGCCTGGGCGGGGCCCAGCGGGTGCCAGCCATAGCCGGGCATCGGCTCGTAGGGCGGCCGCTCCGGGTCGGGCACGGCCGGGGCGCGGGGCTCCGTCTCGGCCGCGGCCCGCGCGAACGCCTCTTTCATCCGCTTCAGCAGCGCCTCGGCCGGATGCCGGCCGCGGTTCGACTTCGTAGACGACGAACAGCACCGCCCGCCGGTCGCCCAGCTCCATCAGGTGCTCGAGCTCCATCCAGGCGGCGCCGATCAGCCGCGCCTCGCGGAGATCGTCGGGCAGCTCGACGACCGCCCGGTACTCGCGCACGAGCCCGGAGAAATCGGCGTCGTCGAGAAGATGAAGAATCTCCTCCTCCGTCGCGGCCTCGACCCTGGCCACCTCGGCGGGCGTGAGCCCGCAGGCGAGGCGCCGCGCCAGCCGCATGCGCCGCGCGGCGGCGGGACGGACGGTCGAGCGACGGGGGTCGGGAGCAGGCATGCGCTCTGTTTATCGGAGTAAAAACCTATTGTCAAGCGCTCGTCGATGGAACGGCTCGCGCCGGGCATCGGGCGATCGCCTCCGGGGCTCGAAGGTCATGAAGATCGGCGGGTCGAGCCGCGTCAGTCTCTTGGCCACGAATACGGATCGGCCTTGCATGCCGCGTAGCTCGCATCGAGCGCCGGCCCCATCAGCAGGATGGCCGCGATTTGTCGGGCCATCTCCTGCACATAGCCGACCTCTTCCGGCCGAAGAGCGCGCCCGAGCACGCCGAGCTCGCGGTAGCTCAGCCATTTTTTTATCACCTGGTAGCCGCCGATCTTGTAGCGCCAGACCTTGGCCGGGATGTTTCGCCAGCAGGCGTTGCCGTTGAGCCAGACGTCGAAGGTGCTCTCGCCGAGCAGCGCGACGACCTGCTCCGGCGTCAGATCGAGGGCCGGCGCTCCGGTGGTGAAGCTGGCTGCCTCGTCAGCGTCATAGGCGCTGCGCTCGACCGCTCGCCCCTGACCGGGCATGACTGCGCCGCGCTTGTCCTGGTAGCCCCAATTGGCGGCGAGGGCGTTGTCGGCATCGGTGAGTTGACGGCCATCAATGCGCGTGGGCACGGCGATACGGCGCAATGCGGTATTCAACGAACCGCCGCTGTCCCCTCCGGCCCGACCGCTCAGGATCGAGCAGATCGGCCAGCCTCTGCCCCAGCGCTGCCGAAGCGGTCAGCCGATCCCTGCCGGCAGGCAACGGAATGTGGGGCCAATTCTCCACAATAGTTTCCCGATTATCGAACAGATAACGTGGGCTGTGCGCTATGGCAAGCGAATGCCACCAGATAAGCTCGGCCGGCGTCGCGTCCTTGTCCGGGTCACCGAACCTCGCCGCCCTTAGAAACATGCGCGCCTTTGATGATAGATTTGCACGCCAAGATGTCTGTTTGATACCATCATCTGTTCGGACCGAAAGGTCCATGACACGCAATGGGATTGCACAGCAATTTGGGTCTAGTAGATAACTCTTGGGAAGAACACTTGCCACGCTGATCGGCGGTCCTTCGTCTATTTTCCTAGCAGCTGTGCGTGAAATCAAAAATCGAGCACCAAGTTCAGCCTGTTCCGCGAGTTCGGGCCGCGGTTCGTTCCAGATCGGCCGGACGTTACTGTGCCAACACCAACGGACGTCAAATGGCAGCATATGGATGCGGACAATTTGTCCGGCGTTACTTCCACCATCTGCAATAATCCTTTTTCTTGCATCTTCAGGGTCGAAACGGCCGGCAGCCTCGACCGGTCCAATTTTGTCATGAGAAAGCGTAACAAACTGAATGCTTGGATTTCATATAATCTCTTATTCGTCGAGCCAGCGATTCCTGATCAATGTCGATTAACGCGCCACCTCGCTTTTCCATTACACCGACAAGTGGCTGTGCGCCGCACAAGTCGACCAAACGCGGCCATGATGTGTAGTCGGCTGCGCGAGCCACTAGCCGGAAGGAGAACCGACTGGTGAGCGCGGGTCGGACGTCGCGATACTCGTGGCTGCTGTCACCAAGGCTTCGTAGAAGGTCCCGGCGCTTGGCTATTCCCCAATAGTCTCGATACCGGACGGTCTGCGCCGATCTGTGATCCGGGCGGCGGAGGAACAATCCTACTGCCGTTCCCTGCTTAATGCCTCTGCGATTCGTCTCTGTGGAAAACACCGACGGATCGGGGCTTCCATCCGGTGTCGTCTTGCCAGTTTCCCGGCTGTCACCGTTCAAGCTGTCGATCCAGATTTCATCGAAACTCGATAGCAGGCTCTCGCGCAAGGCCACGAATGAGGGGTCGGTAAGGTAGGAATAGCTGGAGACGTAGCAGACGATGCCCCGCCCTTCCGCGACGATGCGGCGCTCGGCGATCCGAAAGAAGCGGACATAGAGGTCGTCCAGGTTGAACTTCCGGATGCCCCAGCGCCGTTGCAGGCCGGCCTTGTAGGGCTCGACGAGGCCCTCCTCTTGTTCCGGGCTAGTGCCGGCGAAGGCGTTGTAGGGCGGGTTGCCGATGATGACGAGGATCGGCTCATCGTGCTTGACCCGCTCGGCGGCGTCCCGCTCATCGGCCAGCTCCGGCATCGGCAGTGGCGGGCGGGCAGCCCGGTCGCTCCAGCCGGTCAGCGCGTTGGTCAGATAGACGCTCGCCCGCTGAGTGCCATCGGCCGCGAACGGCGCTTGAGCGTGCTGGAGGAAGGCGCCGACGCGCAGGTGGGCAACGACAAACGGCGCCGGCATGATCTCGAAGCCGTGGACGCGCGTCATGGCCGCGGCACGCAGCTTCTGACCCTTGAGGCCGCCATCGCCTTCCTCGTCGAGCGTGCGGCCGATGCGGCGCAGGACCTCGACCAGGAAGGCGCCGGTGCCGCAGCACGGATCGAGCAGATGGACGCGCTCGTCGGCGAGACCCGAGGCCAAGCCGAGCTCGTCGCGCAGCACCCGATCGACGCGCTCCACCATGTAGCTGACGACCTCGCGCGGCGTGTACCAGACGCCCAGCTCGCTCCGTAAGGCCGGGGTCGAACGCCGCCAGGAACGGCTCGTAAAAGTATTGGATCGCCTCGGATTCCTCGAACTTGGCGAGGAAGGTCTGACGATCAACGCGGGCGAGCGCCGCCTCGGCCCAGTCCATCACCTCGACGAGGCCCAGCGGCCTGAGCTTCGTCGGCTGGGTGATCTGACCGAAGAGGGCGGACAGCAGTGGGACGCGCAGATACCAGACCGCCGTCTGCCAGGTGAAGGGCCGGCCGTGCTTGGCGTCGTCTCTGCGTGGTCGGCGAGACACGCGGATGGAGCTTTCAGCGGAGAGCCTAGAACGGCTGGAGCGGATCGTGGCGGACCGCAACAGCCGACAAAAGACGTCTATGGGCGCGGATCGTCCTTCTGGCGGTCGAGGGCCGAGCCCCACGCGGGTTGCCCGGGCGGTCGGCAGGTCGGAGCCGACGGTGCGGCGCTGGCTGGCGCGGTTTGCGGCTGAGGGCGTCGATGGGCTCTTGCACGACGCAAGCCGCCCACCGGGCCGGCCGAAGCTGGCGAAGGCAGTGGTCGAGCGGGTGGTGGCGATGACGCTGCACGAGACGCCGCCGGACGCCACCCACTGGAGTGCGAGGCGGCTCGCCAAGGCGGTCGGGATCGGCCATGGAGCGGTGCAGAAGATCTGGGCGGCGCACGGGCTGAAGCCGCACCTCGTCCACCGCTTCAAGCTCTCGACCGACCAGCACTTCACCGAGAAGCTGCGCGACGTGGTCGGGCTCTACATCGATCCGCCGGAGCGGGCCCTGTCCTTTCGGTCGATGAGAAGTCGCAGATGCAGGCGCTCGACCGGACCCAGCCGGGCCTGCCGATGAAGCGCGGCAAGGCCGGGACAATGACCCACGACTATAAGCGTCATGGCACCACGACCCTGTTCGCCGCGCTCGATGTGCTGAGCGGCAAGGTTATCGGCCAGTGCATGCTCAGGCACCGCGCCATCGATTCGTCCGGTTCCTGCGCCGGATCGATCAGGCGACACCGCCGGAGCTCGATCTTCACCTCATTCTCGACAATTACGGCGCCCACAAGGCACCCGCGGCCAAGCGCTTGCTCGCCCGCCACCCGCGCTTCCACCTGCATTTCACCCCGACCTCGGCCTCCTGGGTCGACGCCGTCGAGGGCTTCTTCAGCCAGCTCACCACCAAGCGCCTGAAGCGCGGCGCCTTCCACTCGATCCTCGAGCTGCACCGCGCCGTCGTCGACTACCTCGCCAACCACAACGCCAATCCCCAGCCGTTCGTCTGGACCAAACCCGTCGACACCATCCTCGACATTGTCCAACCGGAAATTGTGCGGCGACTCGACTCCTGGGTCACGAGGGGTTGCTCGGCCGTGGTACACGACGAAGCCCGGGGTGACGATCATCCGGGCAGCGCTTCTCACGACCATCCGGAGCGGGGTCGCGGGCCAGGCGATCGCCCAGGTGACCGAGGACGTCTGCGATGTGGATGGCGTGGGACGGCTCCTGATCCCGGCCGGGACGCGGGTCGTGGGTGTCTACAAGGCGAGCGACGTGCGCGCCTCCGATCTGCAGGCCGACTTGGACCCGTTGACCGTGTTCCTGTCGATCCCGGTGGCACACGGGTCGCGGCTGCGGCCCCTGACCCAACTCGTGCTCCAGGCCCTGCTCATGCCGCTGATGCAGGATCTCCATAGGACCGCCGATGGCCGCGCGAAGCGGCGTACGGTCCTGGCGCTCATGGACGAGTTCCCGCAGCTCGGGCGGATCGACGTGCTCGAGAACGGCCTCGCCGTCTGCGCCGGCTACGGCGTGCGTGCGGCCCTCGTCTGCCAGGACGAGGATCAGATCCGGAGCATCTACGGCGCAAGGCAGAGCATCACCGCCAACTGCGCCACCCTCTGCGTCATCCCCGGCTTCTCCGGTCAGTCGCTCGAGACCGTGGCACGCTGGGGCGGGGAGCACACCGTGGCCCATGCGGGCAAGCAGCGGAGCCTGGGCCTGCGGAATACGCCGAGCCTTTCCGAGAGCGAGACCAGGATGAACGTCCTCAATATCCGTGACATGATTCGCCGGGCCAAGAACGAGGTTCTGGTGTTCACCGCCGGCTGTCCGCCGACCTACCTGGCGAAGGTTCGCTACTATCGGGATCGGTCGTTCTACGGACTGTTCGATCCGCCGGCGGTACCGCCCCCCGCACCGGTTGCCCTTGTCGGCTCCCACGCTGATCCCGAGGCCCCATGGCTGATGACGCATACCGGACGTTAACGGTCCCGCTCTCCGCCGACGAGTTGGCGCTCATGGCTGCGGCCGCCGGCGACGAGGTGCCCGAGGCGTGGGCGCGCACTGTCCTCAGGAGCGTTGCCCTGCAAGTCGCCGGGGCCGCTGACGGACCGGAAGCGCCCCTGGATGAGCCCGTTCCATCCGAGGAGCCCGACGACGGGGCGCCGGCGAGCCTGCCCGTGTTGGCGGTCGATGGCGCCGCCGTCCTGCTCGAGGAGGTGCGCGTCCTGCGCGCCAGGCTCGAGGAGGTCTTGATCTGGCAGAAGACGGTGCTCGCCGAGCTCTATGCGCACACCGTGTTCCCGAGCCTCGATGAGGAGGTCCGGTGCCGGACAGCCGCCGACCAGAAGATCAGGAAGATGGAGCAGCGGATTGCGGCCTGGCTCGCACAGGATGCGACGAGAGCCTCATAGGGCGGCACGAGCATGCGGCCCGGGGTCGCCCGCTCGGTACGGAAAGAACGCTCTTCAGGATGGGAGATGCAGGCGCCAGCGGCGCCCGGTCTCTCCGTGCCGCTGGTCGTCGAAGCTTGTTCCTGACGTAGGCCGTTGCGGCGTGGCCGCAGAAGAAGGGCCGCCCCGTGGGGCGGCCCGGCAAACGCCTTACTCCGCGGCAAGAGAGTGGGGCTCGTCCGGCGCGGCCTTCTCCTCGTCCGGCCCTGCGCCGGTCTCGGTCGCGGGGGTCCTGAGCATCTCGGGGAGCCAGCGGGCTTCGGTCAGGATCGGCTCGGCCATCTCGATGAGAGCCTCCTTCTTCAAGCCTTCCATCGCCCGCGCCTGGGCCGCGCCGGTGGTCTCGGCCACGGCGGCCAGGATGTGCCGCTTGCTCACCTTGGCGGGATAGCGCTCCTTGGTCGGGCTCCAGGAGGATCGCATGTCGAGGTGCAGGGCGACGGTGAGCTTCTCGGCATGCGCCAGCGCGCCCCGGCCGGGGTTACCATTCCTTTTCCGGGTGGCATCGATGGTCGCTCCGGCACAGAAGGCGAGAAGGCCGAGGCAGGTGGCGGTGTCCGCCGCGAAAGCATCGGCCGCGACGCTCGCCGAGCGCTTCGGGATCAACCCCAAGACGGTCCTGAAATGGCGCAGGCGCGAGAGCGTCCTGGACCGCCCGATGGGGCCCAGGGAGGCGCGCTCGACGGTCCTGACGCCGCTCGAGGAGGTCGCGATCGTCGCCTTCCGCAGGCAGACCCTGTTGCCGCTCGACGACGTGCTGTTCGCCCTGCAGCCCTCGATCCCGAGCCTGACACGCTCCAGCCTGCACCGGCTCCTGGAGCGCCACGGCATCTCCCGCCTGCCCAAGGACGAGAGCGAGCGGTCGGCGCGGAAGCATTTCAAGAGCTACCCGATCGGCTTCTTCCACATCGATATCTGCGAGCTGCGCTGCGCCGAGGGCAAGCTCTTCCTCTACGTCGCGATCGACCGTCAGGAGACGGTCGATCCGATCCCCGGAGGGGACCGGGTCAGCAGACCCGGGAGGCGAATCGGACCTCGAAGCTCGTCTATGCCGAGCTGCACACCGAGGCCACGCGGCTGGTGGCGGCGCAGATGCTCGCGGACCTTCTGGAGACCGTGCCCTATCGCGTCCACACGGTGCTCACCGACAACGGCATCCAGTTCACCCACACGCCAGGCACCTCGACCTCGAGCGTGCACGTCTTCGACCGCGTCTGCCGAGCCAACGGCATCGAGCACCGGCTGACACGGCCCAACCATCCCCTCGGCGATCCGATGATCGCCGTCCCTGCGGGCACGGATCGACAGCTCTGCTGTCGATGGACGAACGGCCAGGCCGAGCGGATGAACCGCACCATCAAGGAGGCGACGGTCCGGACCTTCCATTACGCCTCGGCCGACGAGCTGAAGCGCCGTCTCGACGCCTTCCTGCTCGCCTACAACCACGCCCGCAGGCTGAAGACGCTGAGGGCAAAACCCCTTACGACTTCATCTGCCACCAGTGGACAATCGAGCCAGAATGCTTCAGGCTCGATCCCCAGCATCACAGTCCGGGACCGAACAGCTACTACTACAGCCGGGTTTGCCGAGGAGATCTCGGTTGGCTCCTTACGCGGCCAGGGCAGCCTGTTCCAGAGCATCGTAGTAGCGTGCTTCGGCCTCTGCAGATGGGATGTTGCCGATGGACTCGAGCAGACGGCGGTGATTGAAACCAGTCGATCCACTCGAGGGTCTCCATCGGCCTGCGGCACTGGTTGCGGTAGCCGAGATGCGGGCGCTCGTGGTTGTACAAACGGATGACGGAACACCCATAGGACCGGGCCTGCCGGGGAGCGGGAGGCTCTTTCTTTCCCTCCGCAGCAATGTGGCTGTCAGGTCAGCCAATTCTCGAGGCGCAGCGCCTTCACGCGCGCGAACTCGTGCTCGTTGTTGGTCACCAGAGTGCAGCCCAGCGCCAATGTCTGCGCGGCGATGAGCAGGTCGTTCGGCCCGATGAGTGTTCCAGCGCGCTCCAGCTCGGCGCGCAGCTCTCCGTAGAGCCTATCCGCCGGTGGCTCGAGCGGCACGATCTCGAAGGCGTCGAGCACCGTTGCAAGCTGGGCGCTCAGACGAGCCGAGCCCTTCTTCGCCGCGCCGTAGCGCAACTCGGCCGCGACGATGATGCTCGTACAGACGGTTTCCTCCCCCACCCCGGCGATAGACCTTGCCACCCGGCCCTGAGGATGGCGCACGAGATCCGATACGATGTTCGTATCGAGCAGATAACGGACGCTCAAAGGTCGACCGGCTCGTGCGAAAGCTCCTCGATCGCCGGAAACTCCTCGTCGATCGGCGGGAGGGTCGCGAGCAGCTCGAGGAGGGATCGCGGCGGCGCCGGCTCGATGATCAGTCGCTCGCCCTCCTTGCGGATGATCGCATCTTCGCCCGGCAGCTCGAACTCCCGCGGGATCCGGACAGCCTGGTTCCGGCCGTTCTTGAACAGCTTGACATGCCTTCCCGCCAGCATCCCGATCTCCATGAGCATAGGCCGCGGCATAGGCTAGACGAAGCAAACTCTCTTGTCACGGTGCCAGGGCGCGACCGCATAGCCTGTCGCTCCCCACCATTACGCGACGGCGGCCGCTTGCCGCCACGCCTTCCCAGCTCTCACAAGCCCTAGGGGCTTGATG
Organism: uncultured Alphaproteobacteria bacterium; assembly: GCA_963828215.1. Lineage (GTDB taxonomy): Bacteria > Pseudomonadota > Alphaproteobacteria > Geminicoccales > Geminicoccaceae > CAVTJL01. Next base: position 1,829 of record CAWHFO010000057.1, on the reverse strand, counting down.
GGGCCAGGGAGCGCCGCCCCTCGGCCCCGCAAGGGCAAGGCTCGCCAAAGCAGCCCCGCACGCTGCGCAAGGGCTGCCCTCCCGGCGCTTGCGCCCGGGCCCCTTCGGGGAGGGATCGATCGCTTGGCGATCGATGGCCCTGCTTGCGCGCAAGCCTGCCCCGCTCGCTGGCCCTTGCCCCGTACCCCGGCCTCGCCGGCGGGCAGGGGTGCACGCGCGCGTGCATCCCAACCCCCAGGAGGCGGGAACCATGACCTTCCAGACGATCCCCCTCGACAAGCTCGTGCTGGCCGCGAGCAATGTCCGCCGCACGGCGGTCGAGACGAGCCTCGACGAGCTGGCGGCGAGCATCGCCGCGCACGGGCTCTTGCAGAATCTGAATGTCCGGGCGCTTCTGGACGAGAGCGGCGAGCCCACGGGGCAGGTACGAGGTCGTGGCCGGCGGGCGGCGCCTCCGGGCCTTGAAGCGTCTCGCCAAGGCCAAGACGATCAAGAAGAGCCATCCGGTGCCCCGCGCTGTCATCGGAGGCTTTTCCGACACCGAGATCGGGCTCGCGGAGAACCTCTACTGCCCGATGCACCCGGCCGACCAGTACGAGGCCTGGGCCCGGCTCGCGGCCGAGGGGCAGAGCCCAGCCGACATCGCCGCGCGTTTCGGGGTCGGCGAGTCGATCGTGCAGCAGCGCTTGAAGCTCGGCAAGGTCAGCCCGAGGCTTCTCGACCTCTACCGTGAGGGTGCGATGAAGCTCGATACCCTCATGGCTTTTACCCTTTCCGAGGACCACGAGGAGCAGGAGCGCATCTGGGCCGGGCTGCCCGAGTGGAACCGCCATGCCGAGATGGTGCGGCGCCATCTCACCAAGGCCCACATCGTGGCGAGCGAGCCCATCGTCCAGCTTGTCGGCCTCGTAGCGTACGAGGCCGCCGGTGGCCGCGTGCTCAGGGACCTGTTCGACGAGCGTCGGGCCTGGCTGCTCGACCGTGACATTCTCGACCGGCTCGCCGCCGACAAGCTGGAGGCGGAGGCCGAGAAGGTCCAGGGCGAGGGCTGGAGATGGGTCCAGGTCGGCTTCGCCTATCCGCAGGATCTCGGCGGCAGGCGGCGCATCTATCCCACCGCCCGTGAGCTGACGCCCGATGAGGCCGAGGAGCGGGCCAAGCTGGAGACGCGGCTGGAGGAGATCGCTGCCACCGTCGACGGTGCCGAGGACGAGAAAGCGCTCGCGACGGAGGTGAACGAGATCGAGCGGCGCCTTGCCGAGATCGACAGCGCCCGCGACACGTTCACGCCCGAGCAGAAGGCCATCGCCGGCGCCATCGTCTGGCTCGACCACAACGGCACTATCGCGGCAGACCGTGGCCTCGTGCGTCGTGAGGACGAGCCGCCTGCCGGGTCGTGCGAGCCGGCGGCAGCGGTCATGGCGGAAGAGACGCAAGACAGCAAGGCGATCCTGCCCGGAGCAGACAGCGGCGCCTTTGCGGTACCTGACCTCGCCAGGACGCCAGACGAGCCCGATGAGGAGCTCAAGCCGCTCAGCGACCGCATGATCGAGGACCTGACCGCGCATCGCACGGCGGGACTCAGGCTGGCGCTGGCGGACAACCCCGAGGTTGCGCTGATCGCCGTGGTGCACGGGCTCGCCGCGCGGCTGTTCCATGGCCGCACCTGGGACCCGGGCACCTGTCTCGACATCCAGCCGCGTGAGCCCTACCTCGAGCCGTCCAGCGACACGATCAAGGGCAGCGCTGAAGTCACGAGCTTCGAGGAAGCACGCAAGCGCTGGCGGGCTATCATGCCGCGCGAGGAAGAGGAGCTCTGGGATTGGCTG
>CAWHFO010000056.1:0-76462 GCA_963828215.1 uncultured Alphaproteobacteria bacterium | reverse complement strand
TATCGGGCTGAGCTGGCTGAGGGAGAGGTACTGCGGTCGAACATTCTCTGTGCGCCGGGAGACCGGCAGGTGGCAGCCGATGCAAGTTCAGCACGTTGAGGATTAGTGCGCACCCCGTTTGAGCGGACGGGGGGCGCACCTTGATCGCACGGCGAGGCCCGGCTGATATGACGCACGGCCCGCGGGCCTGTTCACCGGATCGACTCGAGATCCTTGGCGATCTGCTTGAACGTGGTGTCGAGCTGCTTGGCCGTATCGGCGATGGCTTTGCGGCGGTCGGCCAGCGCACCAGCCAGGCTCTTGGCCAGTTCGGGCGCGCCCGGGGTCGCCTTGATGGCGGCGGCAACCTCCCGCTGCTTGGGTAGCCGCTCCTGGCTCCTGAGGTCGTCCTCCGCAGCGGCGAGCCCCTTCTCCAGGCGCTCGCGATAGCCGTCGACCGCCTCCTTGAGCCCGTCGAGCAGATCCGTCGAGGGGTCGGGTCCGGCCTCGGCCTTGGGCTTCAGGTCCGGGATGTCCGGCAGGTGCACCACCATCCCCGGCCGCAGCGCCTCGGCATGGGCGAGCTGCGGATTGGCCTTGAGCACGGCGGCCTCGACCTGCCGGCGCGCGGCCGCCGTGAGCTTGGGATAGAGCCGGTCGGCCAGCGCGCCGACGCTTTGCTCGTCCTTGACGATCGTCAACCGCATGTTGCTGGCTCCTTTTGCTCAGAGCTGAACGTTCAGCGTGTCCCACGGCGGCGGCAGCGCCGCGCCGCCGACCAGGATCCGCCCTCGCGTCAGATTTCCGAGCACGGTGAAGATGTTGCTGTCGAGCTGCAGGGCGGGGAAGTCGTTGTTGAGCCCGATGAGGCGGTTGTTGGACGCACCCACATGCAGGCCATTGATGCGCCCGACCTCGATGGGACGCTGCTCGGTGCCGGGCGCCAGCTCACCGTCGTTCAGGTCGAACAGGCAGCTGGCGACCTGGGACACCTCGACCAGCGGCTCGGTCGTCGCCTGTCCGCGCAGGCGGTTGCTGCGCACCGAGACGCTGGCGCCCGGGCGCGCTAGCAGGCGAACGCGCAGGGCGCTTAGATAGAGCCAGCTCTCGTTCAGCGCCAGCACCATCGCGCCAGGAATGGCGACGGTGCTCGCCGCGGCGTCGGGGCCGAACAGCCGCGGTCCGATGACGATCGCCTGCCAGGCGGCGATGCTCGGCTCCTCGGCGCCTTCGCGATGCGCGCGACGCTGTTGCCCTCAACGGCGAGCTGGCGAAAGGTGGTGTCGACGGCGATTGCAATGGTGCGGCCGAGGAATTCTGGCGGGCCGATGCCGAACATCCGGTTGGCCGCGATCCGCAGCTCGCGCGAGGCAACGACGCAAGAGCGCAACGCGCAGCGGTTCACCTGCGCCTGGCGGGCCACCCCGGCAAAGAGATTGCCCACGACGTCGGCACGCTCGACGCCGAGAAGCTGCATGCCGACATAGCGCTGCTGATCGTTCTGAGACCGAGCCCCAGATCGGTGAAGTGGTTGTTCTCGATGGTGAGATAGGCGGCGCTCGCCCCGTCCGTCATCATCAGCCCGCGCCGCCGACACCTGCTCGACGATGTTCGACTTGATCATCGCCTCGCCGAGGGACTTCCTGATGGCGATGCCGTCGCCGGGAAGCCCGGACAGCCGGTTGCCGGTGATATAGGCGTGGTCGATCGGTCGCCTTGTCCAGGCCGGGCGCCAAGGTGATGCCGGTCGCCGCCCTGCCGCGCGCCGCCGCGCCGACGATCTCGTTGTCGGTGATGCGCAGGCCAGTTGCTGCCGGCCACGATGCCGTCGCCGCGTCACCTGCAGGACATTGTCGGCGATGGTGACGCTGGCGCCGGGCAAAGCGCCGCCGGTGGCGGTGATGCCCGCCTGGCTGCAGAGGAGCAGCAGATTCCCCGTCAGAGCGAGCTCGCCATAGTGGAGGCACATGCCCGCCAGGCTGAGGCCGCGCTCGCTGCAGAGGAGCAAGTTGTCGCTGACCCGCAGATTGGCGGTCAGGGCATAGTCGCGTCCGGCGCCGGGCGCCACGATGCCCGCCTCGGCGACGAGCGCGCAGTCCCGGATGGCGGCGCCCAGGATCACCCCGCCGAGGCCGACGGCAACGGAGGTCGTCCCTTCCTGCGGCACGGCGAGGACGGCGAGATGGGTCAGCTGCAGGTCGACGCAATTGGCAGCGGCGATCATCGCCGTCCCGTCCTTGGCGCGGAGCGGCCCCGATGATGGACAGGTTCTCGATGCGAGACGCCGATGCGCGCCCTGGATCGAGATCGCGCGCGCCCGCTTCGACCGGCTGCAGGATGGTGAGCCAGCCCTGCCCGCGGATCCGCAGCGATCGCACGCCTTCCAGATTGAGCGGCGCGCCGAGCCGATAGAGGCCGGCATCCAGGCAGATGGTGCCGCCCCGGGTGCGGATGCTGTCGATCGCCTGCTGGATGGTGGCGGTGCCGGCGTTATGGGCCTCGGCATGGACGCAGACCGTGCAGTCGCAGCTCTCGCCGGTGGCCTCGGGCGGCCAAAGGACGCGGCAGTCGGTCTCGGAATCCGGGAAGGTCACCACGGCCAGGCGGGCATAGTGGTGATGGATGCCGCGGGGCGGGGCGTCGGTCAGTTGCTCGATGCTGCCGTCGGCCACCCGCGCGGCGAAGACCCAGTAGTCCCCCACCTTGAATTCGCCGCCCGCCGCCAGGGCGAAGTCGACCAGTATGCCGTTCTCCAGCGCAGCTGGACGCCCGCGGCCGGAATGAGGATGCCGTCGGAGCTCGCCGAGGCGTTGAGATCCTGGAATGTCGTGCCGTCGGCGCGGCGCACGAGGCCCGACTGGTCCCAGCGGCGGATGCGGGTGTGGCGCTCGGCCGTGGTGCGGCCCTGGGCGTCGACCGGGAAGAGCCCGGCGGGCAGCGGATCCTCGAGCAGGATGGAGCGGGTCGCGGTGTCGACGCCGTCGCCGGGGCGGATGCGCCGCAGCAGGCCGGGCAGGCCGTGCAGCTCGATGCCAATCGTCCAGGATCTCGATCCATTCCCCGGCATGGAATCCCAGCACCTCGTCGCGTCCGATGCTGTCCACCACCAGGCGGTTGCCGCCCTGGATCTCGCTGACCGCGCTGATGATGGTGGCGTTGTCGCGCGACCATTTGAAGGTCGCCGTGCCGAGCGGCCCGCCGTGATGGACCTCGACCCGGTAGAGCTGGTTCTCCAGCCCCTTGTAGCCCGCGGCCGGCGGCACCAGGCAGGGGTTGGGATCGCCAGGCACGTCGCCGGTCGCGGTCGTGAGCCGGCGCGCCCGAGGGCCGCGATCACGGCGGCCAGCCCGGCGACCTCGCCATCGGGCGTGCCGCAGGTGGCGTTGCCGATATTGCGGCAGCAGCTTCACCTGCCAGACCGTCTGCAGCCGCGTGGTGGTGTCCACGCCGACGGCCTTCTCGACGAGATCGGGATACTGCCAATGCGTCACCTCCCGCTGCCACACATCGAGATAGACGAGATGCGGGCCGCCCGCCAGCGCGGGGCGGTTGAAGACATCGGCGGGCGCGGGCTGGTTGGTGGCGTTGAAGGGCAGATAGGGCTGGGCGAAGAAGGAGAGCGCGTGGTCCCCTCGAGCTCCGCGAGCGCCGGGTCCCATTGCAGCGGCGTCCCGCCATGGTTCTCCGCCAGCATTCCGTCGACATAGATGCGGCCCTGGCCGATGCTGAGCTGGCCGCCGGTCGCCAGGATGTGGAAGCCCTCGGGCGTGGTGCGGGGCACGACGGCGCGGCCCAGCGTGTCCATCGTCCCGGCCTGGAGGCGGCGGGAGAGCTCGGCCACCCATTCGTTCCAGTCGGAATCGAGCTGAACCCGTCCCTGCTGCATCACCACGCCGAAGAAGTCGTTCCACGGCTGGAAGCTGAAGCGGCTACAGTCGAAGCTCATGACGCGCTCTCCTCAATTCTCGTAGAAGACGCCGGACGACAGCCCGACGCGCAGGAACTCGCTGCAGCCGAACCTGCAGATTGGCCTCGCGCTGCGCCGGGAACAGCGCGTGGAAGGCGCCCATCTCGCTCTCGTCATCGGCGCCCCGGCGGATCTCGTCGGGGCTGCTGCGCGAGAGCTGGCAATAGGCGGCGCACGCCGTAGCGCAGCGAGGTGAAGCGGGGCGCGACGTTCGGATTCGCCTTCGGCGCTCTCCGGCTGGCAGCGATAGCGGCCGGGGCGTGAGCGAGGCGAAGGGCAGGAAGGTGAAGCGGACGCAGCCCGTCTGCCGGCGCACCGCATAGCACCGGCGGCAGCGTGTCGCCGCCGCGCGGCCCGCGCCAGCAGCAGGCAGTTGGAGACGAGCCGCCATGCGCCGGCGCGGATCCTGCCGATCACGGTGCAGGCGTTGAGCGACATTTCGCCGCCGGCCGAGGTCCCGTCCGGCGCGCAATAGGCGGTCGCATCCGGCGCATTGGCGTCGATGATGGAATCCGTGGCGTGCAGGCTCGTCCCGTCGGGCAGCGCAGCGCGCCCAGGATCGCGTGGTCGATCTCGACCGTGACGCTCCCGGCCGCTCACCAGCAGGCTCGCCGCGCCCGGCGAGACCGGATCGCCGGCGCGTCCAGGGCCAGGCCCGGCACGAAGCGTGGCATGGGCGATGGTGAGCCGTGCCAGCTCGTCGCCGGCGGCACCGGGGACGCGAGGCGCGCTCCCGGTCACCAGCAGCCCTCCAGGCTGAAGGCTGCTGTCGGCGCCGCCCGTCACCGTCAGCTCGCTGCCGAGCATGAGCACCGGCCGGCAGTCCGCGGCCGCGCGCAGGATCACATGCCCGCCGGCATTGACCGTGACGGCCAGCGTCTCCTCGTAGCGGCCGCTGTCGGCGATCTCCACCACGCCGCTGCCGCCGAGCGCGGCGAGCGCCGCCGCGATGGTGGGGTCGGTCGCCGGGCACCCTGCAGGACCGTTGTGCCCGGCGGCATCGGCGCTCGCCGCGGGCGGTCATACTCGCCGCCGCCCATATCGGCGCGAGAAGGCGTCGTGATAGGTGACCGCGACGCTCTGCGGCACTCGCAGATCGGCGCGCCAGCGCGATCCGGCCCAGCACGGGATCGATGCCGTAGCTGCCGTCCGGCGGGACATGCGCCCAGGCCGCACCGTCGTCGGCGAGATTGCAGGCGACGATGGCCGCGCGGGCACCTCGGCCCCGTCGACATAGAGGACGATGCTGGGATCGGCGTCATCCACCGGATCGCGCCGGCGTCCCGCGCGTCCCGTAGTAGAGCGCCGTGTGCGATCGTCCAGCGCGCGCCGGGCGATCGGCTCCGGCACGTTGATCGGGTCGGCGAGATGGGTGATCTCGTCCTCGCGCCTGGGGATTGGTGAAGAGCTGGAGCGGGTGGCCCAGGGGGCTCACCAGATAGCGCCGGTCGTCGACCCGCAGCGCCGGGCTCTCGGCTATGGCGATAGGCGTTGAGGCGCCAGAGGAAGATCCCGACATTGGGGATGTTGAAGCGGCCGCGGCGGCTCTCGATGCGCCGCACGTCCACCGTATGGGCGAGAGAATCGAAGGCGCTGCCGATCCGCGCCAGCGGCTCCCAGCGGCGCATGTCCGGCGCATAGAAGCTGCGCGGCCGGATATGGTTCATGTACTGGGTCCAGCCCAGCAGCTGGAAATACTCCACCGCGCGGGCATTCCAGCCCGTGACGTCGCGGGCGAGCTGCTCCAGCACCGCCGCTGTTCCCTTGCGCCGGCGCAGCGCGATGGTATGGGCGACCTCGGCGCGGGCGAGACCCGCGCGCCTGGCCGCAGCGCGTGCAGCGGCTCGTAGCCGATGAGGTCGCCGATATAGGGGATGGCCCAGTCGGCGCAGGTCTCGATGAAGTGGTCGTCGTAGAGCTGCGCCAGGTTCTCTTCCATGCCGGCCAGCTCGTCGGCGAAGACCGTGAGCAGCGCCTTCAGCGGGCCGCGTGCCGCCTTCTCGCGCAGCGCTTGATGCGGGCTCCTGCTCGGCGACCGTCGGGCTGGCAGCGCCTCCAGGCCGGCAGCTCGCGGCTTCTCCGCCGGCCGCAGCAGGCTGGGCATCGCCGCGGCAAGCTCGGCATCGCGGATGCGGTGGATCGCGGGCAGCAGCCGGAACAGCGTGTTGGCGTCGATGCCTCATGGCATCGGAATCCAGCAACCAGCGGCGCCGCATCCAGGGTCAGCAGCTCGGCGGCCAGCGGCACGTCGGTGAGCGAGGCCAGCGGCAGCGCGGCGAAGAGGCGCGGCACCAACAGCGGGGCGCGGCGTGTCGCTGCGGTGCAGCTCGGCCACATGCACCGCCTCGACCCCGGCGACAGCCTGGGCCGCGGCCGCGACCTCGTCGACCGAGACGCCCTGGCCGAAGCTGCGGGCCTCGAAGCCGAAAGCCGCGCGCAGGCCCGCCTCGACGGCCGGCAGCACGATCTCGGCGTCGGCGTCGGCCGCAACCTTCACCGCTGATCCGCAGGCTGGAAGCGCGCATCGCGATAGCTCACCAGGCGGAGCGGCATCAGCGGATCGCCATGGCGTGCAGCGACGCCTGCAGATCGCCGATAGGTATCGCTGCTCGCGGCGATCGGCGCGCCGCCCTCGCCCGCCACGGTGAGGAAGACGCCGCGCGCCGGCCCGCCGGCGATCCACAGCGCATGGGCCTTGGCGATGCCGGCGAAGGCGCGGGCGAAATCCCGGTAGTCGCGGACCGAGACGGCGCGATCGAGGGTCAGCACGGTCAGCGGCGCGTTGTCCCGCGCCTTGTCCCGGCTCTCCGGGTCCTCGCCGCCGCTGGCCGGCTCCGGGTTGGTGGCGCCGGTGACGCCCAGCGGGCGCGACAGCAGGTTGGTGAGCTTGCCGGCCGCCACATTGCCGCCGAGCCCCAGGCCCTTGCGATAGCGTGGCGCGGATGTTGTGGTCGCCCGACGGCAGACGCGACGCCCTCCATGCCGTCGCCGAAGACGACGGTGGTCACCCCGTCGTCGTCGATCGCCGACTCATAGACCGCTCCGTCGGGCCGCGGGCATAGAGGCTCGGCACCTCGCTGCCACAGCAGGTCGTTGGCCCGCAGCGCCAGCGTGGATTGGCGGCCGCTCGGCGTCGCGGCGCTGACGAAGGTGAGGGGCGACTGGCGGAGCATGAAAGCGCGCGTTGGGGATGCGCGCGTCGCCGCTGCCCAGGATCTCGCTCACCGTCTCGCCATGGGTGGCGTGCGCCACATTGGCGTTCAGACGCGCGTGGTCTCGCGGTCATAGCAATGGGCGAGGGGGGCGGCGAGGATGAAGGTCGTGCGGTCGCGATCCTGGGTCAGCGCGGCGGTCAGCGGCCGATGAAGGCGATCTCCTGCACCTCCGTCGTCCGTCTCCGCCGGGAACGAGTTCGATCGACGCGGCAGCCGATGGTGAGCAGGCCCGTCGCGACCGTCGCGGTCCAGCAGGTGCAGCCGCAGCTGGACGCTCCCCGGCGCGGCCAGGCGCTGGCGAACTCCGCCGGCGAGAGCACTGAGCCAGTGGCTGCCGGACACCTGCTCCGGCGCCGACAGCAGGCGCAGCGAATTCAGCCTTCCTCGATGGTGATGCTGCCGCCCTCCGTCAGCGGCATGGTCGCGTCGGGCTGGCCCTTGCGCAGGCCGCACGCGCGCCCGCTTGCCGGCGAGGGCCAGCGCGCGGCCGGGGGCGATGTCCGGCGCCAGCCGGCCGAGGGCCAGCGTGCTCGCCATAGAGCGGATAGCCGAGCGGCGTCTCGGATTCCTGGCAGCGCCTCGGCCTGCGCCAGCACCAGGGTTTCGCGGAGGCGGTCGCTGAACACGTCGAGGTTCTCGTCGATATCCGGCTCGATGCGGGTGACCTTGCCGGAGAGCCCGAAATCGGTGCGCGAGGGATAGCTGACCACCTTTGCGCTGTAGAGTTCGACATAGCCCGAGAAGCCCGGAGGGTGGGCGCGTCGCCTCATTGGAGACCAGGGCGAGCCAGCTGCCGGGCGTGATCTTGGGTAGGCCGCGTCGAGATCGAGGTCCGATCCAGCCGTGGATGCTGAACATGCCGAACATCCATTTGAGGCCGGCCCCGAGGCCCTCGATGAGCGAGCGCTGAGCTGCGTATCCTTCGTGGCTCATCAGCCGCGGGATCGGGCGCGTTGTGGCCGAACAGCGCCGGCGCGCTGGCGGAAGACATAGACCGTGGCGCCGGCGCCCGCCGGGTTCGATGTGCGGGCGTGACATGGCCCAGCGGCCCGGCCCAGGCGAGGCGGGTGCGCTGGCTCGCCCGGTCCTCATCACCTCGCTGAGCAGGCGGATGTCCCAGCGCTCGCTGCCGGATCGTCGATGCCGGTCCTGACCCACGATGAGTATCGCATCGCCGCGCTGCAGCCCGCTGCCGACGCCGGCGAGCCAGAGCTGGGTGTCGCCGAACTGCGGATGCCAGGCGAGCGTGGTCTGCACCGGGATGGCGTTCCATTCGGCGCGCGCCTCGACCGCCTCGACAGTCTCGAAGCTCTGCGGCTGCTCGCCCGGGCCCGGGCACGCTCTGCACCCTGGTGCCGACGGGGATCTCGACCGGGCCGGCCGCCAGCGCCGGGCTGCCGGGCACCTCCTGGCAGCGTGAAGGCGAGGTAGGTGGAGGCCGGCGACGCCCGGGCGCCAGCTCGTAGCCGATCAGGCTGCGCCAGCTCGAGGATGGAGCGCCGCTCGGTCGCCGTGCGGAGATAGTTCTCGTTGGCGATGCGCTCCTGATAGAAGCTCAGCACGTCCAGCGTCGTCGCCAGCGCGTCGCACAGCGCGATGGTGAAATCGCCGTCCTCGCGCGTCGCCAGCCCGGCCAGCGCCGGCAGCTCCACGCTGGAGAGCCGCGGCCAGCAGCGACTGCTTGAACTGCGCATGCACGCCGACGCGGTAGGCGATGGCGGACTGCCCCGGCGGATTGTCGATGCGGGCCGGCGTCTCGCCGTCGACGCCGGCGCAGCAGCCGCAGGTTTCCAGGCCATCGCTCATCACTTGCCCCCGAAGAGGTTGAAGCCGCAGCACGCCGTGCTCCGGGAAGTTCGGGTCGTTGTCGAGGCGCGGGATCTCCAGCAGCGACAGGCTCATGAATCCGTTGGCGAGGCAGCTGGCATCGTCGATGCCCTGGCGCTGGAATTTGAGCGACCTGCACCGAGCCGACGCCGGCGACCTGGCGGGCGGCGGCATAGATCGGGCTCAGGAAGACGGTCTGGCCGAAGCTCAGATTGTCCGGATGGAAGAGCCCGCGCCGCCCGTCCGGCAGGACGCGGTTGCTCAGCACGTCCAGCAGCCCGGCCTTCACGTCGGCGCGGAAATAGCTCGCCTGCACGCAGACCAGCAGCTCGAGCTCCAGCGGCACGTAGATCGGATCGTTGAACTCGGTGTCCTGGCCCGCCATGCGGTAGCGCTCGACATGGCGGGTGAGCTCGTCCTCGAAGGCGTCGTCCATGGGCAGCCCGCCGAGGCGGTCGACGGTGATGAACACGGTGTGCCAGCTCCCCGTCCAGCGCAGGGTCGCCGCCGCGCGCTGCACGCCGGCATGGCGCTCGGTCACCTCGGCATAGTCCGCCGGCGTGACCGCGCGCTCCTGGCGGCGGAAGGCCTGCGGCGCGTGGCGGCGGAGGTCGGCGTCGCCCTCCATGTCGACGCCGCCCTGCGCCGGGCAGCGGGTTGCGCGCCGCCGAGCACTCCGCCGTCGGCGCTCACCACATGGGCGATGGCGTCGGCGCCGAGATTGCCCGGCCGCGCCGTTGCCGATGCGGTAGCGCGCGGTGAACGCGGTGCCGGGCTTCGGGCCGCACGGCCATGGACGTCGTCGCCGAAGCGCAGCTGCGCGCTGCCGTCATGCTCCACCTCGACGACGAAATGGCGGCGCGTCGGGCTCGCTGTTCAGCAGGTCGCGCTGCGCCTCCCAGGGCTGCGGCGCTGGGTATCGAGCGTCGCTCACGCAGGCTGCGATCGCCGGCAGCGTATCGTCCATGCGCCAGCCATGGCCGCGGCCGCCGGCGCCTCGGGATCGAAGGACAGCCGCTCCGTGTGCTGGCCGCGCCGCCCGAGGCGTGGTCTTCAGCACCGTGCCGGCGAAGGTCAGCGGCGCTTGGCGAGCTGCGGCGAGAAGCGCGGCGGGAGGACGATCGGCTCGCGCCCGGCGCAGATGCTCGGTGTCGCGCGTCCGGCGGATAGGCGAGCAGCGCAGCCGGCACGCTGCCCAGCGCCTCGTCCGCGCGCCGAGGTGAGGCCGTGATCGGCCAGCACCATGTTGCCGCGCGCCAGGCTCACATTGTCGAGGATAGACCTCGCCATGCGTCGCTCGTCGGTGACCGCGGAGATGCAGAGCGGGAAGGGCAGCGCGTCCTCGGCGGCCCAGGCGATCTCGGTGATCGCGGTGCCGGTGAGCGGGTCGGTCAGCGGCGCCGTCGGATCGTCGGGCGAGAACTTCCGCACCGCGGTCAGGCGGACGACATGGCGATGGCGCGGGATCGGCATCGCCCGGCTCGCCGCGTCGCCGGGCCCAGCACCTCCTCGAACAGCAGCACATCGCCGACCGCAGCGCCGCCAGATGCGCGGGTCAGCGTGCGCCGATGTGGCGCCCTTCGGGCAGGCAGCAGCGCCGGTCGCCCCAGGCGTAGAAGGAGATCTCGTTGTGCGCCTGGTAGAGCGTGGCGTCGTGCAGCGGCTCGAAGACCGTCGGGGCGCGCGGCGCAGCGCGTCCTCGTCGTCCGGCGAGCCCGGCGCGATGCGCGGCGGCATGCCCGGCAGCGCGGCTGTAGAAGCGCGTGCCGGCCCGCGGCAGCGCGATCGCCGTCGGCCGCCGGCCTGCAGCTGCATCCAGGCGCGCGCGTTGCAGCCGTCGTGGAGGTGATAGTCGACCAGCAGCGCATGGCGGCGCAGCGAGCGTGCGCAGCCGCGCCGTTCCAGAGATAGGCCTCGGTGCGCGATCGCGTCCTGCTGGTAGGACAGCTGGTCGCCGACATAGGCGATGAGCTCCGCCAGGGTCACGCCCACATCCGCGGCGCTGCGCTCCGTCCAGCCCGGGACCAGCTGGGTGATGCGGTTCGAGGATCAGGCGGCGGAAGCTCGGATAGTCCTTCGCCAGGTAGTTGATCACCGGCGCCGGAACGGGCTCGTCGGGGCAGATCCGTCACCGGCTTGGCAGTCGAACTCGCTCGGGCATTCGACCTTGAAGGAGAAGTCGACCTCGCGACAGCCGCGGGTCGAAGCCGTGCGGCGGCGTGGCGTCGAGCGCCGAGCGCACCAGGCGCAGCAGATAGGGCGAGAAGTCGCCGTAGCGATCCGTCGCGGATCACCAGCACGTGGTCGGGCGCCGGCAAGGCGGCGAAATAGCGCCAGCTCCGCGGGCGTCGCCGCGGCCGGCGGCGCGTCGAGGCGCGGTCGCCACCCATTCGCATCGGATGACGCGCATGCGCTCGCCGCCGTCGATGCGCAGCTGCGCGGCGCTGAAGCTCGCCGGCACCGGCTTCAGCAGCCACAGGAAGAGCGTGCGCTGGCGCGGGCTGCCCGCCGGCGCGTCGCGGTCGAGCACCTCCAGGTAGTCGATGCCGTTGAGGCGTGGGATGCGCCGCCACCGCGTTGCGGCGACGCTCGTCGCAGCAGTGGTAGATCATGCGGGCGCTCCGCTGCGCTCGAAGCTCGCCGCCTGCGGCTCGTGCCCGTGCGGCGGATCGTGTAGCGCACGGTCACGCGCAGGGTCGCGATCGACCGCCTCGACCTCGACGGCCTCCAGCGCGATCAGGTTGCCCAGCCACTGCTGGAGCGCGCCCTGCACCAGGAACTGCGTGGTCGCCGCGAGCTCGACGCTGTTGGGGGCGAAGACGAGCTGCATGAGCCCGCTGCCGAAATCGGGGCGCATCACGCGCTCGCCCGGGCGCGGTGAACAGCACCTGCTCGATCAGGCCGCGGATATAGGCGTCCTCGTCGGCCTCCGCGGTGCGGCCGCGGCCGTCGAACTGGTAGGGATAGCGCAGGTTCATGGCCGCCTCAGCTCCCGATGACCCGCGTCTGCGCGGCGACCGGCAGCAGCGGCGTGCCGTTGGGGACGCAGATCGCCTGGCTGTCCATCAGCACCACGCGGCTGGCCGTTGGAGAAGACGCGCAGCGCCGCCACCACCCACTGCGCCGGTGACGCAGGGCACCGGCGCCGCCGCTGACGTTGAACGGGCAGCCGGCGATGACATAGGGCGCCGGCCATGGTCGCGGTCGGCTGGCCGCTCACCAGCACCCGCGGGATTGGGCGCGGTCGGCATGGCGGTGCCGCCATGGGCGCACAGCACCGTGGCGCCGAGGTGGAGGAGGGGTCCCGGCATGGCTCTAGATCACCGTCAGCGCGCCGGCGTTGATGGTCACGGTGGGGCCGATCAGCGTGATCATCGCGCCCTTGCCGTTCTGGATGTAGATGCCGGTGTCGTTGACGATCAGCGTCGCGCCGGTGGCGCTCTTCAGCATGATGCCGCCGGTGGGACCGGGCAGGTCGGAGATGGTGAGCCCGTTCTGCAGCGGCGTCTGCAGGGTGATGGCGGGCACGCGCCGGCGGCGTCGCGCGCGCCAGCGCCGGCACCTCCGCCGCGCTGCCCCAGAAGCAGCCGACCCAGATCGGATAGTCGGGATTGCCCTGCTCGAACTCGACCCACACGCCGGAGCCGATCATCGGCAGCGCGAACATGCCGTTCTGGATGCCGGCGACGGGCACGCAGGGCATCGCCCAGGTGGTCGGGATGAGGCCGGCCACGTCGGGCACCTGGACCTGCAGGCGGCCCTGCTGCATGGGATCGATGTTGTTCAGCACCATGCCGCGGTACTTGCCGTAGAACTGTCCGTTGCCGCCGTCGTCGTCGCTCATACCGGCACCCTCGGCGTGATCGAGATCAGACCGTTGCGCGTGAGGTTGAAGCTCTGCTTGAACTCGCCGCGCTTCAGCGTGCTGGTGACGCTCTGCACGTAGTAGAGCCCGTCATAGGCGATGCCGGCGCCGCGCACGCCGACCAGCTGGCGCGCCTTCAGCGGCCGGCCGTAGCGCAGCACGTCGAGGCTGCCGCGGGCGCTCACCGAATCCTGCGAGCGCTTGGCCTCGGCCAGGCCCGCGCGAGATCGCCTGCATCGGGTTCATCTTCGCCGTGTCCTTGAGCACCTTGATGTTGGCGATCGGCGTCGGCAGCGCGCCCAGCGGCGGCTGCAGCGGGTTGAGGTTGGGAATCGGAATCGGGATCGGCACCCGCGTCAGCTGGTTCTGGATGAACACGACCGGCAGCACGCCCTTGGTGGGGTCGAAGGAGAAGCTCAGCGACTCCACGTTGGTGAGCGCGTCCATGTCGACGTTGAGCGCGGGCTGCGGCACGCCGACTTTGATCTCGGGGCCGAAATAGGCGATGTTGGTGCCGGGCGCCGGGCCGGGCTCGATGTAGAAGACGTAGCCCACCTCGTCGGCCAGCTGCTGGATGTATTGCGAGGTCGGTGCCCTTGCTGCGCCGGGATCTTGTCGATCGGGATGGGCACGTCCGGAAACAGCACCGGGATCGGCAGCGGGATCATCCCGAACGGCGCGTACTTGGCGCAGAGCAGCGCCACGCGCGCCTCGATCGGCATGGCCGGGAAGGGCAGGCCGCTGAAGTCCTGCATGTCCATGACCTTGGTCAGGTCCTCGCCGGTGACCGTCACCGTGCCGGCGAGCCGCTCGCTGCCCGGCTGCACCTCGACGTTGGTCATGACGCCGTCGAACAGCGGCTGCGGCGTGCCGTTGAGGGTCACGACCAGCATGCACCCGCAGCGGCGGCGTGCCGATGCGAGGTCGTCTGTGCCCGCCGCGATCAGGAAGATCGTGTTGAGCTCGGACTTGGCGGATGAACTGAAAGGACAGCTGAAAGCCGCTGGCGCTGCCGGCCGCGGTCGTCACCTGCGACGCTGTCGAGCGCGTCCATCACCACGCGCGGCGCCGGGATCGGCACGACCGGCCCCATCAGCAGGCGTGAGCTGGATGCCCTTAGCCAGCATCGCCTCGCTCCCGGGACGCCTTCGGGCAGGTGATGCGCAGGCGCCGCCCGACCGTCTCGACCAGCTCGTCGGGCCGCATCGCGCGGTTGGCGTCGCAGATGCGCCAGTACTGCTGCGGGTCGCCGAGATACTGCGCCGCGAGATTGTCGATGCCGGTCGCCGGCCGACGACGACATGCTCGCTGCAGCAGCGCGAAGCCCTCCGGCGGCGGCACGAACCGGCGCCGGAGATAGGCGACCGTGCGTGCCGTCGGGCAGCGTGAGCTGCGCCGCGGCGATGCCGTAGTAGCGGCTGGTCGGCGGGAAGAGCGGCGGTGACCAGCGCGTTGGCCTGCAGGAAGGCCTGGATCGGGTCCATCAGCCGATCCCTCCGATGCCGAGCGCGGCGAAGCTGCCGGCCTGCGCCTTGGCGGCGAGCTGCTCCTTGGTCTGCAGATAGCCCATGAACAGGCTGCCGCCCTTGTGCGCGAAGCCGAGGTCGTCGACCGACAGCACGCGCAGGCCGAGGCTCACCTTGGCGCGGATCGGGTTGAGCGCCGGGTCGAAGGCCTCCTCGGTGATGCGAGAAGTCGGTGAGCCGCACCGGCACGATGCGGCTCTTGCTCCAGACGAAGAGCGCCAGCGGCGCCAGCATCGGCGCGATCTCCAGCGTGCCGGAGCTGGCCTCGGCATCGACGCGCAGCAGCTGGGCGCTGGTCGGATGGGCGAGCAGACTCCAGCACCGCGAGCTGCGGCTGGATGCCGATCTCCACCGGCGTTGCGGTTCTGGTCGGGGAACTCCAGCTGGTCGGTGGCGTCGATCTCGGCCTCGAGCTTGATCGTCTCGACCGCCGGGCCCTTGAAGCGCATCGGCTCCGACCGCTGCCCCGCCTCCGCCGCCCGCGGCCTGGACCTGCAGGGTGCGGGTCAGCGAGTCGGGGTTGTACTGCAGCGAGATGATGCGCAGCACGCGCGCCGTGTCGGCATCGATCAGCACGAGGCCGCCTTTGAGAAGGTGTGGGGAGTTGGGGAAGCTGCTCATGGGTTTGCTTCTGCCGGCTTGCCGGCGGGGGCTGCCGCAGGCCTGGCGACACCGGCGCCGGGAACGGCGGGCGCGGTAAATTCCTGTGTGGCGCCGTAGTATCCGGCCGCGCCCGTGAGCTTGAACCCGGCCGGGACATCCAGCCGCCAGCTGCCGCCTGCCCGGTGTGGCGTGACGTTTGCTTTGCCGAAGAACAGGCGGCCGTCCTTGTCGCGGCCGACGACGGATCCCGAGAATGCTCTGCCTTCGACGAAGACGAGATCCTTCGGACCCAGGATGATGACGTTGCCCGACTTTACGAAGCCGAACGTCTCCTCCAGAACCTTCTTCGTCTCGGGGTCCTCCTTGCCTTGCTTCGCTTTCTTCACCGCCTGGTCGACGGGAACCGTGCCGGGGCCGCTGGGAGGGCTCTTCTCGTTCCCCGTCGCGCCCTGCTCGGGCGCGTCGGGCCCGGCTTCGCCCTTCTTGCTGGTTCGCAGCGTCGTTATGCCATGCCGGACCGACTCCACGATTTCGTCCTCGGACTTGCCTGCCGCCGGCCCAAGCCGCGCCAACAGTTCGTCCACTTCCGCATCGGTGAGTGCTGGGCTGGCGGAACGAGCCGCCTCGATCAGTCTCGCCTTCAAGGCAGGGGTGAGCTTCGGCCCCCCGCCGAGGCTGCTCGCCATGCCGTCCACCAGCCGCTCTTCCGGCGCCTTTGGCGCGACCGACGGAGCGGCGCCCGCCCCGGGGGACATCGGCCGATCGGCGCCGGGGGCCTCGCCTCCGCGGCCGGGCTTTTCCGCAGGCTGCCCTGCCGCAGCTTTCTTCTTCAGCTCGATCTGCTTCTTCAGTTCCTCGACCGTGACCTCGCCCTGCGGTAGCGAGCCCTTGTTGCCCTCGGTCGCCTTGAGCAGGATCTCCAGCTCCTCCTGGGTGAAGGCGTCGCGATTGTTGAGGATCGAACGCGTCATCGCCTCGCCCGCCTTCTGCTCCGCTTGCGAGTAGTTGCCGGACTTCGCCGCGTCGGTAAGGAGCTGGCGCAGCTCGGGGTCTTTGCGCAGCGCGTCCTTGACGTCGTCCGGGATCTGCTGGCCCTTGGCGTCGGAGAGCTTGAACAAGGCTTCGAGCGCATCGTCGCCTTCGAGCCCGATGGAAGCCTCCGCGCCATTGGCGAGCAGCACGATCACGGCCATCGCCGTCAGCGGCCCAAGGATCCTCTTGCCGCCGAACTTGATGAGCGCCGCACCTAGGCCAAGGACGATGAGATAGGCAGCTATGTCCCGGGCTGCCGGCACAGGAATGGGGCCTAACGGCGGCCGGTACGGCTCCCTGTCATCGACTTTTTCTTTTCCTTCTCGTCGACCTTCTTCTTCTCCTTCGCGTCCACGGGCACCGGAAGTGGCGGGACAAGCTTGTTGCAGGGGCAGGTCGGGCGAGCCTTGCTGAACGGAGGCTCGCAGAAATAGCCGTATAGGCCCGGCCGCATCATGATGACGCCGAGCAGCTGCTGAGAGCAGTTGGCCACGGTGGCAAGGGCATCCGGCATGGGCAGGCCGCCGCCGACAGGAATAGCGGTGACGAGCGGCTCGACGGTCGCGAGCGGATGTACTGCCGCGATATTCGTCGTGTACCACTCGAGATCCTTCAGCCCCTGCTTTTCACCGTTGGGCGTCGCCGGCTTGATCTCGCCGATGGCGAACCCGGTTGGGGTCGCGACGGCGAGGTCCAGGCGCCCGTTCTCGTCGCCAGGCGCGCTGAACGGCAACTCGACGAAGCGATACTTGCCGACTCCGGAGAGCGCGGCGACGAACGCCGCCTGGACGACTGTGTGCGCCACCCGGCCTGCGTTCTGCGGCCCCTTGCCCGGGAACTCGACGTCGTAGCAGATCCCGCAGCCGCCGGCAGGCTCCTCGGTGACGGAGAAGCCCTGCACCTGCTCGCTGCTCGCCCGCAGCTGGATGCGAACGTCGTGACCGCGGAGGGCGCTCTGCGCCGCGTGGTCCGCCTCGCGTTCCATTGCGCTGTCGTGCCGACCGATGGCGAGGCGCTGCACGCTGCCCGTCGCGCCGCGCTGCTGGACGGTGTGCGCCAGCTCATGGGCGAGCAACCGCTGACCGCCCTGGGCGTGCGGGGCGTACTGTCCGGGGCCGAACACGATATGGCGCCCGACGGTGTAGGCCAGCGAATTCAATGCCCGCGCTGAGTCCGCTGCACCGGCGTCGGTGTGCACCTGCACGTCGCCGAAATTGTGCCCGTAGCGCGCTTCAAAGAAGCGGCGCGTCCCGGCATCGAGCGGTCGCCCGGGCGCGCTGATAGCCTGGTGGACAATCGACGGCGCTTCGCCTCCGGCCGAGTTGCCCAAGCCTCCTGCTGAGGCGGGTTGCACGAGCTGCTGCTTGGTGCAGTCC
Organism: uncultured Alphaproteobacteria bacterium; assembly: GCA_963828215.1. Taxonomy (GTDB): domain Bacteria; phylum Pseudomonadota; class Alphaproteobacteria; order Geminicoccales; family Geminicoccaceae; genus CAVTJL01. Next base: position 59,072 of record CAWHFO010000056.1, on the reverse strand, counting down.
TCGCAGGAACCCGTAAGCGCAGACGTTTGCGATCCGCACACGCACTTGCGCTGCACGAGTGCGCTAAGAGCGGAAGCAGTTCCCGACGCGGCCTTCGCGGGAGCCGCCTGCAGGGGCGATGCGACACTCACCGCAGCACACCCGGCGAAGGCGCGGATGCAGGCACGGGCTTCCTCGCAGCGAGCCTCATGGGCAGATCCTGTCGAGCACCGACAGCGCCCAGCGAGCGAGGGACTTGTCGGTGTTGCGCGAATTGACCTCTTCGGCGATCCAGTCGGCCGCGTCGTTGAAGGCCGCCTTGAAGGCGGCGCTGCCGGCGCCCTGCAGCTCTTCGACAAGCAGCATCATCGTCACGGGGCCGAGCTGGCCGTCCTGGGCCACCCCGTGCATCGCCTGCCAGCGCCCGACGGCGAGCGCTAGGTCGCGATCGAACTCGACCGGCCCCTCGTCGAGGCCGACGATGTCGCGGATCTCGCGCAGCGCCGCCTTCTTCTTGATGCGGGCGCCGTTGAAGGCGATGGCCGCCTTGATGTCCTGCTCGGACAGGACGCGCTCCTTCTGGTTCACGCCCTTGGGCTCGACCGCCAGGTCGCGCTGCACCGGCGCATCACTCCGCCCGGCCTGCTGCACCACATGGGCCAGCTCGTCGGCCAGCAGCCGCAGCCCGGAGGGGGTGCCTGGCCGATACTGGCCGGCGGCGAAGGCGATGCCGCGGCCGCGCGTGTAGGCGCGCGCGCCGATCTGCGCGGCGGAGTCCGCCGCACCGCCGGCGGCGTGGACCCGCACGTCGGCGAAGCTGCGCCCGAAGCGCCGCTCCATCATCGCCAGGGCCGGCGCGTGGATCGGTCGCGCGGGACCGGCGAGGGTCCGCGCCACCGCGTCGGGGGGCGTGTCGCCGGCTTCGACGCTGCCGACGCGCGACAGGCTCGGCCGCCCGTCCGGCTGAGCCGCCTGGCCCATCATCCTCTCGGCGATGCCCTCGGCCTCGCGCTCGTGGGCGTCGCCCGGCCGGCCGAGCGAAAGACCGCTCTGCGCGGCGGACCGCTTCCTTGCGCACGCTGGGCATGTCCCGCCGGATGGCGAGTCCTTTGCCTGGCAGCCCCATGTCTTGTGCGGCCGCTGCGCTCTGCTGACCGAGGCTTCCGGCTTGCGTGACCGGTCAGGCAGGGCGCGCCTCATCGCTTCGCCCCCCCGGCGATGGCGCGCGCCACCGCCGCGCCGGTCTGGCGTGGTGATGCATCGGCGGCGAGGCGTGCGCGAACCTTCGGAAGAGCCGCGCCTTCGCGGAGCGCCGTCATCTGTGCCATCGCATCGGGCTGGGCGAGCAGGAAGGCGAGCTCGGCGCGCAGGGCTTCGCCGACCGCATGCCGGGACTCGTGGCGCAGGCCCTTCAGCACCAGGCGGTCGATGTGCACCTGCACGCGCGTCATTTCTGGCCCTCCGAGGACTGGCCGGGCTTTAGCTGGATGATCCCTTTGCAGGCCGCCTTCAGCGCATCGGCCTCGGGGCCGCTGGCGGCGGCATCGATGCCCGCCTCGCACAGCTTCTCGCTGCCCGCCTTGACGCCGTCGCGGATGCCCTCGCGCGCCTTCTTCTTGAGGTCTTCGGAGACGGGCAGCCGCTTGATGAGCGGCTCCAGCACGTCCACCACCGCGTCGCCGAGGCGGTCGACCATGCTGCGGTTGTCCTTCGGCAGCTTCTTCTCGATCTCCTGCGCCCGGCGCAGCATCTCCTCGGAGCGCTTCCACCATTCGTCGCTCGGCCCCTGGGGGCCCGGTCCCGGCCCCGGCTCCTGCGGCCCGGGTGGCGGCAGGGTGGGGCCGCCGAAACCGAGGTCGATGTGAGGCTTCGGCAGCTTCGGGCCGATGTCCAGATTGGGCGTCGGCTTGATGTCGAGGGTCGGCGGCGTGAGGGCAGGCGTGCCGAACCCCGGCAGGTTGAGGGGCGGGGTGAAGCCGATCACCGCCCGGCGGTTCTGCGGCTCCGCCCCCTTCGCCGGGACGGCCGGCGCGCTCCTGCCGGCGCTGTCGGTGCCGATCAGGTCCTTCGAGATCCCCGCCTCGACGAGCACCGCGGCCACGGCCTCGGCGCGCTCCGTGCCCAGCGCCAGGTTGCGCTCGTCGGTGCCGACGGCGTCGCCGTGGCCGGTGACGCTCACCCGTCCACCAGGCGCGCCGTCCAGCAGCGTCTTGAGGATCGAGGCGTGGAACCTGATCTGGTCCATCTGCGTCCCGGTGAGCGTGGCCTTGCCGGTCGGGAAGCCGTCGACGACCAGCCGCCCCATGGAGCGCTGGAACCAGGGCGAGGGCCGCAGGTGGAAGTCCGGCGCCGCATTCGGATCGGCGTCGCGCTGCACGGCGGGAACCGCCGAGCGGGGAGCCGCGGCCGGGCCGCCGTCGCGCCCCGATACGGCCGCATCGGCAGCCGCTTCCGCGGCGCGCTCGTCGGCCTCAGCGGGCTGGGAGACGCGGGGCTCGATGGTCAAGGCCTCGCGCTGCTGGGCCACGTGCGCAAGCTCGTGGGCAAGCAGGCGCGAGCTTGCGGCGCCGCCGGGCGCGTCGACGACGATGTCGTCGCCGTGCGTGAAGGCGCGCGCGCCGAGCGCATGCGCGGCCGATGACGCCTCGGCGCCGTCGTGCACGCGCACCTTGCCGAAGTCATGGCCGAGGCGGGGCTCCATCAGCGCGCGCATGCCCGCGTCGAGCAGCTTGGCGGTGCCAGGCTTCGGCCCGAGGGGCGCACGAGCGGCGGCACCGCCGGAGGCTGGCCGTGAGGAGCGTCGCTCGCCGGTTCGACGATGCGGCATCGCTCAGCCTCCCGCCTCGAGGCGCCTCGGGCGCAGGGCTGCGTGCCGCCGGGAATGAGCGGACGGCCGTCTCACACCCACCCCCGCGTCTCAGCCTCGGACAGCGACCGCTCGCGCTTGGCGGCCTCGGCGTGCGCCGCGCGCAGCAGGTGCGCCATGCCCACCGGCTCGCCGGCCTCGGCGGCATGAAAGGCGGCGTTCAGCGCGATGTTGCGGATGTTGCCGCCGGCCATCTGGAGCCGCGCCAGCTTGGCATAGTCGAGCGGCCCGGTCGGCGTCGCCGCGGGGAAGACGCGGCGCCAGATCGCCTCGCGCTCGCCGGCGTCGGGGAACGGGAACTGGACGACGAAGCGCAGCCGGCGCAGGAAGGCGGTGTCCAGCGCCGCCTTCTGGTTGGTGGTCAGGATGGCGAGGCCGCGATAGGCCTCCATGCGCTGCAGCAGGTAGCTCACCTCGATGTTGGCGTAGCGGTCGTGGCTGTCCTTGACCTCGCTGCGCTTGCCGAACAGCGCGTCGGCCTCGTCGAAGAGCAGGATGGCGCCGCTGTCCTCCGCGGCATCGAAGACGCGGGCGAGGTTCTTCTCGGTCTCGCCGATGTACTTGCTCACCACCGCGGAGAGGTCGATGCGGTAGAGGTCGAGGTGCAGCTCGTTGGCCAGCACCTCGGCGGCCATGGTCTTGCCGGTGCCGCTCTCGCCCGCGAAGAGCGCGCTGATGCCGAGCCCGCGCGTGCCCTTCGCCGGCGAAGCCCCAGCGCTCGTACACCGTCGAGCCGGTGGCGCACGTGGACGGCGATCTGGCGCAGCAGGTCGCTTCTGCGCCTCGGGCAGCACGAGGTCGTCCCAGCCGGCGACGGCCTCGATGCGCTGCGCCAGGCCGTCCAGCCGCGGCCGCTCCGAGGCCGCGGCAGGCCTGCCACAGCGCCGCGTCCGGCGCGGCTCGCGACGGCCGGCTCGCGCGCCAGCGCCGTGCCGCGTGCGCGCGGATGTCGTGCGCGCTCAGCCGGAACTGCGTAGGCCACGCCGTCCAGCGCGCCGTTCAGGCGCGCCGCCGCCGCGCCCAGGGCCTGCTCCCACAGGCCGCAGCTGGTCGGCGCGATCGGGCTTGTCGACCGCGGAAGCGCAGGTCCGCGCGGGCACAGCGTCACCGGCTCGCGCGCGCCCAGGAAGGTCAGCGCCGCCGACCCGCTCCAGGAAGCGCCGCACGGCCGGCGACGGCGTGCTGTCGCCGCACTCGACGAGGAGCGCGCTGTCGCAGCAGCGCGGCCTCGCGCTCCCACAGGGCGGCGAGCGCCTCGACCTCCTGCGGGCTCGGCGGGGATGTCCTCGCCGGCGAGCGCGAAGAGCTGCAGGCCGCAGCGCCCCACGGCGCGCGCGGCGACGTCGCGCTGGCCATGCGGGTCGTCGCCCCAGAGCTGCAGCACCGGCAGCGGCGGGCCGGCCTGCTCCAGCGCGGCGGCAATGGCCTGCGCGGCGGCGGCGTGCCCGGCTCGGCCATCGCCTCGGGATCGGCGACGCGGCGCAGCAGCGGCTGCAGGCGCGCGTCGAGATAGTCGATGCCGGCCAGGCAGTGCAGCACCCGCTCGTCGATCCGCAGCCGGGCCGCGACGAGGCCGGCATCATCGGCCAGCTCGACCAGCCGCCAGCGGCGCAGCGGCCGCGCCGGGGTGAGCGCGCTCCAGTGGCCGTCGGCCAGCACGGCGAGCGCCAGCCCGAAGGTCGCCCACGGCCGGCGCGCGCCGGCCTTCGCCGCGGCGCACAGCGCCGCCAGCTCGGCGTCCATCTCCACGCCCGCGGCGAGCAGGAGCAGGTCGCGCTCGAAGGCGGATAGGCCGAGGCGCTCGACGACACGGTCGATGGCCGCCGGCGCAGCGAGGGCGGCCCGGCACAGCGCGATCCGCTCGCGCGCGGCCGCGAGGTCGCCGCCGCCGAGCAGCGCCTTGATCAGCGCGAACTCGGCCACCAGCAGGCGCTGGTTGGCGTCGGTCCAGTCGCTGAGCGGAGCCGGGGCGTTCATGCGATGACGATGCGCTGGTCGAGGAAGACGGGGGGATCGACCGAGCGGTCGATGATCGGGCTGTCGATGCCGTCGATGCGCAGCCGTGCCAGGTGCGCGCCAACCGGCGCGTCGGCAATGACGAAGCTGAGCGCCGTGGCCGGCGCGACGAAGGGCTGCGGGACGAACTCCTGCTGGCCGAGCACCAGCGCGACCTGCTGCCCCTGCGCGCACCGCCGGGCGGAAGTTCGAGCGTGAAGCTTGCGGTGCCGGCGCCGTCGCGCGCCACGTTGAGCGGCAGCCCGGTCATCTCCGGCGCGAGCATCAGCGCCAGGCGGTTGGTTTGGCGTCCCTGCGCCTCGCCCGGGCGGACCATCCGCGCGCTGACGCGGTAGATCCCGACCGGGAAGTCCGGCGCCTGCGCGACCGGGATGGCGAACTGGATCACCGCCCGGCCGCCCGTGGCCATGGCGCCGATGGTTTCCTCGATCTCGAAGCGGTCGTTGACGAGCACCACCTCGCGGCCCGTGCCGTCGAGGTTCTCGCCCTTGAGGTCGATGGTCTCGCCGAGCCTGGCGGCGGGCTGGCGGCCGGGCGGCACGACGGCGTCCAGCGTCGGCAGCGGCGGCAGCAGGCTCGGTTGCACGACCACGCCGCGGTCGCGGTTGGTGACGGGGTCGACCGGCCCGCGCGACAGCACCGGCAGCGGCGAGCGGACGGGCTGCTCGGCCTCGATCAGCACCACGCTGGCCATGTACGCCGCCGTCGGCCGGATAATGGCTCTGGATCGCGGTCCAGAGCTTCGACATCTCCTCGGTGTCTGAGATACTCGGGCGTGATCCTGATCTGCTCGACCTGGTCCTCCAGCCCGGAATCGGCGAGCGCGCGCAGGGCCGGCGGCAGCACGGCGCCGACCGGCGGCGACGGGTCGAGCGCGGTGCGGATCGCGCCGCGGCTGAGCACCGGCGTCTCGTGCAGCAGCTGCATGGCGTAGCCGAGCAGGATCTCGGCATGCAGGTCGCCGGAGCTGTAGGCAGACAGCAGGTAGTGCAGGTTGAGCGCGAGCGGCGGATTCGAGAGCCGCTGGCGTCCGGCGCCGTCGAGCGAGGGCAGGCGCTCGTTGCGCCAGCCCTGGTTGGGCGTCACCTGGTGCAGGAAGAGATTGAGCTGCGAGGCCTCGGCGCCGCCCGTGGCCACCACGCGGTCGGGCGGCATCAGGCTGACGGTGATGGTGCTGCCGAGCACGCCACTCGACATTGTGGTTGATCAGCCCGTCGTTGAGCAGGTCGCGCAGCACGGCGGTAACGCCGGCGATGGCGAGCGCGGTGCTCATGGCCGCCCGGACCTGCGGCGCGCGAGATACTGGTCCAGTCCAGCGATCGGCTTGGGGCCGTGCGCCTGCTGCCGTCGCGGCGGCTGCGCCTCGTGGACCGCGGTGACCTCGATGCGGCCGATGCTCACATGAACCTCGGCGGGGTCCGAGGCGTGCCGCGCGCGCGCGGCGGGCTCGCCCTGAGAATGCCAGCCGGACGCAGCCGCAAGGAAGGCGGGGCGGGTCGGCGTCACGGCGGGGAGCAGCGGCGGGACGATGCGCGTTTCGAAGGCCGCCGCTCGCGGTTCTTTCGCAGATGTCGCTCGCTCGCCCGAGAGGCCGTCGCCAACGGCGGGGCGGATGATGTCGGCGGGACTCGACATGGGGAGAGACGCTTCATCGCAGCCGTCGCCGACGGCGGGTCGGACGATAGGGGGGCGAATAAGTACCGTCTCGGGCGTCACGGCGCTGTGCGCCGGCTGAGCTCGCCCAGCCGGGGGGCAGGCTGGGCGAGGGCGGAAAACGTCATCGGCGCCGCACGCGACTTCCGATCGTCCTCGACCGCGGCGCCGTCGGCGCCGGAGGCGGGCATCGACGCTTGCGCAGCGTCGGCACCGCCGCCGTTCGCGGGGCTCGGCGCCACGCCTTCGAGGGACGGCGGCTCGGCAGTGGGCGCAGCCGCCGCGGCGGCCTCGAGCAGAGCCGGCGCCGCAGCGAAAGACAGGGCGGCGGCGGCGTGCACGGGACTAGGCTGACCCATGGCCAGCGCCGCGAGCCGGTGCAGCATGCCGCTCATGCGGCGACCATGGCCAGATAGGCGGCGCGCCGGCTGCGGGAGAGTTCCAGCACCTCCGCCTCGCTCCAACCGTAGGCGCGGGCGAGCACGTGCACCTCGGCGAGCAGCCCGCGCGCCTGGGCGACGAGCTCCTCCCACAGCAGCGCGCCGACATCGAAGGCCGACCATCCAGCCGTGGCCGCAGGCCGCGCAGGCGACGGCCAAGCGCAGCTCGGCGGCGGGGTCGAGCGCCTCCAGACCGGCCTCCGCCTCTGCCAACACCCCGGCCAGTGCGCTGCCCGCGGCCTGCTCAGGCTCGAGGCAGCAGCGAGCCAACAGCCGCAGCGCCGCGTCGCGCCCGCCCTCGCGGGCCACCGCGGCAAGGTCGCGGCTGTCGGGTAGCGCGGAAGCGGAACGCGCCGAGGGCGAGCTCGCCGCGGGGCGTCGTGGTCGCAGGCGCCAGCCGCCAGCTCATCGACATCGAGCGCCAGCTCGAGCCGCGCGCCGCAGGCCTGCGGCAGTCGAGATAGGCCTCGAGGCTGGATCCGAAGCAGGCCTGGCGGAGGCAGAGCAGCGCTAGGTTGACAGCGCCAGAGGAAGGTCGGCGAGACGATCCGGCGGCAGGTCCGGGCGGGCGGCGGCGCAGAGCAGCAGCGCCCGGTCGATCGGATGCCGCGCAGCACCGTGCTCCCACAGCGCCAGGATCTCCGCTTCGCGCAGGGGACGCATGCCACCTTAGGCCGTTGGCTCGGTGAAGCTCGGCTCGCTCGGCTCGGGCACGTCGTAGTCGCGCTCCCAGCCTTCGTTCTCGAGCTTGATGTGCTGGATCGCGACGGCGTTGGCGTTGGCGTCGAGGTCGGGCAGCGCCTGGTACTCCGAGACCCAGCAGCGGAAGACCTTGTAGGCGAGCGCGAGCTGGCCGGCCTCGTTGTAGACCTCGATGATGATGTCCTTGCGGAAGTCCTTCAGCGAGACCTCCGCGCCCAGGCCCGCAGCCGAAGTTCCAGACCTTGTTGGCCCACTTCTCGAACTCGGTGTCGTGGGTGACGCCGCGCTCGAGCGTGATCGCCTCGAACTTGGTGCGGCCCGGGCGACTTGCGGCGCGTGCGAGGGATCGCCGCCCTCGCGGTGCTCGACCACCTCGGTGGTGCGCTTGAGCGCGCCGACCTTGCTGACGCCGGCCACGTAGCGGCCGTCCCACTTCACGCGGAACTTGAAGTTCTTGTACGGGTCGAAGCGCTGCGCGTTGACGGTGAACTGGGCCATGGCGCTCTCTCCTAGGCCTGCGACCTGGCCGGCGATCTGCTGGATCTGGATGACCACGAACTCGGCGGGCTTCAGCGGCGCGAAGCCGACGAGGATGTTGACGATGCCGAGGTTGATGTCGTTCTGCGTCGTGGTCTCCCTGTCGCACTTGACGAAGTAGGCCTCGCGCGGCGTGCGTGCCCTGGAAGGCGCCCTGGCGGAACAGGTTCTGCATGAAGGCGCCGACGTTGAGCCGGATCTGCGCCCACAGCGGCTCGTCGTTGGGCTCGAAGACCACCCACTGCGTGCCGCGATAGAGGCTCTCCTCGAGGAAGAGCGCGAGTGCGCCGGACCGGCATGTACTTCCACTCGCGAGGCCAGCTGGTCGGCGCCGCGCAGCGTGCGCGCGCCCCAGACCACGCGGCCGATCGACCGGGAAGCTGCGCAGGCAGTTGACGCCGAGCGGATTGAGCCGGCCGTTCTCGCCGTCGGTGAGGTTGGCGGCTGAGCTCGCAGCACGCCGATCAGCGCGGCCTCGATGCCGGCGGGCGCCTTCCAGACGCCGCGCTGGGCGTCGGTGCGGGCATAGATGCCGGCGATGGTGCCGCAGGGCGCGAAGGTCTCCAGCCGGTTCTCGCGCAGCGGATCGGCCATCCGCACGCGCGGGAAATAGATGGCGGCGTTCTCGTCGCGGCGTGATGATGGTATCCAGGCCCGCCCCGCCGGTGACGTCGTCGGGCTCGTCCCAGGCCGCTCGGCGGATCGACGATGACCAGCGCGCGGCGCGCGCTTGGCGAAGGTGGTGGCGGCATCCCAGGTCTGCCGGGCGACGTCCTGGTCGCGCGTCAGCGGCGGGATGCACAGCAGATTGAAGATGTCGGCGTGCTCGAGCAGCCACAGCCCGCGCTTCTGCGCTTCCAGCGAGGCCAGCGAGATGCTGTTGTCGTCGAGCGGCTGGCCGTCGTCGCCGTTGGTGCCGAACCCGGTGGACAGGGTGTTGCTGGCGAAGGGATCCGTGCCCGGGCGGCAGATCGGGGTGCGCGTTGGGGCGCGCCGCCGGGTCGCCGCCATGCGCACGAGGTTCGATTCGTCCGCGCAGCACCTGGGTGACGAAGCGCCGGTTGTCGGCATCGGCCGAAAGGTTCAGGAACCGTTCGACGGTGCCGGTGGCCATGTCCTTGATGATCAGGTTGAACCGGTCCGGGCCGACGTGCTCCACGCGCACGCGCAAGGATTTCGCCCCAGTCGCCTCCGCTCGCCGCGATCAAGGTCGAAGGCGTCCGGCAGGGTCAGCGTCGCGGCGACGCCGGCGTTGTGGACCCGCGCGATCAGCGCATCGCGGCCGCCGTTCAGGAAGTATTGCTGCACGGCGTAGCTCAGCGTGCTGTCGACCCACAGCCCGCCATAGACCCGCTCGAACTCGGCGAAGCTCTGCACCAGCTCTCGGCCGGTCGGTCGGGCCGCGCCGCGCGCGGCCGATGAAGGCGGTGATCGAGGTCGCCACGCCGGTGATGGTGCGCACCCCGCTGGGGATCTCCTCGATGTAGACGCCGGGATAGGTCAGCGGCATGGGCATGCTGGGCTCCCCTGGAGAAGGCGTTCGCCTGCGATCACGAGACCGCGCTGCGGCCGACCAGGACGTCGATCTCGGCCGGCGCGGCGGTGGCGTTCTTGAAGGTCAGGCTGCCCACCGTCGCGCTCAGCAGGCCGACCGCCCCGGCGCCGATGAGGACGTGAGCGCCGTCGAGCTTCACGTCGCTGCCCCCCACGTCGTAGGTGAGGTCTCGCGCTGGGCGGGCGCGGGTTGATGACGAGGAGCTGCACGTTGCCGGTCGCGCCGGGTAGGATCTCCAGCGTGTGGGAGGCGCCCGCGTCGATCGTCACACGCAGCTTGTCGTAGGCGTCGACCGGCAACTCGCCGCTGCCCGCGAGGTTGGGGCCATTGACGATCTGGACCCCGTAACTCCACATCAAACGCTCGGCCATCATCCGGCCCCCCAAGCTGGACAGACTCCTCTGTGCCACACGGCTGGCCCAGCGCTTGGCTTAGCGCCGCGCCGCACGGCGCGCGCGAAAACCGCGCGGCCGTCGGCGAGCATGTGCGTCGCGGCTGGCCAATAGCGCGCAGCTTCATGCGGCGGGTTCGCGATCGACGCCTGGCCGCGAGCGTGGGCGGGCTTGTTGGGACCGATACCGGCAATCTCTGCTTCACCGCCATCGCCCGGCCCGATCACGCTAGACCCGCTGGGTGACGTCCAGGCTGGCGCCTGGAGCACGGCGTCGGCATGCGCGAACCTCGCCTTCGCAGCTACGCTCCCCAACCACCTCAGCGACTGACGCCTCGGGTTGGTCTGCCACCACGGCAGCGGCCCTAGCCGGCAACAGCCTCACTCCCAACATTTATGACATCGGCGTGCATCGTTCCCTGCCAACACGTGGCTGCCAATCGATCAAACGGCCGAGAAAGGGATGAGCCGGGATCTAGATCCTCCCGGCTATCCGATTGCCAATGATCGCCGCGATCAAGGCCTCGGGGGTGACGTCGATGAGGGCTGCCCGATGGGCGCGCATCTCGTGCAGGAAGGCATGGCGTCCATCGCCCGTGAAGGCTATGACCTTGGCCCCGGGGACACATTCGAGGATCGAGCCCGCAAGCGCGTCGGTATCATCGGAGCTGAGACCGACCAGGATCAGGTCGGGCAACAGGGGCTGGAGCCGCGCGCACAGCGCCGTCCAGTCATCGAGCCTCGCTACCACCTCGAGCTCGACCCGGCTCGACAGTACCTGCTCGATGATCTCGCCGAGCAGCCTCGAGAGAGTGACCGTTACCGTGCGAATGCGCGCCAACAGCTCCATGCCTTCGTGCTGCGTGAGGGCAGGCGGCAGTCCGCGCACGTCTCGATCACGAAAGCTATCCATCCGATAGTCGATAAGGGATCGAGCCGTCGGGCCACGCTAAAGGGCGTGAAGGCGCCGATCGTTGCTCACCTGGGGCCTGCTATCTCGGCCACGTGAGGGTAAATCCACGCACCGACCTGGCCACGACGCGGGACGCTCAGCTTCTGCAGCACGTTGTGGACATGCGACTTCGCCGTCGAGAGGGCAATGCCAAGGCGGCGCGCGATCTCCTTGTTGCTGAGCCCCGCGCCGAGCAGGTGGACGATCTCCAGCTCCCGCGCGGTCAAGCTTACCGAATGCCCGCCCGCGGTCGGGCCGTTGACCGGTCCCGCGCGGCTCGCGAGACGGCGCATCAGACCCGCGGCGACGCGCGCCGTGCACAGTTGCTCGCCGCCCAGGATGTCGCGGATCGCCCCAGATAGCTCGGCAAGCCTGGCGTTGCGCGGCACATACCCGGCGACTCCCGCCTCGGCCCACGCTATGACCTTCTCGTTGGTCTCCGCCAGCCCAAGCGCCACGACGGCGGCGTCGGGCTTGAACACCTTGATGCGCCCGACGGCGGCGAGGCCGTCGGACAAGCTGGCGTCGAGAAGTACAACGTCGATCACGAATGCCCGACTAAGGGCTTCTGCCTCGTCGAGGTCGGCTGCAACCCCGATGATCGAGAGCCCGCATTCCTGGCCGAGGATGCTGGCCAGAGCCTCACGTATGAAGCGGACATCGGACAGGATCAGGACACGCGGCCGCATCCCGCCATCGGTAGTCCCGAGGGGCTGTGGCGCTTCTCGGTCGTTCTCCAGCTGAGCTCGCCAGTCCCGGCGCCGATTCCGACGCTGGGCCTGGACCAGAAAGGTCACTAAGGTGGCCCATCTCGATTTCACGGCCCGAGATTAGCCGCTGGATCCTCCGAACCCGAAAGCATGAACACGTCGGACTCGAAGGCGTCGTTGTATTGTGGCAGTCCCTTTTCGGTCTTGCGGCTGATCTGCGGCAGGCTCAGCGACCAGCCGAACCCGAAGGGACCGTTGCCAGCACCCGAGTCGTAGCTCAATGACAACTGGGGGCCGAAGCCAGACCGCCCCGGACTGGTGGCAATCGGCACGCTCGCTGTGCCCGTCCTGGTAGCCGGGTTGGCCGCGAACTTCTCGCCGAATTCCGCGGATGGCACCGCCACCCTTCGGCAGGCTTACCGTAGGCGCGCGAACCGCCCCGTCGTCACGCGACGGTGGTGGACCGTTGGCACCGACTTCCGCACGATCAGCCATTTCGTTCCCAATGCTGGATTGGGTGTGGGCTGAAGGGTTGAGGCGATTTCCCAACACGCTATCATGGAATGGTGTGCGAAACTAGCGCGATGGTCAGGCAAAACAACGATCTACCGATACGCTAATACATACTACTGTTGGGCAGTTAGCGGTTGTGTCATGCATGTCGCGACATGTGGATTTCCTCCGTCTCACGAGCGTGGACGAAAAGATTGCCTGCCGGTGGCTGTTAGTGCAGCGGTGCACCGGCGCCGCCCCGCGGGCGGTGTGTCTTCGGGTTCACGTCACTCACAGGGCAAATTTCGCGGTTGTAGCAGAGGCCCGTGTTGGTCAGCCGCCGAGGCAGAGAATGATGATTGGCGGTCGCGGAACCGCACCAGCAGCCAATGCCGTACTCCGCAACACCTCGACCGCCTGCTGGCCCAGCCGCGCGCGGGGCATCCCATGCAGGAGCAACTCGCCTGCCTGCTGACTAGGCGTGCCCTTGGCACGGCCTGCAGCAGGATCTCGACCGCTGCCTGGGTGACCCTCCCGACCGTCACGCCACGACCTCCACGCCGGCCTCGAGCGCGTCGACGCCGGCCTTGGTCCAGGCAGCGCCGGTGGCCGGGTCGGTCTCGAAGCGGTCGTCGTAGAGCGCATAGGAGGTGCCGAGGACGCGGGTGGCGCCGTTGGCGGTGGTCGCCCCCGAGCTGATCAGCGCCCTGAGGCTGCGGCTGCCGGCATCGTCCTTGCGGGCGACGGTGGCGACCTGCACGGCCATGATCGCCGCCGGGGTGGCGGCGAGGTCGGCATAGGCATAGCGGTCCTGATGCGCCGACGGTGCCGCTCTCGACGTAGGTGGCATCGCCATCATCGTCGGGCGCGTCGTCGACGAGAGCAAAGTGCGAGGTGCCTGCGGACGGCGTGAAGTCGGCCTGGGCGGTGTCGGCGGTGGGGCGGAGGGTGACGACGCGCACGTCGCCCAAGAGGTCGTTGTTGAGGCTGCCGGTGGTGTCACAAAGATAAACGTCGTCGAGGCGCAGGAGGTAGCGGTTGCCGGTGCCGACGAAGTGGCTGCTGAAGCGGATGGTGGCGATCTCGGCGGTGCCGGCATTGCGGGTGTCGCCGGTGAAGCTCAGCACGGAGGCACCGTCGAGCCGGACCTCGATCGAGCCACCGCTGTCGGCGACGGTGGCCTTTGTCTCCAGGAAGGCCCAGGCGGAGGCGGCCAGGGTCTGGCTCGAGGTGGCGAGCAGGGTTCCGGTCTGGGTGCCGCGATAAGCGCGCAGCAGCTGGTCCTGGCTCGACCAGGTGAGGGTGAGGTGGACGACGCCGCCGCTGTCGAGGAGCTGGAGGATCTCGTCCTCGCCGGCCGAGCCCACCGTGCTCTCGGGCTCGAGCATCAGGGCGGCGCCGAGGACGAGGGTGGCGGGATAGGGTGTGGCCAGGGCCTTGCTCAGGCTCTGGTCGCTGGAGCTGGTGCGCAGGCGGATGGCGCCGCCGCCGAAGCGGCCGCCGGTGGTGAGGATGTCGACCAGGGTCCCGGAGCTGGCCGAGGTCCAGCGGCGGAGCAGGTCGCTCTGGTCGGCGTGGAGGTCGCAGCCGTCAACGAACAGAAGCGCCATCAGGCGAGGCTCCCCTTGAGAAGAACAGAAAGGTCGGCGAGGGTGGTGTCCTGCGGGCTGGGTGCCGATCAGCTCGAGCCGGTCGCCCTCGGCGAGGCTCAGCGCCGTGGCGAGGATGAAGGTCGCCGTGGCGCTCCCGGCGGCGAAGCGGGCGGTGCCGACCGAGCTGCCATTCTGGCGGATGTCGAGGTCCGCCTGCGCGGTGGCGGCAGCACCGGCATGGCCGCGCGAGCCGGTGAGACCCGCCGGCAGGGTGAAGGCGCGGACGACCACGAGCTTCATCACAAGCGCCCCGGCATCGGGCCGGTCGGGGACGAAGACGCCGACGTCGAGACCGCGCGACGCGGGCACCCACAGGCTGCCGGTCCAGCGCAGGCCGTCACCGGAGGCGGGCGGTGCCGTGCTGGTATCGACGTCGCTCAGATCATCCAGTGCTGCCACACCACCGCTGGCAGCGGGCGAGAGGTCGACCACGTCGGTGCCGTCGACATAGAGCAGCCGGACCTCGCCGTCGGCGACCGTGACGCCGGTGCCGCCGCTGGTCCGGAGCGTCACCGGCCCGCCCGACAGGTTTCTTATCGTGTAGGGCTTTTTGTTGTTCGGCAGGACGAGATCGAAGCTGCCGCCGGGATGGGTGGGGTCGAGCTGCAGCACGGCCGAGCGGAGTGCTGTCGTGGTGGCGAGGACGAGCGGCGAGGAGGCGCCCGTGAGGCTGATCGCGGTGAGGCCGCAGATCGCCTGGTCGAGCGCGTCGAAGGCGTCGTTGGCGGTGACCTCTTTCTGGTTCTGGCTGGCGGCGATGTGCGCGATGGCGAGGTTGGGGGTGCTCATCTAGACCCGGTCTCCCATATGAGTTGAAGGGCGGGTGATCTCATCGCCCGATTCTGCTGCCGAATCATGGTGCTGGTGAGAGCGAAGCGGCGCGATTGTGCTGTACGCGACGGGTAAAGTCGGGAGCCGCTTCTGGGGCCCACCTTCGACCGCCAATCAAGCTCGAATACCACGGCGCCAAGATCACGTCCGACGGTGGTCCCCCGTCTACTGTGAGCGGCGCCGCTGGATGACGTCGAGCGTGACTTGATAGGAAGGCGCGCCTTGAGGGTTTTTGGTTTTCTGGCACGCGCCATGCCCGTGTTACTGGCCTCTGGCGTCCGCAGGCGCTCATAGCCACGGCCGACCCTTGCCGAGGCCCTCATGGGGGCGCAATTTCAGCCCAGAGGGTGGGTCATCTGGTGAATGTCGGTGAAATTGCCGAGGACTGTCGGCTTTGCTGTCACCGTCTCGCTGGTCGTCGCCACCGTGGCGGCGCTCGCGTAGATCAGCGGAGCGGCTCCAGCCGGCCCGACCGCGAAGGTGGTGGACGCTTATGTGTCACTGCTCAAGCCCCTGCCCCGCACCGAGCAGTTCGAGAAGCGAGGTCACGCTGTCCGACTTCCGCTGTCGGAAACTACTCATGGCACCTGGCATTAGATGTCGAACGGGCTTTTTATCGCTGGAACATATCCAGCAAAGAGACGAATGACCGAGGAGTCGATTCCGATGAAGGCGATCGTTGTGACGGACCAGGCTGCGGGAACGGCCGGGATGAAGCTGGTGGAGCGGCCCGAGCCGCCGGCAGCGATAAACGACGTCATCGTTCAGATTCATGCGTCGGGATTCGTCCCGACTGAGCTGGAGTGGCCCTCGACCTGGACCGATCGCCGCGACCGTGACCGAACACCGTCGATCCCCGGCCACGAGCTGGCCGGAGTGGTCACCGCTGTCGGCTACGGCACGACGGGGCTGTCGGTGGGACAGCGAGTGTTCGGCCTCGCCGACTGGTATCGCGACGGCACCCTGGCGGAGTATGTAGCCATCGAGGCACGCAACCTCGCGCCGCTGCCGGGCGACGTCGACTTCGCGGTGGGCGCGAGTTTGCCAATCTCGGGCCTCACCGCGTGGCAGGGACTGTTCCAGCACGGCCGTCTTCAGGCGGGCCAGAGCGTCCTCGCGCACGGCGCGGCCGGCGCAGTCGGGTCGATCGTGACGCAGCTCGCGCGTGAGGCCGGCGCCTACGTCATCGGCACCGGACGCGCGGCCGACCGTCAGAAGGCGCTCGACTTCGGCGCGAAGGAGTTTGTCGACCTCGACAACGACACGCTGGAAGACGTCGGCGGCGTCGATCTCGTGCTCGATGTCATCGGCGGCGGCATCCAGAAGCGGTCCGCAGGCCTGATTCGAGCTGGAGGAACCCTGGTGTCCATCGTCGGGCCGACCGAGGCGCGGCCCGACGACGGCCTGACGGTCGACTTCGTTGTCGAGTTCGATCGTGCCCAACTGGGTGAGATCGTAAAGCGGGTGCGGGACGGACGACTGCGGACAAACATCGGCAATGTCTCGGCCCTCGACGATGCCATCGCCACCTTCAACGCGACCGAGCGACGCGCGGGAAAGACGGTCATCCACGTTCGTCCGTGAGCGACACGCGCCCATTGGTCCACGCAGCCGGCCGACTGCTGTCCAGGTCGGCCGGCTGCGTCCTATCAGCCCAGCCACCTAGAGGCATGCATGGCTTTCACGTTAAAGATCAACGGCGCACCCCACGAGGTCGATGTCGACGGCGACACCCCCGCTGCTGTGGGTGCTGCGCGACGTGCTCGGCATGACCGGGACCGAATTCGGTTTAAGGGTCTCCAGTGATCGGCAAGGGAGGGTAAACCATGAATGCCGTCGCCATGTTGCGCCAGGTCGGCGACGAGGTCGTCGCCGCCTCGCCCAATAGCGGCGTCAACACCATCACCGGCGAGGGCCTCAAAGAGGCCATGATCGGCACACAGGTGGTGATTGACCTCGCCAACTCGCCCGGTCGCCCGACAACGGCTATTTCCGCGCCAAGGTCTGGAATTCCTCGGTGCCATCGCCGCTTCGAGTTCGGTTCGTAACATGGTCAAGCTTCCGCCCGGCCTGTTCCAGCCCATCGCGGCAGACGACGTTGCTGCCATCGTTGCCGATGTGGCGCTCGCGGCGCCGCGCAACGGCATCGTCGAGATCGCCGGCCCAAAACGAGCGCCGTTCAACGACATCATCGCCCGCTATCTGAAGGCGGTCGGCGACCCGCGTGAGGTCGTGCGCGACCCCGAGGCCCGATACTGGGGCGGCCGGGTCGAAGAGCGCTCGCTCGTGCCATTGGGCGACGCGCGCCTCGGCCGCATCGGCCTCGACGAATGGCTCCGCCGCTCACAGGCAGGAGCCTGATCCACACCATCCAACCGATGGAGGGCTCCGTGAAACACATCCTCTGTTCGCTGCTTGTCGCCACCCTGCCGTTCGGCAGCGTCCTCGCCGCTGCACCGCAGTCGAAGAACGCCAAGGTGACCCTCGTCTACCAGCACGAGCTGCCGAACGTTCCCGGCAAGAGCATCAAGGGTGTGCTCGTCGAATACGGCCCGGGCGGTTACTCGCCTGGCCACACGCATGCCAAATCCGCCTTCATCTACGCGACCGTTCTCGAGGGGGCGATCCGCAGTCAGGTCAACGACGGACCGGTGACGACCTATGAGGCCGGACAGAGCTTCTCCGAGCTGCCCGGCGACCGCCACGCCGTCAGCGCCAATGCCAGCGAGACGAAGCCGGCCAAGCTCCTCGCGGTGTTCGTGGTGGACACGAACGAGACGGAGTTGACGATCCCATTCGGGAACTGAGGGTTGATGCCTTTCGTGCGGAGATATTGCGTCGCGAGAAGATGCCGCGCTCGCATGCGCATCGAAACAGGCCGACGGAGCCTCGGAGCTTGATTTCGGGGGTTCAGGACTTTCTCAATGGCGCGGACGAGCCGATCAAAGCCGTCCTCCTGCCACAGGTCGACCCGCTGGATGTCCCCTAATAGGCTCGCACTGGCAAAAAAGCCGCGGCCGACGGCGGCCGAGAGCTGGACGACGCGGAGGTGGACCATGGCCTGGGGTGCTCCGAGGTCGGCGGTCTGCTGGGCGGCGGTGTAGGTGGCGGCGGGGCTGGTGAGGCCTGTGATGGTGCGGACCACGCTGCCCTCGGGGCCGTCCAGGATGTCGACCTCGTAGGCCTCGCTCGCCTCACCCAGCGGGACCGTGCCGGTGCCGTCGCGCCAGGCGCCGCCGAGGCGGGTGCGGCGCACCCAGGCGATGGCGAGATCGCCCGAGGGATTGCGGCTGCCGGTGACGTGCACCGGCGCGTAGGGCATGAGGTCCCGGCCGGTCTGGGTGCGGACGAGGGTGTCGGCGTCCTCGAAGAGGGTGCCGAAGCCGACGGCCCTGTAGCTGCGGGCAAGCCCGAGCTCGCCCAGGCCCATCGTCAGCGTCTCGACATCGTCGGGATCGAGAAGAACAAAAAGCTCGCCGGCGGCATGGCCATCGACGAAGACGTCCGTGCCCCGCCGGCCCCGCAGGAGCCCCGAGAGAAAAAAGGAGCCGTCGGGGTCGAGGGTGACGTCGCGGTACTGGATGATCTCGGGCTCGCCATTGGCTCTTGAGGAGCAGGGCGGCGTTGGCGCCGTTGAGCATCGCCTCCTGGGTCGTGCTCTCCAGCCGCTCGCCGCCCGTCGTCATGAAGACGGTGAGAATGTTCGTCTCATCGGTGGCGAAGGGCGAGCCCGGGCTGCCCAGGGCGTTGGCGGCGGCACCCCAGGCGGCCTCGCCGAGGGCCCGGCCGACCTGGCTCCAGCTGGTGCCCTCGGCACTGCGATAGAGGGCAGCCCCGGGCCAGCCCGGCGCTCCGTAGCCGGCCATGAGGTAGTAGAGCCGGGAGCCCGTCCCGGCGGTGTCGTCGACATCGCGCAGCAGCGGCAGGTCGGGCAGGATCAGCCTGGTCGCCGCCTGGCCGGGGATGGTCTGGATCACCCTGCCCGCTCCCGCCTCGCCGGTGACGGTCGAGACGTAGCTCGGCGCCTCCTGGGCCACGGCCTGGAGACTGACAGAAAGGTCGGCGCCGATCTCGACGCGGCCGAGGCGGACGCGGAAGGTCGAGCCGCTCGGGAAGCCGACATCGACCACGTCGGTGGGCTCGAGCGCCAGGAAGTCGGGCGGCAGGAGGGCCTCGAAGGAGGAGCGCTCGAGCCAGGCGCTGTAGAGGCTGCGCTCGGCGATGCGTTTTGCTGTGGTGGCATCGAGGGCCAAGGGCAGCTCGAGGCTG
The DNA here is from genome assembly GCA_963828215.1 of uncultured Alphaproteobacteria bacterium. Taxonomy (GTDB): domain Bacteria; phylum Pseudomonadota; class Alphaproteobacteria; order Geminicoccales; family Geminicoccaceae; genus CAVTJL01. The sequence goes on along the minus strand of CAWHFO010000056.1, from coordinate 40,027 downwards.
GTCTGGCTCACGCGAGCCCATGGTCGGGGCGGCCCGCCTGGCGCTCTGGCTGCCCTGCTGATAGTCGGCGTCCTTGTCCAGATAGAGAACGGTGACCCGCTCGGGCAGCTCGACCTCCTGGGCGCGCCGCTCGCGCCAGCTCTCGCCGGTGCGAGGCATCGAGCGGCACCAGCAGGTCTGCAGGAATGGTGGCGACCGGCGCACGGCCTCGCTTCCTGAACACCAGCCGGTCGTCGCTCTCGACGGCATCGGCGGCATAGGCCTGGAGCAGCGGCTCCAGGGCATCGCGGACGGTGGTCTGGCGGCCGATGACGAAGCCGGGGACGGTATCGTCGAGCTCGCTCGCCTCGATGTCGGCCGCAGCGAGGCCGGCCCGCCCGCAGAGGCTCGTGACGATGTCGGCAAGCTCCTGGCCGGCGCCACCGCCGCGGTTGAGGAGCAGGCGCGTCCAGCCGGCATCGGTGCGGACGAGAAGGGTCTCGCTCTCGCCGTCATAGAGCTGGGCACCGTTCTCGGGCACGGCGCTGGGCCAGGTCTCGTCGGCGACCAGAGCACCGGTCGCGGTGTCGAGCTGGACGACGCGGCAGCCGCGCATCATCGTCCAGCGCGAGCCCACCAGCCGGGTCTGGCCCGAGAACGGGCCGTCATGGTTGATGATCACCGGCACCGGGGTCGCCCAGACGAGGCCGGCGTCCTGCCGCCACTTGACGGCATAGGCCTGGCCGGCGCTGCCGCCGTTGGCGAGCTGGACCTGGAAGATCAGGCCGTCGTCGGTCGGGTCATAGACAAAGGCTCCGGCCTGCCCCCAGAAGCCGGTGGCACCCGGCTCGATGTCGTCCGGGCAGAAGGCTCGCGACCTTCTCGAGCTCGACGCCGAGGGTCTGGCCGGTGAGCGGGATCGTAGCTGGCGACGGCCGAGACGGTGAGGCGATAGAGGTCGAGGATGGTGTGGCCGGCCCCGTCGCCGCTGGCGATGACAAAACCTTCGCCCGCGCCGAGGTCGACCCGGCCGCCGACGCAGCCGCGGATGGTGCCGTGCTCGGCATGCTGGCCGGCACCCCAGACATAGGCGAGGTCCGGGGCACGCAGCAGGCCGAGGTCGGCGAAGACCGAGCCGGTGAGGAGAAAGTCCACCCGCCCGTCCGGCCCGTAGGCCGAGACGAGGCCCATGAAGGTGGTGGCGACGAAGCTCGTGGTCGTGTTGACGAGCCCACCGCCCGGAACGCCGAAGCGGGCCACCTCCTTGAGCGAGTCCGGCTCGACCCGGATGATGGGCCGGCTGTTGCCGGTCCCGACAACGAAAAAAAGGGCACCATCGCTGCCGCAGAAGAGCGTCGAGGGGAGTTGGCCGGCGAGCCCGTGCAGACCTCGCTCAGCGGGGCCTGGCGGTCCTCGCGCATGGTGGCGAGATCGAAGCGGCGCAGCCCCGCCTGGGCGGGATCGCTGTCGCTCGTGAGCAGCCAGCCCTTGCCGCGGCGCCAGTCGACGGCGAGCTCATTCAGCTGATAGCCATCGAGCACGCCGCCCTCGGCCAGGGTGACGAGGTCGAGGATCTGGTAGGGCTGCGAGGGTGTCCGCCTGAAGGTGATCTCGGCGGTGAGGTTGGGGATGCGGTTGCCGAAGTCGGCGAGCGGCAGCTCCTCGAGGACGAGGTAGACGAGGCCGCGGTGGGCGGGTGCCCTGCCGGTGCCGACGGCGCTCTCGATCAGCGGGTCGGGCAGCTGGGTCTCGTCGCCCGGATGAAAGCGAAAGCGCAGGCCCTTTTTTGAGACTGTCGGGCTGGCACCTGTCTTGTCGTAGATGAGCTTGCCGTCGGCCCAAACTCGCAAAAAATCCTCGGCCGGGCCTTCGCCGAAGGCGATGGCGAGGGAGGCCGTGTAGGCATAGGAGACGGCGCTCTGGCTGGCGCCCGCCACCACCCTTGCCGGCATGCTCGACCCGCCGCTTCTCGCGGATGCCCGAGGACCAGATGAGGTTGCCGGCCATCCGGAGCGTGCCGAAGCCGATCGCCACCGGCGCCCCGTTGGCGGCCGAGGTGACGGAGAGATCGCCGAGGCGCGGGCCCGACGGCTGGCCGGCGCCGCTCGGGTGGGAAGAGAAGATTGCCCAGCACCGAGCCGGCGAGCCAGCCGGCACCGGGACCGACGCCGATGGCGGTGCCCAGCGCGGCACCGCCGGCGGCAACGAGGATCGCCATCAGGCCTGGCTCAGGCCACGAAAGCGGAACGCGAGTTTTGTTTTTTGGAGCCACTCGCCGGCATAGGGCTCCTCGATGACCTGCCGGCGCAGGGCGTGGGCGTGGAGGAGATGCGCCGTGCCGCGAAGCTCGGTGCGGAAGCCGCAATGACAGGGATAGGCGGCATCGGCGAGGACAAGAACGTCGCCGGGGCGCGCCTCGAGGAGCGGGATGCCGTCCATGGCGGCGCGGAAGTGGTCGACGAAGGCGAGGCCGGTGCTGTGGCGGCCATAGCCCGTGACGTCGTGGTCGGCGAGGCCCAGCTGCCGGGCGACCAGCACGACGAGGCCGGCACAGTCGACGCCGCGGGCGGAGCGGCCCTGGTGGCGCCAGGGCGTGCCGAGCCAGGCCCGGGCAGCCGCGATCACGGCCTCGCCCGTCACGGCCTCCCCTGTCACGGCATCACCGCGCATCGGGGTAGCTCATCAGCAGGTCCTGGCCGGGGATGTAGGGCTCGCCTCGGAAGTTGAGGGTGTTGGCAAAGCGGGAGAGGCAGGTGTCGAGGCGCTTGTCGCAGCCGGGATGGACGCGGAACAGGTCGCCCGGCAGCGATGGGGTAGCCCATGGGCAGGTAGAGCTCGATCTGCCCGGTCGCCTGCGTCCAGGCCTTGACCTCGACGGCCCGGCCGGCGTTGGAGCCGGTCTCGAAGGTCAGCACGCCGCCCGTGTACCAGCCGTCGACGGCACGGGGCTCGTCGATGGCCACGGTGAGGGTGACCCGGTCCAGGACGTCGAGCACCGTGCCGGCCCGCGTCCAGGCCTCCATCGCCTCGAGCCATGCCGTGCCGTCGACGGTGACCGCCCCGACGGTCGTGTCGTAGGCCGGCTGCACGGCAGCGGTGACACCCGCCTGGGTACAGACAAAAATACGGTTCGCGTAGGCGAAGGAGCCTGCTCCGGCTGCCGTCGCGACCCGGACGATGTCGCCCAGGGCGTAGGCCGTGTCCCGCTCGATCTCCGGCGGCTCGATCGGCACCCGGCAGCGCCCGTCGCCGAGATCGGCCCGGCATTCGGGGCCGTAGAGCTCGCCGATGCCCTGCGAGAGCGCCTGGGTCATGCCCCGGAGCTCGGTGCGGAAGCTGCCCTGCTCGCCCAGCACCACCTCGCCGAACCAGCCGCGGCGCACGCGCAGGACGCCCTGCGTCGGATCGGCCCAGTTGACCAGGAAGATCCGGACCTCGGCCTGGTCGAAGCGCCCGGCCCGCAGGTCCTCCTCGGCGATCGCCTCGCTGTCGAAGACACCCTCGACCTCGAGATTGTCGACGGCGAGGTCGGCATCGCTGGCAATCGCCGTGCGCGAGTAGCCGGTGGAGGCCTGGTAGAGCTCGCCCTCGACCAGGAGATCGCGGTCGTGGTCGGTGAAGCGGAAGACCTCGCCGTCGGTCCGGGCGATCCGCCAGCAGGTCGCAAGCGTCGTCACCTCGCCGGCGAGGTGCGCGGCAAGGGCAGAGGAGATGAGTCTTCATGTGTTACTCGGGGATTCCGCGGTGGACCGAGAGGAGATGTGGTAAGCTGAGGCACCGTTGGCCGCGTGGAGGCGCAATGGAATTGGGCAGGTCCGTCGCGCGAAGCGCTGCCGATCGACGACAGCGCCGCTGCCGAGCCGGACCACCCACGAAATCGAGGACCTGAGCGCCGTGACATCTGATAATGTCGTCCCCTTTCCGCGTCGAGACATCGATGTCGGCGGTCCGGTCGACGATGCGAGCGTGTCGCTGAGCATCTATGGTGACGACCTCGATCCCGATGAGATCACCCGGCTACTGGGGCTGGTGCCGACGCATAGCCATCGGCGCGGAGATCGTCTCATGCCAGGTGGCCACTCTTTCGGCACGGGCGCGTGGATGCAGCAGGATCGAGACGCAGCTCGGACCGGATGCGCCGGATATCGCCCTGCACTGTCTGCTGGATCGATTGCCATCGGATTCCTCTTTGTGGGCCCGTCTCGTTCAGCAGTACGAGATCCGGTTCTTCTTTCGCATCGGCGTCACGGGCTGGAACAAGGGGTTCGGCCTGTCGGCCCCGACCGTCCAGCGGGCTGCCGCCCTGGGCGTGCGTCTCGACTTCGATCTCTACAATTCAGAGGATCAGCCTCCGCTGCATGACGACCTGACAAGGGCATAGCTGCCAGCCGCGTGGCAAGCCGCACGGACGCGAAGGTGGTCATACCCGGATCTCGACGACCGGGATCTGGCCCCAGGAGCCGAGGTCGAAGGTCTCGATGGTGAGCTCCATCTGGTCGGTGTCGAAGCGGGCGGGCACGTCGAAGTCGAAGTCGGCGGTGACGACGGCGCCGGTCGCGGGTGCTGTCGTGAAGGTGACGAGGCCGGTCGTGGTGTCGACCGTCCAGCCGGAGGTCGCCTCGATGCCGTCCTTGTAGAGCTTGACGGTGCCGGCGACCGGCTTGGTGATGGTGCGGGTCTCGACCTCGCCGCCGCTGCTGTAGCCTTTTGTCAGCTGGAACGTCCTGGTCGTCCCGTCGCCGGTGCCGAGCGTCTCGGCCAGGGCCTGGTAGTCGGTCCAGTCCTTGAAGCGAAAGCCGAAGGCGCGGCCCTTGCGGGCGCGGAAGAAGGCGATCAGCTCCGCCACCTGCTCGCGGCGCTTGAGGCCGTGGGCGACGTTCCAGCGGCCGCGGGCCTGGCTCCAGTTGGCGTTGCGCCGCTCCTGGCCGGAGACGGTGGTGACGATCGTGGTCGACCAGCCGGGCCCGCCCGAGGCGCCATAGGAGATGTCCGGCGGGAACTGCACCTCGTGGAAGCCGGGCACCTCAGAGATCCCGCCTGGCGCGCTGGATGGCGCGTGCGGCCTCGGCGGCGATCTGGCCCTGGCTCCTGCGGAAGCCGGTGGCGTCGGGCGTGGTGATGTTCATGACGACCGTCACCGGCTGCTGGCGTTCCGCGCGGGAGGAGAGCCCCGCCCCGAGGGCCCGCATCTGGCCCGGGGTGAGCACCGCCTCGCCGCGCCGCAGGATCGCCGGAACCTCGTCCGCAGCGAGACCGGCGACGCCACCGGTGTGGAAGCGTGGAGCGGTCGCGAAGGCGGCTGTGTCCATGACCCGTGCGGGCCTCGCGTCCTTGCCGGCGATCCCGCCCTCGTGGAACAGCCCGGCCAGGAGGCTGCTGGCGCCGGAGAACAGACCCTCTCCGCTGCTTCCGTCGGTCTGCCCTGCTCCCGAGAGGGCGGCGGCGAGCGGGCCGGTGATGGTCTGGCGCACGGCGATGCGGGTGAGGTCGGCGGCGATGCTGTCGGCGAGCGAGCGGACCTCGAGCTTGCCGGTCGTGACGAAGCCGACAAGGGCATCCTCCATGCCGGCGAAGGCTTTGCTCGTCACCGCCTCGGCCGCCTGGGCGGCATCGGTGGCCTCCTTGGCGTAGTCCTGGAGGCCACGGCGCACCCCGTCCTGCCAGGCCCGGCTCTGCCGCAGCAGCCGGTCCTGGGCCTCGGCCAGCTCGCCCGCGGCACCCGTGAGCGCCCGGTTGTAGGTCGCCTGATCGATGGCGCCGGCCTTGAGAAGGCCGTTGAGCCGCTCGAGGGTGGCGGCATAGGCCTCGGTCGGGGTCCGGGTCTGCTCGACGAGGCGCTGTCCCTCCTCGCGCAGCCGCTCCTCCTGGCGCATGGCCAGGGCGGCCGCCTCGTGCGCCTGCTTCTCGTCGTAGAGCGCCGAGGCCAGCTTCTCGACCTCGGCCCGCTGGCCGGCCGTGGCGCCCTCGGACAGCCGTGAGAGCGCCTGACTGACAAAACCCTGGCGCTCGTCGGCGAAGGAGGCGAGCTGCTGGCTCAGGTCGGCTATGACGCGCTGGTTGGCCTGGGCGACCCGGGCCGCGGCCTCGCGGGCCGGCTGCTCGATCGCCGCGATCTGCCGCTGTGCGATGGTCTCCGCCTCCTTCACCGCGGCATCGACGTCGTTCGCATTGCTGCCGTCGGGCGCCCTGAGCGCCTCGAGGCGTCGCTTTGTCTCCTCGAGCCCGCGATTGACCTGGGCGATCCGCTCGGCCGGGCCGGTGGCGAGCTGGTCGAGGGTGCGGTCGAGCTCATGGCGCTGGGTCGCCAGCTGCTCGGCCAGCCGCTCCGCCTCGGCCGCGCGCTGGCCCGCCTCGGCCTGGCGCTGCTCCGAGGCGAAGCGCTCGGCCTCGCCTCGCGCCTGGGCGATCAGGTCCTCGACCTCGCGGCGCAGGTTTTCGACTTTGGCCTCCTGCTCCTGGATGAAGGCGCCCTGACCCAGGAGCGGCGTGCCGGGGCCGCCGGCCTGGAGCCGGGCCAGCTCGTTCTCGGCTGCCACGAGCTGCCTGTTGGCCTCGACGATGCGGGTCGCGATCGGCTGCTCGTCGAAGAAGCTCGTGAGCCCGTCCAGCGAGCGGGCGAGCAGGCCCAGCGCCCCCTCGGCCGTGCCGGAGACGGCGGGGGTGCGTCCGATCGCCTTCAGCAGATCGCCCCAGGCGTCCGAGAGACGGTTGGCGGCGCCGGTGAGGCCGCCGGCCTCGGCCACCCCGGCCCCGCCCACCTGCTGCTCCAGCGCATCGAGGATGACTTTCTGGGCGTCCGCCTGGCGGCCGGTCTCGACCAGCGACTGGATCAGCTCGCGCTGCGAGGCCGTGAAAGACACGCCGACCCGGCGCAGCGCCGAGATCCCCTGGACCGGCTCCTCGAGCGCCTTGCCGAGCTGGGTCGCCGAGGAGCGCAGATCCTGGCCGAACACCGCGGCCAGATCCTGCGCCAGGCGCAGCGCACGGGTAAAAGTGTCGCCGGCGACGGAGCGGAAGGTGGCGAGCACCGAGGCCGCATCCTCGACGCTCTCGGCCGTCGCCAGCGTGCTCTTCTCGATGCCCTCGGCAAATGACAGAAGATCGCGGGCGGTGAGGCCCGAGGCGTGGCCGGTGGCGCGCAGGACCGCCTCGAGGCGGCGGTAGGACTGGTCGGCCTGGGCTGCCTCCTCGAGGCCCTTGCCCAGCACGAGGCCGACCCCGGCGAGCGCGGCACCGGCGGCGAGGCCGGCCGGGCCCAGGGCGGTGAGCGCCGTGCCGAGGGGACCGAGCCGGCTCGCAAAAGCCTCGAGCGAGCCCCTGACCTCGCCGGCGGCGCCATCGAGGGCGAGGAGCGCCCGCGACGCCGGCTGGGCCGCGGTCTCGATCCGCCGGAGCGCCCGGTCGCCGCTGTCGCCGACATCCTTGAGCTCGGCTTTGACCTTGCCGCCGTCGACGACGGCGAGGCGGATGGAGAGGCTGCGGTCAGCCACCTGCGGGGGGCTCCAGCCCGGCCCGGCGCTCGCAGGCCTGGACCCGGTCGGTCAGGCGGTCGAGGTTGTGCTCGAACAGGGTCGAGCCGGGCGTCGACCGCGACCAGCGTGCGCATCGCCGTGCTCAGCTCGGCGATCGCCGTGCTGTTGTGGTCGATGTCGTTGCGCATGTTGGCACCCAGCCAGACCAGGCTCGCCGCCATCACCACGAGCGCCAGAAGATCGATGCGGATCGTCGGGTCGAGCCGCAGCCGCGGGCCGTAGCGGCCGTTGCCGTTCTGCTCCATCAAGGGATCCTTCGGATGACAGGAGACAGACGTCAGGCCTCGTGCGCCAGCCGCTCGTTCAGCGCCCGGACGAGGCCGGCCTCGCCGGCGGGCAGAAGCTCGGCCAGGGCCGCGGGGTCGTGGCCCAGCGCCGTGCCGAGGGTCATGGCGGTGGCAAGGTCGAGGCCGAGGACCAGGCCGTTCCCCGCGAGCCGGAGCTGGCCCTGGCAGCGCAGCAGCGTGTCCCACGCCGCCCAGCCGGCGTCGGTCAGAGGCTCGTGCGCGAGGTAGGGGCAGCGCTCGCCGTCGGCGCCGGGCCGTCCCTCGGCACAGGCCCGCCCCTGCGCGGCGCAGCCCTGGCAGTAGGAGGCGCCGCCGCCGAAGTGCCAGGCGGCCAGCGCCGTCAGGCGTTTTTTTCCAGGTCCAGCAGCAGGGCCGGACCAAGATAGAGCCGCTCGAACGCCTCGGCGATCGGCCAGAGGTCGAGCAGGGCCTCGATGCCCTCCGGGGTCACCGATGCCGGCTTGCCCTCGCTGTCCCCGATGCCCTCCCAGCCATCGATGGCGAGACGCCCGAGCGCCTTCAGGAAGCCCGCCGTGCGCGCGCCCGCATTCGGTACATCGTCCTCGCCGTCGTCCGGTGCGAGCCTGTGGCGCTCGGCCCGGGCCGCCATGACGAGCGCCGTCGTGCAGGGCCGGACATGCACCCGCACGCCATGGCCGAGGTCGAGCCAGGCAGGGCTCCCTCTTCAGATCGAGACGGATCATGGCTCAGCCTCAGGCGTAGCTCGGGACGTCGTTGAGGAGGCTGGCACGGAGCATGGTGCCGGCGCTGTCGTCCAGGGCGGCGCGCCAGTCGAAGCTGGCCTCGACCCCGCCCGGCCCCGAGATGCCGTATTTTGGCTTGGGCAGGAACAGGCGGAACAGCTCGAGCTTCAGCTCCCAGCCCTCGACCATCGAGAAGCCGTAGTCGAGCGCCACCGGATCGCCGCTCGCCGCCTCGGCGACCAGCGTCGTCCCATCGAAGCGCACGGTCAGCTGCCCCTGGGCCGAGGCGAAGGTCGGCTCGGCCGCCTGGATCTTCCCGTCCTCGCGGATCACCCGGACCCGTTCCAGATTGTTCGAGAAGGTGAGGCTGCCGCCGGTGACGCCGGCGAGCGGGCTGCCGTCCCGGCGGATGAAGCCGCGCCCCTGGCTGAAGCGCTTGAGCGCGTAGCTGCCGGGGCTGGCGTCGACCGTGCTCCCCGCGGTCTCCTCGCCCTGGGCCACGAGCTGCAGCTTGGCGTTGGCCGGGCCCTCCTGGCCCATCTCGATGGCCAGGCTCTCGACCACCGTGCCGAGGTGCCGGAAGAAGACCGGGCTCGTGAGCTTCGGGTGGCCGATCTCGAGCGTGTAGCTCGGGATGTCGTCGGCACCGCTGTCCCAGAGGTGGCGATAGCCGCCACCCCTGAGGGTCGCAGCCGACACCGTGCCATTGCTGGAAGCCGAGGCGGCGAGAGCAAAGGCGTTGCCGCCGGGGCCGGCCGTGTCGTGGGTGATGGTGAGGGTCGTCGCGTCCGCGGTGTAGGTGGCGGCAGCGATGTCGGGATCGGCGCTGGCGTTCAGTGCCGTCTCGGCATTGTCCAGGGTGTCGGCCAGGGTGGCGCCGATCGCGATCTCGTTGCCGCTGGCGGTGCCGGCGACGAAGGTCCAGGTCACGCCATCCAGGGTGATCGTGCTGCCGTCGGCGGGCTGGCCGGCAAAGACGATGGTGCCGCTGGCCGCTTCCGCGGTCGTGGTCGGATCGCCCAGGAGTGCCGTGAGCCAGAAGCCGGTGCCCCGGAGATCGAGCGGAACCTCGAGCTGGCCCTCGTCGGTGACGAGGCCGCGATAGGGATCCTGGGCATTGCGGCCGCGGCCCAGCAAGCGGATCGTCGCCCAGGGGCTGGCTCGAGGACAGGTCCGTCGACTTGAAGTCGAGGCTCTGCCAGCCGGTCAGCGGCAGCACGCCGTAGCTGGTCTCGCGGGCGGCCAGCAGCGTGGCGTCGGCGCCATAGGCGCGCAGCTTGGGCATGTGAATCTCCGATGAGGGATCAGACGGCGAGCGGGTCGCTCACCAGGTACTCGACCGTCACGGCCAGCCGGGCGGTCAGGATCGGCGCCGCCCCCTCGATCGCCAGCACGCCGATCTCCGGCGCGCCGACCATGAGGTTCTCGGCGAGGCCGCCGAGCGAGGGATCGGTGCCGAGCGCAGCAGCGATCGCCTGGACGAGCGTGTCGAGCGCCTCCTCGCCACTGCCATCGGCGGCACGGGTGACGAACGCCTCGAGCTCGACCCGATGGCTGTAGAACTCGGTCCGGGGATTGAGGGTCACGTCCGGCTCGCCCGGCTCGCCGTCGCGCAGGATGACGAGGCCCTCCGCCGGCACCCGCTCGGGCAGCGCCTCGTTGCGGCGGACCGTGGCCGAGAGCCCCGAGGCCAGCCGCGAGAAGCAGGCCGCCAGGACCATCTCACGGATCGACGCCACGGCTTCCTCCCGCTATGTTCTGCTTATGTTCCAGTCACCGGGAGAGCCGCATGACCCTGCGCGAGAGCCTCATCGAGACCGTCGCCTTCGCGCTCACCCGCTGCCGGCACCACTTCCGGGTGATGATCCAGTCGCACAACACGGACGAGGCACGGCGGGCGGCGGCGGAGATCATCGTCGACCAGATCAAGCTCTCGGGCTTCGACGTCTCCCAGCGGCCGCCCCGACCACCGCACAGCACGCCCGGTAGCGCCCCCCGGTCTGGCTAAGCTCTTCTTAACCCTGGCCCAGCCATGCTGGGGCGCATGGGCCATGTGATCGTCTCGCCTGCCTTCATCGACCTCGAGCACCCCGCCATCCTGCGGGCGCTGTTCCGTCACATCCTGGACCACGCGGATGTGGCCGGCGTCGATGTCAGGGGACGTCCGGTCCTGCGCTTCGAGGTCGCCTGCGAGCCCTGGCTGCTCGACAAGCTCGCGGCTTTCGGTGCCGCCGAGGACGACCTCGAGGACGACGAGCCGGCGGAGGAATTGAGCTGGACCTAGCACGGGCGCCCCGTCAGCAGGTGGCCGGCCAACAAAGAGAAGGCCGCGGTCGCCCGCGGCCTTCGGCGCGGGAGGAAACGCCTCAAGTCGGTCGAAAGACTCTCCGTAGCGACCTAGGCGAATTGATGGGCGGAGCCGAGGCTTCGCAGGACAGTCGAGTCGCGTCACCCGTCGGCCGTTTACAGGGCGACCGGAGAAGGAAAGGCGGCCGCGAGGCCGCCGAACGGATAGTGGTCGCGGTTAGCGTTCAGGCGCTTGCCGCAGCGTCTCGTGCCAGCAGGCTGGCTGCCATCTTGCCCGTGAGGTCGACATGGCGCGACATCGTCTCGCCCAGCCGGGACACGCTCGCCTGAATGAAGGCTTGCTGGATCTCCGCCGCGGCACGCCAGTCGCGGCATGCCATCAGCTCCTCCATCGTCTGGAAATTGTGCGTCATCTGGGCGTGCGTCAGCTCGAGCCACAGGCTGGCGAGCGAGCCTTCCGCCTCGAGCACCTCGCTGGTGGCGCGCGAGGTGCGATCCACCACGTCCGAGATGGCATCCTCGACGCGGTGTTGCAGGTCTTCAGCCGGTTGATCGAGCATCCGTTTCGCTGTCGCCATAAAGCGTCCTCCTTGGGTGTTGGGGTGCTCACCGCAGCTCCCCTACCTCCTGCGTGACGATGACGAGAGCAAGGCCGTTCCATGAAAACTTAGTAACGTCGCGGCCATCAGCAGCATAGGCCGGTTGGTGATCGTACCCGCGAACGACCGGCTCGTCTCGGTTTGGCCCCGGCATCGGCCGACCAAGGAGCTGCTACGGCGCATCGAGAGGCGCTGTCGCGTGGCCAGTCCAGGGTCATGAGGGGCGCATGAACGAGATCCAGTTTGCGTATAGCGCGTGCCCTCGCTGATATCATTCCACTCAATCGCGGCCTTCGGTCCACGCCGCCTCGACCAGCCCCGGCAGCCGGCTGATCCACCTCGTCGCGGCGCCCTCGACGTCGAGCCGCTTCTTCGAGCGTGACCTGCGGGACGAGGATGAAGATCGGCACGGTGGCGCGGCCGGCGAGGCGGGTGGCGACGGCACCGCCCCGGCGCCGCTCGTTCCTGGCGGCCCGCCCGCGGCTGGTGAGCCGGGCATTGTCGGCGACGAGCAGGGAGGGCCCGCCGCGGCGATAGACAAAACGCAGCTTCAGGCCGGTGCGCCGCTCCCAGCCGGCGGGCGTGATGCGCTTGCGGCCGTCGCCATAGCGCCCGGCCGCCGCGGTCGGGATGGCGAGGAAGAGGCCATGCGAGGAGCGGATCGTGACCCCGCGGGCGAAGCCGCCCACGATCTTCGCTGCCTTGCTCCAGACGAGACCCGCGGCGCCGAGGCTGGTGCCGGAACGAGGAAAGACCTCGCTGCGCCAGGTTTTTGCGAGCCGCTCGCCGAGCCCGGCCGCCACGACCTGCCCCCTGAGCTCGGCCTTCAGGCCGTCGGTGGCGCGGCGCACGCCGGCCGTCACGCCCGCGCTCGGCATCCTTGAGCTCGGCCGCCAGGATCTGCCGGAGGTCACCCTCAAGGGCGGCCAGGAGCCTCAAGCGGGCCTGGCCTCGATGGTCCAGAGGAGCCGCTCGGCATCGGCCAGGGGCTCGCCCTGGATGACGAGGGTGGCACCATCGATCTCGATCCGGTCGCCGGCCTTCGGTGCCGGCAGCTCGGCCATGCGGACATCGAGGGTCGTGGTCGAGGCGGCGATGCGCGTGTCGCCGAGCTCGCCCAGCCGGTCCGGCTGGCGCAGGACGACGCGGATCGCCGCCTCGGCGTCCGTCCCCGGCCTGTAGACGGCATCGCGGGCGAGGTTGGGGTCGGCGAAGAGCGCATCGAGCGCCTGGGCGATGGCCGTCATGTGCCGGCCGGGCGTGCTGGCGACGAGCTTGAGCCGGACGGTGGCGTCCGCATCGGCGGCGGCCAGGACGGCGAGGCCGACGCAGACCTGCGCGGTCGCCGTCTTGTCGAGCCGCTTGTTGGTGGCGTCCCAGAACAGGCGATCGCCGGCGGCGATGGCGAGCGGCGTCGCCTTGGCGAGCTCGACCACGCCTTCGGTCAGAAGCTCGAGCTCGTCCGCCTCGGCGGCATCGTGCTGGGCGACGCCGAAGAGCTGGCCGACGAGGACGCCGTCGCCCGAGGCGACGCCGCCGGTGGGGGCGGTGACCGTGAGGGTCCTGCCGGGCTGGATGTAGTTGGTGGCCATGCTGGCCTCCTCTGGTGGAAGGATCGGGTGCGGAGCTGGCTCAGCTCGGGGCGACGCCGGGGTTCTTGTAGAAGCCGCGCCAGTCGATGGCCTTGGCGCCGAAGTCGAGGCGGGCCTTGATCTCCAGCCCGTCGACGTCGAAGCCCATGCGGGTCTCGATCACGACGCCGTCCTGGCCCTCGAGATAGGCGTACTCGATCGTGTCGATGGCGGCGGGGCTGGCGACGAGGATACCAGGGCACGTTGCCCGAGGCGGGATCGAGCCTGGGCTCGGCGATGACCGCGAGCGAGCGGATGGAGGCCGGAACGACGTCGCCGGTCTTGGCCGGCACGAGGTTCTGGGCGATGAGCTGCTCGGCGGTGAGCTCGAGGGTCGAGGGCACGACGAGGAAGGCCGGGCGGATGTTGAGGATGGTCTTGCCGTCGAGGCCGGTCTGCCTGGCCATGGCGGCCCTGGCCTTGCCGAGGCCCCCGACGTCGAGGGCGGCACCGGTGCCGGCGAGGTTCTTGTGGCTGGTGTGGAAGAGGGCGTTGCCGTCGGCCATGGCGGGATTGTCGCGGACGATGCCCCAGACGAGGTCGCTCTCGAGGGTGGCGGCCGAGGTGCCGAAGAGGGCGGGGACACGCGTAAAAGCGTCGAGGTCGTCGTTGATGATGACCTGACGGGTGATGCCGATGACCTTGCCCCAGGTCTGGACGCGGTAGCTCTCCTTGGCCTCGCCGATGGTGCCGCGCTTGAACTCGCCGGCCTCGTTGACCTTCTCGAGCTGCGGCGCCTCGCCGAGCTGGAGGCGGTGGATGTCCTTGAAGTCGGCGGCGGTGGTGCGCCGGGCGATGGGCATGAAGGTGCGCGGCGCCGCGTCGTAGGCGTCCCGCAGCGTCTTGTTCGTCACGGCGGCGAGGAGCTGGGGGAAGTCGCTGGTGGTGTGGAGCGCCCGGGTCGCGACCTCGTCGCGGGTGAGGCCGCGGACCCGCACGCCCTCGCTGTCGAGGAAGGTCCTGGCCATCTCGACGAGGCTGAGGCCCCGCCACTCGCGCGCGGGCTCGGTGAGCGGGTAGCGGCCGGGATCGAAGCGGTGAAGGAGAGCCGCCTCGACCGCGGTGCGGCGGGTCTCGGTGGCATCGAGGGCGCCGGCCCGGACGTGCGGGCGGGTCTCGATCGCCCGGTCGCGCTCGGCCGCCTGGTCGATCAGGAGGCGCCGGGCCTCGTCCAGGCTCACGCCGCGGCGGACGAGGTCATCGGCGATCCCGCCCGAGGCGCCGAGCTTGCGGGCGGCATCGGTGATGCCGGCCACCCGCTCGCGCTCCTCGGCCAGCACCCGCTCGGCGATGCCACGCACCGCCTCGGCGTCGGGCTCGGCGTGACGAGTGACGGGCTCCTGGACCGCAACGACAGCGGCCTGCTGCGGCGCCACCTCGGCACGGACCGATGCAGCGGGCGGTGCCTTCTCCCCCGCCTGGCGCGAGGGCGCCGCTGCTGCGCGTCTGCTCCTCGGCCGGATCGGCCTCGGGCATCGGCGCCGTCTCGCTGTCGAGCGGCTGGGTGTCGTCCATGGTCCTGGTCTCCTCGTGCGACAGGGGTGCCGGCCGGATCAGCCGGCAGGGATGTTTTGGTGGGCGTGCTGCGGAAGCCGGCGCCGGCGTCGGCGCCGACCGGGACGGCCGAGAGCTCGACGGGCTGCCAGTCGACCGCCCGCCAGAGCGGCGCCTCGCCCTCGCGCTCGGTGACCTCGTAGGCGCGCACCTGGTAGCCGACCGAGACGTTGCGGATGATGCCGGCCTGGACGTCCCGCCAGACCGGCTCCACCGGCTCGCGGGCGCTGAAGCGCACGACGGCCCGGCCCTCGGGACCGGGTGCGATCCAGGCCCGCTCGACCACCCCCAGCACGTCCCCGAGGTCGAGGGCGCCATGGGTGTTCAGGAGCGGTGCTCCGCCATTGAGGCGGCCGAGGTCGACATGGCCGGGCTCGAGCGAGAGCACCTCGTCGTAGCGCTTGCCGGTAAAGGGATCGCGCCGGCGCACCGTGGCCCCGCTCGACCAGACGAGCTCGACGGTGCGGGCCTCGGCATCGGCCGTGCCCGGCACGAGGGCAGCACCGGTGCGGGTCTGCAGCGGCAGCTCGATCGTCTGCTCAGCCATCCTGGCCATCCTCCATCAGCGGCTTTTGCGCCCCGGTGCGCGTCGCGCGGCGCGGATCGGTGTCGAGGACCACGCCCAGGCGATCGAGGGTGGCGTTGGTGGTGGCGATCTCGTCCAGGACCTGGGCCGGGTCGTAGCCCTGGCGGGCGATCGCCTCCTTCAGCGTCATGAGCCCGGCACGCACCGCCAGGATGTCGGCCTGGACGTCCTTCAGGGGATCGACCGCCTCGAAGCGGGGTGCCGTCCACTCGGCCGCGATCTCACCCTGCGGCAGGGCGCCCGTGGCCTGCGCCACCTCGACGAAGCGGCGCCAGACCGGCCGGCAGAAGCCGGGCACCAGGAGCTGCCACTGCAGCGCCTCCATGCGCCGGCGAAATTCCAGAAGCCCGGCGCGGATCGAGGAGTAGTTGACCTGGCTGAGATCGCCCGTGAGCAGCTCGTAGGTGAGGCCGAGCCCGGCGGCGATGGCGTGCAGCTGGACGCGGAGATAGGCGTCGTAGTCGCCGCTCGCCGAGGGGGCCGCGAACTTCACGTCCTTGCCCGGCGCCAGATACTCGATCATCCCGGGCTCGAAGCTCTCGACCCTGCGGCCCAGGGCATCGGTGCTGGCAGCACCCAGCGTCGCCCCGTCCTCGTCGCCGGTGACGAACGCGGCGAAGCACGCCTCGATCTTCTTCCGGACGAGCTCGGCGTCGTCGTACTCGTCGAGGTCCCGGAGCTTGAGGATGACGGGTGCCAGCCAGGGAACGCCCCGGACCTGGCCCGGCCGCTGGCGCTCGAAGAGATGCAGCACCGATGGTGCCGGCACGCGCTGGCTCTGCAGACGCGAGCGCCGGATGCTCGCCACCTCGCCCGGGTGCACGGGATAGAGCCAGTAGGCGCGGCGCCGCCCGAGCGGATCGAACTCGACGCCCTGGAGGACGAAGCCGCCATCGGCGAGATCGCCGGTCCTGCTGGCATCCAGATGGTCGGCCTCGAGCAGCTGGAGCTGGAAGGGCAGAGGCAGGCCGTCCTCGAGCCGCCGGTCCCTGAGCCGCACGAGGCACTCGCCGCTCTCGGCCATGCCGCGCACGGCCAGCGCCTGGAGGCCGTAGAGATCGGTGAGGCCGTCGGCGTCGCAGCTGGTGACAAAGCTGGTCCACAGGCGGTCGGCAGCTTCCGAGAGCTCGGGGCTCGGGGCCCTGGCCCGCGGCACGATGCCGGTGCCGACGAGGTTGCTGACGACGGCCTGCACCGCCTTGGCGGCCCAGGCATTGTTGCGCACGAGATCGCGCGAGCGCTCGCGCAGGCGGGAGAGCGCCGGGCCGATCTCGGCATTGGCGCCGGTCCCGGCCGTGACCCAGCCCTCGGTGCGCCGCCCGAGCCGCGCCCCCTCATAGGCACGCTGCAGGACGTCGAGGGCCTGGCGCCGGCGCAGGCGGCGCAGCGCCGTCCCCGGCGCCACCGCGCCGAGCGCCCGGTCCAGCCACGTCATGCGTCAGCCCTTGCTGAAGGCGGCGAGGCTGCGCCGCGGCTTCGGCTGGCCGGCGGCTTCGGCCACCTCGGCCTCGACGATGCGGATGCGCCGCAGCAGATCCTCGGCCGAGCCGTACTCGATCGTCTTGCCGTCGTAGCTGACCTTGAGCGTGCCGCTGGCGAAGGCGCGCCGGAGCGCTGCCAGCTCCGTGTCCGTCCAGCTCATCGGCTTTGCCTTCAGGTCACGTGGGACAGCTCGTCCGACCGAGCCGCTCAGCTGCCCCGTGCCGTTGACCCGTTGTCGGATCAGTCCGGCATCCGGCTCGCCCGATCACCTCGTTGCGTCAGGGCGTCGAGTGCGCGATCTCGGCCTTGAAGAATCCGGTGTCGAAGGTGAAGGACACCTGATTGAAGAATGATCCGGCGCTGCTGACGACAGCCACCGCCGCCGCTGAGCATCCGCTGCCAGCGGGCGCTGGCCTCGAGCTCGGCCTGGTTCAGACCGGTGACCAGCAGCTGATCGGTCAGCTTGGCGAGGACATCGGCGCTGTCGTGCGCGTCCAGGCCATTGAGGCTGACGAAGAAGTAGTCGCCGACCTCCGGCGCATCGGGATGCCGGGTGGTGACCAGAACGTGCGGGCCTTTGCTCGGCAGCAGCTTGTACCGCTGGCAGTAGTCGCTGCTGCGGCTGACGTCGGTCAGCTCCGCCGTGGGAACCGCCGCCGGCTTCTTCCAGAACCAGATCGCGAGGTTCCTCGGACCGATGGCCTCGCCGAACGCCTTGTACTGCTCGAAGAGCGCTCGAATGCCCTCGTCTCCGTTGCGGCGCGAGCCACGCAGGATTGCAGATCAGGAACAACGACCAGCTGTCATAGTTGTGAGGGATCTCGACCGTCGGCATCACCTCGAAGCGCGCCTGCGCCCGAGCTTCGGTCACCAGGGAGCCGGCGAGCAGATGGCCGACCAGGAGGCCCAGAGCGACACCTCTTGTCCTGCTCTTCATCGTCTCCATCCCGATCTAGTCGTCTCCAGTGTATGGTAACCACGGAATGGAGGCTCGGTCAGCCACGCCGTTGCCCGAGCCACCCCTGCTCGCGCCCCCCGAGCCAGCCTGCCGGTCGGTCCCTTGGCGGGACCACCGGCGAGGCCGACGATCCCGCTCCTCGAGGCGGTGTTGTGGGCGCCGTGTCGGCGCTCGGCACCCCGAGCTGCCGTGCCAGCTCCTGCCATCTGGCCTCGCTCCACCGGTCGAGGCCGGCGATCCAGGCGGCCGCCCGCGCATAGACGCGGCAGTCCAGCGCCTCGTTGCGCTCCCGCAGCTTCTGCCAGTCGAGCCGGGTGAAGCCGCGTTTTGTCCTGATCGTCACCAGCTGCTCGGCCACCAGCTGGCGGGTCCACTCGGCGTCCGTGCCCTGCGGCAGGTGCAGATAGCCGGCGGGGAAGCCGGCACCGGCCTCGAGCGCCTCGTCGGTCGGCCGCTCCAGCCTCAGAAACCGAAAAGTCTCGCTCTTGAAGGTGGCGACCGCCACGGTCCAGAGACGGGCACCCCGGCGGATGCGCTTGCCGCCCTCGCTGGCGTCGACATAGGTGGGCCCCGTCACCGGTGCCGCGCGGTTGAACCCTTCCACACCCTTCATCGGCACGACCTGGCCGATGCCCCGTCGCCGGGCCCAGGCATAGACGGAAGGCGCCTCGTAGCCGGTGTCGATGCCGAGACGGGCGAGGCCGAGCCGGGCTCCGCCCTCGTGCGGCCAGGTCGTGCCCAGGAGCTCGTCGAGCCCGGCCCACGAAGAGGCCGTCTCGGGCCCGCCCTCGATGACGAGATGGTCGACGAGCCAGCTCTCGAGGCCCCGCCCCCAGGCCCAGACGCTGACCTCGATGCGATCCTTCTGCACGTCGGCGCCGGCGGTGAGGAAGAGCCCGCCGCTGGGCACCGTGCCGCGGCGGAAGGGCTCGCGACGCTCATAGAGCCGCTGCCAGTCGGGCGCCTCGCCGCTCTCGATCCAGGTCTCGCCCAGCACGCTGTTCTTGAAGCTGCGCAGGGCCTCGTCCGAGCCTTTGGCAGCCAGCCAGTCCCTGGCGATCCGCTCCCAGCTCAGCCAGCCCACCGGCGAGTAGAGGCTCGAGATGTGGAAGCCCACGGTCAGCGGGTCGATCGCGACCGCCGTCGGGCGCCATTCCCCGGCAGCCAGCATCGCCGTCTTGTGCCGCTCCTCGATCCGGCCCTCGCAGCCCTCGCAAAGATAGGCCGCCGTCTCCGGCCGGCCCTCCTCCCACCGCAGCCGCTCGAACCTGCAGCCACTGCATCGCCCCGCAATGCGGGCAGGGAACAAAAAACCGGCGCTGGTCGCTCTGCTCGTACTCCCGCTCGATCCGCGACAGGCCCCGGATCGTCGGCGTCGAGCCCAGCAGCACCTTGCGCCGCCAGGCGAAGGTTCTGGTTCGGGCCTCGGCCAGCGCCACCGGATCGCCCTCCTCGTCGGCCGAGGCCGGATAGGCGTCGACCTCGTCGAGGAACAGATAGCGGGCCGGCATCGAGCGCAGCCCGACCGCGCTGTTGGCGCCGGTCATCACCAGGATGCCGCCCGGAAACTCCTTCGAGAGCACCGTGTTGCCGCTGTCGCGCGAGCGCGCCGGCGCCACCTTCTCCCGCAGCACCGGGCTGTCCTCGATCAAGGGATCGACCCGCTGCTGGCTGAACCGCTTCGCGAGCTCGACCGTCGGCTGCACCGCCAGGACCGGGCCCGGCGCATGGTGGACGATGTAGCCCAGCCAATTGTTGCCACACTCGGTAAAGCCCAGCTGGGCTCCCTTCATCACCACCACCCGCTGGCAGGGATGCGCCGGCGACAGGCAGTCCATGATCTCCCGGAGGTACGGGGTCCGCGCCGTCCGCCAGGGGCCGGCCTCGTTGGCACCCCGGGGCGACAGCACCCGGTGCCGGTCGGCCCAGGCCGAGACCGTGAGCGCCGGATCGGGCTCGAGCCCGTCGCCCCAGGCCCGCGCGAGATCCTGGGCGCCGTCGAAGTCCAGGTCGAGCACGTCACCTCAGATCGAGCCGCGGCTCGGCCAGCTCGCCCAGCTGCTCACGGACACTGCGCTCCAGCGCCGTCTGCAGGCCGTGCGCCTCGATGCCCAGCTCGGCCGCGAGCGTCGCCGCGATCCGTGCCGGCCACTGCAGCCAGGCGTCGCGCTCGGCCCGGGCCAGCCGGAACACCAGCGCCGTGGTCCGCGCCCGGTCGACCAGCTCGCCCTTGAGCCGGCCCAGCCGCAGCCGGCGCTCCTGCGCCTTCAGCACCTCGTTGGCGGTGCGCGCCTGCAGGAAGGTCATGCCCCCGGCGGACACCGCCTCGCCATGATCCCGGAGCGTCTCGCGCACGGCACCGAGCGCCGCCGCCGGCACGGGCTTGAGGCCCGGCGCCGCGGCCCGCTGCTGGCCGGCATCGGTGTTGGCCCGCCAGCTGGCCTTGACCTGATCGACGTCCCAGGCCGCCGTCCGGCGCCCGCGAGATCCGCCCGGCCTTCTCCGCCTTCCTGACCGCCGTCTCGCTCACCCCGAGCGCCTGGGCGAGCTGCCGATTGCTGCTGGTCCGCATGAGGAAAGCCGTTCGAAGTCAAGCGCTTGATCGGCCGGAGACGTCGACTTTCGACTGGATAAGCGGGCCGATTGGAGCCTTCATGCGCTCACCCGACGAGCGGTGGAGACCATCCATGACCAGACGCGACGAGATCATCCAGGGCATCGCCACCCGCATCCTCCGCCTCGAGACCCTGGAGAGGCGCCGATCCGACCAGCTCGACTTCCACGAGCTGGCGGTCTGGCAGATCAAGGAGGCCCTCGAGGCCGCCTTCGATGCCGGCCGCGAGCAGGCGCGCCGGGTCCCTGTCGAGACGGTGGCCGACCATGCCGAGTGAGCCCGAGCGCCGGCCGGCGAAGCCCACGGTGCCGATCTGGCACGAGCCCACCTTCCGCAGCTGGCCGCCCGAGACGCTGATCGGCCCACGCGGCGAGCCGGTGGTCGTCACCGATCTGCGAGGAGCTCGATCCCGAGAGCGGCCGCTGGGAGCCTTTTGTCACCATCCGACCGATCGCCAGCTCCGAGGACTGACCCCCATGGCCAACCCGATGCCCCTGATCCACGCCGCCCGCCGGACCCGGCGCAACCGCGAGGAGGGCAACCCCTTCACCACCGACCGGGTGATCGGCGAGCGCATCGCCGCGCTGACCATCGCCTATCTGCGCTGCCGCAACGCCCGCATCGCCAACCTGCTCAAGGTCGAGATCGACCTGCTCGAGAGCCTGATCTGAGCCCCGGTGGCACCATCGCCTCCGCAGCTCGAAAGCCGTTCCTAGTCAAGAGCTTAATCCGACGAACAGAGCGATCTTCGACTGGATAGGGCGGGCAAACGAAGCATTCATTGGCCCACGCCAAGAGCATGAGGAAGCGCCTGATGACGACCCTGCCGACCAACAACACCGCCTGGGGCTTCTGGGGCACCATCGGCCATCGACGCCGACCCCGCCGCCGCCTGGCCGCTCGCGATGCAGAAGATCGCCACCGCCACCGGCTGCCCCGAGACCGCGGTCCGCGACTTCCTCGACAGCCGCCATGGCCGGCACCTCGCCGACGACGTCGCCAACGGGCTCGTCAGCGGCCTGGAGCTGGAGCCCGCCATCGACGCCGCGGTGCAGCGCTGGATGGGCTGGAGGATCGGCCGCCGGATGGAGCGCGAGACCGGCATCCCCCGCGGCCTGCCCTACCTCACCGGCCTCGTCACGCACATGGAGATCGAGGCCGAAGCCGAAGCCTGAGCGGCTCCCCACCCGCCTACGCCCGGACGGCCTCCGCCGCTCCGGGCTCGGGTCCGTAGCAGGGCAAGGGGCCCTGACCTACGGAAAGGAGCCGACGATGACCACGAACCTCAGCAAGAGCCAGCTGGCGACGATCCTCTCCGCCCTCGATGGCGAGCGCCGCAGCCCCGCCAACCGGGACGCCGCCCTCAGGGCCATCGGCCGGAGCGCCGAGCGGCTCGGCCTCACCACCGACGCGGTCCTGGCCGCGGCGGACGGCCTGCTCGACGGCCGCCTCGACGCCGAGGCTTGGCGGGCCGAGCTGACCGAGCAGCCCGAGCCGCCGGCCGGGGCCCGCATTGCCGCGAGCCTGCAGGTGGCCTTCCCGGATCTGCCCGAGGGCCTCGCGATCGAGGCCGACGGCGAGCGGGCCATCCTGGTCGACCGGCTGAGCAAGTGGACGCTGGCCACGGCCGAGACCGACGATGCCGGCACCCACGCAAGGTGGCGCAAGATCCTCGCCGACATCAGGAAGAAGCTCGCCGCCGGCAAGCCGATCGCGCCCAGCGACCCGCGGGTCGCTGCCCCGCCGGAGGAGCCCGCGGCTGCGCCCGCGGCGGAGGCGCGGCCGCGCTCGCGCGAGGGAACCAAGGAGGCGCAGCTGGTCGCCATGCTCAGCCGGCCCGAGGGCGCCACCATCGCCCAGGTCATGGACGCCACCGGCTGGCAGCCCCACACCGTCCGCGGCGCCATCAGCGGGGCCCTCAAGAAGAAGCGCGGGCTGAACGTCACCTCGGAGAAGGGCGAGACGCGGCGAGCGGATCTACCGCATCGCCGAGGGCTGAGCATCACGACCGGGACCATCGGGCGCCGCCGGCTCACCGCCGGCGGCAGTCCCGCGCCAAATGCGAGACCGATGGGGTGGCAGGCCGAAAGCTCAGGGCCGTGATACAGTCGCCCATGGGCCTGACACTCGTATCCTCCAACGAGGACAAAGCGCTCGCCATTCGCGATCACCTGCTGCCGCTCGTCCGCAAGGATGGTGTGCTCGAGTGTCAACGCGATACCGTGCGCCTGATCGTCCTGCAGCAGGGCCCGTGGCGGCTCAACCATTGGACGCCGTTCAACGACCTGTCCCCGGAGGAGGCCTCCTCGCCGGGCTACCGGCACGCCCTCGCAGGGCAGCAGACCCGGCCGGAGCTGCCGTACGGGCTCGAGGTGTGGTCGGGCGATGCCAAGGTGCTGAGTATCCTGTGGGCGGACGACGGCTCGTTCGCGGTGGACAGCTTCGTCCGCGGTCCCTGGGAAGATGAAGCTCTCGTGCTGTGACGGCGGCGACATCGCTGGGTCTCACCACCGGTGAGCGGAACACGCCGCGTCACGACCCAGGCCGCGCCGCCGGGCCTCAGCGCCCGGCGCCGCCTTGCTTCCCCGGCGTCCGCGACCCAGACTCGTTGCCGGCTGGCCGCAGAGGACATGGGATGGCTGAACCATTGCCCCGTGCAGGAGCGCTCGATCTCGAGGCGCTCGACGCCTTCCTGATGTCGGACCGTGCCCCGGAAGACTGCATGCAGCTCTCGGATCTCGACGGCTTCCTCACCGCGATCGCGACCGGCCCCGAGCTGATCAAGCCGAGCGAATGGCTGCCGGTGATCTGGGGCGACGGCGAGCCGGAGTTCGAGAGCCTCGACGAGGCACGGCGCATCCTCGGCACGATCATGCTGCGCTACAACGAGATCCTGCGGCTGCTCCGTGCTGATCCAGGGTCCTATGAGCCGATCTTCTGGCAGACCGAGGACGGCGCCGCGGTCGCTTCCGATTGGGCCGAGGGCTTCATGGACGGTGTCCGGCTGCGCCCGGCGGCCTGGGAGCCGCTCCTCGCCTCGGAGGAGACGACATCGCTGATCGCGCCGATCGTCGTCCATCTCTCGACCGCCGAGGGCGAGGCGCTTGTCGAGGCCGAGGGCTCGGACCTCGACCGAGATAAGGGCGCGCGCCGTCGAGCTGATCGCCCCTGCCGTCGTTGCCATCGACAAGCACTGGAAGGCAGCGCGCCGCCAACCGAGGCGAGCCGCCAGGGTCGGGCGCAACGATCTCTGTCCGTGCGGCTCTGGACGCAAGTTCAAGCGCTGCTGCGGGGCCCACTGACCAAGGGCGCCAAAGCCGCGGACCGCCCGGCGGCCATCTCGTCGAAGCTCCGCCATCGCCGTCCAGGGTCGCGGACCTGCCGGTGAACCGCTGCCAGCGCTGGACGATCACGTCGCAGTAGGCGGGGTCGAGCTCGACCAGCCCTCGCCTGCCGGCCGGTCTTCTCGGCCGCGATCAGGGTCGAGCCCGAGCCGCCGAACGGGTCCAGGACGATGTCCCGGCTCTTGCTGGAGTTCCTGATCGCCCGCTCGACCAGCGCCACCGGCTTCATCGTCGGGTGCAGGTCGTTCCTGGCCGGCTTGTCGAAGAACCAGACGTCGCCCTGGTCGCGGGCCCCGCACCAGAAGTGCTCGGCACCCTCCGGCCAGCCATAGAGGATCGGCTCATACTGCCGCTGATAGTCGGCCCGGCCGAGGGTGAAGGCGTGCTTGGCCCAGATCACGAAGGTCGACCACTTGCCGCCGGCAGCGGCAAACGCCCGTTGCAGCGTGTGCAGCTCCGAGCTGCTCATCGCGATGTAGATCGCCCCCTTGGTCACGCTCACGATGTTGGTGCAGGCGTCGGTCGAGGAACCGCTCGAAGCCGTCGCCCAGATTGTCGTTCAGGATCTTTCTGTCCTTCCCGCGCCGCTTGTCCTTCGCCGTGTTGCCGTAGTCGACATTGTAGGGCGGATCGGTCCAGGTCATGTCGGCCAGCGTGCCGCCGAGCACGCGCTCGACGTCGGCCAGGACCGTGGCGTCGCCGCAGAGCAGGCGGTGAGGGCCCAGGAGCCAGAGATCGCCGGGCCTGGTGACCGGGTCCTCGGGCGGCTCCGGCACCTCCTCCTCGGGCTCGGCCGCTTCGGTCGACGGCCCAAGGACAGCAGCCGCTCGAGCTCCGTCGCATCGAAGCCCAGAAGGTCGAGATCGAACCGCTCGTCCCTGAGCCAGCCCAGCTCCTCGCCGAGCAGCACCTCGTCCCAGCCCGCGCCAAGGGCAAGACTATTGTCGGCGACGATGTAGGCCCGCTTCTGCGCCTCCGAGAGATGCTCGAGGCGCACCACCGGGACTTCCTTCAGCCCCAGCTGCCGGGCCGCCATCAGCCGGCCGTGCCCGGCCAGGATGCCGCTCGCCTCGTCGACCAGGATCGGGTTGGTGAAGCCGAACTCGACCATCGAGGCGGCGAGCCTCGCCACCTGATCCTCGCTGTGGGTCCTGGGGTTGCGCTCGTAGGGCCGCAGCCGGTCCACCGGCCACAGCTCGATGCGCTCCGCCAGCGCCGTCAGCCGGGTTGCCGCGTCGCTCACCTGCGAACCTCACGAATGCGAACCTGGACCTGCGAACCGGAACTCGGCCTGCGACCTGGCATCGACCCGCGGCCGGCGCCGAGCAATGAGGCTGTCGGGCCCCCTGGCTGACTGCGAGCCGCTAAGATACTGTTCCGCCCGACACGAAGCTCGGATCAGCGGGCCGCCCTGGAAATGGCCGTCAATCTTGTCGTCGCTGTAACCGACCGCGATTGGTTCGACCTGCTTCGGCAGCGTCCCGATCTGCCGGAGGTGAACTTCTGGGCGCCGTCGGCGCGAAGCTTCGGAGCACTCCAGCCCGGCGAGCTGTTCCTGTTCAAGCTGCACGCCCCGCACAACTTCGTCGTCGGCGGCGGCGTGTTTGCCTATGCCACGAACCTGCCCTGCTCACTGGCTTGGGAGGCCTTCGCCGAGGCCAACGGCGGCCCCTCGCTCGGCGAAATGAGAGCCCGGATCGCCCGCTACCGCAGGACCGGCCCGGATGATCGGAGCGACTTCGCGATTGGCTGCCGCATCGTCACCCAACCGTTCTTCCTGCCGGAAGCCGGCTGGATACCGGTCCCCGCGAGCTGGGCCCCCAACATCGTCTCGTTCAAGACCTACAGCACCGCTGATGCCGATGGCCGCACCCTATGGGAGGCTGTTCAGGAACGCCTTGCCGATCCGGCCCTCGCAGCTGCCGGCGCGACCAACGGTCCGCGTTACGGCAGCCCCGTGCTTCTTCGGCCGCGGCTCGGCCAAGGCGCCTTCCGCGTGCTCGTCACCGACCTCTATCACCGGCGCTGCACTGTCACCCGGGAGCGAACACTGCCGGCTCTGGAGGCGGCGCACATCCGGCCTTACCGCGAGGGCGGGGAGCACGTCACGGTGAACGGCCTCCTGCTTCGCCGAGACATCCACAGCCTGTTCGATGCAGGCTACGTGACGGTCACGCCGGACCTCCACTTCGAGGTCAGCAATCGCATTCGCGAAGAGTTCGACAATGGCCGGCAGTACTACGCGCTGCACGGAGTCGAGATCGACCGCCCCGACAGGGTCGACCAGCAGCCGGATCGCCGCGCTTTGACCTGGCACAACGAGAAACGCTTCCTTGGGTAACGCCGCGCGCTACGGCGTGTCCTGCAGGCGGGCGGGACTGCGAACCTCATGAGTGCGAACCTGGACCTGCGAACCCGAAGCCGGTCTGCGAACCTGCAAGATCGGACGGCGCGAGCGACGCCGTCGGCCGGAAAGCGCTGAGACTGTCGGGAAAGATGCCTGTCGCAGCGGGCCGCCTCGAAGCCGCTGGGTGCGAACTGCGAACCCGGATTTTTGCTCTGTCTGTAGCGCGGTCCCGGGCGCCGCCCCCCCGCATACACTGAGGCCCAGGAAGGACCCGCGATATCAATGGCTTAGGGGCTCGACTGCCGGCCAGTAGAGACGGTTCGACAGTACCACTCGCCCCAGCGGTCGACGGTGTCGAACGCTTCTCCTCGGTCTCCGCCACCAGCGTCGCCAGCTCAGCGAGGAAGGCCTCGCCGGCGTCGCGATGGCCGAGCGTGACGCTCACCGTGTCGTCGGTGTTGAGCCGCAGGGTCAGGTCGAGATCATCGGGCAGCTTCACCCAGCTCACCCGGCCGCTGTCCTCCTGGACCAGGAGCAGGCAGCGACGCCAGCCATGGTACGTCTGGAGCAGCCGCAGGAGCCGGTCGGTGAGCGGATCCATGCAGCCTCCCGAAGACGGCAAAGCCCGCCGCGGGATGACCCGGGCGGGCTGCAGGCCCAACTCTTCGACTGTGCCTGGATGCTACATGTTGTGATGGACGCTGTCAAGCGCGCTATTCCCCCTCCCTCTCTTCCTCCTTCTCCCCCCTCCCGATGCTGCGTTCAAGCGGTGGCGGGGCGCCGCTCCGCTCGCTGGATGGGGAGAACCGGCCAGCCGCGGCCAACGGCCAGCCCTTCCACCGGACAGAGATCTCTCGCTCGACGCAGCACATTGGTCACGCCAGCCGATGGCCCGAGTCTCCGGCTCTCCGGGGCAGGAGCAACCAGCCGACGTGGTCGAGTTTACCGCTCTCGACGTTCGGCGATAGGCTTTGGGATCTATCATAATAAATTCCATGCCCAGGTCGACCGCCCGTCGTGCGGTGTGCTCGTTAACGGGCTCCACTCGCGCGTGCTGTGCACGCCACGCGAAGCGACAGCAGATCACCCGGCCAGTGTACCACAATTTTTGCGCATGGGATATCTGGCTGCGTCCCAATCAGCGATATTCTTATCAAGGATACGGATTTCCAGAGTCAGAGCCCATGACTTCCACTCCCGTGATACTTCGTCCCCTAAAGTGCGCCGCATTCCCGCTCTAGGTGCTCACGCAGCGCGGTGCACAGGCCGTAGCTCCGGAACTCGCCACCAGGAGCAAACATCAACCCAGTTTAAGTCTCTGGAACGCGGCCTCGCATAACCGTACTCGCATCTCTGAAGGGCCATGCTTCATTCCCCCAGCTTTCCCTTGAGGTACCTCATCGACGGGATCGGGGCGAGAAAACCCGCCGCCACGGTCCAACCGCGCCGCTTAAGCGCGCTTCGTGCAGCCTCGAGCGCGCGCATATGCTGAGTGTGCACGGGACTAAACGACCCGGA
This sequence comes from uncultured Alphaproteobacteria bacterium, assembly GCA_963828215.1. Taxonomy (GTDB): domain Bacteria; phylum Pseudomonadota; class Alphaproteobacteria; order Geminicoccales; family Geminicoccaceae; genus CAVTJL01. The sequence goes on along the minus strand of CAWHFO010000056.1, from coordinate 12,585 downwards.
GAGGGAGGAGAAACGCCAGGCGATCGCTCTGTGCACGCCGATAGGAGCGGAGGTGGCGCGCGAGCTTTTCTGTGGGCAGTTCCAGCATTTATTGCCTCTAGATGGACGCCACAGCATTCGGTTCAGTCCATCAGCTGGGGCGCGCAGCGATTTACGAGCGGAGCTCACAAATCTCCCAGTGTGGCGGTTAAGAATGAATGCCAATGTGCGCCAACGCTAGTATCGTATTCAGCGTCATCCGGAAGACCCACAGTGCAGTAAAATAGATCTCCGCGATCGTCGCAGGCGATTGGGCGAAACAGTTGGCCTGACGGAAAACGCTTTGTCCACGTCTACTCTTTTTTCCTTGCGACAGCCAAGCTGCTCCAGAATTGCAAGTCGACACATGCATGAGTGAGCTTTCATTTACTTCTAACAGCGAGCGGCTAGCCACGCGGATCACCGCAGATTTCACACCCGCGGTTCGTTGGAGCATCCTTGCCTCGCCGGACGTCGGACCTAAGCACCGCGACGGGCCAGAATAACACGAGCGCTTTGGCGGCATGAGACGTCAGTCCTGTAGAGTTCGAGCCGTAGCCAAATCGATGCTGTCTGATCCAGCGGGGCCTGGTTCCGGACCGGATCTCCTGGTCTCCATATCGAAGCCGGACGTCATGTGTTCGTCGGCGATCAGGAGATCGCTGCGATCCACTCTCTGAATCGAGTTGCGGCTGGAAGCAAAAACCGCGTGCGGCGAAGGGACCGCAAGTTGACGGCCGCGGTGGCGTGATAGAAGTGCGTCCTCACTGGGCGATTCTCCGAGCGGGTTCATAGGAACGGCGTCATCCCACTGCACCCAGCAATTCCTCGGGTAGCCCGACATTGTCTTGAGGGTTAAGGATGTAGAGCTTGATCGCACTGAGCCGTTCCCGATCCCGCTCCCTGGCCCTCATGAGGCGAGGATCTCGTGCCTTGGCGTGGACGCAGTCGAGATGGGTTCATGCGCATCGTCGCGTAGCCTCCGCCAACGGGGAACGCGATGCTCCCTGCGCCGAGAGCGGCGGCACAACCAAGGCTTCGTCGGGTCACGATGCGAATCGCCTCTGGCGTGGGGTACAGGTCTTAGTCCAGGTCAATGACCGCCGCGGATGACGGCTCGCCGACCCCAATCGCCTCCGGTAGTGCTCGGCAATCTGACCCTGTCGAAATCCTGCCTTACGGTCGTGCTCAAGTTCGCGACGGACGCTGGTCCCAGCTTGTCGAGCAGGAGCTTCGATACCCCACCCCGCGCGCTAAAGTAATTATCGTCCGAGCTGACGATGACGTCCGCCGACGCGTGGCAGATGTCGTCGTTGAGCACCAGCAGGCGCAATCTTCCGATCTGCCTGTCAACGACGATTTTCCTGCCCGGCGTCAGCTCTCCAATCGTCATCCGCGACGCCTCGTTTCGCTTGCTCAACTCGACCTTCTTCGTCCACTTCTCGACAGCCGTGGCAACGAGAGCCGCGAGATCGTCGGGAGTTTTGAAGAAGGCCACTTGCTTCTGCGTGCTCGCTCTTCGCGCAGCTCCCTGATGAGCCTCCCCGCTTCTCCGGCGCATGTGTGAGTCCTGCATGGCGGGGGGCCCACTCGAAATCCTCGTCCAGAACGCGAGGCACTCCTGCCCCTCGGAAATTGCGTGTCGGTACTCAAGCTCCGTGATGGAAAGGCGGCGCGGGTTCTCCTCTTCCGATATGTATCCGTATCGCCAAGCAAACAATCCCAAGTACAAGTCGCTACACGCAACGTCGTTTAGGCAGTTGGCGAGCGGCCGCTCGTCCTGAGCAACGTAGTCTTCCATAGCGATAACATCGTGGTTCACCCGCCGCAGCTGGCGTAGCCCGCTCCCGGTGCGCCTTGAGGTCCTTGAAGGTCGACGAGATGTAAACTCGGAACATTTGTCCGTTCCCGCGCCAAAGAGACCTGCAGGCAATCCCACTATCGCACCACCCATGACCCCGTTGAGCCCGGTTCCCAGCGTAGGGCTCGGGTTTGAGCGGTCTCGGGGTTGTCAGATAGCACCCGTTCGGTAAGGCCGGCACGGGCGCCCCACTGATCCCTGCATCCGGTGCGGGAGCAGGAGCGCATTGTCGCTTGAGAACCGAGTGGGAGCCGTGAAGTCGGTTGGCGTAGGACGCGCTGGTACGGTTCGAAGCCGATCGCAATCCGCCTGCCAGCCCTCGGTATGGCTGACGTCAGGCCACGGCGCTTCTCCGGGGCGGAGCACTCCCGTCGGTGACTACGCCTCCTGCTCCAGCGCTGATGTCGTAGGCGCCGAAACCTCTGCTTTACACTCTCCTGCGTCCGACAGGCAGGCCGCTTCTACGCCCGCCTCCCGCCAGGCCGTAGTGCGCCGCCAGCAACCCGAGCGCTGCAACCAGCATCCCCTGCGCCTGCTCCTGCCGCACCTGCCTGCCGCCCCAACCCTGCCGCAGCGCCCACTCCCGCACCGAGCAGCCGCGGCCCAGCACATGCCAGGCACACGAGCCCGCGGGGCTGTCGTGGCCGCCGAGGGCCAGAAGTGCCCGGTGCACCCGCCGACGGGCGGCCAGCGTCGTGTCGCCCGGCTCGGGCTCACGACCGCAGCCCGGCACGCGCAGCAGGTCGGCGGCCCTGAGCGGGTCGAGCTGGGCCAGAATGAAGCTCCTCTGGAACTCGCGGCCAGCATCGTGCATCACGGCATCGATCGCGCCCGATCCCAGCATCCGCCCGAGGGTGTCGACGACACGGTGGTGGACGACGATCCGGCCCTCGGGATCCTTCTCGCGGACCTCCTCGAGGAGCAGCGGCCCCTCCTTCCTGCGCCGCAGCTTCCGCCTCATCGGCGCTCTCCCGCCGCCTGCCGAAGCGCCGCTCGGCCTCGTTGATCAGCGCCTGCCGCACCCAGGGATCCTGGATCTCCTCGGGCCGCAGCACGGCCACGCCCTGCTGCCGCCAGGCCCGCAGCCGCATCGCGTCGAGGTCCTCGCTCGTCGTGGTGCTGGCGACGTGCCGGGCCAGCGAGCTTCTCGGCGTCATCGGCTCACCTCCCGCACGCAGGCGGCGTAGCCGGCGACGTCGACCAGGCTGTCGAGATGCGTGGGGTCGCCCACGAGCCGCGCGAGCTTGAGGTCGATCAGACACAGGCCGACCTGGGTGGCGGTGACCTTGGCGCCGATCACCTGCGACCATCGGATGGCGACGCGCTCGAACAGGTCCGAGGGATCGCCATAGCTGCGGCGTCGATCGCGAACGACCGCGGCCGCATGCTGCAGCAGGTCCTCGCCGGTCATCGGCGCACCTCCGACGCGGTGCGTCAGCGCCCAGTCGAGCAAGGCCAGCGCATCCGCCTCGTTGTCGTCGGCGGGTGCGAAGCCCCTGGCCCGCATCGCGGCGATCACCTCGTCCTTGCCGGCGTTCCCCTTGCCGGTGGCGTGGCGCTTGATCGTGCCGACGGGCACGCCCTCGTAGGGCACGCCGTGCTCCTCGCACCATGTCGAGAGGATGGCGAGCCAACCGCCGTAAAGGTGTCCCGCCGAGGTGCCGATATGCCGCCGCACCTCCTCGAACAGCACCGCGCCGATCCCGCCGGCGATCTCGTGCAGTTCCCGCAGCCAGGCCCGGAAGCGGAGGAACGGCATGCCGCCGCCCTCGAACCGGCCGGGGCGGAACTCGGCTGTCCCGCTGGTGATCAGCCCCTCGGCGGTGCGCAGCGCCCAGCCCGTGGTCTGGCCCAGGTCCAGGGCCAGCACGGCCGTGAGTACCGGTCGGCGGATGTCGTTGGCGAGCGGCGGCGTGGCCGACCTGGATGGCGCTCGGTCGACTGGGCCGTGATCGAGAATGGCCGGCGCTGGCCGGCGCGGGACTGCGAGAGCCATCGGCTCCTCCGTCGTGGGTTGGGCGGAGGAGCGAAGGCGCGGGCCCGGTGGGGACGGCGGCCTCGCTCGATCCCGAGCTGGTGCGGGCGGATCGAGCGGTGGGTCGGGTCAGCTCATGTCGCGTTGGGCGGTCGGACCCTTAATGAGTTGCCGACAGTCTCGACCCGATCTCGCAAACTAACCCATTGATTCCATTGGTGTAAGGGACTTATCCTAAGAGTAAAGAGGAGTAGGGAATCCATCCTGACGATGATTTGGGACTCTGGATCTCTATACCTTCTTCTTGTTAGGCCGCAGGACGCTTTACTATTAAGTCCCTTGTCCGCTCCCGTTGGATCAAGAGGTTAGGCCAAATTCGGCAAATTTCGGCTTACGGTTAAGTCGGTCATGGCCATGGGGTCACCTCGCCCGGTAGACGCAGGCCCGGCCGCCCGCCGGAGGCGACATGGCCGCTCGACGCGACGCCTCGCACTCGATTAGTGCTGCGAGGATGTCCTCGCGCTCGCGGCGGGTGAGGAACCGGGTCCGGTCGTAAGGAGTTCTTGCCGAGCCCCGCCGCGCCGGCCTCCTGGATCAGGCGCAGCACGCGCTTGTGCTTGAGCTCGGTCTCGTTGGCGGCGATATGCGCCTCGGCCCCGGCGAGGAGGGCAGCGACGCCATGCTCGACCACCAGCCGCGCCCAGACGGCGTGCCGCTCGCGGATCACCGGTGCCGTGGGATCGGTCGCCACCGCCGCGACCAGCGCCACCTTGGCGGTGTTCTCCCAGACCCGGGCCAGGATCGCCGCGTCCCCGCCGCGGCTGGCGCGCAGCCGCGTCGTCACCTCGCGGTCGAGATCATCGAGCACCCGTCCGCCTCCGGCGTGTCATTGCACGACCAGGGGCTCCGGCCGGACCATCGGCAGGTCGAGCGCCGCCAGATCGCCGCCGCCCGGCGCGAGCCGTGCCGCGATCGCCTGAAGGGCCTCGACGAGGGACGCCGGCACCTCGCCGACCGGCGCCGGTGCCGGCTGCCGGTCGGGGATGTGGTCGGTGGCGAACAGCACGAACCGGGCGAGGCTGCCGTCGCCCAGCGCGCCCTGCTCGAGCCCGGCCCAGAACGGCTCCGGCACGGTGGTGGCGTGCAGGCAGCAGCAGGGCTGGACGATGTCCTGGCGCGGCCGCTGCTGCTGGTCGGCATACTCGGCACCGAGATAGGTCCCGCCGGCGCTGGTGGCGAGCTCGGTGAACAGATCCCAGATCTCGCTCAGGTGGCGCGGGGCGCGACGCTTGTCGGCGATGGTCCGCACCAGCTGGCCGAACTCGTCGAGCTGGAACAGCTGGGCCGGGTGGCGATAGAGGGCCGCCAGCAGGCCCGAGCCGCTGGCGATCCGGTTGCCGCCGAGCCAGCGCTCGAGCCGGGCGGCGGCGAACGCCTCCTTGATGCAGCCGCGGGCGTGGTCCTTGCCGGCGCCGCTGGGCGCCATGCCGATGACGTAGAGATTGCTGCGGAGGTTGGTGGACGTGCGGTAGCGGCGGCCCATCAGGGCGCCGAGCGCCGCCAGCGCCGCGCCGAGGGCCAGCACCGGCTGCGGCCGGATGGCCGAGGCCAGGATGTAGTCCACGAACAGCTTCAAGGCCCCGTCGAGCTCGAAGAATCCTGCTGGCGGAGGGGCTGCCGTTGAGGCGGCCGCAGGTCGCTCCGGAGCGCATCCTGATCCAAGCTGATCGAGCATCAGTCGGGCGGGATGGGCGCCCTGGCCGGCCACGGCACCGTTCAGGACCAGGCCCGGCGCCGGGTGCCAGCCGCGCTCGCGGGCGAGGTGGTAGATGGTGCCGGCGCCGATCCCGGTCGGCTGGAACGACGCCCAGGCCCTGATCGTGGCCTCGGGCATGTCCTTGGCCGATTGAGCCGACCAGGCGAGGAACAGCTCGCGGCCGTCCTGGCCCAGAGCCCCCTTGAGCGCCAGGCCGACACGGATCCAATCGTCATAGTGAAGATCGTCGTTGGGGAGGAAGGCGAGCGCCGCCTCGATCGCGGCGAAGGTACCCTGCAGCTCGCTGGTGCCGGCCTGCCGGGCCGAGCCCGCAGCCCGCAGCACCCTCGTCGCCGCTCGCCGGCAGGCTTTGGCGGGCCGTCTCCAGGAACGCCTCGACCATGGCCTCGTCGACCGCGGGGAGATCCGCGAGCGCCACGGCGTCGAGGCTGGTCTCCGGCCACAGGTAGGGGCGTCCGGTCGCCGGGTGCGTGCCGAACGCAACGAACTGCCGGCCATCGCCCAGGACCTCGATCGGTCCGAGGCGCCGGGACCGGACCGTACCGGCGGCCCGGTAGACCAGCAGCCGCTTGGGCGCCCGCCCGATGCGCAGGGCCGGGGTGTCGCCCAGGATCGTGCGGGCGAGCCGGTCGAGCGCGTGGGCGAGCTCGCCGTCGTCCACAACGTCGATGTCGATGCCGACCACCGAGCCGCAGGCGATGCCGACCGCGTCGTCCGGCCAGGCCGACCAGAGCTCGACCTCCTGCGCCGTGGTCGGCCGGCGGCAGTGGCGGGACCAGTCCGGGTAGCCCGACCAGGCGCCCCGGCGCCAGCGCCCTGGCCGCTTGGTGCCGGGCTCGATGGGCAGCACGGGGTAGCCGAGCTCGACCAGGCGGGCGCCGACCATGGCCATGAAGCTGGTGCCGCTCACGGCAGCGGCGCCTCCGGCGTCAGGTGATCGATGTGCCGTTCGTCCCGGGCGCACAGCGCGCGCAGGCTGTCGCTGAAGCCGGTGACGATGACCTCGATCAGGGTCGCCCACTCAGCCGGGGTGAGCAGGGCGAGATCGCTCCGCCCGAGGCTGTCGAGATACTCGCCGGCGACCTCGCCGGCGGTCTCGAGCGCCTGGCGCTCGTTGGGCGTCGGATCGATCATGCCGCGCCGCCGATGGCAGAGGTCCTGGCAGGCCCGGGAGCACAGACGGCGCCGGCTCGTGTCCCGGCGGGGATCACCAACCCGGCGCTCGGCATCGAACCAGCCGTGGAAGCGTGCCTCGCGGCGGCAGAGGTCGCAGAGCATGGCAGCAGCTCGTGGCCGATGATGTCGGTGAACCGGCCGCGCGGCCGGACCTGGATGCGCCTCGGTGTGGGCAGGCCATCCGCAACGGCCAGCGCCTCGTCGACAGTGCATGGAATGGGGCTGCCGGGCAGGCGGCGTCGCCACCACGCAACCGCCTTCTCGCGCGCGAAGCCCTTGTGCTCGAGACAGATCCATTCGCGGTGCAGGGCCAAGCCGCAGCGATAGTCGACCCGCAAGCTCGGCGGGCTACCGGGCTTGGCGTGGCGGGCGTAGGTCACGTCGGTCACGTCGACCCAGACCGCCTCGAGCTGGCTGGAGAGGATCGCCGCGGCGCTGGCGGTCGTGGCCAGCTCGGGCAGGCCCGCCACCGACGACCTCGTGGCCGCAGTCGGGGCAGACCCGCTGCGCCAAGGGAGATCTGCCTCGCACACCGGGCAACGCCGCGTCGGTGTCACGGCTCCGGCCTCGCCGCTGGCGCGCCGACGCAGCGCCTCGATCCGGTCGATCGGCCCGTGCCGCTCGACGTTGCCGGCGAAGTCCAGCACGAGGCAGTTCTCCTTGCCTGGTGCGGTGCGCATCCCACGGCCGATCATCTGCACGTAGAGCCCGGCCGACGCGTCGGCCGCAGCATCGCCAGGAGGTCGACCGCCGGCACGTTGAAGCCGGTGGTCAGCACGTTGGCGTTGGTGAGGCAGCGCAGCTCGCCCCGGCGAAAGGCAGCGATGAGGCGGTCGCGCTCGGGCCTGGGCGTCTCGCCGGTGATGGTCGCGGCCGCGATGCCGCGCTCGCGGAGAGCGGCGGCGACATGCTGCGCGTGCTCGACGCCGGCGCAGAACACGAGCCAAGCGCTACGGTCGTGGCCAAGGGTCACCATCTCCTCGACAGCGGCCAGGTTGGTGGCATCGATGTCGACCGCGGCAGCCAGCTGGCCGGCGATGAACTCGCCGCCGCGGCTGCCGACGCCCGAGACCTCGAGCCGGGTCGCGGTCGGCGCGTGTCACCGCCTCGGCGAGCCAGCCCTGCCGATCATCTCCGAGATCGGCAGCGTCGTAGGCGATGGCATCGAACAGCGCGTCCTCGCCCTCGTGCAGCACGCCACTGTCGAGCCGGTAGGGCGTGGCGGTGAAGCCCGACGACCTTGAGGTCGGGATTGATCTCCGTCAGCTCGCCCAGGAACCGCCGGTACATGGTGCCCGAGCGCTGCGGGATCAGATGCGCCTCGTCGATCAGCGCCAGATCGCAGCGCTGCACCTGCCAGGCGCGGGTGTGGATCGACTGGATGCCGGCCAGCAGGATCTGGGCATCGAGCTCGCGGCGGCGCAGCCCGGCGGAGCAGAGCCCGACCGGAGCGTCCGGCCAGAGGCGCCGAGCTCCTGCTCGTTCTGCTCGAGCAGCTCGCGGACATGGGCAAGGATCAGGATGCGGGTGTCCGGGTAGTCGCCCAGGGCACGTCGGCACAGCTCGGCGATCACCATGCTCTTGCCGGTGCCGGTCGGCAGCACCAGCAGCGGATTCCCCTCCTCTCGCTCGAAGTAGCGGTAGACGGCCTCGATCGCCGCCTGCTGGTAGGGACGCAGGGTCAGCATGCCGCGACCGCCGTCCCAGGGCCGTCGGCCCAGAAGTCGCCATCCGGCATGCTGTAGACGACGCGGTCCAGGCCGGCCTCGACCGGCTCGCCGGGCACGAGGTCGGGAATGAACAGATGGCGATCGCAGCCCGCACGCTGCATCGCCCGGTCGAGCGGCTGGGCCCAGCGGGCGCAGTGCCAGCCACCCTCGACGAGCGGGGTGCTGTGCAGGCAGGAGCGGCAGGTGCGGGGTGCCGCCTCACCCTCGTGGCAGACATCCCGGTGGTCGCACAGGCGGCACTCGAAGAATTCGGGATCATCGCTGAGCCGTGCCGGCGGGCGGGCGCTGTCCACCACGCGTGCCGCCCGGGCCAGCAGCCGATCGGCCGCGTCGGCATCCAGCCGGATGCGTTCCGCCCAGAGCTGGTCCGTGTCCTTGCAGACCGCGAGGTAGAGCGCCCGGTCCATGCCGGTCAGCCGCAGATAGATCTGCATCTGCGCCCAGTGCAGCGGCTTGGCGCCGGCGACACCGTGGCGCTGCAGCAGGGCGAACGACTTGGCGTTGTGCGTCTTGAGCTCGACCACGTGCCAGGTCCGGGGCGCTTCGAGGATGCCCAGCGCTACCGCGTCGAGCGAGCCCGCGACATGACCGCCATGTGTCTCGACCCGCCACTGCCTCCCGGTCTCGGGGTCGAGGTCGAGCACCATGGCCCCGGTCGCACGGAGGTCGCGGACCAGCCGCTCCTCCTCGCGGCGGCCGGTGTCGAACAGGCGCAGGATCCGGCCGGGATGCCGGGCCGGGCTCGCCCACCGGAAATCGTACCAGAGCGCTCGCGCGCATTCCTTGCCGAGCAGCGAGGCGCCGAGATGGTCGCGAAAGCCATCCTCGGCCGCCACCTCGTAGGCCGCGTAGATCGCGGTCACGGTGGGTTGGGGCGCGGGCGGAAGCGCGGCCATCAGCCGGCTTTGACGCTCGCTTCGGCCACGGCCGTGGCCCAGGTGGCCTCGTCCACGCGCCGACGCAGCGCCGTGATGAGGCGGTCCTGGAACGGCGCTGGCTCGGCGCGCTCGGGCGGCAGGCCGCGCAGGTGGGCGGTGACCTCCTCGATACGCCGCTGGCGGTGGCGCTGCGCCGTCTTGGCGCGGTGGAACCAGCGAGCGTCGAGGCGGCCACCTTTGGCCTGGCGCTCGAGATCGGCGGCCGCGATCTGCGCCTTGATGGAGGCCAGCTCGTCCTTGAGGGTGGCGAGCAGGGCCCGACACCCGGCACGGGTCTCGGGCAGCGCCTCCAAGGGCTCGTCGGAGATCGACATGCCGGCCGCTCACGCCTTGCGCTTCCACGGCGCCACGCGGGGCTGACCCGCCGACTCCGGGGCGGCCGCGGCCAATGCGGCGCCGCCCACCGCAGGTCGAGTGCCCGGCCGCGCCGGGGCTGCCCGCTCGAGCGGCAGGTAGCGGATGGTGTTGCTGGGGCCATAGCCCTCGTTGCGCGCCGGCTGGACCTTCACGTCCAGCAGCATCGGCGCGAGGTGCAGCTCCTCGCTGTCCTGCACCTGCAGCCGGCCGGTGGCGTGGCAGATCGCCGACAGCGTGCGCTGCGCGATCTCGACCGTCTGCGGGTTGGCGTTGACCAGGTTGAGCCGGTCGAACAGCTTCCTGCCCTGCTGCTCGCCCTCGAGCAGGTCGAGCTCGAGCCAGAGATACTGGCCCTGCCCATCACGGGTCGGGCGCATCTCGCTGGCGACGATCTGGGCGGTGTAGCGCCCGGGCGGCAGTACCTCGTAGGTCTTGGTCGGCTCCACCGAGGTCGCGTCGAAGGTCTGGCCGAGACGGGCCATGGTCGTGGTCCTTGTGCTGGTGGTGGGATCAGAAAGCCGGCATGGCCTCGGCCAGCGCCGCCCAGCTCAAGGGCAGCGTGTCCGGCAGGCCATAGCGGTTCTTGGCGAGGAAGGCCGGACGCTCGCTGGCGTAGACCAGCCGCTCGCCGGCGCCCAAGGCACGTGTCACCTTTTTGTTGAAGCCGACCTCGGCCTTGACCGTGCTGACGCGATAGTTGGCGAACAGCACGATGTCCGCGTGCTCCTGCAGCAGTGCCGCGGCCCGGGCATGGAGCTTGATCACATAGCGGTCGTAGGGGTCGTGTTCGGGCGAATCGAAGCGCTTGATGTCGGTGTGCGCGATCTGGACCACGGTCATGCCGCGATCGCCCCGCAGCGCGTCCAGGGCGTCGAGATACTGCCGCCAGAGGTCGAGGGCAGCGACGTAGCCCTTGCCGTAGCCGGCGTCCTCGATCGAGGCCCAGCCGTTGTCCTTGCAGGCCCGCTGCCAGACCAGCGGCTCGAGCCAGTCGGCGCTGTCGATCACCACGGTCCGGTAGTCGTGCTCGTCGGCGTAGAGCCGCTCCAACGCGTCCATCGCCTCGTCGTAGGTCCGCAGGAGCGGGAAATGCGGCACCTCGAGGGTGCCCAGTCCATCCTCGGTCAGCAGGAAGATCGGGTCGGGCGCGCCGGCAGCGAAGGTCGACTTGCCGACCCCGGCGACGCCATGGATCAGGATCCGCGGCGGCTTGGTGGCTTGCGTGCGGACGATCGAGTCCAGCGAGATCGCCATCAGGGCCTCCCCTCAGCAGCTGCCGGTGGGCCGCGCCGCAATCCGCGGTCGCAGTGGTGGATGCGCGTGGACGCGGGAGCCGTGGGCGGGCTCATCATCTACTCCTTGTGTGGCGGCTCCGCCGCGTGAACTATTTGCGCGAAGATGCAACAATATCAGGCCAAAAAATGGGCGATAGGCGCGAACGCCGTCGCCCTGCGGTCAGCCGAGAGTGAGGTGCTGCGGGATCAGGCCGTAGCGCTTCAGCCGCACCTCGATGAAGCGGCGGGTGACCCCGAACCTGGCGGCCAACCGGCTGGCGACGACGTGCAGCTTCAGGGACAGCCAGCCGCGATCGTCGATGGAGGAGTCGATGGGCGGTCCCTCGGGCGGCTCGTCGTCATTGACCACCAGCTGGCACTGGACGGTCGGCGAGATGAGGGTACGGGGGTCGATGCCGATCTCCTGGCATCCAGGCAGGAAGCATTGCGTCAGCGGATGGCGCGGCACCAGCAGCGCACCCATGAACTCATTGGCTCGCGTCTCCTGGAAGAACTCCGGCGAGCCGCGCTCGTAGCTTGCCGTGAGATGCTGCTCGTTGGCCGTGGTCGTTCGGAACACCTGGTGCACCGGCGTCGCCTCGAGGGCGCCGAACAGGCCGGGCTCCGCCGCGTGGCGCGCGGCCGAGATCCAGCTCGGCGCCTCGAAGACCGCGTGGCCCAGCTCATGCGCCCCCGTACTGAGCACGACCTCGTCACGGCCGTCGACGGCGTGCGGATTGACGTGGATCAGGGCGGTATCGGGGATCGCCGGATCATGCTCGCAGACACCGAGCACCGGGTTGCCGCATCCGTCCGTCACCTCGTGCGCGGTGGACCAGTCCAGATCGAAGGTGATCTCGTTCACCCGTAGCCGCCGGATCGAGGTAAGGCGATCCAAACCGAGCGCGGGCTCGCCGGCGTCGTCCAGGCCCAACTGGCGCCGGGCCTGGGAAGCCAGCTCCTCGACACCATGGTGGCTGAGAAAATGCGGCCGTGCCGTCGCCGTAGTATGGCGGTAGCGCAGGACAAGATCAGGGACTCATCGGTCCCCCGGCTTGAGTTTGCGGTAGGCGTGCACAACGCCCGCCACGTCCCGCTGCATGTCGGGTGGGAGGCGGCTGGCCTCGATAAAGAGGTCGTCCTCATCCAGATCGAGGACGTGGGCGGCCTTGACGATCAGGTCGTCCTTGGGTGCCTTCTCCATCTCGCGCTCGATCCGCGACCAATAAGCCGGCGAGATGTCGATCCGGCGGGCGAAGTCGGTGAGGCTCAGGCCTGCCTCCTCCCGCTTCTTCCTGATGAAGCTTCCGAACGCCATGATCTTGGTTCCTGGGCTGCCTCCAACTAGGGCGTCATCATCATATTGCGCGATTTGTCAACGCGCAATATAGAAATGGGCGGGTTGATCGTCAACCTCCGCGCATGTTCGAGGTGCCCTCCATCTACCAGAACACCCTTACCCCGGCTAGCCGCCTCGCC
>CAWHFO010000055.1:0-25442 GCA_963828215.1 uncultured Alphaproteobacteria bacterium | reverse complement strand
GATCCGAACCGCAAATGACAACAGATCCCGAACTTAGCCGCTCGCCCATCACGTCGACATGCCCGCCGTCCGGCTCGTCGAGGCCCGCGAGACAGGCGAGGAGCGTCGACTTCCCGCTGCCGGAAGGGCCCACGAGCGCGACGAACTCGCCGCGCTCCACGCCGAGGTCGATGCCGCGCAGCGCCATGATCTCGTCGAGGCCGGTGTGGTAGAAGCGATAGAGCTCAACGGCCCAGAGCGCTGGCACGGTCACCTCCAGCGGAACGAATTGGCCATCAGGCGCCACTGGTCAGCGTTGTCGGCGCCGGCCGGCGCCGCAAAATCGGCGGTCGCGAGCTCGCCGTCCTTGTAGAAGATCAAGCGCTCGTGCTCGAGCCGGATTTGCTTGTCGGTGACCGGGTTCGGCTCAGAGTTCGACGTGTAGACGATGCGGACGGCCAGCCCGCCCTCGAGCTTGACGTCCTTGACCGAGGCGATCTCGACGGCGCGCCCGCCCGCGACCAGCGTCGCCACCTCGTGCGAGCGCATCGAGCCGGCATTCCGCGCCGCGTCGGAGTGCGCGATGCCGACATCGATGAGGTTGTACTTGTCGAAAAAGCGGACGCCGTCCGGGCGGTCCGCACGCGACCATCCTTCCGGCACTTGCAGGGTGAAGCCAAGGGTCGAGCGGTACGACACGAAGACCTGGTTGTCCGGAATGTCGCCCGGCGAGTTGTTCTCGGCCTGAACCGCCTTCTCCGCCGCGGCGATGCCCGGCGCACCGATCGGGCAGAGGATCAGAGCCAGAGTCAGGCGTCCGGCAGCCCGGAAGCGCTTGCGGCCGATGTTGGTGCTCGTCATCGAGGGCCTCTTCTCAGGTCCATGCGCACGAGAGCACATCACCCGAGAATTAGGACAGACTTAGATCAGCGGGCAGGACCCCGCGCGGGTCAGGGGCGCTAAGCCGCGGCGGCTTGTCTCCGGTCCTCTTCCAAGGCCAGGGGAGAAGCTCGTGGAGTTGCGAGGCCGGATGTCAGCGATCCGATGCACCACGTCAGCAACCCGGGCTTGCGGATCGACGTCGTTGAGTTTCGCCGTGCCGATCGGGATGACATTGCCGCGGCGCGCTCGACGCCGCGATCCGAGCCGGCGAACAACGAAGCGCCTCGCCGAGGGCGATACCCGCGCAGCATTCGCTCGGCGGCATTGTTGCTGAGGCAGATGCGGCCGTCGTCGAGGAAGCGGGTGCGGGCAGGCCACCGCTTCAGCACGTAGTCCGTGGCCTTGGCGATGTCGGCGCAGCGCAACGGGGCCGCCGGGCGCGCTCGCTGCCGCATCCAGTCTTCGAGATCGGCGACGCGCAAGTGTGATACGGGTTTTTCGGCTCGCCGGCCGATGGTCGGCCGAAGGGCCGTTGATCTTGCGCTCGATCGCGAAAATGACATCGATGTGGCGTAAGGCTTCGGCCGCGAGAGGCGCCCAAGCTCCTTGGCGCCAACATCGGCGAAGACAAAGTCGTCCTGGGTCTCCCTGGCTCCCGGCTTCTCGAGCTGCAATTCCAATTGGTCGAGCAAGCTCGCGGCCGCGCTCGAAGGGTCGTGCTTCATCTTGGCGATCAAGAGCTTCAGATGGGCGACCATCGCCTCGGCGCCGGAGGCGCGAACGTCGGCCTCTTGCCGGTGCGTGCTCACGGGCGCGGCGATCAGACTGGTAGAGGTGGCAGAGCGAACTGTCGGTGGTTTCCTGCCCCCGCAACCACCTTGACCGAACACACCGCCTCCTTCGAGAGCGCGGCCGGTTTGCCGTCCAGCCCCAGCTCAACCATCCGCACGATCTCGCCCACCAGCTCGACCTGGAGCCCGGTCTCCGTCGGATGTAATACCGGCCCTGCGATGTTTTGACTCACCTGGGTTGTGGAATTCGCTGAGTTGTGATTCGCTGCGCTGCGAGGTGATGCAGCGAGATGCGGCCATGGGTGCACGGCTGGCGATTCGGCAGGACATTCCGGCTGAGGAATTGCGCCGGCTGGCGCGGCAGGAGACCGATGGGCGAGTGGCGTGTCGCCTGCTCGCCGTGGCCAACGCCTTGGACGGCATGAGCCGGGGGCAGGCCACCCGCCAAGCCGGCATGGACCGTCAGACGTTGCGCGACTGGGTGATCCGGTTCAACGCCGAGGGCGTCCAAGGTCTGCGCGACCGGCCCAAGAGCGGCCGCCCGCCCTGGCTGAATGACGGCCAGCTGGCGGCGTTCAAGGCGCTGGTGCTGCGCGGTCCCTGGAGCGCCCGGAGCGCGACGGCGTCAGCAGCTGGCGGGGCCAGGACCTGTGCCGGCTGGTCGAGCAGCGCTTCGGGGTCGTCTACAGCGAGATCGGCATGCTCCGGCTACTCCACGATCTCGACCTGTCCTGGCAGAAGGCGCGACCGATCCACCCGGAGGCGGACCGCAAGGCCCAGAAGGCTTTTAAAAAAAGTTCCCGGCGCTGATCGCTGCGAGCGCCCGCGACCATCCCGAGGCCGGGCGGCTCGAGGTCTGGTTCCTCGACGAGGCCCGGGTCGGCCAGACCGGCCGGGTCTGCCGCCGCTGGTTCCAGAAGGGCCTGCGCCCGCCCGGCCTGCGCGACCTGCGCCACCAGGCGGTCTATCTGTTCGGCGCGGTCTGCCCCGAGCGCGATACCGGGGTCGCGCTCGTGCTACCCGCGGTCAGCGCTGCCGCCATGCAGGCGATGCTCGACGAGCTCAGCCAAGCCGTGGCGTCCGACGCCCATGCCGTGGTCCTGATGGACCGCGCCGGCTGGCACATCGCCACGGATCTCGCCGTCCCCGCCAACCTGACGCCGCTCTTCCTGCCGCCCTACTCGCCCGAGCTGAACGCGATCGAACGGGTCTGGCTCTATCTCCGCGAGCGCTACCTCTCGCACCGCCTCTGGCCCAGCTACGACGACATCCTCGGGGCCTGCTGCGCCGCCTGGAACGCCCTCCTCGACGAAACCGACCGCATTCAATCCCTGGCCACCTTCACTTGGGCGACGGTCAGTTCTTAATGGGTCTGGTATAAGATCACGCGCTCGATCAGGCCGCGCAGGATCTCCAGCGCCTCGTCGCGGATCATCGGGTCGGCCAGTGTTTCATGGAGGCGTTCGACCTTGGCCCGGTAGACCTGGGCCAGTTGGGATGCAGCCTGACCGGCGACGGCGGGGTGGCAGCGAGTTTCTGCTCGAGCGTCGCCTTCCTTGCGTCGAGGTCGTCAAGGCGCTGCTGGAGCCCGGGGGCCCGGTAGCCCTCGGCCAGGGCGTCGATCAGCTTGTCGAGCTTGCGCCTGACCTCGGCCACGTCGCGCTCCTTGCCCGTGCGCGCGGCGGTCTCGTCGCGGCGCTTCCGGTTGACCTCTTCATGGAAGGCGCCGACGAACTCCTCGACCAGCTCCGGGACCATCAGGCGGTGCCGCAGCCCATTCAGGATCAGCTCTTCCAGGGGTGCCCGCCGGATGCCCCGGCGGTTCGTGCAGGTGCCCTGGCCACGGGCAGAGGAGCAGGCCAGGTAATCGCGCGACCGACCGAGGCCAGGCGGTCCCCACAGCTGCCGCAGTAGACCCGGCCGGTGAGCAGGTGCTGAGCCCGGCGCCGCTCCCAGAACCTGGTGGCCCGCGCCTTGGTTGCCCCCTCGCTCTCGCGGATCGTCTTCTGACGGGCCTTGACCGCCGACCAGAGCTCGTCGTCGATGATCCGGAGATCCGGGGACCTCCTCGATGACCAAACGCTCGGAGCCGTTCAGGCGGGAGCGGCGCCGGCCGGTCGCGGGGTCCTTCAAATAGCGCTGCCGGTTCCACACCAGCCGGCCGATATAGAGCTCGTTATTGAGAATGCCGGTGCCAAGCTGGCACCGGCTCCGCGGTCGGTTGTCTGGCAGGGGCCACTCTTCTGTCCGAGGTCGGCGCGTGCGGCCGCCGCAAGTTGGGGTCAGGCAAGGGCGCGGCGCATCAATCTCTGAGAGTGCGTGGTCGCCGATCGAGCAGAACGCCGCGGATGTGATTGTCGAGGTCGATCCGCGTGCGCACCAGCATCTCGCGGCTGGACAGGAGCAGCCGGAGCTTGCGCGCTTCCGGGCGCTTCAGGTGCACCGGCCGGTACCAGCCCACCTGCATCGCGAACGCGATGTTGCGGGCGTCGATCCGGTCGGTCTTGACCGGCATCGCGCTCACCGCCGCCTTCATGTGCCGGGCGTCGACGAGGTCAAGACCGACATAGTACTTCATGGCTGTCCTCCACAGGCTGCTGATGCTCGCTTGGGGCGGGTTTCCGACCCCGCACGAGCCAGCTTGGAGGGCAGCCGCCTGCCCGTCACGCCGCCCCGAACCTGCAGCCCGATTACGCCATCTCTATATGTGGTTTCAAAGCTCAGTATAACATTTCATCTGATGCATTAGTGAAGAGTAGCTGATTCTCCAAGGTACCCAGGCGGGCCCGTGCGCGGCCTGCAAGGCGGTCTTCGATCCGGACCTCGAGCAGAACGGCAATATCAATGTCGTGGTGCGCCGCGATCCCGCCAGCGGGATGCGACCCCTGCTCTTGTCCACCGCTGGTGCCGTCCTGGGCGCCACTCTGCTCTCGACCTTGGATGTGCTGGCCGATGCTTGAGCGATCTGTATTTGCTGTGAACTGCTTCACACCTGTCCCGTCTCGACGGCCGGTACCCTAACCGGTGGCATCACGTGGTCGTGCCGGACAACTACAAACGATTGGGCCAACCCCGGGTTCCAGACCGCGCTCCGGAGGGGGCGACATGACTATCGTGCACCTGGCTCATGCGGTCGCCGGACATCCTCTCACCTGGTATCTCGGCACCGAATCCCTCTGCCAGATCCGGCTGTTCATGATCAGCAATGGAGGCGGATCCTCTGTTACTCAGGCAATTGCGAGTTTGCACAGCACTTGGTACCGCGACGGGCTCACGCGTGCGGCCGAGGTTCGGACATGTCACGCCCGCGTGAGGCCGAATATAACCGTTGTGCCGTCGGGATGGCGCTCGCCGGGCAACGACAGCGGGAGGGCGCGGCGATGACGCGGCAGTCGACTGCAGCGCTGTTGCCGCTCGTCGGCAACAGCGCCCTACATACGCAGCTGTTGGAAAAGCTGCAGAAGGTCGCTCCGACGGATGCCGAGGTATTGATCACGGGGCCCACCGGGACCGGCAAGGAGCTTTATGCCCAGCACATACACTCGCACAGTGCCCGCGCGCAGGCGGCCTTTGTTCCGGTCAATTGCGGTGGGCTCCCGATCGGTCTAATCGACAACGAACTGTTCGGTCATGTCGGAGGAGCATTTACGGGGGCCCGGCCGCAGAGCGATGGTCTTGTCGCTGCGGCGGAAGGCGGGACCCTGTTTCTGGACGAGGTGGACTCGCTGCTATTGCCGTCACAGGCAAAGCTGCTGCGGTTCCTGCAGGACGAACAGTATCGCCGTCTCGGCGAGACGCGACTGCGGCGCGCAAACGTCCGGATCGTCGCCGCCACCAATTGCGATCTGGTGGCCGCAGTCCGCACCAAGGCCTTTCGGGAGGATCTCTTTTTTCGGCTCCGCGTGGTGCCGGTCGAGGTGCCGTCGCTGGCCGAGCGGCGGGAAGACATCGAGTTGCTGCTGGAAGAATTCGCCACGCGCTATTCCGAGGCGTACCGGCTGCCGCGCATCGTGGTGAGCGAGCGGGCGCTGCGACGCATACATGCCTATCACTGGCCGGGCAACGTGCGCGAATTGGAGAACTGCATAAGATACCTGACCTGCCTGCAGCTCAAGCGGCCGGTCGATCCGTACGATCTGCCGCTGCTGGACGAGCCGGAGCCGGCCGAGGCGCCGCCGTTCCCCTGCATGCGCCCGGGGCCGCTGAAGCTGGTGAAGCGCGAGATGGTGGACCAGCTGGAGCGGACTTACCTGCACGAGGCGCTGTGCCGCTCGGGCGGCAACATCGCCGCGGCGGCGCGGGCCAGCGGCAAGCACCGCCGGGCGTTCTTCGAGCTGATGCGTAAGCACGGCATCGCCGCGCGCGAGAACGAGGCCGCGAAATAGCGGTGCTGCCGCGCACATCGGACCGTCATCCGCCATGCACTTCCAGGTGGCCTGCGGCCTGCTGGTCGAGGTCAATGGTCATGCCCGGGATGCTGAACTCAATCCAAGAATAACGGGCGACCAAGCCTTCCAGCTCAGGGCGGCAGTACTTGCAGATCGGCCGCCCCTCGATGACCAGTACGACGCTGACTACGCGAAGCTGCCAGCTGCGCGAACGGTGGTCGAACCACTCGACGAACTGGTGCTCGGCGTGCGAGGTGTTCTGCTCCTTTAGCGGCTCGCCCGTGTTCCAAGCGACCACTTCGAGTTCCGTTGCTGTCGCCGGCGGCTCGATGATGATCCCGGAGGAGCGTTGCGTGAAGCCCTTCCTGGCCGACGTGCCCGGCGGCTGCGTTACCTCGGGCAGCCGCGCGACGCGCCCGGTGGCGGCCTTCAGCTTCTCCTGGTACTCCGGGTCGGTGGGTGACGTGCCGGCCAGCGCCGCCTTGATCTTCTCGGACTGGCCGCCAGCAATGTTGGAATATAGATCGAATCTCTGCGGCTCCGGTGTGGTCTGGCCGAGCAGCGGCTCATTCATCCCCTCCAGGATGCCCGCGCCTTCGCGCAACTTGACCTCGCCTCCGGCCGCCGGGGCGGCGGCATCCCGCACCTTGATCTTAGCCGACAGCGCCACGATCACCCGCTTGCGGGCCAGCACGCCGAGGCGCGAGCGCAGGCTCGCGGAGGCATAGATCGGGCGGTTGCCGTCGGCGTCCTCGGGACCGATTTCGAGTGAATGCAGCCCGATGGAGGCGAACTGTCGCTCGACATCGTGGGCCGCGGCGGTGGCCGTCTCGGCGGAGGTCTCGGGACCCAGCCGCGCCAGCAGCGCGCCGCGCGCGGCATTCTTGACGTCACCCAGTTCCTTGTCCTTGGCGGCGTGTTCATCCTTTTTCTCCTTGCCGCCGCCGAACAGGCCGGCGATCGCCTTGCCGGCTGCCTTCACCAGCGTCACCGCCTTGCCGATCACCCAGTCTATCGCTGTGCTGATTGGCTTGCGGATGGCCTCGATGATCGACTTGATCTTCTCGCTGAGGCCGCCGAGGCCGAGCAGCCCGGCCAGGAAGCCGATCACCACCGGGATCGCCCGCGCCAGCGCGTTCTCCACCAGGGCGGCAGCGCCGCTGATCCCGCCCCTCACGATGGCGCCGATCGAATCCAGCACCGCGTTGACCAGGGCGGCGATCTGGGCCGCGCGCTCGACGAAGAAGACCACGGGTGTCGAGGTCTGCGATGCTGGCGTCGAACAGCGCGAGGAAGCGTTCCGAGAAGTCAGCGGCTTCCGGGTTCTGGCGGTACACGCCGGGCAGCAGGTCCAGGCTGGTCGCGCGCGGGAAGTCGAGCCGGATACGGCGCACTCGCGGGCTCGCCAGCCCGTTTGCCGAATTGAGGGTCAGGCGCAGGTAGACGTAGCGCCCCGGCGGCTGCTCGATGAGTGCGTCCAACGCGCCGGCCCGGCAGCACCTGCCAATCGGCGGGATGCGGAGTGCCGCGCGCATCCGCGGTCGCCACCGCGAGGGTCAGGCTGGTGCCGGCGGGCAGGTCGGCATCGATCTGCACGCGGTGCCACACACAGCGCGGCACGCCGCTGTCAATGGCATCGGTCAGCAGGATGCCGCCCGGCTGGTACTGCGGGTGCAGGCGCGGCATCACCCCGCCGGGGTCGAGCGGACGGCCGTAGCGCGACCAGCAGCAAGTCAGCGCGACGCCACCGGAGCCCGTGCGCGGCAGACAGAAGCCGGCATCGGACAGCGCAAGCAGGCCGTTGCCCGGCAGCGCCGCCGAGAGCGCGGCAATGTCGGCGGTTGCGAACGCCGCGTCGGCTGCCGCGGCGCGCCACACCTGCACGGTGCCGGGCGCATCCCCAGCCGTAGTGAGCCAGACCGACGCGTCCGGAGCCACCGCAATACCGGTGACCTGCGCGGCGGGCCCGGGCAGCACCGCGGCAAATGGCGGCAGCGAAGTGCCGACCGGGTCGTAGCGGCGCAACGTCGTCTCCTGCCCACAGGCGGCCAGCAGCAGCGCTCCCGTCGGCCCGAAGGCCATCACCGCCGCCGGCGGGCACGCGACGCGGGCGATGACGCGCGCGCCGCCCTTATCCAGCAGCGCGATGCCGCCCCTGCGCTCGGCGACGGCGATGCGACCCCCTGAGATGGCAATGGCGCTGATGTCGGCCTGCGGCAGTGGCGTGCAGCCAGGCGGCCACAGCGACTCCCAGTCGCAGCCGCAGGCATCGAGCCGCAGCAGCCGCGACCATAGCATGCCGTGTTCGGACGGGCCGGCCGGGGTGGCGAGGAACCACTCGCAGGGCCCGCAGCCGGGCGCCAGCCAGGACGGCGGAACAAAGGCGGCCACTGCCGCACCTTCCTGGGCGCCGGGATGCAGAGGTGCCAGCTCCAGCCCGCCGGGGTCTTCAAGGCCGACGATGTTGCTCACTGCGCCGACGGCGTCGGCGGCATCCCAGCCAACGATCCGGTCCAGCAGGCGGAAGCTGCCCATGACGCTGCCGCAGCTCATGGCGTCGCGTCCGATTTGGGGACGAAGATCCGGTGCCCACCGGGCCACAGCAGCGCGCATGGCTGGATCGACACGTCGGTGCAGGTCGGTGTGCGGATGCCGTCCAGGATGACATTCAGCCGCGGTACGCCCTGCACGCCGGGCACCAGGCCTATCCGACGCACCAACGGCACGTAGCGGATGCTGCCGCCGAACGGCCAGCCGTCGCCGCTCTCACCACCGGTGAGCGGGTGCAGGTAGGCGTCTAGCATCTGCAGCACGGCGCGCACGGTTGCACCAGTGTCGGCGGTGGCCTCGAACACCAGGCCGGCCTCAATGCGCACGTCCTGGTAGCGCGGCGCCGCGGCGACCACCTCGACGCCGGCCGGCGCCGCGCGGGCGGCCAGGTACTCGGCCACGCCCCGCAGCGTTTCCGCGGTCGGAATCAGCCGGCCCTGGCCGCGGTCGGGCGGCACCACGAACACGCCCACCACGCCCGGGATCGGCAGGCCGGGGAAGTTCGGGTGTAGGCCGGAGACTGCGAAGGCGCGCGCGACGTCGGCGCCATCCGCCCGGAGCGCCTGCAAGGCGTAGTCGGACACTGTCACCGCCCGGCCGCGGGTACGGATCTCCAGCGGGCCGCGCGCCACCGCCTGCGCGGTGGTCTCGCCGGGACCGCCGCCCGCCGCAGGCTGCGGGTTGCTCACCTTCTGCACGAACTCGACGGAAGTGAGGATGGTGGTGATTGTTTCGGCGTCGATCGGGCCGGGCGAGAGGCTCTGCGCCTGGTATCGTACCGCGTGCACATTGCGGTAGCCGACCGGCAGCGCGCGACCGTGCTGGCCGTCACCGAAGGTCAGCTCCCCGCTGCCGGGGTCAAGCTCGAACACGGCATCGTCCGGCCCGTGATCAACAAGGTCGGGCACTTCCTGCCAGCGCGTGCGGCCGCTGGCTGGCAGCGCCCCGCCGGTTGCGGCGGCCACCTGCAGGCCGTCGTCGTCCACCTCCAGTACCAGCGACCCGGCCACCACCGGAACCTGGCTGAGCCGGAACCGCCAGCCGCCGCTGTCCGGCACCGGCGCCGGCACTTCGTCCAGGACGCTCTGGGCGGCCACCGCGCGGATCATGTTCAGGGTGACGAAGTCGAGCTGCGGCGGCCTCGCGAACCGCCCGTAGGCGACGCGCAGCCGCAGGTAGCGCACCGACTTGCCGTCCGCGAGCCCGGGCGGCGGGCCGGGACGCCATTGCCGCGGCAGCGCCAACTCCACCAGGCCGCTGCGGCTGAGCCCGGCGGTCTCGTCGCGCACCACGCCTACCGCCACCGGAGCGCCGCCGTCGAAGATCTCCCAGACCAGCGCCGGCCCGGGTGGCACCGGCAGGGGCGACAGGCTGCCCGCGCCGACCGGCGGCGGCGCGCCAGCCGGCGCGGTCACGCCGATCGCCAGCGTCAGCGTCTGGGTGGGCGCCGCCGAGCCGGTGAGCCCGATCATCAGCGCCGCGTCGGTGAAGCGGCCGTCACCGAGCGGCTCGAACGGCGTGCCCGGATCGACCGCGTCGAAATTGTCCGCCCGCACGGTGTATACCTCGCCGGTGCGCCCCGGCGCGGCGGTGAAGCTTCGCGTCACCTCGAATACGACCAACTGGTCGGCGCCGGGCGGGCGAGCGCCCACCTGAAAGCCGGCCGGGATGAGCACCGATTGCGGCGCACTTTCGGCAACCTGGAACTCCAGCAGCGCCTCGGCCGAGGTGCCGGGCAGGGCGTTGATGCCGGCAACTGTGAGAAACTCGACGAGCGCCTTTTCGGGCCAGTTGTCGAGCCGGCGAACCACCGCTTCCAGCTGCTCGCCGAAGACCTGCCGCAGCGCTGCGCCGGCATCGTCGGCGCCGCTGCGCGGCGTCCATTCCGGCGTGAAGGCCGGCGTGCGGGCCGCGAAGCCGGCCAGCAGCTTGCTGCGGTCGGCCGGCAGCAGCACCGGCGCGCCCAGCGCCGCCGGCTGGAACCGCGGGCCGCGCTCGCGCCCCCACCAGGCGCCGCTCACGTCAGGCCTCCGCCAGCGCTTGCCGGGGGCGCGGCAATGCGGACCGTGACGCGCTGGAGGGCCGGCAGTGCATGCGCGCCGATCGCCACATCGTTGCAGCTCTCCTCGCCGGTGCCGTCGTCCAGCAGCGTGATGCCGACACGTGCGACCTGGCCCTGCGCACCGATCGCCTGCTGCGCCCACACGAGCAGGGTGGAGGGCCGCAGCGGGTCGCCCCACGGCCACCCATCCTGCTCCTTGCCGCCGACCAGAGGGTCCAGGAAGCGTGCCAGGCCGGCCCTGAGCGCCGTGCGCAGCGCCTCCGGCGCGGCGGTGTGCGTCTCGACATCAAGCGAGAGTGCAACCGGGCGGTAGATCGGCGGGCGGACGAACACCTCCGAGCCGATCAGCCGGGCGCCGTCGAGCCGCGCTGCCACCGCGGCGAGCGCGCCGGCGTCGGGCAACGGCGCGGTGACCTCGGGGCAGACCGTTGGGTCCTCGTCGCGCGCGGCACCCGGGACGACAAACACGCTGACTGCGCCCGGCACGGCGAGGCAGGGGAAGTCGGGGTGCACGCCCGGGGCGGTATGGGCGCGACGGATGACAACCCCGGGCGTGGTGACGGCCAGTTCCTCGAAGTCCGCCGCCAGTACGGCGCGCTCGACCCGTCGCAGCGCCTGTGCGGCCCTCTGGCGGGCATCGGCGATCGCCTCTGGCTCGGCGCCGCCCGACGCCGGGACGACGTTCAGCGCCAGCGGCGCCGTCTCCGACGCAACGGGTTCCCACAGCCGCCGGCTACCGACATTGCCGGCCGTGCCGCCGCCCACCGCCAGCCGCAGCTCCACCGTGCCGGCCGCCAGCAAACGCGGATAGGCATCCTGCAGCAGCAGGCGGTTGCGTCGCTGCCGTAGCACCGGATTGGCCGGTTCTCCGGGCGGAATGTCGTTCAGCATGTTCCGCGCCGCCTCGCCGAGCGCGACGCCGGCGAACCGGGCCGGGTCGTACAGGCCCTCGGCCGCCAGCGCGGTGTTCAGGCCATCAAGCAGCACCTGCAGCAGCGCGCGCGACGGTACGGTGCCCAGTGCGTAGCTCGCCAGCTGCGCCGCCGCGTCCTGGTCGAGCAGCGAGACCACGAACGCGGACACCGGGTCCGCCGCCTTCCACGCGGCCGCGAGCCCGGCGGCGTCGCACAGGTCGCGGCAGGCGAAGCCGGGCATGGGCAGCGGAATGCGGCCGGTTTCGCCGTTGCCGAACGTGAGCGTGCCGGCGTCGCGGTCCAGCTCGAACACGCGGTCCTCGCGGCCCTGAAAGGCCAGGTCCGCCACCGGCTGCCACCAATGCAGCGCGCCGCCTGGTTCCAGCATGCGCACCGCGGTGCCATCAGCCAACACTGGCTGTTGCTCGGCCGCCAGCCGGAGGGTGTTGCCGGGCAGCGGTAGCCAGTCCACCTCGCGGCGCGCGCGCAGGATGCGGCGATGCATAGCCGGCGCGACGTTGGGCCACAGCCCGGCCAGCCGCGGCGGCGTGGCGAAACCGACGGCATCGGCGCGCAGCCACAGCCGGTACGGCAGCAGGCCGTGTCCATCGGGTGTGCCCGCCGCCCAGTCCGTGGGCAGGGCCAGCCGCACGATGCCCGACCGCCGGAACCCGCCGGTGCCGTCACTGACCGCTGCCGGCGTGAACGACGCGCGCCGAACTCTCAGTGCCCGCCGCGTACCACCAGGACAGCGTGGCCGGTGGGCCGATGCCGTCGACCGCATCGGCGCTCCACTCGGCAGGCACCTCGCCGCCCGGCGAATCGAGCAGCACCAGGAGGGACAGCGCATCCGCGGCAGCCGGCGCAGCCAGCGCCGTCGTCATCCAAAGCGTGATCGCGATCTCGTCGCCGGGCGCACGGAAGACACCGACCGTCCGGCCCGCGGCTAAGTCGTCCACCCGCTCCATGCCATCGACCGCAGCACCGATGCGGGGCGACGACAGCGGCAGCGTAGCATCGACGCCGGCCAGCGGCAGCAGCGTCACCGGCTTGCGGGTAGTGAACACTAGCGGCGGATTGCTGTCCTGCAACTGCATCGCCGTCCCGGCCGGGAGCTGCTGGCGGCCGGAAGCGCCGAAATACAGCACCGTTATGGCGGAGGCGGCATCCCGCGG
Organism: uncultured Alphaproteobacteria bacterium; assembly: GCA_963828215.1. GTDB lineage: Bacteria > Pseudomonadota > Alphaproteobacteria > Geminicoccales > Geminicoccaceae > CAVTJL01. The sequence goes on along the minus strand of CAWHFO010000055.1, from coordinate 12,701 downwards.
CGCCTCGCCGAGCAGCGCCAGCGCTCCCCGGCTCAGCGCATCCGGCACCTGGTCCATCCAGTAGAGCCGCTGCTCGAGCAGCCAGGCGTGCAGCTCCATCAGCGTGATGCCAGGATCGACCGGCGCATGCAGCGTCCAGCGGCCGCGCGAAGCGGCGGGAATGCGCTGCCGGGCCGCGGCCGTGAGGTCCGCCCAGGTCAGATCGTCGAGACTGACTGGAGGGATCGGCATCAGGGCTGGTCCACCGTGCCAAGGTAGTACGGGAATACCAAGTTCATGCGCGTGTTGGTCTGCCGCACGGTGTAGGCGAGCGAGACTGTGACGTGCGCTGGATCGACCGGGTCGCCCTCGGCGACAACGTCCTGCACATCGACGCGCGGCTCCCAGTCGCGGATCGCCTCCCGAATCGAAGTCTCGAGCAGGCTCATGAACTGCTGGCTGCCCGGCGCAAACACCAGCCGCGGCGCCTCGCAGCCGAAGTCCGGCCGCATCACCCGCTCGCCGAGCGCGGTCTGCAGTAGGACGCGCAAGGACTGCTCGACGTTGGCGTTGCCTTCGACATAAGCGAGGCAGCCCGAGGCGTCCGGCAGGATCGGGAACGGCCAGCCGGTGCCGACAAAGCGCGGCGCCGCCGCGGCGGTTTTCGGCGGTACTGTCATGGCAGCTTATCCAGGATGGACTTCATCGTGCGGACCACGCCCTCCAGCGTGTCCAGCGTACCGTTGAGCGCGGCGAGGTCCTCGGGCGGCGTCAGCGCGGGGATCTCGATGGCCGGCACCTGCGCAATGCTCATAAAGGCGCCGGCGAGGTCGAGCAGCACCTTGATCGGCTCGATACCCTGCAGCGTGCCGGCGGCCGAGGCCTGCGCATTCTCCTTGGCGCATTGCAGCGTGGCGAGCAGGTCGGCGTTGCCGTCTCGCTTCGCCTGCGCGATCGACACTTCCAAATCGCCCAGCAGCTTGGCAATACTGCGCAACTGCTGGATCAGGCAGCTCAGCAGCGCAATCAGGAGCGCCAGGATGTCCTTCACGAAAGGGATCATGGCGACCGGCGTCGGCACCAGCAGGCACGGCGCCAGCGCCTCGGCGGCGGCCAGGAAGTCCGGCACCGTCTGTGCCAGCTTCACCGGGTTGGGGATCGCCTTGATCACCTCGATCAGCGGCTTGATGATGCCGAGCAGCTTCACCAGGCACTCGATACTGGCCATGATCGGGGCCAGCTGCATCGCCAGGCTGAAATTCAGCGAACAGTCGCTCGGGATGCCCTTGGTGAGGTCGACAACGCCCTTGATGGATCCGCCGGTCGGCAGCCGGATCTGCGGCACCTTCGCCTTCGGCAGGCTGATATCGACGCAGCTCGGCATGCTGAGCTGCTGCTGGATGGCATCAGGAAGCTTGATGTCGATGCGGCTCACTGCGTGGCCCTCAGATGGGATTCGGGCTGGGCTGCACCACCCGGCCCTTGATGGTGACGATCGGTCCGTCGATCTCCAGCAGGCCGGTTGCGCGCACGGAGATCTTGCCGTTGCTGAGGATGATACAGTTGCCGTGCGCGTCCTCGATCACCAGCGCGCCCTGATCGCCGCCGTTCGGCGTGCTGTCGAGGAAGCGGATCTTGTGGCCGTTGCGCGAGCAGATCATGCGCTCGCGCGGGTCCTGGCTCGGCGGCTTGTCCATGCCGTTGTAGAGCGCGCCGAGCACGATCGGCTGGCGCATATCGCCCTGGATGAAGGCGATCAGCACCTCACTGCCGATTTCCGGCACGAAATACGCGCCGTAGCCATTGCCGGCGTAGAACTGGCGCACCCGGCACCATTCGGTTTCCATCTGCTGGTCGAACCAAGGCATCTTTACCTTCACTCGGCCTTCGTCCTCCGGGTCGTTGACGTTGGTGACCAGGGCTTCGTAGACGCCGTAATAGCGCTGGTCGGTGGATCGGCTGCGGGCGACGAAGCTGCTCATGCGTGGCCTCCGTCGCGCACGCTGCGCACCTCGAACTGTGTGAGATAACCACTGCCGCCCAGCGCATGCTCGACCTTGGTGACGAAGTATTCGCCGCTGAACCGCTTGCCGAGACCCTGCAATTCGACGTTGTCGCCGGGCCGCAGGTCAGGCAACCCGATCACCTGGCCGGTGCCGGTCAGGTAGTCGTAAGCGCGTTCGCGCAGCAGCGCGAGCGCTAGGTCGCGCGCCTCCTCTACCGTCGCCACCGGCTGGTCCACCACCACGTCCTGCTTGTCGTTCAGCGCCTTCGCTGCCAGCGCCGGGCCGGAATCGCCGCCGCCACCGTTGTTCGGTAGGTTGTCCGGCCCAGCTGTGTAGGCGATCGGGGTTTTTGTGCGCGGGTCCCAGCCGCGTACCGTGACCTTGCCGACCTGCCTGCCGAGCTTGAGTTGCGGGTTGAAGTTGATCAGGCTCTTGCCCCACTCGAACACGTAGATGCGGGTCTTGCTGCCGTCGCGCGCATCGGTCGGCCGGATGAAGTACAGCGTGTCCTTGCCGGTGTCGGGGTCGACGCGGATGTAGCAGTCGAAGTCGATGCGTTTGGCGCGCTCCATCAGGAACTTCGCGTCGTCCTGGTTCTTCTGCACGACCAGCGGCTGCAGCGGTCCGTCCTTGGTGGCACGGATCTCGAGGTGGTTCCGCCGGGCAATGATCTCGGCGATTTCCCAATCCATTTTGTTGACGAACATCTTCTGGTCGGTGTCGACCGGCTTGCGGTCGCGCAGCTTCAACATCGGGTCGACGCCGGTGATCGCGAGGGTTGGTGGCCCCGATTCCGGGAAACTTGGGCGACATCGTGGCGATGATGCCACAGGCCATGAACCGCAGTCTGTCAGCATACCCCATGCCGATGGTGATGCGGTTGCCAACCTCGAACACCTGGGTGTCGCTGTACTTGAAGCTGAATTTCTTGTCGTCCCAGTTGTTGATGGTGAGGTCGAAGCTGGTCAGGTTGTCTTTGTCCATCGTGACCTTCACCTCCAGCACGTCGCCCTTCGATTCCGGATCGAGGTCGTGGCCTTCGACCTCGATTTTAAAGTTCGGCGCGTAGTAATCGACGGCCGGCAGCCCAGACTGGCGCGTCGACGGGCCAATGCTGATGCTGTCGCTCATGCGAGTCTCGGGGTCGAGAGCACGCGTCCGGGCGCCAGCGCGCGCGGATCAACGATGCCGTTGTCGCGGGCGATGGCGCGCCATTGGCTGCTGTCACGGTAAACCGCACCGGCAATGCCCGAAAGCGTATCGCCGCGGCGTACCACCCAGCTCTTATCGAAGTCCGGCGACGATGTCGGTCGCTCCTTCACCTGCAGCGCGGCTGGCCGATATTCCTTTAGTGTGACGCTTAGCTTGGCGCGCAGCGGCACGCCCTCGGGGGTGAACAGCACGTAGCTGACGTTCAGGTTTTCCAGCACACCCACGAACACCTGGCGGTCCCACACGAGGCGCACGATTGGCGGCGCGTGCAACTCGGTGTTCAGGTTCATCAGCCCCCGCAGGCGGTCGACGTAGCGCGTCCGCACGTCCTCAAGCGAATCCGAGGTATCGACCAGCAGTTCGACGCTGAGCTTCTCGCAGCCTCCGCGCACGAACTGGATGGGCGGCGATTCCAGGCCGGGAATGGCGATTTCGGAGAAGTTGTTAGCTTTCTGCAGCTGGTATTCAGTGGGGTTGAAGCGCAGCGGGATAATCTTGTCCGTGCCCTTGACGACGGGCTGGACGATTTCCAGCCGCGCCGGCAGCAAGCCCTGACCGGCGGAGCGGACTGGGGTCGGCATCAGGACGCTCCCGCCTGGTCGCGGTCGCCCAGCGCGCGTTCCTCGTGCGCAGGACTTCTCGCGCGCCTTGCGGTCGCATTCCTCCTGGTGCCAGCGCCGGATGTGGTGCTCGAACAGCCGCGCGAACACCTGTTCGTCGCTGTCCCCTTCGACGTCGAAGCGGACCTCCAGGTTCTGGATCGTCACCATGCCGCGCTCACTTTGTCATCCCGGAAGCTGGACCTGTTGCAGGCCGTGATGGGCGATCTCCAGGCCCTCGATGGCGATGCCGCCCTGCGTCGCCGAGAACTCTGGGCCGATCCACTTGGCCGCGATGCCGGCTGTGAACGTCCAAGACATCATCGGCGTGCCGTTCTCGGAGAGCAGCAGGATGGCGCCGTCGCGGCGTGCCCCCAGCGATTGCGTGAGGCCTGCGTAGTACCACGACCACAACCCGGGCCCGCGCACCAATCCGCGGCGCAGCGACAGCCGCGTCCAGGAATGCCGGACTGGAAGCTGGTGCACGAAGCCGCTGGTGCCGCCTTCGGGGTAGGCGGTGATTTCGAGGTCCGCGCCAAGCCCCTTGACCTCCTGGAAGCCGCCGCCGACGAACAGCAGCAGCAACACCGCCTGCGTGGCCGGCAGGTAGGCATCCGCCGGGTTGAGCGTGACCAGAAATCTGAAATTGGTGAGCTCGTCGCTCATTTCTCGAACACGTCCAGCGAGCCGGCCGCGGACAGCGATACGCGGATGGTCAGGAATTCCATGGGCACCGCCGGCGCGAGCCGGATTTCGCATAGCACCTCGCCGCGCTCGATCGCGTCCGGCGGGTTGTTGGTGGCGTCGCAAAGCACTTGGAACGCTTCTTCCGGCCGGCTTCCCTGCAGCCCGCCCGCGCGGTACGCCTCCACTAGGACGGTGGTAATCGCACGCGTCACCGCCAGCCACATCGGCGGGCCGTTCGATTCGAACACCAGCGGTTCGGCGACCCGCCGGATGGCGCGCACCAGGCGATGCACCAGCCGGCGATGCGCGATGTACAGCTTACCGGGCTGCCGCGTGTCGGGCTCGCCGGTCTCGGCGTCGAGATACAGAGTGCGGCCGCCCCAGACCTGGATGCCCGCGCCGGGCACGCAGCGCAACGCGTTCACCCCGGCATCGTTTAGCGCGGCGCGTTCGGCGAGGGACAGCCCGACAAGCACATCCATGGCGTCGGCGACGCTGACGTTGGCTGGCGTCTACTGCGGCCCGCGCTCGCGGTCGAGCCGGCTGATGACGCCCGCGACGTGGCCGGATGGCGCAATCGTCCGTAACGGCTGTGCGGTGCCGCCAAACGGGTCCTGCACCTCGACCCATGGGTAGTACGCCGCCGCGGAGCGCAGCGCGTCGCCAAGGCCGGCGGCCCGCACATCGGCGGCCCACCCGACCGCCTGCGGACTATCCATCTCCGGCGATGGAAGGTCGACCAGCACCATGCGGTCGTGCGCCGCATCGGCGGCTTGGATCGCCTGCAACTGGATCGGCGTTGCCGCCTCGGCGCCGAGGTCGCCGAACAGGTCCGGCATGACGAGCAAGGCCACCTCGGGCTCGTCCTGCAGCGCCACCAGTGCATTCTGGTAGACGTCCGGGCCGACAGCCGGATCGGCGCCCCCGGCGAGCACCAAATCGGACCAGCGCAGCAGCCGCGGCCGCGTTGCGGGCACGGTCGACGCGGGTGATGTAGGGCCACCCGGCACCTCGACGCGGATCAGCGCCGAGCGCTGCGCCACCTGCTCGACAATATCGGTCGGGTCGAGCGCGATCAGGTATTCCGTGTCCTCTCCGCGGGCGCGCACGACGAGGTCGATCTCGGCATGCCCCGAAGCGCCCCTGTGGCGGAACCTTGCCGACACACGCAGCCCGTTCGCCCACCCGCCGGGGCTGGACGCCACGATGTGCAGAATTGGCGCCGTGAAGCCCACCAGCACCGGGTCCCAATCTGGGAGTGGTGTTGTCGCGCCGTTCGGGCGCATGAGGTCCCACGATGCCGCCGCTACCAAGTCTGGCGGGTTGCCAGACGGGCCTGGGCCGAGCAGCTGGACCACATGGGCGACATCGCCGCCGTTGTCGAAGTAGCCCCGCAATGCGAGCGGTGTGTCCGCGTCGGCGGTCAGGCCGCCGAACACCATCTGGCATTCGCGCCAGCCTGCCACGCGCACCGCGACGCCCACCGGGCCGCGCCGGGTGCGGCCGGCGAAGCCGGCCACGTCGGAGCGCAGCGGTGAGGGTTCGGCGGTCGGCGCCACCAATTCGTAATACAGCCCAGGCGCGTACTGGACGCGGGTCATCCGGCTTGTCCGTCGATAGACAGGCCTTCATGGGCAATCTCGAGGCTCTCCATCGCGATCTCATTATTCTTCGCGTTCAGGCTGGGGCCAGTGCACTTGGTCGGCCAGCCGCGCTTGAAGTTCCAGCGCATCACCTCGTTCTTCGCCTCGTCGAGCAGCAAGATCGCCCCCTCGGTCCGATGCACCGTGCCGTTCATGCCCTCCAGGATCCAGTTCCAGAAGGTGAGATCGCCGATGATCCCCCGCTTCAGCACTATATTGGTGAACTTCTTCAGCCCGGGGATCTTGCGCACCGTGAAGTCCTCGCTGCCGGTGCGGTACTCGATCGGGTCCATGGACACATCGAGTCCGGAGCATTCGGAAAACGAACCTTTGACGTCGGCCCCGTTGCTGCTTATCCCGGTGATGACCACCTCGAACTGGTGGCCGGCGTACGGGTCGGCGCGGAATACCGGGGGCATGGTTCTCCTCCTGGACTGTTGGTGTGGCTCAGGCCGCGACCGTATCGAGCGTCTTCTGCTGGATGCGGAAGATGACGAACTCGGCGGGTTTCACGGGGGCGATGCCGATTACGCAGATCAGCCGGCCGTTGTCGATGTCGTCCTGCGTCATGGTGGTATGGTCGCACTTCACGAAGAAGGCCTCGTCCGGCTGGCCGCCCTGCAGCGCGCCGCCGTGCCAGACAGTGGTCAGGAAGTTGGTGATGGTCTGCCGCACCCGCGCCCATAGCGGCTCGTCATTTGGCTCGAACACTACGAACTGCGTGCCATAGTAGATCGACTGCTCGACGTAGATGAACAGCCGCCGCACCGGTACATATTTCCACAACGAATTCGCGGTGAGCACGCGCGCACCCCACACCAGGTTGCCGCGGTCGTTGAAGTACCGCAGGACGTTGATGTTCTGCGGATTGAGGATATCCTGCTCGCGTTTGTTGATGTCCTGCTCGAGCCTCTGGATGCCGAGTATCGGCTCGTTGGCCGGAGCCTTGAAAACGCCGCGGCTGTCGTCGACGCGGGCGTAGATGCCGGCCATGAACCCCGACGGCGACATCACTACGTCCTGCGCCTTCAGCGGATCGCGCACCATCACCCAGGGATAGTAGAGGGCGGCGTATTGCGTGTTGTACGGCGAGCGGAACGCCTGGATTCCATCCATGTCGAGCCCGTCCTGCGGGTCGAGGATGGCGAAGCGGCTCTTCAGTTGTTCACAGTGGACCACCAGCGCGTTATGGATCGAGCGCGACCACATGCCCGGGACCATGACGATAGCGATCTGCTCGATGTCCTCGAGCGCCTGGATGCCGGTGCGGTTGCCGGGGCCGCCATCTATGCCGATGAAGTCCTCCTGGGCCAGCGTTTCTGGGCTGTCGTCGCCGCCGTCCAGGCCTTGCCATTGGCCCGTGATCGGCGCTGCCGGGAACTTGAGCAGATCTTTGTCCACCGAGAGCCCAACCGCCACGACGTCGACCAGTTTCGAGCGCTCCTTGACCAGACGGGGCAGGTAATTCGCGCCGGTGTCGGACAGGGCGAGATTGGAGAACACCTCCTCGGTAGCCACCGAGCCGGCAGGCGCGTACTGCACGGTGACCTCCGCTTCGATCACCCGCAACTTGTGGCTCTCCAAGAATGCCTTAGTCGGCGCGGCGGACAGCGTGACGACGTTGCCCGCGACCGCGGAGACGATGAACGCCTCCTTGTCCGTGCCGTTGGAGATCTCAACGATGGCGTTCGCGTAGATGGCGGCGCCCCCGGCGACGCTGATGGTCTTAGCGGCGGTGCTGGCCTTGCGCAACTGCCGCACCGAATCGCCGACGCCGGCGGTCAGCTTGCGATCCTTGATCTTGATGTCGCCCGAGGCGGTCGTGACGGTGTCGATGACGTACTCGCCACCACCGATCAGCACGTGGTCGTCCGCGGCGAACCCGTCGATCTTGTCGACAGTGATGGTGTCCACCGGGGCGGGGCCGGTGGCCACCTTCACGGTGGTCAGCGCGGCCGGCGTTCCGGCAGCGGAAGGGTCGACCAGCAGGCTATAAGTGCCACCCACCATCGGGCGTACACGCACCCTGAGAGCCGAGCCCCAGGCACCTTTCGCCTTGGCCGAGAACTCCAGCGTTTGCTCGCTCGGATCCGGCGGCGATTTCGCGCTGACCGGGTGGACCACTGCGAAGTCGCCGTTCTTCACGGATAGCGGCGCCGGTACGGCAGGGTTCACCGTAACCGTGTTGGCGACCTCATCGAAGCCGGTGACGGTGACGGTGGCTGTCTTGCCGCCCCCCCATGTTACGGTCAACGACGCGCCTTTGGCGATGTTGATGAGATGCCGCAGCGTGAGTAGGGTGGCGTCCTTTTTGGTATCGCGGGTGATTTCCGCGACCAGGCCGATGCCCAGCGTTGCCGCGGCAGAGGTCGCCGAGGCTGGTACCACACGCTTGACGTAGAGCTGGCTGCCGCCATTGTCGAAAAACGCCTTGACCGCCAGCGGGAATTGCCAGTAGCGACCACCCTCGGCCGGCTCGGTCCATTTGGCGATCAGTGGTGGGTCCGGGTCCGGCAGGAAGCCGCCGAAGGTGCGGGTGAAGTCCGCGAAACTGGTCACCAGTACGGGCTTGCCGGACGTCGGGCCCATCGCGGTCACACCGACGGCGCCGCAGATGCTCGTATTCACCCCCTCGATCGGCCGCGGCCCCGGATCGATTTCTTCGACATAGACGCCGGGGCTAAAATACTGCGGCATCGCTGGTTCCTCCTACGAGATGGTAATAGTTTGGTTCTTACCGAGGTCGGCCGGCAGCGTGACGGTGATCTCGGCATGGCGATTGTTGCGATGGTCGATCGCGTCGATGGTCACCGGCGTGTTGTTCGGAGTCAGCCGCAGCGGCAGCGCGAATACGCCCTGCGTGTCGGATACCGTGCGCTCGACATTGCCGTGGCTGACTTCGACATTGACGAGCGGGCCGTTGGCATCGACCACCCGCCCGCGCAGCACGCGCTGGTAAGGCGCGAACGGATAGCTGGCCCGCGGCACCAGCGCGATTGTGTCCGGCGCTTTCCTCAGCTGCGCCGGCGGCGTGGTGTCATCGAACGGGAAGGCGTCGAACTCGAAGCCGTCCGACCGGGTGAAGAAGAAAAGGATGTAGAAGTCGGCGTGCAGCACCGCGCTGTAGTGCCGCGGCGCGGCGCCGGTAACTGAGGTGCTGCGGCCGAGGTCCGGAAACACCAACACGCCGGTCGGCGTCAGCGCGCGCGGCACGTCCACCACCCGCCACTGCTGCGGTGCATCCAGCACCAAAAGCGTGCAACGGACCACGCCCAGCGGCGCCTCGCCGGTTAGGTCGTCGATCAGGCGCAGGCCGACCGGGCTGTAGGTGCGCCGAATATCCTCGCCTGCCATCATGAAAAAGCCGCCGGGCCGGTGGTCAGGGTACGGCTGCTGACCGGGGTGAACTGCGTGCTGGTCTCGCTGTCCAGGTTAACCACGCGAACCTCGTAGGAAATCGACAGCCGGAACGGGCGCTCAAGCGCGAACCAGACCCGCGTGCGCTCCTCCAATGTCAGTGGAGCCAGCGTAATTTTCAGTGCCTCAGTGCTGTTGCGTAGGCTGCCGCCCTGCAGGTCGGGGAATGCAACGAGGGCGCCGTCGTACAGCACCTGCATCGCCCGCCCGAGCAGGCGGTGCTCGGTCAGCCGGTCGCCGCCCCATGGCGTCACCAGATACCGCAACACGAGCGCCATCGGCGGTTTGGACAGAGTCATGTCGCCGTCGGGGCTGAGGCCGCGTACGCGCGGGCGGTTGCGTGCGCTGGGGTCCTCGGCGACTTCGAACAGGAACAGCGTCAGCCGCGCGGGCGAAAAGGAGATGTTGCCCTGCAGGTCGTGGATCTCTGCCGTGGGCGGTGGCGCGTCGAGCGACCCGACGGCGTTGCTCAAGAGGCTCTGCAGTGTCTCCGACACTGCCGCGATGACGCCGAAATCTGCCACCCCGCCCCTCCTCCGTCGCCGGTTCGCAACCCTTATCGCAATCGGCATGCCAAACGCAGCCCGACGAAAGATTTATAGTGTTCTCAAGGACTTGCCCGGCCGCGGCCGATGTGGCCTTGGCGGGGAGGGACGGACATATTCATCCGGCCCCGAGGCCGATCCGGCTGGTCTGGCGGATGGATTTGTCCTGGTGCGATCGGCCAGCGATCGACACCCGCGTCAGCGCGTCACGGCGAGCGTTCTGGCTCGATGCCGAAGATGATCTCGTTGCCGTTCGGGAGGGTCTCGCACTTGGCGAGCGGTAGGTGCTCGGAGGACAGCTCCTGCAGCTGCAGCGGCACTGATAGCCCGTCCTCAGGGCGCCTCGCCCGGAACCGGAAGAAGCACCTGCCGGCCTCGAACATGGCGCGCGCGGCCATGGTCTCGAGGCCATGGAAGTCGGTCAGGCCATCGGCGTCGGCCTCGTCGGTCCAGGCGAGCCAGAGGCGCTGGAGACGGTCCTTGAGACCCCGTCCTGCACCAGCGATGATGGCTTAATTCCACAGCCCACGGCATGCGCGGCGAAGCTCGCAGCCGCGTTCGAGGCGTAGGGGTCGGTGTGCACGAGCTGGCGGGCGCGCGCCCGCTGCAGCTCGCCACCCTGGAGCATCAGGCTGTTGATGCTCTCGCCACCGGCCCGCCAGGCGACAAGGCGGCGCTGCATCTGAGCGCCGTCGAACCCTGTGCTCAGGACGAGCTTGCCCGTCGCCAGGAGCTGTGCCGCTCCGGCAATTCGGGAGACGAGGTTCAAGGCTCAGAGACCCTTCGAGGTGTAGACCCGGATCTGGCGCCCGGACGTGCTACCCTGGAGCGCCTGCAGCTCCCGCTCCAGCTCGGCGGTCGCCCCGGGGATCTCGGCGGTGCCCCGGTACTCCACCGACCGGCCGTCGTAGGAGATGCGCGCCACCGCGCTGTCCCGCTGCGCCTTCAACGCCTCGAGACGCGCTTCCAGCTCCGAGACTGTGGCCATGTCAGCGCGCCATTTAGCCGGTCTGGATCACCTGCCGCGCCGGCGGTCGGATCGAGAGTGGCCGTGGCGATCCCGGCTCGTCGTCATCGCGCTCCGCAGTTCTCGCCAACGCCTCCTCCATCCGTCGCCAGTGGCGCTCGTCGAACCGGTCGAGGCCGTAGATCGAGGCCGCCGAGCGGGCATAGACCCGGCAGTCCAGAGCCTCGTTGCGCCGCCCCGGTTCTTTCTCCCAGGACGCCCGCGGGAAGCCCTTGACGATGCGAATCACCCGCCGCTCGGCGGTCAGCTGCTTGAAGTACTCCTCGCCGTACTGCGGGAAGTGGCACGTGCCGGACGGGTAGCCGGCGCCAATCTTCAACGCCTCCTGGGTCGGCAACTCCAGCTTAAGCCAGCGATACAGCTCGCCCTTGGCGACCGGCGTGCCGACCGACCAGACCCGGAGCCCACGCCGCCGGCCGCCGGCATCCGCCTTGGATACCGACAGCAGCAGCGCCGTGTCTCGGTCCGGCCCTTGACCGCGACCGACGATCTCGCGACCGGGCTTGTGCGGATGCCGCTGGCGCCCATGGGGCCGCGGGAGCGGCAAAAGCAGGTCCGCACCAAGGCCAGGGCCGAGGGCAAGGAAGAGACGGAGGCGGCCGCGGGCGCGACGATCGAGAGGGCGCTCGCCGCGGCGGCCGGCAATCCGGATCTGCAGGACACGCTGACCAGGCCGATCCTGGCCGGCGAGGCCGAGGCGGCCCTGGCTGCGATCGCGACGGTCGAGGCGTTCCGCAAGACCGGCCGGCAGCCGCCCGAGGGCGAGGACCCCGGCGACTTCTTCAAGCGCATGGCGTTCGGGACTTACACCGGCGCGCTCAGCGGCGCGGAACAGGTGGCGCTCAGCGCCGCGACGCTGTTTTCCCTGGACATTCCGATCCCGCGCCCGGCGCTGGAAGCCGTGGCGGCGGAGCTGGGCCTCGCCGATCCGGCCCGCGCGCTCGACCGCCTGCTGGCGCTCGGCCTGCTCGACGACTGGGGTGCCATGTCCGTAGGCCGCGGAGCGCCGAGCCTGCCCCATGCCGCCTCAACCCGCTCGCCCGCCCGCTCGCCGATTGCTTGTCCGAGGCCGATGCGGAGCGGCTCGCCGCCGCCGCGCTCGGCCCCCGGCGAGCTCGAGGAGGCGCTGCGCATCCGCACCGAGGAGGAGCGGTCTCCGAGCGCCTGGGCGATGTGCGCGCGGTCGCGATCACCAAGGGCAAGATCGCGGACATCCTCGTAGTGCAGGGCCAACTCGACGGCGCGCTCGCCATGCGTCTCGAACGTCTGCCCATCGCCCAGGAGCTGAAGGACATCGATTTGATCGCCCACATCCGCTTCTCGTGCGCGCAGATCCGGCTTCACCGCGGCGATCACGAGCATGGCGGCATTCAGGTACTTTTCGAGGAGCTGAGCGAGGCCTTCAGATCAACGTCAAGCTACAACGCCCCGACGGCATCGGCGCCACCGGAAGACTCCGCGGCCGGGTCGTCGCCCTCGGCAGTCACCCTGACGAGGCCGTCGATGTGCTAGAAACCGCGGCGGCGGCGTTCGAGAAGATCGGCCAGGCGGGCAGCGCCGCGCAGTGCCGCGAGCTGATCGAGCGA
>CAWHFO010000054.1:0-6259 GCA_963828215.1 uncultured Alphaproteobacteria bacterium | reverse complement strand
ACGACCTCTACCCGAGCTACCGCTTCTGCTCGCTGCGCTGCCAGGGCGCCGGCGCGGCGCTCGCCGGGAGCGCAACGGCATGATCGACAAGACGACCTGGAGAAGCAGGCGATCAAGGACGCCCGGCGCCCGTTTCGCCGAGATCCTGACCGAGCTCGGCCTGATGGAGCCCTTCTTCGATCTCACTGCCGAGGAGATCGATCAGCTGATCGAGGCCTGCGGTCGATGGCTTCCAGCAGTCGATGCAGGGCCAGGCGCTCTACGACGACCTTGCCGTTCAGGCCGTCCGCCGATGGACACATCGTCGACCTCAACTCTGGCTCGGGCTTCGTCTATGGCGCGCCGAGCGCGGTGTGCGACGTCGGCGTCCGCGATCAACGCGCTGTCGATGCTGCGCTCGAGGCGGCCGCAGCGAGCGCTCAGCCGCCGCGCGACTATCTCGGCGGCAGCCGGATCGGCGAGCCCTGCGCACGGAGGCTGGCCTACGAGGTCACGCCACGCCGGTGGACGACGGCAGGGATTTCGGTGGCGGCTGCTGCGGATCTTCGATGCCGGCCACCAGTTCGAGGACCTGACGATCCGGTGGCTGCAGGCGGCCGGGTTCGATCTGCGCACACGCGGCCGCGACGGTCGCGCAGTTCGGCTTCAGCGTCGCGGGCGGCCGGCTCCGCGGCCACATCGATGGCGTCATCGTCGCCGGTCCCGATGTCGGCATCGGCTGGCCGGCACTGTTCGAGCACAAGGCGCTCAACCAGAGGTCCTGGACCGACCTGGTCAAGCGCGGGCTTCGACGTTCGAAGCCGGTCTACTTCGCCCAGTGCCAGCTCTACATGGCCTACATGCGAGCTCGAGGTCGCCCTGCTCACCGGCGTGAACAAGGACACCCAGGAGCTGCACCATGAGGTCGTCCCGTTCGATCCCGCCGAGGCCCAGAAGCTCTCCGACAAGGCGGTCGACATCCTGCGCGCGGTCGAGGCCGACGAGCTGCCGCCGCGGATCGCGAGCGCGCCGGATTTCTACCTCTGCCGGATGTGTCCCTACGCCGGGCGCTGCTGGGAGCGCGAGACATGAGCGCGAGCTTCACCCCCTCCGACCGGCAGGCTAAGGCGATCCGCGCGATCAAGGACTGGTTCCAGCACCGGACCGCGGAGCAGCAGGTCTTCCGTGTGTTCGGCTATGCCGGCGTCGGAAAGACCACCATCACCCGGCACGCCATCGACGAGCTCGGCCTCGACACCATGGTCAAGAGCGCCGACGGCGTCGTCTGCGGCTCGGACGGCGTGCTCTACGCGCGCGTTCACCGGCAAGGCGGCGCTGGTCATGACCCGCAAGGGCACGCCCGCCTCGACGATCCATAGCCTGATCTACCGAGTTCGGAAGCCACGCCCGGCGGAGATCGAGCGGGTCAAGAAGGAGATCGCGGAGATCAAGGCGAAACTGCTGACCCTCGATCCCGCCGTCCGGCTGTTCGAGGAGTCGCGGATCCGCGAGTCTCGAGATCCGGCTCGACGACGTCCACAAGCCGCGCTTCGTCCTCAACGAGCAGTCCCTGGTGCGCGACGCCGCCCTGATCGTGCTCGACGAGGTCTCCATGGTCGGCGACGACATGGCGCGCGACCTGCTCGCCTTCGGCAAGCCCATCCTGGTGCTGGGCGACCCCGGCCAGCTGCCGCCGATCAGGGGCGAGGGCGCTTTCACGCAGGCGGCGCCCGACGTGATGCTGACCGAGATCCACCGCCAGGCCGGCGAGAGCGCGATCATCCGCCTCGCCACCATGGCGCGCCAGGGCCGGCCGATCCCCTACGGCGAGCATGACCCGCACGTCTGGAAGATGCCGCGTGCGAGCGTCATCCCCGAGCAGATGCTGCGCGGCGGCCAGGTGATCTGCGGCCGCAACGCCACCCGGTCCAGCTCAACACCGCCATGAAGCGGGCCGCCGGCTTCGACGCGGTCTACCCGACCGGTGGCCGCGCAACGGCGCGGTCGAGAAGATCATCTGCCTCAAGAACCGGAACGACCTCGGCATCGTCAACGGCATGTTCCTCGAGCTCTCCGACGTGCGCGACGAGAACGAGATCAGCTTCTCCGCGACGCATCCGCACCGAGGACGGCGATCCGGTCGGTGCGACAATTCCGAGGCGGCCCGGTATGTGATCTACAAGGGCCACTTCGACGACCATGTGCGCGCGATCCCGAGCGCGAGCGGCGCGACCACTGGATCAGGAAGGGCCTGATCGAGGCGGTCTGGGGCTACGCCATCACCTGTCACAAGGCCCAGGGGTCGCATGGCAGAACGTCATCGTCTTCGACGACGGCCTCGGCCGCACGGCCGAGGACCGCGCCCGCTGGCTCTACACCGCGATCACCCGTGCCGAGCGGGGGCTCGTGATCCTTGATTGACCTCAACGACGTCCGCCCGTTCGGGCTGCGCTCGGCCCACTACGACCTGGACGCCGTCGTCGCGGGCTGCGCGCGACCGCCGCCTCGTGGGTGCCGTCGCACTTCCCGAACGGCCGGCGCATCGGCGACGAACTGCGCCTGGCCAACATCCGGGGCGACCAGCCGCGCAAGCAGGGCTCCTGCGTGATCGCGCTCGACGGCGAGCGCGCCGGCGACTGGATCGACTTCGACGACAACCAGGGCGGCGGGCCGCTCAGCACGCTCGAGCACGCGACCGGCCTCACCGGGCGGGCGCTGATCGAGTACGCCGCCGACCTCGCCGGCTCGGCGCCGGTCAACGGCGTAAAGCATCCGATCGCCGAGACCCTGACCAAGGAGCAGCGCGCAGAAAACATCGCGCGCGAGATCGAGCTGATCCTGGCGCGAGCGGTCTCGCTCGGAGGGACTGCAGGCGAGGCGTACCTGGTCGGCCGCGGGCCTGCAGGTGCCCGAGACGCACCGACCTCCTGTTCCATCCCGACCTGACCTACTGGGACACCCGCACCGGCTACCCGGCACTGGTCGCGATTGTGCGCGACGCCGCAGGCGAGCAGATCGCCATCCACCGCACCTATCTGGCGCCGGACGGCCCGGGCAAAGCCGACGTGCCGAAGCCGCGGATGATGCTCGGGTCGGTGCCGGCGGCGCCGTGCGCCTCGGCAAGGTCGGCGAGCACGGCGTGGTCGGCCTCGGCGAGGGCCTCGAGACCTGCCTCAGCGTGATCCAGGCCTGCCCGCGATCTGCCGGTCTGGGCGGCGCTCGCCGCGGGCAATCTGGAGCAGGTCGTGCTGCCGCCTGAAGTCACGCGCATCGTCATCCTCGCCGACAACGACGGCACAGGCGCCGGCCTCGGCGCCGCAGAGCGCGCCGCCGAGCGCTTCCACGCCGAAGGCCGACGGGTCTGGATCGCCCACCCACCGGCGGCGGGCGACGACTTCAATGACCTGCTGCTGGCGGAGGCGCCGGACGCGGTCCGCGCGGTGGTCGAGGGCGCCGCCGAGTGGCGGCCGGAGCCCGCGCCGGCCACACCCCCTCGCGAAGCCGAGCCCACCTCGGCACGCATCGGCCGCTCGGCTTCCACGGCGCCACCTCGGCGCTGCCCCAGATGCGCGCCGACGACGGCGACCTCGCCCGGCTCACCGATCGGGTCTGGAGCCTGCTGTTCGGCGCGAACAGCGCCGCCCTGGCTCTACCGCTGTGGCGGCGGGCCGGCCTGGATCGAGCGCGACAACGACGGCCGGCCGGTCCGCGCCCAGTCACCGAGGACCGCCTCGTCATGTCCTGGCCCAGCTGGTGAGCTGGCGGAAGCGTGCTCGCGACGGCAATCTGGTGCCGGCCTACCCACCGCCGGTACTCCTGAAGAACGTCCTCGCCACGCCCGATCCCGCCCTGCCCGTGCTCGCCGGGATCGTCACCGCGCCGGTGTTCGGCAGCGACGGCACCCTGATCACCACGCCCGGCTATCATCCGGCGACCCGGCTCCTGTACCAGCCGGCGCACGGCTTCGCGCTGCCGCCGGTCCCGGCACGGCCCGACGCCGCAGCAGATCGCGGCCGCACGCTCCCTGCTGCTCGACGAGCTGCTCGGCGAGTTCCCGTTCGTCGGCGACGCCGAGCGCGCGCATGCCTCTCGCGCTTCTGCTCCTGTCCTTCGTCCGGCCGATGATCGCCGGCCCGACGCCGCTGCACATGGTCGAGAAGCCCGCGCCCGGCACCGGTGCCACCCTGATGGTCGACGCTATCTCGATCATCGCCACCGGCAGCAGCGCCAGCGTCATGGTCGAAGGCCGCGACGAGGACGAATGGCGCAAGCGCCTGACCGCCAAGCTGCGCGAGATCCCCTCGATGCTCCTGATCGACAACCTCCGCCGCCAGCTCGATGCTCCTCCGTGGCCGCGGCGCTCACCGCGCCCTACTGGGAGGACCGGGTGCTCGGCAAGTCGGAGATGGTCCGCTTCCCGATCCGCTGCGTCTGGATCGCCACCGGCAACAACCCGCAGTTCTCGAACGAGATCGCCCGCCGCATGGTCCGGATCCGGCTCGACCCGCATGAGGATCAGCCGTGGCTGCGCAAGGGCTTCCGTCATCCGAACCTCCTGGGCTGGGTCTGGCAGAACCGGCGCCCGCCTGGTCGCCGCATGCCTCACGCTCGGCCAGGCCTGGATCGCCGCCGGCATGCCGCGGCATCCGGAGACCATCGGCAGCTTCGAGGACTGGGCCCAGGTCATGGGCGGCATCCTCGACGTCGCCGGCGTGCCCGGCTTCCTCGGCAATCTGAAGGACATGTACGAGCGCGCCGATGCCGAAGGCGGCGTCTGGCGCGGTTTCATCGCGCTCTGGTGGGATCGCTTCGGCACCCAGCCGGTCAGCATCCGCCGATCTCTGCGAACTGGCCCTGCAGTGCAGCATCCCGCTGGCGCGGGGCGACGAGCGCGCCAAGCGGACGAGCCTCGGCCAGGCGCTCGGGCGCATGCGTGATCGCATCTACACCGTCGGCGGTCGGCGGTTGCGCGTCCAGCATGCGGGCTCTGCTCATGGTGCTCAGCGGTGGAAGCTCGAGTGGCCGACCGCCGCTGGAAGGACCTCACCAAGCTCACCCTCAATCTGGCGCCGGAACGACTCGCCGACCTCTCCCAGAGGGGTGAGCTTTCGGCAACCTCACCTGAACCTCGCCGGAAAAACCCGAGCAAAATCAAGGCCCCGGTGAGGTTGGTGAGGTTGGTGAGGTCATTTCACCCTTACGCGTACGCGCGCATGCGCGCGCGATAGGAGGGCCCGGGAAAAGCTCATCAACCTCACCAAGCTCACCGAGCCCAGGGAAACTGCCGCCTTCCGGCGGTGAGAGTACGGGGTGAGGTTGCTGACGGAACCTCACCCGGGTCGAACGGCTACTGGGAGGAGCTGATATGACCGGGGTCGCCTCGACCTGCTGCGCCAGGTCGCCGAGGCGGGCGGCGCGGTCCGGCTGGCCGGCGACGCGCTGCGGCTGTCGGCGCCCGCGCCCCTGCCGGACGACCTGCGTGCGCGGCTGCGGCAGCACAAGGCCGAGATCCTGGCGTTGCTGTCGGCAGCTGAGCCGGCCAACCACATGGCTCCGGAGGGCCCCGCCGTCCGCACGTCGGCGCCCTGCCGCGCGAGGTCGCTGACGGTGTCCACGCCATCCTCGCCGCCGCCGGAGCACGGGGAATGCCGCCGCATCGCTGGCCGCGGGTGCAACGCGATGCAGGCGCTGGTCGAGGGGGCTGGGCACAGGAAGCCCTCAATCTCAGCTGGACCACGGCCGACCTGTTCGGCTGCGACCGACGAGCGCCTTGGCACCAACTCGACCGCGCCGGCCTCGTCCTGTTGACCGGCGGGCATGAGATCGTCGAGCTGACCGAAGAAGGTCGCGGCGCTCCGGACATCTACCGGATCGGTGCGCGCTTCCGGCGCCGACCGCCGGCGAGGCCTCCCGTGGCGCTGCTATGGGAGATCCTGATCTCCGCTCGCGCCACGGGCCACCAATCCGCAGGCAGACAGCTCATCCAAGCGAAGAGCGGATGGCGGCGGCGTGCTTGGCGGACCCCGCCGCCATCCTGACCAGGATCACCCTTCGAGGTAACGTCATGGCTGGATCAAGTCTGCGCGCGGCGGCAGCGAGGCAAGGCTTCTGGGTGCCGGCGCTCGGGCTGGCGACGCGGCGACCCGATCGGCAGCGATCCTGGCGCTCGACCTCGGCCAGAAGGCCGGCTGGGCCGTGCGCAATGTTGATGGCTCCATCGCCAGCGGCACGGTCGAGTTCAAGCCGGGTCGCTGGGAGGGCGGGGGTTATGGTCTACCTC
>CAWHFO010000053.1:0-14348 GCA_963828215.1 uncultured Alphaproteobacteria bacterium | reverse complement strand
ATCTCCGGGATGGAGATCGAGCAGCTCGCGGATTTCCTTGGGAACCGTCATCTGTCCCTTGCTTGTCAGGGTTGCCGTGGCCACCACACTTCCTTACCTCCAACAGAACTTCTTACATATCCTTAGGTAAGCAGAGCTGGCTGCTGTCGCAAGCGGTTGGCTTGACAGGGTTTCCTCTTGGCGGCCAAGACGGCTTCCTCTCATGGGGATCCTTCGCGGTATGGGCACGACGAGGGCAGGCGAGGTGCGGGTCCTCGCCCCCGCCCGGCTGCATCTGGGCTTTCTCGACATGAACGGCGGGCTCGGCCTGGGCGCTTCGGCTCGCTCGGGCTGACCCTCGAGGGTCTCGCGACGCGGCTGAGGATGATGCCGGCGCCGGCGCCGGCCGCGGAAGGGCCGGACGCCGAGCGGGCGCTGCAAGCCCAGCGCCATCTCCTTGACGCGTGGGGCGGGCCACCGGCGCGGATAATTGTCGAAGACACGATCCCGCCGCACGCCCGGATCGGCTCGGCACCCAGCTGGGCCTCGCCGTGGGCGCCGGCCTCGCCCGGCTCCAGGGCAGGGCGGCGACGTCCGTCGAGATCGGCCGGCTGCTCGAGCGCGGCGCCCGCTCGGGCATCGGCATCGGGGCCTTCGCCGCCGGCGGGCTTCCTCCTCGACGGCGGGAAGGGCGCCGGCGAGGCGCCGCCGCCGATCGTGGCGCGCCTCGACTTTCCCGAGGCCTGGCGCGTCATGCTCGTGCTGGACGGGAGCCGCCGGGGCTATCGGGCATGGCCGAGCGGGCCGCCTTCAAGGCGCTGCCCGAATTTCCGGCCGAGCGCGCGGCCCATCTCTGCAGGCTCGCCCTCATGCAGCTCCTGCCCGGGCTCGTCGACCGGGACATCGGTGCCGTTGGCGCCGCCGTGGGCGAGATCCAGCGCCGGGGTCGGCGATCACTTCGCCGGGGCCAAGGGGGGCCGCTTCACGAGCCCGGCGGTCGCAGCCGTTCTGGACTGGCTCCGGGCCCAGGGCGTGACGGGTGTCGGCCAAAGCAGCTGGGGCCCGACCGGCTTCGCGCTTCTCGGCGATGCGGCGCAGGCCGATCGCCTGCGCGCCGAGGCATCACAGCGCTTCGGGAATGCCAGCCTCGAGCTCCGCGTCCTTTGCGGCCGCAACCGGGGTGCGGAGACGACCCAAAGCAGCCTTGCCACGCTTGGCAGCGACGCCGGTTGAGGTGCATGAGAGGCCTGCCGATCACGGGAGGCGCGAGATGGCCGGAAAGCGCTCGATCCTACACTTTGTCACACCGCTCAAGAATGTGAGCCCCTTCGACGTGAACATGGCCGCGGATGCCGGCTTCGGATCGTGCCCCTACACCGACGTCGATCTCAAGGAAGTGCCGGGGCTCGTCCAGGACGCCATCTTCTCGCGGGCACCGGACGATGGCAGGCACACCGCCATCCTCATCGGCGGGCGCGAGCCGAGCCTGGCGCTCGACATGCTGGATGCCGCAAAGCGGGCCATGGTGCCGCCCATTTCGAGGTGTCGGTGATGGCCGACCCCTCCGGCGCCTTCACCACGGCCGCGGGCATGGTCGCGGTCGTCGAGCGGCATCTCCGCGAGAAGGGCCAAAAGCTAGAGGGCCGCGAGGTCGCGGTCTTCGGCGCCACCGGGCCGGTGGGTGCCGTCGCCGGCCTCATCGCCGCCAAGGCCGGTGCCCGCGTGACCCTCGTCGGCTATGACGGCCTGCAGCGCGTGACCGCCCGCTGCGAGAGCTTCGGCGAGCGCTTTGGCGTCGCGCTGCGGGCAGCCGACGGCAGCGACGAGGCCAAGAACACGAAGATCGTCGAGGGTGCGGAGGTGATCCTCGCGGCAGGCCGGGCGGGCTTGCAGATCCTCTCGAAGCATCAGCTGGCGCAGGCGGGGCAGCTTCTCGTCGCCCTCGACGTCAATGCGGTTCCGCCCTCGGGCATCGAGGACGTGGGCGCCTTCGATGATGGTGCTGCCATCGAGGGCACCGAGGCCATGGGCGTGGGCGCGCTCGCCGCCGGCAACGTCAAGTTCAAGACGGAGCACGAGCTCCTGGCCTCGATGCGCGATGCTGTGCCGCGGCGCTATATCGGCGTCGAGGAAGCCTTCGAGGTCGCTCGCCGGCATGCCGGATGACCGGGTCCTGATCGTCGCGCTGTCGGGCCGGGCGCTCGCCTGCTCGGCACGCGCCGCAGGCTTTGCCCCGATCGTCCTCGACCTCTTTGCCGACCTTGACATGCGCGCCGCGGCAGCGGCCTTCGCCTCTGTCCCAGTCGACCGCGACTGGCGCTTCCTCACACGTCCGCTACTCGAGGCGGCCGAGCGCCTTGCGCCGCCGCCGATCCCGCTCGTCTGGGGCTCGGGCTTCGAGCGGGCGCCCGACCTGCTCGAGGCGCTAGCCCATGGCCGCCCGCTCTGGGCACGCCCCCGGACCTCGTGCGCCGCATCAAGGACCCCTCGACCTTCGCGGCTGCCTGCGCGCGCCTCGACCTGCCGCATCCCGAGATCCGCCTGACGGCACCCGGGGCGCCCGGGGGCTGGCTGGTCAAGCGCATCGGTGGCGCCGGCGGCGGCCATGTCCGGAGCGCCAGCACCCGGCCCCCCGAGGGGCCGGCCTGGTACTGGCAGCGCCGCGTCGCGGGCCGGCCCGTGAGCGCCCTTGTCCTCGGCACCGGGAGCGGGGCGAGGGTGTTGGGCCTCAGCGCCCAGTGGACGCTGGGCGGGCGTCGCGGCCATCGCTTCGCCGGCGCCGCTGTGCCGGCTGCGATCTCGGCGGCGGCTGGGACCAGGCTCCGCCACGCGGCCGAGACGTTGGGCAGTGCCTTCGACCTCGAGGGCCTCTTCAGCGTCGATACCCTAGTCGAGAAGGATCGGCTCTGGGTCCTCGAGATCAACCCCAGGCCCGGCGCCTCGCTCGACGCCTTCGAGCTGGCACACGACACGAGCCTCTTCGCCCTGCATGCCGGCAGCTTTCGCGGCGGCCCCGTGGGGACGCTGCCGCCTGTGGCGCGCGCCGCCGCCTCGGAGATCCTCTACGCGCCACGAGCGCTCGAGGTGCCGTCCGACATAGCGTGGCCGGCCTGGGCGGCCGACCGGAGCCCTCCCGGCACGGCGATTCCCAAGGCGGGCCGGTCTGCACCGTGCTCGCGACCGGCGCCGACGCACGCGGCGCAACGGCTCGATTGCGCGAGCGGGCCCGGATGATCCTTGCCATGATGACGGCCGAGCGTCCGGCCGTCCTCGCCTGAGCCGGCGGGCAATCCGGCGTCCTCGGGAGGAGCCATGACGACAGGTCACCATCACGTCGGCACCGGGAGCGCTCGCTGGCCAAGCCTCGCCCGCACCGTTCAGCCGGTGCTCGCCTGCCTTCTCGAGGAGGCGGCAGCCTTGCGCCTCGGGGTCGAGCGGGGCCCCGGCGAGGCGCTCCTCGTCGATGCCGGCATCGACCATCCGGGCGGGATCGAGGCCGGCCTGCGCATTGCCGAGATCTGCATGGGTGGCCTCGGTCGCGTCGGCCTCGCCGGCGGCTCGCCCTTCCCCTCGGCACCCTTTTGCCTCACCGTCCGGACGGCGATACCGGTGCTCGCCTGCCTGGGCAGCCAGTATGCCGGATGGAGCCTCAGCCATGGCGAGGACGGGAAGGCTTGGTTCGGCATGGCGAGCGGCCCCGGCCGTGCCCGCGCCGCCAAGGAGGCCCTCTTCGAGGAGCTCGGCTACAGAGACGAGGAAGGCTCGGCCTGCTTCGTCCTCGAGACCGACCGGAGACCGCCCGATGGGCTGATCCTGCAGGTCGCGCACGACTGCGGGCTGTCGGCCGCAGCGCTGACCTTCATCCTGACCCCCACCTCGAGCCTCGCCGGCACGGTGCAGATCGTGAGCCGCGTGCTCGAGGTGGCCCTCCACAAGGCGCACGCCCTGGGCTTTCCGCTCGAGCGGATCGTCGACGGGCTCGGCCGGGCGCCGCTGCCGCCGCCGGCCCCCGAATTCCTCACCGCCATGGGCCGCACCAACGACGCCGTCCTGTTCGGCGGCGAGGTCCAGCTCTTCATCACCGGCCCCGAGGCCGAAGCCGAAAAGCTCGCCCAGGACCTGCCGAGCCGGGCTTCGCGCGACTATGGCCGGCCCTTCAAGGAGCTGTTCGAGGAAGCGGGCGGCGACTTCTACAAGATTGACCCGATGCTGTTCAGCCCGGCCAGGGTCCTGGTGACGGCGCTCGACAGCGGCCGGAGCTTCGCGGGCGGCCAGCTTGCCTCGGAGCTGATCGCCCGCTCGTTCAGTACCTGACGGATATATGGCAGCAGCGGCACCGAAAAGTCGATTGAGGGTGCGTTGACGAAGGAGGAACGATGGCCAGCACGAACGAGGACGCGGTTCTCCTGGCGAGCAGCCGGCAGGACGAGCGGCTCCTAATCATGCGCCATCTGCCGGATCGGGCTACCGTCGAGGTCGCCTAGGGCCTGTTTTCAAAAAGGGTTATCCCGGTGTATTGCCATGGTGCATGAGCAGGCACGAGCTGACCGACGCGGCATGGCGGCGCTTGGCGCCGCTGTTGCCGCCGCAAACTCCGGTGATCGGGCGACCGGCAAGGGATCACCGGACCATCATCAATGCCATGCTGTGGCTGAGCAAGACGGGGGTGCCCTGGCGCGATCTGCCCGAGCGCTACGGGCCGTGGCGGACGGTGGCTACGCGCTTTTACCGTTGGACCAAGAGCGGCCTCTGGCAGCGGATCCTCGCCGAGCTGCAGCGGGCGGGCGAGGCCGAGGGGAGGCTCGACTGGACTGTCCACATGGTCGACGGCACGAGCATCCGCGCCCATCGTCATGCTGCCGGCGCCAAAGGGGGCAGGCGGATCAGGCGCTCGGCCGCTCGCGGGGCGGCTTCGGCAGCAAGCTCCACCTGCGCTGCGAGCGGGGCGGCCGACCCATCGCCTTCGTCCTGACCGCCGGCGAGCGCCACGAGCAGACCGCGTTCGAGCCCTTGATGGCGGCCGGTGCGGTCAAGCGTCCCGGCCCTGGTCGGGCGCGCCGCCGGCCGCGAGCGCTGCTCGCCGATCGCGGCTACACCGGCCGGCCGGTCCGCCAGCATCTCCGCCGCCGTGGCATCACGGCGATCATCCCGCAGCTCGTGACCGAGACCCGACCATGCATGATGGACTGGCTCATCTACAAGGAGCGCAATGTCGTCGAGCGCTTGGTCGGCCGGCTCAAGGAGCATCGCCGTCTCGCCACGCGGTACGACAAGCTCGCCAGCTCCTACCTCGCCTTCGTCCATCTCGCCGCCATCCTCATGTGGCTTTGAAAACAGGCCCTAGTGGCGGCGGGCCGATCTCGGCACGACCGAGCAGCTCCAGACGCTCGAGATCCCGGCCGAGGCTGCCGAGGTGAGCGCGCTTGCCCGGCTGTGCGAGGCGGCGCTCGACGCCCCATGGGAAACGCTCGGCGATGGCGAGGTGATCGCCGTCGCCGGCTCGCCGGCCGAGAGCGCGGAGCTGGCCGCCCTGCGCGACGGGGACGAGGTGCTGCTCGTCTGGCGGCCCGAGCGCGACGACCTGATCCGGCTCTCCCGGCCGGCACTGAAGCTCCTCGTTGCCGAGATGCTGCCAGCCGCCATGCGCAAGCTCGACACGCTCGGCTTCGGCCTGCCCCAGAACGAAGACTCCTGATGCCTTAAACCTCGCTAGCGTGCGCCGACGAGGCTTTACGACCCGCCTGCAGACGCTCGGCCGTCTGCCCAGCCCGATCATCCGAGACAGTCATCCACGATGCGGCTAGGGTCATGGCCTGATGGGGCCGTTGACCGGGAACGCATGCCGCATGTGGGATGCCGACCGAAGCTTCGAGCGAATAGCGCTTCGCGACCTGGCGATCATGGTACAGATCGGGGCATTCGAGGAGGAGCGGGCGGCTCCGCAGCGGATCATCGTCGACTTCGAGCTTTTCCGCCACCGTGGTGCCTTCCCGGAGGCGGGCGGGCTCGACGACGCGCTCAACTATCACCGGCTCTTCAGTT
The DNA here is from genome assembly GCA_963828215.1 of uncultured Alphaproteobacteria bacterium. Taxonomy (GTDB): domain Bacteria; phylum Pseudomonadota; class Alphaproteobacteria; order Geminicoccales; family Geminicoccaceae; genus CAVTJL01. Next base: position 8,327 of record CAWHFO010000053.1, on the reverse strand, counting down.
CCTGACCCAGACGGTGCCCGAGCACCGTCATGTCGACCTGCTCGAGCAGCTGGCCGAGACGATCGTCGCCTTCTGCCTCGAGGATAGCCGCGTCGAGGCCTGCCTCGTGCGGCTTCGCAAGTCTGCGGTCTATGGCGGCCGGGCGCTGCCCCAGCTCAAGGTCTATCGCCGCCGCGACGGTGGCTGAGCCGGCCCCTGCTCGGCCGACCGGCGAGCCCGAAGCGAGCAGCCTGCATCCCCGCCGCACCTTCATCGGCGATGCATCCTTAGGCGGATCGGGTAATCTGACGCCTGGGCAATCCCGGTCGAGACTTTGTCTTGAAGACGCTTGTCATCGATAACTACGGATTCCTTCACGTATAACCTCGTGCACCTGCTTGCGGAGGTGAACCAGGAAGAGCCGACGGTCGTCCGTAACGACGAGGTCCGATGGGCCGATCTTGCCGGGGAAGATTTCGACAACATCGTGATCTCGCCCGGCCCGGGACGGCCGGATCGTCCAGCGGATTTCGGCATCTCCGCCGATGCCATCGCCGAGGCGACGGTGCCCATCCTGGGCGTCTGCCTCGGCCACCAGGGCATCGCTCTTCTCCATGGCGTGACCGTGACCACGGCACCGACCCCGATGCATGGACGCTCGAGCCGTATCCGACACTCGGGTGACCCGCTCTTCACCGGGATTCCTCCCTCGTTCGACGTCGTCCGCTATCACTCCCTGGTTGTCGGGCGCCCCTTGCCGGATGCCCTAATCGAGACGGCCGCGACGGAGGACGGTCTCGTCATGGCGCTGCGTCATCGCCTGAGGCCGCTCTGGGGCGTCCAGTTTCATCCCGAGTTCGATCCGCACCGACTATGGGCGTCGACTTATCGGCAATTTCCGTGACCTGACAAGTGATCTGCGGCCACCTCGGCGGCCCCCGGTCCCGACGCGACGCCTGGACGTCGCACACAGCTCAAGCCCGCCGAAGGCGATCGTGCGGGCGATCTGGCGGGAGCTGCCGCACGCGCCGGATGCAGAGACAAGCTTTTGTGGCTTGTTCAGAAGCTCGCCGGCGAGCTTCTGGCTCGACAGCAGTCTCGCCGAGCCGGGCGGCGCCCGCTGGTCGTTCATGGGCGATGCCGCGGGCCCGCGCGCCACGACCGTCTCCTACGAGACGTCGGAGAGCCTCCTCTCGATATGCGATGCCGACGGCGAGCGCCACGAGAGGACGAGCATTTTTTCTTATCTCGAGCGGAGCCGCGTCGGGCCGCTGCTTTCACCGCCACCCTGTCCCTTCGTCGGGGGCCATGTCGGATGGTTCGGCTACGAGCTGCGCAACGAGTGTGGCGCGCCGACGGCGAGGCGTGCGCCCATACCGAGCGCGTTCTTCATCCGCGTCGACCGTTTCGTCGCCTTCGACCATTGGACCGGGTGCACCTATGCTGTGGCGCTTGCTGACGATGGAGGATCGGCTGCAGCCGAGGCTTGGCTGAAGGATACGGCAGCCCGCCTGTCCCGGCTGCCTCCGTCGGCGGACCTGAAGCCCGGCAGCCGACGATCCCCGATCCGCTTCACGCTCGATCGCAGCCGCAGGACCTATCTCGCGGACATCGAACTCTGCCTTGACCTGATCCGTCAGGGCGAGACCTACCAAGTGTGCCTTACCAACGAGCTCAGCTGCGCCGTGGATGTCGACCCGCTGATGCTCTACCGGACGATGCGCCGGATCAACCCGGCACCGCACGCCGCATTCCTGCGCTGGCCGGGAGGTGCCGTGCTCAGCGCCTCGCCCGAGCGGTTCCTGTCGGTCGACAAGGCAGGGCGGGTCGAGGCCCGGCCGATCAAGGGCACGATCGCCCGAGCGCACGAGCCGGAGGTCGATCGGGCGCTGGCCGACCGGTTGCGCACAAGCGAGAAGGACCGTGCCGAGAACCTCATGATCGTCGATCTACTGCGGAACGACCTGTCGCGCGTGCGTCTGCCGGGAAGTGTGGAGGTGCCAGCACTCTTCGGGCTTGAGAGTTACGCAACCGTACATCAGCTCGTCAGCACGGTGCGCGGCACGCTGCGGCCGGAGGCGACGACCCTCGATCTCGTCCGCGCGGCGTTTCCGGGCGGCTCCATGACCGGCGCGCCGAGCTGCGGACCCTCGCCATCATCGATCAGCTCGAGCATCGCGCCCGCGGTGTCTATTCGGGCGCGCTCGGCTGGCTCGGTGACGATGGTGCCGCAGACCTCAGCATCGTCATCCGCACCATCGTGGCGACGGGCTCTCGCCTCAGCATCGGCGTTGGCGGTGGCATCGTCGCCCAGTCGACGCCCCAGGACGAGCTCGAGGAGATGATGCTGAAGGCAAAAGCATCCGTGCGCGCGATCGTGACCGCGGCGGCCGGCCGCTTCGATGCCGGCCTCGTCGAGCTCGACGAGCGCGACGCCGTCCAGACTCCGCCGGAACGCCTGCCCGCATGAGCGGCCGGATCCCGATCTGGCTGAACGGCCGGCTGGTGTCGGGAGGGGCGTCCCGGCTCTCGGCATTCGATCGCGGCTTCCTGCTGGGTGACGGCGTCTTCGAGACCATTCGGGCGCACGGGCGCCGGCCCTTGTGGCTCGGCGACCACCTGGCCCGGCTGCGCGACGGTGCGGACCTGCTCGGCATCCCGATGCCGCAGAGCGACGATGCCCTTGATGAGGCCCTCGTCTCCCTCCTGGCAGCGTCCGGCCACGACGACAGCGCCCTTCGCCTCACGCTGAGCCGTGGGCCGTCCGTGAGGCGGGGGCTGTGGCCATCGGACGATCCGGCGAGCCCGACGCTGCTCGCGACCATTGCCGGGCTGCCGCCGGCAAGACCCCGACTGCGGCTGGCGATCGCGGAAGGCACGCGGCGGAACGAGCATTCGCCTCTGTCACGCATGAAATCCCTGAGCTATGGCGACAACCTTCTGGCCAGGCGCGAGGCCGCCCAGCGCGGGATGGACGACGCCCTGATGCTGAACGGCCGCGACGACATCGTCTGCGGCACGGTCGGAAACTTTTTTCTGCGGATGGACGGCCGCTGGCGCACGCCTCCCGTCTCGGACGGGGCGCTTCCGGGACTGGCGCGCCGACGCCTCCTCTCGGTCCTCGACGTGGAGGAAAAAACGATAGCCCGACAGGATCTGCCCCGGGCCGACGTGGCATTTCTCAGCAACAGCCTCGGCATCAGCGCTGTCCTGGAGATCGAGGGCCGCTCTCTCCAGGACGCGACACCGCTGCTCGAGAAGATTTCGCTGTCAGGCGCCGACCTCTCTCGGGCAGGCTCATCGTGAGCTTTTGTGCCTCCCTACCTGAACCAGCAGAGAAAAAAGAAAAGCGAACCGAATGCCGCCTATTACGAGTACGACGTCAACGCGGCGCTGTTCTACGTGGCGCTGCACGGGGCCGGCATCCCGGCGACGCTGCACATAGGGCCCGGCGGCCACGACTGGGGCTCCTGGACGGCGGAGCTGCCGCACGTGCTGCGCTTCGTGACCCGCGCCTTCAAGGGCGAGGCCGACACGAGGGATCCGGCGATCGACAGCGCCGCCGCCGACGGCTGCCCACCCTGAGGCGGAGAGCGCGCCTCAGCCCGGCTCGGGCTCGGCGACGCGCGGCAGGGGCTGCTGCTGGGTGATGCAGTGGATGCCGCCCCCGCCATGGATCAGGTCGGTCACCTCGAGCTGGGTCACCTAGCGAGTATCCTTGAGGGCAAGGTGCTCGATTCCGCGGCCGGGCGGATCCGCGTGGCTGGCCAGGAGCTGGTGACGACCGCCGGCATCACGCAGCTGAGGGCCGGCGAGACCTGCGCCGTGGCGTTGCGGCCGGAGGCGGCGCGGCTCGAGAGTTCCGCCACGCCACCGGCCGAGGGGCGCAACCGGCTCGAGGGGACGATCGAGGAGGTGAGCTTCCTGGGCTCGGTCGTGCGGCTCCGCCTGCGGGTCGGGGGCAGCGCGATCTCGCTCGACACCTTCAACAATCCCGATGCGCCGCCGCCGGAGCGCGGGGCAGGGGTTGCCGTGACCTTCGCGCGCGAGGCCCTGCTAGTGCTCGAGGATGCGCGCCCGGGCTGAAGGCCAGGACCGGGGACGATGCCTCGAGGAGGCCCTGATGGCGGCCGCTCCGGCCCATCGGGCCCGTCGCAGGCGCAGTCGGCATGCCGCCCGGTTCCATGCCGGCCGAGATCCGTGTACGCCGCCTCGAGCGTCTCGCAGCTCCCGAGCTTGCGGTCGAGATCATGGGGCTGGGTCGAAGGCGAGAGGGCCTCGACGATCAGGAGCGGCGCATCGACATCGTGGGTGCGCCGGCCGCAGGTGACGGCGATGTCCGATGATCCCGAGCTGGTCGATCTCCATGCCCGTTGAGCATGCGGCCGCCACCAGCCAGGAGTGCCCCGCCCCGCATGCCCGAGCCCCAGCCCACCCTCCGGCTTGGCCGTCCCTGGCCCCTTGGCCTGAGCTTCACCGAAGACGGCGCCAACCTTGCCGTCTTTTCCGAGCATGCCGAGGCGATCGAGCTCTGCCTGTTCGACGCCGCAGGTGCCGTCGAGACGGCGCGGCTCCGGCTGCCCGAGCGCACCGAGGGAGTTTTTCACGGCCATCTGCCAGGGCTCGCCCCGGGCCAAGTCTACGGGCTGCGCGCCCACGGGCCCTGGGATCCAGCGCGGGGCCATCGCTTCAACCCGGCCAGGCTGCTGCTCGACCCCTATGCCCGCGCGCTCACGGGCGGCTTTCGCTGGGCCGGCCCCAACCTCGTCGACGAGGCCGCGCCTTTCGCCCTCGACCCGCGCGATTTGGCACCTTTCGTGCCCAAGGCCGTGGCCCTGCCGATGCCACGGCCGGTGCCGGACGAGAGCCGGCCCCGGCGGCCCTGGGACCGCACGCTCCTCTACGAGGCACACGTCAAAGGAATTCCCGACTGCACCCGGCCGTGCCGGCGGCCGCGCGCGGCACCTACGGGGCGCTCGGCCACCCGGCCCTGATCGAGCACCTGACCCGGCTCGGCGTCACCGCGATCGAGCTCTGCCGGTGGCGGCCTTTCTGGACGAGCATCGGCTCGTCCAACAGGGCCTGACGAACTATTGGGGCTACAACCCCTATGCCTTCATGGTGCCCGAAGGGCGCTACGCCGTGGCCGAGCCCCTGGCCGAGCTCCAGGCCATGATCCCGGCCCTGCATCGGGCCGGGATCGAGGTGATCCTGGATGTTGTCTTCAACCACACGGCCGAGACCGACGAGCAGGGCCCCACGCTCTCCTTCCGCGGCCTCGACAATGCCGCCTACTATCGGCTGCGCGAGGACGACCGGCGCCTCTACGTCAACCACACCGGCACCGGCAATACCCTGAACCTCGCCCATCCGCGGGTCCTCCAGCTGGTCCTCGACAGCCTGCGCTACTGGGCGGCCCTGGGGGTCGACGGCTTTCGCTTCGATCTCGGCGCCAACCCTCGGCCGGGGCGCCGACGGTCGCTTCGCTGCCGATGCCGCCTTCTTCCAGGCCCTCGCCAGGACCCCTGCTCGGCCGGCTGAAGCTCGTCGCCGAGCCCTGGGACATTGGCCCGGACGGCTACCAGCTCGGCGGCTTTCCCGCCCCTTTCGCCGAATGGAACGACCGCTTCCGCGACACGGTCACGCCGCTTCTGGCGCGGCGACGAGGCCATGGCGCCCGAGCTCGCGGCCCGCCTCCTGGGCTCGGCCGATCTCTTCGAGAGCTCGGGCCGGAAGGCCTGGGCCAGCGTCAACCTCGTCACCGCCCATGACGGCTTCACGCTCCAGGACCTCGTGAGCTACGAGCACCGGCACAACGAGGCCAACGGCGAGGCCAACCGGGACGGCCACGGCGAGAATTGGAGCGCCAACCACGGGGTCGAGGGCCTGAGCGCCGAGCCGGCGATCCAGGCAGCCCGGGCCCGGCACAAGCGCAACCTTCTGGCGACCCTACTCCTGGCCCAAGGCACGCCCATGCTGCAGATGGGCGACGAGCTGGTAGGACACAGCGGGGCAACAACAACGCCTACTGCCAGGACAACGAGATCTCCTGGCTCGACTGGGCGGCCGCCACCTGCGAGGATAAAGCCTTCGCCCGCTTTGTGCGGCGGCTCCCGGCCCTGCGCGCTTCACATCCGGCGCTGCGTCGGCGGCGCTTTCTTCACGGCCTCGAGAGGTCGGCCGAAGGCGCACCGGACGTCACGTGGCTGGCCTCGCACGGCGGGGCGCTCCGATCGATGAATGGCATGATCCGCGTCTGCGTTGCCTCGGCCTCATGCTCACGGGCGAAGCCGGCCCCGAGTTCACGCCCGGGGCGAGCCGGGCAGCGCCGACACGCTGCTTCTCCTCCTCAACGCCAATGTCGCCCCGGCCGGCTTCCAGCTGCCGCGCTCAGGGCGGCTCATCGGCTGGCGGCTCCTTCTCGAGATGGCCGAGCCCGAGCACGCCGAGGAGCCGCTGCACAAGGCGGGCGAGCAGCTCGAGCTGGCGCCCTCGAGCCTCCGTCTGCTCGTGGGCATCGCCGAGCCTGTCGGAGAGGGCTAGAGTGATTTCCGATGCTTCGGCCATCCCGATGCGGTAAGAGTCTTGCGCCTTCGACTGGGTGAGCTGCGAGATGAGGTCGGCGATTGCCTCGGATCCCGATTAGCGAGACGTGCCGCTGGACTGGTGTAGCAAGGATGCCCTCCTGGTTTCCCGAGGGCACCAAGCCACAGGTGATTCTCCGCCTCGATCCTGATGTCCTGGACTGGTTCAAGGGCTGTGGCTGGCAGACATGCATCAGCCGCTCGTGCGCCTACATGCAGGCGCACGAGCGGCAGATCGACGAAGGCGGCTCTTGAGCTCATGAACGTCGAGGCGCTGTTCTTCGATGTTTTCGGCACAGTCGTCGACTGGCGAACGAGCATAGCTCACCAGCTCGAGGCTTTCTGGCACCGCGCGGCGTCGAGCGGAACTGGCACGCGATGGCACAGGCCTGGCGGGCCCGCTACCAGCCGGCCATGAAGGCGGCGCGCACGGGCCGCCGTCCGTTCGTCAAGCTCGACCTCCTGCACCGCGAGAATCCTCGAGGCGTGCTCGAGGATCTCGGCATCGCCGGTCTCACGGATGCCGAGATCGACGGCCTCAATCGCATCTGGCACCGCCTTGATCCCTGGCCGGACGTGGTGTCAGGCCTCGCACGCCTGAGGCGCCGCTACATCCTCGCACCCTGCTCAAACGGCAATGTCCGGCTCATGGTCGACCTCGCGCGGCATGGCGGCCTGCCCTGGGATACCGTGCTCGGCGCCGAGGTCGCGAGGGCCTACAAGCCGCAGGCCGAGGCCTATTTGGGCTCGGCCGACTTCCTCGACCTTCCGCCCGTGACCTGCATGATGGTCGCGGCCCACAATAGTGATCTCGCAGCGGCCCGAGCGCTGGGCTTCAGGACCGCCTTCGTGCTGCGACCGCACGAGCACGGACCGGGCCAGACCCGGGACCTGATATCCGAGGGCCCCTGGGATATCGTCGCCCAGGACTTCGGTGCCCTCGCCACAGCGCTCGGCTGCTGAGGCGGCCTCGCGCCATCCGCAGCGCTTCCATACCTATCGGGTGGCAACGCATACTCAGCACCCAAGCATAGTCGACGAGGCCCAGGAGCGGGGCCTGCGGAGTCTCGCTAGGTGTCGTTGCTATGAAGGTTGTTCATCCGAGGCATGGGGTTGAAGCTGGGGTTGCGAGACCTGAACAGCTGGCCCTGGAGCCTCGGATGAACGTTCACAAGAATGCGCGCATGACGGCTCATGGTCGACTCCTGCTGGTCCGGCGGGTGCGCGAGGCCGGCTGGCGGGTGGCCGATGCCGCGTCTGCGGCCGGGGTGTCGGAGCGCAGCGCCTACACTTGGCTGGCGCGGCATCGGACGGGCGGCGAGCCGGCGCTGCATGACCGGAGCTCGGCGCCCGCCCGATGCCCCGGCCCGCTGCCCCTCGAGGTCACCGCCGCGATCGAGCGCCTGCGTCGGCAGCGCTGGAGCGGACCGCGCATCGCGCGGGCTCTCGGCCGGCCAGTCTCGACCGTCGGCACGGTGCTGCGCCGGCTCGGGCTCGGCCGTCTGAGCGCCCTGGAGGCCAAGCCGGTGGCGATCCGCTACGAGCGCAGCGCCGCCGGCGAGCTGCTCCACCTCGACAGCAAGAAGCTCGGCCGGATCGACGGCCTCGGCCACCGCGTCACCGGCGATCGGCGCGGCCACCGGGCGCGTGGGGCCGGTTGGAGTATCTGCACGTCGCGATCGACGACGCCTCGCGCCTTGCCTACACCGAGGTGCTGCCCGACGAGCGTGGTGAGACCGGCGCCGGCTTCCTCGCCCGCGCCAC
>CAWHFO010000052.1:0-192180 GCA_963828215.1 uncultured Alphaproteobacteria bacterium | reverse complement strand
CGCCCGCCCAGTACTATCTGGAGCTGCGCCTCGAGCGGGCGCGCCATCTGCTCTATCAGACCGACATGCTGATCATGGACATCGCCTGCGCCTGCGGGTTCGTCTCGGCCTCGCACTTCTCGACCAGCTACCGTCAGATGTTCGGCAAGACCCCGCGGGCCGAACGCGCCCAGGCGGCCTGACCCTGGCTGCCGAGAGGCACGCTCAGGCCTTCGCACCCTTGGCTCCTTTGCTTCCAAGCGCCGGCTCGGCATCGGGGTCGAGGGGCCAGCGCGGCCTCGTCGGCGCGTCCAGCCCGTCGATCAGCCCGCGCTCCAGGCGCTCGATCCTGGTCCATGCCACCATGACCGCGTTGTCGGTGCAGAGCGCCGCCGGCGGGATCACGAGCTTCAGGTCCTCCTCCGCGGCGAGAAGGTCCAGGCTGCAGGCGATTGCCCGATTGGCGGCGACGCCACCGGCCACCACGACGGTGGGCGAGCGGCCGTATCGCTCTCGGAAGATCACGATGGCGTGACGGGTGCGTTCAACCAGCATGTCGGCTACGGCCGCCTGGAAGCTGGCGCAGAGATCGGCCGTGACCCCGGACTCGAGCGCCTTCTCGCCGAGCCTGAGGACTGCGGTCCTCACCGCGGTCTTGAGGCCCGACAGCGAGAGGTCGCAGCCCGGCTGCCCCAGGAGCGGACGCGGCAGCTCGAAGCGCGTGGGATCTCCCGCGCGCGCCGCGGCCTCGACCGCGGGGCCGCCCGGATAGCCGAGGCCCAGCATCTTCGCGACCTTGTCGAAAGCCTCGCCCACGGCGTCGTCGAGCGTGGTGCCGAGCCGGCGATGGCGACCCACATCCTCGACGGCGACGAGCTGCGCGTGGCCGCCCGAGACCAGGAGGAGAAGGTAGGGAAAGTCGAGACCGTCGGTGAGCCGCGCTGTCAGCGCGTGCGCTTCCAGATGGTTGACGGCCAGGAGCGGTAGCCGGTGGACAGCGGCTATGGCCTTGGCAGTCACGAGCCCTACCATCAACCCTCCGACCAGGCCCGGCCCCACAGTGGCGGCGACCGCGGCCAAGTCGGACAGGCCGACGCCGGCCTCGGTAAGTGCTGCGTCGATGAGGAGGTCGAGACGAAGCAGGTGGGCGCGGGCGGCGATCTCCGGAACCACCCCGCCGTAGGGCGCGTGCTCCTCGAGCTGCGAGAAGACCAACGCCGAAAGCACCCGGCGATCGTCCGTGACGAGCGCCGCCGCCGTCTCGTCGCAACTCGTCTCGATGCCGAGGACGACCCGACCCGAAATAGCTGGCAAGGACATCGGGATGACGATAACCCTGGGGTTCACGCGGCTCCTTAGGCGCTCCGGCCGAGCATGACCAGCATGACCCGTCTGACGATCGGCACGCGAGGGTCACCCCTGGCCCTCGTGCAGGCCGAGATGGTGCGACGGGCGCTGGCCGCGATCGATCCGGACCTGGAGGCGCCGGAGGCCGTGCACATCCAGGTCATCCGCACGACAGGCGACCGGGTGCAGGACCGTACCCTCGCCGAGATCGGCGGCAAGGGGCTGTTCACGAAGGAGATCGAAGAGGCCCTGCTGGCAGGGGCGATCGGCCTCGCCGTCCACTCCATGAAGGATTCGCGACGGTGCTGCCGGAAGGCCTCGTGATCGCTGCGCTGCTGCCGCGCGCCGATCCCCGCGACGTCCTGATCGCCGGCGCGGCCCGAAGCATAGGCGAGTTGCCCGAGGCAGCGGTGGTGGGCACTGCTTCGTTGCGGCGCGCTGCACAGATTCTGGCCTGCCGCCCCGATCTGCGCGTCATCCCGCTCCGCGGCAACATTCAGACCCGGCTCGCCAAGGTCGAGCGCGGCGATGTCGGAGCGACCCTGCTCGCGGCCGCCGGATTGGCGCGGCTCGGCCTGGGCGGCGGTGTGCCGCTGGCGATCGACGAGATGGTACCGGCGGTAGCGCAAGGCGCCATCGGCATCGAGTGCCGCATCGGCGATCGGCCTGTGCGCACCCTGCTCGAGGCTCTCGACCACGAGCCGACCTCGCTGTGCGTCGCCGCAGAGAGGACGCTGCTCGCCACCCTCGACGGCTCGTGTCGAACGCCAATTGCCGGCCATGCCTATCTGGCCGAGGGGCAGCTCCAGCTCCTGGCGCTCATCGCCTCGCCGGACGGACGCCTAGTCGAGCGCACGACCCGGCGCGGGCCGGTCGGCGACGCCACAGCGATCGGTGCCGAAGCCGGTCGACACCTCCTCGACCGCGTCAGCGACTGGCCGACCGGTGGCCAATGACGGACGAGCCAGGCACGCCGCGGCAGAGGTTGAGCGCGCTGGTCACCCGGCCGCGCCAGCAATCGCTCCTGACCGCGCGCCGCCTTCACGCCATGGGTCATCGCTCGATCATCGACCCGCTCCTCGTGATCCGGACGATCGATGCCGGCGCGCTCGATGTCGGCCCCATCGCCGCCGTTGTCCTCACGAGCAGCAGCGGCTTGCGTGGCTGGGACGCGCGTCTCGTGGGGCTGCCGGTCTTCACGGTCGGGCCCGCTACGGCGGCAGCGGCTCGACGAGCAGGATGCAGCGATGTCCGCAGCGCGGATGGCGATGGTGTCGAGCTTGCCGCGCTGATCGCCCGCTCTCTTCAGCCGACAGCCGGCGAGATCCTGCACCTCGCGGGTGACGAGGTGCGCTCCGGCCTCGCCGAGGCGCTGACCGCGGCCGGATATACCTACCGTCAGCGCACGGTCTATGCGGCGATCCCCGCGAGCACGCTCTCGGCCCGCACCAAGCGCGAGCTGCTGGACCGGCGGATCGACGCAGCCCTCTTCTTCTCGCCTCGCACCGCCCAGACCTTCTGCTCCCTGATCGAGGCGGCGGGGCTGGTCGAGCGGCTACGTGGTGTCACAGCCGTCTGTCTGAGCGCGGCCGTTGCAGCACCGATAAGCAATCTCGCCTGGGCTGGCATCCTCGTCGCCGCGGAGCGTGATCAGCCGGCCCTGCTGGCCTGCCTTGAGGCAATCGCCCGGAGATGCTAGCCCTCGACCGAGGGCCGACCATATTGGTCCGCGAGGCAGGGCGGTATTGACGGGCCAAGCAGTCCGAGATCAGGTCCTGACGCTTCGAGACGGAGACGCCACGGCATGACACGGAGCAGGCAGAGGAAGCAGGCTCGACCAGGCGACCCGTCGCCTTCTGCGGCGATTGATGCTGGCGGCCTTGGCGCCGCGTCGCCATCCGCCACCACGGAGACAGGCCCCGAGGTCGCAGCGACCGGCCCGACCGACGAGACCGAGGGTGCTCCGACGAGCGGCGAGACCGAGAATGGTCCGACGAGCGGCACCGCCAGCTACGCCGCGGCCCAGTCATCATTGGAGCAAACCCACGGGGCCGAGCAAAGGTCCGACGAGCCGCCTTCGCGGCGGATGGACGCATCCGTGCCGCCGCCTCCCGCCCGGTCGCCCTGGCCTGCCGCCCTCGGAGGTGGAGTGGTCGGCGGTATCCTCGTCGGTGCCCTGGCATACTACCTGCTGTCGGGACCGCGCCCCGATCCGGCGCTGGCCGCACGGGTCGCGGAAATCGAGGAAAAGACCCAGCAGCTCGGCGCCGAGACGGGCAAGGTCGACGGGCTGGCCGGCGAGGTCGGCAAGCTCCAGGCTCGCGTGGGCTCGGCCGTCGCCGACCCGACAATCATCGCGCGGCTTCAGAAGGCCGAGAACACCACTAACGACGCGCTTCAACAGCTCCATGGCCTGGACACGAAAGTCTCGAGTCTCGCCAAAACGGTCGACGGGTTGCCGAAGAGCCAGCCCGATCTCAGTCCCCTCGAGGCTCACATCAAGGCGGTCGAAGACGGCGTTGCGAAGGTCCAGGCCGCTGCCGCCGGCGAGGCTCAGAAGCTTCAGACGACGATCGCCGACCGCACGCAGGCGCTGCAGACCAGGCTCGACGCGGCGCAGAGTGCTGCGACCGACCTCGGCAAGAAGCTGGATGCGCTGGAAAGCAAGGTCGCCAACCTCCGGCTCGTCGGCGAGCATGGCGCTCAGCTCGCGCTGGCCATTGGCGATGCCGAGAGGGCCCTACGCGAATTGGCCTCGCTCGAGCCGGCTCTTGAGCGCCTGCAGAGCCTGGGGGGCAACGACGCCGACCTCGATACGGCGACCCACGCGCTGGCCCAGGCGTCGAGCAGGGGGATCACCCCGTTGGCCGAGCTGAGGCAGCGTCTCGAGGCGCTGCGCCCAGCGGCCGGCCCGAGCGCCGACACGGGGGGGACAGGCGGCGACTGGGTTGCCGCCGCCGCCCGCAATCTCGGCGCCCTCGTCGATGTGCATGAGATCGATCAGGCGACCGCGGCACAGCGGGCCGCCGTCGATCAGGCGCTCGCGGCGCTCGACAAGGGGGACCTCGCGTCGGCGCGTGACGCGATCGCGCCGCTTGCGCGGTCCGGCAACGAGCAGGCCGAGGCCTGGGTCGAGGCGGCGACGACGCGGCTCGACGCGGCAGCGGCGATCGATCGCCTCCGCAGCCGGCTGCAGGCGATCCTCACCGCGGCGAGCTGAGGCCGACCCGGCGACGGGCGCAAAAGAAGAGACGATCATGATCCGACTCCTCGTGTTCCTCGCGGTCGCCACGGTCCTGGCGCTCGTCGGCGTCTGGCTCGCCGACAATCCCGGGCAGGTGGTCGTCGACTGGCTCGGCTACCGGATCGAGACGAGCGTCGGCATCCTGGCCGTGGGCCTCCTGGCCTTCGCCTTCGCTGCCGTGCTGCTGTTCGAGATCCTCCGCGTGGTTCGCTTCCTGCCCCGGCGGGTGGGCCGCGGCTGGAGGCGACGGCAGAGGGAGCGCGGCTATCAGGAGCTCTCCGCCGGGCTGATCGCCGCAGCCGCGGGCGACGCCAGGGCAGCCAGCCGCCACAACCGTCATGCCCAACGGCTGATCTCGGACGACCCGGCCACCCTGCTCCTGGACGCTCAGGCCTCGCAGCTCGGCGGGCGGGACGACGAGGCCGGGACCCGCTTCCGGCAGATGTTGAGTTGCCCCGAGACCGAGTTCCTGGGCCTCCGGGGCCTTCTGGCCCAGGCGGCCAAGACCGGCGATCGACAGGAGGCGCTCGAGCTCGCGCGGCGCGCCTATCGCCGCAACAACGATACGGCCTGGCCGGTCAGCACCTTGTTCGACCTCCTGACCAAGACCGAGAGCTGGGAAGAGGCACTGCCCCTGGTCGACGATCTCGAACGCCTGGGCATCCTGTCGCAAAACGAGGCGCGCAGCGATCGCGCGGCTCTCGACTACCTCGCCGGCCGGCGAGCGGCCGAGCGTGGTGAGCTGGTCTCCGCGCTCAAGAAGGGACGGCGGGCTGTCCGGACCTCGGCGACCTTCACGCCGGCCGCGGTGCTGGCCGCGGGCGTATCGCAGCAGCTCGATAGGCCCCGTCAGGCGCGGCGGCTGCTCGAGAGCGCCTGGGAGGTCCGCCCCCATCCCGAGCTCGCCAAGGCCTACGCGGCGCTCACCCCCGAGGAGACGCCGGCCGAGCGGCTCAAGCGCTTCGAGCGGCTACGTCGCGAGAACCCGGGCCATGTCGAGACCCACCTCACCATGGCCGAGGTCGCGATCACGGCGCGCCGCTACGATGTCGCGCGCGGTCATCTCGAGCAGGCCGTGGAGCGGGGCGAGACGGCACGGACCTGCCGGCTGATGGCCGAGCTGGAGCGGGCGCAAGGCGACGACCCGGCGCGCGTCCAGGAGTGGCTTGCCCGAGCTGTCGACGCCAGGCCCGATCCGGCCTGGGTCTCGGAGGACACCGGCGAGTCCTTTCCAGAATGGAGGCCCTTCGGCCCGAATGGGCGCTTCAATCGCCTCACCTGGACCATCCCGCCGAAAGTGCGTGCCTTGAGCGCCGGCGAGACGCCCACCTTCGTCCTGACCCAGAGGATGAGGGAGGAGACGACGAGCGATGACGAGCGCTCCGGCGGCGCGGCGGAGGCGCAGCCTTCGGCGGCCGCTGCCTGAGCCGAACGTCCTTGCTTGCACGAGATCCGCCGCTATAACGTCCCGCCTCGGCCGCAGTAGCTCAGCCGGTAGAGCAACGCATTCGTAATGCGTGGGTCGGGGGTTCGAATCCCTCCTGCGGCACCAGACGTCGCCCCGTCCTTCCGGCGGCGTTCCCTCGGGAGCTCCTCATGCGTCATCTGTTTCTCTCTTTGGGCGTGCTCGCCCTCGTCTGGGGCGTTCTGCCCGCCGCTTCGGAGGCGGCGGACGATCCCGTCGTCGCCGTCGTCAACGGTGACAAGGTTTTGCGCTCGGAGGTCGAGGCGGCGCACGAGGCCCTGCCGGATCAGTATCGACAGATGCCGATCGAGGCGATCTACGAGCCGCTGCTCGCGCGCGTGATCGACTTGCACCTGCTCGAGCAGGAGGCGCTCAAGGAGGATATCGAGAAGAAGCCCGACGTCCAGGAGGCGCTGGCTCGGGCGCGGATCCAGGTGCTGCGCCAGCAGGTGCTCGAGGTCGCCGTCGCGGAGGGCTCGACGGATGCGCGGCTGCACCAGGCCTACGACGCGATGAAGGCCCAGCCGGGCTTCGCCTACGAGGAGGTCCATGCCGAGCATATCCTTCTCAAAACGAAGGAAGAGGCCGACGCGGTGATCGCCGACCTCGCCAAGGGCGCCGACTTCGCCGTGCTCGCCAAGGAGAAGTCGATCGATCCGAGCGCCAAGCAGAACGGGGGCGATCTCGGCTACTTCTCCCAAGGGACGATGGTGAAGGAGTTCGCCGACGCCGCCTACAGCATGCCGGTCGGCACGGTCGGCAAGGAGCCTGTCCAGACCCAGTTCGGCTGGCACGTCATAAAAGTGCTGGACAAGCGCCAGCACGTTCCGACGTTCGAGGAGAAGGAGCCCGAGGTCCGTCAGGAGGTGGCGAAGGAGATCGTGACAGCGCTTGTCGAGAAGGTCCGGACCGGCGCCAAGATCGAACGCTTCAGCCTCGACGGCACGCCCGTCGAAGCTGCACCCACCGCTCCGGCGACACCGGCGCCGGCGGCACCCGCCTCGAAGGCCAACTGAAAGCCGCCCGGCGAGCCCGCGCATGGCCAAGACCCTGCCGCGCTCGCCGCTGGCGCCGGAGCGCTTTCCGGAGATCCCCCCTGTGGCGGGAGTGCGCTTCGCGAGCCTCGAGGCCGGCCTCCGTTACCGTCAGCGCCACGACCTCACGCTGATCGAGCTCGCCCAGGGCACGGCCGTCGGCGGCGTCTTCACGCGCTCGCTGACGGCCGGGCATCCGGTGCTGTGGGATCGCAGGATCCTCCACCACGGACGTGCCCGGGCGCTGATTGTCAACGCCGGCAACGCCAACGTCTTCCGCGGCGAGGAGGGCGATCGCGCGGTCGAGGCCGAGGCCCAGGCGGTCGCCCGCGCGCTCGGCTGCCCGATCGAGGAGGTCTATGTCGCCTCCACGGGCGTGATCGGCGAGCGGCTGCCGGTCGAGCGGATCGCCGAGCGAGTGCCCGACCTCGTGGCCGGGCTCCGGGCGGTCGGTATCGCGGAGGCGGCCCAGGCGATCACCACGACCGACACCTACCCCAAGGGGGCCGTGGCCCGCGCCACTGTCGACGGTGCCGCTGTGACGGTTGCCGGCATCGCCAAGGGCTCCGGCATGATCGCGCCGTCGATGGCGACCATGCTGGCCTTTGTCCTGACCGACGCGGCGGTGGCGGCGCCGGTATTGCAGAAGCTCACGGCCGCCGGCGCCGACCGGTCGTTCAACGCGATCACCGTCGACGGCGACACCTCCACATCCGACACGCTCCTCGTCTTCGCCACCGGCAAGGCCGGCCACGCACCGATCGTCGAGGCGGACGATCCCCGGCTGCCGGCCTTCGAGGCGGCGCTCCTCGAGGTGCTGGCCGAACTCGCCCGGCAGGTGGTGCGCGACGGCGAGGGAGCCCAGAAGCTCATCGCCGTGACGGTCGAGGGCGCCGTGTCCGACGAGTTGGCGCGGCGGATCGGGCTCGCGATCGGCAACTCCCCTCTGGTCAAGACGGCGATCGCCGGCGGCGACGCCAATTGGGGCCGAATAATCATGGCTGTCGGCAAGGCCGGCGAGCCGGTAGAGCCCTGGCGGCTCGGCGTCGCCTTCGGCGGCCATCTCGTGGCACGGAACGGCGGTGCCGTGCCCGACCTCGACGAGGCGCCGGTGGCGGCCCATCTGCGCGGCCGCGAGATCGACATCCTGGTCTCGGTCGGTGGGGGCGAAGGTCGGGCCACGATCTGGACCTGCGATCTCACGCACGGCTACATCGACATCAATGCCGACTACCGCTCGTGAGCTCGTCCTCGTCGTCGCCTGCGCGCTGATCGATTCCGACGGCCGGATCCTCGTGGCCCAGCGCCCGCCGGGCAAGGTCATGGCGGGGCTCTGGGAGCTCCCGGGCGGCAAGCTCGCCCCCGGCGAAACGCCGGAGGCGTGCCTTCTCCGCGAGCTGGGCGAGGAGCTGGGCGTCTCGACCGAGAGCGCCTGCCTTGCCCCCCTCACCTTCGCCTCGCACGCCTACCCCGATTTTCATCTGCTGATGCCGCTCTATGTATGCCGCAAATGGCGGGGGCAGCCCGCGGGCCGCGAGGGCCAAGCGGTGCGTTGGGTCAGACCCGGGAAGCTGCACGAGCTGCCGATGCCGCCCGCCGACCTGCCCCTCATCCCCTTCCTCGAGGAGCTGCTCTAGGGCGGGCCGGCCGCGTGCAGTCCATCCTCAACGTCGCCCTGCCCTTCTTCGCCGTGATTGCGGCGGGCTACGCGGCGCTCCGCCTCCGGTTTCTCGACGAGGCGTCGATCGCCGGCCTCAACACTTTCGTCTTCTATGTGGCGCTGCCGGCGCTGCTGGTGGGCAAGCTCGAGACCGCCCCCCTCGGCCAGCTGCTCGATTGGCGGCTCATCGTCGACTATTACGGCGTGACGCTGGCACTCTACCTCGTCGTGCTGGGCATCTCGCTGTTGACAGGTGCCGGCATCGCCATCGCCTGCCTCCGGGCGCTCTGCGCCACCTTCGCCAACTCGGGCTACATGGGCATAGCGCTCCTCCTGGCGGCGATGGGCGGGGCCGCGACGCTGCCGGCGATCCTTGCCCTCTTCCTCGACAACATCGTCGCGATGCCGCTCACCATCGCCTGCCTCGAGGCGGCGCGCGGCGGCACCGGGCTCTCGGCCATCCGCCGCGTGCTGCGCAATCTCGTGCGCAACCCGCTGATGCTCTCGGTCGTCGCCGGGTTCGCGCTGGCGGCGATCGGCGTGAACCTGCCGACGCCGGTCAACGGCTTTCTCTCGATGCTGGGTGCTGCGGCCAGCCCCTGCGCCCTCTTCGCGCTCGGTGCCACGCTGGTGGAGGTGCCGCTCGGCAGCGGACATGCGGAGACCGGGCTGCTGGCGGTGGTCAAGCTGGTCCTGCA
Source organism: uncultured Alphaproteobacteria bacterium (assembly GCA_963828215.1). GTDB lineage: Bacteria > Pseudomonadota > Alphaproteobacteria > Geminicoccales > Geminicoccaceae > CAVTJL01. The sequence continues at coordinate 182,753 of CAWHFO010000052.1, read as the reverse complement.
CCCGCTCCTCGTGGGCGTCATGGCGATGCTGGTGCTGCCGCTACCGCACGAGCTCGCTGCTGCCGCGATCATCACCGCGGCGCTGCCGACCGCCGCCACGGTCTTCGTCGTGGCGCAACGCTACCAAACGTTCGTGATGCGCTCCTCGACGCTCGTGCTGGTGACGCATCTGGGCTCGACCATTACGCTGACAGCGCTTCTGGCCTACCTCACCCGCTGATCGCCCCCTCACCGCTATCCAAGGAGACGAGCACGATGGTCCAGCCGATCGAGTACGAGGACGCCTCGCCCGAGGTGCGCGCCGTCTACGACGACATCATGACCAGCCGAAACGTCAAGGGCGTCAACAACTTCTGGAAATATCTGGCCCACGATCCGCGCACGCTGAAGCGGACCTGGGAGAGCATCAAGGAGGTCATGGCGCCGGGCAGCCTCGACGAGCTGACCAAGGAGATGCTCTATCTGGCGGTCAGCATCTCGAACGGCTGCGAGTACTGCATCGCGAGCCACGGGGCCGCGGCGCGCAAGGCCGGGATGAGCGAGGCGATGTTCGGCGAGCTCGTGGCGGTGGTCGGCATGGCGAATGAGACCAACCGGATCGTCCAGGGCTGGCGCGTGCCGGTCGACGAGCGGTTCAACCGCTGAGGCCGGCCCCGACACCTACCAGCGGCGATAGGGCCCGACGAAGAGATCACCCGTCGCCCGGCGGAGAAGGAAGGTGACACGGCGGCGGCGGCGATGCTCGTCGCGGTCGTGGCGGAGATGGCAGCGCTGGCAGAGCGCCATCAGGTTCCGCAGGCGCGAGTTGGCCGGGTCGTGGTCGAGATGGGCGGTGCCGAGGATGAACCGGCGGTCCCGGACGGAGCAGTAGTCGACGATGTCGGGCCACGGCGCCGGCTGGCCGGCATCGTCGCGCCAGATCTGCTGCTCGGGATCGAACCACCGTCCATCCGGGAGCTGCTTGATCGCGACGCGGTGCGGCCGCCCGCAGCGCTCGCAGCGGCCCCGCGCCCGACCGAAGCGGATGCTGCGGCTGATGATCGGCCAGTCGATCGGATAGAACCAGCGGAGGTCGTCGCGGATCGGCATGCGCATGGGCTCTGGTCGTTGGCCACTCTCTAGCGCGGATGCGATGCCGCAGCCATCTGCCTCTCTCGACGTCCATGCGGCGCGCCGCCACAAGTGGCATCCTGGCGGGAGCTTTGGAAGAGGGACTCGATGCGAGGAGGAAAGCGTGCGGCGTTGGCGATGCTGGCGGCTCTCGTGCTGGTCGCATGCGCCGGCGAGCCCCAGGTCCAGCGCGCTGGCGGCCCAGGCAATGCGAGCGCCAGGAAGCTCCTAGCCGAGGCGGTGAAGGCGGGTCCGGTTCCGGCGGTGATCCTGGGCGCGCCGGCGACGCTGCCACCGGCGCGCTCGGCCCAGCTCGCGGCGCAGGGAATCTCGGGCCTCGATGTCCGCTTCGCGCCAGTGGCATCCCCGCCGGCGGGGACCCACCTCGTGCTGATGTTCGATGCCTCGCCCGCTCTTACGGGGCAGGCCGCCTGCACCGCGACCGAGCCGGACGGCGCCATCAGCGAGCGGCCGAGGCTCGCGGCGGTCTTTTGCCGGGGCGCCGAGCCGATAGCCGAGGTGCAGGGCATGGCCGCCGGCACCGATACGCGCGCCATCGAGCGCCTCATCTGGCAGTCGACCGGCCGGCTCTTCCCCGACGACTATCCCGAGACGTACGGCCTGAACCTCTTCGGCTGGCGCGTCACGCTGGGCGGCTCTTTCGGCTTCTGAGCTGCACGGCAGAACGAAAAGAGCCCCGCTCGTCTCGTGAGCGGGGCTCGGCTCGCGCCTGGAGAGATCAGCTCTCCAGCGTCCATCGCGGGGCGCCTACTGCGTCGAGGTGCCGCCCAATGGCGCGGCGGGCGTCGCGCCGGTGCCACTCGCGCCCGAGGTCTTCGGCTCGAGGCTCTGAGTCGCCGAGGCGACCTTGAACTCGGGCATGCTCTCGACCTCCTTCTGCGTGACATCGTTGGCCTTGATGCCCTCGCCCGGCGCCATCTGAACCTGGCTCATGTCGAGCGCGATCACCTTCGCGCCGATGCCGAGAAAGCCGCCGCTCGAAATGACGAGCTTCTCGATCTTCCCGGTCGAGGAGTCGACGACCGCGTCGGAGACGTCACCGAGGGACTTGCCATCGGAGCCGTAGACCTTGCGCCCGATAATATCCTTGGCACTCACGGGCGGCCCGGCGGGCTGCTTGGCTTCCGCGCTCTGCACCGCGGGTGCCGATGCGGCGGCCGGAGGCTGCTGGGCGGCCTGTCCCGTCCCCTCGTTGGCCGGCGGCTGTTGGGCCGTCGTGCTGCCGGTGTCGGCCGGCGGTTGCTGAGCGGATCCGCCCTGCGAGCCGGGCTGCATGGTGCTGCCCTCCGTGCCCATCTTCTCCGGCGGGGCCATCGGCTTGGCCGACGCCGGTGCCGTGGCGGCCGGCGCCTGCCCCTGCGAGGTGTCGGACGACGTCGCGTTCTGGGCCAGCGCGGTGCCGGCCAGGATCGCAAAGACCGAAGCAGCACTGAGAAGTGTTCTGCGCATCGCTAGCTCCTCCGAGAATTCGATTGACTGCAACCTTGCGTCGGTCGCAGAAACACATCGTTGGGCGAGCTGGTTCCCTCCGCTTCTTTTTTCGGGAACCCCGGAGCCCTGCGGCGATTACATGGGTTATGGCCAGTCTTATCTTGGAGCCCGCTCGCAATGGGCGCGCGGCCGACGCCCGGCCCATCGGCAGCGACAGAGCGCCTTGCAGGCGGTCGATCCGAAGGCCGACAGATCTCGACTCCCCCGGCCTATGGTTCTTCGAGACACCGATTTGCAGGTAGGGAACTGCACGGAGGTGCAGGATGGACGACGACGATGGAGGGGGCGTGGGCCCGGCGGCGCGCGCCACACACGCTGGCGTAGCCGGGCCCACGCCCGAGCACCGGCGCCGGATGTCGGCACGACGCAAGCAGGACGCTGTGCTCCGCTTGCTCCGGGGCGAGGACTTGGAGCTGCTGTCGCGCGGGCTCGGGGTGGCCGCCGCGGAGCTGAGCGGCCCTCGGCCGTCTTGCTGACGGCCGCTGCCTCGCAGACGGATGTTCCGCCTTCTGGCGGAACATGGCGGGAGGCTTTCCTGGCCGCGGGTGAGGCCTCTTTGAAGAGCCGGCCGGCCGACGCTCGCGATACCGAGATCGGCCGGCTCGAGGAGAAGGTCGGCGAGCTGACGATCGCGCGCAGCAGCGCGGCGATCCAGTCCCGAAGGGACCAGGGCCAGGAGGCCCTGGCTTGGCCAACGAGCTATTGAGCGGCTGGAGACGGCCCGCCCGTTGGTCCGCCGGAGGTCGAGGCCCACCCCACGCGGCAAGCCGCGTGGGGACCACGGGGCGATGAGCCGCCAGGTCTCGCCTTCCACGAACCAAGCCTACGGCCTGCAGCGGGTCACGCGGATCTGGGGCGTGTCACGGGCGACCATCTACCGCCATCGCCAGGGGCCGGTTGCGCGCGGGAGACCCGGGCCGATCGGCGCCATGTCGGACGAGGACCTAGTGGAGTGCCCCGCTTGGGTGGACGGTTTTGGGGTTCTGTTGATCGAGGCTCGACGAGCATTGAGTTGTGTTGGTCCTCGTAGCTGATGGGTGAGCGATAGCCGAGGGCCGAGTGCAGGCGTCTGGGGTTGTAGAAGCCCTCGATATAGGAGAAGCAGGCCATGCGGGCTTCGGCCTGTGAGCTGAACTTTCGCCGGTCGAGCAGCTCGGCCTTAGGTAGCAAGTGCACCAAGGCGGGGTCTGTTCAGGTTGGCGGGCCCGGCGGTTCAATGGCGCATGGCCGATCCGCTGGTGGTCCAGTGCCTGAAGGAGATGCGTGCCGACATCCTTGGTCGGGTCGCGGCGTACGAGGCGCAGATCGCGCAGGCGAAGCACGATCTCGCGCATCTCAACGCCACCCTTCGGCTGTTCACCGAGCCCGAGAAGCAGCGCGCACGCTATCTCGTCAGTCATGGCTTCTTCAAGAAGGGCGAGATCGCCGACATTTGCGTCCGCCACCTCGAGATGGACGGCGAGCTGACGACGCGCGAGCTCGCGGAACGGGTGATGGCGGCGCGCGAACTCGACGTTGCGGATGTGACGCTACGGAACTCGGTCGTCTTCAAGGTGGTCCAGGCGCTCCGTCACGCGAGCCGGCGCCGGCTCGTCCGGATGGTCGAGAAGCGCAAGGGCATGTGCGTCTGGGCGCCCGGCGACGCGGTCACGCTGCGTGTCGTTGCCAGTAGCCCTTCCAGCCCCGGCTGACCGGGGCGGCCAGAGCTCGGGCGATCAACCGGTCGGCAAGGGCGCCATTGCTCTGATCGCGGTGATCCTCGAGCCAGGCGGCATGGACGGCGTAGGCACCGAGATGCTGCGCGCCAACTCTATGATGCTGGCCGCCGATCATACGCCGGAGCCGCGAGAAGAAGCTCTCGGTGTGATTGGTATGGGCGCCGTCGCGGCTGTAGGCCTCGGCGTGGTTGATGCGCCGCATGGCGAAGCCCGGCATCAGCAGATCCCAGTGCGCGACCTCGTCCGCCGAGATGACCGAGCCGGGTGCCGCCCTTTCCCGGGCGAAGCCGACGCCCTCGGCCTCGCGCAGGAAGGCTCGGGTCAGCGTTCGCCCGCCGCGCTGACGCAGGGCGACGACAACGCGCCGTTTGTCGCTGCGATGCTCGAGCAGGCGGCGATCGACCCGATCCTCGCGTGCGTTGGCGGGGCGGACATGGCCGCCGAATGCGGCACCGTCCAGCTCGACGGCACCGAAGAGCACAACGTCGCGGGTCTCCGCCGCCATGGCCTCGCGCAGCTTGTGCATCAGCACGAAGGCGGTCTTGTGCTGCACGTCGAGATCACGGGAGAGCTGGACGGCCGAGAGGCCCTTGGACGCATTCACGACCAGGCAGATCGCGGCCAGGAGATCGACGAAGGAAAGTTTGTGCGAGGCGAAGATCGTGCCTGAGGTGACGCTGAACTGGCGATGACAGGCGGCGCATTCGAACCGCTGGCGCGTGCGCAAGTCATAGACATCAAGACAGCCGCAAGCCGGGCAGCGGGCGCCGCGGCGCCCGAGGGAGCCGGTTCGGGCCATCGGCCCGGAAGTCGCGCTGCACCAGGTCAACGGCCGGGCGGCTCTCGCGCTCGCGGCGGGTGGTGGCGGGCCCAGGCGGCGTCGGCTGGCGCCGGCGAGCCCGGCCTCGCGCATCAGCCGGGCAATCCGCTTGCAGCTGTGGCGCGCACCCTGCGCGCGCAGCTCGGCATGAACCCGCCGCGCGCCATAGGTCTGCCGCGAGGTGGCGTGGATGGTGCGGATCCGCTGCAGGAGCACCGCGTCGCCCTGAGCGCGGGCCGATGGCGGCCGCTGCTGCCACGCGTAGAAGCCGGCTTTGGAGACGCCGAGGACACGCGCCATGACGAGGACGGGGAATGCGGCCTGGCTCGCGCTCATGAACCCGAAGATCCGGAGCGCAGCACCCCGGTCTCCCGTGCGAACCATGACCGGCCAGGAGGCCGATCATCCATCCCTGCAAGGGCTGGCGTCAGAAAGACGCCAGCGGGGCCGTGGCTCGAGAGAATGTCGCGCTCCAGCTCGAGCTGACGCACCTCACGCCGCAGCCTGACGAATTCCTCGCGTTCGGCCGCCGAAAGCGCCGGCTCGACCGACTTGGGCTGCCGGCGACCTTCCTGCCGGTCGGCCTCGGCGACCCGGTTCCGGATCGCCTGGGCCCCCTTCGGCGGTCTGCTGACCGCCGCTGCTGCGCAGGTCGGATGATCCGCCTGCTGCGGATCATGGCTCGAACGCACGGGCCAGGTCCGCCGGATCACGTCCGGTCCGGACCAACTCGACCATCTGCCGCCGGAACTCCGGCGCGTGGGGAGGGCGTGTTCTGGGCATGGGCGACACCTTGCGCGAAAGTGGCCGATGTGTCCACCCACGCGGGGTCACTCCAACCTCGGTGATGACCGGCGAGGGCCAAGCCGCGGTGTTCATCGCCGTCGATCACTGCTCGGTCGAATGCGTCGGCATCCATCGTCCGCCGAGCGGACGAGCCGTTTCCGAAGGGACCGCCGGCTGGAGCCGGCGGAGGGCCAGCCGCAGCGCCGATCGTTTCGAGGCTTTGGAGCCGGTCCGGCAGGCGGTGCGCGAGCGCTTCGGCACCTTCGCCAAGGGCATCGCCCACGGTCTGGCACTCCGCCACGATCACGGTAGCCAGTACGTGAGCCACCACTTCCAGGCCGAGGCCCACTTCCTCGGCATCGAGAGCTCACCGGCTTTCGTGCGGGAGCCCGAGGGCAAGGGTTGTGCCGAACGCTTCATCCGGGTGCTGAAGGAAAACCTGCTCTGGGTGCAGCACTTCGCCACCGTCGAGGAGCTTCGCTTGGCGCTCATCGCGTTCAAGCAGACCTACAACCAGACCTGGATCATTGAGCGGCACGGCTACCGGACACCAGCTGAGGTCCGAGCCGATCAGATCGGCCGGATGCCGATGGCCGCATAAGCGAAACTCGGTGTCTCACAACCGTGGACCGGTACACGACCAGCGAACCCGGCCGCCTCCGAGCCCCCGACGAATGTGGAGATCGGGTAGGTGGGCGCGGTCTTCACGGTGACGCCTGCACTGTCACCGTAATCCCGCCGCCAGCGCTCATGGTCGACGCCGGCCCGGACATGGCTGTTGAAATCGCAATAGGGACACTTGGCCCGGCAAAAGGGCCAGTGGACATAGAGCCCGAAACCGGGCTCGGGCGGCTCAGCCGAGACAGGCGACATCGCCCCCATATGGGCAAAGCCGCAGGGACGAGGGAGGGCCTGACGGGAAAGCCAAGCTGAACGCTACAGGTTTTTCTTCTTTTTTGTTCTTCTACGGCCCGAGCGGCTTCTGCCCCGCGACCTTCCTCGGCCGCTCGGGCTCGGCCTCCTCGTCGGGGAGGTCGGGGACGCCCGGATGGCGGGGCACCCAGACCATCCGGTAGCCGGGCGGCGCGATGGGCTCGCCCGAGGCCGACCAGGTCAGGGCGGGAAGCTCGGCCTCGGCGGCGGGAGCGGGCTCGCTCGGGGCGGCGGGCGCCTCGGCGCGCTGCGCACCGCCGCCTCGCGCGCGGCCTCGCGGAGCGCCGCCCGGCCGGCCTCGGCGCCGATGAAGTCGGCGAGGCGGGGGGCGGCGGCATGGGCCGGGCCCAGCGGATGCTGGCCGTAGCCCGCCATCGAGTCGCGAGGCTGCTCGGGCGGCGCGGCGGGCTCCGGGCGCACGGCCCTGGGCTCGGTCGCCTGCTCGAAGCTGCGCCGCACGAGCTGGACCAGCCGCCTGGCCGGGCTCCGGCCGCGGTTGGCCTCGTAGACGATGAACATCAGGGCGCGGCGGTCGCCCATGTCGACCAGATGCTGGAGATCGGCCATGGCCGTCTCGATCAGCACCCGCTCCTGCTCGTCGAAGGGCAGCTCGCGGGCGGCCCGGTACTGCTCGACGAGCTCGGGAAAACTCGCGGTCGGCGATGAACGCCTGGATCTCCTCCTCCGTCGCGGCCTCGACCTCGGCGACCTCGGCCGGGGTGAGCCCGGCGGCGAGGCGCCGGGCCAGCCGGCAGCGCCGGGCACCGGGCAGCGAGACGGGCGAGCGGGAGGGGTAGGGAGCAGGCATTTCTCCTCTCTATATGACTTTAAACCCCTCGTCAAGCCATCTTTGGGCCAACCGCGCCGATGAGCGCGCGGCAACCGCTCCCGGCCTCAGACGGCGCGCTCGAACAGGCCCGCAATCTCGGGGGCGGGCTCCCCGTGCTCGAGCCTTTCCGCCAGGGCCCGCAGTGCCAGGGCTTCGGCCTTGGCCGCGGCCTCCTCCGGTGTCCGGCCATAGGCCAGGGCACCCGGCACCGCCGGCACCTCGGCCAACCATCGGCCATCGTCCTCGCGCTCGATCTCGACCGCCAGACGGGGAGACGCTACCATTGTTCGGCTACTCCGCTCCAAGACAAACGGAGCATAGTACGCAACCGGTCATCGAGGCGACGGCCACAGGCTCGCCGGCTTCGTGCCGGCAATCTCACCATGGCGCCAGGGCGTCCCGCATCGAGACCCTGGCGCGGGCGAAGGAGGTCGAGTGACACAGAAGCCCATCCGCGTCGACGAGACCTTCGCCGAGTGGCGGAGGGACCCTGGCTATGTCGAGGCCTATGAGGCTCTGGAGGAGGAGTTCACGCTGGCCGAGGCGTTCATCCGCGCCCGGGCGCAGGCGAGCCTGACGCAGGAGCAGGTGGCGGCGCGGATGGGGACGACCCAGGCCGTGATCGCCCGGCTGGAGAGCGGCCGCGCGAAGCCCTCGACGCGCACGCTGGAGCGGCTCGCCGAGGCGACCGGGACAAGGCTGCGGATCGGGTTCGAGCCACGGGAGCGGAAGCGGGAACGGACAAAAGGTCCGGCGGCGCCGAAGAGACCAGGAAAGCCGAGAGCGCACGGCTCTTGGACATCATCGCGGCGCAAGACATGACCGCAACCTGCCGAGGGGAGTTGAATGCACTGTCACCGTAACCCCCCCCATCTTACAAAGGGGAGTTGAATGCACTGTCACCGTAACCCCCCAAGGAAGCCGAGAGCGCCGACTCTGCGGCGTCATCACCTCCCAAGACACGGACCCCATCTTACAAAGGGGAGTTGAATGCACTGTCACCGTAACCCCCGAGGGGAGTTGCGTGCACTGTCACCGTAACCCCCATCACCGTAATTCCAATATGCGCTGTGCTAAGGATCGATCGGAGCTAGCGATCCGACCGCCGCCACGTCGGCGGGCAAGAAGTACGGAAGTCCCGAGCAGGGCCTAACTAGATCGAAGGGGCTCTTTTGGACGAGCGCGTCATCAAACATTCGTACGACGAACGTCGAACATATTATGATGTCATCCGCAATTGCCGAGTTGTGGATGTGCCTCCTCCTCACTATCCCCGAGAGAAAACCGCGCAGCACCTGAGCAATGGTCGAGTATGATTGTCCAACGTTGCTCTGGGCCAAGTGGCACACACTCGCCGGGTCCTTCATGGGATCGGGCCAGTCGGGCCTAAGTACCACGACACGTCCTGTCCTCGATTTGAGATCGCGCCTCACAACACCCGCCTTCGGAAATGCCTCGATCACCGATTGGCCGCCCAACGAAATGGCGACATGCACGATCTCAGGGAGATAGCCGCTCTGGGAATGCCCTCCGCTTGGGCGGAGATTATCTTGGAAGGACTCATGAGCTGTCCGGCCTGGTTCTCGGCGTAGTCCCGATGATGTCTCCCGGCTGGATCCTATGGGAGTGACGTGCTAGATCGTTTCTGTCCCAGAAAACCATTGAAGGCGTCGCTGACCACTTGTCGGGCCGAGCGTCCTAGCCGACGTCGGCGACCTGAACGGCACGCAAAGTTGTATGTTCTTCGCGGTGAGATCGGACTCGTTGGCAGGCCCCAAAGAAATCAGCCGCCCACCTTCGAAGAAAGCGGTCAGGATCTCTCCCGGCACTATCTTCGAAACGCTGGAGGCTCGGGAGGTAACCGTGTGATACGAGGCGTCCTCCGACAAGTCCCACAGATAAAGTGAGCTGCCGGCGACCATCGTCACAAGCGCATGGTGCGTCTCGGGGCACACGTAAGCTTTCCTCCCAGTGTGGGTGGTTCCCTCTACCAACCACCCGTAGTGCCCCGGGGCGCAAGGGGCTACGAACGCGACTCTTTGTGGTCCATGTCGCTCATGTCAAGCGGAACGTACGGAGCACACGCCGGAGATCGCGGCCCATGTGGCTTTCGCCCTCATCATGCCAACACCACTGGTCTCTTAACATAACTTTCGGTAGAAGTACAGCTATATACATCGCGCGACTAATCTACACCCGGGTGCCGACCGAAGCCGATTTCGCGGCATCAGCTGCGGCACTTGATCTGAAACACTCGGCGCTCCGGTCAAGCCCGCAAGCATCTAAGTTCGACTCCGAATTGCGGTGATGGGGTGGACGTCCCCTGCTCCCCGGCATCGAGGTTCCGTGGCGTGGTGGTTGTCGAGAACGCCACTTGAGAGAGGGTCCGTCCATGGGTGGGGTTAGCACGGTCGGGTTCGACATCGCGAACTCGGTTTTCCAGGCTCAAGGGGGTCGACGCGGCGGGGTGGTGGTGGTGGTGCGGCGGCGGCTGCGCCGGGACGGGGTGGTGAGCTTCTTTGCAGGGCTGGCGCCGTGTCGCATGGCCATGGAGGCCTGCGGCTCGGCGCATTACTGGGCCCGGGAGTTACGGTGACAGTCCGCTCAATTCGGTCCGCCGCGGTCGGGGCGAGCCAGGGGGCCGCGCTGACGGGTTCGCAGACCGCATCTTGTCCAGACCCCGAGGCCGAGCGGTCGAAGGGCGCACAGGCTTGCAGAGCGAGTCGTCACCCAGGCGGTCGGTCTTAGGCCCCGATCTCCGTCCATGCCCCCGTCCGGCCCGACTCGAGGATGGCGTCGGCGATGCGGCAGATGCGGTAGCCGTCGTGGAAGTCGGGCGAGGCCGGCTGGCCGGTGGTGATGGCGGATAAGAAATTCGAAGAGCTCGATGGTTTTCGTGTCGCCGTAGCCGATGCCGAGGGCGGGGATCGGCCAGAGGCCCTGGCCGTAGGGGTGGGCGGGGCCGGTGTAGATGGTGCGGAAGCCGCGGTGGTCCTGGGGATCGTCGGCGAGCATGACCTGGAGCTCGTCCCGGCGCTCGTAGTTGAAGGTGATCGAGCCCCGCTCCCCGTGGATCTCGAACGTAAGAAAATTGTGGCGGCCGTGGGCGTTGCGGGTGGCCTCGATGGAGCCGACGGCGCCGTTCTCGAAGCGCAGGAGGGTCAGCATCTCGTCGTCGACGTCGACCTCGCCGCGCGGGCCCGTGGCGGGTCCGTCCACGGCGCCGAGGCGGTCGACGCCGCCCGTCTGGAGCGGCCGGGACGAGATGTAGGTGTGGACCATGCCGTTGACTGACAGAATCTCGCCGACGAGGAAGCGGGCGAGGTCGATGGCGTGGGTGCCGATGTCGCCGACCGTGCCGGAGCCCGCGATTTTTTTCTGGAAGCGCCAGGAGCGGGGGCCGTCGGGGTCGGCCGACCAGTCCTGGAGGTAGGTGCCGCGAAAGTTCAGGATTTTGCCGATGCGGCCCTCCTGGACGAGCTGGCGGGCGAGGGCCACGGCGGGGGTGCGGCGGTAGTTGAAGGCCACCATGGCGGTGACGCCGGCCCGCTGGACGGCCTCCAGCATGGTCTTGGCCTCGTCGCCCGAGCGGGCGAGCGGCTTCTCGCAGAGGATGTGCTTGCCGGCCTCGGCGGCGGCGATGGCGATGGCGGCGTGGCTGTCGTTGGGGGTGCAGATGTCGACGATGTCGATGTCGGGGCGGCGGACGACCTCCCGCCAGTCGGTCGCGGCCTCCTCGAAGCCGAAGCGGCGGCGGCCGTCCTCGGCGTCGGCCTCGGCGAGGTCGACGATGACCTTGCGCACGGGGATGGCCGGGGCCGGCCAGAAGAACATGGGCATGACGGCGCAGGCCATGGCGTGGGCCTTGCCCATGAACCCGCCGCCGATCATCGCGATATTCAGGTTTTTTGTCATTCGGTCGTTGCCTCCCATGGCGATCCGGGTCGCCTTGCCGGTGATAGCCGATCCGGCGGGGGGCGGCCAGGGCCGGCGCGGCGCTCAGGCGGGCGGCGGCTCCCGGAGGTGCCAGTCGGTGGCGCGCTGCCAGACATGGGCCGCGCGAAATAAAAGAGGCTCGCGCCAGCGGGCGGCGGCGAGCTGGGCGCCGATGGGCAGGCCGCAGGGCGTCCTGGCCGCAAGGGAGGGAAAGCGCCGGGACGCGGGCGGCGGGCCAGAGCCAGAGGAAGCGGCTGAGGCGGCTGGTGATCGCGACCAGGTCCTCGTCGCCGATCGGCGGTGCCGTGCAGGGCGTCGTGGGGGTGAGGACGAGATCCGCGCCCTCGTCGAGCAGGCGGGCCGTCCGGTGCTCCCAGGCCCGGAGCCACGACAGCGCGCGGGCATAGTCGACGGCCCGCAGCTCCAGGCCCGGCGCCAGCCGGCGGCGCACCGGCTCCGAGATCAGCTCGGGCCGCTCCCGGAGATTCTTTTCGTGCTGGGCGGCGGCGTCGACATAGGCGAGGCGCATGGCGGTCTCGAGGACCAGCTCGGCGTCCGGCAGGGGGGCCCGGACGAGGCGGGCACCCGCCGCCTCGAGCGCCAGCGCCACGGCCTCGGTCGCTTCGGCGATCCCGGGATCGACCTCGCTGAAGAAGGGATTGGTCGGGACGAGGACGCGCAGGCCCTGGACGCCGGTCTCGAGCCCGGCCAGGACGTCGGGCCGCGCGTGCGGGGACGAGGACGGGTCGTCGGGGTCGTAGTCGGAAATGACCGAGAAGACGCGGGCGACGGTGGCGACGGAGCGGGCCATGGGCCCGGTCGTGTCGAGGTGGGGGCTGACGGCCAGCGTGCCGCCGTTGGAGACGGCGCCGGCGGTCGGGCGCAGGCCGGTGATGCCGTTCAGCGCCGCCGGGAGCCGGACCGAGGCGCCGGTGTCGGTGCCGAGCGCCGCCTCCGCCATGCCGAGCGCCACCGCCACGGCCGACCCGCCGCTCGACCCGCCGGGCACGCGGCCGGCGTCCCAGGCATTGCCGCAGGCGCCGAACCAGACGTTCTGGGTGGTCCCGCCGTAGCAGAGCTCGTGGAGGTTGGCCTTGCCGACGATCACGGCGCCGGCCTCGCGCAGGCGGCGGACGACGAAGGCGTCCCGCTGGGCGATGCGGTCCCGGAACAGGGCCGAGCCGCCGGTGCAGCGCACGCCGGCCACGTCGATCGCGTCCTTGATCGCGATGGGCAGGCCGTGGAGGGGGCCGGGCGGGGTGCCGGCGGCGGCCCTGTCGAGAGCGGCCGCGGTTGCCCGTGCCTCCTCGGCCATCACGGTGATGAAGGCGCGATGCCGCGCATCGAGCGCCCCGATCCGCGCCAGGCACGCCTCGAGGCGGCTCGCCGCCGTTTTTGTCCCGTCGCCGCTCACGCCGATCCTCCACCTTCTGGCCGCGCTCCCGCCGTCGCAAGCCGCGTGCCGCCCAGCGGCCGGCCGACGCGATGCCTCAGGCGGTCCAGCACGAGATAGATGACGGGCGTGGTGTAGATCGTCAGCAGCTGCGAGACGACGAGCCCGCCGATGATGGTGATGCCCAGCGGCTGGCGCAGCTCGGAGCCGGGGCCGGAGATGACGACGAGCGGGATGGCGCCCATGAGCGCCGCCAGCGTCGTCATGGTGATCGGCCGGAAGCGCTCGATGGCGGCGGCACGGATCGCCGCGGCCGGCCGGAGGCCCCGCTCGCGCTCGGCCGCGAGCGCGAAGTCGACGAGCATGATGCCGTTCTTCTTCACGATGCCGATCAGCAGCACGAGGCCGATGAGTGCTATGATCGTGAGGCTGTTGCCGGTGAGGCGGAGCGCCAGGAGGGCACCCAGGCCGGCCGAGGGCAGGGTCGAGAGGATCGTGATCGGGTGCACGAGGCTCTCGTAGAGGATGCCCAGCACGATATAGACGGCGATGATCGCGGCCAGGAGGAGAAGAGGCTGGCTCCGCTGGTTGCGGACGAGCTGCCTGGCGTCGCCCGCGGGCTCGGCGTGCAGGTCGTCCGGCCGGTGGAGGCTGTCCATCATTTCCTGGATGCGGTCCAGCGAGGTCCCGAGCGCCACGCCGTCGGCCAGATTGTAGGTGATGGTGACGGAGGGGAACTGGCCCTGGTGGTTGACGACGAGCGGTGCCGTCGAGCGCTCGAGCTTGACGACGCTCAAGATGGGCACCTGCTTGCCGTCGTCGCCCGGCACGAAGATGTGGGCGAGGCTGTCCGGCCCCTCCTGCCTTTTGGGATCGACCTCGAGGACGACGCGGTACTGGTTGCGCTCGCCATAGATCGTCGAGATCTGGCGCTGCGAGAAGGCATTGTCGAGCGCCGCGTCGATCACCTGGACGCTGACGCCGAGCCGGGCCGCGGCCAGCCGGTCGATCACGAGGTGCACCTCGGGCCCGCCCTCCTCGCGATCGGTCGAGACGTCCAGAAGGCCCGGCAGCTTGCGGAAGCGGTCGAGGACGATCGGCACCCAGTGCTGGAGGATGTCGAGGTCGGGGCTCCAGAGGGTGAACTGGTAGCTGGCATTGCTGTACCTGCCGCCGACCGGCAGGTCCCTCATCGGGAACATGTAGCGTCCTGATGCCGACGATCCGCTCGAGCTTCGGGCCGCAGGCGGTCGATGACCTCGTGCACGCTCGCGCGACGCTCGCCCAGGGGCTTCAAGGTGATGTAGATGCGGCCGGCATTGCCGCCCGAATAGGCGCCCGAGGTGCCGACGAAGGAGCCCAGCGCCTCCACCGCCGGATCCCCGAGGATGGTCCGGGCGACCCGGCGCTGGAGCGCCTCGGTCGCGGGGAAGGAGGTGCCGGGCGGCGTCACGGTCGCGGTGGCGATGAGGCCGTTGTCGCCCTGGGGAAAGAAGCCCGTGGGCGCCGTCTTGAAGAGCCAGACGGTGAGCACGAGGGCGAGTGCCGTGACGGCCAGCATCGCCGGCCAGTGGCGGAGCGCCCAGTCGAGGCTGCGGGCGTAGCCGGCCGAGATGGCCTCGAGCGGCGGCTCGATCCAGCGGTCGAGCCGGGTCTCGCGCCGGCGCGGCGACCGTCTGATCCAATGGGCGCAGATCATCGGCGTGACCGAGAGCGAGATCACGGCCGAGATCAGCACCGCGAACGCCAGGGTGAGCGAGAACTCGCGCAGGAGGCGGCCCAGGATGCCCCCCATCAGGAGGATCGGGATGAAGGCGGCGACGAGCGAGAGCGTGATCGAGACGACCGTGAAGCCGATCTGCCTTGCACCCTCCAGCGTGGCCGCGAAGGGCTTGAGACCCGCCTCGAGATTGCGGTGGACGTTCTCGATCATGACGATCGCGTCGTCGACGACGAAGCCCACCGAGACGGTGAGCGCCATCAAGGAGAGGTTGTCGAGGCTGAATCCCGCGAGCCACATCACCGCCACCGTGCCGGCGAGCGACAGCGGCACCGTGATGCCGGCGGCGAGCGTCGGGACGGCGCGCCTGAGGAAGAGCAGCACGACCAGCATGACGAGCCCGATCGAGGCGGCGAGCGTGAGCTGCAGCTCGCGGACGCTGGCCCTGATCGAGATCGTCCTGTCGGAGAGGATATGGATCATCGACGCCGGCCGGGATCCAGCGGCCGAGCTGGGGCAGGAGCGCCTTGATGCGATCGGCGACCGCGATCGCGTTGGCATCCGCCTCCTTCTGGATGATCAGGAGGATGGCCGGGCGATCGTCGAGCCAGCCGGCGTTGAAGCGGTTGCGCACGCCCTCCTCGATCGAGGCGATCTGGTCCAGCCGGACGATGGTGCCCGAGGCCGTCTTGACGACGATGGGCTCGTAGTCCTCGGGGCGGGTAAGCTGGCCGTTGGTGGCGATGGTGGCGGCCCGGCTCGGCCCCTCGATGGCGCCCAGCGGGCTCACCTCGGTCGCGTCGGTGATGGCGGTCCTTACCTGGTCGAGGCCGATGCCGAGACCGGCCAGCGCGTCGGGCCGGACGCGCACGCGGATCGCCGGCTGCTCGGCGCCGCTGATGCTCACCTCGGCCACGCCCGGCACCTGGGACAGGCGCTGGGCCACCACGGTGTCGGCCGCGTCGTAGAGGGCGCCCGGCGTCATCGTGTCGGAGGTGAGGGCCAGGATCATCACGGGCGAGGCCGCGGGGTTGGCCTTCCAGAAGGCGGGCCGGCTCGGCAGGTCGCCCGGCAGGTCGGTCATCGCCGCGTTGATCGCCGCCTGCACGTCTCGGGCTGCCGCATCGATGTTGCGGCCGAGCTCGAACTGCACGGTGATGCTGGTGGCGCCGAGCGAGCTCAGGACGTCATCTCGGTGATGCCCGCGATCTCGCCCAGCCGCCGCTCCAGCGGTGCCGCCACCGTCGCCGCCATCGTCTCGGGATCGGCACCGGGCTGGCTCGCCCTGATGTGGATCGTCGGGAACTCGACGTCCGGCAGGCGCGCCACGGGCAGGAAGACGTAGGCCACCGCACCCACGAGGAAGAGCGCCACCGCGAGGAGCGAGGTGGCGATCGGCCGGCGGATGAAGGGCTCGCAGATGTTCATGGGCCGCTACTCGGCGGGCCCCTCGACCAGCGCCCGGAGCCGCGGCGGCCGGACCTCCAGCACCTCCTGGCGACCCCGACGCCTGAGCAGGCGCTTCAGGCTCTCCATCGCCAGATAGATGACCGGCGTCGTGTAGAGGGTGAGAACCTGGCTCAGCAGCAGGCCGCCGACGATGGTGATGCCGAGCGGCTGCCTGAGCTCGGCACCCATGCCGTGGGCGAAGGCGAGCGGCAGGGCGCCCAGAAGCGCCGCCATCGTCGTCATCGTGATGGGACGGAAGCGCAGCAGGCAGGCCCGCCAGATCGCCTCCTTCGGGCTGAGCCCGCTCCGCTCGGCCTCGATCGCGAAGTCGATCATGATGATCGCGTTCTTCTTCACGATCCCCATCAGCAGGATGATGCCGATCAGGCTCACGAGCGAGAGGTCCATCCCGAAGAGCATGAGCGCCAGGAGGGCGCCCACGCCGGCCGAGGGCAGGGTGGAGAGGATGGTGAGCGGGTGGATCAGGCTCTCGTAGAGCACGCCCAGGACGATATAGATCGCGATCACCGCCGCCAGGATCAGCCAGGGCGTGCTGGCGAGCGAGTCGGCGAACTCGGCGGCGTCGCCGGCATAGCTGCCGACCACGGTGGCCGGCATCCCGATCGCCCGCTCGGCGTCCGCCACCGCCGCCACCGCGGCGCCCAGCGAGCTGCCGGGGGCGACGTCGAAGCTGATCGTCACCGCCGGGAACTGCTCGGCATGGCTCACCGCCAGCGGCGCCGTGGTGCGCCGGACGGCCGCGACGGGCGCCGAGCGGCACCTGTGCCCCGTCGGCACCGGGCACGTAGAGCCCGGCCAGCATGCCGGGGTCGGTCTGGATAGCGCGGATCGGCCTCGAGGATCACGCGGTACTGGTTCGCCTGCTCGTAGATCGTCGAGACCTGGCGCTGGCCGAAGGCGTCGTAGAGCGTGTCGTCGATCGCCTGCATGGTGACGCCGAGCCGCCCCGCCGCCGTGCGGTCCACCTGGACCAGCGCCTGGAGCCCCCGGTCCTGCAGGTCCGAGGCCACGTCCCGCAGCATCGGCGACTGCTGCAGCCGCCCGAGCAGCCGCCCGGACCATTGGGCCAGCTCGGCCGCGTCCGTGTCGACGAGTGTGTACTGGTATTGCGTGCGGCTCGCCCGCGTGCCGATCTGGATGTCCTGCACCTGGGTGAAGAAGACGCTGACCCCCGGGACCGGCGCCACCTGCCGCTTGAGCCGCGCGATGATCGTGGCCGCGTCCTCGGTGCGCTCGTCCCGCGGGCGCAGGATGATCGCGAGGTGGCCGGTGTTGGGAGTGGCGTTCTCCTGGCCCACGCCGACCAGCGAGACGACCCCGGTGACGCCGGGATCGCGCTGGACGATGGTGGCCACCTGCTTCTGGAGCGTCTGCATCTCCGTGAACGAGACCTGCTGGCCGGCCTCGGTGGTGGCCTCGATCAGGCCCGTGTCCTGCAGCGGCAGGAAGCCCTTCGGCACGATGATGTACAGGGCCAAGGTGGCGACGAGGGTGGCGGCGGCGACCAGGAGCGTCATGGTCCACCGCTCGAGCACCCAGGCGAGGCTCCGCCGATAGAGGTCCAAGAGCCCGTCCAGGACGCGATCGGTCGCGCGCACGAGGAGGCCGGGCGGGGCGTCCTCGCGGGCACGCAGGAGCCGGCCGCACATCATCGGCGTCAGCGTCAGCGAGACGATGGCCGAGGTGACGACCGCGATCGTGAGCGTGAGCGCGAACTCGCGGAAGAGGCGGCCGACGATGCCGGTCATGAAGAGGAGCGGGATGAAGACGGCGACCAGCGAGACGGTGAGCGAGACGACGGTGAAGCCGATCTCGCGCGAACCCTTGAAGGCGGCGGCGAGCGGCGTCTCGCCCGCCTCGATGTGGCGCGTGATGTTCTCGATCATGACGATGGCGTCGTCGATCACGAAGCCGGTGCCGATCGCGAGCGCCATCAAGGAGAGATTGTCGAGGCTGAAGCCCGCGAGCCACATGACCCCGAAGGCGGCGATCAGCGAGAGGGGCAGGGCCACGCCGGCGATGAAGGTGGCCCGGGCGGAGCGCAGGAACAGAAGAACGACGAGCACGACCAGCGCCACGCTCAGCACGAGGGTCAGCTGGACGTCGTGGACCGAGGCGCGGATCGTGCCGGTGCGGTCGCTCACCACGGAGAGCGTGACACCTTCCGGGATGCCGCGCTGCAGCTTGGGCAGGATCGAGCGGATACCCTCGACCGTCTGGATGATGTTGGCGCCGGGCTGGCGCTGCACGTCGATGACGACGGCGGGCGTGCCCTGATACCAGGCGGCGACCCTGCTGTTCTCGAGCCCGTCCACGATATGCGCCACGTCCTCGAGCTGGACGGGGGCGCCGTTGCGGTAGGCGACGACGATCCCGCCATAGCCCGCGGCCGAGCGGATCTGGTCGTTGGCTGAGATGGCGTAGGTCTTCTGGGGCCCGTTGAACGAGCCTTTGGGTGTCGCGACATTGGCGGCGGCGATGGCGTTGCGCAGATCCTCGAGGCCCAGCCCGTAGCTCGCGAGCCGGGGCAGGTCGGCCTGGATGCGCACCGCGGGCCGCACGCCGCCCGCCACCTCCACATGGCCGACGCCCGAGACCTCGGCCAGGCGCTGGGCGAGGTAGGTGTCGGCGAGGTCGCTGAGCTTGCCCACCGGCGTGGTGGTCGAGGTGAGCGCCAGCGTGATGATCGGCGTGTCGGCCGGGTTCACCTTGGAATAGGTGGGCGGATAGGGGAGGTTCTTCGGCAGCGAGCCGCCGGCCCCGTTGATCGCCGCCTGGACGTCCTGGGCCGCCCCGTCGATGTCGCGGCCGAGCGCGAACTGCAGCGTGACCTGGCTCAGCCCCATGGAGCTGGTCGAGATCATCGAATTCGAGCGAGGGGATCTGACCCAGCTGGCGCTCGAGCGGGGCCGTGACGAGCGCCATCATGGTGTCTGGGTCGGCGCCCGGCAGCCGCGTCGTCACCTGGATCGTCGGGAAGTCGACCTGCGGCAGCGACGAGACCGAGAGGCCGCGATAGCCCAGGAGGCCGCCCAGCAGCACCGCCACCGCGAGAAGCCCGGTCGCGATCGGGCGACGGATGAAGGGGGCGGAGACGCTCATGAGCCTCCGTCGGGCGCCTTTTCGGCCGGTGCTTTGTCGACGCGCACCGCGGTGCCGTCCTTGAGCCGGCCGAAGCCCGATGTCACGACCGTCTGGCCGGGCGTCAGGCCCTTGCCGATCACCGCGCTGTCGGCATCCTCCTGGGCGACCTCGACCGTCTGCATGCGGACCTTGCCGTCCGCGACGAGGAAGACGTAGGTCCCATCCGGCCCCTGCTGGACCGCCGCCGCCGGCACGACGAGCGCGTCGTGGCGCGTCTCGACCAGCAGCTTGACGTTGACGAACTGGCCCGGCCAGAGCTGCAGGCCCTGTGTTCGGGAAGGTCGCCTTGAGGCGGATCGTGCCGGTCGTCTCGTCGACCTGGTTGTCGACCACGGCGAGCTTTCCCTCCTCGACCGGCACCGTGCTGGCGCCCAGCATCGCCTGGGCCGTGAGCGGCGCCCTTCGCCATGCCTTCGTTGACCCGGCCCAGATCCGTCTCGGGCAGGGTGAAGACGACCGAGATGGGGCGGAGCTGGGTGATGACGACGATGCCGGTGGCGTCGCTCGCGTGGATGATGTTGCCGGCGTCGACCTGCCGGAAGCCGGTGCGCCCGTCGATCGGCGAGGTGATCGTGCAATAGTCGACATAGGCTTTTGCGCTTTCGACCGCGGCCTCGTCCCAGGCGATCTGGGCCTGGAGCTGGGCCACCGTCGCCTGCTGGGTGTCGGCCTGCTGCTTGGTGGCATAGTCGGTCTTGGCGAGGCGGGTGTAGCGCTCGAGGTCGACCCGGGCGTTGGCCAGGAGCGACTGGTCCTGGACGAGCTTGGCCCGGGCCTGGTCGAGCTGGGCCTGGTAGGTCACGGGGTCGATGCGGGCCAGCACGTCCCCTTTCGTGACCTCCTGGCCCTCCTCGAAGTCGACGCTGGCGAGCTTGCCGTCGACCTGGCTGCGCACGGTCACCGTCTTGAAGGCCTGGGCGGTCCCGACCCCGTCCAGGTAGACCGGCACGTCCTCCGACTTCGCCTCGGCGACGAGGACGGGGATGCCGGCATGCTGGGCGCCGGGCTCCGCGTCACGGCTCCGCCGCCCCTGCTGCGCGGTCGCCACCGCCGCGATCGTGGCCACGAGGGCGGCCACCAGGGCCAGGGCCACGAGCCAGCGGGCAGCCCGCCGAGGCGGGCGCGGCGGCCGCTCCCGCCGCTCGGCCGTGCTCGCCTGCCGCTCGGTCATGATCCGTGCCCCGTCGTTCGCGCGGGCGCCGTCCAGCCCCCGCCCAGCGCCTGGAACAGGCCCACATAGGCCTGGAGCCGGGCGAGCCGGGCCTGCGCCAGCGCATCGTCCGCCTGAAAGAGGCTCTGCTGGGTGTTCAGCACGGTCAGGAGATCGACGGTGCCGGCACGCAGCTGGGCCTCGGATATAGTATAGGCGCGTCGGGCGATGGCCACCGCATCGGCCTGCAGCTTCTCCTGGAGCGTCGTCTGCCGCACCGCGACCAGGGCGTTCTCGACATCCTCGAACGAGGAGAGGACGGCCTTCCGGTAGTCCTGGAGCAGCTCCTCGTAGCGGCCCCGCTGGCTCAGGAGCTGGCCTTCGAGGCTGTAGCCCTCGAAGATCGGCTGGGTCAGCCCGACCGCCAGATTGTAGAGCTCGGAGGCCGGATCGAAGAGCGAGCGCAGCGCGTCGCTCTCGAGCCCGCCCTGCACGGTCAGCTGGACGCTCGGGAACATCGCCGCGCGCGCCACCCGGACATCGGCGTCGGCCGCCTGGAGCTGCGCCTCGGCGAAGCGGACGTCCGGCCGCCGCGTCAAGAGCTCGGACGGCAGCCCCGGCGCCACGGCGGGCATGCGGATGGCCGCCGGATCGCCGCCCGCGACGACGAGCTCTTCCGGCGGGCGCCCGAGCAGGATCGCCAGGGCGTTCCGCGTCTGCTCGAGCTGCTCCTGGAGCGGCGGGATGGCCACCCGCTCGGTCGCCACCACGCTCTCCTGCTGGGCGAGGTCGAGGGCGGTCGCCGTGCCGACCGAGATCCGCGCCTGGATGGCCTTGAGCACGCGCAGCGCTATGTCGAGATTGTCCCGGGCGATCCCGAGGCGCGCCTGAAGAGTAAGAATCTGGAAATAGGTGTCGGCGGTGCTGGCCAGGATGCCGAGCGCCACCGTCTCCTGGTCGAAGCGCGAGGCGACGGCCGTCGACCGGGCCGACTCCAGCGCCGCCCGGTTCTTGCCCCAGAAGTCGATCTCGTAGCTGGCGTCGAGGCCGACGTTCAGCGAGTTCCGGTCGGGAGGCGTGGAGGAGGAGCTGAGGCCGCTGGACGACTGGCGGCTGCGCGAGGCACCGGCCGAAAGGTCCAGCGTCGGCAGCAGCCCGGCGCCGGCCACCCGCACCTCTGCATCCGCCTGCACGACCCGTGCCGCGGCCGCCGCGATATCGAGGTTCTTCGTTTTCGCCTCCGCCATCAGGCGGTCGAGCTCCTCCGAGCCGAAGCCGCGCCACCAGTCCGCGGACGGCCAGGCGGCCGCGGCGCTGGCGCTCGTCGCCCGGAAGGCGGCCGGCACCGGCGCCGTCGCAGGCGGCTCGCCCGAGCCGAGCGCGCAGGCGGAGAGGATCGCACCGGCCAGAATCGTCGGGATGGCCCGGCGGACGCCCCACGCTGCCCGTCCGTCCGGGCGATCCGGGTCGGCTGCCGCCAAGAATCCCTCACAGATCCCGATGCGTCTCTCGGCCACGCCACGCCATGTCCGGTCCTGGTTCTCGCACGTCCCTTGCGGCTCCATCCTGCGCCGGGCGACGGAGCCGCATCCGCGGGTACATCATCCGGCCAGGACAGGCACCATCATCCCTACCGGGTACGGGCCGGGCGGACGATGGATCGAGGAGAGCCGTCGGTCCATGGCGGACGGTCGGGCTGCGTACGATCCGGCCCGCGGACGTCGTAAGCGGCGACAGCGTTTGGGAAATTCGACTAGGATCGTGGTTCCGTCCGACCAGCACACCGACCGGGCCAGGCAAGGGCTCGGCGGATCAGCTCACCAGGCTCGCCGATGTCACGCATGCGCCCGATCCACGCTCCGACCGCCAGCACCCCGACCGCCAGCCGCCCGGCTGCCGGCCCGCCGCAGGGCACGAGGCCGACCGGCGCGGACGACGGGACTCCCTATCGCAGCCGCGGCCGCCTGGATTTCGTGGTCAGCCGCCGCTGGATCGTCGGGCTCTATCTGCTTTCGCTGGTGGGCGTGCTGTCCCTCGGCCTGCTGGCCGTGATCGGCATGATCGTGGCCTACCTCAAGCGACCCGGCATCGAGGAGCCCGTGCTCCGCTCGCATTTCGACAACCTGATCGGCAGCGTCTGGGCCTATCTCGGCATCGGGCTCCTGGCCCTGGCGCTGGTCTGGCTGGGCAACGCCCTCGTGCTGAGGCTGGCCGCCGGGGTGGGGATCCTGGCCCTGCTGGTGCTCTGCTGGTGCGCGACGAAGGGCCTCGTGCGCATCCTCGAATGGCGCTCCTACGACGGCAGCGAGGCCATTCCCGTCTGACGGGGGTCTCGAGAAGCAAGGTCCGCGTCCTCGAGCGCGACATGGACCCGACGGTCATAGTCGTCGGCCAGGGCGCGGAGCGCCGCCGCCCCGTCGCCGACGAAGGACGAGCCGTGCATCAGGGCCAGCGTGCGCGGCGAGAGGGTCGGCGAGCCGGCGGATCGTGGCCCCCATGCCCGGGTGCAGGCTGGAGGCGCGGAACATGTCCTCCGCGGCGATCGCCGGCCCGACCACGTCGCTCTCGGTGAGGGCGGGGCCGTCTCCGACGTGGGTGAGCAGGTCGCCGCAGAGCAGGGTTTCCGGTCGCTTCCTCGTAGAGGACACCCGCATCCCAGCCGTGGGGGATGTGCGGGGTGTCCTGGTAGCGGACGCGCTTTCCGCCGCCGAGATCGATGACCTCGCCGTCGCCGAGAACCCGAGGTGCGCGGTCCGCCATGTCGTTGAGCGAGACGAGGCAGCCGATCTGCCCGTGCGCCACCTCGGCCCGCGGCGCTACGGCCAGCCACTCGTTCATGGCCCCGCACTCGTCGGCCTCGTAGTGGCCGAACGTGATCCAGCGCAGCCGCTCGGGCGCCACGATGCGGGCGAGCGCCGCGCGGACGAGCGGAAACATGCGGCGCAGACCGGTGTGAAAGAGCAGCGGCTCGTCCCCGAGCACCAGGAACTGGTTGAAGGTGAAGCCGGCCGGCGGGGCGATCTCGGGCACGAAGGTCGAGAGCCGATAGATGCCGGCGGCGATCTCGTCGATCCTGGTCTCCATGATGTCCTCCTACGGTCCCCGCATGCGGCCTTCGGGATCGGCGCCTATCCGGCGCTGTCCCCGAGCGCGGCTGTCAGCTCGCTGAGGCGCGTGCGTTGCTTCCCGTCGGCGTCGAAGTTGGCGGGGTCGAGCCAGCGCTCCAGCGCCGCCTTCAGCGCCGGCCATTCGCGGTCGATCACCGAGAACCAGGCGGTGTCGCGGTTGCGGCCCTTGTAGACCGTCGCCTGGCGGAAGATGCCCTCGAAGCGGAAGCCGAGGCGCAGCGCCGCGGCGCGGGAGGGCGCGTTCAGGGCGTCGCACTTCCATTCGTAGCGGCGGTAGCCGAGCTCGTCGAACACGCGGCGCATCATCAGGAACATGGCCTCGGTCGCGGCCGGCGTGCGCTGCAGGCGCGGGCTCAGGTGGATGTGCCCGACCTCGATGACGCCCACCGCCGGCTCGATCCGGAGATAGCTGGCGACGCCCCAGGGCCCGGCCCTTCTCCTGCTCGGTCACGGTGTGGAAGAGCGGGTCGTCGCTCCTCGCCAGCGGGTCCAGCCAGGCCCGATAGGCCAGGAGGTCGGCGAACGGCCCGTAGGGCAGATAGGTCCAGTTTCTCCCATCGGGGTCGAGCGCGTTGGCGGCGAAGAGGTCGGCCGCGTGCGCGTCGGGGTCGAGCGGCTCGATGCTGCACCAGAGGCCCTGCATCGCCTCGCCGCGGCGGCCGCGGCCGTCCCACCCAGCCCGGCAGCGGGGCCCCGATCGGCTGGCCCAGCTCGTTTTTGCGCACGTTCTCGCTCATGCGGCGATGGTGCCGGCGACCGGCCGCCGTCGCAAGACCTCTGAGCCCGCATTCGGCGGATGATGGGGCGCAAGCCTCATGACGCGGGCCTATGCAGTGCCCGAGGCTGGCTCGAGCCCTCGGAACCTTGCCGCATGCATGAAATCGAGGCAGGGGAAGCTCTGCGGGGCGACCCATCATGAGAAGCCTGCCCAAGGGCGGGTTGGCTATCGCCCGACGGCTGTCGCCGCTTCCCGATGAGGATGCCATGATCCGCTGTAGGATTGTCGGGCCGGATTGCGATCCTCCAACTTCGGCGAGGGCAAATCATGACATTCATGCGCTCTGGCCAAACTGAGCTGACAACGCAGCAAGGTATGCTGCAGGCGGCGGCAGCGCCCGATTTCCTGGAATCCGCCCATGAATGGCGGCGCCTGTTCGCGGAGGCCTGGGGCACCTTCCTTCTCGTCGTCGTCGCGGCTGGAGCCGATGTCGTCGGTGCCCAGAGCGGGGGAGCTGTCTCTCTCGGCATGAAGGTCGTTGCACCAGGCATGATGGTCATGGCGATCATCTATTTCATGGGCACGGTCAGCGGCGCCCATCTGAATCCAGCGGTCACCTTGGCGTTCGCGGCGCGGCGCAATTTTCCCTGGGCTCGCGTGCCGGGGTACTTCACGGCGCAGATCATCGGAGGCATCGCCGCCGCGTCTTTCCTCCGGGCGATGTTCGGCACGGAAGGATTGCTCGGCGCCACGACGCCCGGCGGGGGCGTGACCGTGCTCACGGCGCTCGCCATGGAAATTTTGCTGACGACCGGTCTGGTCAGCACGATTCTCGGCACCGCCTCGGGCGCCCGCAATATCGGGTCCAACGGCGCGATCGCGGTCGGTGGCTATATCGCTTTGGCGGGCCTTTGGGCGGCGCCGATCAGCGGCGCCTCGATGAACCCGGTGCGCTCATTCGCGCCCGACCTGATCCGCGGCGACCTGAACACCACATGGATCTACGTCGTAGGTCCCGTGCTGGGCGCAATGATCGCTGTGGGCTTTGAATGGATCCTCAAAGGCAAACCGACAGCCGCCGGCGCGTTGGCGGCGCGGGGCGATTCGGAATGACGGCAAGAGCACCTAGCGACGTTCCAGTCCCGGCAGGGGCGGCGAGCTGGCACCAAGCGCTCAGCGCCGGGCCGCCGCCTGCAGGGCGATGCTGGCGAGGATCAGCGCGCCGCCGGCGAGGGTGGTGCTGCCGGCACCTCGTCGACCGCGAGCCAGACCCAGAGCGGGCCCATCGCCAGCTCGGCCATGGCGGCGAGCTGCAGGCGGGCGGCCGGCACCCGCCGCGCCCCCAGCGTATAGAGGATCGAGCCGAGGCCGAGCTGGACCACGCCCATGCCGAGGCAGAGGCCGAGATCGCGCGGGCCGAGGGCGAGGGCCGGGGCCAGCGGCCCGGCGGCGGCGAGGACCAGCAGCGCCAGCAGCGTCGAGCTGCCGCCCGAGACCAGCACGGCGGGCAGCATGTCGGTCTGCCGGCCGCGCCGCAGGGAGACGCTGAAGAGCGCCATGGTCACGGCCGAGGTGAGGGCAAGGGCGCTGCCGAGGGCCCGGCCGCGGCCGAGATCGCCGCCCACCATCAGGAGCACGCCCGCCAGGGCGAGGCTCATCCCGGCCCAGGTCGCAGGCGCTATCCGCTCGCCCAGCAGCACGCGTGCCGCCAGCGCCGCCACGAACGGTGCCACACCGGTGATGAAGAGCGCGTTGGCGACGGAGATCTGGCCCAGCGCCAGGATGAAGGAGGCCGAGGTCAGGCACGAGAGCAGGCCGGCCAGGACGGCGGTCCAGCCGGCGTCCCGGATCGCCGCCATCGTCCGCCCGCGATGAACGACGGCCAGCACGACCAGCATCGTCGCCGTCAGCCCGATCGAGCGGTAGAGGATGATCTGCCAGCCCGACGCGTCCTGCATCAGCCGCACGGCGAGCCCGGACAGGCTCCAGAAGACGGTCGCCAGCACGACGAGAAAAAGCCCGCGCCGCTGCTCCGCCGGGCCGTCGGCAGGAGCGGCCGGAACGAGGAGAGCGGGGCCCGAGCGCCTCATCGGGCCGACGATGCCCCGGCCCGATGCGGCCGTAAAGTGCTGCAAACGTGGGGTCGGGGCGTCCCGGGGCGGGAGCGTCAGCGCCGCACGGGCTCGGGCAGGCCGCTCGCGAGCGAGGCCTGGATCGCGTCGAGGACGAGGACGGCGTCGAGCGCCTCCCGCCAGTCCTGGACGAAGGGCCGGCCGTCCAGGACGGCCTGGGCGAAATGCAGGACCTCGTCCCTGAGGATGCCGGTGATGCGGCCGTTGACCTCGGGCCAGAGATGGGCGTCCGGCATTCTCACTCCGGCCTCGTCGACGAGCCAGAGGGCCTGGTCCCGCACCTCGATCAGGGCGGCCCCCTCGGTGCCGACGACCTCGAGATGGGCGTGGTAGCCGTTGGGCATGCCGTCGGGCCAGGCCCAGCTCCAGTCGAAGCTGGCGATGGCGCCGCCCTCGAGGTCGGCCAGGGCGTAGACGGCATCCTCCCCGGCGATGCCGAGGCGCTGCACGGAGCGGGCCTGGACGCGCAGGATGCGGGCGCCGGCCACGGCCTGCACCATGTCGACGTCGTGGACGCCCAGATAGTGGAGGATCGAGGTCGAGAGGCCGATGCGGCGGGCGAGGTCGCGCGGGCCGTTGCGCTTGGCGCGGAGCGTGATCGGCAGGCCCAGCCGGCCGGCGGCGGCCGCGGCCTGGACCTGGGCGTAGCGGGGGTCGTGGTGGAGCACGTGACCGACCAGGAGGCGGACGCCGGCCGCCTCGACGGCCTGCCCGATCGCCCGGGCCCCCTCCCCGTCCTCGGCCATCGGCTTCTCGAGGAGGATGTGCTTTCCGGCCGCGGCGGCGGCCAGCGCCGGCGCCACGTGCTGGGAATCGGGCGAGGCGATCGTCACGGCGTCGATGTCGGGGCGGGCGAGGAGCTGCTCGGCATGGGCGTGCCAGTCGACCCCGAGGCGGGCCGCCAGGGCCTCGCCATGGCCGGCGCTGGGATCGGCCACGGCGACGAGGCGGGTGCAGGGCAGCTCGGCGGCGAGGCGGGCGTGCAGCTCGCCGATGAAGCCCACGCCGATGATGCCCATCCTGAGCGGCCCTTCGGCCATGGCCGTTCCTCCGGTCAGCTCAAGAGGCCCTGCTCGGGCGAGAAGAGGAGGTGGCGCGCAGGGTCGGCGGTGGCGAAGAGGCGCTGGCCGACGCCGGCCAGGGTCTCGGGCTCGACCAGGGCGCGCAGCCGCTGGCCGCCCGGCCCGTCGAGGACGAGCACCGCCTCCCGACCCAGATGCTCGCGGGCGAAGACGGTGACCGGCAGGGCGCCCGGCGTCGGGCTCGCGGCGACGCTCAGATGCTGGGGCCGCACGCCCAGGACGGCGGCGCCGGGGCGCCCGGCCACGGGCAGGACGAGATCGCCGGCGACGAAGCGGGCGCCCGCGTCGCCCCGCATGATCTCGCCCGGGATGAGGTTCATCGGCGGCGAGCCGACGAAGCCGGCGACGAAGAGGGTCTCGGGGCGGGCGTAGATCTCGGCCGGCGTGCCGACCTGCTCGATGCGGCCCGCCGTTCATGACGACGATGCGGTCGCCCATGGTCATCGCCTCGATCTGGTCGTGGGTGACGAAGACGGTGGTGGTGCCGAGCCGCTTCTGCAGGTTGACGAGCTCGGCGCGCAGCGTCTGGCGGAGGGAGGCGTCCAGGGCCGACAGCGGCTCGTCGAGGAGGAAGGCCGTGGGGTGGCGGACGATGGCCTTGGCGGTCGCGACCCGCTGGCGCTGGCCGCCCGACAGCTGGCTCGGCAGCTTGTCCATCAGCTCGGCGATGTCGAGCATGGAGATGGCCTCGTCGATGCGCTGGCGGCGCGACTCGGCACCGAGGTCCGCGTGACGCAGGCTGGCCTCGATGTTCCGGCGGGCCGTGAGATGGGGGTAGAGCAGGGCCGACTGGAAGACCATGGCGATGTTGCGGGTGTGGGGCGGGTCGGCGGTGACGTCGCGCCCGGCGAAGAGGACGCGGCCGGCCGTCGGGGCCTCGAGGCCGGCGATGATGTTGAGCGTCGTCGTCTTGCCGCAGCCCGAGGGCCCGAGGAGGACGAGGAACTCGCCGTCCTGGATGTCGAGGTCGAGCCGCTCGATCGCCATGAACGTGCCGAACGATTTCTTGAGGCCCTCGAGGCGGATGCCGGCCATCCTCACTCCTTCGGCGGATCGGCCCTCAACGGATCGGGTCGACCAGGTTCATCTCGGCGATGTGGCGCTGCAGGAAATAGGCGACCAGCGCCGGCGGCAGGATCGTCAGGAGCAGGGCCGCCGAGAGCTGCGAGGGCTCCGGATGCTGGAACAGGAAGCCCGAGATGGCGGTCGGCAGCGTGTTGGCGGTGCGTGCCGTTCACCAGCACCAGCGCGTAGGTGTACTCGTTCCAGGAGAACAGAAAGGCGATGACGGCGGCGACGGCGATGCCGCTCCGCCCGAGCGGCAGCAGGATGCGCGTGAAGGTCTCCAGGCGGGTGAAGCCGTCGACCCGGGCCAGCCGCTCGACCGGCGGCAGGTTGCGGAAATAGCCGATCAGCATCCAGGTGACGAAGGGCACGGTCACGGTCAGCGTGACGATGACGAGGCCGGTCAGCGTGCCGGCGAGCCCGAGCCGGATGTACATCGCGTAGAAGGGGATGAGCGTCGAGACCGGCGGCAGCGCCACGGCCAGGAGGATCGCGAACAGGAGCTTGCTCTTGTGGGGGAAGTCGAGCCGGGCGAAGACGTAGGCCAAGGGCGTCACGACGACGAGGGTGATGGCCGTGACGATGACGCTGACGACGACGCTGTTGGCGAGGCCGCGGATGATCTGGGTCGCCTGGCCCGAGGCGCGGAGCAGCGTGCCGTCGGCCAGGGTGTAGCTGAAGCCGAAGATGTTGAAGAAGGCGGCCGGCTGCGGCGCCAGCGGCCAGAAGGGCGGCGGAAAGCGGGCGATCTCGCCCGGCGTCAGGAAGGCGATGCGCCCGAACCAGTAGATCGGCAGCAGCGTCCAGATCAGCGCCACGAGCAGCGCCAGCCAGATCCAGGGGCTTTTCCTCACGCTGTCCTGGCCCTCCCGTCGCCCCCAGACGAGATAGAGAAGAAAGGTGCTGGCGAGGATGAAGGCCAGGAGGAAGAACGACATCGCGGCGCCGAGGCCGAGGTTGAGGTCCTTGAAGCTCGTCTTGTAGATCGTGTAGGTGAGCGTCGCCGAGGCGGTGCCGGGGCCGCCTCCCGCCAGCACGAAGACGAAGTCGAAAAGCTTCATCGACAGGACGGTGGTGATGCAGGTGAAGACGAAAAGCGTGAAGCGCAGGGGCGGCAGGGTGACGTGCCAGAAGGTCTCCAGGGCCGACATGCGGTCGATCGCGGCCAGGTCGTAGAGGCGCCGGGGAATGGTCTTGAGGTTGGCGAGGAGGAAGAAGGCGACCAGGGGCGCCATGTTCCAGGCATTGCCGAGGGCGAGGACGTCCACCACGCGGTCGACGTCGACGAAATTGACGGCGTGATCGAAGCCCAGCAGGTAGCTGAGGCTGGTGAAGACGCCGCTCTGGCCCTTGACGAGATAGGCGAAGAGGATGCCGGCGCCGTAGAGCGAGACGCACCAGGGCAGGATCACGAGCGTGCGGACGAGGCCGGCCCGGCGCATCGGCCGGTCGAGGAGGAGGGCGAGGCCGAGCCCGATCAGCATCGCCAGGACGACCGATTCGACCGTGAAGCGCAGGGTCACCCAGGTCGACCACCAGAAGCCGTGGTCGGAGAGCACCTTCAGGAAATTGTCGCCGCCGACGAACTTGGCCCGGTAGCCGCCGAAGAAGACGATCCGGTGCAGGCTCATCCACAAGGAATAGCCGAGCGGATAGGCGACGACGAGGAGGAGAAAGACCAGGACGGGCAGCGCCAGCAGCAGCGCGAAGCGGAGGTTCGAGAGCTCGCGCGTGCGCTGCCGCATCCCGGCCGGCCGGCTCTGCCGCAAGCCGCCCTCAGATCCCGTACTTGTCGTTCAGATCGTTGATCTTGCCGATGGCGCCGTTGATCACGTCCTCGATCGCCCCGTCCTGGAGGAGGAAGTTCGGCAGGGTCTCCTTGAGCCAGCTGTTGAACTCCTCGGCCCAGACCACGTTCCAGATGCCGCGCGGATAGGGCGTGTTGGCGTAGACGTCGAGCACGACCTGGACGTCGCCCGGCCGGGCCAGCGCCTTCTTCATGCGGGCCGCGGTGGCGTCGCTCTGCATCACCGACTTGTAGCCGGAGAACAGCATCGACTCCTCCATCCAGCGCTGGCCGACGAAAATCTTTCCGTCCTGATCCTTGAAGCCGTACCAGCTGGCGAAGCGCTTGACGTCGTCGGTCAGGGCGTCGTCGCGCTTGCGGCTGGTCATCAGGTACATGGCGGAATCGAGCAGGCCCCAGCTCTGGCCCTGGTAGGGCAGGAGGCTCGCCTGGCCGGCGATCTGCGAGCGGTCCTTGCGGTTGAAGGTCTCGAGATCGTAGAGCTGCTGCGGGCTGAAGACGAAGCGCCCCGAGGCGTAGGCCTCGATGAAGGCGCTCTCGTTGTAGGTAAAAACCTCCTCGGGGACGAGCTTCGACTGCCAGAGCTTCTTCCAGGCCGCCAGGGTCTTGTAGGCCGGGCCGTCCTTGTCGGTCGTCAGCACCGGCTTGTGGGTCTCCGGATCGGCGACCTTGCCGCCACGGTTCAGAACCTCGAAAACGAAGGCCCACGAGATCCCGTACCACTCGCTGAACCAGTGCGGCAGGTAGGGCTGCGGCACGCCCTTGTCCTTCAGCGCGTAGACCTGCTCGTAGAGCGCGTCCCAGTCCTTGGGGAAATCCTTGTCGGAGAGGCCGGCCTCACCGTACTTCTTCAGGTTGACGTGCATCGCGCCGCGCGTGCTGACGAAATAGGACAGGCCCAGAAGCTTGCCCTTGTAGGTCCAGGCGTCGGCGAGATTGGGGTAGAGGTCGGCCTTGACCTCGGCCACGTTGGGCAGGTCCTCGGCCGGCATGATCCAGGTGCCGTCGAAATACCGACAGGCCTGGGACGGATTGGCGTAGAGCACGTCCAGCTCGGCGCCGGACATCAGGTTCTGCTCCATGATCGAGGGATAGTCCCCGGTCACCGTCGCATAGTCGACCTTGCCGTTCAGCGCCTTGTTGTAGCGGCTTACATTATCCTGGACGATGTCGGTCTTGTACTGCCAGCCGCGAAAGTAGACGGTCTCTCCGCTCGTCGCCTCGAGATCGAAGTCGGCCGCCCAGCCGGCCCGCGATCCGAGCGCCAGGGACAGGGCCGTTCCGCCCGCGAGAGCACCGAAATCGCGACGCCGCATGGCTTCCCTCCTCTTTTCATCGTTCGACGGCCGGCACCGAGGCGACCGCCCCGCTCCCGTCCAGGCACATTGTCCCGATGGCTCACGGCCTGACAAGCGCTAAATTGCCCAGATAGCCTCCGTTCTCGGGGTGACAGTGGTCCTCGAAGGGTTGTGCGTCAACCGAGGACCCGTCAAAGCTGCGGCCACGGTCGGCGTGGGCGATGCGAGACCTCGCCACAGGTCTGCCCGCCGGCTTCCGGCGGGCTCTACCCGACCTTCGGCGCATGGACCTCCCCTCGACACTGGCGGCTCCAGGGTCCGCTCCGGTCAGGCCGTTACCATGGGCGGTCCTCGCAAGCGGTCGATCCTGCGCAGGATCTCGGCGAAGAGCGCTCGCGGCACCGCCACCTCGGCGAGCTGGAAGACCATGTACCGCCCGTGCCGCACGATCCGGGCGCCGATCTTGACCAGCTTCTCGCGCAAGGTCGTGAGCGACCACTGCTCAACCTCCCGCGGCAAGGCCAGCGAGCGCAGGAAGTTGGCGAGGTTGTAGGCCAGGGCGTGGAGCTGCAGTCGCACCGCGTTGTGACGGAAGGCGTGGCAGGAGAGCCGGGTCCAGCGCAGCGCCAACTTGCCCTCCTTGATCCACTGCTCGGCGGTGCCGCGGCCATTGTAGAACTTGCTGACTTGCTCGGCCGGCCGCGTCATGTTGGTGACGATGAAGCCGACGCGCGGATAGAGTTCGCCCTGGTGCCACTCGACCTTGGCCACCACCCGCCGCGGCCTGGCCCAGCTCTGCGCCTGGTAGCTGAAGCTGGCGAAGAAGACCTGTGGCTTGTTCGGCGGCCGGCCGATGGGCCGCGTCAGCAGATGGCCGATCCGCTCCTGCAGGACCGCATTGGCCGGCATGCGGATGGCGTAGCCGATACCCTCAGCTTCCAGCAGATCGTAGAGCTCGGGCTTGGCGAACGCCGCGTCGCCGCGGAACCAGAGCGGCAGGCCCCGCTCGCGGTAACGGGCGATCACCGGCTCCAGCACCTCCCGCCAGCCTTCGGCGCTGT
This sequence comes from uncultured Alphaproteobacteria bacterium, assembly GCA_963828215.1. GTDB lineage: Bacteria > Pseudomonadota > Alphaproteobacteria > Geminicoccales > Geminicoccaceae > CAVTJL01. Next base: position 149,941 of record CAWHFO010000052.1, on the reverse strand, counting down.
GCACGTTGCCGGGTCGCAGCATGCTGCGCTCCAGGTCGCCGAACTGGTTGAAGACGAAGAGTGGGTGGTAACAGGTACAGCCGAAGTGCCCGTTCCAGGCCGAGCCCTCCTGCTGGCCATGGGTCGGGCTCTCGGAACTGTCAATGTCGAGGATGATGCCGTCTGGTGGTCGCCGCACGTGCACCCGGTCGATCCAGGCGCCGGACAGGTCCGTGAGCGCCGCGAGGTTCGCCTCGCATGCCAGCCACTCGGTCTCGAAGCGGCCCATCTGACTGGTCGAGGCCGCCGGTCGGTCCGTACCCTCGCGGCCGACGATGGCGCGCATCACCGGATCGCGGGCGAGCCGCTCGGCATCGTTGACGTCTTCGTACCCGGCGAGGCGGCCGTAGACCGACTGGCGCAGCAAGCCGAGCAGCCGGTGGCGGATGTTCATTCCACGCCGACCCTCGGCAAGTCTCAACGCGGCCATCGTGGTCAGGCCGAAGGTGTCGTCCAGCTCGCGATAGGCGAGCAGTCCGGCGTCGGTGGTGATCCGAGCCCCATGGAACTCCAGCTTGATCCGGCGGTCGAAGGCGACCCTGAGCGGCGGCTCCCTGGCTTCACCCGTCGCGTCCGCCATTCTGCACTCGCTCCGCCGTCTCTATCGCTCTGAAATATCTACCAGAACCGGCACTCAAGGTCACCGAGATGCCGTCGCATCCGGGAAATGCGGACTAAGAGGCGCTGGATCGCACGCGATTCCGTGGGGGCCCCGCCCGGCCACACGACGCGCGGGGGATCAATAGTGCCCGGCGGCGCGCATCATGCGGTCGATCCGCCCCTGGGCCGCGGCGAGCGCTGCCGCCGGCGCCGCCTCGCCCGCGAGCATAAGGTGAAGGTCCTCGCCGATGATCTGGATCATCCGCGAGAACTCGGCCACCGGCGGGTGCGGCCAGTGCTGGAGCTGGCCAGTCTTGGCGAGCCCGTCGACGAAGCGCCTCGCCCGTGAGCTGGCTGAGGTCGATCTGCCGGCCGAGGCGCCTGAGCTGCGGCAGCGGCTCGCCGAAGGCGCCCGGCACCTGCGCGAAGGTCTGGCCCAGCCCCTGGCCGCGCGCGGCGTTCCGGGAGATGCCGTAGCGCCGCAACCCCGCCAATGCCCCCAACCTCGTCACTGAGCGCCGCCGAGCGCCAGCCGGATGACGACCCCGGCCAGGGAGCAGGCCAGGAGGCGGATCATGCCGGTGCGGAAGCGGAAGATCGCCACCGCCGCGGCTACTGGTTGATCTGCTCCTGATGGGCGCGGCGCGATCGCCGTGCCTCGAGGCTGCCGCCGCCGCCCCGATTCTGCATCTTCTTGGGTTGATAAGCTCGAGCCTTGCTCCCGTCGCCCTTCGATGGTAGAGTAATAGATTGGGCGGTAGAGATCACCAGGCTTCCTCGGGAGGTTAGTCGATGCTCCGCCCACGGGAAATTTGTCCGGTCATTCTACTAGCGGCAATTATGGCGGGCAATGGATCGGCCATCGCCGCCAACTCGCGGATAGTCTCTCCCATTGCCGGCACCTACACGCTGGCCCAGGCCGACACCGCGGCACCGCCACCGCGCCCCGAGGACACCCGGGCCGGCGCTGGCTCCATCGACGGCGATTCCCGACCACTCCGACGGCATAGGCAACAATCGGCGGTAATGGCGGAGCCGGAAGCCTATCCGGGCCGTCACGGGCAGGCGGAGGCGCCAAAGCCATCGAGGCTCGAGCGTCAGCGTTTCGCGCCGACCGTGCCCGCCACGGCCGAGGCACCTGCAGCAAGCACGGCGCGTCTCAGCGCTATGAGCGGGTTCACGGTCTTCCGCGATACCGTATCAGGCACCAGCGGCGGCAGCGCCGTCGAGCCTACGGCGGCAAACGACCGCAACGGAATCCTGGTGACCGGCAACTTCTATGCCAACACCTCGAGCGACAATGGGCTCACTTTCGCGTCGGAGGCCCTGGACCCGTCGGCTGACGAGGTCTATGGCGGATTCTGCTGCGATCAAGTGGCCTATGCCGTCGATCGGGGCGACCATTCGTTGGTGTTCTGGCTCATTCAGTATCGCTACGACGCAAGGGCGCTGCGGAACGCGCTGAAGCTGCGTTTGTTCCGCGGGCGATCGGCGCTGTTGTCCCAAGCGGACAGTTGCAATTGGAATTTCGAGCCCAACGCGAACTTCAAGCTCGACTACGGGCAGTGGTTCGACTTCAATCAGGTATCGCACACGACCAAGTACCTGTACATCACCACCAACGTACGCGATGCGAACAAGGCAAGCGATCCGGCTGACGCCTCGAACGATCCCAGGGTCGGGGCTCTTATTTTCCGAATTCCGCTCGACGACCTCGATGACGAGGACTGTCACATCGAGTACAGCTACTGGTACGAGAAGGGCGAGCCCTATATCAGTCCCGTCCAGAATGCGGGCTCGACCATGTACCTAGCGGCTCATGTGCCCGGGTTACTGGAAGGGGACAACTTGCGGATCTACTCGATCGCGGATTCGCTCCTCCAAGCTCGACAAGAAGGACAAGGACATCTCCAACTACGATGACAATGACGGCCACTGCCGGCTGCCCGACGGGCAGGACCCGTGCACGGACCAGCATGATGGGCGCATGAGCGGATTCCGTTCCGGCAACACCATCGGCTGGCTGTGGATGGGCGACGAGGACAGGGACTTTCCATTCCCGCATGTCCGTGTGGCCGTGTTCGAGACCGGCTCGCTGAAGAAGATCCTCGAGCACCAGATCTGGAGCAAGGATTTCGCCTGGCAGCTTCCGAGCGTGGGGGTGAACGCAAAGGGGGATCTGGGCGTGCTGCTCTACGCCATGGGCGGCGGCAGGTTCCCGAACGTGCAGGGATTCATCCTGACCGACCCTCGAAACTGGTCGGGCATCCAGATGCACGCGATTGCCAACTCGACCAGCGGCGCGGACGGCTGGGGTCACTATGGCAGCGTCCGCCCGTACGGAAACTGCAGCGACACCTTCCTCGGCTCGGCGTACACGAGCGAGGGCGGTGTCCAGAAGGGCCGGCTGGTATGGTTCGGCCAAGCGAGTGACGGCTGCGCCGACCTCATGGTGAACGGCTCGCTCGCGCTTCCGGGTAGCGTGACACGCGGTCAGAAGCTGTCGATAACGCAGATGACGCGCAATATCGGCTCCGCCACCGCAGGCGCTTCGACCACGCGTTTCTACCTCTCGCGGGACGCGGCCAAGTCCGACGACGACATCCTGCTCGGCGCGGTGACGCCGGTGCCGAGCCTCGTTGCGAACGGCTCGGCTGCCGGTGAGGTGGCCGAAGCCACTATTCCGTCCTCCGCGTCCGGCGCCTATCGCCTGATCGCCTGCGCCGACGATCGCGCCACGGTGGCGGAAATCACCGACACGAACAACTGCTACGCCGGCCAGACCATCACGGTGCGGCCAGAGTAAGCGAGCCGAGGTCGAGGGGAGCTCGCAGCCGACTGCGTCGGGGAGCGAGACCCGGTGCCGGTCGGGCCTGACAAGAGGGGCGGGGTGGCCCCCTGCTCCCTCAGCCGCGAGGAGCCTAACGCCCAAAAAGCGGCCGGGTGCATGGCCGCGCTCTGCTCGGCGCGGCGCGGCAGAGCGCAGGCGGACTCCATGGGTTCGGCTCACATCGCCGTCCAGAGCGGCACGTGGTCGGACATCCGCCACGTGCCCATGGTGCGGCCCGATTCATGGGTGGCCGCCGAGCGCCAGCCGGATGACGGCCCCGGCCAGGGAGCAGGCCAGGAGGGTGGGGATCATGCCCGTCCGGAAGCGGAAGATCGCCACCCCCGCGGCGATCGAGAGCGCCACCGCCCAGGGGTCGACGCTGAGGAGCACGGGCGCGTCGAAGGCGAGGCCCAGCGTGCGCACCGGGCGCACCTCGCGGAACCAGCTGTGGAGCGCGAACCAGACGGCGAGGTTCAGGATGACGCCCACGACCGCGGCGGTGACCGCGGAGAGGGCACCGGCGAGGGCCCGGTTGCCGCGCAGGGCCTCGATGAAGGGTGCGCCCAGAAAAATCCAGAGAAAGCAGGGCGTGAAGGTGACCCAGGTGGTGAGCAGCCCGCCGAGCGTGCCGGCCAGCATCGGCGGCAGGGCCCCGGGATCGCGGAAGGCCGCCATGAAGCCCACGAACTGGGTGACCATGATCAGCGGGCCGGGCGTGGTCTCGGCCATGCCGAGGCCGTCCAGCATCTCGCTCGGCTGCAGCCAGTGATAGTGCAGGACGGCCTGCTGGGCGACGTAGGCCAGCACCGCATAGGCGCCGCCGAAGGTCACGACGGCCATCTGGCTGAAGAAGATCGCGATCTGGCCGAAAGTGCTCCCGGTGCCCAGCATCGCCAGGAGGACGGCCACCGGAACCAGCCAGAGCGCCAGCCATACCGATGCCGCGCGTAGCGCCTTGGCCACGGTGGGCCGTGCGTGCGCCGGCAGCTCGGCGCCCAGCAGGCTGTCCGCGTCGCTCGGGCCTTTTCCGTTCCGGCCATGGTGGCCGCCGGCCTTGAACAGGGCGGAGCCGGACCAGGCGCCCAGCCAGCCGATCAGGCCGGCGCCGACGACGATGACCGGGAACGGCACGGCAAAGAAAAAAATCGCGACGAAGGCGAGGGCGGCGATGCCGATGAGCGCCCGGTTCGTCAGCGCCCGCGAGCCGATCCGGAACACGGCCTGGAGCACCACGGCGAGCACGGCGGCCTTGAGGCCGAAGAACAGGGCCGCCACCAGGCCCACATGGCCCCAGCCGGCGTAGACCCAGCTGAGGCCCATGATGGCGAGGGCGCCCGGCAGGACGAAAAGAGCACCCGCCAGGATGCCGCCCGCCGTGCGGTGCATCAGCCAGCCGATATAGGTGGCCAGCTGCTGCGCCTCGGGCCCCGGCAGCAGCGTGCAGTAGCTGAGCGCGTGCAGGAAGCGCGCCTCGCTGATCCAGCGCTTCTCGTCGACGACGATGCGGTGCATGACCGCGATCTGGCCGGCCGGACCGCCGAAGGAGAGCGCCGCCACCCGTGCCCAGGTGCGGGCGGCCTCGGCGAACGACGGATAGGGGCGCGCCGAGCCGGCAGGCGTCGTCGAGTCGATGGCGGTGCTGGCCATTTCAGGCCCCGGACCTGGTCGAGGGCCAGTCGTGGGTCTCGGCGGTGGCGTCGCGGCACCAGCGATAGAACGCGTCGTACAGGCTCATTCCCGCCTCGAGCTGGGCGAGATCGTCGGCGTACATGCGCGACAGGCCGAGCGAGGCGGCCAGGAGGCCCGGCGCCTCCGGTGCCAGGTCCGGTCGCGCGGTGTCAGCGCCGCGCACGATTTTCGCAAGGCGCAGAAGCGGCTCCATGCCGCCGAGCCCGAGCTCCTCCACCATCGTGTCGAAGGTGCAGGTCTGGCCGCGATGGCTCCAGAAGACACCGTCGATGTCGAAGGGTGCCGCGCCGAACCGCTCGGCTACCGACTGGACCTCCGCGGGCGTGACGAAAAGAAAAACCGCGGCCGGGTCGACGAAGCGGCGGATCAGCCAGGGACAGGCGATGCGGTCGATCTTGGGCCGCGCCCGCGTCACCCAGACCGTCCGGCCCCGACCATCGCGCGCCGGGAGCTTGGCAGTCGGCACGAGCGGCAAGCCCGCGCCCGCCCAGGCCTCGAACCCGCCTGCCAGCGTCTCGGCCGGCACGCCCTCGTGCCTGAGCCAGGCAGCGGCACCTTCGCTCAGCTTCCGTCCCCGCTGGCAGACGGTGACGGCCGAGCGGCCCTCGAGCGCCTCGGCCCAGGCCGATGCGGACCCGTGCTCGCGCTGCACGGCACCGGGAATCAGCCGAGGGTCGGCGGAAAAGTCCTCCGCCGTGCGGACGTCGATGATCGCCGGGCACCTCGGCGTGCCGATCAGGCGGTTGAGCTTCTCGATCGCGATTTGCGTCGTCGACGACATGGAGCGTCCTCCGATCAGATGGGACGCGATTCTTCAGCATGTCGCCTCGTGGGGAGATCGCTTCCCCATGGGGGCATTCTATGAGGCAGCGGATCGGGCGCTGTCAATGCCGGGGGGCCGCGGTGGCGAGGCCTCCTCAGCCGGCTCTCGCCCCATGCCGGCGCAGCAGGAGATCGAGCGAGCCGACGACGATGATCAAGAAGGCCAGCAGCGACGTCGCCGATATTCTGGGAGAAGCCCAAAAGCACCATGCCGCTCGTGATCATGCCGATGATGAGGGCGCCGACGAGGCTGCCGAAGACGCTGCCGCGGCCGCCCGAGAGGGCAACGCCGCCAACCACGGCGGCGCCGATGACGCGGAACTCGAAGCCCGTGCCGGCGGTCGGGCCGGCGACGCGCAGATAGCCGAACAGGAGGGCCGAGACGAGGCCGCAGAGGGCGCCCGTCAGCATGAAGCAGCGGAGCTTGACGCGGCGCAGGTCGATGCCGGCATTGCGCGCCGCCTCGGGGTTGCCGCCGACGGCGTAGACGTGCGAGCCGAAGCGGGTGCGGGCGAGCACGATGCCGCCGATCGTCACGACCACGATCATCCAGAGGATCAGCCAGGGCATCTCGCCCATGAGGTCGCCGCCCGTCACCTGATAGAAGAGCTCGCGACCACGCACGGTCAGCGGCCGCTCGTTGGTGAGCAGCAGGGCCGCGCTGCGGTAGCCGACGAGCATCGCGAGCGTGACGATGAAGGAGGGGATGCCGATCCGCACGACGATCAGGCCGTTCACCGTCCCGACCAGCAGCCCCAGCAGGATCACGAGCGGCATGGCGAGCCACGGGCTCAGGCCGGCCGTGACCACGAGGAGGCCCATCGAGACCGTGAGCACGCCGTGCATCGAGCCGACCGAGAGGTCGATCTCGCCGGCGACGAGCAGGAAGGTGATGCCGACCGCGACGATGCTGATCAGCGAGATGCTGCGGAGCGTGTTGAAGAGGTTGAACTTCGAGAGGAAATGCGGCGCCGTCAGCGCGAAGAGCAGGAAGATGAGGATGGCGACGCCGAGGAGCGCCGCGTCGCGGGCGAGAAGGATGCGGCGCAGGGTGCCGGCCCGGACATCCCGATGGGACGCCGCGCGAGGTCGCGCGGCGTGGGCGCGGAGCGCCGCCTCCGCCTGCGTGTCCATGGCCGCGGCCTCGGCCGCCTCCCGGGCGCCCTGCATCGCTGCCCTACGCCGCCTCTGCGCCGACGATCAGCTTGACGATCTCGTCGGCCGTCGTCTCGGCGCGCTTGCGCACGCCGGCGACCCGGCCGCGACGCATCACGAGGATGCGGTCGGCGACGGTGAAGACGTGGCGCAGATTGTGGCTGACGATCAGGACTCCCGTGCCCTGGGCCCGCAGGCGCTCGACAAGATCGAGAACCTTCTGCAATTCCTGGATGCCGAGCGCCGCCGTGGGCTCGTCCATGATGATGACGCGGCCGTTCTGGGCGGTCGCCCGGCCGATCGCGATCGACTGGCGCTGGCCGCCCGAGAGCTGGCCGGCCTCGGTGTCGAGCGAGGGGACGTGGACCTTGAGCTCGTGCAGGACGCGGCGCGCGCCCTCGCGCATCGCCTTGCGGTCGACGAACCAGCGGAAGCGGACCGGCTCGCGGCCGAGGAAGAGGTTGGCCGCCACGTCGCGCTGATCGACCAGGGCCAGATTCTGGAAGACCGTGGCGATGCCCAGCTCCCTGGCATGGAGCGGGTCGGTCAGCCGGACCGGGGTCCCGGCCACCCGGAGCTCGCCCCGGTCGGGCTGATGCACCCCGCTCAGGATTTTTATCAGGGTCGACTTGCCCGCACCGTTGTCGCCGACGATCGCCAGCACCTCGCCGGCGAAGACGTCGAGGTCGGCGCCGCTCAGGGCCTCGACCTTGCCGAACGACTTGGCGAGGCCGCGGCAGTGGAGATAGGGCTCGATATGCACCGTTGCGCGTTCCCCGGCGGGAGGCGCCGAAAGGCCGGCGCCCCCCGAGCGCCTCACATGAAGCCGTAGGCCTTGGCCTTGGCCACCCAGATGTCGGTGCGGGCACCCACGTCCTTGAGGTCGTCGGCCGTCACCAGCTCGCCCCCGGTGTGAATCGTGGGATAGGGGTATTTTCGTTCCAGCTGCACCCAGGCGGTCGCCGCAGCGAGGAAGCCCATCAGATAGAACTGCTGGTCGATGCCCCACTGGACCCAGCCGTCGGCGATGGCCTTCTGATGGGCGGGCGGGATGTCGGTCGAGCCGCAGGCGATCTGGCCGGGCTTGAAGTTGCGCTCCTTCATGGCCTGGACGATCGGCAGCGGGTTGCCGGTGCCGATGGCGCCCACCAGGCTCGAGCCCTTCTCGTCGATCTTGGCGGTCCATTTCTGCACCGACTCGGTCATCTCGCCGAACGAGTTGTCGGGGAACGCCTCGAAGGTGAAGGTCGTCCCGTTCGCCTTGTTGTAGGCCTCGATGCCCTGCTTGCTGCCGTTCTGGCGCTTGTCGATCGAGGTCGAGCCGGGATTGCCGTTGCCGAGGACGATGACGCCCTCCTTCTTGCCCGTCTGCTTCTGCGCGAAGCGGGCGGCGGCCGTGCCGTTGATGACGCCCGCCTGAAGCTCGTCCTGGTTGATGATGCCGAGGTTCAGGGACGCGGCCTCGGCCTCGATCCCCTGGTCGGTGATCACCATGGCGATGCCGGCCTGGATGCCGCTCTCGAAGCTGCCGACGAGACCCTCGCTCTCGAGCTCGGTGGCGATGACGTCGGCACCCGACGCGATCGCGTTGTTGACCTGCTCGACGTGGTTCTCGACCGAGTAGTTGGGGTTGCCGACCCGCTGATAGGACCAGCCGACCATGCCGCAGAAGTCGCGGTAGCCGACCTGCATGGCCGTGTCCCAGTCGCCCAGCGCCTGCGGCACCCAGACGAGCTTCCGCGCCGGGCCCCAGTCGCCCTCCGCCGCGAGGCCCGGCACGGGCACGCCCATGGTCACCGCGAGCAGGCCCGCGGCACCCACGCCGACCCCGCCGCCGATGATCCCACGGCGGCTCGTCTTCCTGCTGTCGCTCATTCCTTCTCTCCCTGATCGGTCACTCGAGGCTTCGATAGGTGGGGGCCTGGTCACTCCGTCGCGTGGGCGAGGCCGCCCGAGCTGCGCCGCACGAGAAGGTTGAGGCCGGCGGCGACGAGGATGACCAGCGCCGTCGCCACGCCGTCCCAATATTCGCGCACGCCGGCCAGGATGATGCCCGAGGTCAGCATGCCGAGGATGAAGACCCCGACCAGGCTGCCGAAGACCGTGCCGCGGCCGCCGAACAGCGAGGTGCCGCCGATGATGACGGCGGCGATGACCTCGAGCTCGAGGTTGGTGCCGGCACCCAGCGGCGCCAGGGCCAGCCGGCCGAACAGGAGGGTGGCCGCGAGCCCGCACAGCCCGCCCATGAGGATGAACGAGAGCAGCTTCACGCGGCGGGTCGCGATGCCGTTGTTGCGCGCGGCCTCGATATTGCCGCCGGTGGCATAGACGTCGCTGCCGAGCTTCGTCCTGGCCAGGACGATGCCACCGACGAGCGCCACCACCAGCATGACGGCGAACGACACCGGCACGCGCGTCCCCGGCAGGTCGGCGCGCAGGACGAGATAGAAGGGCAGGTTGGTGTTGTTCGCCGGTATGGGGTAGCCGCCGGAGACGGTGTTCGCCGCCCCGCGCAGCAGCGCCATCATGCCGAGCGTCGTGATGAAGGACGGCAGCCCGATCCTGGTGACCAGCAGCCCGTTGACCGCGCCGACGGCGCAGCCGAGCCCGACGATGGCCAGCGAGGCGAGCCAGGGATCGAGATGCGCCTTCTGGACCAGGTCGGCCAGCAGGATCAGCAGGAACCCGTAGTGCGAGCCGATCGACAGGTCGAGCTCTCCGCCGACGAACAGGAACGTCATGCCGACCGCCAGCGTGCCCAGGATGGCCGCGCGTCTGGCGATGTCGATCACCACGTTCGCCGAGAAGAAGTGCGGCGCAATGAAAGAGAACAGCAGAAAAATGGCGACGGCGACCAAGGCTATCGCCACGTCGCGATTGCGGAGAATGCGACCGAGGTCGCGAACGTCAGCCGCCTGTGCCACGCCGTCTTGTCCCGGCCGAACGAGCACCCGACGAAAAGCGCGAGCGTCGTGCTTGGTGTATGGTCAGCCTCCGACTACACTGGATAGGCTGAAGTCGACCGTCTGTCACGATGGCATCTATCCGATCTGGACAAAAAGGGGGACGGGCATGAGCGACGTCGTCTGCGTCGTCGATGCCAGGGCCGAGCTCGGCGAGGGGGCGCTCTGGGACCAGCGCCAGCGCGCGCTCTACTGGGTCAACATCCTGGCCGGCGAGATCCATCGCTACGACCCGCTGTCGGGCGTCGACCAGGTCCTGAAGGTGCCGGGTGCCATAGGCTCCCTGGCGCTGCGCGAGACGGGCGGCATCGTCGCCGCGATCGACCGCTCCTTTGCTCTCGTCGACCCGGCCACGGGCCGCATCGACCCCATCGCCGAGGTCGAGCCCGACCGGCCCGACAATCGCATGAACGACGGCAAGCCCGACCGCCAGGGCCGCTTCTGGGCCGGCTCGATGCACAACCCCCACAACCGCCGGGCCGGCGCCCTCTACCGCCTCGATGCCGACCGCACCGTCACGCGCATGGTCGAGGGTGTCACCGTCTCGAACGCGCTCGCCTGGAGCCCCGACGGACGCACCATGTACTATGGCGACAGCATGGCCCGGACCGTCTGGGCCTGGCGCTTCGATCCGGACAGCGGCACCATCGCCGACCGCCGCGTCTTCCTCGATCCGCAGGCCATCGGCGGCAATCCCGACGGCGCCACCGTCGACGCCGAAGGCTTCTATTGGCTGACGGTCCCCGGCACTTGGCGCCTCAACCGCTACGACCCCGAAGGCCGCCTCGACCGCTCGATCCGCCTGCCCGTCTCCAACCCCACCTGCTGCGCCTTCGGCGGCGAGAGCCTTGATACCCTCTACGTCACCTCCGCCACCTTCATGGCCAAGCCGGAGCATTTGGCCGACCAGCCTCTCGCCGGTGCCCTTCTCGCCCTCGAGCCGGGCGTCCGGGGCCTGCCGGAGGCGCGGGTCCGGGGGCTCACCGCCCGGGACGCCTGACGCACCCTCAGGGCCAAGGCCAGCCGCCCCGGCGTGGGCATGGCGAGGCCGCGCTCAGGGAGGGGGCGACGGCTCCGGGCTCGCCTCCGTCGCGAAGCGGCGGGCGACGCGCTCGAGGGTCAGGCCCTGGACGGTGATGGTGAAGACGACGATGGCGTAGCAGACGGTGAGGATGTCGTTGCGGTAGGGGCCGGCAGGCAGGCTCAGCGCCAGGGCCACGGCAATGCCGCCCCGGAGCCCGCCCCAGGTGAGGACGGCCACGGCCAGCGCCTTCCGCCGCGCGTGGAGGTGGAGCGCCAGGACCGGCAGCGTCACGCTGACCAGCCGGACGATCAGGCTGACGACGATGGCGAGGAGTGCTGCCAGCAGCATCGGCGGATCGAGCTGCAGAACGACGACCTCGAAGCCGATGACGAGGAAAAGAAGAGCGTTCAGGATCTCGTCGATCAGCCGCCAGAACGTCGAGAGATTCTCCCGCGTCGTGTCGCTCATCGCATAGCGGGTGGCGTGGTTGCCGATCAGCAGGCCTGCCACCACCACCGCGATCGGCCCCGACATGCCGAGGCGGTGGGCGAGGCTGTAGGTGACCGTGACGAGGGCCAGGGAGACCATGAGCTCGAGATTGTGCTCGTCGATCCCCCGCATCGCCAGAAAGGCCACATAGCCGGTGGCGAGGCCCAGAGCCCCGCCGCCCACCGCCTCGATGAGGAAGAGGCCGGCGATATGGCCGGGGTCGAGCGAGGACTGGCCGCGCGTCGCGAGCCCGAGCAGGATGGTGAAGACGACGACGGCGACCCCGTCGTTGAAGAGGCTTTCTCCGGCCACCGTCGCCTGGAGCGTGGGCGGCAGCCCGACGCGTTTCAGCACGCCCAGCACCGCCACCGGATCGGTCGCCGCCACCGCGGCACCCAGCACCAGGGTCCAGACGAGCGGCATGGGCTGGCCCAGGAGGTCGAAGACCAGCCACATGCCGCCGCCCATCAGCGCGGTCGAGAGGGCCACGCCGACGGTGGCCAGCACCAGCACCGTGACCTTGCGCTGCCAGAGATCGGCGATCGGGACGTTCAGGGCCCCGGCATAGAGGAGAAAGCTCAAGGCACCGTCGAGGAGGGTATGCGGCAGATCGGCCGTGGCGAGCAGGCCCTTCACGCGGTCCCTGAGGCCCATCGACGGAAGCAGGTGGTCGACGCCGACCAGGCAGAGCGAGACGACGAGGGCGATGAGCAGGAGGCCGACGGTCGTCGGGAGCTTGAGGAACCGGTAGTTCAGGTAGCCGAAGAGGGCGGCCAGCCCGAGCAGCAGGGCGGTCAGATCGAGGGGGGACAGCGCGGTCTCCGCGGGCCGGCCGGGCGCCTCAGATCTCGGCGGCGATGGCCTTGCCGAGGGTCTCCGTGGTGGCCCTGCCGCCCATGTCCGGCGTCCGGCAGCTGCCGGCCGCGAGCACCCGCTCGATGGCGCCGACGATCGCCGCCGCCGCATCGCCGTGGCCCAGATGGTCGAGCATCATGGCACCCGACCAGATCTGGCCGATCGGGTTGGCGATGCCCTGGCCGGCGATGTCGGGGGCCGAGCCGTGGACCGGCTCGAACATCGAGGGATGCGCGCGCTCGGGGTTGATGTTCGCCGAGGGCGCGATGCCGATGGTGCCGGTGACGGCGGGGCCGAGGTCGGAGAGGATGTCGCCGAAGAGGTTCGAGCCCACGACGACGTCGAAGCGGTCCGGGAAGCGGACGAAGTGGGCGGTCAGGATGTCGATATGGTACTGGGCCGTCTCGATCTCGGGATAGGCGGCCTTGATGGCGCGGAAGCGCTCGTCCCAGAAGGGCATGGTGTGGATGATGCCGTTCGACTTGGTGGCCGAGGTCAGGTGCCGGCGCGGCCGCGTGCGGGCCAGCTCGAAGGCGTAGCGAAGGATCCGGTCGACCCCGTGTCGGGTGAAGATCGATTCCTGGATGGCCATCTCCTGCTCGGTGCCGCGATAGATGCGGCCGCCCATCTCCGAATATTCGCCCTCGCAGTTCTCGCGGACGATCAGGAAGTCGATGTCGCCGGGCTTCCGTCCCGCCAGCGGGCAGGGCACGCCCTCGAACAGGCGCACGGGGCGCAGGTTGACGTATTGGTCGAAGCGCCGGCGGATCGGGATCAGGAGGCCCCAGAGCGAGACGTGGTCCGGCACGCTGGGCCAGCCCACGGCGCCGAGGAAGATCCCGTCGTGCTGGGCGATCCGCTCGAGCCCGTCCTCGGGCATCATCCGGCCGTGCTTCTCCCAGTGGGCGCAGCTCCAGTCCAGATGCTCCCACTCGATGCCGATGCCGAAGCGGCCGGCCGCCTTCTCGACGGCCCGCAGACCCTCGGGCACCACCTCCAGGCCGATGCCGTCGCCGGGAATGACCGCGATCCTGTAGCTCGTCATCGTTCCACCTCCCGCTCGGGGCCGCGGAGCCGGCCCCCCGTCCCGGACGCCACGCGACGCCGCGGGCTTGATCGGATCGCGCGGCCGAGAAAGCAAGTGCCGAGCCGCCCACTCGCCCGGGCCTCGACCTCTAGGGAGAAGAAGCACCCGGTGCCCGGGGGAGAACCGGGTTGACAACCGCGGGCCAGGGCCGCGTTATTCCGCCGCATCAATGCGCCGGGGCCCCGAGCGGGTGATCGGCCACGGGACGGCTGTCAGACCCGAGGGAGGCGACAATGACAGGACAAAGCGTCAGCCGGCGGCGTGCCATGCAGCATCTTTCCGCCGCCATGCTCGCCGGATCCGCGGTGGCGGCCGGCGCCAGGCCCGCGCGCGCGGCCGGCACGGTGCAGATGATCAGCCACCGCTACCCCGCCCTCGAATACTATGCGGAGAAGATGCGGACCGCGATTCCGGGCGTCGAGGTCAACACCCAGCTGATGCCGTTCGACAAGGCGAACGAGCTCGCCACCATCGCCATGTCGTCGCAGGCCGACACCATCGACATCGTCTATGCCAGCGACAGCACGGTCCTGAAATACGCGAAGAACGGCTGGCTCCGCCCGCTCGACGATCTGTGGGCGAAGTACAAGGAGCAGTACGATTTCGCCGACTATCCCGAATCGGTGCTGAACGCGTATCGCTACGACGGCAAGCTCTACGTCCTGCCGCACACGGTCAACGTGATGCTCTTCTTCTATCGGAAGGACCTGCTGGACGCGGCGGGCAAGCAGCCGCCGAAGACCATCGACGAATATATTGCGTCTCGCCAAGGAGATGAACAGCCCGCGCCCGCGCCGGGACGATCAGCTGCCAGAAGCCCGTCGATGCCAGCATCAACGAGACGAGCTGGTTCATCAACGCGCTGGGCGACGGCTGGTTCGACAAGGAGCTGGCACCCCCTCTTCAACGACGAGAAGGGCGTGGCCGCGGTCACCAAGCTCAAGGAGATGACCCAGTATGCCCAGCGCGGGTTCACCTCCGCCGCCAACGACGAGTGCACGCTGGCCTTCCAGCAGGACCTGGCGGTGATGGGCCTGCAGTGGGCGACCCGGGCCGCGGCCATGGACGATCCCAAGAAGTCGCGCGTCGTCGGCAAGATCGACTGGGAGGCGGCGCCGGACGGCCATGCGCGCCTCTCGGGCGACGGCTACGCCATCTCGGCCTTCAGCAAGCAGGACCCGGACCTGCTGTTCCGCATCATTGCCACCTCCTCGAGCGAGGCCAGCATGCGCGGCGCGGCGGCGCTGATGGTGCCGCCGCGAAGCGCCGTGCTCAACGACCCGGAGTTCGCGAAGAAGTTCCGCCACTATCCGGCGGTGCTGGCCTCGCTGAAGACCGCCGTCCCCTTCCCGCCGCTCCCCGAGTTCTACGAGTGCGGCGAGTTCATCTCCAGGCGGACGCTGCAGGCGCTGACCGGCGAGATGGAGGTGAAGCCGGCGATGGATGCGGCGGCGCAGGAGACGACCGACCTCCTGAAGAGCCGCGGCTACAAGCTCTGAGCGGGACGTCGCCAGCACCCCCTGTCGGCCGATAGGGCTTCCGGCATGCATGCCCAGCGGGGCCTTGTGGCTCTTTCTCGTGCCGAGCGCCGTGGTGCTGGCGCTCGTGCTCTTCTACCCGCTGGGCTATGCGGTCTATCTGAGCTTCTTCAACTACTATCTGGGCGGCCAGCAGCCGAGCTTCATCGGCCTGGGCAACTATTCGGCCCTGCTCGCCGACGAGCGCTTCTGGGGCTCGCTCGGCAAGACGGTGTTCATCGTGGGCTCGGCGGTGGCGCTCGAGTTCGTGCTCGGGCTCGCCGTCGCCTTCGGCCTCTACAGGCTCACCTTCGGCGTGCGCGGCCTCAACCTTCTGCTCTTCCTGCCGCACATCGTGACGCCGGTCGTGGCGGCCCTCTTCCTGCGCTGGATCTTCATGGGCCGCTGGGGGCTTCTGGACGGCATCTTCATCGCCCTCAACCTCTACCCGCCGGACTGGCTGGGCTCGCCCGGCTGGGCGCGGCTGGTCGTGATCCTGGGCGACGCCTGGCAGTTCACGCCCTTCATGATCCTCGTGCTCTACGCCGGGCTCAACACGGTCGACCAGAGCCAGATCGAATCGGCGACCATGGACGGCGCCGGCAACTGGACGCAGCTCACCCGGGTGATGCTGCCGGCGATCCGGCCGCTCATCGTCTTCGTGCTGTCCATCCGGATCATGGATTCCTTCCGCTTCTTCGACAGCGTCTACGTGCTGACGGCGGGCGGCCCGGGCACCGCCACCGAGACCGTCACCATGTACACCTACGCCCTGGCCTTCCGCCTCCTGGAGGTCGGCAAGGCCTCGGCGCTGGGCGTGCTGACGCTGCTCTTCACGGCGGCGCTGATCCTCCTGATGATCGCGGTCGTCTACCGGCGCGAGCGGGGTGCCGCCTGATGCGCCCCAAGCTCCACACCCAGCTTTTTCTCTTTGTCGCGCTCTGCGGGTTCACCGCGGTCAACCTGACGCCCATCATCTGGGCCTTCCTGACCTCGATCAAGCTGCCGGTCGACGCGTTCGCGACGCCGCCCGTCCTCGTCTTCACCCCCACCTTCGAGTTCCACTATCAGGTCTGGGTCGAGAAGGAGTTCTGGCGGTTCCTGATCAACAGCGTGATCATCGCCGTCTGCACGGTCGGCATCTCGGTGCCGATCGGCACCATGGCGGCCTACGGCCTCTCCCGGATGCGCGGGCGCAAGCGCGCAGGGGCTGCTGTTCGGCCTCCTGGCCATCCGGATGTTCCCCCACATCCTCCTCGCCATCCCGTTCTTCGTGCTGGCGCGGTTCGTGAACCTGATCGACACCTATGCCGTCATGGTGCTGGCCCTGGTCGCCATCAACCAGCCCTTCACCATCTGGCTGATGCGCAGCTTCTTCGTCGATGTGCCGATCGAGCTGGACGAGGCCGCCTGCATCGACGGCTGCAACCTCTGGCAGACCTTTACGCGCGTGGCGCTGCCGGTGGTGCGCCCGGGCTTGTGGGTCACCTCGCTCTTCAGCCTGCTCCTGGCCTACAACGAGTTCCTGTTCGCGCTGGTGCTGACCGGCCCGCATACGAAAACCCTGCCGGTCGCCATCGCCGAGTATGGCGGCGAGGACATCAACTACTGGTCGCTCTCCGCCGCGGCGGCGATCGGGATCATGTTGCCCATCGTGCTGTTCATGATGGTGCTGCAGCGCCATCTGGTTCGCGGCCTGGCCATGGGCGCCATCAAGGGGTGAGAGGAAAGGCATGGCGGAGGCTCCTGCCACATCGACCGAAAACGAGGCCCTGAGCCTCGCCGGGGCGATCGACTGCGATGTCCACCCTCAGGTCCCGGGCATCCGGGCGCTGGTGCCCTATCTCGACGACTATTGGCGGGAGATGGTCGAGGTCCGGGGCATCGAGGGGTTCGAGAGCCGGAGCTATCCGCCGCTGGCACCCCTGACCGCGCGGCCGGACTGGCGGGGCCCCAACGGGCGGGCCGCCGAGAGTCCGGGGCCGATGGCCGAGCAGCTCTTCGGCCGCTGGGGCGAGCGCCGGGCCGTCCTCAACTGCCTCTACGGCATCCAGCAGATCATGGACGAGCATCTGGCGGCGGCGGCGGCACGCGCGGTCAACGACTGGATCGCCAAGGAGTGGCTCGACGTCGAGCCCCGCTTCTGCGCCTCGATCGTGCTGCCGGCGCAGAACGCCGAGCTCGCCGTGGACGAGATCGAGCGCCTGGCGCCCGACCGCCGCTTCGTCCAGGTGCTGCTGCTGGTGATGGGCGACATGCCGCTCGGGCGGCGCTTCTACTGGCCGATCTATGCGGCGGCCGAGCGGCACGGGCTGCCGGTCGCGATCCATCTGGGCAGCGCCTACCGTCAGGCCGTGACCGCGATCGGCTGGCCCAGCACCTACGCCGAGGACTATGTGCATCAGGCGCAGGCGTTCCAGGCGCAGGTGGGCAGCCTCGTCAGCCATGGCGTGTTCAACAAGCATCCCGGCCTGAAGGTCGTCCTGAGCGAGTCCGGCGTCACCTGGCTGCCGCCCTTCATGTGGCGCTTCTCCAAGAACTGGCGGGGCCTCAGGATGGAGATCCCGTGGGTCGACCGGACGCCCGCCGAGATCATCCGGGAGCATGTCCGCCTCACGCTGCAGCCGATCGACGCGCCGGACCAGGGCGATGCCCTGCTCCGCGTCATCGAGCATCTGGGCTCGGACGAGATGTTGCTCTATTCTTCCGACTATCCGCACTGGCAGTTCGACGGGGATCATGCGGTGCCGAGCGGCCTTCCGGCGACGCTCCGCCAAAAGATCCTGGTCGACAATCCGAGGCGGACCTACCCGCGGCTGGGAGGCTCCTCATGACCCTGGACGTTCAGGCGACCGACCGCACCGAGAGCGACGAGACGGCGGCGTCGTCCGGGGCGCGCCCGGCGCGGACCGGGATCGTCGACTGCGACGTCCATCCGACGGTGCGCGGCCCGCAGGACCTGAAGCCCTATCTCTCCGCCCGCTGGTGGGAGCACTTCCGGACCTACGGCCTCCGGCCCCGCCACGGCATGGCGCAGGGCGACCCCTTCCCCAAGGCGCAGCCGCGCGCCGCCCGCCGCGACGCCTGGGCCCCGAACGGCGACCAGCCCGGCAGCAACCTCGCCTTCATGCGCGAGCACTATCTGGATGCCTACGGCATCGACCATGCGATCCTGAGCCCGCTCAACCCGTCCGGCCAGGGCGAGCAGAACACGGCGTTCAGCATCGCCATGACGCATGCCACCAACGACTGGCAGCTCGACACCTTCACGAGCCAGGAGCGGCGGATGAAGGCCTCGATCGTCATCCCCTACGAGGATCCCGAGGCGTCGGTACGCGAGATCGAGGAGCGGGCCGGCAATCCCGACTTCGCGCAGATCCTGATCCTCACCCGCACTAACGAGCCGATCGGCAAGCGCCGCTACTGGCCGATCTTCGAGGCCGCCTGCAGGCACGGCCTGCCGGTGGCGCTGCACGTCTTCGGCTACAGCGGCCATCCGGTGAGCGGCACCGGCTGGCCCTCCTACTATATCGAGGAGATGACCGGCCACTCGGCGGCCTGCCAGGCGGCGATCACCAGCCTCGTCATGGAGGGCGTGTTCGAGCGCTTCCCGGAGCTCAAGATCGTCATCATCGAGGGCGGCTTCGCCTGGCTCGCCTCGCTGGCCTGGCGGCTCGACAAGCACTGGGCCCGGCTGCGCGAGGAGGTGCCGGACGTCAAGCGGCCGCCGTCGGAGTATCTGAAGGAGCAGCTCTGGATCACCACCCAGCCGATGGAGGAGCCGGCCGAGCCGGCCCACCTCGTCCAGGTGATGGAGTGGATCGGCTGGGACCGGCTGCTGTTCGCCACCGACTACCCGCACTGGGACTTCGACGACCCGATGCGGGCCTTGCCGACGAGCCTCGACCCGGCGCGGCGGCAGCAGATCCAGTCGGGCAACGCCCGCAAGGTCTACCGGCTGGACTGATGGCCCGGCATGTCGTGGCGGCCGCCCGCGAGATTCCGGAGGGCGGCCGCAAGCTGGTCACGGTGCGCGGCCGGCCGATCACGATCTTCCACGTCAAGGGCGAGTATTTCGCGCTCTACGACCGCTGTCCGCACGAGGGCGGCAGCCTGTGTCGCGGCAAGCTCACCGGCCTCGTCCGGTCGGACGGGCCCGGCCACTACGAGCTGACCCGCAAGGGCGAGATCATCCGCTGCCCCTGGCACGGCTGGGAGTTCGACCTCCGGACCGGGAAATCCTGGTGCGACCCCAGGCGGACGCGGGTGCGCAGCTACACGGCCTCGGTCGAGCCCGGGGCCGCGCTCGTCGAGGGCCCCTATGTCGCCGAGACCTTCGAGGTCAGGGTCGAGGACGACTATGTCGTCCTGGAGATGTGAGAGCGCCGGCCCCTTGGTCCGATCTACCGGGCCAGAGGCGCGCCGCCTGTTGCCTCGTCGGCTGGAGATCAGCTTCAGCCAGGGCGCCGAATGGAACACACACATCAGCAGTACATCGGGACCATTCCGCTCAGCGCCGACCCATGTCTTGCGCGGCCGAGCACAGCATGTCGGGCGGGCCGCCGCCACGAGCACCCGCGAGCAACGCCATGATCGCAAAGGTCGGCGCGGCTGCGAGGCACAGCCAGCCGATCGCGCCGCGGGCGGCCGCATCGCCGCTCCCGGACCGAGGCGCGCCGCAGGCCCTCTTGCTGGGTAGCGATCATGGCGGCGGACCTCGCTCAGCCCCTGTCGTACTCGTCGTGGCGGCGCCACCAGACGCCGGTCTCGTTGCGCCCCTTGGGGGCGCGGTCGAGCCACTGGTACATGCCCCAGAGGCCGTCCAGCCCGCGCGCATAGGTGGAATAGGCGTGATAGACGACGCCGTCCTCGAGCACGAACGTGCTCATGCCCGGCCTCTCGCGCATGTAGGCGAGCGCGTCGGTTCCGCATCCTGGCCGCGAACTGGGCGACGGCCTCCGGGATCTGCGTCGCGTCCGTCGCCTTGCCGCGCCGGTAGTTGTACTCGAAGGCCCCGTCACGCTGCACTTCCTCGGTGATCGAGACGTTGAAGTCGAAGTTGAAGCTGGGGCCGCCGCCCTGCGAGGACGCCCAGGGAAACGTCCACCCCATCCGCCGCTTGTACGCCTGGAGCTTCGCGAGCGGCGCCCGCGACACCGCCATCAAGGTGACGTCGTGGTGCGCCAGGTGGACGACGAGGCCGTCGAACCCGTCCGCGATCGCCGAGCAGGACGGGCAGCCCGCCTTGTAGTCGGGCCCGAACATGAAGTGGTAGACGAGAAGCTGCGAGCGCCCCTGGAAGAGGTCCGCCAGCGAGGCGCTCCCGTCGTCGGTCTCGAACCGGTACTCCTTGTCGACCCGGACCCACGGCAGCTCCTGACGTCGCCGCGCCAGCTCGTCGCCGCGCCGCGTCAGCTCCTTCTCCGCCGCCAGCAGCTCGAGGCGCGCCGCCAGCCACTGCTCGCGCGTGCCGATCTTGTGCTCAGTCATGTCCGATCTCCCTTCATGCGAGGTCCGGCCCATCGGTCATGCGACCGGTCTCGCTCGATCTCCGTTGGCGTTCCAATTCCTCCGGCCGCGTCCACCAGTGGCGGATGCCCTCGGCGGTCGTCAGCGCCCGATAGACCCGTGCCGGCGGCTTCTCGACTTTGACGAGGTGCATGACGTCGGGCATCGGAGGCCTCCCGGTCCTGGAGAACTCCTATGCATCCAGGGCGACCTCGCCCGTCTCGAGGAGCGACTTGAGGTTGGAGAGGATGCGCGGCCAGCCGCCGGAGACGGCGCCGATGAACTTCGTCCCCGGGCGATCCATGGCGTGGGTGATGGTCAGCTTCACGGCGCCGGCCACGGGCTCGAGGTCGACCGTGCAGCGCGAATAGCCTTCGGCCTTCAGCTCGGGCTTGAACTCGTTCTGCCATTTGAGCACGAGGCGCCTGGGCGGATCGGCCTCGACGATCTCGCCCGCGTCGGCGACCCGGCCGTCGGGGAAAACCAGGCGCCAGGGCGAGCCGGCCTGCCAGTCGGTCTCGTGATGCACGCCGAACCAGTACTTCCTCGTGAACTCCGGGCTCGTCAGCGCCGTCCAGAGCTGCTCGGGCGTCGTGCGGATGAAGGTGACGTAGACAAAGGTGGCGGCAGTGGCTTCAGTCACGATCCTCTCCTTCGAGATTCCTCTTGAGGTCCGAGAGAGCGCTCAACCGCGGGCGCTCGAACTTGCCGATCCAGCGCTCGGCGATCTCGTTGATCGGCACCGGATTGATGAAATGCAGCTTCTCGCGGCCCTGCCGCATGGTCGACACCAGGTTGGCGTCCTCGAGGATCCCGAGATGCTTCGTCACGGCTTGGCGGGTCATCTCAAGTCCCTCGACACAGCTCGCCCAGCGTCTGGCCGTTCCTGCCTGTGCAGCCGATCCAGGAGCAGCCGGCGGCTTCCGTCCGCCAGGGCGCGGAAAACGGCGTCGTCGCTCATGCCTCCAATATGCAACCATTGAGTTGCCTGTCAAGCGTCGTATTGCCGACCCCCCTGGCCGGCTCAGATGACGCTTGACGCCGCCGGGCTCGATCGGGTCCCCTGAACGATGAAAAAAGGGGCCGAAGCACATCCGCTCGCAGACTACGGACAGCATCGCCGTGTTGAGGGCGCCCGGAGCCGCGCGGCTGTGGGCCGCCGGGCTCGGCATCAACGTCGTGCGCTGGCTCGAGATGCTGGCCTTCAGCCTCTATGCGCTGCAGGCCACGGGCTCGCCGCTGCTCGTGGCGATGATGACCTTCGCCCGGATGCTGCCGATGCTGCTGCTCAGCGTCCCGGTGACCGGGCTCATCGAGGGCCGGGACCGCCGTCGCGTCCTGATGGTCGCCCTTATCCTCGTTGCGGCCGTCGAGGCCGGGCTCCTGCTGGCGGCGCTGACCGACCGGCTGACCATCGGCCTGCTGCTGCTCGGCTCGCTCCTGGGCGGCGTGTTCTGGACCGTCGAGGCGCCGCTCCGGCGCATCATGCTCGCCGAGGCGGGCGGCGTCGCCACCGCCGCCACCAGCATGGGCGTCGAGATCGCCCTGAACCAGCTCACGCGCCTGCTGGGCGCCGTCGCCGGCGGCGTCATGATCGGGCTGCTCGGCCTCAAGGGCGTGTTCGTCGCCGGCCTGCTGCTCTACGGCCTGGCGCTCCTCCTCGTCGGCGGCGTGCCCCGGCCGGAGCGCCTCCGGCCCGTCGGCGGCATGGGCGTCGGCGCCCTCCTCGAGGGGGTCCGCCGGGTGCGCCAGGATCGCCTGCTGTCGGGCACGGTTCTCGTCACCATCATCTTCAATCTCTTCGCCTTTCCCTATGTGGCCCTGGCCCCGGTGATCGGCGAGCGGGTGCTCCATCTGGCGCCCGTCGGCATCGGCCTCTTGATGGGCGTCGAGGCCGGTGCCGGCGTCGTGGGCGCCGGCCTCGTGGCCTTCCTCGCCCGGGACGAGCACTACCGACGGATCTACGTCGCCGGCCCGATCCTCTTCGTCCTGGGCACGCTCGGCCTGGCCCTGGCGCCGACGGCGGGGATCGCCGCGGGCTTCCTCGTACTGTCCGGCCTCGGCATCGCCGGCTTCTCGGCCATGCAGATGGTCATCCCCCTCCTGGCAGCGCCGCCGGAGCTGCGCGTTCGGGTGGTCGGCGTGATCTCGATGAGCGTCGGCGTGGGCCCCTTCGGCTTCCTGCTGGCCGGCCTGCTGGCCGAGGGGCTGGGCGCCAGCGCGGCGCAGATCCTTATCTCGCTGGCGGGCCTCGTCACGATGGCGCTGACCCTCCGGCGCTATCCCGAGCTGCTGAGCGCGGCCCGGCCGGCGCCGGCCGATCCGGCTGCTCCCCGGGGCGCGGTCCGGGAGCTGGTGCCGGGCGGGGTTCACCTGGACCAGGAGCACCCCATCTGAACCGCAGCGGCGCCGCTGCGCGAGCGCGGCGTCCCAACCGCCGAGGTGGCCATGGCCCGTGCCCTGCTCTTGACGAAGAACGAAACGGCGCTGCGCGCCGAGATCGGGACCATCCAGCCGGGCGACCTGCCCGAGGGCGACGTGACCGTCGACGTCCTGGCCTCCACGCTGAACTACAAGGACGCGCTCGCCATCACCGGCAAGGCGCCGATCGTCCGGCGCTTCCCGATGGTGCCCGGCATCGATTTCGCCGGCACCGTCGCAGAGAGCAGCCATCAGGGCGTGGCGCCCGGCGACCGGGTCGTGCTGAACGGCTGGGGGCTCGGCGAGACGCGCTGGGGCGGCATGGCCGAGCTGGCCCGGGTCCAGGGCGAGTGGCTGGTGCCGCTGCCCGGGGCGTTCTCGCCCGAGCAGGCGATGGCCGTCGGCACGGCCGGCTATACGGCGATGCTGTGCGTGCTGCGGCTGGAGGAGCACGGCGTCGGCCCGGACAAGGGCCCGCTGCTCGTGACCGGCGCCAGCGGCGGCGTCGGCAGCGTCGCGATCGCCCTGCTGGCAAGGCTCGGCTACGAGGTCTGGGCGATGACCGGCCGGCCCGAGCAGGAGGGCTATCTGCGCTCGCTCGGTGCCGCCGGCCTCGTCGCCCGCGCCGACTACGAGGGCCCGGCCCGGCCGCTGGCCAAGGAGCGCTGGGCGGGCGGGGTCGACGCCGCCGGCGGCACCATCCTGGCCAATCTCCTGGCCGCCTGCCGCTATCGCGGCGTGGTGGCCTGCTGCGGGCTCGCCGCCAGCATGGAGCTTCCCACCTCGGTGGCGCCCTTCATCCTCCGGGGCGTCACGCTGGCGGGCGTCGACAGCGTCTACGTGCCGCGGGAGCGCCGCCTCGAGGCGTGGGAGCGGCTCGCCCGGGACCTCGATCCGGACCTGCTGGCCCGCATGACCAGCACCATCGGCCTCGGCGAGACGGTGGCCGCCGCCGGCCGGCTGCTGGCCGGCGGGCTGCACGGCCGCGTGGTCGTCGACGTCCGCCGCTGAGGAGAGAAGGCCTACCTCGAGATCTGAACGACGATCTTTCCGAGGTGCTCGCCCGCGGCGAGCATGGCGTAGGCGTCTTCCGCCCTCCGGGCGCTCTTGTTGCAGGCGTTCGATTCGATCCGCTCCGAGCGCCGACCGATGGAGCGGCTCGACTTCGACCTGCCGTTTCGCTGGTTTGTCGGGCTCGGGATCGATGATCCGGTCTGGGACCGCTGGCCCCTTTTCGACGCCCTCGCGCAGGGGCTGATCCCGCATTGTTCACGCGCTGGCGGAGCGTCCTGGCGGTGAATGGCGCCCCTATCGACGAATTTCGATCCCGGGTCCGGAGGGCGTGAGCGTTCCGGTCCGCGCGAAGCCGCGCAGCACCTCGCAGAATTCGTCCGTCGCCGTGAACAGCGGCAGATGCCCCTTGCCCTCGAAGACGTAGAGCCGCGCGTCGGGGAGCCTGGCCATCATGAGCTCGGCGGCCTCGAACAGGATCAGGCGGTCGGCGCTGCCGTGGGTGACCAGCACGGGTACGGCGATCTCCTCGAGGACGGGCGTCACCTCGACCGTCGAATCCGGGTCGAAGAAGCTGAGCATCGTCTCGGGTGGGAGCTCGAGCCTGGTGCGCACGAAGAGCTCCTGCAGCTCGCGCGTCCCGGGCTCCGAGAACACGAGCGAGGTGTGGAACCTGACGATTGCCTCCAGGTCGCCCTTGTCGACCAGACGCCGATGCTCCCGCAGATAGTTCTCAGAGAAGAACTGCCCGGGCGGCCCCGGCGAGCAGCCGATCGTGACCAGCCTGCTGAAGAGGCGCGGCTCGGCGTGGGCGAGCTTGAGCACGAGGTTGCCGCCACGCGAGAGGCCGACGGCGATCACCGGCGCGCCGCCCAGGCTCTCGATGACGGTACGCACGTCCTCGACGTGCTCGCTGAGGGGATACGGTCGCACGAGCGGGTCGGAGGCACCCGTGCCCCGAGAGTCGATCGTGACGACCCGGAACTCCTGGCAGAGCCGCTCCACGAGCGGCTGGAAGGTGGCCAGCCCGTAGGCGAGCGGGGCGACGAACAGCAGCGTCTCGGGGCCGCTCCCGTGCTCGTAGAAGGCAATCCTGGCGCCCTCGCGAACGGCGATCCGAGGTCGGTGCCGCTTGCGCTCGATCCCGCGCCGGGTCTGCGGGTCGGAAGCGATCGCCAGGGCCTGCTCGTACCAGCGATTGGCCTCTCCGAGATCGCCGGCGAGGCTTGCGAGGTCGCCGAGCAGGACCAGCGCCTCCAGCTCGTGCCGGTCGAGGTCGGGGTTCGCCCCGCCGCCGCTTTTCGTGCGTCCTCGACCGCCGTCAGGCACTGGCGCAGATGAGATTGCGCCTCCCTGTTCGTATAGGCGTCCTTGGCGCGCCGTGCCGCCCTCAGCCAGCGCTCGGCCGCCGGTATGGCGTGGCCGGCCTTCATGTGGTGGTGGGCCAGCCACTCGGGCCGGCCTTCGGCGACATCCGGGAACCGCTTCTCCATTGTCTCGGCGATGCGGGCGTGTAGCGCCTGACGCCGGCTTTTGAGCAGCGAGCCGTAGGCCTCCTCCTGGACCAGCGTGTGACGGAACGCGTAGGTGACCGACGGGGGCGCTCCGCGACGAATGACGAGGCCGCTGTCGGCCAGCCGGTCGAGGGCGGCGCCGAACGACTCCTCGTCCTGAGCGGTCACGGCGGCGAGCATGTCGTGGGTGAACTCACGGCCCAGGCAAGCAGCGAGCTGGGCCACCTCCTTCGCCGGCCCGAGCCGATCGAGCCGCGCCATCAGCGAGTCGTGCAGGGTCGTCGGGATCGCCACGGAGGGAAGTGGCGTGCCCAGGACGTACCTGTCGCCCACGTCCTCGAGCAGGCCCGCCTCGAGCACCGTCCGGGTCAGCTCCTCGACAAACAGGGGCACCCCATCCGTCCGGGCGACGATCTGGTCCAAGAGCTCGGGCGGCAGCGCCTTGCCGCTCACACCCCGCGCCAGGGCGGCCGCCTCGTGCGGGCGCAACCGGTCGAGAGGCAGCTCCACGACCCGGGTGCCGCCGGCCCACGGCGGCTCGAACTCGGGCCGGGCGGTAAGGACCGCCAGCACCGGGAGGCTCGGCGCCCGGCCCACCAGGAGCCCGAGCAGCTCGAGCGAGGTCGGGTCGATCCAGTGCAGGTCCTCGAACACCAGCAGCACCGGCCGGTGCCCGGCAATCGCCTCGACGTGGGTGAGCAGGGCCTCGAACGTTCGCTCCTTCCGCTGCCGGGGCGAAAGGTCCCCGGACGGGTAGCGGCCGTCCGAGCGAATCCCGAGCAAGTCGGCGAGCGGTGGCGCCAGGGCCGCGGCGTCGCCGCCGGTCCCGGCCAGCAGGGCCTCCAGCGCGGCGAGCCGCGTCCCGGCTCCGTCCTCGCGGCGGAAGCCGGCGGCGTGCTCGAGCTGGGTGACGACCGGGTAGAGCGCGCTGCCGGCGTGCTGGGGTGAGCACTGGTAGAGGAGGCGCGCGTGTGGCTCGTCCGCCAGCCGCTCCCCCAGCGCCTCGGCGAGCCGGGACTTGCCTCCGCCCGGCTCGCCCGTGAGCAGTACCACTTGGCCTTTGCCGTCGCGGGCCAGCCGCCACCTGTCCAGCAGCATGGTCAGCTGCTGCTCACGGCCAACGAGAGGGGGCCGGCCGCCGGTCCGCCGGTCCTCGAACCGGCTCGCCGCGCCGTGCCTCCCGCCGACCACCCGCCAAGCCGGCACGGGCTTCGGAAAGCCGCGCAACGCCGTCTCGCCGAGGTCGAGGAGGTCAAACATCGCGCCGAGCAAGCGCCGGGTGCCGTCGGCGACGATGACCGCGCCGGGTTCCGCGAGCTGCTGCAGGCGCGCCGCCAGGTTCGGGACCTCGCCGACCACCGCCTCCTCGCGCGCCGCCCCGGCGCCGAGGAGATCGCCGACGACCGCGAGACCGGTGGCGATCCCCACCCGTGCCGAGAGTGGCTCGTTTGCCGAGGTGACGAGGCGCGGCACCGCGTCGACGATCTCGAGCCCGGCGCGGACCGCCCGCTCGGCGGCATCCTCGTGCGCCACCGGCCAGCCGAAATAGGCGAGGATGCCGTCGCCCATGAACTTGGCCACGTGACCCTCGGACCGGGTTATCGTGTCGGCGCAGGCGTCCTGGTAGGCACGCATGATGGCGCGCAGCTCCTCGGGGTCGAGGCGCGCCGAGAGGGCGGTCGACCCGACGAGGTCGACGAACGCCACCGTGAGCTGGCGGCGCTCGGCCTGGAGAGGCCCGTGCGCGGCCGGCGCTCCGACCACGCCGGTCGCCCCCATCGCCGGAGCCCCAGGTGGCGCAGCCGCGGACAGCTCCGCGATCGCCCGCAGCATCCGTCGCCGGTGGCCCACTGAGGCGACGCCGATCTCCTTGAGGTCGTCCGCGGTCAGGCCGGGCAGAATGCGGGCATCGACGTCATTGTCGCGGAATGCCCGCTCGTACTGACTGAAGCCCAGGCCGCGCAGCCAAGCCCCGATGTCCACCTTCCGTCCTCGATCGGGCCGCATGCCCGGATGGATGCAGTCTATCCCGAACCGCCGTGGAGCGCGCACTCTAACGCGAGGTGTGCCGAGAAGGAGCACGGTCTCGCAGGGCCGCGCGGGGCGCCGCTCGAGCAGGGCCGACCAGGCCGTGACCCCCGCGCAGGGAAGGGTCGCGGCCTCCTCGAAGGGTCAGGGTCGGCTCGCTCCATCGTCGGCGGCGCCGTCGCCGGCCTGCGGGATTTGGGCATGGCCCAGCGTCTCGCTGAGCTGCTCCATGGCCCGGCCGAACGCCGGCCAGTCGCCTCGGCTCAGGGCCGACTGCGCGGCGTCGAACGCCTCCCGGGCGTGCTCGAGGGGAGCGCCCACGCCGACCGCCCTGGGGGCGCTCTCCTGCCCGGCCGGGGGCTGCTCGGGGGCACCACCGAAGACCGCCTGGATCGCTCCGTCGAGCGTCTCCTCCATGGCGACGCTCTTGCCGTCGCTGACGATCACCCGCTTGAGCTGCGGAATGTCGTTGCCCTCGGCGCGGAGATAGACCGGCTCGACGTAGAGAAAGCCGTCGTCGATCGGGATGACGAGCAGGTTGCCGCGAACCACCCGCGAGCCGTGCTGGTCCCACAGGGAGAGCTGGCGGGAGATCGTGGTGTCCTGGTCGATCGTCGCCTCGATCTGGGTGGGGCCGAGGATCAGCCGCTCCTTCGGCAGCTTGAAGACGACGATCTGGCCGTAGTGATCGGGATCGCAGCGGGCGGCCATCCAGCCGATCATGTTGTCGCGGTTGGCCGGCGTCATCGGCATCATCAGCATGAACTCGAGCCGGCTCTCGCCCGGCAGCCGCACCAGCATGTAGTAGGGCTCGATCGGCACGGTGCTGCCGGCGTAGCGCTCCTTGGGGATCTGCCAGAGGTCCTCGTTGTTGTAGAACACCTGCGGGTCGGTCATGTGATAGCTGGCGTAGGTGGCGACCTGGACGTCGAACAGGTCCTGCGGGTAGCGGAGATGCGCCCGGAGGCCGGCCGGCATGTCGGCCAGCGGCCGGAAGAGCTCCGGGAAGGCGGCCTCGTAGACCCTGACCACCGGATCGTTCGGATCGACGACGTAGAAGGCGACGTCGCCGTCGTAGGCATCGACCACGACCTTCACGCTGTTGCGGATGTAGCTGATCCCCTGCGGCGTCGGCCGGGCATAGGGGAAGCTCCGGCCGACCGTGTAGGCGTCCTGGATCCAGAAGAGCCGGCCGCCGTCGACGACCAGATAGGGGTCGGCATCGAGCTCGAGGAAGGGCGCTATCTTCGCGATCCGCGTCTGGATCTGGCGCCAGAGCTGAATGCGGCTCACGGGCCTGAGATAGTCCGAGATGAGGATGCCGATATCGTCCTCGTGCCACGCATAGACCAGCCGCCTGAGCAGGCTGTCGAGCAGCACGCCGCCGTGCCCGGCATAGCTCGTGTAGACGTTCTGGTCGCCCTTCGGATAGTCGAGCTCCTTCACGCCCGTGTCGACGAGGCGATAGCCGGTCGTCTCCTCGCCGTAGTAGATGCCCGGCCGTGAGACGGGGAGGCTCGGCGGCGTCTCGGGCGGGATGTTCTGGACGATCAGGACCGGCAGGCCGTCCGGCGTCTTCTCGGCGGCCGGCGCCATGACGACGCCGAATCCGTGCGTGTATTGCAGGCGGCGATTGACCCAGGTCTGGCTGCTGCCGGGCAGCCGGTCCGAGAGCTCGCGGGCCGAGAGCATCACCTGGCGGTAGGCGCCGCCCAGGTGATAGCGGTCCACGTCGACGTCGATGAAGGTGTAGTAGGAGCGGATCTGCTGGAGCTGGCGGAAGGTCTGCTCCAGCGGCTGCCAGTCCCAGAGCCGGATGTTCTGGATCGACTCGCGATTGGCCTCGATCGCCGCCAGGTCGAGCGTGGCCTTCGGATCGTAGTGGCGGACCTCGACGGCATCGAGGCCGAAGGCCTGCCGGGTCGCCTCGATGTTGCGGGCGAGATAGGGCCTTTCGAGGTCGAGCTCGTTGGGCTCGACCACGAAGCTCTGGAAGACGGCCGGCAGGACCACGACGATTGCCAGCCAGACGGCGATCAGCCCGCCGACCCCGAACGGCAGAAGCCAGGCCCAGCGGGTCGTCAGCGTCAGGATCAGCGTGGCCGCGAGCGCCAGCGTCAGCGCGGCCGCCACCCAGAGCGCCCACCGGGTGACGTGGAGCGCCGTATAGCCGGCGCCGAAGACGATTCCCGAGGACGAGGTCAGGAGGCCGTAGCGGTCGAGCAGGTAGCCCGCCGCCCAGGCGACGAGGAAGAGCACGGCGTTGACGAGCAGGTGACGGATGGCGCCCCGCGGCCCCACGATGCCGTGTCCCGAGCGGTAGCTCAGCAGGCCGGCCCGGACATAGCCCCAGGCGGTCATCGCGGTCGCGAGGAAGGTCAGGACCGCCAGCGCGTTCTGGACGTCGTTCAGGAACGGCAGCCGGAAGAGATAGAAGCCGACATCGCGATGAAAGACGGGATCGGTCTGGCCGAACGGCTGGGCCCAGACGAAGCGGACGAAGCCGTCCCATGTGCCCGAGAAGCCGAGCCCGACGACGCAGGCGGCCAGCAGCGCCAGGACCGCCAGGCCGAGGGCCAGCCAGCGGGCGGGAACCACCGTCGTGCCGCCGGCGATCATCAGGACGCCTGCCGGCGCGCCGCCGGGCAGCGCTGCGGCGCGATGCCGGCGGAGCTGGCCGACGAACAGGTGGAGATTGATCCAGACGAACAGAAAGACGACGGCGACGACGACGGCGAAGAGGCCGAGCCTGATCAGCAGCGGCCGCCAGAACATCGACGGATAGCCGATGGCCTCGAACCAGTAGAGAGCGGCCAGCCAGCGGGCGGCGAGCAGCGCCGCGACCAGCAGGGGCGCCAGCAGCCAGAGGATCTTCGGCGACACGAGAAGGCGGAGGATCGGGCGCATCGTTCGGTCGACTCCGGCATCGGGGCGGCCGGCCGGAGACCGGGCCACCACCGCGGCGGCTAGACGCTCATGATGCAGAAGACGCCCCGGGCTGTCCCGAGGCCAGCGCAAAAACGGGCGCGTCGAGCCCGAGGGTCCTGCCGCCGGAGGCAACCGGCTGGACGACCGGGCCGACTATGTCGTAGCTGTCAGGGACGACGCCATCCGCGACCCGATCCGTGCGACGCGACCAGCATCCGCAGTCGAGCTCCCCGCCATGCCGGCCTTCGGCGGTACCGGGTCGGAAGGCCCACGGGGACATCGGGTCGCCGAGGCATCGAGCGCCAGAGGTCGGAATCGAGGCGGCAGACGATGACAGACGCGGAGCTCGAGGAACGGGAGGTCGCAGCCGAGCTATTCGAGCTCAGGCGGCGTGTCGTCCTGGATCGGCAGGACCCCGACCAAGTCGCGGACGACTATGAGCGCACCCTGCTCGAGACCCCGGCGCCGAGCTTCGCCCACTGGGAGGCGCTGCGCCGCCTGCGCGACTCGCTGGCCCGCGAGCGCGAGGACGAGCGCAGCCGTCTCCTGCTTCGCGAGCTGACCCGCCTCACCCGGAGCAACCATAGCGCGGCCCTGGCGGCGGCCCTGGGCGCCGGCGTGGCGGCGCTGGCCTCGGTGGTGGCGCTCGCCGTATCGCTGGCGAGCCTGCTCGCCCCGTCCTGATCTCAGTCGTCCGGGCCCAGGGCCGGCGCGCCCGCGCAGACCGGGGGCGGCGTCTGGCGTGCGGCGGCGTCGATCCGGATCTCGAAGACCTCGACCCGCCCGGTGAAGGTGTCGTGACCGACGATGGCGCCGAGGCTGTCGAGGCAGCCCATCGCCCGGCCTTTCGGGCCGACCCCCGTGCGCCGATAGAAGACCACCCAGAGATGCCGGCTTCGCGCCGCGATCGCCGGCAGCTCTTCGAGGGTGACGGGCCGGAGGCCGCGGTCGGCGGGCTCGATCCGGGGCATGCCCTCCGCGTAGGGCCGCGTCATCAGCACGCCGACATCGTCGGCGGGAATGCCCAGGTGATTGGCATAATAGTCGAAGGCGGTCTGGCCGTACCACGGCACGAGGACGATCGTGTCCCCCGGCGCGAAGCCCCGGGCCACGATCTCGGCCGCCCGGTCCCACGCTTCCTTGCGGGGCATCTGGCCGTAGTAGACGGCGAGGTCGACGGCCCGGACCAGGGCGAGCGCGACGAGTGCCGCGGCGATCCACCGGCGGCCGGGCAGCGCCAGCGTGCCGGCGGCGACGAGAACCAGGCCCAGCGTGGTCGTCCAGAGCAGGGTGCGATCGAGCCAGATCGGCTTGCCGAGCACGCTCACGAGATAGAGGAGGAGGGGGCCACCCGCGGCGAAGGCGAGGAGCGTGGCGATGGTCGCCGGCGGATAGCGGCCGCGGCCGAGGATGGCGGGCAGGGCCAGCAGCGGCACCGGAGCCAGGAGGAGCAGCCGGGCATGGCCCAACGGCGGGTAGCCGAGCCCGTAGAGCTGCAGCAGCGTCTGCGCCGCATCCGGCAGGGACGGCGTCTGGATCCAGTCGATGTTGGGGGAGAAGCGCGCCTGATGGACCACGATCGGCAGCCAGGGCGACCAGAGGGCCAGGAGGACGAGATTGGCCAGGAGCCAGAGGGCGCCCATGGGCAGCGAGCGGCGGCCGGGGCCCAGCCACGCGACCAGCGCCACGCCGTTGGCGAGCACGGGCAGGAAGACCGCGATATTGTGGCTGTAGAGCGCCAGGGCCGAGCCCAGGACGTAGGCGCCGAGCGCCGAAAGCCGGCGCCTCGCCGGCCGCTCGCCCGGGGCCGCCGGCCAGGCGCGAAGAAAGCGCAGCAGGCCCCATACGGCCAGGGCCGCCCCGAGCGTCAGCAGCGTGTAGGAGCGGGCCTCCTGGCTGTAGGCCACATGCACGGCCGAGGTCGCGACCAGCGCCGCGGCGAGCAGGCCGACGCGCCTCGACCCCAGCTCGCAGCCCACCAGCCAGACGACCGGCACGGTGAGCACGCCCGCGACCAGGGGGACCGAGCGCAGCAGCGCCGGCGAGTTGCCGAGCCCTAGCAGCGGATGCAGCAGCGCATAGAAGAGCGGCGGGTTCGTCTCCCAGATGGCCGAGGCGCCCCACAGCAGCGACTGGCTCTGCTGCGCCCACCGCCACGTGAATCCCTCGTCCAGCCAGAGCGGCTCGTAGCCGAGACGGAAGAGGCGGAGCGCCACGGCGAGCAGCGTGACGGCCAGGAGGGCCCATCCGCTGTCGAGAAAGAGAAGGCCGTCTCGCCGAGGGGGCGCCTCCCGGCGGCTCACCCGCCTTTGCCCCGGTCGGCGCTCCAGGTGTAGATCGCCGTCACCGCATAGTTCCACACCGCGCCCACGAGGATGCCGCCCAGCGCGGACAGCACCCACGAGGTGTGGGCCCGGAACAGCTCCGCCGCGATGCCGACATTGGCGACGGCGCCGAGGCCGCAGGCCAGGGAGAAGCTGCCCCAGCCCCAGAGCCAGCGCCAGCCGCGCAGGCGGCGATCGCGGTAGGTGAGCTCGTTGTTGAGCGCGTAGTTGAAGGTCATGGCCACCAGGGTCGCCACGGCCTGGCTGGTCACGAAGGGCTTGCCCAGGCCCTGCAGCATGGTGGTCAGCACGGCGAAGTGGACGATCACGCCGACGCCGCCCACCGCCGTGAAGAGAACGAAGCGGGCGGGCACCCAGCGTCCGATTGCCTTGTCGACGAGCAGGAGAAGGAAGTCCTGGAGAGCCCGGTTGTCGAGCTTGCTCTCGCCGGCCCGCCGGTCCCGGAACCGATAGGGCAGCTCGACGACACGCAGAGGGCCGGGCGACGAGGCCAGGATGTCGAGGAGGATCTTGAAGCCGATGCCCGAGAGCCGGCGGACGCAGGGCTCGAGCGCGGACCGTCCGAGCATGAAGAAGCCGCTCATCGGGTCGGTCACCTCGACCCGCGTCATCCGCCGGCCGAGCCAGGTGGCGACGCGGCTGATGGCCTGCCGCCGGCGGTCCCAGCCCTCGACCGCGTCGCCGTGGAGATAGCGGCTGCCGATGACGATATCGGCGTCGCCCGCGCGCAGCACCCCGAGCATGGCCGGCAGCAGCGCCTCGTCGTGCTGGAGGTCCGCGTCGAGCACGGCGAGGACGGGGGCGGAGGTCGCGAGCATGCCCTCGATGCAGGCCGAGGCGAGGCCGCGGCGGCCGACCCGGCGGAGACACCGGACCCGGCCGTCGAGCGCCGCCAGCTCGTGCACCGCGGCCGCGGTGCCGTCGGGCGACTCGTCGTCGACGAAGACGACCTCGAAGCTCACCCCCTCGAGCGCGGCCGCGATCCGGCCGAACAGGGCCCGCACATTGTCCCGCTCGTTGAAGGTCGGGACGATGACGGCGAGCTCGACGGGCGGGACAGCCCCGCCCCTCGCCTCTTGCGGGCGCCCCGCAGCGTCCTCGTCCCGGCGCAGATCGCCCACAGGCTCCATCAGGCACTCCTCGCCTTGCGAAGCCGCGCGGCAGATGAGTCGCCGGTCGCAGTGACCAGCCCGGCATGGGCAACAGCATGGAATTCCCGGCGGGTCAAGAAGCGTCCCGGGCGGCGCACGCGTGCTTTGACGCTCCGCCCCGGGGGCGGTAAGTCGGGGGCCCGCGCTTCCTGCGGGCGGAACGCTAATCGGGAGGGGAGGCATGGTCCGGATCGGCCTCGAGCCGCTGCGCGGCGTCGTGAGGGCAACGTTCAACCGCGCCGGGTGCCCCCCCGACGAGGCCGAGCGGATCGCCCTTTACCTCTCGAAGGCCAATCTGACCGGGCACGACAGCCACGGCGTGATCCGCGTGCCCCGCTATGTCGAGTATCTCCAGAGCGGGCGCGTGTTCGCCGGCCGTCACATCCGGGCGGTGCTCGACACGCCGGCCCTGGCGATCCTCGACGGCCAGCAGGGCTTCGGCCAGTCGGTCGGGCCCGAGGCCTGCCGGATCGGCATCGAGAAGGCGAAGAGCCAGGGCGTCGCGGTGATCGGGCTGCGCGATGCCGGCCATCTCGGCCGCATCGGCGACTTCGCCGAGATGGGGATCGAGGGCGGCGTGGTCTCCATCCATTTCGTCAACGCCTACAACTCGCTGCTGGTCGCCCCGTTCGGCTCGCGCAGCCGGCGCTTCTCGACGAATCCGATCGCGATCGGCGTGCCGACCGGCGACGACCGGCCGTTCGTGCTGGACTTCGCGACCTCGGTGGTCGCCGAGGGCAAGGTGCTGGTGGCCCACCAGGGCGGCAAGCCGGTGCCCGACAACGCGCTGGTCGACGAGCAGGGACGGCTGACCGGCGACCCGCTGGCGCTCTACGGCGCCGGCGAGGAGGGCGCCTTCGCCGACCCGCGCCGGGGCAAGGGTGCCCTTCGCGCCTTCGGCGAGCACAAGGGCTCGGGCCTGGCGCTCGCCTGCGAGCTCCTGGGCGGCGCCCTGACCGGCTCGGGCAGCAACGTGGCGCCCGACGGCGTCTTCCACAACGGGATGCTCTCGATCTATCTCGATCCCGGGCACTTCGATGCCGGGATCGGCTTCGCCGCCGAGGTGCGGGCGTTCGTCGACGGCATCCGGGCGTCCGAGCCGATCGACCCGGCCGAGGGCGTCATGGTGCCGGGCGACAAGGAGCGCCGCACGGCCGCCGAGCGCCGCCGGGACGGAATTCCGCTGAGCGAGGAGACCTGGGCCGCGATCCTGGGCGCCGCCCGCCGCAGCGGCGTCACGGATGCCGAGATCGACAGCCTGACCCATTGACCCTTGATCCCTCGGGAAAGCGAGACACCGATGAGCATTGACGCCAAGCTGCTGGAGCATCTCCGGGCCTTCGACACGCCCACGATCTGCAATGCGCTCGAGATCGCGGCGCCGGAGCGCCGCGGGCACGGCTACTCGACCCGCCCCTTCGTCTGCGCTTTTCCCGAGATGAAGCCCATCGTCGGCTTCGCCAGGACCTCGGTGGTCCGGGCCCAGTATCCGGCCAGTCGCGCCGGGGCCGTGCTGAAGGATCTGCGGCTCGGCTATTACGACTATGTGGCGGCGGCCGAGGGCGAGCCCACGATCACGGTCATCCAGGACCTCGACCCCGAGCCCGGCTGGGGCGCCTTCTGGGGCGAGGTCAACACGGCGGTCCACAAGGGCCTGGGCGTGCTGGGCTGCATCACCAACGGCTCGATCCGCGATCTCGACATGATCGCCACCGAGTTCCAGCTCCTCGCCGGCTGCGTCGGCCCGAGCCACAGCCACGTGCACATCGAGGCCTTCAACCTCGACATCAACGTGCACGGCATGCAGGTCAGCCACGGCGACCTGATCCACGCCGACCGTCACGGCTCGGTGGTCATTCCGCCCTCGGCGATCGAGAAGCTGCCGTCCGCGATCGACCTCTGCACCCGGCGCGAGGCGCCGATCCTCAAGGCCGCGCGCGAGCCGGGCTTCTCCGTGGCCAAGCTCAGGGCGGCCATGGGCGAGGCCGACGACATCCACTGAGCCCGGTCGGCCTCCCGATCGCCGGCCCGATCGGCCGGCGGCGGGCGGCCGCGGCTCGACCGCGGTCTATTCCGAGCGGCGGTGCGCCGGGCCGCCTCCCTGCGACAGGTTGTAGGCGGTCGAGACGATGCCGACGTGGGAGAAAGCCTGGGGGAAGTTGCCGAGCTGGCGCCCGTTCACCGGATCGTACTCCTCGGCGAGCAGCCCCACGTCGTTGGTGATGGCGAGCAGCCGATCGAACAGCTCGGTCGCCTCGCCCATCCGGTCCTGCAGGGCCAGCACGTCGGCGAGCCAGAAGGACGCCATGAGAAACGTCCCCTCCCCCGACGGCAGCCCGTCGGCACCGCCCTCGGTGTCGTAGCGACGCACGAAGCCGTGCCAGCCGAGCTTCTCGCGAATGGCGTCGACCGTCCCGACCATGCGCGGGTCCTTGGCGTCGATGAAGCCGACGAGCGGCATCAGCAGCACGGCGGCGTCGAGGCTCTGCCCGCCCAGCGTCTGGGTGAAGGCGCCGAGGCGCTGGTTGTAGCCTTCCTCGAGGATCTTGGACTGGATGCGGTCGCGCAGCGCCCGCCACGCGTCCAGCGGCCCCTCGAAGCCGAGCTCCTCGACCCCCTTGATCGCGCGGTCGAGCACCACCCAGGCCATGGTCTTCGAGGCGGTGAAGTGCTGCGGCGGACCCCTTATCTCCCAGATGCCGCTGTCCGGCTGGTCCCAGACCTTCTCGACATGCTCGATCAGCGCCCGCTGGATCTGCCAGGCCTCCGGGCCGAGATCGAGGCCGTGCTTGCGCGCGGCATGGAGCACGTCGAAGACCTCGCCGAAGACGTCGAGCTGGAACTGGCTGTGGGCGCCGTTGCCGATCCGGACGGGAGCGCTGCCCTCGTAGCCGGGGAGCCAGTCGGCCACCAGCTCGCCGTCCAGGCGCTCGCCCGTCACCCGGTACATGATCGACATCTGCGAGGGGCGGCCGGCGGCGGCGCGGAGCAGCCACTGGGCCCAGCTTTCGGCCTCCTCGCGGTAGCCCGACAGAAGGAACGCGTAGAGGGTGAACGTCGCGTCGCGCAGCCAGCAGTAGCGATAGTCCCAGTTGCGCTCGCCGCCGATCTTCTCGGGCAGGGCCATCGTGGCGGCGGCGCCGATCCCGCCGGACTCCCGGTTGGTCAGCGCCTTCAGCGTGATGAGCGAGCGCAGCACCGCGTCCCGATGCACCCACCTGTCCGTGAACTGGTCGGCCCAACGCTGCCAATGGGCCGTGGTCTCGTCGAGCAGCTCGAGCGGATCCGCGATCCTCGGCGCCGGCCCGTAGGACAGGTACCAGCAGAGCGTGAACGGCACCCTCTCGCCGGCCCGGACCTTGAACGTGCCGACGTGACGATAGTCCTCGCCCTCGATCTCGACCGGGGTCTCGATGCGAATGGCGTCCGCCCCCGAGACGGCGATCATGCCCTCCGGCTCGCGGCGGACCCAGGGCACGATCTGGCCGTAGGTGAAGCGAAGGGCGATCTCGGTCCGGAACTCGACCTCGCCCTCGACCCCCTCGACGATCCGGACGAGGTCGGAGCGATCGTCCTCGTCCGCGGTCGGCATGAAGTCGATCACGCGGGCACGGCCGGTCGCCGTCTTGAACTCGGTCTCGAGAACAAGCGTGTCGCCGCGATAGCGCCGCGCCGTCTCGAACGCCCGGTCGGTCGGCGCAATCAGCCAGCGGCCATTCTCCTCGTCGCCGAGCAGCGCCGCGAAGCAGGCCGGGCTGTCCAGGCAAGGCAGGCAGAGCCAATCGATCGAGCCGTCCAGGCCGACCAGCGCCACCGTGCGCAGATCGCCGATGATGGCATAGTCCTCGATCCGTAGAGCCATCAGCCGTCTTCCCGAGCCGAGGGGCCGCAACGTGCCCCGGTGCCGTGGCCGGCTTCCTTCCCCGGGGCGCTGGCCGGCGGTTGGAGCTTGCGCTTGCAGCCGGGCAGACATAGGCCTGCGGCGGAAGCAGCCATTGCGTCGAGCACCGACCCGCGGAGCCGGGCTCGATATCTGCCCCGACGCCGACCTGCCCGTCGGCTGGGGCCGGGGAGTCCCCGCCCGCAAGCCGAGCCAGGAGCATACAGCTCAATGACCGATAGACTGCGCTTTGGACTTTTCATCGCCCCCTTCCATGCGACGAACGAGAATCCGACGCTGGCGATCGAGCGCGACTTCGAGCTGGTGCAGTGGGTGGACAGGCTCGGCTACGACGAAGCCTGGATCGGGGAGCACCACTCCGCGGGCCTCGAGATCATCGCCTCGCCCGAGCTGTTCATCGCCACGGCGGCGGAGCGGACGAAATGGATCAGGCTGGGCACCGGCGTGTCGTCGCTGCCCTATCATCATCCCTTGATGCTGGCTGACCGGATCAACCAGCTCGATCACGTCACGCGCGGCCGCGTCATGTTCGGCGTCGGCCCCGGCGCGCTGCCGTCCGACGCCGTCATGATGGGCATCGACATCGCCAGGCAGCGCGACATGATGGACGAGGCGCTGGACGTGCTGGTGCCGCTGCTGCGTGGCGAGACGGTCAGCCGCAGGACCGACTGGTTCACGCTGGAGCAGGCCCGCCTCCAGATGACCCCTGTACACCAGGCCATCCGTCGAGATGGCGGTGGCGAGCCAGGTCTCGCCGACCGGCGCCAGGGCCGCGGGCAGGCACGGCATCGGGCTCCTCTCGATCGGGGCGACGACCGCCGGCGGCTTCGATGCGCTCAGCTCGAACTGGGCGATCGCCGAGCAGATGGCGCGGGACAGCGGGACCAGGGTCGACCGCTCGAAGTGGCGCCTGGTGGGGCCGGTCCACATCGCCGAGACGCGCGAGAAGGCGCGCGAGAACCTGCGCTTCGGGCTGAGAGAGTGGCTCTACTATTTCACGCATGTGGTGGCGCTGCCGGTGGCACCGGCCGACGTCCCGGACCCGATCGATTCGCTCGTGCAGTCCGGCTTCGCCGTGGTGGGCACGCCCGACGATGCGATAGCCCAGATCACCCGGCTGCAGAGCCAGACGGGCGGGTTCGGCTGCTTCATGCAGCTGGCCCACAACTGGGCGACCTGGGAGAACACCAAGCACTCCTATGAGCTGTTCGCCCGCTATGTGATTCCGAAGTTCCAGAATCTCAACATCGGCCGCGAGGCATCGCACGAGTGGGCGAGGGTGAACCACGACGATTTCATCGGCCGAGCCAGATCGGCCGTGAGCGCGCGGGTCGCCCGACATGTCGAGGAGAAGGGCGCCGACAACATCAGCCCCGAGATTCTGCGCAACTACCCGAGCCGCTGAGGCTGACCTCCGGCTCCGTCTGACCGGGCTGCCGCCGCCATGCCCCCGGCATCTCCAGACGCAACTCCTCTCCGGCTGCCGCCGGGATGCCGCTGTCGGCTCCAGACGGAGCCCGTCGCTCGAGCCGTCGCGGCCAACCGGCGCCATCGTGCGCAGGTCGCCGAGTGCCGAGTACGGCATGTCCCGCCACCGATCTCATCCTCCCTGTCTCCGTCGCCATGACTCCAGGTGATCTCGTGCGGAAGCATCCCCCGGACGTCGCGTCAACCCCTCAGCCGCCGGCGACGTCCTCGAGCGCCAGGGCCGGGCCGGGACTCCCGGGCTGGCCTTCGGCGATCGGGAGAGGAGAGATGGTGGGCGAGGGCGGCCAGCACAGCGCCCGTCTCCGCCGGCGACCCGACGGTGATGCGGAGACGGTCGGCGAGGTCGTAGTCGTCCACGGGGCGGACGTGGATGCCCGCCCCGGCCAGCGCCCGGAAGGCGGCGTTCGCCGCCGCGGGGTCGCCGAAGCCGACGAGCAGAAAGTTGGTGGCCGAGGGGACCACGTCGAGGCCGAGACCGCGCAGCCCGTCGGCGAGGTGCCTCTTCTGCTCGGCCATGGCGGCCACGGCGTGTCGCAGGAAGGCACCGTCCTCGAGGGCCGCCACCGCCGCTTCCTGGGCGACCGCGTTGACGTTGCCGACCCCGCGGAGGCGGTTCATCGCGGCGATCACCCCGGTCGGCCCATAGGCCCAGCCGACCCGGAGCGCGGCCAGGCCATAGGCCTTGGAGAAGGTGCGGGTCACGACGACGTTAGCGGTGCCCTCGACCAGGCCCAGCCCGGAGCTGTAGGCCGGGTCGGCCGCGAACTCGGCATAGGCCGCGTCGATCACCAGGACCACGGTCGGCGGCAGGCCTGCGCGCAGCCGCTCCAGCTCCGGCCGCCCGATCCAGGTGCCGGTCGGGTTGTTCGGGTTGGCCAGGAAGACGATGCGGCTCTTGGGCGTGATCGCGGCGAGGATCCGGTCGACGTCGACCATCAGGCCCCGCTCGGGCACGCGGACCGCCGTGGCGCCGACCCGGGCGGCGATGATGGGGAACTGGAGGAAGCCGTACTGGGTATAGAGGATCTCGTCGCCGGGCCGGGCATAGAGGCGGCCCAGGATGTCGAGCAGCTCCTCCGAGCCGTTGCCGCAGACGATGCGCCGCGGGTCGATCCGGTAGCGGCGGCCCAGCGCCTCCCGCAGCCTGGTGCTCGCCGGATCGGGATAGCGATGCGCCGTGGCCGCGCGCCGGCGTGCGGCCGCGATCGCGGCCGGGCTGGCGCCGAAGCTCGAACTCGTTGAGGCTGAGGTCGATGCGCGGCCCGGCGCCGGGCGGCTCTTCCGATTCCCTGACGACGGTGAGGCCGAGAGGCGCCATGTAGGGTCGCGGCGTGGCCGGCACATGGAGGTTCAACGGACGTCTCCGCGTTATCGATATCGCGTACAGGTTGAATAACACCATTCCCATCTTGCCGCACAGAAACTTTCCCCGACCCGCCGGAGGGCTCGCCACGGGGATGTGACTGGCCGGTCGCGGCGGGCGGCCGGATGATCGGCGCATGAGACGACGCGACATCCTGGCCGCCGCACCGCTCCTCGCGGTCGGCACCGCCGCCGCCGGGCCGGCCGCCGCCCCCGTGCTGGTCGAGCTCTTCACCTCGCAGGGCTGCAGCTCCTGCCCGCCGGCCGACCGGCTGCTGGGCGCCCTCGCCACCCGCCCGGACGTGCTGGCGCTCGCCTTCCACGTCACCTACTGGGATCGCCTCGGCTGGGCCGACACGTTCGGCGACCCGCGCTTCACCGAGCGTCAGCAGGCCTATGCCGACCGCCTGGGCGGCGGCCTCTACACGCCCGAGGCGGTGATCGGGGGCGAGCTCGCCCTGGTCGGGTCCGATCCCAGGATCGAGGCGGCGGTCGGGCTGGTGGCCGAGCGGCGCGCCCCGCTTCTGCTCGAGGTGACGGCCGCCGGGACGGCGAGCCTGCCGATCCTCGGAGGCGGCGATGCCCTGTCGCTCTGGGCCGCCGCCTTCGACGATCATCACGAGGTGGCGATCGGGCGGGGCGAGAACGCCGGCAGCCGGATCGACTATCCGTGCGTGGTCCGCGAGCTTCTCGACCTCGGCCCGTGGGACGGCAGGGCCAGGACGATCATGCTGCCGGCCGGGCGCTGGGCGGAGGACGGCCGCAGCGGCCTCGCCGTGGTGGCGCAGCGATCCTCCGACGGCCGCGTCCTCGCCATCGGCCGGCGGCGGCTGGGCGCTGCCACGACGCTCTAAGCGGTTGGCCGGACGCGCCGGCGAGGCTAGCGTCCAGCCAGCGATCAATCGCATCGAGGACGCCATGTCGAAGGCCCCTGCCGCCAGGGCGGACACGTTCGTCTGCGGGGTCTGTGGCCGCTCGAAGCCGCGGAGCAGGCTCGAGCCGGCGGCGCTCGTCCGGCCCTCCATCGCCGAGATGATCCAGAAGGACCATCCGGACTGGCGCCCCGAGGGATTCATCTGTCAGGAGGATCTCAACCGCTATCGCAGCGCCTATGTCCAGTCGCTGATCACCGCCGAGCGGGGCGATATATCCAATCTCGAGCGCGAGGTGATCGACAGCCTGACCAGCCGCGAGACGCTGGCCTCGAATGTCGAGGCGGAATTCCAGCAGCAGCTGACGCTGGGCCAGCGGATCGCCGACCGGGTCGCCGGCTTCGGCGGCAGCTGGCCGTTCATCATCCTGTTCGGCGTCATCATCGTCGTCTGGATGGCGGTGAACACCCTCGTCCTGATGCGGGGCGCGTTCGACCCCTATCCGTACATCCTCCTCAATCTCGTGCTGTCCTGCCTCGCCGCCCTGCAGGCGCCGGTCATCATGATGAGCCAGAACCGCCAGGAGGCGCGTGACCGGATGCACGCCGAGAGCGACTACCAGATCAACCTCAAGGCCGAGCTCGAGATCAGGCAGCTCCACGAGAAGCTCGACTTCATGCTGCGGCGCCAGTGGGACCGCATGATGGAGATCCAGCAGATCCAGGTCGAGCTGATGCACGAGATGACGCGGCGCGGCCGGTAGCGGGGCTTGCTGCGTCACGGCAGGCTCGCCTCATTTGGTTGTTGATCCGGCGACGCGAATGCTGCATTGCAGCGCAAATCGCGCATCGCACGTTGGACACGCCATCCCGAGGGAGATCTCACCATGGCAGCTCGCGCCAAGCGGACCAAGCCGGACGAGAGCGAGGCCTCCGAGACCGAGGCCCGGACGTCGATCACCGAGGTCGCCGACGGCCGGCGCCGAGATCGCCCTGGAGGCCGCCGAGGCCTCGGCGAGCGCCGTCGAGGATGTCGCGGCCTCGGCCGAGGCGGTGGGCGAGACGGTGCCCGAGGCGGCGGCGAGCCTGAGCGTCTCCGCCGAGGCCGCCATCGACACGGCCCGGACGCAGGCGGGCGAGGTCGCCGAGGCGACCCGGTCGGCCTTCGCCTTCTGGCTCACCTGGTGGCCGGAGCAGGTCTCCGACAACATCCGGACGGCCCAGGCGCTGGCCGGGTGCCGCAGCCTCGCCGATGCCGTCGAGATCCAGAGGACGTTCGTCGGCTCCGCCATCGAGCGCTGGAACCGCCTCGTGGCCTAGGGCCCACCCTCGAATCCGCGTCGGGACGTCGGCGCCAGCAAGGGTGCCGACCGCAGCCGGCACGCTTCGCCGATCCCGTCGTCATCCGCTCAGCGGGTCGAGCGGGCCGCGATCAGGATCGGGACGGCGGCCAGGAGCTGGACGATCATCGCCACCCAGGCGACGCTGGCGGCCGACAGGTCGTAGAGGGCGCCGAGGACGACGCTGCCGGCGAACCATGCCGTGCCGAAGGCGGCGGTGAAGAGGCCATAGGCCGCCGCCAGCCGGTCGCTCGGCACGAGGTCGGCCACGCCCGCCGACATCGCCGATTCGTGCACCCCGAGGCCCAGGCCCCAGAGCAGGACGCCGACCAGAGCGAGGACAAAGCCGCCCTCGAACACCAGCGGCGCCGAGAGGGCGACGGCGATCGTGAGCGGCACGAGCACGACCAGCCCGAAGCGGTCGTAGAGCCGGCCGAGGGCCAGCGAGCCGAGCCCGCCGGCACCCATGGCCAGGGCGTAGAAGATCGGAATCCAGGCGGCGCCGACGGTTCCGGCCTTGGCGAAGTGGAAGGCCACGAGGGAAAAGTCGGCAAAGCCGAAGCCCACCAGGCAGGCGCCACCCAGATACCACCAGAAGGCGGGAGGGTGGCGGGCATCGGCACCGCCGCCCGGCCGCGGCGCCACGGCACCCGCCTGGGGAAAGGCGAGCCGGGCACCGCCCAGAAGCGCGAGCGTGGCCAGGGCCGGCACGGCTAGCCAAGCGAACGCCAGATGATAGTCGTGCCGCCATGCCAGGATCGCCGCGACGAGGAGCGGCCCGATCAGGGCGCCCAACTGGTCGAGCGCCTCATGTACGCCGAAGGCCCAGCCACGGCCGATCTGCTCACCGGCCCGGGCCAGCATGACGTCGCGCGGCGGGTTGCGCGTCGCCTTGCCGATCCGTTCGAGGATGACGAGGGCCGCCGCGGCCTGCCAGCTTCCGGCCAGCGCCAGTGCCGGCACGGCCGCCATCTGCACGACATAGCCGGCGAGCGTGATCGCCCAGTAGAGCCGGCTGCGGTCGGCAGCACGGCCCGAGACCAGGCGCAGCGCATAGCCCATGAGCTCGCCCAGGCCGGCCACGGTGCCGACCACGAGACCGGTGGCGCCGAGCGTTGCGAGGAAGGGGCCGGTGACGCTCCGGGCACCCTCGTAGGCCATGTCGGCGAAGAGGCTCACCACCCCGAAAAGGAGGACGAAGCGCATGCCCGCCCGGCCGCTCCAGGCCGCGGAGGCCGGCGTCGGGGCCAGCGCTTCGCTCACCCGGGCCTCCGCCCTGGCGGCAGCCTCTTATCCTCGC
The DNA here is from genome assembly GCA_963828215.1 of uncultured Alphaproteobacteria bacterium. Lineage (GTDB taxonomy): Bacteria > Pseudomonadota > Alphaproteobacteria > Geminicoccales > Geminicoccaceae > CAVTJL01. Next base: position 105,703 of record CAWHFO010000052.1, on the reverse strand, counting down.
CAGGCATCGGCACAGGAGCGGCACCGCATGGCGCGCCGCTCAGAACGGAATGTCGTCGTCGAGCTCCTCGGCCACCGAGGCCGGGCGGCGGCCCTGGCCGCCCGCAGGCCGGGACGGCGCCCCCCGCGGGGCCTCATCCTCCGGGCCGGGCTGGCCGTACTCGTCGGGACCGCCCAGGCTGTCCCGCCCGCCGGCCTCGTCGCCGCGCCCGCCCAGGAGCACGAGCTCGCCGCGGAAGCGCTGCAGGACGATCTCGGTCGTGTAGCGCTCCTGGCCCTGCTGGTCCTGCCACTTGCGGGTCTGGATCTGGCCCTCGAGGTAGACCGTGCGGCCCTTGGTGAGGTAGCGCTCCGCGACCTCGGCCAGGTTCTCGTTGAAGATGACGACGCGGTGCCACTCGGTGCGCTCGCGCGTCTCGCCCGATCCCCGGTCCTTCCAGCGCTCCGAGGTCGCGACCGAGAGGTGGACGATCTTCTGGTTGCTCTGGGTGTGGCGCACCTCGGGATCGCGCCCGAGATTGCCCACGAGGATCACCTTGTTGACGCTGCCGGCCATGCGCGCGGCTCCGGGTTCGAGAAAGCTGGGCTCGTCGACCTCCGATTAAAGCCGACCCGGGGCCTCCTGACCAGCCCGGAGCCGAGCTTGCGCCTCGGACGACGGCACGACCGGCCGGGGCCTATTGGATTTGCGGCCGGCCGGCCGAGCCATTAAGGATCGTCCGTCTCGCGCCCTTCTGCCACGCCGATCGGTGGTGATCCGCGGGCGGCGGCCCCATGTCGGAGACCAGGCCGTGGCCGATCCCCGCCCTGTCCTGCTGATCGGTCTCGATGCCGCCGATTCGCTGCTGGTCGAGGAGCTGGTCGAGGCGGGGGCGATGCCGAACCTGGCGCATCTCCGGCGCAGCGGCACGCGCGGCGAGCTGGTCTCCCGGCCCGAGGGCCTCTCCGCGATGCGCTGGTCGAAATTCTTCGAGGGCGGCCGGATCGCACGCTTCTACTTTCCCAAGGCCTGGAACCCCGAGGCGATGCGTCTCGACTGGGTCATGGAGTTCGAGCGGCGATCCGCGACCCTTCTGGCATCATCTGGCCGATGCCGGCCGCCGTGTGGCCGTCATCGACGTGCCGCACGCCCCGGTAGCCCAGCCAAGCCATGACGGGCTCCACATCCAGGGCTGGCAGGCGCACGATCCCTTCGTGCCGCGCAGCGCCCCGGCCGAGCTCTGGAGCAGCATCGCGGCGGAGATCGGTGCCCCGGTGATGGGCCGCGAGCGATATGGCCGACAGACCGTCGCAACCCTCGCCGAGCTTCATCGCGCGATGCTGGCCGCCTCGGAGCAGGCCGGCCGGCTCTGCGCCCGGGTCCTGAGACGGGGCCCCTGGGACCTCTTCATGATCGTGCTCGGCGCCACCCACCGGGCCGGCCACTATCTCTGGGACCTCGGCCAGATCGACTCGCTCTTCCCTTGGCCGGGCCGAGCGCGCTTCCCTCGAACGCGCGCTTCGCGAGGTCTATGGCTCGGCCGACCGACTCATCGGCGAGATCGCAGAGGCCGTGCCCGCGCAAGCGCGAATCGTCGTCATGTCGCTCCACGGCATGGGGCCGAACACGGGCTGGTCCGAGCATGCGCAGCAGATCGATGCGCGCATGGCCGCCGCCGGCGGAGCGGGACAAGCGACCCTGCTGGGCCGACTGAAGGGCAGCCTGCCGAGCGGGTTGCTTCAGGAGCTGTGGGGCGTCCTGCCGCCTTCTGCGCGCGACCGGCTGGTGCCGCTCCTCTCGGGCCGCACGCGCCATTGGCCCTCCACGCGCCACTTCGCGCTGCCGTCGGACCTGTTCGGCCTGATCCGGGTCAATCTCGTGGGGCGCGAGGCGGCTGGCATCGTTGCGCCCGGCACAGCCTACGAGGCGGTCCTCGACGAGGCGGCCGAGGCCTGGTGCGGCATTCGCGATCTCGATCAGGACCGCCCCATCGTCCGCGGGGTCGAGCGGGTCGACGACCATGCCGGCCCGGATCATCCGGCACGCCGCTGGCTCCCGGACCTCACCCTCCTCTGGTCGAACGTGCAGGCGTCGGAGATCTCCGGCGTCCGCCTCCCCGGCGCGGACCCGCTACGCTGGACCCCAGGCAGTCGGCTGCCGTCCTGCCGGTCCGGCAATCATCGGGGCCAGGGCTGGTTCGTGGCCGCGGGCGCGGACATCCCGGCCGACCGGGTGCTCGACACCGAGCACGAGCTCATGGACCTGCCCCCGACCCTCTTCGACTGGCTGGGCGTCCGAGCGCCCGACGGATTCGAGGGTCGGGCCATCCCGACGCTGGTGGGCGGCGAGGGCTGATCCCTCCGCCCGGCACCGGGCCTCGGCGCGCGGCCGCCCTGCACCCCCAGCCGCTTGCCCGACGGCCATCCCGGGGCCATCTTGGTTGAGCTTCTTTCCGCCCACGACGCATCCGCCCTTCCCATTCCAGCCGGTGGCGCATGGACGACTTCATCCGCATCCGCGGCGCGCGCGAGCATAACCTCAAGTCGATCGACGTCGACATCCCGCGGCACAAGCTGGTGGTGATCACGGGCCTGTCGGGGTCGGGCAAGTCCTCGCTCGCCTTCGACACGATCTATGCCGAGGGCCAGCGGCGCTATGTCGAGAGCCTCTCGGCCTATGCGCGCCAGTTCCTCGAGCTGATGCAGAAGCCGGACGTCGACCTGATCGAGGGCCTGTCGCCGGCGATCTCGATCGAGCAGAAGACGACCTCGAAAAATCCCCGCTCGACGGTCGCCACGGTGACCGAGATCTACGACTATATGCGGCTGCTCTGGGCCCGGGTCGGCGTGCCCTACTCGCCGGCGACCGGCCTGCCCATCGAGGCGCAGACCGTCTCGCAGATGGTCGACCGCATCATGGCCATGCCGGCCGGCACGCGGCTCTATCTGCTGGCCCCCATCGTCCGCGGCCGCAAGGGCGAGTACAGGAAGGAGCTGCGGGACCTGCTGCGCCAGGGCTTCCAGCGGGTCAAGGTCGACGGCGAGCTTTACGATCTCGACGAGGTCCCGGCGCTCAACAAGAAGATAAAGCACGAGATCGAGGTGGTGGTGGACCGGGTGGTCACGGCACCCGATCTGGCGCAGCGGCTGGCCGACAGCGTCGAGACGGCGCTCGGCCTCGCGGACGGGCTGATGATCGCCGAGGATGCGGACACGGGCGAGCGGACGACCATGTCGGCCAAGTTCGCCTGCCCGGTCTCGGGCTTCACCCTCCCCGAGATCGAGCCCCGGCTCTTCAGCTTCAACAATCCCTACGGGGCCTGCCCGGCCTGCGACGGGCTGGGCAAGAAGATGCTCATGGACCCGGCCCTGGTCGTCCCCGATCCGGACCGCTCGGTCGCCGAGGGTGCCGTCGAGCCCTGGGCGTCGCAGACGATGATGTACTATCCCCAGGCGCTGGCCTCGGTGTGCAGGCATTTCGGCGCCAGCGTCGACACGCCGTGGCGGCTTCTGCCGGAGGCGGTGCGGGACACGATCCTCTTCGGGTCCGGCAAGGAGCCCGTGCCGATGGAGTTCGAGGACGGGCTGCGGCGCATCACCACCAACAAGCCCTTCGAGGGGGTGGTGAACAACCTCCAGCGCCGCTGGCGGGAGACCGAGAGCGCCTGGATGCGGGAGGAGCTGGCCCGCTACATGAGCTCCTCGAGCTGCGAGGCCTGCCAGGGCCAGCGCCTCAAGCCCGAGGCGCTGTGCGTCAAGATCGACGGCCGCCACATCAGCCAGGTGACCGAGCTCTCGATCCGGGACGCGGCGGCGTGGTTCGACGGCCTGCCCGCCAAGCTCACCGACAAGCAGAACGAGATCGCGGCGCGCATCCTGAAGGAGATCCGCGAGCGGCTGGGCTTTCTCAACAATGTGGGCTTGAGCTACCTCACCCTCGCCCGCGACAGCGGCACGCTCTCCGGCGGCGAGAGCCAGCGCATCCGCCTCGCCTCGCAGATCGGGTCGGGCCTGACGGGTGTTCTGTACGTTCTCGACGAGCCCTCGATCGGCCTGCATCAGCGGGACAACGACCGGCTGCTCGAGACGCTGAAGCACCTCCGCGATCTCGGCAACACGGTGATCGTGGTCGAGCACGACGAGGACGCGATCCGGACCGCCGACCATCTGATCGACATGGGGCCGGGGGCCGGCGTCCATGGCGGCCTCGTGGTGGCCGAGGGCACGCCCGACCAGGTGATGCACGAGCCGGCGAGCCTCACCGGGCAGTATCTCTCCGGTCACCGCGCCATCCCGATCCCGCCGCGGCGCCGCCGGGCCAGAAAAGAAAGCTGGCTGGCCATCGAGGGCTGCCGGACGAACAATCTCCAGGACGTCACGGCCAGCTTCCCGCTGAGCTGTTTCGTTTGTGTGACCGGCGTCTCGGGCTCGGGCAAGTCGTCCCTGGTCCTGGACACGCTCTATCCCGCCCTCGCCCGCCGGCTGATGGGGGCCCGTACGGTGCCGGGCGAGCACAGCGCTCTCCACGGGCTCGAGCATGTCGACAAGGTCGTCGACATCGACCAGTCGCCGATCGGCCGCACGCCCCGCTCCAACCCGGCCACCTATGCCGGCGCCTTCACGCCCATCCGCGACTGGTTCACCGAGCTGCCCGAGGCCCGGGCCCGCGGCTACAAGGCCGGGCGCTTCTCCTTCAACGTCAAGGGCGGCCGCTGCGAGGCCTGCCAGGGCGACGGCCTCATCAAGATCGAGATGCACTTTCTGCCCGACGTCTTCGTCACCTGCGATGTCTGCAAGGGCCGTCGCTTCAACCGCGAGACCCTGGAGGTCGCCTATCGCGGCAAGTCGATCGCCGACGTCCTCGACATGACGGTCGACACGGCGGTCGAGTTCTTCGAGGGTGTGCCCCCTGTCCGCAACAAGCTCAAGGGCCTCCAGCAGGTGGGGCTGGGCTACATCAAGCTCGGCCAGCAGGCGACCACGCTCTCGGGCGGCGAGGCGCAGCGGGTCAAGCTCGCCAAGGAGCTTTCCCGGCGGGCGACCGGCCAGACGGTCTACATCCTCGACGAGCCCACGACCGGCCTGCACTTCGAGGACGTGAAGAAGCTGCTGGAGGTGCTGCACACGCTGGTCGACCAGGGCAACACGGTGATCGTCATCGAGCACAATCTCGAGGTCATCAAGACGGCGGACTGGCTCCTCGACCTCGGCCCCGAGGGCGGCTCGGGCGGCGGCCGCATCGTCGCCGAAGGGACCCCGGAAGACGTGGCTGCCAACGCCGACAGCTACACCGGGGAGTATCTGCGGCGCGTCCTGCCGACGGCCAAGCGGCGGGCCAGCGCGTGAGCCCGGCTCGCGACGTCCGTGTCGACGACTGGGCCCTCAGCGTCGATCTCATGGATGGCCGGACCCATACGGTGCCGCGATGACACGAACGTAACTGGCCGTCGGCGGGCGCGCGTGTTTCTTTCCCGGATGTCATCCTGCCGCGCACGACCTGACGGGAGGGACAGAGCATGCCGCAAGGCGACTATGGCGCAACCTACCTCCTCAACATTCACGAGAAGGGCATCCCCTTCAACAAGAAGTCCAAGAACATCATCCGCGACTCGGCCATGGACTACATGGCGTACTATAAACTGCCGAAGTCCCAGTGCTTCACGAATCGGCCGAACGAGACCGAGAGCCTGACGATCATCGGATCGGGCAGCTTGGCCCCTCTGACGATCAATGACCGGCTCCTGATCATCGCCCACGCCGATACGACCGAGGTCGGGCCCTACGGCCCCAAGGCCCTCGCCGAGAAGTTGCACGGCTGGGGCTTGACCGCGGCCAAGCTCATCACCTTCAAGGCCTGCGAGGTCGGCGCCGGCACCTATCTGGACAATTTCGTCGCCGCGTGCGGCAGCAAGATCAGCGTGGCCTGGGTCAAGGGCTACAAGGGGGCAGCCAGCACGGACAAGGGCTTCGGCGGCCACCCGCGCGAGCTCGTCGAGATCGAGGGCACGAAGGTGAAGGGCCACGATCCGCGGCGGGTGCGCGTCATCCCGGGCAATGTCGCGAACGTCCCGCTCGGCCACTGGTACTTCAGCGAGGCGGCCGGCTGAGGCGAGCGGCCCCTGCGGGCCTCGGCGCCACCCGGAGGCTGTCCGCGGCGGGTGGAGCCCGGTTAGGCTCTTGCCTTTCGCCGGCTTCTGCCGACTCTTGGGCCGTTCGGCGACCGCGCGGCGCCGGCCGCGCAGATTGGGCCCGGGGGCATGCAGGCGGCGTTCATCCGCGGAATCCGGACGGTCGAGATCGGCGAGCTGCAGCGGCCGGTGCCGCGTGGCGACGAGCTGCTCGTCGAGGTCGAGGCGGTCGGGATCTGCGGCAGCGACCTCCACTACTACCTCGAAGGGGCGATCGGCGCGCAGGTGGTCGAGCAGGGCTTCGTGCCCGGCCACGAGTTCGCCGGCCGTGTCCTCGCCGGGAGCAGCGGCGACCACGGCATCGCAGCCGGCACGCTCGTGGCGGTCGATCCCGCGACACCCTGTGGCACGTGCGAATGGTGCCACCGCGGCCACGTCAATCTCTGCCCCGACGTGGTCTTCAAGGGCGCCCCGCCCCATCAGGGCGCCATGGCGAGAGTCATCGCCGTCAGGCCCGAGGCGCTCTTCCCGGTCCCCGACGGTTTCGATGCGACCGATGCGGCGATGCTCGAGCCCTTGGGCGTGGCCGTCCATGCGATCGACCTCGCCAAGCCGCGCCTGCTCGAGACCTGTGCCGTCATCGGCTGCGGCGCCATCGGTCTCTTGGCGCTGCAGGTCGCCAGGGTCGCCGGCGTCGGCACGATGATCGGCGTCGAGCCGGTGGCCGAGCGACGCGCCGCCGCCCTGGAGCTCGGCGCCGATGCCGCCGTCGCCTGCCATGGCCGAGCTCCAGGAGACGACCGGCGGCCGTGGTGTCGATCTCGTGCTCGAGGCGACGGATCGGCCCGAGGGCTTCCAGCTCGCGGCCGAGGCGGCACGGATCGGCGGCCGCTGCGTGCTGATCGGCATCCCCGAAGGGGACCGCTACGCGCTTGCCGCCTCCCTGGCCCGCCGCAAGGGCCTGTCGGTCAAGTTCGCGCGGCGCATGGGCCACGTCTATCCCCGGGCCATCGAGCTCGTCCGGCGCGGCCGGGTCAATGTCCGCCGCCTCGCCACCCACCATTTTCCGCTCGACCGCGCCGCCGACGCCTTCGCGATGCAGGCCGCGCGCGAGGGCGGAATCGTCAAGGCCATCCTCCATCCTGGAGGGTAGGCGCAGGCCACAGATCGGGGGCAATCAGGGAGAAGAGCGCGATGGCCGAGTTCATCGAAAGGTTCTCGTTGACGGGGAAGAAGGCCCTCGTGACCGGCGCCTCCAAGGGCATCGGTCTCGAGATCTGCAAGGTCCTGGCCGATGCCGGCGCCGACATCGTGGCCGTGGCGCGGGACCAGGCAGGCCTGGAGGAGGCCCGCGCGGCTGTCGAGGCCAAGGGGCGTCGCTGTCTCGTCGTCGAGGCCGAGATGGCGAGCGTCGACGGGCCGCGCCTCGCCGCGCTCCGGGCGCAGGAGGCGTTCGGCACGATCGACATCCTGGTCAACAATGCCGGCATCGCGGTCGTCGAGCCGATCATCGAGACGTGTGTCCAGGACTGGGACCGCTGTCAGGCCGTCAACCTGCGGGCACCCTTTCTCCTGGCCCAGGCGCTGGCGCCCGCCATGATCGCCCAGCGGCGGGGCAAGATCATCAACGTCACCTCGCAGACCAGCGTGGTGGCGCTCGAGCTGCACGGCGCCTATGCGGCGTCCAAGAACGGCCTCAACGCGCTGACCAGGGTCATGTGCCTCGAATGGGCGCGGCACAATGTCCAGGCCAACGCCGTCCTGCCGACCGTGATCCTCACGCCGATGGGCGAGCAGGTGTGGGGCGACCCGGCCCGCGGCGATCCGATGCGCGCCAAGATCCCGGCCGGCCGCTTCGGCAAGCCGATCGAGGTCGCCGACCTCGTCCTCTTCCTCGCCTCCTCGGCCTCGGACCTCATCAACGGCCAGACGATCCTGATCGACGGCGGCTACACCGCCGCCTGAAGGTCGGTCTCCCCCTCACTGGAGCGTGTCTGGAGCGCCGCTGATCGGACCGGCTAATCCGTTGGGCCGGCCCCAGCGAACAAATGCCTGTGGCTCGTTGCGCTGCCAGCCAGGGACTTGCGCGAGGGAGACGTCGTTGAGCCGATCGCTGCTGTCCGCGGATGTCCGCCGTCGGCATTGGGCTGACGCGGCGCCGGCTGGTCTTTGCGGGCCTGGTTCTTGCGACGATGGCGGCTGCGCTCGCAGCACTCGCCTATGTGCTGGCGGCCGATGGGCTCGGCATCGTCGACCTTCTGATGCTGACGGCCTTTCTCGTCACCTTGCCCTGGACGGTGATCGGCTTCTGGAACGCCGTCATCGGACTGTTGATCCTCCACTTCGCACCCGACCCGGTCGCCGTGGTGATGCCGCTCGTGCGCGACCTCGACGGGGAGACGCCGCTGCGCGGCCGGACCGCGCTCGTGATGCCGGTCTTCGAGGAGGACCCCGAGCGGGTCGTCCGCCATCTCAGGACCACGGTCGAGAGCCTGGATGCCACCGGCGACGGCGACCGCTTCGAGGTCTTCCTGCTCAGCGACACGCAGAGCCCCGAGATCGCCGAGGACGAGGCCCGGCGCTTCGCCGCCTGGCAGGCCGAGGTCCGCGCCCCGGGCGCCTCGTCTACCGGCGCCGCGCCGGCAACGGAGGGCACAAGACCGGCAATCTCTGGGAGCTCATCGAGAGGGTCGGGGACCGCTTCGACTATATGGTCGTCCTGGACGCCGACAGCCTGATGACCGGGCCGGCGCTGACGCGTCTGGTCCGGCTGATGGATGCCCACCCGAGGCTGGGCATCCTCCAGACGCTCGTCACCGGCCTGCCGAGCCGGAGCGCCTTCGCCCGGCTCTTCCAGTTCGGGATGCGCCACGGCATGCGCTCCTACACCACGGGCAGCGCCTGGTGGCAGGGCGACGGGGGACCCTACTGGGGCCACAATGCGATCCTCCGCCTCGCCCCGTTCCGCGCGCATTGCCGCCTGCCGACCCTCCCCGGCCGTCCCCCCTTCGGCGGCCGCGTCCTCAGCCACGACCAGGTCGAGGCCGTCCTGATGCGCCGCGCCGGCTACGAGGTCCGCGTCCTGCCGGACGAGCATGGCAGCTTCGAGGAGAGCCCGCCGAGCCTGCCCGACTTCCTCAAGCGCGACCTCCGCTGGTGCCAGGGCAACATGCAGTATGTCCGCGGCTGCTCGGCCTGCCGGGCGTGAGGCCGCTCGGCCGCCTGCAGCTTCTCCTGGCGATCCTCATGTATGCCGCAGCGCCCGCCTGGCTCGCCTTCGTCCTGCTCGGCATGACCCAGGCCGTGCTCCCCGCGCTCGGCACCGCGAGCGGCGGCGCCGCCGGCAGCCTTCTGGACAAAGGATGTTTTCGCCGTCGGCGTCGGCCTTTTCGCCACGATGCTGACCATGAGCTTCGCGCCGAAGCTCGCCGGCGTGGCCCAGACGCTCCTCTCTCCCGAGCTCCGCCGGGCCTATGGCGGCGCGCCGAGGATCGTCGGCTCGACCGCCGTCGAGCTTCTTTTCTCCCTGCTGATCTCGCCGGTGATGGCGGTGATGCAGAGCCTCTTCATCGCCGGCATGGTGCTGTTCGGCCGGACCGTCGTCTGGGGGGCCCAGAGCCGGTCGCTGCGGGAGGTCGGCCTCGTCGAGGCCTGTAGAGGCCTCTGGGTGCCCACGCTGCTGGGCGGGCTGCTGACGGGGGTCGCCTGGCTGGTCGTGCCGGCGGCGCTGCCCTGGCTCGTGCCGATGGTCACGGGCCTGGTGCTGGCGGCACCGGTGGCCTGGATCACCTCGTCCCCTACGCTCGGCCATTGGCTCGCGGACCGGGGCGTCTGTGCCATTCCCGAGGAGGCCGATCCGCCGCCGGAGCTGCGGCTGGCGGGCTATGCCGACCCGGGGCCGGAGCCCCTGCCGCCGGCCCCGCGAGGTGCCGCCACGGCGACGATGCGGCCGGAGCCCGCAGCCGGCGGCTGAGGAGCGGGGCACCGGAGGCGCCTTGCCCTGGCCGGCGGGCCTCGCCTATTGCTGCGGGCCATCGCCGCCACCATTGCCCCCAGGAGCCTCGGATGCCCCTTCTCCGCCGCCTCGCCCTTGCCGCCGCCTGCGCCCTTGCCGCCGCCGCGACGGCCGCTGGGGCCGAGCCTCCGGCGGCGCCGAAGCCGACCGCCGTGCTGGAGTCCGGCGAGACCATCATCGGCGACGGCCTGAGCGGCGACGGCTCCAGGCTGGCGACGATGGCACGAGCCCCGGATGGCTGCTGGCGGCTGCGCCTCTACGACCTGGGAACGGGCCAGCCGCGACCGATCGCCGACCTCCTGGCCCGGAACTCGGATGCCGTGGGTTGCGTGCCGACGGTCGCCACCATGTCCTCCGACGGCAGCACCATCCTGATCCACGCCTACGGCAGCGCCCGGGGCAGGATCTATCGTGTGGGGAGCGACGGCATCGAGTCGGCGGGCGAGCCGGTTCTCGAGGGCAGCAAGGGCTACGACCATCCGGCCCCGCCGGCCGTGGCTCTCTCGCCCGATGGCCGCACCGCCGTGATCGGCGCGCTCAACTACGACTGCCGCGTCGGCGTTCCCGCGGATCGCTGCGGCACGGCCCAGCTTTTCCAGGAGCAGGGCACGGGCTGGAAGCTGCGCGGCATCTTCAAGGAGCCGGACCCCGCCATCTACAACGTGGCCTTCGGCGGCGCGGTCGGCGTTACGGACGGGGCCGCGGTCGTGGTGACCGGCGGCCACGGCCTGACCGGAGATCCCGGCCAGCTTCTGGTCTTCACCGACCAGCCCGAGGGCTGGGTGCTGGCGAGCACCCTCGAGCCGGCGACCGCGAGCGAGGGAACCTTCGGCGAGACGCTCGCCCTGACGCCGGACGCCCGGGTCCTGGCGATCGGCAGCGACCAGTCGGTCTACGTCGTCGTCAGGGCCGGGCCGGACTGGAAGCGCGCCGCCCGCATCGAGCCGCCCGAGGCCGAGGCCGGCGGCTTCGGCGAGGCGGTCGGGCTCAGCGCCGACGGCCGCCGCCTCCTGATCGGCGCACCTCGCGCGGAGTGTGCGACGACGTTGCCCCGCTGCGGGATCGCCTATCTCTATGCGGGCTCGGCCGACGGGACGTCCTGGCAGCTCCAGGCCCGGTTGGCACCGCCGACACCGAAGACCATGACCGATTTCGGCTACGCGGTGGCCCTGGATGCGAGCGGCGGGCTGGCCGCCGTGCAGGCCGACGACCGCCTCTATTTCTTCAGGCCTTGAGCGCTTAGCCCCAGAGGCCTGGAGGCGGCGGTGCGAGGACGCTGCCGGTGAAGCGGAGCCCCGGCTCCCGATCGCGGGCGAGGAGGAGGGGACCGTCGAGATCGACGAAGCGCGCCATGCCGCCGAGCAGGGTCGAGGGCGCCATGGCGAGACTGGTGCCGACCATGCAGCCGAGCATGATCCCGAAGCCCAGCCGCCGCGCCTCTCGGGCCATGGCCAACGCCTCGGTGAGGCCGCCCGTCTTGTCGAGCTTGATGTTGACGACGTCGTAGCATCGCCTGAGCTCGGACAGCCCGTCCAGGGTATGGCAGCTCTCGTCCGCGCCCAGCGGCACGGGCCTCGCCATCTCGGCGAGCGGCCCGTCCTCGCCGGCCGGCAGCGGCTGCTCGATCAGCTCGACACCCAGCCGGGCCAGCGCCTCGCCGTAGGGCAGGACCATCGCAGGCGTCCAGGCCTCGTTGGCGTCGACGACCAGCCGCGCGTCCGGGGCCGCGGCACGGACGGCGCGCACGCGCTCGACGTCGCCCTCGCCACCGAGCTTCACCTTCAGCAGCGGCCGGTCGGCAGCCAGCGCCGCCGCCTCGGCCATGGTCTCCGGCGTGCCCAGCGAGATCGTGTAGGCGGTGGTCAGCGGCTGCGGCGCCTCGAGCCCGGCCAGCCGCCAGACGGGCCGGCCGGAGAGCTTCGCCTCGAGGTCCCACAAGGCACAGTCGAGCGCGTTGCGCGCGGCCCCGGCACCGAGGGCGATCTGCAGCTCGGCGCGCGTGCCGCCCTCCTCGATCAACGCCCGGACGCCCTCGATGACGCCCAGGGTCTGCTCGACGCTCTCGCCGTAGCGCGGATAGGGCACGCACTCGCCGCGGCCGATGGCGCCGGCCTCGGCGATCTCGACGAGGACGACATGCGCCTCGGTGCGCGAGCCGCGGCTGATCCTGAAGCTGCCCTGGATCGGAAAGACCTCGTGGCGGGCGACGAGGCGGCGGGCGCTGGGGCTCGCCATGGCGCTAGCCGGCGAGCCGGTCGACGATCGGGCCGACGCCGGTGACGATCGGGTCCACCGCCGGCAGCCCCATCTCCTCCGACACCCGGGTCAGGTAGGCGTCCCGCTCGCCGGCATCGAGCCTGGCGGTATTCACGGCGATGCCCACGGCCGTCACGCCCTTGTTGGTGAGACGGGCGGCCAGGAGGCAGGCATCCAGGCACTCGCGGAGACCCGGCAGGGGCTGGTGGCGAAGGCCACGCATGTGGGTGCGGGTGGGCTCGTGGCAGAGAACCAGGGCGTCGGGCTGGGCGCCGTGGAGGAGGCCGAGCGTCACCCCGGCGAAGGCGGGGTGGAAGAGCGAGCCCTGGCCCTCGATGACGTCCCAGTGGTCGGGCTCGTTCGCCGGGCTCAGCCATTCGACGGCACCGGAGATGAAGTCGGCGACCACCGCGTCGATGGCGACACCGTCGCCGGAGATCATGATCCCGGTCTGGCCCGTGCCGCGGAAGGTCGCCTTCATGCCGCGGGCGCGCATCTCCTTCTCGAGCGCCAGCGCCGTGTATTTCTTGCCGCAGGAGCAGTCGGTGCCGACTGTCAGGACCCGCTTGCCGCTGCGCTTCACCCCGGTCGCGGTCGCGAAGCGCTGGGTGGGATGGCGCACGTCGAAGAGCCGGACGCCGCACCGGCCTGCCGCCTCGGCGATCGCCGGCACGTCCCCCAGCCGCTGATGCAGGCCCGAGGCGATGTCCATGCCCGCCTCGATCGCCTGGACGATTGGGGCTACCCAGTGGTCCGCCATGAAGCCGCCCGAGTTGGCGACGCCGACGATCATGGTGCGGCACCCCGCCTCCTTGGCCTGGGCCACGCTCACGTCCTGGATGCCGAGATCGGCCTTGCAGCCCGGGAGGCGGAGCTGGCCGAAGCAGCGCTCCGGCCGCCAGTCCTTGATTCCGTGCGCCGTCTTGGCGGCGAGCTGGTCGGCGACGTCGCCGAGAAAGAGGAGAAAAGGCGGTTCCATGGGTCCTTCGTGCCGCAACGGTACGGCAGCGATGGTAGGCGACCTGGCGCTGCTCCCGCAATGCCGCCTGCCCGCCCGGCTCCGGCCGGATCAGGGGGGCAGCCACGACCGATAGGCATAGCCCACGACGATGTCCGCCACCTCGAGCTCTCCGCGGTCGAGCCGGGCGTCGCGATTGCGGTCGAGAAGGACGAAGACCCGGGTGCGGAAGAAGCTGAGCTCCTGGGCGTCGATCCGGCCGTCACCGTTGCGGTCGCCATAGGCGAGAAGGCCCCGGAGCTCGATCTCGGGGATCGGCGAGAGACCGTCGATCCGGCCCTTCCCCGTGACTGCCTCGATCTCCTCGGGCGTGAGAGCCCCGTCGCCGCTGCGATCGAGAGCCTCGAAGATGAAGGGCGTGGCGCTGGCCCACGCTGCGGCGCTCACCGGCTGACCCTTGCCGACGGCAGGGGGCGGTGACACCTGCGGCGGGGCCTCGGCCGCCGCGCAGCCGGCCAGGAGAAGGGCGGCGATGAGGGCCGCCGCCGGCCGCTCGAAGGACTGTCGCACCGCCCGATGCAGCTCCCACCGTATCGGGTACAGACGCATCACATCGCTGATCGAGCCAGATATCGCGAATCGTGCTGCACCACGGTAGGGCCCCGACCGATCCTCCTGTCGCATTGCGATGGCGGTGGGTCGCTCCATCGCAAGTGTGGCAACGGCGCCTCGCTAAGGCGGGACCAGGGCGATGGGTTCCGGTCGGACGGAGACGGTGATGAGCGAGTTGGGCGGCGATCTCGACCTTCGCGAGCTGGACGACGACGAGCTCGTCAAGCAGATCCAGGACGACCTCTATGACGGTCTCAAGGCCGAGGTCGAGGAGGGCGTCAGGATCCTGCTGGAGCGGGGCTGGGAGCCGTACGCCACCCTCACCGAGGCCCTGGTCGCCGGCATGACGATCGTCGGCATCGACTTCCGGGACGGCATCCTGTTCGTTCCCGAGGTGCTGCTCTCGGCCAACGCCATGAAGGGCGGGATGGCGATCCTCCGGCCGCTCCTGGCCGAGACCGGGGCGCCCACCGTCGGCAAGATGGTGATCGGCACCGTCAAGGGCGATATCCACGACATCGGCAAGAACCTGGTCGCGATGATGATGGAGGGCGCCGGCTTCGAGGTGGTGAACCTCGGCGTCAACTGCGACGTCGACAAGTATCTGAGCGCCTTGAAGGAGCACAAGGCCGACATCCTCGGCATGTCGGCCCTGCTGACGACCACCATGCCCTACATGAAGATCGTCATCGACACGATGATCGAGACCGGCATCCGCGACGACTATGTGGTGCTCGTGGGTGGCGCCCCCCTGAACGAGAGCTTCGCCCAGGCGGTGGGCGCCGATGCCTATTGCCGCGACGCGTCCGTCGCGGTCGAGACGGCCAAGCGCTACATGGCCAAGCGCCACAACCAGCAGGCCGTCTCCGCGTGACCGCGCCGCCGCCGACCGCACCGTCCGGCGAGGCGGGGGGCGGCCGTACCCTCGTCATCGCCTGCGGCGCCCTCGCCCGCGAGCTGCGGGCCGTGATCGCCGCCAGCCGCCTCGGGGCGATCGACATACGCTGCCTGCCGGCCTCGCTGCACAACCGTCCTGCCGGAATCCCCGAGCGGGTGCGGCAGGCGATCCGGCGCTGGCGCCCGCACTATGCGCGGCTCCTGGTCCTCTATGGCGACTGCGGCACCGGCGGCGAGCTCGACCGGGTGCTGGCCGAGGAAGGCGTGCCCCGCATCGCCGGGCCGCACTGCTATGCGTTCTATGCCGGCGATGCCGTGTTCGAGGCGCTCGCGGAGGCCGAGCCGGGCACCTTCTACCTCACCGACTTCCTGGCCCGTCAGTTCGAGACCCTGGTCTGGCGGGGGCTGGGCCTGGACCGCCATCCCGAGCTGCTGCCGCTCTACTTCGAGAACTATCGGCGCGTCGTCTGGCTGGCCCAGAGCGACGACCCGGCCGTCGAGGCCAAGGCCCAGGCGGCCGCCTCGCGGCTCGGCCTCGCCTTCGAGCGGCACCCGACCGGGCTCGGCCAGATCGGCCATTTCTTGCGGCAGGCCGCCTGAGACGGCGATGGCCGAGCTCGTGATCGTTCGCTGGCGGGCCATCCCGGCCCAGGTTCTCGTGCGTGCCGGCCGCCGGACCGCGCGCCGGCAGCTCAGCGACCGCTTTCAGGAGGCGATCGACCGCGCCGCCATGCGCGCGAAGCTGACCGGCACCGACGCCTATCTCGGCGAGTGGGCGAGGGACCCGCCCTTGCCCTGCGGAGAGGATCTCGAGGCCGAGGCGCAGGCGGCGGCCGACCGCCTCGAGGCCGCCTACGATGCCACGGCGCTGAGGGCGCTCGTCGCCGCCCTCGGCAACGAGCCCGACCCCGAAGCCGAGCACCGATGAGCCCGGAAGCGACGAGCAACGAGGCGCTGGTCGTCTTCACGCCCTCGGGCAAGCGGGGGCGCTTCTCGAGGGGCACCGGCCTCCTGGCCGCGGCCCGCCGGCTCGGGGTCGACGTCGACAGCGTCTGCGGCGGCCGGGCGCTCTGCGGCCGCTGCCAGATCACCGTCGCCGAGGGCAGCTTCGCCAAGCACGGCATCGCCAGCGCCGCCGGCCATCTCTCCGCTGCCACGGATGTCGAGCGCCGCTACGCCGAGCGCAAAGGTCTCGGCGCAGGTCGCCGCCTCTCCTGTCAGGCCCTTGTCGAGGGCGACCTGGTCATCGATGTCCCGCCGGAGAGCCAGCTCCACCGGCAGGTGGTGCGCAAGAGCGCCGACGCCCGCGCCGTGGCGCTCGATCCGGTGCTCCGGCTCTACTATGTCGAGGTCGATCAGCCCGACATGCACCACGCCCGCGGCGACCTCGAGCGGCTGGCCGAGGCGTTGGACAAGCAATGGGGCCTGACGGGCCTCGCGGCCGAGCTGGACGTGCTCCAGAAGCTCCAGGCGGCGCTCCGTCGCGGGGCCTGGAAGGTGACCGTCGCGGTCCACGACGGGACGCGGATCATCGCCGTCTGGCCCGGCTATCAAGGCGCCGCCTACGGCCTCGCGGTCGACATCGGCTCGACCACGATCGCGGCCCATCTCACCGATCTCCTGACCGGGGAGACGAAGGCCTCGGCCGGGCTGATGAACCCGCAGATCCGCTTCGGCGAGGACCTGATGAGCCGGGTGTCCTACGTGATGATGAACCCGGGCGGCGAGGTCGAGATGACCCGGGCCGTGCGCGATGCCGTGAGCCAGCTCGCGGCCGAGGTCGCAGAGGCGGCCGGCATCGACCTCGGCCTCGTCCTCGAGATGGTCGTGGTCGGCAACCCGATCATGCATCACCTCTTCCTCGGCATCGACCCGACCCAGCTCGGCATGGCCCCTTTCGCGCTCGCGGTGGACGGCGCCCTAGACCTGCCGGCCCGCGAGCTCGGCCAGAGCGCTCTCCACCCCGGCGCCAGGATCTATGTCCTGCCCTGCATCGCCGGCCATGTCGGCGCCGACGCGGCGGGCATGGTCCTGGCCCAGGGCCCGCACCTGACCGACGACATGCTGCTTCTGGTCGATGTCGGCACCAATGCCGAGATCGTGCTGGGCAATCGCGAGCGCCTTCTCGCCTGCTCCTCGCCGACCGGGCCGGCCTTCGAGGGTGCCCAGATCAGCGCCGGCCAGCGGGCGGCCCCGGGCGCCATCGAGCGGGTCCGCATCGACCGGGCGACCCTGGAGCCGCGCTTCAAGGTCATCGGCTCCGACCTCTGGTCGGACGAGCCGGGCTTTCTCGACGCCGTGGCCCTGAGCGGCGTCACCGGCATCTGCGGGTCGGGCATCATCGAGGTCGTGGCCGAGCTTTTTCTCGCCGGCATCGTCACCGCCGACGGCGTGATCGACGGCCGCCTCGCCGCCCGCACGGCCCGGATCGAGGCGACCGGCCGCACCTTTTCCTATCTGCTCCACGACGGCGAGCCGGTCATCCGTGTCACCCAGGGCGACATCCGGGCGATCCAGCTCGCCAAGGCCGCCCTTCATGCGGGCTGCAGGCTCCTGATGGACCGACTGGGCATCGAGCGGGTCGACCGGATCATGCTGGCCGGAGCCTTCGGCAGCCACATCGACCCGCTGCACGCGCTGGTCCTGGGCCTCGTGCCGGACTGCGAGCCCGCCCGCGTCCACAGCGTCGGCAACGCCGCCGGCACGGGCGCCCGGATCGCGCTCCTGAACCGCGCCGCCCGCCGCGAGATCGAGGGGCTGGTCGACCGCATCGAGAAAGTAGAAACGGCGATCGAGCCCGAGTTCCAGCGCCACTTCGTCGAGGCGATGGCGTTTCCGCACAAGACGGCACCCTACACGGCGCTGGCCCAGGTCATCACGCTTCCGACGCAGGAGCCGCGAGCCACCGGCGAGCGCGAGCGGCGCCGCCGCCGGGAGCCCGCCTAGAAGACGGGGCGGCCGCGAGCACGCGGGCCGCCTACGCGGCCGGCGGGTTGGCGATGACGATGTTGACGCGGCGGTTCTGCTGGCGGCCGGCGGCGGTGCTGTTCGTCGCCACGGGATAGTCCTCGCCGAGGCCCACGGCGACGATGCGCTGGGGGGCCACACCATCGGCGACGAGGGTGTTGCGGACGGCGTCGGCGCGGCGCTGCGACAGGCTCTGGTTGTAGTCGGCGGTTCCGGTCGAGTCCGTGTAGCCCTCGATGCGGAGGCTCTGGTCCGGGTGCTGCTGGAGGAACTGGGCCAGCCGGCTCATCTGCTCGATGGCGCCGGGCTTCAACGTCGCCTGATCGACGTCGAACAGAACGTCGCCCATGGTCAGCACGATGCCGCGGTCGGTCTGCTTGGCCTGTAGGGATGCCAGCTGCTGGCGGAGCGTCGCCACCTCCTGCTCGGCCGACTCGCGCAGGACTTTCTCGCGCGTGCTGCCGAGCTGGGTGACCTGAGCCTGGGCCTTGCGCTGCTCGGCCGTGGCCCGGGCGATCTCCACCTGCTGCATGGCGATGACGGCACCGTTGGATGCGTCGTCCCTGCCCTGGCCCGTCTCCCAGGCATTGTTGGCGCTGTCCAGATCGGCCTGGGCCTTGTCGAGCTCGGCCGGGGCATATTGGGTGATCTCGGGGTCGGCGCGGGCGGCCTGGATGGCGGTGGCCGCCTGGTCCAGGTTCGCCGGCTTGGTGGCGCATCCGGCGAGCGAGGCCATCGCCAGCAGCGCCATCATGCCAGATGCTCTTGGCGCCATCATGCGAAGTCCCCGGGAGGAACGTAGCGACGTCATGGTCAGGCCCTCCGCCTAGGGTTGCGATGTCGGTGTCACGACCACCGGTGATGCAGGTTGCAGTGCCGGTGTCACGACGACCGGCGATGCGGGTTTCGTCGTCTCCTGCTGAAGCTCGTTGACCGTGGTGCTCATCTGCGAGGAGGCCTGCCGCGCCTGGGCGGCCTCCGTGCGCGCCTGGGCCAGCTGCGCATCCGATTCGGCGAGCTCGGCCTAGCGCCGGGCATGGGCGAAGTTTCCGTCATTGACCGCCTGATGGGCCGCGGCGAGGTCGGTCTGCGCCCGGCTCAGATCGGTGGCGGCATATTGCGAGGCCTGGGCCGCCACCGCCTCCTGCACCGCCAGATCGGCGCGGGCGAGCTGGGCGTTGGGCGGCGTGCCCGAGCCGGCGCATCCGGCCATGGCGAGCAGCGCCGCAACCGACAAGATCCCGGCGGGGCCACTCGGCAGATGAGGTCTCATGTGTCATCTCCCGCTCACGCGCGATAGGGTCTGGCCCGGGCGGGACAATCGGGCGACCGGGCCCGCATGGACTTCAGAACCGGGCTCGTCCCGCCCGGTTCCAGGCTGGGAGCGCCAACGCGGAGACGCCCCCGAGGGTCGCACAGGGAGGAGAAGAGGCATTGAGAAAACCGCTCAGGGTCGGGCTGGTGGGCTGCGGGTTCATGGGCCGGGCGCATGCCAATGCCTATCAGAGGGTCAGCCGGTTCTTCCCGGAGCTGCTGCATCGGCCGCTGCTTCAGGCCGTCTGCGCCCGCGACGCCGCCGGCGTTGCCGCGTTTGCCGACGTCTGGGGCTTCCCAAGCGTCGAGACCGACTGGAAAAAGCTCGTCGCCCGGGACGACATCGACGCGGTCGACATCTGCGTGCCGAACAATCTCCACAAGGAGATCGCGCTCGGGGCGGCGGCGGCGGGCAAGATGATCCTGTGCGAGAAGCCGCTCGCGATGGACGTGGCCGAGGGGGAGGCGATGGTCGAAGCCGTGCGGAAGGCCGGCGTGCCGACCATGGTCTGGTACAATTATCGCCGGGTGCCCGCGGTGAGCCTGGCCCGGCAGCTCGTCGAGGAGGGCCGGATCGGCCGGCCGTTTCACTATCGGGCGCGGTTCCTGCAGGACTGGACGATAGCGCCGGAGGTGCCGCAGGGCGGGACGGCGCTGTGGCGGCTGGATGCCGGCGCCGCGGGCTCGGGCGTCACCGGCGACCTTCTCGCCCACTGCATCGATACGGCGATGTGGCTGAACGGGCCCATCACGCGCGTGACTGCCGATACCGAGACTTTTGTCAGAGAGCGCGTGCACCAGGAGACGGGAAAGCCGGAGCCGGTGCGCATCGACGATGCCTGCGCTTTTCTCTGCCGGTTCGCCAACGGCTCGATCGGCGTCTTCGAGAGCACGCGCTACGCCCGCGGCCAGAAGGCACAAAAGACATTCGAGCTGAACGGGGCCGACGGCTCGCTGCGCTTCGACCTGCACGAGAGCGAGTATCTCGACTTCTTCGAGTATCGGAGCCCGGAAAGTGGAGAAAGGACAAAAAGCCATCTGGCGGGGTGGCGGCGCATCCACGTCACCAATGGCGAGCATCCCTATATGGGCCACTGGTGGGTGCCCGGCCTCACCATCGGCTTCGAGCACAGCTTTGTTCATGCGCTGGCCGATTTTCTGAAGGGGCTGGAGACGGGGGTGCCGGCCCAGCCGGATTTCGCGGCGGCGCTGGAGACGCAGCGCGTGTGCGAGGCGGTGCTGCGCTCGGCCGCGAGCGGGCGGTGGGAGGCGACGGGGCTTTCGGGCTAGAGCCGCCGCTGGAGCCCGCGAATTGATGAGGCTCCGCTTCTCCCGCATGGTAGCATCCGGTCGAGCTATGTGCCGGATGGTCGCGGCAGTGCCCGCGGCGGCTCGGCTCGGCAGGGGAGAAGGTCATGGCTACGGTCGCGCAGCGCCTGTTGCGGATGGGGTTCGGCTTCGCCGTGGCGCAGGCGCTCCACGTCGCGGCCGAGCTGAAGATCGCGGACCTGCTGCACGGCGGGCCACGCACGGTGGATGATCTCGCCACGGCGGCCGGCGCCGACGCCGGCGCGCTCTATCGCGTGCTGCGGTTCCTCGCCGGCGAGGGCGTGTTCCGCGAGGAGGAGCCGGGCCTGTTCGCGCAGACCGAGCTCAGCGAAGGGCTGCGCTCCGATCTGCCCGAGGGGCCGCGGGACTTCATCCGCATGATCAACCGCGAGGCCTACGCGGCGTGGGGGCAGCTGCTGCATTCCGTGCGGACCGGCGAGGCGGCCTTCGGTCACGTGTTCGGCGCGCCGCGCTTCGAGTGGCTGGATCGCCACCCCGAGGAGGCCGCTCTCTTCCAGCGGGCGATGGTATCGCTCGGCTCGGGCGGCAATGTCGAGGCGGCGCGCGCCTACGACTTCTCCGCATGCCGGCGGGTCGTCGACGTCGGCGGCGGACATGGCCAGCTGCTCTCGGCCATCGTGGGCCTCAATCCGCACCTGACCGGCGTCCTGCTCGACCGGGCGAGCGGCATCGAGGCGGCACGGAAGGGTGTCGGTGGGCCCCTGCCGCGCTGCGAGCTGGTCGCCGGCGACTTTTTCGCCGGCGTGCCGGAGGCCGACACCTACGCCCTCAAGAAGGTCGTCCACGACTGGGACGACGAGCGGGCCGGGACGATTCTCGACAACTGCCGCCGGGCCATGCGCCCGGGCGGCCGCGTGCTGGTGGTCGAGACGATCGTGCCGCCGGGCAACGAGCCCGACCCGATCAAGCTGTCGGATTTGAACATGCTGGCGGTGACCGGCGGCATGGAGCGGACCCGCGAGCACTACGAGCGGCTCTTCGCTGCGGCCGGCCTGAGGCTGGCGCGCCTGCTGCCGACCAACGCGCCCCTGTCGATCCTCGAGGCGGTCGCCGCCTGAGCGATCCGTCGACCGGCCTCGATGAGACGCGGACCTTCGACGGTGGCCCGATAGACGGTCTCATGCGATCATCCCTACGAGCGCGAGCGATAGTGCCAGGTCGACGAGCGGGGCACGCCGACAGTGCTGGACTCCGTCACCCGGGCCTTTCCGGGTCTCTTTTTCGTTGGCGTGGCCCTGTTCTACCCCGCATTCGCCGGATGACGGGGCGATTTGATGTGATTTCGAGACGAATTCAGGTATAACAATCAACAGGTTAACCTGAACCGCGTGGGGCCGTCATGGCGCACCCGACGGGTGAAGCGATCGAGGGCTCTCTCAGGCTCGATTTCGATCGCCGGCTGAAGCTCGAGTTCCATGGCTCCCCGGATCACCTCCGATGCCGGATTGCTGGCCTACCGCGAACTCGACGACGCCCTCGCTCTCAGCGCGATGGCGGGTGACCTGCTGGCCGATGCACGTACCGGCAGGAATGGTCGCCATGCACTGGTCGGGCTGCTGCGGCAGTCGGTGTTCGGGCGGCTTGCCGGGTACGAGGATGTCAACGACGCCCTGCGCCTGCGGCACGATCCGGCGATGCGCTGGATCGTCGGCGGCAAGGCGGCCTCGGGCGCGGCGGCATCGCCAAGCCAGATGGGTCGCTTCGAGACACGCTGGCTGACGGCGGAGAGGAACCTCTCAGCCCTCAGCGAGCTGTCCGGCCGATGGATCGACCGTGTCCATGGCTGCCGGCCGCCGCGAGGCATCGTGTTCGATGTTGGTCACGATGAAGCCGACGCGCGGGACATAGCTCGCCGGGATGCCACTCAACCTTGCGATCACTCGGCGTGGTTGTGGTCCAGCTTCCAGCCTGATACCGGAAACTTCGCGTGAGACCGGCGGACATGGTTCGGCGGACGCCCGGCCGGGCGCTTGAGCAGATGACCGATCCGCTCCTGCAGGACCCGGTTGGCGGGGAGCCGGATCGCGTCCTTGATCCGCTTGTCTTCCAGGTACTCGTAGTAATTCCCGGCATGGCGAAGGCTGCGGTCGGCGCGGAAATAGATGCGCTAGACCTTGCCTCGATAGCGGGCGATCACCGGCCCGAGCACGTCCTGCCAGCCGTCGGCGCTATGAACGTTGCCGGGCCGCAGCGCACAGCGTTCGAGATCGCCAAACTGGTTGAACAAGAAAAGCGGATGATAACAGGTACAGGCGTAATGCCCGTTCCAGACGCTCATCTCCTGCTCGCCATGGGTTGGGCTCACGCTGGAGTCCATGGCGCGATCAGGTGGACGCGGCTGTCGTGCCGGTCGTTCGCCGCCAATGCGGTCCGACTCCAGCTTCATGCGCTGGCCTACAACCTCGGCAACTTCCTGCGCACCCTGGCGACGCCCGAGCCGATCAAGGACTGGTCGCTGACCAGCCTGAAGGACAAGCTGATCAAGATCGGCGCGAAGGTGGTGATCCACGGCCGCTATATCGCCTTCCAGATGGCCGAGGTCGCCGTGCCGAGGGCGCTGTTCGCCAAGATCCTGGGGCTCATCGTCGATCTGCGGCCACGGTCGCCGCCGCTCCCGGCATGAGCATCGCGAGCAACGATCGATCGCAACCCGAGGGCCGAGGTGTGTCCATGAGCGACCGAGAACCGACGAACGCGGCCGCAAGATGGGGCGCGAGCCTTATGACGCGCGTGGATGCGGCCGACGGGGCTGCTTCGGGCCCTCAGAGGCTTGTCGGATGCGGCGCAACGACGCATCATCAACCGTCGGAAGCCAGCCATCCGGAGAATCCCGGATGAGTTGCTTCAGCCCGGACGAGCAATTCGCCGCGCCGCCTTCGCGTCCCGGCACCGGCCCGCCTCCATGGCACCGCTCCTCCCCGCTCACGGTGCCCCCGCTTCGCAACCTCCCGCCAAATGCGATAGCCCTGCCGAATTAACGGGACATGCGGACCTAAAGCGTGCTACTATCTCTTGCTGGCAGCTTAGGGAGGATCCGGACATGAAGCGCTATCTTCCGATTGCAGTTGCTGTTGCAAGTATCTTTTCGGCTGGCCAAGTAATGGCCGCGGAAATGGACATGTCGAAGGCCACCTGCAAGGAGGTTGGTGCCCTGTCGACAGCTAAGACTATTGCCGTTGCCCTGTGGGTTAACGGTTATGTCCATGGTAAGGCCGGTAACCCGGTGATAGACAGTGACAAGGCGCAGGCCAATGCCGAGAAGGTCGCTGACTATTGCAGAAGCAACCCCAACTCCACATTGGCGAACGCGATAGAGGCGCTTGCAAAGTAGTACAGAGGGTAACTTCGCACCTACCAACCGCCGACCAAATGGCAAGAGCAAGGTCCTAAGGAAGTAACCAACTCGGGGTGGCGGTTCCTGGGCTTGGCTATATCGTCGAGATGGTCGTCGGGATTGCGATCGAGATAATCGCTGAGTTCCTTAGACCACCTGCTCGGCTGGCCCATCAACTGAGGTGCGGACACTGGCCGCGGGGGCCAGCTCGGCCTTTTCCTCGCCGTCCCGAGCGTTTTTACCTTTCTCTGCTTGATGGTGGGGGCGATCACGCTGATGCGCGAGGCCGGGCTCGAGGAGGAGGCGCTGGCGGCGCGCCACGGCGAGGCCTGGCGCGCCTGGGCCGCGGCGACGCCCAAGTGGCCCTGGCTCCTGGGCCGGCGTCCGGGCTCGTGACTCAGGCCGGCGGCTCGTCCGTGACCTGGACGTGGACGCGGCCGGTGATGCCGCAGAGCAGCTCGTAGGCGATGGTGCCGGCGGCGGTGGCGATGGTCTCGACCGGAAGAGAAGAGCCCCAGAGGGTGACGGGGGTGCCGACCTCGGCCTCGGGCACGTCCGTGAGGTCGAGGGCGATCATGTCCATCGACACGCGTCCGGCGAGGCGTGCGGCGCGGCCGGCGACCAGGACCGGCGTGCCCGAGGGGGCGTGGCGGGGGTAGCCGTCGCCATAGCCGATGGCGGCGATGCCGATCCGCGTGGGCCGCGCCGCCCGCCAGGTGGCGGCGTAGCCGACCGTGTCGCCGGCCTGGACCTCTTTCACGGCGATGAGGCGGGTGGCGAGCGTCATGACCGGCCGGAGGCCCTCGTCCGGGCCGGTGCGGCCCTTCGAGCGGCGAGACGCCGTAGAGCATGATGCCGGGGCGCACCCACTGGCCGCTGTGCCGCGGGGACCGACAGAAGACCGGCGGAGTTGGCGAGGGAGCGCTCTCCCGGCAGGTCTTTCGTCAGCGCCTCGAAACGCCCGAGCTGGGCTCCGGTCATCGGGTGGTTCGTGCGCGTCGGCGCTGGCGAGGTGGGTCATCAGGCGGATCTCGCCGACGGCGGCGCAGTCGGCAAGGCGGGCATAGGCGGCCGGTGCCGCCTCGGGGCGGAAGCCGAGGCGGCCCATGCCGCTGTCGATCTTGAGCCAGGCGGTGAGCGGGCGGTCGAGCCGGGCCGTCTCGAGCATGCGGAGCTGGCCCGGCTCGTGCACCGCGATCTCGAGGCCGTGGCGGGCACATGAGCGAGAGCTCGTCGGGCTCGAACACGCCCTCCAGGAGAAGGATCGGCTGACGAGCGCCGGCTTCGCGGAGGATGAGCGCTTCCTCGATGCAGGCGACGCCCAGCATGTCGGCGGCGGCGAGGGCCGGCAGGAGGCGGGCGGCGCCGTGGCCGTAGCCGTTGGCCTTGACGACGGCGACGACGCGGCTCTTCCCGGCGCGGCGGCGGGCCTGATCCAGGTTGTGCCGGAGGGCTGCGAGGTCGATGGTCGCGGTCGCGGGGCGCATGCTCTTCCGGCCCTCCCCGGCTCAGGCCGCGCGCGCGTAGCGATCGAGGAAGAGATCGCGGGCGTCGATGGCGGGCTTGCGGCCGGCGACGAGGTCGGCCAGGAGGCGGCCGGAGCCGCAGCTCATCGTCCAGCCGAGCGTGCCGTGGCCGGCGTTGAGGTAGAGGTTCTTGTAGCGGGTGGGGCCGATCACGGGCGGGCCGTCCGGCGTCATCGGCCGGAGGCCGCACCAGAAGCTGGCGCGGGCCACGTCGCCGCCGGCGGGATAGAGGTCGGTCACGACATGCTCGAGCGTGGCGCCGCCGGCCCTGGCGCAGCGTCGTGTTGTAGCCGACCAGCTCGGCCGTGCCGCCGACGCGGATGCGGTCGCCGAGGCGGGTGATGGCGACCTTGTGGGTCTCGTCCATGACGGTCGATTCCGGAGCGCCGGCCGGGTCGGTGATCGGCACGGTGATCGAGTAGCCCTTGACCGGGATAGACCGGAAGGCCGATGCCGACCTTGCGCAGCAGCAGCGGGGCGTAGCTGCCCGAGCGCCACGACATAGGCGTCGGCCGTCAGCTTTTCGTCGTTCGCCAGGACGGCAGGCGATGCGGTCGCCCGCCTGCTCGAGCCCCCGGATCGGTGATGCCGTGGCGGAAGCGGACGCCGGCCTCGGCGCAGAGACGAGCAAGCGCCTGAGAGAACAGAAAACAGTCGCCGGTCTCGTCGCCGGGGAGGCGAAGGCCGCCCGCGATCTTCTCCGCGACCCGGGCGAGCGCCGGCTCGGCGCGGATGCAGCCCGGGGCGTCCAGGAGCTCGTAGGGCACGCCGAAGCGCTCGAGGATGGCGATGTCCTTGGCCGTGCCGTCCAGCATTTTCCGGGTGCGGAACAGCTGGAGCGTGCCCTTGGCGCGCTCGTCATAGGCGATGCCGGTGCTGGCGCGGAGCTCGCGCAGGAGGTCGCGGCTGTACTCGGCGAGCGGCAGCATGCGGCCCTTGTTCAGCTCGTAGCGGGCGGCCGTGCAGTTGCGGAGCATGCGGAGGCCCCAGAGGATCATCGCGGGGTCGGGCTTGGGCCAGATGACGAGCGGGCGGTGGCGCATGAAGAGCCACTTCAGCGCCTTCAGGGGAATGCCGGGAGCGGCCCAGGGGGAGGAATAGCCCGGCGAGATCTCGCCGGCGTTGGCGAAGCTCGTCTCCAGCGCCGGGCCGGGCTGGCGGTCGAGGACCGTCACCTCGTGCCCGTCCTGGGCGAGGTAGTAGGCCGTCGTGGTGCCGATGACACCGCTGCCGAGCACCAGGACCCGCATGGCCACCGTCTCCGCCGGCCGACCCCTTCGGGGGGATAGCCGCTCTGCCGACGGCCTGCCTAGCACGTTCCCCTGCCCCGCCAAGACAGGAAGCGCCGGAGGGTGGCTCTTGGAGCGTGCCTCGGGGGCGTGTATGGGATGGTGCCAACGGGAGCCACGAGCGAGTGACGGGAGCAGCACCATGCCCGGCAAGAAGATCCTGATGCTGGTCGGCGAGTTCAGCGAGGAGTACGAGATTTTCGTGTACGAGCAGGCGATGCATGCCGTGGGCCACACGGTGCACGTCGTCTGCCCCGACAAGAAGGCCGGGCAGCTGATAAAAACGTCGCTGCACGATTTCGAGGGCGACCAGACCTACACCGAGAAGCCGGGCCATCTCTACACGCTGAACAAGACGTTCGCGGATGTCGATCCGGCCGAGTACGACGCGGTCTACGTGGCCGGCGGCCGCGGGCCCGAATATATCCGCATCGATCCCCGGGTGCAGCGCCTGGTCCGGCACTTCCACGAGGCCGACAAGCCCATCTTCACGATCTGCCACGGCGTCCAGGTGCTGATCGCGGTCGACGGCGTGGTCAAGGGCAAGCGGGTGGCGGCGCTCCAATATTGCGAGCCCGAGGTGCGGCTCGCCGGCGGCACCTATGTCGACGTGGAGCCGACCGGGGCCTGCGTCGACGGCAAGCTCGTCTCGGCCAAGGGCTGGCCGGGCCTCGCCGCCTTCATCCGCGGCTGCCTCGAGGTGCTGGGCACGGAGATCGTTCACCGCTGATCGCCCTGCCTGGAGCGCCCGGGACGGCGCGCTCCAGGGGCGTGAGAGTGCAACAAGGAGAGCGTCCGCCCCGAGCGGACGCCGTCTCATCGGGAGGCTCGACGGTTGTCCGATCTCAGAGTGACAGGCCTCGTCAAGCGCTACGGCTCGATCACCGCGCTCGACGGCCTGTCCTTCGCCGTCGAGGCGGGCGAGTTCTTCTGCATTCTGGGCCCGAGCGCGGCCGGCAAGACGACGACGCTACGGACCATCGCCGGGCTCGAGAGGCCCGAGCGGGGCACGGTGGAGCTCGCCGGCCAGGACGTGACCCAGGCACCCGTCCAGGGCCGCGGCGTGGCGATGATCTTCCAGACCTTCGCCCTCTACCCGCACCTGACGGTGCGCAACAATCTGGCCTACCCGCTGCGCGAGGCCGGGATCGAGCGCGGCGAGATCGACCGGCGGGTGTCCGAGATGGCCGAGATGCTGCGCATCGGCCATGTCCTCGAGCGCAAGCCCGGCACGGCCAGCGGCGGCGAGCAGCAGCGCATCGCCATCGGCCGGGCGCTGATCCGCCGGCCCAGGCTGCTGCTGCTCGACGAGCCGCTGACCAACCTCGACGCCAAGCTGCGCCACGACACGCGGGCCGAGTTCAAGCGGCTGCATCGCGAGCTCGGCATGACGATGCTCTACGCCACGCCCGACGAGCTCGAGGCGCTCAGCATGGGGCAGCGGATCGCGGTCCTGCGCCAGGGTGCGATCGTCCAGACCGGCACGCCGGACGAGCTGTTCGAGGGGCCGATCGACACCTTCGTGGCCGCGCATGTGGGCTCGCCCACGATGAACCTCGTGCCGGGCTCCAGCGTCGGCGACGGCGGCCGGCTGAGGCTGCCCTTCGGCGAGATCGGCGGCGGGCCCTGGTCGGACGCGCTGCGCAGCCTGCCGGTCGGCACGCCGATGCTGTTCGGCTTCCGGCCGCATCACGTGAGCCCCGCGGACGCGACCCCGCGCGGGCCGCGCTTTCGCGCCACCGTTCACCTGACCGAGCCCCTGGGCGATATCACCGTCCTCGATCTCGTCGCCAGGGACACCTCGTTCCGCATGGTCCTGCCCGAGGAGCGCGCCCTGGGCTACGACGTCGGCGACGAGCTCGAGGTCGAGCTCGATCTCCAGCAGAGCCACCTCTTCGCGGCCGAGACCGGCACGGCGATCCGCTGAGGGCCGGCTCGGTCCGTCGGGGCGGAAGAGCCGCCCGGCCGTCGCCGGCCCGATCCGTCCGCGCGCGATGTCAGTCCTGTCAATGATTAAAATCGCCCGTTCGCCATGGACAGATGTCGCCCGATTGGCTAACGCTTTCCTGTCCATGGTCGCACGGCAAAGGGTTGTCTATCGCCTCGTCCGAATGACGGCCAGGACCAACTGGGGTTCGAGGAGGCTGATCGAGATGGGTCGCATGCACCGTTTGACGTGCCTGGCGGCGGCTGGCGCATGCGCCGGGCTGATGGCCGCGGGCGCACCGGGCGCCGCGAGCGCCAAGGACATCGTGCTGAACATGGCCGTGCCGGACTGGCCGCCGACGCACATCATGCAGGACCTCGCCAACGAGAAGTACAAGGCGAAGTCCGGCAACAACGTGACGCTCAAGGAGGACTTCATCCCGTGGCCGGTCTACTACGAGCGGCTGGCCGCCTCGCTGACGTCGGGCGAGAAGAAGTACCAGATGGTGGTGTCCGACAGCCAGTGGCTGGGGGCGTTCGTCGAGGGTGGCTACTATCAGCGGATCGACAAGTTCATCAAGGACGATCCGGAGTGGCAGAAGATCTTCAAGGATCTCCACCAGAACGTGGTCTGGGCGTACTCGACCTATCCCTATAAGTCGGACAAGCACTACGGCTTCCCGCAGATGCCGGACGTGCTCATCGTCTACTATCGCAAGGACGTCTTCTGCGACCCGACCGAGCAGAAGAATTACATGGCGAAGTACGGCAAGAAGCTGCCCTGCTCCGGCGAGGAGATGGACAACGTCGACTGGGATCAGGTGAAGACGTTCGGCGAGTTCTTCCGGCGCGCCAAGGGCGACGACGCTGGCCGGCAAGAAGCTCGACGACGACTTCTACGGAATCGAGTATCAGGCCGGCAAGGACTACGATTCGGCCATCATGCAGGTGGACGGCTTCATCTGGCAGTACGGCGCCAACACGTGGGACGAGACGAAGGCACCGGAAGGCCAGGCCGAGGGCGTCGTGAACTCGCCGGGTGCCATCAAGGCTCTGGAGCACTACCTCTCGCTCATCCAGTACATGCCGCCGGTCGCCAAGACCGCGACGATGGGCATCTCGCAGATCGACGAGCTGTTCCGGGCCGGCAAGGTCGCCTACGAGATCGAGTGGGTGGGCTTCGCCGAGAGCACGATCAACCCGAAGACCTCGCAGGTTGCCGACAAGGTCGCCTTCGCCCAGTCGCCGGGCCTGCGGGGCAAGGACGGCAAGCTGATCCGCTGGAGCAATATCGGCGGGCAGCCCTTCGTGCTGACCACCTGGAACAGCGACGAGGTGACCCAGGAGGCGCTGGATTTCTGCAAGTGGTGGCTCTCGACCGACGTGCAGAAGGAGTTCGCCAAGCGCGGCGGCCAGAGTGCCCTGAAGAGCGTCTACACGCAGCCCGAGTACCTCACCTACCGGCCGTGGAACCGGGCTTGGGCGCCGAGCCTCGACTGGCAGAAGGACGTCTGGCACGTGCCCGACTTCTATGAGCTGCTGGTCAACTCCCAGGAGGAGTACAGCAAGGCCATCACGGGCGAGCAGGACGCCAAGACGACGATGGACAATATCGCCAAGTTCGAGCAGACGCTGCTGACCAAGGACGGTCTCATCCAGTAGCCGGCCTCGGCAGCACCGCCGATGCGGATGGGCGGCGTCATGGATCAAGGGCGCCGCCCATCTCTTTCCGGGCCGGATCACGGCTCGGCGGCTCTCCGGGGATCACGAATCCGAGGACGATGAGCGCAGCAGTAACGTCACCCCTCTCCCGGCGGCGCAGTGCCCTGCCGACGGTCACCGGGCCCGTCCTCTGGCTCGTCATGGCCCTGGCCCTGCTGGTGATCGTAGGCTCGGTGCTCTGGCTGCCGCTCGGCACGGCCTATTGGCTTTCGCTCGCCGCGGTGGCCGTGGCGGCTCTGGCGGCGGTGCGGTTCGCCTGGGGCCGGCATGTCGGCGGGCTGCTGGTGGCGCCGGCCATCGCCCTGCTCGTTCGTCATGAACATCTTTCCGCTGCTCTGGTCGTTCGGGCTCAGCTTCTTCGCCTACCGCGCCAACCGGCTGGCCCTGCCCCACTGGGTCGGGCTCCTCAACTATCGGGGCGTCTTCGCCGACCCGGTCGTCTGGGACCGGCTCCAGACCACGGCCATCATGGTCATGGCCACCGTCACGGCGCAGATGATCGTCGGCTTCCTTCTGGCGCTTCTGTTCGAGCGCCAGTTCCCGGGCCGCCGCTTTCTCCTGATCCTCGTCCTGACGCCCATGATGCTGTCCTTCGTCGCGGTCGGGACCTTTTTTCGCTACTACTATGAGCCGACATTCGGCCTGCTGAGCCAGGCCTGGCGAGTCTTCACCGGCCATCCGCTGATCCTGATGGAGACCCAAGAAGGTGCGGTCGCGGCGATCGTCATCGCCGATGCCTGGATGTGGTCGCCCTTCGTCATGCTGCTGGTGCTGGCCGGCCTCGTCTCCGTGCCCAAATATCTCTACGAGGCGGCGGAGATCGACCGCGCCTCCTGGTGGCGCCGCTTCCGGACGATCACCTTCCCCTACATTCGCGGCCTCCTGCTCCTGGCCCTGCTGTTCCGGACCATCGAGGCCTTCAAGATGTTCGACCTGCCGTTCCTGCTGACGCAAGGGGGGCCCGGCACCTCGACCGAGACGATCGCCGTCTACCTCTACCGGGTCGCCTTCCAGTATTTCCGCACGAGCGAGAGCGCTGCGCTCGCCTACATCGTGCTCTTCATCGTGGTCGTGCTGACCAATCTCTATCTCTATTTCGTCGCCCGACGGGCGCAGGAAGTCTGAGCGATGGCGACGGCGCGCAGACCGATCGGCCAAGCCGGCTGGGGCTGGAGCCTCGGCGCCGGGATCATCAGCTTCATCTACTTCTTTCCGGTGCTTGTGGATCATCCTGACGGCGTTCAAGGCCTACAACGACATCCTGGCCGTGCCGCCGAAATGGCTGTTCACGCCCACGCTCGCCAACTTCGTCGAGGTGTTCTTCCGCGCCTACACCGCCGGCGCGGAGGCGACCGCCACGGGCTTCGGCCTCTTCTTCTTCAACTCGATCTATGTGGCGAGCGTCAGCGTCCTGATAGCGCTGGTGATCGGCACGATCGCCGCCTACGGCTTCTCCAGGTTCCCGCTCAAGGGCAACGACACCTATCTTTTCATCATCCTGACGACCCGGATGATGCCGGCCATCGTCGTCATCATCCCCATCTTCCAGATGTTCCGGGTGACGGGGCTGGCCGGCACCTATACCGGCATCATCCTGCTCTACACCGCCTTCAACCTGCCCTTCACGATCTGGATGATGAAGAGCTTCTTCGACGAGCTGTCCCTGGAGGTCGAGGACGCGGCCCGGATGGACGGCAGCTCGGAGCTCAAGGTCTTCTTCAGGATCTGCCTGCCCCAGGTTCTGGCGGGCATCGCCGCCACGGCCGTCTTCGGCCTGATCCTCACCTGGAACGAGTTCCTGCTGGCACTGCTCCTGACCGGGCTCGAGACGCGCACCATCCCGGTCGCCATGGCGCAGACCATCGGCGGCGACATCGGCGTCCGCTGGGGTCTGCTGGCGGCGATCGAGACGCTCTTCCTGATCCCGGTCATCGTCGTGGTCTTCGTGCTGCAGAACCACCTGCTGCGCGGCGTGACCTTCGGCACCATCAAGCGCTGAGCCCCCATGTCGATCGAGCTTCGCCAGGTCACCAAGGAGTTCGGCTCGCTCAAGGCCGCCGACCGGGTCGATCTCACGATCGGCGAGGGCGAGGTCGTCTGCCTGCTGGGCCCCTCCGGCTGCGGCAAGACGACGACGCTCAGGATGATCGCCGGGCTCGAGACCGTCACCTCCGGCGAGGTCCTGATCGGCGGCCGGCGCGTGAACGATCTGTCGCCCTCGCAACGCGACATCGCCATGGTGTTCCAGTTCTACGCGCTCTATCCGAGCCTCACCGTGCGCGAGAACCTGGCGTTCCCGCTGGCGGCCGAGCGGATCGGGCGTGGCGAGGTCGAGCGGCGCGTGACGGACGTGGCACGGATCCTCGATCTTGGCCACGTGCTGGACCGCATTCCCGGGCGCCTGGCGGAGGGCGAGAAGCAGCGCGTCGCGGTCGGCCGGGCCATCATCCGCGATCCCACCTGCTTTCTCTTCGACGAGCCGCTCTCCCGCCTCGACGTCGAGCTGCGCCAGCAGATGCGGGGCAAGATCAAGGAGGTGCTGACCGGCCTCTCCAAGGCCACCGTGATCGTCACCCACGACCAGCTCGAGGCGCTGACCATGGCCGACCGGATCGCGGTCATGCGGTCCGGCCGGATCGAGCAGGTGGCGAGCCCGCACGACATCTTCGCCCACCCCGCCAACCTCTTCGTGGCGAGCTTCATCGGCACGCCGCAGATGAACCTCGTCGAGGCGCGGCTCATCGGCACGCAGGGGACTGCCGCCCACTTCAAGGTCGACGAGCAGGAGATCGTGGTCCCGTTCGAGGACCTCGACGGCCGACTGGGCGCCGGCGCGAAGGCCACGCTCGGCATCCGCCCGCGCTCCTTCGACCTGGTCGACGAGGGCGACGCGGGCACGCTGGCGGCGGACGCCGACATCATCGAGCCCATGGGTGCCGAGACGCTGATCCACGGGGTCGAGGGCGGCAAGGACCTGCGCGTGGTGGTGGACCACAGCCGCAAGGTCAGCGTCGGCCAGCGGCTGCATCTCCGGCCCAAGCCCGGTCGCGTCCATCTGTTCGACGAGACCGGCACGAGGATCAGCGCATGAGCGAGGCGACCCTGGCTCCATCCGGCGGCATGTCGGCCAGAGCCGCCAAGCGGATCGAGACGAGCATCATCGGGCTCTGCGTCGTCACGCTCGTCATGATCTTCCAGCCCTTCAGCAAGACCCTCTCCGCGATCGGGCTCGGGCTCGTCGTGTTCGACGGGCTGATCTTCAACCTCGTCCCGCTCTGCGAGCCCGGTCGCACCGTCGGCAGCCTGCTGCGTGCCCTGCTCATCGTGGCGATCGTCTTCGTCGTCGTGCTCGCCCTTGCCATCGGCTCGGCGCATCTCTATGGGCTCTACCTCGCCGCCGGCCAGGCCGACGAGTAGCCCCGGGTCCGGGCCGGGGCAGCACGCCGCCCCCGGCGGGGCCCGCTTCGGAAGGTGTCGGCATGACAGGCGCGCCCGAGATCGGCGCCATCGCCGGCGGCCCGCCGCCCTGGCTCATGGGCGTCCTGAACGTCACGCCCGACTCCTTCAGCGACGGCGGCCTCTATCTCGATCCCGCTGCCGCCGAGGCGCAGGGTCGTCGGCTCCTGGCCGAAGGCGCCCATCTCGTCGACATCGGCGGCGAGTTCGACGGCGCCGGGCCGGCCGGCCCTGACCTCCGAGGACGAGCTTCGGCGCATCCTGCCGGTGGTGCGGGCCCTGGCCCCCGTCGTCCCGCTCTCCATCGACACCTACCACGCGGCCACCGCCGATCGCTGCCTCGCCCTGGGTGCTCGCGTCGTCAACGACGTCTCGGCGCTGCGCGCCGACGCGGGAATGGCCGGGGTGATCCGGGCGCACGGCGCCGTCGTGATCCTGATGCATGCCAAGGACAGTCCCCTGCCCCACGCGACGGCCCTGCCCCGGCACTTCGACGACGTGGTGGCCGAGGTCGGCGACTTTCTGCTCGGCCGGGCCGAGGCGGCACTCGCGGCCGGCATCCCGGACGCGCACATCGTGCTCGACCCCGGCATGGGCGGCTTTCTCAGCCTCGAGGCCCGGGACTCCTGGCGGCTGCTGGAGGGGTTCGCGCGGCTGGCCGAGCGGCTGCGGCCCTTCCCGGTGATGGTCGCGAGCTCGCGCAAGGGCTTTCTCGGCGTGCCGCGGGCCGAGCGGGACCCCCTCTCGCAGCTCACGGCCCTGGTCGCCCTCTGCCGCGGCGCCACGCTGGTACGGACCCACGACGTGCGGATGATGCGCCAGTTCCTCGAGGCCGGCCGGCGCATGGGTCTCGATGTGCCGGACGGCCCGCCGCCCGGTCAGCCCGCCGGTGCCGGCTGATCCAGGGCGGCCAGCAGCTCCTCCACCGTCCGGCCGAGCCTCGGGTGGCGCCAGTCCGGCCAGACCTCGGCCATCGGCCCGAGGACGAAATCCCGGCGGTGCATCTCGGGATGCGGCACGGCGAGGTCGGGCAGGAGGACGATCCGCTCCTCGATGGCGATGAGGTCGAGGTCGATCACCCGCGGTCGCCAGCGGGCCTGCTCCGCCCTGCGATCGCGGCCGAGCGCCAGCTCGATCGCCTGGAGCCGGGTCAGGATCGCGGCCGGCTCGAGCGCGGTCCGCAGCACCACCACGCCGTTGAGGTAGGGCGGATACCAGGCGGCCGGATCGTCGGGATGGATCAGGGCCGGCGTCTCCCGCCAGGCCGAGCGGGCGGCGAGCGGGCCGACCTCCTCGGCCAGCAGGGCCACCGCCCGCTCGAGCGTCGCCCGCCGGTCGCCCAGATTGGCGCCGAGTGCCACGGCGGCGCGCGCGAGGGGCGTGCCGTCGCTCAAGGGCCGCCGCCATAGATGTTGGGGACACCGAGCTCGTCGCCGCGCTGGCGCTCCAGCTCCTGGTTGTAGCGGCGCAGCGCGTAGGCCTCGCTGAGATAGCCCACCACGTGTCGATGGTTCTCGTCATCGAGCACCGGCAGCCGCTCGGTGGCCGTCTCGGTGAAGCGGCTGAGCGCCGAGCGAACGTTCTGGCCGGGCAGGAAGTAGCTTTCGGGCTGCACCGCGAGCGTGCTCACGAGCGTGGTCTCCGCCGCCTCGTCCAGCTCCGGCGCGTGCACGGCGGCCATGTCGACGAGCCCGACATAGGCGCCGGCTTCGTCGACCGCGAACACGGTCTTCGTGCTGCCGAGCGGGTGGATGCGCCGCAGGGCTGCCACCGACATGGTCGCGGAGACGCGCTTGACGTCCCGGCGCATCAGCCGCAGCACGGTCAGGCTCTCGATCCAGCCTATGTCGTGGGCACCGCGGATCTGCACGCCCCTGAGATGGAAGCGCCAGGTCGCGAAGGAGTAGCCGAAGCAGGTCCGCACCACCGTCGTCGCGATCGCCACGCCCGTGATGACGCCGATCGTCACCGGGAAATCCCCGGTCGAATTCGAGCACCAGCATCACCATGGTGATCGGCGAGCCGATGATCGCCGCGGCCACCGAGCCCATGCCGACCAGCATGTAGGCGACGGTCGGAATGTGCAGGCCGGGCAGCACGACCTGGCCGGCCAAGGCGACGACACCGCCCAGAAGCGCTCCGATGAAGAGCGAGGAGCTGAAGAGGCCACCGCGATAGCCCGAGCCCAGCGAGATCGCCGAGGCGAGCGCCTTGGCGAGCAGCAGGCCGGCCAGATAGAGCGGAGCGAAGCCCTCCGTCACCGTGAACTCGATGGCGCCGTGCCCGCTGCCCAGCACCTCGGGGAAGACCAGGGCGATGAGGCCGAGTGCCAGGCCTCCATAGGCCGGCCGCGTCCAGCCCGGCCCGGGCAGCCGCCGGAAGAGGCGCTCGACGACCGTTACCGCCTGCATGGTCCAGATGCCGACCCAGCCGGCGGCGAAGCCGACCAGCCCGAAGATCGCATAGTCCATGGGATCGAGGCTGGTGCCGTCGGAGATGGCGAAGATCGGGTCGATGCCGATCGTGACACGGGTCAGGGCCGTCGCCACCACAGCCGCCGCCATCACCGGCACGAGCGCGCCCAGGGTATAGCTGCCGATGACCAGCTCGAAGGCGTAGAAGGCCCCGGTCAGCGGGGCGTTGAACGCGGCCGCGATGGCCGCCGCAGCGCCGCAGCCGACGATGACGCGGAGGTCGGCCCGCCGGAGCTGCAGGGCCTTGCCGACCATCGAGGCGAAGCCCGAGCCAGTCTGGGTGTAGCCGGCCTCCATCCCGACCGAGCCGCCGAAGGCATTGGACAGCACGGTCGAGGCGGCGAGGCGCAGGCTGTCGAGCATCGACATGCGGCCGCCGTAGAGGGCGTTGGCCTCGATCGGGTCGACGATCTCACGGCCGCCCCGACCGCGCCGCAGGAGCAGGCCGCCCAGGCCGATGATCACCCCGCCGCCCGCGGTGGCGAGGAGGATCTGCCAGCGCGGCAGGTCGAGCCCGATGCTCAGATGGCCGTCCAGGGGCACCCTGAACACGAGCAGGTGGAACAGCGCCACCAGCTCACGGAGCAGCCCCACGCCGGCGCCGACGACAGCGCCGACGCCGGCGCCGAGCAGGGCCAGCCCGATCTCGCTGTCGCGAAGATGGCGGCGGTCGAGCAGGCGCAGGAGGCCGCGCCGCAGCAGCCAGAGACGATGCAGGCGACGCCGCACCGCCCGCTCTGCCCCGATCCGGGTGGTCGACCGCTCGAGGATGTTGGCCATGAGCAAGCTCGCCGACGCGCTGCCGGCCCCAGGTCACGCAGGCAGCCGGTGCCGCAGGTGATGCCGTGCTTACCACCGTCGCCGTCGCGCTTGAAGCCCGCCCGCCGCCGCGGCCCGCCGCTTCGGGCTCAGATCTCGTCGTCGAGGTCGAACTGTGTCAGCGCTGCCGCCTGACGCCGGGCGAGCCGCTCCACGTCGAAGTCCCCGACGAGATTCATGAACAGCTCGTACCAGTTGATCTCGGCGTTGAGGTGGAGAAACACCGAGCCGAGGCCGATGGCCGCCCGGTCCATGAAGACGAACTCGCGGGGCGGCGTCACCCCGCCGGCCTCGCGCAGGCGCTGGTGGACCTGCCCGGCGACCTCGCGCCCATAGGCGCCGCTGTTGGTCTCCTGGATGAGCCGCGGCCGGTCCTCCATCAGCGGGCCGTAGAGAAAGGCCGCCCAGATGTTCAGGGTGTCGACCAGCTCCTTCGACAGGTTCTTGAAGCCCCAGGTCTCGTAGGCCGAGACGGCGAGGTCCCGGTCGCCGCGGACGAGCGCCCAGTAGAGGTCGATCACGGCGCCCACGAAGGAGGGCTTGAAGATGCGGATGCAGCCGAAGTCCAGAAGGTTGATGTCGGCGTCCGGCCGGGCCGTGTAGTTGCCGAGATGCGGATCGCCGTGAATGATCCCGTAGTCGTAGAAGGGCAGATACCAGGCCCGGAACATGTTGAAAGCCAGGCGATTGCGCGTCTCCTGGTCGGCGGTCCTGAAGCTCAGCAGCGGCTCGCCCTCGAGCCAGCTCATGGTCAGGAGCCGGCCGGTCGAGAGCTCGGGCACCACGTCCGGCACGTGCACGGCCGCCTCGCCGGCGAGCATGTGGCCGTAGACGCCGATGTGGCGGGCCTCGCGCGCATAGTCGAGCTCCTCGCGGAGCCGGGCCGCGATCTCCTCGTAGATCAGGTCGGGCTTGATGGTGGCGTCGTAGCGCTTGTAGAGCGCGAAGATCCAGCGCAGCTGCTGGAGGTCGGCCTCGACTGCGGCCTGGATGCTCGGATACTGGAGCTTGCAGGCCACGATCCGATCGTCCTCGAGCACGGCCTTGTGGACCTGGCCCAGCGATGCCGCGGCGGCGGCGTCGAGGGGAAACGTCTTGAAGTGCTTCTGCCAGCCCGGACCGAGCTCGGCCGCCATGCGCCGGCGCACGAAGGGCTTGCCCATCGGCGGCGCCTGGCTCTGCAGCTGGGCCAGCTCGGCCGCGTACTCGGCCGGCAGGGCGTCGGGGATGGTCGCCATCATCTGGGCGACCTTCATGAGCGGCCCTTTCAGCCCGCCCAGAGCCTCCCGCAGCTCCTGCGCGTGCTGGCCGCGATCGAGGCCGATGCCGAGAATGCGCCGGCCCGCGATTCCCGCCGCCTGGCCGGCCATGGTGCCCGAGACCTGCGCATAGCGGCGCATCCGGCGACCGAGCGAGTTCTCGGTACGCTGCTCCGGCCGGCCGATCCCGCCGTCGCTCAAGCCCGGCCCCCGAGCTCGCCCTCGAGACGGTCGATCAGCCGCTCGAGAAGACCCAGACCCTTGGACCAGAAGGTCGGATCGGCGGCGTCGAGACCGAAGGGTTGCAACAGCTCCTTGTGACGCAGCGTGCCGCCGGCGGCCAGCATGGCCAGATATTTCTCCTCGAAGCCATCGGGCGCCTGCTCGTAGACGGCGTAGAGCGAGCTCACGAGGCAGTCGCCGAACGCGTAGGCATAGACGTAAAAGGGCGCGTGGACGAAGTGCGGGATGTAGCTCCAGTAGGTCCGGTAGGAATCACGGAACTCGAAAGCGGGTCCGAGGCTTTCGGTCTGGATCTCCATCCATAGATTGCCCAGCTCGTCCGGCGCCACCTCGCCCTTGGCGCGGGCGTCGTGGACACGGCGCTCGAACTCGCAGAAGGCGATCTGCCGGACCACCGTGTTGATCTTGTCCTCGATCTTGGACGCGAGCAGCACCCGGCGCCGCGAGGCGTCCTTCTCCTGGTCCAGCAGCGATTCGAAGGTGAGCTGCTCGCCGAACACCGAGGCGGTCTCGGCGAGCGTCAGGGGCGTTCCCGACATGAGATAGCCCTGCCCCGCCGCCAGCGTCTGATGGACGCCGTGGCCCAGCTCGTGGGCGAGCGTCATGACGTCCCGGGCCTTGCCCTGATAGTTCATCAGCACATAGGGGTGCGCCGAGGGCACGGTCGGGTGGCAGAAGGCTCCGCTGTCCTTGCCGGCGCCGGACCTGCGCGTCGATCCAGCCCTTGCCGAAGAAGCTCTCGAGCAGGCCGGCCAGCCTGGGCGAGAAGCGCCGATAGGCGTCGAGGACGATGACCTTGGCCTCGGGCCAGGGGCGGCGTGTGTCGGCATCCTCGGGCAGCGGCGCGTTGCGGTCCCAATATTCGAGCTTCTCGAGGCCCATCCACTTGGCCTTGAGCGCGTAGTAGCGGTGCGAGATGCGGGGATAGGCGTCCCGGACCGCGGCGATCAGCGCCGTCCACCACCTCGTCCTCGACCTGGTTGGCGAGGTTCCTGGACGAGATCGGCCGCTCGAAATGGCGCCAGCCGTCCTCGATCGCCTTGTCCTTGGCCAGCGTGTTGGTGATCCGCGCGAACAGGCTCTTGTTGCGCTCGAGCACGCCGGCGATCGAGGCCGCGGCCTCGGCGCGCTCGTCCCGGTCCTTGCTCGACAGGTGATCGAAGATCTCCTGGGCGCTGAGGTCCTTGCCGCGCATCGGAAAGCGCAGGGCGGCCAGCGTCTCGTCGAACAGCCGCACCCAGGCGCTCCGCCCGGTGATGTGCTTCTCGTGGAGAACGCGCTCGATCTCGTCGTCGAGCTGGTGCGGGCGGTAGTTCCGCACATCGCGCAGCCAGGACCCGTAAGCCCGGAGCGCCTCCAACTCCGCGAGCCGACCCTCGAGGGCCTCGTCCTCGAGCTTGTTGAGCTCGAGCGTGACGAACAGGAGCTTCGTCTCGATGGCGTTCACGCGCTCCTGGATGGCCTGATAGAAGCGGCCGATCTCGACATCGTCGCGCTGGGCCGAGTGGAGCAGCGAGGCGAAGCTCATCACCCGCCCGAGCTTCTCCTCGCAGGCCTCGTAGCTCCGGATCAGGGCGGCCAGCCCATCGCCCGACGTCTCCCCGAGCTTGCCCTTGTACGTCAGGGCGAGCGTTCCGGCTTCCCGGTCGGCCTCACCCAGCACCTCCTCGATCCGGGCGTCGTCGCGTCCCGAGAAAAGATCGCTCAGGTCCCAGACAGGCACGTCCCCGCGCTCGTCCGGGCCCGCCGCGAGCGCTACAGCACTTGCCAAAGCTCTCTCCATGGTCCTGAGGCCTTTCACTTTCCGACACGAGATATATGGTCCGGCGCCAACGCTTCCACCTGCATCGGGTGGCGGCGATCGGTGAGGCTGGCTGACCCAGGTCCGCCTGAGAAGCGGGTGACGAAGCGACGATGACACTTCCCGAGCTGGGCGCCAACCTGGCCCTGATGGCCGAGCGCGCCGTCGCCCGCAATGGCGAGGCGCCCTTTCTGTGGGCCAAGCGCGACGGCCGCTACCAGCCCTGGAGCTGGGCCCGCGTCGGCCGCGAGGTGCAGCTTCTGGCACGGACGCTCGTCGCCATGGGCGTCCGCCCGGGCGACCGGGTGGCGATCGTGGCCGAGAACCGGCCGGAATGGTGCGTGGCCGACCTCGCCGTGATGGCCGCCGGCGGCATCACGGTGCCCTCCTACACGACCTACACGACCGCCGACTATGCCTACCTCCTGAACCACAGCGAGGCCCGGCTGGTCATCTTCTCGGGTGCCGGCGTGGCACGGCGGCTGTTGCCGGCCGTGGCCGAGGCGCCGTCGGTCGCGGGCCTGCTGGCGATCGAGCCCATCGAGGAGCCCGCGATGGCGCTGCCGCTCACCACCTACGCCGAGGCGCTGGCGCGGGGCGAGGCGGAGGCCCCGGTCTCCGCCGGACAGGGCCGCGGGCCCGACGACGTGGCCTGCTTCATCTACACCTCGGGCACCGGCGGCCGCCCCAAGGGGGTGATGCTGACGCATCGCAACATCATGGCCAATGTCAGGGGCACCTGGCATCTCTTCCAGCGTCTCACGCCCGAGGAGCGGGTCTTCCTGTCGTTCCTGCCCCTCTCCCACTCCTATGAGCATACGGTCGGGCAGTTCCTTCCGATCGCCTTCGACGGCCAGATCTACTACGCCGACGGCGTCGAGCACCTCGCGGCCAACCTGCTCGAGGCCCGGCCGGGCGTCCTGCCCTGCGTGCCGCGGCTCTACGAGGTGCTTCGCCAGCGCATCGCGGCGGCGGTGGAACGCGAGGGCGGGATCAGGGCCAAGCTCTTCCACCTGGCCCTGAAGCTCGGCAGCAAGGCCTACGAGCAGCGTGGCCGACTGGCCCCGCACGAGCGCCTCCTCAACATCGCCCTCGATCATCTGGTGCGCCGCAAGATCCGCCAGCGCTTCGGCGGCCGGCTGGTCGCGATGGCCTCGGGCGGAGCGCCGCTCAACTACGAGGTCGGCCTCTTTTTCGTGGCCCTCGGCCTGCCGGTGGCACAGGGCTACGGGCAGACGGAATCCTCGCCAGTCATCAGCGTCAACCCGCCTTGGGCGTCGAGGATCGACACGGTCGGGCCGCCGCTTCAGGGCGTCGAGGTCAGGATCGCCGAGGACGGCGAGATCCTGGTCAGGGGCGACCTCGTGATGAAGGGCTACTGGAAGGACGAGGAGGCGACGGCGCAGGTGCTCAAGGACGGCTGGCTGCACACCGGCGACATCGGCGAGATCGACGCCGACGGCTACCTCAAGATCACCGACCGCAAGAAGGACCTGATCGTCAACTCCGGCGGCGACAATGTCTCGCCCCAGCGGGTCGAGGGCGTCCTGGCGCTCGAGCCGGACATCGGCCAGGCGCTCGTGTTCGGCGACCGCAGGCCACATCTCGTGGCGCTGATCGTGCCGTCGCAGGCGCTGCTCAAGGAGGGAGCGCGAGCTGTCGGGAGCGACGGAGACGGAGAAGGACGCCGATCTCGCGACGAGCGAGACGGTGCAGCGCAGGATCGCCGAGGCCGTACGGCGCGCCAATGCTCATCTCTCGAGCATCGAGCGGGTCCGCCGCTTCAAGATCGTGGCCGAGCCCTTCACGGTGGAGAACGGCCTGATGACGCCGACCCTGAAGCTCAGGCGGAACCTCATCTACAAGGAATACGCGAAAGAGATCGACGCGCTCTACGCGGCGCCGGAGCGGGTCGCCGCGGCGGGTGAGGTCTAGCGGGCGGATCCGGCGCTAGCCGGCCGTCGGCGCCCGTTGCAGCTCGGTGGCCAGCGCGTCGTCGATCTCCTTTGCCCGCAGCGCGGCGGGCCGGCGGCTGATCCGCTCCCAATAGGCCTCGAAGGCAGGGCGCCGCTCGATCGTGCCGAACATCATGCCCCAGCCGAGCTGGGCGCCGAGATAGAGGTCGGCGGCGCTGAAGCTGTCGCCGACGAGATAGTCCCCTCCGCCGACGAGCGGCTCGAGAGCGTTCATCACGTCGGCATAGCTGCCGTAGCCCATCATTCGCTCGCGGCCCTCCGGCACCTCCAAGCCCAGGGCTTTGTTGCTGGCAGCCGCCTCCAGCGGGCCGGCGGCGAAGAACAGCCAGCGATAGTAGGGGCCGCGGAGAGGGTCGCCGGGCGGAGGCGCCAAGCCGGCTTCCGGAACAGCGTCGGCGAGATAGGCGCAGATGGCCGCGGCCTCGGTCACGACCGTGTCGCCATGGCGGATGGCCGGCACCTTGCCCATCGGGTTGATCGCGAGATAGGCCGGCGCCTTCATCGTCGTGCCGTAGTCGAGCAGCTCGGTGCGGTAGGGCCGGCCCAGCTCCTCGAGCATCCAGCGCACGACCCGTCCCCGCGACTGCGGGTGGGTGTAGAAGACGAGCTCGTCGGTCATCGGGCACTCCCTCGTGAAAGACGACTATAGCGGGTGAGGTGATCCAAGCCGGTCGGGCGGCCAGCCGCCGGCGCCGCAAAAACTCTCCGGCAGCGATGTCACATCGGCGCCTGCCATCTCGTCTCGAGGGCGACCGTGCATGGTGCACGACGGAGAGAACGATGACCCCGCGCTTGAAGAACCCCATTCAGCATGCCCCCGACGGCATCAAGGCGATGCTGGCTGTCGAGGCCAGCATCGGGGCCAGCGGCCTGGAGCACAGCCTGCTCGATCTCGTCAAGCTGCGCGCGTCGCAGATCAACGGCTGCGCCTTCTGCATTCATATGCACGCGACCAGCGCCCGGGAGCATGGCGAGACCGAGATGCGGCTCTACATGCTGAACGCCTGGCGCGAACTCTTCGCTGTACAGCGAGCGTGAGCGGGCAGCGCTGGCCTGGACGGAAGCCCTGACCCTGGTCGCCGAGACCGAGGCGCCGGACGAGGTCTACGAGATGCTGAAGAGCCAGTTCACCGAGCGGGAGATCGTCAACCTCACCCTGCAGATCGGGACCATCAATCTGTGGAACCGGCTGCAGGTGGGCGTGCGCGCGGCGCACCCCGTGGACAGGGCGCGTGACGCCGCCTGACGAGGCCACCACCGTCTTCGAGGCGCACCGATCCCGATTGGTGCGCCTCGCCTACCGGATGCTGGGCTCCACCGCCGAGGCGGAGGACATCGTCCAGGACGCGTGGCTCCGGTGGCGGCGCACCGACATGGCCGAGGTTCGCGAGCCTGCCGCGTTCCTGACCCGCACGGTCACCCGCCTCTGCCTCGACGCCATGAGGTCCGCGCGGGCCCGGCGGGAGAGCTATGTCGGGAGCTGGCTGCCCGAGCCGATCGTCGAGCCGGAGGCGGATGGCCTTCGGCTCGACGACCTGACGCTGACCCTGATGCTGGCGCTGGAGCGGCTGTCGCCCCTGGAGCGGGCGGCCTTCCTCCTGCACGACGTGTTCGACCTGCCGCTGAACGAGGTCGCGACCACGCTCGACCGCGACGCCGCGGCGGTCCGCCAGCTCGCCGTCAGGGCGCGCCGGCATGTGCGGGCGGCCCGACCGCGCTACCCCGTCGAGCGCGACGAGGGCGAGCGCATCGCGCGGGCCTTCTTCACGGCCTCGATGAGCGGCGACACCGCAGCGCTGCGGAGCATGCTGGCCGAGACCGTGGTGCTGCGATCGGACGGCGGGGGCAAGGTGCTGGCCTTCCTCAATCCGATCGTGGGGCTGGAGCGGGTGCTGCGTCTCTATGACGGCCTGCATCGCAAGCTGCGTGTCCGGCCGGCAACGCTGATCGCGCCGACCTGGATCGACGGCCTGCCCGGCTATGTCTCCCGGGAGCGCGACGGGGTCCTTCAGACCACCGCCCTGGCCATCGAGAACGGCCGCATCAACGGCATCTTTATCACCCGCAACCCCGACAAGCTGAGGCACGTTGCGAGGGCGGTGCCGGCCCTTGGGCCGGCACCGCCGCTTCATTGAGCGACTGAGCGGGAGATCGGCGGGGTGACGACCAGATCCGATGACGGGAAAAGCGCCAGCGTCGCGAGGATCATCAAGGCGCCGCGCCAGACCCTCTATCGGGCATTCCTGGACCCGCAGGCTTTGGTCTCCTGGCTTCCGCCGAAAGGCATGACGGGGCACCTCCACGCGTTCGACGCGCGCAAGGGCGGGGCCTATCGGATGTCGCTCACCTATGTGGACGCGGACCACGCGACGCCCGGCAAGACCTCGGACCATACCGATACGGTCCGGGTGCG
Source organism: uncultured Alphaproteobacteria bacterium (assembly GCA_963828215.1). GTDB lineage: Bacteria > Pseudomonadota > Alphaproteobacteria > Geminicoccales > Geminicoccaceae > CAVTJL01. The sequence continues at coordinate 60,990 of CAWHFO010000052.1, read as the reverse complement.
ATTTCTGGACCTCGTTCCGGACGAGCGGATCGTCCAGCAGGTCGAGTTCGAATCCGACGACCCGGCCTTCGCGGGGCCGATGACGATCGAATGGACGCTGGCCGACGTCGCCGGGAGGGACCGAGGTCACCGTGAGCTGCGAGAACGCGCCCGCAGGGATAAGGCCGGAAGATCACGAGGCGGGCTATCCGGTCATCGCTGGAGAACCTCGCGGCCTTCGCCGAGTGAGCGGCCGGGAGGCCGACGCCATCCGCCTCTCTCCTGGCCGCGAGACCTAGCGCTCGAGGGCGGCCTGGACCGCCTCGACGTGCATCAGGCCCAGGACCTCGCGCTTGAGGGCCGTGAAGTCCGGGCTCGTCAGCACGTCGAGCGAGCGCGGGCGGGCGAGCGGCACGTCGATCGCCCGCTTGATGCGGCCGGGCCGCGCAGTCATCACGTAAAGCCGGTCGGCCAGCAGGATCGCCTCGTCGATGTCGTGGGTGATGAAGAGAACGGTCTTGTGCGAGCGCTCCCAGATGCCGAGGAGCAGCTCCTGCATGAGCTGGCGGGTCTGGCTGTCGAGCGCGCCGAAGGGCTCGTCCATGAGGAGGATCTCGGGGTCGTTGGCGAGCGCCCGGGCCAGCGCCACCCGCTGCCGCATGCCGCCCGAGAGCTGATCCGGCCAGGCGTCCTCGAAGCCGTCGAGCCCGACCTGCTCGATGAAGGCATCGGCCGTGCGCCGCCGCTCGGGCGCCGCCACGCCCCGGATGTCGAGGCCGAACTCGATGTTCCTGCGGACCGTCAGCCAGGGAAAGAGCGTGTAGCTCTGGAAGACCATGCCGCGCTCGGCCGAGGGGCCGGTGACGGGTCGGCCGTCGAGCGTGATCCGGCCGGCGGTGGGGCGCATCAGGCCGGCCACGAGCCGCAGCAGGGTCGACTTGCCGCAGCCCGAAGGCCCCACGATGACGGAAAGCTCGCGATCGGCGATGCCGAGGGAGATGTTCTCGAGGGCCGTCACCTCGCTGCCCTTGCGCGAGGTGAAGCGGACGCCGACGCCCTCGATCAGGAGCTTGCTCAAGGGCGTCCCCCGAGGCTCAGGGGGTGGAGACGACCGGCCGCCTGGGCTCCAGCGTGGTGAGGAGGATGCCCGCCAGCACGGCCGACGGCTCGCTCCGGCGGCTGGGCCCATCCCTGGGCCTGCCGCCCCTGCCGGAGGCCGATATCGCCCTTCATCGGGCACCGGGAATCACGGCGTCGGCGGCCCGGCTCGCCGACCATCTCGTCGGCGCGCTCGGGGCGGGCCTCATGGCGGCGGTGGCCTGAGCCCGGCATCGCTCAGAAGCTCGCCGACCAGGGCACGAGCCAGCGGCGCAGCAGCTTGAAGAGCATGTCGGTGATGAGGCCGAGGACGCCGATCGTGAGGATGCCGAGCAAAATAACGTCGGTGAAGAGGCCGCGCATGGCGTTGAGGATCATGTAGCCGAGGCCGGAATTGGCGGCCACGAGCTCGGCCACGACGAGATAGGTCCAGGCCCAGCCCATGGTGACGCGCAGCGTGTCCATCACGCCCGGCATGCAGGCGGGGAAGAGGACGCGCGTCACGACCTGCCGGCGCGAGGCGCCCAGCGTGTAGGAGCAGTCGATCAGATCCTTCGAGACCCTGGCCGAGACGTCGGCGATCAGGATCAGCTGCTGAAAGAAGGTGCCGAGGAAAATGACGGTGATCTTCTCGGCGATGCCGATCCCGACCCAGAGGATGAGGAGGGGAATCATGGCGCTGACCGGCAAATAGCGCATGAAGCCGGTGATCGGCTCGAAGAAGGCGCCGACGACGCGGAAGCTGCCCATGAGGATGCCCAGGGGCACCGAGACGATCGAGGCCAGCACGAAGCCGGAGAGGATGACCTCGAGGCTGGCCGCCATGTGGACCAGCAGGGTGCCGGTCCTGAGGCCCTTCCAGCCGGCCAGGAGGACCGCGTGCGGCGGCGCCAGAAAATCCGGCCGCACGAGGCCGCCATAGCTGAGCCAGGACCAGAGGCCGAGGATCAGCCCGAGGGCGGAGACGCCGAGCGCCACGTTGAGCGCCCCCGGGATGTCCTCCTTGGGCGCCAGAAGGTGGCGCAAGCGGCCCCCCTCTACTTGGCGCCGACGATATCGAAGTCGATCAGGCTCTTGGGGTCGACGCTCACCTTGAACTGGCCGGTGGCGTTGCCGATGGCGGCCGAGTTCTCGATCGTCTTCATGATGCCGCCGGGCTTTTCGGACGTGCCGAAATAGGCCTCGTTCATGGGCTGGTCGTAGTAGACGATGCCGGCCCGGGTCTCGGCGAAGACCTTGGGATCGTCGAGCCAGCCGCCGACACCCTTGGCCATGATCACGTCGGCCTCGTCGGGATGCTCCTTCTGGAACTCGACGGCCTTGAGCCAGCCCTTGTAGAGCTTCTCGAAGTCGGCCTTGCGGGTCTCGAGCTCCTTGGGCGTCGTCACCGCCACGTCGGTGATGAGCCCCGGCGTCTTCGAGCTGTCGATCAGGAGGTGGCTGTCGGGCGCCATCTTGCCCCGGGTGAGCCAGGGCTCCCAGGTCACGGCGGCGTCGACCCGGCCGGCGACGAAGGCGGCACCGGCATCGCCGGCCGTCATGTTCTGGCTCTGCACGTCGTTGAAGCCGAGGCCGGCCTCCTTGAGGAGCACGCCCAGCATGAGCTGCGAGGGCGAGCCCTGGAGGTAGGCCACGGTCTTGCCCTTGAGGTCGCCGATGGTCTTGATGCTGTTCTTGGCGACGATGCCGTCCCCGCCCTTGCTGTCGTCGAGGGCGAAGAGGTAGCGGTAGCTCTGGTCGGTCGAGAGGAAGTTGAGGACGGTGTCGACCGTGGTCACGAGCCCGTCGATCCGACCTGCCGCCAGGGCCGGGAAGCGGAGCTTCGTGTCCTCGATGACCACGAGCTCGACGTCGAGGCCCTCGTCCTTGAAGAAGCCCTTGTCACGGGCGATGTAGAGCGGCCCGTAGCCGACCCAGGTCGAGTGGCCGATCTTCAGCGGGTCGGCCTTCGCCGCCCCCGCGGCGAGAAGGCCGGCGAGGCCGAGCAGGCCCCATCTCCAAGCAGATGCCATTCTTGTCCCTCCCGTCCTGACGCCAGCCGGCAGCCAAGGCTGGTGCCACTGCGTCGGCTCGACCACGACCTATGCGCCCTGCCGCAGGCGACGGCAATTGTCCACGCTTTGGGCACCCCGGCCGCCTCCCGCTGCAGGCGACGACGCACTGCAGGGCCAGTGCAAGAACGCTGCCAGGGGCGAGACGGCCGGCGATCGGCCACCAGTCGCCGAGCCGTTCCGTGAAGAGACGGAAAACCGTGGCGGGAGGGCGGTGGACGACCACCGTCTCGACCACCGGCGGCACCTGGAAGGAGAGCGTCTTGCGCCGTCATGACCCTCCCTCCCCGCCCCGCTCCGTAGCCTCGCCGAGGCGCTCCAGCACGGTCCGCCACATCGAGTCGACATAGGCCCGAAGCTCGCCCAGCGCTGCCGGCTCCGCCCGATAGATGCGCCTCGCACCCACCGGCTCCTCTTGGACCAGCCCGGCCTCCTTCAGGACCTTCAGGTGCTGCGAGACGGCCGGCCGCGAGACCGGCAGATCGGCGGCCAGCTCGCCCACCGAGCGCGCCCGCTCGATGACGCGCTCGAGCACGATGCGCCGGGTCGGGTCGGCCAGCGCCGCCAGCGTCTTCGCGTAAGGCATGGCTTACGTTTAGGGCGCGGACGGGTCGAGGTCAACCGCCGCCGCGCGTCGGCGGCGTCGAGCGCTGGTCGCGAGAAGATTGAGCCCCTCGACGAGGGCCGAGAAGGCGATGGCGAAATAGAGATAGCCGCGCGGAATGTGGAAGTGCAGCGCGTCGGCGACGAGCGCAACGCCGATCAGCAGGAGGAAGGCAAGAGCCAGCATCTTGACCGTGGGGTGGCGATTGACGAAGGCGCTGACCGGCCCGGAGGCCACCAGCATGATGATGATGGCGATGACGACGGCGGCGATCATGACCGGCAGATGCTGGGCCATGCCGACCGCGGTGATCACTGAGTCGAGGGAGAAGACGATGTCCAGGAGGACGATCTGGACGATCGCCGCGGCGAAGCCGGAGGTCCCTGCCGCCCGCCGCCTCGTCGTGCCCCTCGGCCATGTCGTGCATCTCGATCGTGCCCTTGACGATGAGGAAGAGCCCGCCGCCGCCGAGCACGAGGTCGCGCCAGGTGACGGTGTGGTCGAGGATGGTGAAGGCCGGCTGGGTGAGGCCGATGATCCAGCTGATGCTCATCAGGAGGCCCGACGCGCATGATCAGGGCGAGGCCGAGGCCGATGCGGCGGGCGCTCGGCTGCTGGTGGGCCGGCAGCTTGCTCGAGACGATCGAGAGGAAGATGACATTGTCGATGCCGAGCACGATCTCGAGGGCGGTGAGGGTCAGGAGGCTCGCCCAGGCCTGCGGGTCGACGAGCAGCTCGAGCATCCTAAACTCTCCGTCACGATCGCGGGCGGCTCCTATATAGGTGCGGGTCGTCGGCCGGGAAGACAGCGAGACGCTCGACGCCGGCCGCTCGGATCGCTAAGCGGAGGGCCCATGGCGCAGACCGTCCTCATCGCCCCCTCGATTCTCGCCGCCGACTTCGCCCGGCTGGGCGAGGAGGTGCGCGCCGTCGACGCCGCGGGCGCCGACTGGATCCATCTGGACGTGATGGACGGCCACTTCGTGCCGAACATCAGCTTCGGCCCGGCGGTGATCCGGGCGATCAGGCCGATGACGAAAAAGCTCTTCGACGTCCACCTGATGATCGCCCCGGTCGATCCCTACCTCTCGGCCTTCGCCGAGGCCGGGGCCGACCGGCTGATCGTCCATGCCGAGGCCGGCCCGCATCTCGACCGGACCCTCCAGACGATCCAGGGGCTGGGCAAGAAGGCCGGCGTTTGCCTCAACCCGGCGACGCCGCCCGAGACCGTCGAATGGGTCCTGGACCGCATCGATCTCGTCCTCGTGATGACGGTCAATCCCGGCTTCGGCGGCCAGCGGTTCATCCCCGGAGTCGTCGAGAAGATACGCCGGCTGCGGGCGATGGCCGGCGGCCGGCTGCTGCACATCGAGGTCGATGGCGGCATCAGCGCCGAGACGGCGCCCATGGTCGTGGCGGCGGGCGCCGACGCGCTGGTGGCCGGCTCCGCCATCTTCCATTCCGCCGACTATGCAGCCGCCATCGAGACGCTGCGCTGCCGGCCCATGGTCTGAGGAGACGCTCGTGGCCCAGTTCAAGAAGCTCGCCGACAACTTTTATGTGGCACCCCAGCTGGGGCTGGAGGATTTCGCCGCCGCCAAGGCGCTGGGGATCAGGACCGTCATCAACAATCGCCCGGACGGCGAGGCGCCGGACCAGCTGGACGATGCCGAGGCCAAGGTCGCGGCCGAAGCCGCCGGTCTGGCCTACGCCTACGTGCCGGTCCCCACCGGCGGCATGTCGACGGACCACATGAAGGCGTTCCGCCAGGCCGTCGACGCGCACGAGGGCCCCTTCCTCGCCTACTGCCGCTCGGGCAACCGCTCCTGCCATCTCTGGGCGTTCACCGCCGTCCGCGAGCTGCCGATCGACTATGTCATCGCCGCCGCCGCCGAGGCCGGCTACGACCTGGCACCGGCGGCAGGGGCGCTCCGCCAGACGGCTGGGCAAGGCTAGCCCTCGACCGGCGGCGGCATCCACCAGGCATGGAGCGGATGAGGCCGGGCCATCGCGTCGGCGTCGATATCGGCGGCACCTTCACTGACATCGTGATCGAGACGCCGCATGGGCTCGTCACCCGGAAGGTGCTGACGACCCCGCGGGCCCCCGAGACGGGCGTCATCGAGGGGCTGGACGAGGCCCTGGGAGTGGCTGGGCTCGGGCCGGGCGCCATCGACCTGATCGTCCACGGCACGACGCTCGCCACCAACGCCATCATCGAGCGCAAGGGTGCCCGGACCGCCCTGATCGCGACCCGGGGCTTCCGGGACACGCTCGATATCGCCGACGAGGGCCGCTTCGACCAGTACGACCTGCTGATCGAGAAGCCGACGCCCCTCGTGCCGCGGCGACTCCGCTTCACCGTGCCGGAGCGGGTCGATGCCGGGGGTCGGGTGCTGCTGCCGCTCGACGAGGCGGCTGTGGCCGCGTTGATCCCGGAGCTGCGCGAGGCCGCGATCGGCGCGCTGGCCGTGGTGCTGATGCACGCCTACGCCAATCCCGAGCACGAGCGCCGCATCCGGGCGATCCTCGAGCCGGCGCTGCCCGGTGTCAGCATCAGCCTCGGCGCCGAGGTCTGCCCCGAGATCCGCGAATACGAGCGGACCTCGACCACGGTCGCTAATGCCTATGTCCAGCCGCTGATGGCGGGCTATCTCGGTCGGCTGGAGGCGGCGCTGGCCGGGCGGGGCTATCGCTGCCCGGTCTATCTCATGACCTCGGGCGGGGGCCTCACCACCATCGGGGCGGCGCAGAGCTTCCCCGTGCGCCTCGTCGAGAGCGGGCCGGCCGGCGGCGCCATCTTGGCGACCCGGCTCGCGGCCCAGCTCGGCCAGCGCCGCCTCCTGAGCTTCGACATGGGCGGCACCACCGCCAAGATCTGCCTCGTCGAGGACGGCCGGCCGCAGACCGCCCGGTTCTTCGAGGTCGACCGCTCGGCCCGCTTCCTGAAGGGCTCCGGGCTCCCGGTGCGCATCCCGGTCATCGAAATGGTCGAGATCGGCGCCGGCGGCGGCTCGGTCGGCCGGGTCGACCCGCTCGGCCGGATCACCGTGGGACCGGACAGCGCCGGTGCCGAGCCGGGGCCGGCCTGCTACGGCCTGGGCGGCCGCGAGCCCACCGTCACCGACGCCGACCTCGTGCTCGGCCGGCTCGCCGCCCTGGGCTTTGCCGGCGGACGGATGACCCTCGACACCGCCGCCGCCGAGCGTGCCTTGGTCGATGCGGTGGGCCGCCGCCTGGGGCTCGACGCGACGGGTGCGGCCTTCGGCGTCTCAGAGATCGTCGACGAGAACATGGCCAATGCCGCCCGCGTCCACGCTGTCGAGAGCGGCCAGAGCGTCGCCGAGCACACGATGGTGGCCTTTGGCGGCGCCGCTCCGCTGCACGCCGCCCGGATCGCCGAGAAGCTCGGCATCGCCCGGGTCGTCGTGCCGGCCGACGCCGGCGTCGGCTCGGCCCTGGGCTTCCTCGCGGCGCCGATCGGCTACGAGATCGTGCGCTCGCGCTACATGCGCCTCGACCGGCTCGATCCCGAGCTGCTCGACAGGCTTTTCACGGCCATGCGGGAAGAGGCGCTGGCCGTGGTCCTGCCGGGCGCGGGCGATGCGCCTCTGGTGGAAAAGCGCCTGGCCTACATGCGCTATCTCGGCCAGGGGCACGAGGTGGCGGTGACGCTGCCGGTGCGCCCCTTCGCAGATGGCGACGCCCGGCCTCGATGCGCCAGCGCTTCGAGGCCGCCTATGCCGCCCTTTTCGCCCGCACCATCCCGGATGCCGTGGTCGAGGCTCTGAGCTTTGCCCTCACCCTCGAGACCGAGGTGGCGGCGCCGGCTCCCCTCGCCGCCGTCGCCGCCCGGCCCTCGCCGATGCCCTCCGGCAGCCGCCTGCTCTACGATGTCGGTCGCCGGGCGGCGGCCCTGGTGCCGGTCTATCGCCGCGCCGACCTGGAGCCGGGGTCGACCGTGGCCGGCCCCTGCCTCGATCGAGGAGCCGACGACCACGACCCTCGTCACCGGGATGTTCGACCTCAGGGTCGATGGCGGCGCCAATCTCGTGCTGGAGCGGAAGGAGGCCGGCCGATGAGCGGGCTCGGGGCGATCGACCATCAGATCATGTGGAACCGCCTGATCGCGGTGGTCGAGGAGCAGGCCCAGGCCCTTCTGCGCACCGCCTTCAGCACCATCGTCCGCGAGTGCGGCGATCTCTCGGCCGGCATCTTCGACACCCGGGGCCGCATGCTGGCCCAGGCGGTCACCGGCACGCCCGGCCACGTCAACTCGATGGCGCTGAGCGTCCAGCACTTCATCAGGGAGTTCCCCCTGGCGACGATGGCCGAGGGCGACGTCTACATCACCAACGATCCCTGGAGGGGCACCGGCCATCTCAACGACTTCGTCGTCACGACGCCCTGCTTCCACGAAGGGCGGCTGGTCGGGCTCTTCAGCTGCACCTCGCACCTGACGGACATCGGCGGCATCGGCTTCGGCCCGGACGGGACGGACGTCCATATGGAAGGGCTTTTTCTCCCCTTTCTCAAGATCGTCGACCGGGGCCGCGTCAACGACACGCTGATCAGGATCTGCAAGGCCAACACGAGGCTCCCGGTCGAGATGGAGGGCGACATCTACTCCCTCGTCAACTGCAACGAGGTCGGCTGCCGGCGGCTCGTCCAGATGATGGAGGAGTTCGGGCTGGAGAGTCTGGACGCCATTGCCGATCACATCATCGGGAGCTCGAGACGGGCGGTTCTCGACGCCCTCCGCGACCTGCCCAGGGGCACCTACCGCTCCGCCATGACCATCGACGGCTACGACACGGCCATCGACCTCGTGGCCGCGGTGACCATCGAGGCCGAGCGTGTTGTCGTGGATTTCGACGGCACCTCGTCGGCGCCGCGTCGCGGCATCAACGTGCCGCTGGCCTATACGACCGCCTATACCTGCTTCGGCTTGATGTGCGCGCTGGCCCCCAGGGTGCCGAACAATGCGGGCTCGCTCGGCGTGTTCGAGGTGAGGGCGCCTCTGGGCTCGATCCTCAACGCGCCCTACCCGGCCGCCGTCTCCTCCCGCCACATCGTGGGCCAGATGCTTCCCGACGTGGTCTTCGGCTGCCTCCATCAGGCGATCCCCGGGCGCTGCCCCGCCGAGGGCACGAGCTGCCTCTGGAACATGACCTTCCGCGGCGAGCGCCTGGTCGGCAACGAGGGCGGCCACGGCTTCGCCATCACGGTGACCAGCAATGGCGGCACGGGGGCCCGCCCGGTCAGCGACGGCCTCTCGGCGACCGCCTATCCGTCGGGCGTGAAGGGCACGCCGGTCGAGATCGTCGAGGCGATGACGCCGCTGGTCTTCTGGCGGAAGGAGCTGCGCCCGGGCAGCGGCGGCGCCGGCCGCTACCGGGGCGGTCACGGCCAGATCATCGAGGTCGGCAATGGCGAGGGCCTGCCCTTCGAGATCCTGGCCGCCTTCGACCGCATCGACCATCCGCCGCGCGGCCGCGACGGCGGCGGCGACGGCGCCCGGGGTCGCCTCGTCACGAGCGGCGGCAGGAAGCTCCGGGGCAAGGGCTTCCAGATGCTGGCGGGCGACGAGCGGCTCCTGGTCATGACCCCGGGCGGCGGCGGGCTGGGCGACCCGGCGGCGCGCGACCCGGCGCTGATCGGGCGCGATCGCGCCGACGGGCTCCTCGGCGAGGAGCGGCCCTGAGCCTTCGCCCTTCAGGCCTCGCCGCTCAGCACTCGAACTGGTCCTCGTCGATCGACTGCCGGTCGCAGTCCTCGTCGGGCGTGCCGAGCCGGCTCATGCAGAAGCTGCTCCCGAGCGCGATCCCGCTCAAGTACTCGGTCTCGTCGCCCGGGACCGCGAAGTCCTGGAGCTTCATCCCGGTCGGGTCGAACAGGCTGTAGTAGCAGGTCTCCTGCCCGATGCAGGAGAAGCGGACCCGGCACTCGAGCTGGGCGAGGGCGGAGCCGGCCGGGACAGCCCCCGCGAGCAGGACCAGGGAGGCGGCGGCGACCATACGGACTCGGCGGGCACGCGACATCGACACGGCTCCACGACCCCGGGATCACGGCCACTCCGCGGCAGGATCGCGGCAGCCGGCGGCTCTGTCGACGTCGAGGCTGCGCCGGTCGGGCGCCGCCGTCAATCGGCAGGCGCCGGTCGGCCTAGAGCCTCACTTCGATCCGCTCGCAGAGGGTCTCGAGCACCTTGACCCTGGCAAAATGCTTGTCCTCGGCCTCGACCAGGGTCCAGGGCGCGTGGCGCGTGCCGGTGCGGTCGACCATGTCGCCCACGGCCATGGCGTAGTCGTCCCACTTCTGACGATTGCGCCAGTCGTCGGGGGTGATCTTGTACTGCTTGAACCCGATCTCCTCGCGGGCCTGGAATCGCCTGAGCTGCTCCTCGCTCGAGATCGAGAGCCAGAACTTGACGACGATCGTGCCGTGGTCGGTCAGCTCCTCCTCGAACTCGTTGATCTCGCCATAGGCACGGAGCCACTCCGCCTCCGCGCACAGGCCCTCGACCCGCTCGACCAGGACGCGGCCGTACCAGGTGCGGTCGAAGAGCGCCGTGTGGCCGAGCCGCGGCAGGCGCCGCCAGAAGCGCCAGAGATAGGGCTGGGCCTTCTCCTCGTCGGTCGGCGCACCGATGGGATGAACGCGGAAGCGGCGGGGGTCGAGAGCCGCCGTGATGCGACGGATGGCACCGCCCTTGCCGGCCGCGTCGTTGCCCTCGAAGGCGACGACGACGGCGTGCTCCTTCATGAAGGCCTTGCTGTCGGTCAGCTCGGCGAGTCGGGATTGGGCACGAGCCAGCCGATCCTTGTACTCGTCCGCCTCGAGCCTCTGGCTGAGATCGAGGGCATCCAGGACCGTGCGCCGATCGAGGGGCGCCACCATCGGTGGTGCCGGGGCGATCGTGCCGCCCGGCGACTCCAGCCGGTGGCGCATGGCCTCGAGGATCGCCTTGCCGAACATCAGGTCCCGATATTCGGGATCGGCGCTGGGCACGACGATCCAGGGCGCCACGGCGCTGCTGGTCCGCTCCACCATCGCCTCGGCCACCGGCATCATCTGCTTGCGGCGTCTCACGCCGGCCCACTCCTCGAGGATATGGCGGCTCGGATACCGGGTCCTGGCCAGCTTCTTCAGTCGCTTCGCCTGCTCGTCCTTCGAGAGGAACAGAAGAAACTTCAAGATCAGCGCACCCTCGTTGGTGAGCATGGTCTCGAAGCGGATGATCCGCTGGAGCTCGCGCTCGAACGCCGCGCGACCGAGGCGGCCCGCCGCATGCTCCACGATCGGCATCGAGTACCACGAGCCGAAGACGACCCCGACCTCCCCCTTGGGCGGCAGATCGCGCCAGAAGCGCCACATGCGGGGTCGCAGCCGCTCGTCCTCCGTCGGCCGGTCGTAGGCGTTGGTCCGCAGGTCGTGCGGGTCGAGCCACTCGTAGAGACGCTGGATCACCTCGCCCTTGCCGGCACCGTCGGAGCCGGTGACGAGGACGATCACCGGGAAGTCGCGCCGCCTCGAGATCTCCTTCTGGACGCCGAGCAGCTCGGTCCTGAGCGCCGGCAGCTCACGCTCGAAGGTCGTCTTGTCGAGCTTGTGCTCGAGCGCCGCAGACTGGAACACGAGGCTCCTCCCGCCGTTGCCCACTTGGTCCGGCGCCCGCCACGCCGCTCCGCAGGGGCGGCGGCCGGTGCCGGCCTCCACAGGTCGTGCATGTCGCACTGATGGGACCGCGCCACCCATGTCATATACGGGGTCGTCAAGCGCTTGGGAGCATGTATCATTCCGCCGCGCCGTCCGGCGCTCGGGCGCGGGCGTGGGATGGCGCGCTTGTTGGAGAGGCGTCGGCCGCCGCAGGCGGCGACGAAAGGGCACAACAGGTCGACCGCAGCGATGAGCGAGCTCCGTCTTACACGGCGCGGCTTCTCGCGGATCGGCGCGCTTGCCGCGGCGTGGTCCGCCGCGGCGTCGACGTCTCCCGCCGATGCCGCCAGCAGCCCCGGCGATGCCCAGCCCTTCTCCTTCGAGCGGCTGATCGAGCGCACCAAGCAGCTGGCCGGCCAGCCCTATGTGGCGCCGCCCAGCCTGCCCGACTGGCTGTCGGCCATTCCCTACGAGGTCTGGCGCACGATCACCTTCAAGCCCGAGCAGGCCGTCTGGGCCGATTCGCCGTCCTACCAGCTGCAGTTCTTCTTTCCCGGCAGCTTCTACAAGTTTCCCGTCCGGATCTATGTCGTCGACGGGGGGACGGCGCGCGAGGTCCGCTTCTCGCCCGACATGTTCGATCTGAGCCCGCTGAAGAACCGGCAGGACTTTCCGCAGAACCTCGGCTTCGCCGGCTTCAGCGTCCACTATCCCTTGGACAAGCCGAACGTCTTCCAGGAGCTTCTGGCCTTTCTCGGCGCCAGCTACTTCAGGGCCGTCGGCCGCGGCACGCGCTATGGACTCTCGGCGCGCGGCCTTGCCCTCAACACGGGTCTCGGCAAGCCGGAGGAGTTTCCCATTTTCCGCGAGTTCTGGGTGCAGCGCCCGAGCCAGCCCTTCGACCCGCTCACCGTCCATGCCCTTCTCGACAGCCCGAGCGTCGCGGGCGCCTTCCGTTTCGACGTCGTCGCCCGAGAGCACACGCGGATCGACATCGACTGCAACCTCTTCTTCCGCGCCGCGGTCGATCAGGTGGGGCTCGCCCCCTTGACCAGCATGTTCTCGTTCGGCCCCAACGATCGCCGCCAGACCGAGGACTATCGGAACGCCGTGCACAACTCGGATGGCCTCGCCATCTGGACGGGCTCCGGGGACGTGCTCTGGCGGCCGGTCGTCAATCCGTCCGAGCTCAGGATCAGCGTCTTCGGCGACGAGAGCCTGCGCGGGTTCGGCCTTCTGCAGCGGGAGCGACAGTTCGCCGCATACGAGGACCTCGACGCACGCTTCGAGCTGCGCCCAAATCTATGGGTCGAGCCGCGCGGAACCTGGGGCAAGGGCTCGGTGCGGCTGATCGAGATTCCGACGCCGGACGAGACCCACGACAACATCGTCGCTTTCTGGACGCCCGACGCCAAGGTCGACGCGGCCAGCGAGCTCAGGGTCGCCTACGGCCTGATCTGGTCTCTGGCAGGGCCGCTCGACACGGGTCTCGCCAGGGTCGTCGACACGCGGATCGGCACCCCCGACGGGCATCCCGGGAACGAGAATGGCCCTCGCCTCATCGTCATCGACTTCGAGCGGCCGAGCGGCGACCGCCCGCGCGACACCGGTACCGTGGAACCTTCGGTGTCCACCGGGAATTCAAAGGTGGATCGAATTGTCCTAAATGAGAACCCCATGATCGATGGGTGGCGTGTGTCGTTCGTGGTGCAGCCGGCGACCGACGGTCCGGTGGAGCTCCGCTGCTACCTGAAGATCGGCGACCGGCGGATTTCAGAAACTTGGCTCTATCGTCTGGATCAGAGCTGACGGCCGACCCTCGGCACGGGTGAGGGAGGAGGGTATTCATGGTGACGGCAGGCGGCGGGAGCGCCCCGCCGGTGACCGCCGAGCATGGCGGCCGCTGGCAGGTGGCGCGCGAGCGGGCGTCCGACTATCTCGTCGCCGCGGGCCTGACCCGTGCCTCCGCCGACATCGAGGCGGGGCTGCTGGTCGAGCGGCTGATCGCCACGCATCCCGCCGACAGCGTCGAGGACACGGCCCTTCTGGCCTTGACGGCCGTGCGCGCCGAGCTCGACCGCTCGGCCGGTGCCAGCGGCGGCCAGATCGGCCCGCTGGCGCCGCTTCCGACGCCGCTGGCCATCCGTCGTCAGTCGCTGCTGCCGGCCCTCCGCTGGCGCCGCGGCCGCTGGCTGCCCCGGCCGGTGCTCGTCCACTCCGAGGGCCAGGACGGCAGCATCGACGTGGGGCCGCCCGAGTTCGCATCTCGACCTGTTGGGCGGTCAGCGCCGGGGCGCCTTCGCCCTGCTGATCCTCGCGACCACGGCCTGGGCGGTCAGCACCTTCGCCGAGATCCTGGCGACGAACGGCCTGAGCGCGCTCGACCTGATCCACATCGCCGTCTTCACGATCCTGATCGGCTGGCTCGCGCAGTCCTTCTGGACGCTCACGGCCGGCTTCGGCGTCCTGCTGATGCGCTGGTGGCGGGGCCGCTCGGCCAAGGTCTCGGGGCCGGACGCGGCCGATGCGGGCGGCCGGGTGGCGATCGTCATGCCGGTCTACAACGAGGATACCGCACGGGTCTTCGCCGGCCTGAAGGCGATGTGGCAGGACCTCCGCCGCGCCGCGCCCGACGACCGGCGCTTCGATCTCCTGGTCCTGAGCGACACCACCGATCCCGGATCTCTGGCTCGCCGAGATCGAGGCCTGGCGGCGGCTGCGTCACGAGGTCGGCGACGAGGGCCGCATCTTCTACCGGCGCCGCACCCGCAATACCGGTCGCAAGACGGGCAACATCGAGGACTTCCTGACCAGCGTGGGCGGCAACTACGCTTACATGCTGGTGCTCGACGCCGACAGCCTGATGACCGGCGAGACGATGCTCGAGCTGGCGAAGCGGATGGACGAGAACTCCGGCGTGGGGCTCATCCAGGTGCCGCCGAAGCTGGTCCGCGGCCGAACCCTGTTCGCCCGCGCCCTCCAGTTCGCGGGCGAGCTCTATGGGCCGCTCGCCGCTGCCGGCACCGGCTTCTGGGCCCGCGGCGAGGGCAACTACTGGGGTCACAACGCGATCATCCGCGTGCGTCCCTTCATCGAGCTGTGCGGCCTGCCGCTCCTGTCGGGACCGGCACCGTTCGGCGGGCCGATCCTCAGCCACGACTTCGTCGAGGCGGCGCTGATGCGGCGCGGCGGCTGGCAGGTGTGGATCGCCGACGATCTGGGCGGCAGCTACGAGGAGCCACCGCCCTCGATCGAGGACTTCGCCGTCCGCGATCGCCGCTGGTGCCAGGGCAACCTCCAGCATATCCGCGTGCTGTTCGCCCGCCGGCTGCACTGGGTGAGCCGCCTGCATCTCGGCATCGGCATCATGTCCTACCTGACCTCGCCGCTGTGGATGCTGTTCCTGGCCCTCTCCGCCATGCAGGCCTGGGAGCTGGCGCACGACCAGCCGCTCTACTTCACCGACGGCTGGCCCTTCCCGGTGCTCCCGGTGTCGGTCAGCGCCGAGGCGACCCTGCTCTTGACCATCACGCTGGGCCTGCTGTTCGCGCCGAAGCTGATGGGGCTGTGCCTCGCCCTCGTCGACCGCCCGCGGCGGAAGGCGCTCGGCGGCGGCCTCCGGGTCCTCCTCAGCGCCCTGCTCGAGACGCTCTATTCGGGCCTGATCGCGCCGATCATGATGCTCCGGCACACGACGTTCGTGACCTCGATCCTGCTGGGCGGGGTCATCGAGTGGAAGCCGCAGCGGCGCGAGGCCGGGGCCCGCCGGATCGACCTCGCCGTCCGGACCTTTCTCTGGCCGACGCTCATCGGCGTCGGTGCCGCGATCGGGACCTGGATCGTCACGCCCCATCTCTTCGTCTGGCTGCTGCCGGTGATGGCCGGCCTCGTGCTCGCCGTTCCGCTGGCCCTGGCCGGCGCCAGCACCGCGCTCGGCGAGCGTCTCCGCAGGCTCCGCCTGCTGATGATCGCCGAGGAGGCTCTGCCGCCCGCGGTGATCGGGCAGCTCGACGAGGATCCGGCAGCCGTGCCGGCAGCAGGTGCGGACCCGCTCGTGCGCGCCGTGCTGGAGCCGCAGGCCAATGCCCTGCACCTGCAGCTTCTGCGGGCCTACCGCGACCCGCAGGAGCGGGCTGTCGTGAAGGATCGCTGGCTGGTCGAGCGCAAGGCCGTCTATCTCGGGCCGTCCAGCCTCGACAAGGCGGAGCGGCGGGTGATCCTCGAGGACCCCGAGCTGATGGAGCGCCTGCACCTGCAGGCGTGGGTGCACTGGCCGAGCTACCTCCCGAGCATCCTGGGCGCGCTGGACACCGTCGTCCCCTCGACCTCGCCCGAGGAGCCGCCGCGCAAGGCCGGCGGACAGCAGCCGGTGGCCGCCTGAGGCCCGTTCGCCTGCCGTTTGCGCCGAAGTCCCGCGATCCGCGGCGTGAACGATCCTTTGTGGTCGCGGCAGGGAGCCGAGAGACGAGAAGAGGACCAGCGATGCCGACTTCGGAGGGCGGCTTCACGCCGGCTGTTCCGCCGGGTGCCTCGGCACCCATCGTCACGGACACGGTCGGCCTCGCGGCCGGCGAGGTCATGGTGCCGGTGAGCGCGGGAAGCCTGCCCGCCTATTTCGCCCGCCCCGACGGCGACGGCCCCTATCCGGCCATTCTCGTCGTGCCGGAGATCTTCGGCATCCACGAGCACATCAGGGACGTGTGCCGGCGCTTCGCCAAGCGGGGCTATCTCGCGGTCGCGCCCGATCTCTTCGCCCGCGTGGGCGACGTCTCGACGATGACCGACGTCCAGGAGATCGTCGGTCGGGTCGTCAGCCGCGTCGTCGACGCGGACGTGATGTCCGACCTCGACCACACCGTGGACTGGGCGAGGCGGACGGGCAAGGCGGATGTCGGCCGGCTCGGCATCACCGGCTTCTGCTGGGGCGGCCGCATCGTCTGGCTCTATGCCGAGCACAGCCCCGAGCTCAGGGCGGGCGTCGCTTGGTACGGCCGGCTCGTGGGCGAGCCCACCGCCGCCCAGCCCCGCCACCCGATCGACGTGGCGCGGAAGATCCGCTGTCCGGTGCTGGGCCTCTACGGCGGCGCCGACCAGGGCATCCCGACCGAGACCGTGGAGCGCATGCGGGCGGCCCTCGACAAGGCGGGCAAAACCTTCCAGATCGTCGTCTATCCCGACACGCCCCACGCCTTTTACGCCGACTACCGGCCGAGCTATCGCCGGGGCCCGGCCGAGGAGGGCTGGCGCCGCTGCCTGGACTGGCTGGAGACCCATGGCGTCGCCTGACCGGCGATTCGGCGGGTCTTGCGAGGGGTCCCGGCGCTCGCCATAGTTCGGCCATGACGCAGCCTCGCCGATCGCCGATCGACGCCCATCTCCGCAGCGCCCAGGCGCCGCCCCGGGCGGAGCGCCGCTGCTGCTCGTGGCCGGGCTGCGGCGAGGAGGGCGAGTTCCGGGCCCCGCGGTCGCGGAGCGAGCTGCGCCAGTTCGTCTGGTTCTGCCTCGAGCATGTGCGGCTCTACAACCAGTCCTGGGACTATTTCGGCGGCATGAGCCAGGACGAGATCGAGGCGCACCGCCGCGCCGACGTGACCTGGCACCGGCCGACCTGGCGGCTCGGCCTGTTCGGCTGGACCGCCGGCCACGGCGTCCGCGACGGCTTCGGCTTCTTCGACGAGGAGGAGCCGCAAGGGCGGGCCGAGCCGCGTCCCGACGGCAAGGCCCGGAGCATGATGAGCGCCATGGAGCTGGAGCCCGGCTACACCCTGGCCGAGCTCAAGAAGCAGTACAAATGCCTGGCCAAGCGGCACCACCCGGACCTGCACGGCGGCGACAAGGCGGCCGAGGAGCGCTTGAAGCGCATCAACGAGGCCTATAGGTATCTGGTCGACAATGAGCTTTACGCCTGAGTGCTGAACCCCACCGGGGTGCCGAGGCAGCAGCCTTTCTCGTAGGGCGGATCGTCGCCCTCCGTGCCGGTGTCCTTGCCGGCCGGGGCGTCCCGAGAGCATAACGCGTGCGCGTCCGCACGTTCATTCCTGGAGCAGCGATCGTGCTTTCCGAGGCCTCCCAGACCGAGTTCGACGACCTGACGGAGCTGCCGCAGGTGCCCGACGGCAGGCTGTCGGTGGCCGAGGTCTTCGGTCTCGACTCGAAGCTCGACGTGCCGGCCTTCAAGAGGCGCACCGCCTACGCGCCGGACATCGATCCGAGCTATCAGTTCGACCACGACACGACGCTGGCCATCCTCGCCGGCTTCGCCCACAACCGCCGGGTCATGATCCAGGGCTATCACGGCACGGGGAAGTCGACCCATATCGAGCAGGTCGCCGCCCACCTGAACTGGCCGTGCATCCGCATCAACCTGGACAGTCACATCAGCCGTATCGACCTGATCGGCAAGGATGCGATCGTCCTGCGCGACGGCAAGCAGGTCACGGAGTATCGCGAAGGCCTCCTGCCCTGGTCGCTGCAGCGCCCCGTGGCCCTCGTGTTCGACGAGTACGACGCCGGCCGGCCCGACGTCATGTTCGTCATCCAGCGCATCCTCGAGGCGCAGGGGCGGATGACGCTGCTCGACCAGAACAAGGTGATCCGGCCCCACAAGTCGTTCCGCCTCTTCGCCACCGCCAACACGGTGGGCCTGGGCGACACGTCGGGCCTCTATCACGGCACGCAGCAGATCAATCAGGGCCAGATGGACCGCTGGTCGATCGTCACCCAGCTCAACTACCTCCCCTCCGAGGACGAGTGCCGCATCGTCCTGGCCAAGTGCCCGCAGCTCGATACCGCCGAAGGCAGGAAGCGGCTGCATGCCATGGTCAGCCTCGCCGGCCTCACCCGGAACGGCTTCATGGCCGGCGACATCTCGACCGTCATGTCGCCCCGGACGGTCATCATGTGGGCGGAGAACGCCGACATCTTCGGCGATCTGGGCTTCGCGTTCCGCGTCACCTTCCTCAATAAATGCGACGAGGCCGAGCGTCACGTGATCGCCGAGTACTATCAGCGCTGCTTCGGGGTCGAGCTCCGCGAATTCGGCGGCCAATCTCGCCTACGCCTGAACGGAGACGGGACAGCAGGTGGCAGCGAAGGAAGCCCCGTCGCAGGCGCTGGACGAGCTGCAACGCGCGCTCGCGGCGACCGCGCGCGCCGTCTCCGCCTGCCCGACCCTCGAGGTGAGCTTCCGAGCCAACGAGCGGCGTCGCACGACGGGCGGCGGTGCCTCGTCGGCCCCCCACCCGACGATCCGCCTGACCCTGCCGCGCGGCGAGCCGACGAGGGAGGAGCTGGCCCGGGTTCGCGGCGAGGCCGACGGCGCCGCCCTGCGCGAGCGCTATCACGACCTGCCGCTGCATCGCCGGCTGGCGCCCAAGGGCGAGGTCGCGGCCCTTCTGTACGACCGGCTCGAGCAGCTCCGCATCGAGGCGGTCGGCTCCGAGCACATGGCCGGCGTGCGCTCCAACCTCGCCGCCGTGCACCGGGCGCGGAGCGGTCCCGTGCCGCAGCCGGGCGAGGGCGGCGTCGATACGACCCTGGCCGAGATCGTCGATCTCTATGCCCGCGAGCGGCTCATGGGCTTCGAGCCGAGCGGCGCCCAGCGGACGATGATGCAGACCTGGCGGGCGTGGCTCGACAACCAGGTCGCCCTCGAGCTGCCGGCGCTCGAGGGCTGCGTCGCCGACCAGGCGGCGTTCGCCCGCCGGGTCCGCGAGATGCTGGCTCATCTCGGCCTGAGCGACGAGCCCGTCGATCAGCCGGACGAGGGCAATCCCGAGGACCAGGAGGAGGAGCAGCAGGAGAGCGCCGACGGGCCGAGCGAGCCGACGCGCGGCGAGGCCGACAGCGAGGGGGCCGAGGAGGCGCGCTCCGAGGCGTCGAGCGAGTCCGCCTCGGACGAGGACGCCCGGGAGAGCGCCGGCGAGGAGGCGACCGACAAGCTCGACGCCGAGCCGGGCGGCGAGGACGAGGAGGGCGACAACCCGCAGAGCCGGCCCAACTACATCCCGCCCGGCGGCAACGGGCTGGCCTACAAGGTCTTCACCACGGCCTTCGACGAGGTCGTCACGGTGGGCGAGCTGTGCGGCCAGACGGAGCTCGTCCGGCTCCGCCACCAGCTCGATCAGTCGCTGATGCGCTTCGAGAGCATGATCGGGCGGATGGCCAACCGCCTGCTCCGCAAGCTCATGGCCCAGCAGCAGCGCAGCTGGGACTTCGACCTCGACGAGGGCATCCTCGACAGCGCCCGCCTCTCGCGGGTCGTCGCCAACCCGGCCCTGCCCCTCTCCTTCAAGCAGGAGAAGGAGACCGAGTTCCGCGACACCGTCGTGGCGCTGCTGATCGACAATTCGGGCTCCATGCGCGGCCGGCCGATCGCGGTCGCCGCGATGAGCGCCGACATCCTGGCCCGCACGCTGGAGCGCTGCGGCGTCAAGGTCGAGATCCTGGGTTTCACCACCCGGGCCTGGAAGGGCGGCCAGTCGCGCGAGGCTTGGCTCCGGGCCGGCAAGCCGCCCGGCCCCGGCCGCCTCAACGATCTCCGCCACATCGTCTACAAGCCGGCCGACGCGCCCTGGCGGCGGGCCCGCGCCAATCTCGGCCTGATGCTCCGCGAGGGGCTGCTCAAGGAGAATATCGACGGCGAGGCCGTGCTCTGGGCGCACAGCCGCCTGCTGGCGCGCACCGAGCAGCGGCGCATCCTGATGGTCATCTCCGACGGCGCCCCGGTCGACGACAGCACGCTCTCGGCCAATCCCGGCAACTATCTCGAGAAGCATCTCCGCGAGGTCATCGAGTGGGTCGAGACCCGCTCGGCGATCGAGCTGCTGGCGATCGGCATCGGCCACGACGTGACCCGCTACTACCGCCGCGCCGTCACCATCTCCGACCCCGAGCAGCTGGGCGGCGCCATGCTGGGCCAGCTTTCTTCGCTTTTCGATCCCGAGGAAGGCCGAGGCGGGCGCCGTCGTGTCGCCTGATCGTGCATTGCCGTTGACAGGCAGGCCCGTATCGTGGCGAACTCGCGTCAGGCTTCAACAACGTGAAAGGAGGTGATCCGATGTCTAGCGCTCAGGTGCGGGATGCCGCAGTCGTGCCCGGGACAGGGATCACGTTCCGGCGGGGCTGCTGCTGATCCGGCGAGAATCGTCAGAGGACGACCGCCGCAGCACCGACGCTGCATTCGAAGGCCGCCCCGCGAGGGGCGGCCTTTTCCATGTCCGGGCTGCTCCCTGCTGCCAGGGAGCGGGCGTGCGCAGACCGCCTCAGCGTCCCCGCCCCGGATCGAGCACCGGCGTCCTGCCGTGCCGCACGATGTGCACCGGGCCCCACACCGAGGCGGCCGGATTGATCGGCATCGCCTGGCCGGTCACTAGCCAGTCGAAGAGGTGGCGGATCGCGGCTAGCCGCTGCTTGACGGAAGGTGCCGCGACCTGGCGCGCCTGCGCCCCGATCCAGGTCGCCACATGCAAAGGCTGCACGGCCGCGAGCGACGGCACGCCTCGCACCACGCAAGGAACTCGCCGACCGCGCGGGCATAGGCCCGGCGCGTGTGCGGATTGCGGATCGCGGCGGCAAAGAACTCGAGGAAGCGGAGTTGCGCCTGGTCGCCGGCGGCGGCAACCAGCGGAGGCAGCAGAGGCGAAACGTCGATGGATGCCAGCACGCTCATGACTGAGACGCGATTCAGTCAACTTGAAGCCGGCCGCCTTCAGCTCGCGCCCGAGGGCCACCTTCCATCCGCTTCCGCTATCTAATGGCTCATAGATAACGCCTCCGAAGTCGGAAGGGATCTCGACCTCACCCCGCTTTAGGGCGCATACCCGGCTACGTCCCAGCCGCCCGATAAAATACCCGAGCTCGAAAAGCACGTTTTGGCGAGCGCGAGGCCTACACTCGCCATCTTTGACACCTCCGACATCGTCAGGTGTGAGAAGAACCACCGCGAAGCCGATATCACCTTGCCTCGATCTTCTCGATGATCGTGCGCCCTTGGCTCGCCTGCTCATGGAGAATGACCGCTTGGAAGCCAATCCTCTCAAGAAGCGGGCCACCGCCTCTCGGGCCCCATTATCATGGCCATGGACAACAAAGGCCTTTCTCGCCGCCGGCTCTCTCCGCTCCGGTAACAACGTTGGCTCGGCCGAACCCGTACTCTCCTTCACATAATTGATGTAGTCCCTCGCGAAGGGCACCACGATCTCCCTAATCATTCCCTGCAGATTACTCGTCAAATTATTGACACCGTTGCCATAGAATGTGTGTGAGAAACCTAAAGCGTAACTAGGATCTTCTGCAAATCTGTCAATCAATAGAATCGTCGCCCCAAGCTCTCCCTCCATAGTATCGGGCCATTTCAGCGTCGGATTGCCCATACCTCTATGAGCTGCCTGACTGGAATTTACCAATTCATCTAGGTCAATTCCTTCCGAAAGCTTACTGCTAATTGGCGCTAACTCACCATCGTGAAGAATCTTCGACAACTTCTTAACATGTCGTTCAAACGTATTTGACTGTGACTGCCTTAAGTCGGCCACCGTGTTTTCGATTTGCCGGAAAACGGTTCGATCGGCTATTTCCTGGCCCACAGTTTTTTCTCCCACTTGCGACCGTGGAGCGGCAGCGCGCTCAAGGATCTGGTCGCGATATGCGACCTTGAGCTTGGCGGCCATGGTCTCCACGATGGCGTTCCCATGATACGGCGCGAGCTTCGCGTCGATCGCCGCCTCCATATCGGCGATAGCCGCCTCGACGCTGGCGGGATCGCCCGGATTGAACGTCAGCGTGGCGACCTCGCCATCAAGGGTTGCGAAGGCTTGCCCGGCGTCCTCGAGGGTCCGCTGCAACGCGTCCGGGCCCGTGATCTTCATCCCCATGATGACCGCCTATCTTCGTTTGATAAAGGACATTATCATATATAGAGACAATAGTGAAAGTCTGACCATACTCATGCAGCGTCACCGTAAGTATAAATTGCGCCGTAGGGGTGCCGCCAAGAGCGGCGCCTGGATCTGCTGCTCGCGTAGAAGGCGTGCCGAGGCCGAGGCGCGATGAGCTGGCGCGATTGCGATTCCCCCGACCGAGGCAGCCCTGCCGCAGCAGCAAGCCGCCCCGCCCTACGCCTTCGCCCACTGCTCGCGGATGAAGTCGTGGCCGAATCGATAGACTTCCTCGCGGGAGGGGAAGAAGTCGCGCCAGACGCGGGTGGCGGCGGCGAGCGCCGGGAGAGCGCGGCCGAAGGATTCGATGGTCAGCCAGTCGTCGTAGCCGGCTTTCTTGAGCGCCCTGAAGGTGGCGGGCCAGGGCACGTGGCCCTTGCCCGGCGTGCCGCGGTCGTTCTCGGAGATGTGGACGTGGTTGATCGACCGGATCGCCGGGGCGATGCAGCCCACCGGGTCCTTTTCCTCGATGTTGGCGTGGAAGGTGTCGTAGAGCAGGCCGACCTCGGGCCGGCCGACCGCCTCCACATGAGCCACCGAGTTGGCGACCGTGTTGAGAAAATAGCATTCGAAGCGGTTCAAGGGCTCGATCGAGAGGCCCACGCCGACCTTTTTCGCATGGTCCGCGAGGCTCTTGTGGGCAGCGACGCAGCGGGCGCGCTCCTCGGCCGTGGGGCCGTCGCCCGAGAAGCGCCCCAGGGTCTGGTGCAGCGGGCCGCCCAGCAGGGTCGCCCCCATTGCCTGGCAGCAATCGAGCGCCCAGGCGATGTGGCGATGGCCCGCCTCGCGGTGCGCCGGGTCGGCGGCCGTGATGTCGGCGCCCTCGGGCATGACCGTTACCGCGGTGGCGGCGAGCCCGTTGTCGGACAGAACCTTGCCGATCTTCCGGAAGTGCTCGAGATCGCCCTCGAAGACGGGAATCTCGACGCCGTCATAGCCCGTGCGCTCGAGCTCCTCGAACAGAGAAAAATGCTCGTCGGTGACGTGGGTGGTCCAGAGGAGAAGGTTGAAGCCCACCTTCATCGTCGTTCCCTGTGCTCGGCCTCGCCCGATGATCGCCCATGCGCCGCTAGCGGCGGCGGCCCGCCTTGCCCGCCGGGACCGGCCGCTCGATCCGCCAGACGGCACCCGTCGGGTCGAGCACGCCCTTCCAGAGGATGTAGTTGACGTAGGGCCGCCGCTCGAGCGTCGCGAACACGGCGACGCACTCCCGGCTCTGCTCGTAGAAGCGGAAGCGCTCGATCGAGCCCTTGGGCCAGTTGGGACCCGCCGCCTCGTCGACCATGGCCTCGAAGTCCTTGTGCCCGTCGTTGAGCTCGCGGGGCTTGCCGTCGATCTCCATGCGCTGGACGGGATGCTCGACGAAGCTGTCGAGCGGCATGACCGAGAGGATCGCACGGCCGGCGCGGGTCGCGTCGACGTCCATGCGGATCACCGGCGGGCCCAGGAAATGAGAGGGAAAATTGGCGTCGGTGATGGCGATGGTGTCGCCGTGCCCCATGTCGCGGAGCACGGAGAGAGCCTCGCCGGAAAGAAGAGGATCGATGCCGATCAGCATGCGCGCTCAGCCCTTCTTCATATGCGCTTTCAGCGCGTCGAGGCCACCCTGGAACACGTCCTTGGCGAAGACCTTGATCCAGTCGGCGCTCTTGGCGACGTCGCAGTCGAAGGTCGTCCACCACTCGACGAAGGCCTTGTCGCCGTCGGTGACCGGCGTCACGCGGATGGTGGTATGGTAGTTCTGGACGTCGAAGGGCGTCTTCTCGAAGTTGTAGGAATAGCTGCGCTCGGCGTCGGAGTGGCTCAGGAGCCGCTCGCGGATGTGGGCGCCGTCGCCGAGATGGATGCTACGCACGCCGCCGACCTGGTCGCCTTTCTTGCCCTCCTCGATCTCGCTACGTGCAATCAGCCCGCCAGTCCAGGCCGGCAGGGCGTTGAAGTCGCGGATGGCGCCCCAGACCCGCTCGGCGGGCGCGTCGATGACGGTGCTGGCATAGGCTCTCGGCATGGGACCCTCCCTGGCGATCGTTGCCGCGGACCCTAGCGGAGGAAGAGGGCAGCCGTCACCATCGGAGAGCAGGGTCGGCGGTCACGAGGAGCGGGCGCAGAATGCCGCGGCATCGGCCTGATCTCCGAGAGCACGCCTGCAACCGAGCGCCGGCTGGAACGGGGAGAGCGCCTGAGGTCACCTCGCCACTCATAGCTTGACGCGAACGATAGACTTCGTTAGCCAGGAACTCCCTCCCGTCATCAAGCTCAGCGTGATATCTCCAATAACAAAGGTCACGCGCCTTCGGGGTTCTTATTCGGCAAAGCTGACATTCCTGTATTCGAGCACAGCGCCATTCGCCTTCGACATACAACTCGACTGGCCGTCCGACGTCGGCGAGCGGACGCCGGTGATCCTTGTTGCTCATCCAGCCGTATCCGCCACCATACCGATATCCTGCTGCGTCGTACCTCTCGTATGAGCCAGGAAGGAGGTCTTCAGGAATGGGCAGCTGGCCTTCTCCCGCCCATGCGGGAGGCTCCGCAGCGCCTGATGTGAGCAACACAGGCTTTCGGTCACTCATTCAGCAAGCTCCTGACTTACGATAGCTCTAGCTGACCAGCCTGTGGTCCTGGGTCAAGGTGAACGTCGGCGTTGTTGATGTCTATCGCCGGGCGACGGAACCGGCGCCGGTTCGTACTTGTTCGCTCTGTTGGGTCCCGTCCCGGCGCCATCGCACTCGCAGCCGAAAGCCCAACCCGATGGATGACGCACCCTCGCAGGACAGCCCGGCCGACCGGGCGCTGAGCCCGCGCGAGCGGCATCGTGTCGCCGAGGATGCGGCGCCGCGCGCGGTGATCGTGCACGAGATCATCCGGGCCGAGGGCGAGATCGAGCTCTCCCGGCCGATCTGGGCGCTGGTCTGGTCGGGCCTCGCCGCCGGCCTCTCGATGGGCTTCTCGATGGTGGCGCAGGGGCTGATCCAGGCGGCCCTGCCGGACGAGCCCTGGCGGCCGCTGCTGGCGAGCTTCGGCTACGGCATGGGCTTTTTGATCGTCGTCCTCGGCCGCCAGCAGCTCTTTACCGAGAGCACGCTGACGGCGGTGATCCCGCTGCTCTACCGGCGCGACCTCCCGACCCTGAGGCGGGTGGCCGAGCTCTGGGGGGTGGTGCTGGCCGCCAATCTCGTGGGCACGCTGGTCTTCGCCCTCGTCGTGGCGACCAGCGGGGTGTTCGGGGAGCCGGCCGGCCGGGCCTTCGTCGAGCTCGGCCGGGCGACGCTGGAAGCCAGCTTCGGCGTGACCTTCGTCAAGGCGATCTTCGCCGGCTGGCTGATCGCGCTGATGGTCTGGCTGCTGCCGGTGGCGGGCGTCGCCCGGGTCTGGATCATCCTGCTGCTGACCTATCTCGTGGCGCTGGGCCGGCTGGCGCACGTCATCGCCGGCTCGAGCGAGGCGGCCTTCGCCGTGCTGAGCGGAGCCGCACCCTGGCATGCCTATGTCTTGCGGTTCCTCCTGCCGACCCTCATGGGCAACATCGTGGGCGGGGTGTCGCTGGTGGCGCTGCTGAACCACGCGCAGGTGGCCCCGGAGCTGGAGGCGACCGCCGACGACGAGGCCGAGACCACCCGGCCCCTGACGGAATGACCGTTCCCCGGACTTGACCGCAGCCTCGACCAAAATTAGAACAAAAGAAGAACATCTTTCGAGGCTGGTGCTTGCCGATGTCTCCCGATCTCGCTGGGCTGCGCGCCAAAATCCGCGCCATCGAGGGCGGCGGCACGGCGCTCGGCCGCGAGGTCGCGAGGCTCGGCCCGGCGCTCGACCCTGGCCTCCCCTGGGGCGGCCTGCCGGCGGCGGCGCTGCACGAGATCGGCGGCCCGGCGGCCAGCGCTGCCGCGGCCGCCTTCGCGCGGCGCTGCCTCGAGCGGCCGGGAGCGCTCCTCTGGTGCCGGAGCGACCGGCTGGCAGCGCTGCATGGCGAGCTCTACGGGCCGGGGCTGCGGCCCTACGGCATCGACCCCGCCCGGCTCCTGATCGTCCGCGCCCCGGATGAGCGGCAGGCCTTGTGGGCCTTCGAGGAGGCGCTGCGCTCGCCGGCCGTGGCCTGCGCCGTGGCCGAGATCGGCCGGCTCGACCTTCTGGCGAGCCGGCGCCTCCAGCTCGCCGCCGAGACCGGCGGCGGCACCGGCCTGGCACTCCGCCACGGCCCCCCCGACCCGGCCCCCAACGCCGCCCTGACCCGCTGGCGGGCGACCCCGGCCCTCGCCGTGGGCGACGGCCTCCACCTCCGGCTCGAGCTCTGGCGGATCAAGGGCGGGGCGGCCGGCTCCTGGACGGTGCGATGGGATGAGCAGACGCTGGCTTTCGCTCTGGCTGCCGGCCTGGCCGATCGAGCGGATGGCGCTCGCCGCCAGGCGACAGGGTGATTTTTTATCAGTTGATCGGCCGCTGGCGCTGACAGCGCCCGATCATGGCGTGCCGCGGCTCACCGCCCTGACCCCGGCAGCGCGGCGGGCCGGGCTGCGGCCGGGGCTGGCCCTGGCCGACGCCCGCGCGGCGCTGCCCGCAGCTGCTCGTCCGCGAGGCCGAGCCCGAAAATGATAAAAAAGCGATGGCGGGGCTGGCCTTGTGGTGTGGGCGCTGGAGCCCGCGGCTGGCGGTCGACGGCACCGACGGGATTTTGCTCGATATCACCGGCTGCGCGCATCTCTTCGGCGGCGAGGTGGGCCTGCTCCTGGCCGTGGAGCGGGCTTTTGCCCGACAGAGCCTCTCGGTCCGGGCGGCGATCGCCGGGCGCCTCAGCCGGGCCTGGGCCTGGGCCCGCTTCGGTGCCGCCGGCATCCTCGCCGCCGAGGGCCAGGAGGAGCGCCTCGCCGCCCTGCCGGTGCGGGCGCTGGGCCTCGAGCCCGAGACCGCCATGGCCCTGGGCCGGCTCGGCTTCCGCACGCTCGGGCAGCTCGCCCGCCTGCCCCGCGCCGCCCTCCTGACCCGCTTCGGCGCCGACCTCGCGACCCGCCTCGACCGCTTCTGGGGCGAGGGCGAGGAGCCCTTTGCGCCTTTGGCCGAGCCGGCCCGCTTCCAGGCCCGCCTCGTCTGGCCCGAGCCGATCGGCCGGACCGAGGACATCGAGGCAGCCATGCGCCGGCTGCTCCAGTCCGTCTGTCGGGATCTCGAGCGGGCGCAGGAAGGGGCACGCCGCGTCGTCCTCGGCCTGCACCGGGTCGACGGCGAGGTGGCGCGGCTCGAGGCCCGGGCCGGCCGGCCGGTGCGCGACCCGGCCCACCTCGCCCGCCTCCTCGCCCTCGACCTCGACGGCCTCGATGTCGGCTTCGGCATCGAGATCATGATCCTCGAGGCGGTCGAGACGGCCCCCCTGGGCGCCCGTCAGACGGGCCTCGGCGACGCCGCCGATGCCGTGGCGCTGGACCAGCTCGCCGATCAGCTCGCGGCCCGGCTGGGTCCCGAGCGCGTCCTCCGCCTCGAGCCGGCGGCGAGCCACGTGCCGGAGCGCGCCGCCCGGCTGCTGCCGGCGACCGCGCTCCCGACCGGCGGCCCCTGGCTCGCCAGGGAGCCCCGGCCCCTGCGCGTCTGGAAAAAACCCCTGCCCGCCCAGGCCCTGGCCCGCATTCCCGACGGCCCGCCCGTCCGCCTCGCCTGGCGGGATGGCCCGGCGCCCGTGCTCCACGCCGAGGGGCCCGAGCGCATCCTCCCCGAATGGTGGCGCCCCGAGGACGAGGGTTTTCGGCTCCGCGACTTCTATCGCCTGACCCTCGCCGACGGCCGCCGCCTCTGGGTCCACCGCGAAGGCGCCTATGGCGATTCGGACCCGCCCGTCTGGCGCGTGCAGGGCGTGTTCCAGTGAGCTCACCAGTAGGGAGGACGTTCGGGCAGCGTGGCGCCGCAGCCGCAGGTCGGGCCAGCCTCGGCCCTGGCCATCCGGCCGCAGCCGTCGCAGCGGACCCAATACGAATTGACGTGATGCGGGACCCAGACGCTCGTGAAGCCGCTGGAGGCCAGCTCGCCGCGGAAGAACGGCTTCATCGCTTCGGCATGGCTCCCGTCACGCATCACCTGCGCCGACCTCTCCGGGGTGTCCCAGGCGCTGACCGTGACCATGCGCCGGCCGATAGCGGCGATGGTGGCGCCCACGAAGCCGTTCATCCCCAGCATTTCGGCCATCGCCACGCGCGAATATCGCCGGACCTCTGCCACTCGCGCGTCGTCGAGGGCGTGCAGCGTGGTGATGCTGATAGCACCGGGCAACTCGCGCCGGCCGGTCTGCACCTGGGCGCTGTCGCCGAAGTTGAAGGGCCCCACGCTGTGCGGCTGCACGATGATCTGCAGGCCGAGCTGGCGTGGGAGCGCAGTGCCGTCGAAGTAGCCCATGACCGAGCTGACCCGGTCACCGTCGGTCACGACGAAGTCGGCGCCGGCCAGCTCGACCCGGCGTCCCGTCGGCGGAAGACCGCTGAACGGGCCGCTGTTGGTGCCGCGCATGATCCACTCGAAGGCGACACGGCCGCCACCGGTCTCCGCGATACTGACGAGGTCGAAGGCGAGATCGGGGAAGGCCTGCCACAGAGTCTCGACATGTGCTGCCAGCGCCTCGCCGGAAAGCGGACCCGGCGTCGTCGGGTCCTGGTAGGTGCCACCGGGCGTCAGGCTGGCCAGCACCGCCGCGCTCGAGCGCGCGTTCCAACCGTCGATGTAGGCCTGCGCGGCGTCGATGGCGGACATGGGCCGGCCCTGGCTGTTCCCCGATCTCATCGAAAGTGCCGGCTTCCGCACTGGCGGGCAAGTCCGGTCCAAGCCCATCGCTTCAGGGAGGGGAGCCACAGCCAACCTGGAGAATCCGCGTTGAGTGGCGGCCACAAGGCCGCTGTCCGAGGATCAGGGCCGCCGGTCGAGCGAGCGCAGCCGCCAACGGCCGTTAGTGCAGGTGAGCTCGGTGAGCGAGAGGGGCGCCACGTCGATATGGGCGAAGGATCGGGGTGTCGCCTCGATGGCGTGGATGACGGCCGCGCGGACTACGGCCGCATGGGTGACGGCGATGAGGCGGCCCGGCTCGTCACGACGATGGTCGAGCCAGGCGCCCACCCGAGCCCTGAGGGAAGAAAAATCCTCACCGCCATGGGGGGCCGTCGCGGGGTCCGCGAGCCAAGTGGCGAGAGCCGGCAGCTCCTCCGCCTCGACCTCGGCGAGCGTCCGTCCCAGCCCAACGGCCAAAGTCGAGGTCGCCGAGGGCTGGCTCGACAGCGGCGTCGAGACCGAGCGCCGCTGCCGTCTGGCGGGCCCGCAGCGCCGGGCTGGTCCAGGCCCGATCGGCCCGCGGCAGCCGACGGGCGAGGCCGGCTGCCTTCGTCGCACCCGCGCCGTCGATCGGCTCGTCGGCGGGAAAGGCGCCGGCGCGCATCGCCGAGGTGCCGGCATGGCAGACCAGGATGAGGCGCAAGGTCATCGGGCGTCTCTATCAGTGCAGAGACCCAGGCGTCGCCCGGCGCCGAGCCGCACAACCATTGACAGGTCTTCATCTTCATGTCTTCTCAGCACGGTCGCGGTGCGAGGAAGCCGGTGAAACTCCGGCACGGTCGCGCCACTGTAACCGGTCTCGTGCCCCGTCGGGCGGCACCCGGAAGTCAGACCTTCTGCCGCGACGGAACGGGCAACCGGACGGGACGCGGAACTCCCAGGAGATGCGATCATGAGCCAAGCCATCCTCGCCCCCGCCGCCGTACGGCCAATTCCTCTCCGCGAGCTGCTTTCGTGGCTGGTCTTCGCGGTCGTCCTGCTGCTCGCACTCTACTTCGTCGGCGTCGAGGAAGGGGCCACGGCGATCTTCCCCGGCATGTACGTGCACGAGTTCCTGCACGACGGACGCCATCTGCTCGGCTTTCCCTGCCACTAGGCAGGGAGCGTCTCCATGGTGAGGACGCTGCTGATCCGCGGCATGCTCGTGGGTGTCGTGGCAGGCCTGCTCACCTTCGTTCTCGCCAAGCTGGTCGGCGAGCCGCAGGTCGATCGCGCCATCGCCTTCGAGGAGCAGATGCCGTCCGCCGAGGCGCATGCCCATGCGGCGATGGCCGCGGGCACGCATGCGGCGATGGCGGCCGACAGCGGTCACGAGGAGCTGGTCAGCCGAAAAGTACAGAGCACGATCGGCCTCGCCACCGGCGTCATCGTCTACGGTGCCGCCATCGGCGGCCTCTTCGCCCTCGCCTTCGCCCTCGCCTATGGCCGCATCGGCCCCTTCGGCCCGCGCGCCACGGCGGCCCTTCTGGCAGGTGCTGCCTTCCTCGTGATCTTTCTCGTCCCCGCGCTCAAATACCCGCCCAACCCACCGTCGGTGGGCCTGCCCGAGACCATCGGCTATCGCAGCGAGCTTTTTTTCTTCATGATCCTCTGCTCGCTCGCCGCCTTGGCACTCGCCCTCACGGTCGCCCGCCCCCTCGTCGCCCGCTTCGGCCTGTGGAACGGCGCCCTGCTGGCCGGCGGCGCCTTTCTCCTCATCATCGTCGTCGTCCAGCTCCTGCTGCCCGCCATCAACGAGGTGCCCGAGCAGTTCCCGGCCACCGTCCTGTGGCGGTTCAGGACCGTCTCGATCGGCATGCAGCTCTTGATGTGGACGACGATCGGCCTCCTGTTCGGGGCCCTGACGGAGAGGGATCTGCTCCGGCGGCGCAGGGCGGCCTGACGACGTCTCGCGCCGGGGACGGGCGAGAGCGCGGCTTGCGCCTTCCATCGACGATGCATGCATTTTGCTGTCGTACGATGCACGGGGTCGCGGCAGTGGACAGTCTTCATGGCCACGCTCACCGTCCGTAACATCGAGAGCGAGGTGCTCGACGACCTCGAGGCGCTGGCGAAGGCGCACGATCGCTCGCTCGAGGCCGAGGCCCGTGAGATCCTGCGGCGTGCGGCGCGCGGGGAAGAGAGCCATCAGCCCAGCGTCGCGGAGCTTCTGGCCCTGGTGGACAAGATCGCCGCCCTGACCCCTGACGTGCCCCAGACCGACAGTGCCGACATCCTGCGCGAGCTTCGCGACAGCCGGCGTTGACGCGGATCGTCGTCGACGCGAGCGTGGCGGTGAAGTGGGCCATTGCGGAGACTCTCCGCGACGAGGCTCGGAGCCTGATCCCGTTTCGTGATCGTCTGACAGCGCCCGATCTCATCTTCCCCGAGCTGGCCAACATCGCCTGGCGCAAGGCGATGAGCGGCGAGAGTCGCGCCGAGCAGGCCCGGCTGGTGATCTCCGCCGCCCGTGCCCGTGATTTGGGACATCCGGCCGACGGCTGGTTACGCCGAACGCGCCGTCGCCATCGCCCTGGAGCTTCGCCATCCCGCCTACGATGCCATCTATCTGGCCTGCGCCGAGGCGGTCGGCGGTATCCTCGTCACCGCTGACCGCCGTCTGGCGCGAAAGCTCCATGGCACCTCATTTGCTGCCTCGGTGCTGGCGCTCGACGATCCGGCCCTCCCCTCATGCCTGCGCGGCGAGTAGGGGACGATCTGCCCGGGATCCTTGAGAGGCTACGTGACTGGGTCGGCGGCGGCGGGACATTGACGTGAGAACATTTAGCGAACATGCTTCCCTCGTCCCGCCCCCTTGCCGCATCCCGAGGTCATGTCCGCCTACGCCGAGCTGCAGGTCACCTCGAATTTTTCCTTTCTCCGGGGCGCCTCGCATCCCGAGGAGATGGTCGACCAGGCGCATCTGCTGGGCCATGCGGCGATCGCGGTCACCGATCGCAGCAGCTTCGCCGGGATCGTGCGGGCGCATGGCCGGGCCAAGGAGATGGGACTGCGCTTCGTCGTCGGCTGCCGGCTCGACCCCGAGGATGCGCCACCACTCCTCTGCTGGCCCACCGACCGGCCGGCCTATGCCCGTCTCAGCTCGCTCCTGACGCTGGGCAAGCGGCGCACCACCAAGGCATCGTGCTCGCTCGGCCTCGCCGACATCCTGGCCCACGACGCGGGCCAGGTTTTTGCGATCGTCCCGCCGGACGAGCCGGACGAGGCTTTTTCACGCCGCCTGGCCGAGCTCGCCGGTCCCTGGCGGCACCGGCTCTATCTCGTCCTCAACCATCGCTACGGCGGCAACGACGCGGCGCGCCTGGAGCGGCTGGCGGAGCTGGCCCGGAGCACCCGGGTCCGGCTCCTCGCCACCAACGACGTGCACTATCACGTGCCGGAGCGGCGGGCGGTGCAGGACGTCGTGACCTGCATCCGCGAGCACTGCACGATCGCCGAGGCGGGCGGGCGGCTCCTCGCCAACGCCGAGCGCCACCTCAAGCCCGCGGCCGAGATGGCGCGGCTTTTTCGTCGGTATCCCGAGGCGCTCGAGAGCACGCTGGAGATCGTCGAGCGCTGCCGTTTCTCGCTCGACGAGCTGGCCTACGACTATCCGGTGCAGGACTCCTATGAGGGCCGCACGCCCGACGAGGAGCTGGCGCGGCGCACCTGGGAAGGGAGCCGCCTGGCGCTATCCGGACCTGCTGCCCGAGAAGGTCCGCCGGCTGCTCGCGCACGAGCTCAGGCTGATCGGCGAGCTGCACTTCGCGCCCTATTTTCTCACCGTCCACGACATCGTGGCCTTCGCCCGATCGAAAGAAATCCTCTGCCAGGGACGCGGGTCGGCCGCCAACTCGGCCGTCTGCTACGTCCTCGGCATCACCGCCGTCGACCCCCAGCGGAGCGATCTCCTGTTCGAGCGCTTCGTCTCGGCCGAGCGCAACGAGCCGCCCGACATCGACATCGACTTCGAGCACGAGCGCCGCGAGGAGGTGATCCAGCACGTCTACGAGACCTATGGCCGCGACCACGCCGCCCTGGCCGCCACGGTCATCCGCTATCGGGCCAAGAGCGCGGTGCGCGAGGTCGCCAAGGTCATGGGCCTCTCGGTCGACGTGCAGGACCGGCTCAGCAAGGCCGTCTGGGGCTGGGGCCGCCAACCCCCGGGCGCGTCGGTGCTCGGCGAGGTGGGCCTCGATCCCGAGGACTGGGCGCTCAAGAAGACGCTCGAGCTGACCCGGGCGCTGATCGACTTCCCCCGCCATCTCTCGCAGCATGTGGGCGGCTTCGTCATCGCCCGGAGCCCGCTCCGGGAGCTCGTGCCGATCGAGAACGCGGCCATGGCTGAGCGCACGGTCGTCGAGTGGGACAAGGACGATCTCGACGCGCTTGAAGATGCTCAAGATCGACGTCCTGGCGCTCGGCATGCTCTCCTGCATCCGCCGCGCCTTCGACCTGCTGGGCACCCACTACGGCGTCGATCTCGACCTCGCCCGGGTGCCGGCCGAGGACCCGGCCGTCTACGAGATGCTGCAGGCGGCCGATTCGATCGGCGTCTTCCAGGTCGAGAGCCGGGCCCAGATGTCGATGCTGCCCAGGCTGAAGCCGAGAACGTTCTACGACCTCGTCATCGAGGTGGCGATCGTCCGCCCGGGGCCGATCCAGGGCGACATGGTCCATCCCTATCTGCGCCGCCGCGAGGGCAAGGAGCCGGTCGAGTTTCCCTCGAAGGACCTCGAGGAGGTGCTGGGCAAGACGCTGGGCGTGCCGCTGTTCCAGGAGCAGGCGATGCGCATCGCCATCGTCGCCGCCGGCTTCACGCCCTCGGAGGCCGACGGCCTCAGGCGCTCGATGGCGGCCTTCCGCCGCCTGGGCTCGCTCGACCGCTACCGCACCAAGCTCGTCGAGGGCATGGTCGCGCGCGGCTACGAGCAGGAATTCGCCGAGCGCTGCTTCAAGCAGATCGAAGGTTTCGGCTATTACGGCTTCCCCGAGAGCCACGCCGCCAGCTTTGCGCTTCTGGTCTACGTCTCCTCCTGGCTCAAATGCCATTATCCGGACGTCTTCTGCGCTGCCATCCTCAATGCCCAGCCGATGGGCTTCTATGCCCCGGCCCAGCTCGTCCGGGACGCCATCGACCACGGTGCCGAGGTCCGTGAGCCCGACGTCAACCACAGCTTCTGGGACAGCACGCTCGAGCCGCGGCTCAGGCGCGGCCCGCTGAAAACCGCGGTCCGCCTCGGCCTGCGCCAGATCAAGGGTTTTGCCGAGGAGGAGGCCAAGCGGCTGGTGGCGGCCCGGCTCCGGCCCTACCGCACGGTCGAGGAGCTGAAGCGGCGGGCCGGACTGCGCCGGGCGAGCCTCGTGATCCTCGCGGAGGCCGACGCCTTCCGCTCGATGGGCATGGATCGCCGCCAGACGCTCTGGGCCGTGCAGGCCCTGAAGGACCCGGCGCTGCCGCTCTTCGATCACGCCATGGAGACGGCGCGCCCGGGCTCGAACCTGAGCGCCGATCGAGGGCGCCGACGAGCCCTGGCTCGAGCTGCCCCCGATGCCGCTCGGCGAGCACGTCATCGAGGACTATGCCCGGCTCCGCCTCTCCCTGAAGGCGCATCCCCTGGCGCTGCTGCGCGACTGGCTCGGGACGCGGCGCATCGTCACCGCCCGCCAGCTCTGGGATATCCCGCCCGGGCGACGGGTGACGGTGGCCGGCCTCGTCCTCGTCCGCCAGCGCCCCGGGAGCGCCAAAGGCGTCATCTTCGCGACCCTCGAGGACGAGACCGGCTTCGCCAACATCATCGTCTGGCCGACGCTGGTGGAGCGCTACCGCTCGACCATCCTGACCGCCCGGCTGCTGGCGGCGACCGGCCAGCTCCAGCGCGAGGGACGGGTCATCCACGTGATCGCCGAGCGCCTGGTCGACCTCACGGGCGAGCTGCGCCGGCTCCAGGCGCACAGCCTCGATCCCAGGATCCTCGACGGCGCCATGTCGCATGCCGACGAGATCCGACGCGAAGGCCGGGATTTTCGCGAGGCGATGCCCAAGGGCAGAAACTTCCAATGAGGGTCGGCGCCGGCCTGTGCTCGGTGTCACAGACGACCTTTCCGAAGCTGCCTACAGGGTGCCCTGCCGGCATCCGGGCTCGACCGATCCGGCTGACGACCTCTCCGCCATCCGGGCGGCGAGGCCCGTCGCGAGCCCGTGGCCGGTCCGGGCGTGCCGCTTGTGCGCACGCCCGAACGGTGGCACCTCAGGACCAACATCAAGAACAGAGGCAGGGGTAACTTGCGATGGCAACGCGCCAGAGGCCGCTCGGCATCGTCCTCATCTCCATCTTCTTCGGCATCTTCGGCGTGCTCGGCGCCCTCGGCGGCGCCTGTGGGCTGATCGCCGGAAGCGGCATGGACGCGATCATGGACGCGGCGAAGCAGGCCGGCGAGCAGCCGGCGACCGGCGCCATGGCCGACATGCCGCACTTCGGCGGCTTCTTCGTCGTCGCCAGCATCGCCGGGGTCATCGCCGCCGTGCTCGAGATCGCCGCGGCCTATGGCCTCTGGTCGTTCCAGCGCTGGGGCCGGCCACTGGGCCTGGGCCTCGCGATCTTCGCGATCGTCTGGTCCCTTCTCTGGTTCTTCGTCTTTCAGCTTCACCTGGCTGGCCGCTTCGCGATCCTCTGGCTGCTGATCGTGCTGGCGATCAACGGGCTGATCGTCTGGTACCTCCGCAAGCCGGAGATCGTCCGCCTCTATGCCGAGCCGGCACCCTGACGGGCTGCGGCCCTCGTCCAGCTCGCCGGCTTCCTCGGGGCCGAGCACGCGGCCCAGGCCGATCACCGGTCCGAAAGAACCTCCGCGATGGCACGTCGCGACAGTCCGACGAGCACGGGATTGGTATGCAGGTAGTAGGGAAGCGCAATCAGGGCGACGGACAGCGCCCAGCCCCTCGCCCGTGCCCAGGTCGCGTCGTCCGCCGGGAGGGCGGAGCGAAAGACAGGGCGGGTCTCCGCGGTCAGCAGGCTCCATCCGACCATCAGATCGCAGGCGGGATCGCCGACGCCGAGCCCGCCGAAGTCGATGACGGCGCTGATGCGCCCCCGCTCGACGAGCAGGTTGGCCGCATGAAGGTCGCCGTGAAGCCATACGGGCGGACCCTCCCACCTCGGCGCCCGGAGAGCCGCCTCCCAAGCCCTGGCCGCCGCCTCGGTGTCGACGATGCCGTGCAAGCGCCCGATGGCGTCGCGGGTTTGCGCGTCCCGGCTTTCCAGAGGCACGCCACGGAAGAAGTTATGGGCTCCGGGAGCGGGGCCGTCTTTGGCGTCCACCCTCTGTAGAGCCGTGACGAACCCCGCCAGCGCGATTGCCGCCCCGCTCGGATCGAGGACCGGCCCGTCGACCGCATTCCGGCCGTCGAGCCATCGGCAGACGGACCAGCGATAGGGATACCCCTGGGTGGGCGTGCCCCGAGCGAGCGGGACGGGTACAGCGAGGGGCAGATGGGGGGCGAGAGCGGGCAGCCACCGCCATTCCTTCAGGGCCTGCTCGGCCGCTTCCGGGCGACGGGGCAGGCGCACCGCCATGTCATCGCCCAATCGATAGATCGTGTTGTCCGTCCCCGCCGACTCGACGGGCCTCAGGGGCAGGGCTTTCCAGTCTGGAAACTGCTCGGCGATCAATCGGCGGACGAGCGACGGGCCGACGCGGATCTCATCCTCGTGCATTCTGGCAGGTGGCATCTTCGGCCTCGGATGTGCGGATCGTTGCCGCCTGGTCGCACGTCGCAGACCGCCCGATCGACCAGAAGCCTCTGCATCTCATGTCTCGACGGCGCCCCGGCACCCGGCCCTTTCGGGCAGACCCGCGATGAAAGCTGGATCATCGAGCGGCTATGCTCCACTATGCTCGCCCCGGTCCAGGCCGAGCCGATCCGGAGACACGACCGAGGGCCGAAGGCATCCGAAAGACTTCCAGGGGGAACAATCATGGACGAGCAGATCCGCCGCAAGAGGGAGAAAGGCCATGCGCTGTCCCGGCGCAGGCTCGTGGGGACGATGGCCCTCGGTCTGGGTGCCGCCGTCGCGGGCTCCCGGATCGCGGCGGCCCAGGCGCCGGGAGGACCGGCAGCACCGCCCAGCACCGTCACCACCCCGCCGCGCGACTTCGGGCCCGGTGGGGCCCCGACGACCTATTTCTGGGACCCCGACGTCATCGCCGTCGACCCCTCGTTCAATGGCTTGGCGCAGCCGAACACCGCCATCACAGCGCCTCTGGACCGGGGCGCTCTGGGTCGAGGGACCGGCCTGGAGCTCCCAAGGCCGCTATCTCGTCTTCAGCGACATCCCGAACAATCGTCAGATGCGGTGGCTCGAGGACGACGACGAGGTTACCGTCTTTCGCTCGCCGTCGAACAACAGCAACGGCAACACCTTCGACTTCCAGGGCCGGCAGATCTCCTGTGAGCATCTGACCCGGCGGGTCGTGCGCTACGAGCTCGACGGCTCGGTCACGATCATCGCCAACTCCTGGAACGGCAAGCCGCTCAACTCGCCGAACGACGCGGCTGCCGCACCCCGACGGCAGCATCTGGTTCACCGATCCGCCCTATGGCGGCCAGCTCTACGAGGGCACCCCCGATGCGCCGGGCGGGCCCAGCAACGCCGCGGGGCATCTCAACAGCCGTATCGGCCAGCCCGCCGGCATCGGCTTCGCCAAGCGCGAGCTGCCGACCCAGGTCTATCGTTGGGATCCGAGCGGCAGGCTCGATGCGGTCATCGTCGACGACGCCGTGCCGGACCCCAACGGCCTCTGCTTCTCCCCGGACTACAAGAAGCTCTACGTCATCAGCACGGGCAAGGGCCCGGGCGACACGGGGCCGGGCGGCAAGGGCGAGGTTCTGGTCTTCGACGTCGGCGCCGACAATGCGCTCTCGAACAGGCAGCTGTTCAGCGACTGCATGGTCGACGACGTGAAGTGCGGCCCCGACGGCATCCGCGCCGACGTCGGCGGCAATCTCTGGATTTCCAGCAATGCCGGCCGCGCGGTGGGCTACAGCGGCGTGACGGTCTGGAGCCCCGACGCGAAGCTCCTCGGCCGGATCCGCATTCCAGAGGTGGTCGGCAACCTCTGCTTCGGGGGTCCCAAGCGCAACCGGCTGTTCATGGCCGGCAGCCAGTCGCTCTACGCGGTGTACCTCGCCACGCAGGGGGCGGCGCCCGGTTGAGATCCGGCTCGGACCGCTTCCGACGGGCTCGAGCCGGCCTCGTCGGCCCTGCCACGCGGCGGGCCGACGAGAGCCCGGCCGGCCCCGACGGCGGCGCGTGGCCGCCATGACGGCCTCTGGAATCGAAAGCCCGCCTCGGGGGCGGGCTTCAATCGGCGTGACGCGGGACGGCTAGACCTCGTCGCGCTCGGCCCGCTTGCGCATCAGCTTGCGGTAGCGGCGGATCGCCTCGGCCTTCTCGCGGGCCCGGCGCTCCGACGGCTTCTCGTAGTGGCGCCGCATCCGCATCTCGCGATACAGGCCCTCGCGCTGCATCTTCTTCTTCAGCGCGCGCAGCGCCTGGTCGACATTGTTGTCGCGAACCTGGACCTCGATGATGGTACGACCCTCCAGCTTGCCCCATCGAAGGGACGACAAAACATATCCCCTCGCCCGTGAGAGGTTGGACCGCACTATACGACGATCGCCGGCGGACGCAACGGTGACGCCCCGCCGCAGCCGCGCCCCGCCACGGCATGGCCCCCATGGCTCTGCCGCGCCGCCAGACGGAGACTGCCCATGACCCTTCTCAAGATCGCGCGCCTGGGCCATCCGGTGCTGCTGCGCCGGGCCGCCCCGGTCGCCGATCCGCAGGCCCCCGCCTGCAGGACCCTGGTCCAGGACATGATCGAGACGATGCTCGATGCCGAGGGCGTCGGCCTCGCCGCCCCCCAGGTCTATCGCAGCCTGCGCCTGATCGTGGCGCTGCCGGTCGGGGATCGGGACCAGCCGCGCGCCGTCGACCCGCTGGTCCTCTTCAACCCCGAGCTCGCGCTCGAGGGCGCGGCCGACGTTCCGGGGCTCGAGGGCTGCCTCTCGATTCCCGGGCTCCGCGGCATCGTGCCCAGAGCGGCATGCGTGCGCTATCGGGGGCTCGACCGCGAGGGCGCCCCGGTCGACGGCGTGGCCGAGGGGTTCCTCGCCCGCATCCTCCAGCACGAGGTCGACCATCTGGACGGGCTGCTCTTCCCGATGCGGATGACGGACCTCGGGCTTCTGGCGGTGACGGGCGAGACGCACCATCTGCAGGAGACGTTGCGGGCGGTGGGCGAGGGGCAGCCATGAGCGAGGCCATGCGCGAGCGGCAGGAGCTTCGGGACCGGGTGGGCGAGGCGGCGCTCTGCCACGCCGCCTTCGACGGATGGGTGCGCCGCACCCTCCAGCGCGCGGCCGAGGATGCCGGCGTGGATCGTGGCACGGCGCTTCGCCTCTTTCCCCAGGGCGCCGACAGCCTGCTGGACTGGCTGGCCGACTGGGCCGACCGGCAGATGATGGCCGCCCTCGACCCGGACGAGCTGGCCCGCCTGCCGGTGCGGCGGCGCATCGCCCGGCTGGTCCGGGCCCGGCTCGAGGCCCTCACGCCCCATCGCGAGGCGGTCCGGCG
Source organism: uncultured Alphaproteobacteria bacterium (assembly GCA_963828215.1). GTDB lineage: Bacteria > Pseudomonadota > Alphaproteobacteria > Geminicoccales > Geminicoccaceae > CAVTJL01. The sequence continues at coordinate 21,242 of CAWHFO010000052.1, read as the reverse complement.
CGCGGCCCTCGCCCGGAGCATGAGCGGGCTCGCCGGCGGCCGCGAGCTGTGGCGCACCGTGGATCGCATCTGGCGGGCCGTGGGCCTGCCGGAGGCCGCCGATCGGGGCCTGGGCTTCTACTCGCGCCGGGCGACCCTGGCCGGCGTCCTCGGCGCCACCTTTCTCTACTGGCTCGAGGACAGCTCGGCGGAATGCGCCGAGACCTGGGCCTTCCTCGACCGGCGGATCGAGGACGTGATGCGGCTCGGCAAGGTGACGGCCCAGGTGGCGGACGTGGCGGGCCGCATCCCGGGCCTGCGGACCTTCGGGCGCCCGCACGCGGCCGCTCCTTGAGGCCCGGGCCCGGCCTTCAATAGGGGAGCAGGATGTCCAGGGCCTGGGCGCCGTAGCGCGGCTGCTGGACGTCGGTGATCTGGCCCCGACCGCCATAGCCGACCCTGAGCTCGGCGATCTTCTCGTGGCCGATGGTGTTCTGCGGCGTGATGTCCTCGGGCCGGGCGATGCCGGTCACGACGACGTCGCGGACCTCGAAATTGACCCGGACCTCCTGGTGGCCCTCGAGGACGAGATTGCCGTTGGGCAGCACCTGGATGATGACCGCCGCGACATTGAGCCGGATGGTCTCGGCCCGCTGCGTCTCGCCCTTGCCCTGGTTCGACATGGTGCTCTCGCCGTCGACGAGCTTGCTCGGATCGACCGCGTTGGGCAGGAAGTCCTTGAGCTTGCTCTCCAGGCCGAAGAAGTGCGGGATGCCGAGCGTGTCGCCGTTCTGGCGCGAGCGGTTGCTCTCATCGGTGACGTCGGCCTTGTCGGCGATCTCGACCGTGACGGTCAGGATGTCGCCGACCCGGCGCGCCCTCTGGTCGCGGAAGAAGCCGCGGGCACCCTGGCGCCAGAGCGAGTTGGCGGCGGCCGGCGGCTGGGGCTCGGGCGCCGGCATCGGCAGCGAGACCGGCTGATAGCCCGGCTGCAGGACGGGATTCTTGATCGGTCGCAGCTCCGGCGCCTGCCCGATCTGGGAGAGCCGGTCGGCGATGTTGCAGCCGCCGAGCAGCAGGGCGGCGGACACCGCGACGGCAGCCCCGCGCGGCCTCACGAGCCGCCTCCGGCGAGCGGCCCGACCGCGACCCGCTTGACGTCGACGACCGTGGCGCGGATCTCGCGCCGGCTGTCGACGTTCTGCAGGCGGACGGCCTCGCCCATGGCGCCGTCCTCGAGCGCCCGGCCCTGCGCCCGGAGCTCGAGCCCGGCCTGGGCATAGACGATCGTGACGACGTCGCCGCGGCGCACCAGCCGGGGCGCCTGCACGTCGCCCGCCCGCACCGGCCGGCCCGGCATCAGACGCCGGTCGGCCTCGCGGCCCAGAAGATCGGCCATGGCGAGGACGGTGTCCGGCTGCAGCCGGCGCTCCGGCACCCAGGCGAGCTCGAGGTCGCTCCGTGCGAGGACCGTGCCGTCGTCGACCGGCCGGCCCGGCACCGGCACCTCGACCTCGGCCTCCACCGTGCCCGCCATGTCCAGCCTGTTGGTCGGGCCGCCCTGGACCCGGACCGTGAGAACGGCCGTGAACCGGCCGGCCGCCTCGTCCAGGCGCAGATCCTCGAGCGCCACCGTGACGGGGGCCAGGGCCCGGTTGTCGAGCGGCAGGCCGGGCGCGCTCGGCACCAGGGCGAGGCGGCGCCCGGCGCTCCTGGCCAGGGGAGCCTGCTCGACGAGTGCCTGGAACGAGGCCTGGGTGAAGGGCTCGCCGGGCGCCAGCGCCACGCTCGCGGTCGCCGCCCGACCGGCGGCCGGCAGGGAGAGCAGGATGCCCAGCGCGAGGAGAAGGCGGGGTGCCGGGCTCATCGCAGCTGGGTCATCGTCGACATCATCTCGTCGGAGGCCGAGATGACCTTGGAGTTCATGTCGTAGGCGCGCTGGGCGGCGATCAGGGCGGTGATCTCCTGCACCGGGTTGACGTTCGAGCTCTCGAGATAGCCCTGCAGCACGCTGCCATAGCCGTCCTTGGCGGGCGTCCCGCTCAGCGCCGGGCCGGAGGAGTCGGTCTCGACGTAGAGGTTGTCGCCGGTGGCCTCGAGCCCCGCCGGGTTGGCGAAGGTCGCGAGCTCGAGCTGGCCGAGGCTGGCCAGGGTGGTCTGCCCCTGCAGCTTGGCGGTGACCTGGCCCTGGGCGTTGATCGAGACCTCGACCGCATCCGCCGGGACGGTGATGCCGGGTCCCACCGTGTAGCCGTCGGCCGTGACGATCAGCCCGTTGGGGCTGAGCTGGAAGTTGCCCGAGCGTGTGTAGGCCTGCTCGCCGTCGGGCTTCTCGACGAGGAAGAAGCCGTCGCCCTGGATCGCGAGGTCGAGCTTGTTGCCGGTATCGACCAGCGCCCCCTGCTCGTGGACGCGGTACACGGCCGCGGTCTTGACGCCCAGGCCGAGCTGGACGCCGGCCGGGATGATGGTGCCGCTGTCGGAGGAGGCGGCCCCGATGCGCCGCTCGCTCTGATAGAGCAGGTCCTGGAACTCGGCGCGGCGGCGCTTGTAGCCGGTGGTCGTCATGTTGGCGATGTTGTTCGAGATCACCTCGACATTGAGCTGCTGCGCCATCATCCCGGTGGCGGCGATATTGAGCGACTGCATCGGCTTTTTTCTCTTCTCGATTCTGTGGCGGCGCGGCTCAGCTCTGCGCGCCCGCCAGGGTCTGGATGGCGCGGCGCTCGAGGTCGTGGTGCGCCTCGATCATCTTCTGCGTGCCCTCGAAGGCCCGGAGAGTCTCCATCAGCCGGGTCAGCTCGAGCACCGGCTTGACGTTGGCGCCCTCGAGCATGCCCTGCTCGATGCGGGCATCGGGCGACGGCGCTGTCGGCTGCGTGGTCGCGAGAAGCCCGTCGCCCTCGCGCTGCATCGCCTGCTCGTCGGCCACTTCCACCGGCCGGACGCGGCCGAGCGTGCCCAGCCGGGTGGAGACGGTCCCGTCGACAGCGACCGAGACGGCCCCGCCGTTCGGCGGCACGGTGATCGGCGAGCCGCCCTCGTCGAGGAGCGGGTCGCCGCTCGCCGTCACGATCTGGCCGTCGGCGTCGAGCTCGAAATGGCCGTCGCGGGTCAGCCGCGTGCCGCCCGCCGTCTGGATCGGGAAGTAGCCCTTGCCCTGGATCGCGAGGTCGAGCGGATTCCCGGTCATGGCGAGCGGCCCGCCGGCGAGGTCGCGGACCTGGCCCAGATCCTGGACGAAGGCCGCTGACCGGCCCTGCCCGACGCCCTCGAGCACGGACGCGAAGCGCATCGCCTCGGCCTGATAGCCGGTCGTCGTGGCATTGGCGATGTTGCCGGCGATGCTCGTCATCATGCGCTCGAGCGCCATCTGCCGGCCGAGCGCCAGGTAGGCTGTGGTGTCCATGGCCCCTCTGTGCCGTTCCGACGGCCGGGTGTGCATGGATCGTGCCAGCGCCGGAAGCGCTCGCCCCGGCGGGATGCCGCCGCCCCGTCCCGGCAGACCCTGCCCGGCAGCTTCTGCCGCCCCGGCACGAGACGTCTGCCCGCTAAGGGCCTGTTAACCATGGGCAGGTAGAAAGGCGGCCGATGCAGGCCGCCCGCCGGGGAGGCCGCGCGATCAGGAGGAGCAGGCCGCCATGGCCGAGGAGACGGCGCCGGAAGCGACGGGCAAGAAGGGTGGCTCCGGGAAGCGCAGGCTTCTCCTCATCCTCGTTGGCGCGATCCTCTCGGTCGCCCTGGGCGGCGGTGCCGCGGCCTATGCCTTCGGCCTGTTCCGGCCCCCGGCCCACGGCGAAGCCCCCGGACCCTCCTCCCCGGCCGCGGCCCACGAGGCTGCCGGTGAGGCCGGCGAGGCCGGGGCCCACGGGACGCCCGGCGCGGCCGCGCCCGTGTTCGTCGATCTGCCCGACATCCTGGTCAATCTCAAGGGCGGGGCGCAGCGGCAGCGGTTCCTCAAGCTGCGCGTCTCGCTCGAGGTGGGCAGCGCCCAGACGGCGCAGCGCGTCCAGGCGCTGGCCCCGCGCATCCTGGACAGCTTCCAGCTCTTCCTGCGCGAGGTGATGCCGGAGGAGCTCGACGGGGCCCAGGGCATGGAGCGGCTCAAGGAAGCGCTCATGGCCCGGGTCGACCAGGCCATCCAGCCGGTGCGGATCGACGACGTCCTCTTCAAGGAGATGCTCGTCCAGTAGGGCGGGTGCCGAGCGCCATGACGGAGCGAGCGAGCCCAGGCCCATCGGACAAAGCCGGCATGCAGGAGCACCGCGTCGGCGCCGGGCCGGGCCTGCTGGCCCTGGTCGGGGCCGGTCCACCCGTCGACGCGCGCCTGCCGATGCTCGAGGTCGTGCTCGAGCGCCTCGAGCGGCGCCTCGGCGCGAGCCTGCGCGGCCTCGCCGGCAGCGCCCTCGAGATCCGGCAGGAGCCCCCGGAGTCGGGGCGGCTCGGCGACCACCTGGCAGCGCTGCCGCCGCACACCATGGTCGCGACCTTCGAGGCGATCGAGTGGCAGGGCTGCGGCTTCGTCGCGATCGACGGGCCGTTGATCGCCATGACCGTCGACCTGCTGCTCGGCGGCGGGCAGGCGTCGGCCGCCCCGCCGAGCGAAGGGCGGCGCCACACCGCGATCGAGACGGCCCTGGTCGAGCGGCTGGTGCGTCTGGTGCTGGCCGACCTGGCCCAGGCCTTCGAGCCGGTGGCCCCCGTCCGGCTGCGGCTCGAGGGGATCGAGACGGAGCCGCGCCTCCTGGCCGTCGACCGGCCGGCCGGCGCCTGTGCCGTCGCCCGCCTCGGGATCGGGCTCGCCGAGCGCCGGGGCACCCTCGCCATCATCATGCCGCACGGCACCCTCGAGCCGGTGCGCGGCCGGCTGGCGCAGCCCTTCGCCGGCGAGCGGCTCGGGCGCGACCCGATCTGGGCCCGGCACCTCGCCGGCGAGCTCTGGGAGGTCGGAATCCAGCTCGAGGCGGTCATCGAGGAAAGCATCCTTCCCTTGCGCGAGGCGCTGGCGCTCGAGGTCGGCAGCGTGTTGCCGCTCGCCGTCCGGCCGGATGCGAGCGTAGCACTCCGCTATGCCGGCCGGACGATGCTGAGGGGCAAGCTCGGCCGCATCGGCGACCGGGTGGCGGTGCGCATCGAGGAGCGGCTGATCGACGGGCCCGGAGACACCCATGGCTGACACCGCGGCGCAGCTCCTGCTGATCCTGCTCCTGGCGGCGACGATCGTCTGGTGCGTCCTCGTCCATCGGCGGCTGGGCCGGCTCCGCACCGACGGCGGCGAGCTCGCCGACATCGTCACCGCCCTCGATGCGGCGAGCCGGCGGGCCGAGGCCGTGGTCGGCGAGCTGCGCACCGTCGCCACCGAGGCGAGCGCCCGGCTGGCTGAGCGCGACGGGACGGCCCAGCAACGCGAGGCCGAGCTGGGTCGGCTGATCGAGACCGCCGGGCGCGTGGTGCGGCGGCTCGAAGGCGGCATCACGCAGGGCGTCCGCACCCTCGCCGAGGCGCGCACCCGGGTCGATCTCGACCTCGCGCCCGCCGCGGCCGCCGGGCGGCCGGCCCCGGTCGACCGGGCGCCCTCGCCCGAGCGGCGGCTGCCCGACAAGGCGGAGGCCATTCTCGAAGCGCTTCGCGGCCTGCGCTGATGCGGGGCTTGCGGCAGGCCGGCCGGGCGCCGCGGATCGACGCGGATCTCGCACCCGGACACCGGCGCCGATGGCTGCCGGGCCCGCTGCTGCCGGCGGCGGCGGCGGCCCTGCTCGCCCTGGGGCTGCAGCTGCCGAAGCTCGTGGGTCCGGGGCCGGCCGCAGTTCCTGCTGTCGGATCGGGTGCCGCAGCGACCGGCAGGCATGCCGCAACCGGCGGGCCGCCACCTCGTGCGCCCTCGCCCCGGCCCCTGGCGGCCGCGGAGGGCCCGATCCCCGACGCGGCGGCCGTCTGGCCGGAGCCCGCCGCGGGCCCGCCGGCGAGCGCGCCCGCCGACGCGGCGGGGACGTCCGAGCGGGCGCCCTCGTCGGACACGGCCATGGCCTGTCCGTCGACCCCGTCGGCAATCGCCGACGTGGCGCTCGAGGCCAGGCGCCGTCGCGACGCCGTCCTGCAGCGCGAGACGGAGGTCGGGGCACGGGAGGCGGCCCTGCAGGCGGAGGCGGCACGGCTCGACACGCTGAAGGCCGATCTCGACAAGCGGCAGGCGCGGGCCAAGGCCGAGGACGAGGCCCGCACCGGCCAGCTCGTCAAGGTCTACGAGGCGATGAAGCCCAAGGAAGCGGCCCAGGTCTTCGACCAGCTGGAGATGCCGGTGCTGCTGCCGATCGCCGAGCACATGCGCGAGGTCAGGCTGGCGCCGGTGCTGGCCGCCATGGACCCGGCCAAGGCCCGCGCCGTGACCGTCGCGCTGGCCCAGTCGATCCGGCCGGGCACGCCCTGAAGCCCGGCAGCAGCGCCGCGCCTCGATGACCGGGCGCGGCGCGGGCGTGCCTGCGGCGGCTCGATCAGGGCTGCGCCCCCCGGGCGGCGATCGGTTTCGCGTATTGCGGCTCGGTATCCCAGGGAAAGAGGATCCAGGTGTCCTGCGACACCTCGGTGATGAAGGTGTCGACCACGAGCCGGCCGGCGGGTTTGGCGTAGACCGTCGCGAAATGCGCCTCGGGCAGCATATCGCGGACGATGCGGCCGGTCTTGCCGGTGTCGACCAGGTCGTCGACGATGAGCCAGCCGGTGCCGTCGCCCTCGATGCGCTTCAGGATGTGGATGTCGCGCTGGCGGGTGTCGTCGTAGGAGCTGATGCAGACGGTGTCGATGATCCGGATGTCGAGCTCCCGGGCGATGATGTGGGCCGGCACGAGGCCGCCCCGCGTCACGGCGACGATGCCCTGCCACGGGCCCCGCTCGGCGAGCCGCCAGGCGAGCGCCCTGGCGTCGCGGTGGAGCTGCTCCCAGGAGACCGGAAAATAGTGGGTCGGACCCTCGCTCACGCTCGGCCTCCGGAGTGCCGTCCATCGGGGATGCGGAGAAGTGGCGAGGCCCGCCGGGCTTTGTCAAGACGCGACGACCGATGCGGAACGGGTCCGGCGACGGCTGTACAGACGGTCCCGCCGCCCATAGAATCACGGGTCCACATGTGCCAGGGAGAGAGGCCATGGAGCAGGACGAGGACCGCCCGGAGCCGCATCCCGGCTTGCCGCGGCCGCTGGTCGGGCTCTCGGTCGGCGAGCTGCAGGCCTATGCGGACGCGCTCCGGCGCGAGGTCGCCCGCGTCGAGGCCGAGATCGCCAAGCGCGAGGACGTTCGCGGCGCCGCCGAGGCGCTGTTCAAGCGGCATCACTCCTGAGCGGCTGTCGGCCCGGCACCCCATGACGAGCTTCTGCGCCGACTGCGGCGGCTCGCTCGAGCGGCTCCAGCCGGCGGGCGACGACCGCGAGCGCGATGTCTGCGCCGCCTGCGGCACTGTCCACTATCTCAACCCGAAGGTCGTGGTCGGCGCGGTCTGCAGCTTCGAGGACCGGCTGCTCCTCTGCCGGCGCGCGATCGAGCCGCGCATCGGCTTCTGGACCATCCCGGCCGGCTACATGGAGATCGGCGAGACGGCCGAGGAGGGGGCCATGCGCGAGGCCTGGGAGGAGGCGCGGGCCCGCATCGCCATCGACGGCCTCATCGCCGTCTACAGCGTCAAGCGGATCGACCAGGTCCAGCTGCTCTACCGGGCGCGGCTGCTCGACCCCGCGGTGAGGGCGGGCCCGGAAAGCCTCGAGGTGCGGCTGGTCGCCTGGGACGCCATCCCCTGGGACGAGCTGGCCTTTCCCACGGTTCACTGGGTCCTGCGGCGGGCGATCGAGCTGCGCGGCCGGACCGATCCGCTGGTCACCGCGGGCAATCCGGGCCCGCTGCCCCCGGGCGGGGCTCCAGGGAACGATTGACAGCCGCCCCGGACCTGCTATCCGCCTCCGCATGCTCAGCCGTGACGAATCCGCGGGCTACGCCATCGATCGACGACGACGCGCGCCGATCCCTTCGCGCGTCGTCCGTCCGGACCCCCGCTGAGCGGCGAGTGGGCAGGCACCAGCCGGTCGATCCTTCCGCCCGCACCGCCGCCTGAGCTTCCGCCATGTTCGACATACGCGCCGAGGCGCCGGGGGACGGTGCCGCGATCGAGTCCCTGCTCGACGAGTCGTTCGGCGTCCGCCGCCAGACGAAGATCTCCTATCGCTACCGGGTCGGCCGGCCGCCGGTCGAGGGGCTGTCCTCGGTCGCGATGCTGGGCCGGGCCCTGGTCGGCTCGATCCGCTACTGGACCCTCCGCCTCGAGGGCGACCCGGCCCTGCTGCTGGGCCCGCTCGCGATCGAGCCCGGCCTGCAGGGCCGGGGCATCGGCCGGGCGCTGGTCGGCCAGACCCTCGCCCGCGCCGCCCTCCTGGGCCACCGCCTCGTCTTCCTGGTCGGCGATCCCGCCTACTATGCGCGCTTCGGCTTCGCGCCGGCGCCGGCCGCCATCGTCATGCCGGGCGAGAACCCCGCCCGCCTCCAGTGGCTGGGCCTCGCCGGCGCCCGCCCGCCCGAGGCCGGCGGCCTTCTGCTGCGCAACGGGAAGGGCCGTGTCGTGGGCGAGGAGCGGCTTCCGACGTCCGGGCTCGCCCCGCCCTCGGGGCCGGAGCACTCGACCTGCCTGCTGTCGGAAGGCCCGGGGAACCGGAGCGGCGCCCCGGGTCGGGTCGATCCGTTCCACGAGGCCGCGGCGCAGCCGTTCCCGCCGACCCGCAGCCCTCGGCCGGCCGATTGCGGCCCGGCGGGCCCTGGCCTACATAGCCGCCTGTCGGGGCGTAGCTCAGCCTGGTAGAGCGCCAGCTTTGGGAGCTGGATGTCGCGTGTTCGAATCACGCCGCCCCGACCAGGGCAGGCGCGCCGGGTCCGCGGCCGGGCCAAGTCGCCCTGTACCGCCTGTTCGGTCTCTTGTAGAACGCGCTCGCCGCCCGGCGGGCCGGGGGCCTGTCGTGCGCGCCGGAGCCTGCGCGGCCGCTCCCTGTCCGGCCGCGATCGCTCGCCGTCGAGGAGATCCAGGTGACGCTGCGGCTCGTTCAGGTGGGGCTGGGACTTCACGGGCAGGATTGGGGGCGCGAGGCCATTCCGGCGGTGCCCGAGGTGGCCGTCGGGGCGCGGGTGGACGCCGATCCGGCGATGCTGGCCCAGGCCCAGGCGACCCTGGCGCCGGGGCCGCTGCATCTGGCCCGCCTCGACGAGGCCCTGCGGCAGGTGCCCTGCGACGCCGTGCTGGTCACGACCTCGCTGCCGAGCCATGGCGCCGTGGTCCGGGCGGCACTCGAGGCCGGCAAGCACGTGCTCTGCGAAAAGCCCTTCGTCCGGACGCCGGAGGAGGCGGCGGACCTGGCGGCCCTCGCCAAGCTCAACAAGCGCCTGCTGGTGGTCTCGCAGAACTATCGCCACTTCCCCGAGCCCGTGCTCGCGGCCGAGCTGGTGGCCTCGAGGCGCTTCGGCGAGCTCCGCAGCATCGCCATCGACTTCCGGCGCTGCGCGCTCTACGGCACCGGTCACCGCCATTTCGGCCTGCCCGACCCGCTCCTGATGGACATGAGCATCCATCATTTTGATCTGTTGCGGATGATCACGCAGAGCGAGCCCGCCCAGGTCACGGCCCGGACGTGGCGCTCGGCCAGCAGCACCTTCGCCGACCCGGCGGCCGCCTGCGTCACCATCCTGATGCGCTCCGGCGTCGTCGTCAGCTACCGCGGCAGCTGGATCAGCCACACGCCCATGACCTCCTGGACCGGCCTCTGGTCGATGGGCTTCGACGATGCCGAGGTCGCCTGGTCGGGTCGCCACGACGCCTGGTCCCCCCGGCCCGAGCACACAGTGATGCTGAGCCAGAAGGCTGCCGCACCTTCGCCCCTGCCCGTCCCGCCGCTCGAGCCCTTGGACGCGGCGGGCGTGCTCGCCGCGTTCGCGCAAGCCATCCGGACGGGCCAGGAGCCGCCGCTGCTCAGCACCGCCCTGGACAATATCGGCACGCTGGCCCTGGCCCTGGCGGCGGTCCGCTCCGCGGCCGAGGGCGGCCGCCCCGTCGAGCCCCTTCGTCCGAGAATCGATGCCGCCTGAGCGGCGAGCCAGGAGAGCCCGATGCAGCCTCTGCGGGTGACCGTGTGGAACGAGTTCCGCCACGAGCGCGCCATGCCGGCCGTCAAGGAGATCTATCCCGAAGGCATCCATCGGACGATCGAGTTGTTCCTGCGCGCCGACGACCTGTCCATCCGCACCGCCGTGCTCGACGATCCGGAGAGCGGGCTCACCGAGGAGGTGCTGGGCGAGACCGATGTGCTCCTGTGGTGGGGCCACATGTTCCACGACCTCGTGGCCGATCAGGTCGTCGACCGGGTGCAGCAGCGGGTCCTGGCCGGCATGGGCTTCGTGCCGCTCCACTCGGCGCACATGTCGAAGCCCTTCAGGCGACTGATGGGCACGTCGGGGCGCCTGCGCTGGCGGGACGACGGGGAGGAGGAGCTGCTCTGGATCCTCTCGCCCGGCCACCCCGTCGTGGCCGGCCTGGACAAGCCGTTCATTCGGCTTCCCGTGGAGGAGATGTACGGGGAGTATTTCGACATCCCCGAGCCCGACGAGCTGGTTTTCGTCAGCGGCTTCGCGGGCGGCGAGGTGTTCCGCAGCGGCTGCGCCTTCCACCGCGGGCGCGGGCGCATTTTTTATTTTCGCCCGGGGCACGAGACCTTTCCCACCTTTCACCATCCGGACGTGCAGACCGTGATCCGCAACGCCGTGCGCTGGGCGGCCCCGCGCGATGCCGTCACGCCGGTCTATGGTCGCCAGCCGCCGGCTCGGGCCGGCCGCTGATCGGCCCGGCGCCGGCCGGACCGACCGAGAAGGACATCATCAGGAGGAGCGCACGCGATGGCCGGAGAGAAGAAGAAGGTGGCGCTGGTCGCGGGGGCCGGCGGGATCATCGGGCATGCGGTCGCGCACGAGCTTTTGGCACAAGGCTGGGCGGTGCGGGCCCTGGGCCGGCGGACGGTGCGGGGGCTGGTCTCGGTCGAGGCGGATCTGACCGACGCCGGGGCCGCCGCCGCGGCGCTCGGGGAGGCCGCCGATACCACCCATCTCTTCTATGCGGCGCTCAGCCCCGATCCCGATCTCGCGGTCGAGGCCGAGCGGAACGGCCGCATGCTCGGCAACCTGCTGGACGGCCTCGAGGAGGCGGGAGCACCGCTCGAGCGGGTCGTCATCTACCAGGGCTTCAAGATCTACGGCATCCATCTCGGCACGAAGGTCAGGACGCCGGCGCGCGAAAGCGACCCGCCGCACATGCCGCCCAACATCTACCAGGCCCAGGAGGCCCAGCTCCGCCAGCGCGCCCGAAAGAGCCGCTGGGACTATGTGGCCCTCCGGCCCGACGTCGTCGTCGGCGACGTCTGGGGCAATCCGATGAACATCGCGCTGGTCGTCGGCGTCTTCGCCGAGCTGTCGCGCGCCCTCTCCCTCCCCTTGCGCTTTCCGGGCACCGACAAGGCCTATGGCCAGCTCGTCCAATTCACCGATGCCGGGCTCCTCGCCCGTGCCAGCGCCTGGGCCGCGACCGACGAGAAGGCCGGCGGCGAGGCCTTCAACGTCACCAACGGCGACACCTTCCGCTGGGAGCGGATGTGGGAGGACGTGGCCCTCCATCTCGGGCTCGGCCTCGCCCACCCGGTGCCCCTCGCATTGTCGAGGCACATGGCCGACAAGGGTCCGCTGTGGCGGGACCTCGCGAACGAAAAAGACCTCGTAGAGCCCGACCTCGCCCGCCTCGTCGGCTGGGGCTTCGGCGACTTCATCTTCCGCACCGAGACCGACGTGATCTCGGACGTCAACAAGATCAACAGCTTCGGGTTCACCGAGCGCCTGGACTCGGCGGCCTCCCTGCAAGGGCGCCCTCGACAGCCTGAAGAAAAAACGCGTGCTGCCCTGAGCGCCCCGGACTGATCAGGTCCGGGCGTGACTATTTCGGCCGGGCCTTCGCCCGCGAGCGCCCCGCGCGGCGGCCGGCGGGCCGCACCTTTCCGTCGTCCCGCGGCTCGACCGGGGGATCAGGTGCATTGGCGCGTCGGGAACGGGGTCGCCGCATCCCCCGCCACCTGACCCGCCGATCAAGTCCGGCGGGTGACACGGAGAGGGATGCCTCGCCCTCTTCTTACGGCCCGAGGGGCTTCTGCCCCGCGCTCCTCCTCGGGCCGCTCGGGCTCGGCCTCGGCTCTGCCGCCAGCTCGGCCAGGCGCTCTTCGCCGCGGCGGATGAACCAGTCGGCGAAGTCGGGAAAATCGCGGGCGAGCCGGGCGATCGGCGAGAGCGGCAGCTCGTCGGGGAGGTCGGGGACGCCCGGGTGGCGCGGCACCCAGACGATGCGGTAGCCGGGCGGTGCGATGGGCTCGCCCGAGGCGGACCAGGTCAGGGCGGGAAGCCGGCTCGGCGGCGGGAGCGGGCTCGCTCGGGGCGGCGGGCGCCTCGGGCGCGGCCGCCGCCTCGCGCGCCGCCTCGCGGAGCGCCGCGCGGCCGGCCTCGGCGCCGATGAAGTCGGCGAGGCGGGGGGCGGCGGCATGGGCCGGGCCCAGCGGATGCTGGCCGTAGCCCGCCATCGAGTTCGCGAGGCTGCTCGGGCGGGGCCGTCGGCGGCCGGCCGCACGGCCCTGGGCTCCGTCGCCTGCTCGAAGCTGCGCCGCACGAGCTGGACCAGCCGCTTGGCCGGGCTCCGGCCGCGATTGGCCTCGTAGACGATGAACATCAGCGCCCGCCTGTCGCCCATGTCGACCAGATGCTGGAGATCGGCCATCGCCGTCTCGATCAGCACCCGCTCCTGCTCGTCGAAGGGCAGCTCGCGGGCGGCCCGGTACTGCGCGACGAGCTCGAGAAAACTCGCGGTCGGCGACGAACGCCAGGATCTCCTCCTCGGTCGCGGCCTCGACCTCGGCGACCTCGGCCGGGGTGAGCCCGGCGGCGAGGCGGCGTGCCAGCCGGCAGCGGCGGGCGCCGGGCAGCGAGACGGGCGAGCGGGAGGGGTAGGGAGCAGGCATTTCTCCTTGTACTAGGAGGAAAAACCTTCTGTCAACCGGAAAGTGATTCTTTTCTTTTGTCACGCCGCCGTCGAGCCGGATCGCTGGCCCCTCGCCTCTTCGCCCGCCGGCCGTTCCGCTGGTAGGTTGCGCAGTGAGCGGGCGGTTCGCCGACGTGGCTCCGGTGTCGACTTGGCCCTACCCTTCGGACCACGACAGCGAAGTTGAGTGCACTGTCAACGTGACCCCGTATCGCCTCCCTGCCAGCCGACGCCTTCATCGCTCGCGGGCGGCCGTGCTATAGGGATGAGGTGAAGCGGCGAGACGGCCATGGCAGCGAGCCTCGACGACCTCTACGAGCAGGACTTCTATGCGTGGACCCGCGATCAGGCGCGGGCGCTTCGGCGTCTCAAAGAGACGCGCCCCAATGTGGCCATCGACCTCGCCCACCTGATCCTGGAGGTCGAGGATTTGGGGAAAAGCGAGCGCGACGCCGTCCGGAGCTACCTCCGGACGATCATCGAGCATTGCCTGAAGCTCGCCTATTCGCCGGCCACCGAGCCACGCACCGGCTGGATGAGCACAATTGGCCGCACCCGCACGGCCCTCGAGGACAAGCTGGCACCGAGCCTCCGGCGTGACCACAAGGCCAGCCTAGGGCGGCTCTACGATCAGGCGCGCCGCGACGCCGCCCGTGATTTTCGTCTGTTCGGCGAGCCCGACGCGGCGGACGCCTTGCCCAACCGGTGCCTTGGACGCTCGACGAGATGCTCGCGGAGGAGCGGTATCCGCCAGCGAATTGGGTGCACCGTCACCGTAACCCACAGCGGGAGCAACCGGAGCTTAACAAGAAGTCTTAGCGGAGGCGGGTGGAAAGGGAGCCAACATTTGAAACGCGACGCCTCCACTAGATCACGACCCTGCATGCCGCCCGTTGCTTGTCCGCGAGAATAACGATGCCGGAAGGAGTTTTCAGCCAGCTCCTAGCGCTTCGCGACGCGTTCAAAGCGAACGCATATCTGAGCGCATTTCTGCTCATCGCCACCATTACCTCCAAGCTCTCGATACAGCGCGCTATCCGTTACAACAGCTCGCCCGAGCAGAGATCCAGATTCGTGCATCTTGTGCTAACACGTGTGGAGGGACTCGCCAAACAGGACTACGCTACCATACATAGCCGTCTTTACACAAAGTACCTAATTGTAATTTATCGTATTCTAGGATGTCAACAGCACGACCAAGTAAGTCTTCTGCCTCCGGCGATATCGATAATAAGACCTGTTCCTCTTTTCACGATCGCGATATTCTCATCTTCATACGTCGCCGTGGCCTTGATTGTTCTTAGCGAAGGCCTACAGTTTGCCCAAAATTCTGATATACACTTCCTAAACAATGTTGTTATGCCCGCACTAATAAAGACTATTGTTTTATTCCTCTGCATCGCGGTATTTGTATCTCTGCGAATAGGCGATCAACGCAAGACAATCGCGGTCGCTGCCTTCTTTCTGTTGATGATAGGAACATCGCTTTATCTTGTTGTCGTGCACGATACTCGAACTCTTCATTACGTACCCATAGCGACAGGTTTCAGCGCCGAGGGCTTTTGGCTGGTTTTGTGCCCATTCTTGATGTCGCTGTTACTCTATGTTATGTGCCTCCCGGCGTTATGGATAGCTGTGACAGCTATGCTGTTGGTCAGCGCGGCGGTGGGGATAGTTATTATCACTGTTTGGATTCCCTCGGGTCCACTCTACTCTTCACCCTATGAAATTATCCTGTACTTTCTTCCATATAATCTTCTCTTTCCCGTTTCGGCATATCTTGTAGACGTAGCTTCACTAGCCGTAAGTTTGGCCATAATACGGTGGGCGATCAGAGCGCCATCCGCCGTCCTTGGCTTTCTACTTCTCGTTATCAATATTTTTATCAGCTACCTAATCTTTTGTCTTTCTCTGTTACTGGCGGCGATTTCAATCAATCTAAGTCAGGCATTCGGTTACTATGTGACCGTACATCAATTTGTCATCTCTGCGACCATAGATATACTGGGGCCTATTGTCAACACTATAGGTATTCCTGGCAATCAAGATCCACTCGCCAGTTCGATGACTGTTATTTATGGTCTGGTGATTTGGCCGGTCAATATCTTTGGATCTTTGTATCGCGTATGGGGTAAGGCGGTCACCTCGTTTGAGTTGGTGTCAATAGCACTAGTGGCCATTCCCCTTTCCGGTTTCATTCCAAGCATTTGTCATTTCCTTATTCTTTCGATCGGGCTTTGCGCTAGACTGGCTGCTAAGCCCATAGTGTGGATCGCAAATCATTACTATGGTGTATGGTCTGATCGAGAGGAGGAGGGGACGAAAAAAGTTCGCACATTCCGCTGGGGTGTCGGAGCGGGGATTGCACTTCTAGGGTGGGCATTCCTCCGCATCGTGTACTAGTTGGGAGTTACGGTGACAGTGCACTCAATTCCGCTCGCTGTGGCGCGGCTCAGCACCGCACCGGGGCTCTAAGCCTTGCGATCCAGTGGGGCAGCGAGCCACGCCGCATAGGCGGGCGCATCCCCAGGCCGAGTGCCCCGGACTGCAGAGATGCCCGCTAGCGCGGTAGCGATCATCGGGAGGACCTTTGCTGGCCCCTAGGGGGTTACGGTGACGGTGCGTTCAACTCTGCTCTCAGTGGCCTGACTGAGCCCCGCCCCAGGGACCAAGCCTTGCGACCAAGCACGGCAACGAGCTACGCCGTAAAGCCGCTCGCGCCAGCCTCTCACCACACATACTTCTTCAGCCCCGCCAGCCCCTTGGGGGCGAAGAGCATGACGATGATGAGGAGGGCGCCGTACATGATGAGGCGCCAGGCGCCCAGGGAACGAAAATATTCCTGGAAGCCGACGAGGAGAAGGCCGGCGAACAAAGAGCCCCAGAGGGTGCCGCGGCCGCCGACGTAGGCGACGGTGAGGACCTCGACGGTGCGGCTGACGCCGAACTCCTCGGGGGACGGGGTGAGGATGCCGAGATAGTGGGCGTAGTAGCTGCCCATCACGCCGGTGAAGAAGCTGGCCACGGTGAAGCTCAAAAGCTTGTAGCGGGTGGCGCTGAGGCCGAGGCTTTCGGTGGCGAGCTGGTCCTCGCGGATGGCCTTGAAGGCGAGGCCGATGCGGGAGCTGACCAGGAGCTGCATGAGGATGAGGATGACGCACCCAGGACAACGAGCGGAGTGAATGCGCCGTCACCGTAACCTGAAGTTGAATGAGCTGTCACGGCAGTCGTAACCGAGCGATCGCGCGGCATGGAGCGAACGGCAATTCAGCTCGCCGTCACCGTGGCCAGGGGGTGGGCGGCAATTCATCGTACTGTCACCGTGACCTCGTCACCGTGACGTCACGGGCCGGCCCCGGCAGTCGGAGGCTTGCTTCATGCGGCGAGCTGACGCATAAGCGGCAGTCGAAAGCTGGCATCTGGGAAATGTCCCTTGCAGTCCAGCCAAGCGCACCGTCGCCGACCGTGGGGGCGGGCCGCCGGATCCCGGAGGGTAGGAATGTCGACGCACGCCAATGCTCTATCCCTTTCCATCGCCGGTCTGCTGGGCTGCCTGGCCGCCACCGGCGCCTGGGCCCAGCAGTCGCAGATGAACGTCTCCGACGTCAGCACCGAGGTCGACGTGGTGACGCTGCAAGCCGGTGAGGCCTACGGCTTCGACGACGCGGCTCTGAGCGACGAGGGCAAGAAGCTCCTGGACGCGGTGCTGGGGTCGCTGAAGGACGAGTACGTCTACCGGGTCGACGTCTCCGGCTACACCGACCACATCGGCGACGAGGCCTACAATGTCGATCTGTCGCGCCGACGCGCCCAGTCGGCAGCGGACTTTCTGATCCAGGGGGGCATTCCTGCACAGCGGATCAAGGTCAACGCGATGGGCTCGTCCGATCCGGTCGTCGACTGCGGCGACAAGACCGGCAAGGAGCTGATCGCCTGTCTGTCCCCGAACCGCCGCACCGAGGTCCGCTTCTTCTACCCGCTCGCCCATGCGTCGGAAGTCCTCGCGGTTCGCCAGCAGCTCGTGAACGCCGCCGGCGAGTACGTCGACATCTTCTCGTCGGTCCAGTCGACGCCCTTGGCCACCAAGGCGGTCAAGGTCTTCATGGACGGCTGCCGGGCGGACCTCGATACCTACTGCCACCAGGTGACGCCGGGGGAGCAGCGCCTCCTGGCCTGCGTCTACGCCTTCAGCGACAAGGTGTCGGACGCGTGCAAGCGCAGCGCGAGCGACGCCCTGCTGCTGGTCAGGACCGACATTGCCCGGACCAACTTCGTCGGGAAGCTGTGCGGCCCCGACATCCTGGCCCACTGCGGCGACGTGGAGCCGGGCGACGGGCGCATCGCGGCCTGCCTCGCCGAGAAGAGCGCCGACCTCTCCCAGACCTGCCGTGAGGGTCTCGCCAACCTGCCCCGCTGATCGGGCGGCCGCTGCGCCCGCGCGAACCGCGGCCTGGCGGTCGCGCGGGCGCAGCCCGAAGCCGGATGACATGAGGTCAGAGGAGCATCGAAACCACGATGATGAAGCAATCTCACGGGAGCCCCGATTCTCCTCTTCGCCCCTGATTCGTCATGACCACGGCTACCGGAGCGACGCCGACCGGGGCCATCCTATCGGCGGCACGACCGGCGCTCGCCGCCTTCGCCGCCGCGGGCGCCTCCTGGACGAGGTCCAGCCCGTCCGTGGAGAGTGACCTCTGGTGCACTGTTGTCACCGTAACCCCGGCCGCGGTCAGCTGCCCGAGCATATG
Organism: uncultured Alphaproteobacteria bacterium; assembly: GCA_963828215.1. GTDB lineage: Bacteria > Pseudomonadota > Alphaproteobacteria > Geminicoccales > Geminicoccaceae > CAVTJL01. The sequence continues at coordinate 3,431 of CAWHFO010000052.1, read as the reverse complement.
GAAGCGTCGCCGCCCGTGCCCGACGCTCGAGATCGCGGCTCCGAGCGGCCCCCCGTTGACCGGCAGGTCCAGAGGAGCACCGTCGATCCCGGCAACACGAGTCATCCGGGAAATGCAGGTTCAGACTGGCGAAGTTGAGCGGCTACGCTTCGCCCCTGCCAAACCTGCACGGGCGCGCTCGGCGGCTTCGCGCCGCTGAGCCGGGGAGGGGCGATGAGCGACGGCTATCCGCGCGACATGGTCGGCTACGGGCGCAATCCGCCCGATCCCCAATGGCCTGACGGCGCTCGCCTGGCGCTGCAGATCGTCATCAACTACGAGGAGGGCGGGGAGAACGCCATCCTCCATGGCGACCCGGCCTCCGAGGCCTTTTTGTCGGAGATCGTGGGCGCGCAGCCGCTCCCGGGCGTGCGCAACATGAACATGGAATCGATCAACGAATATGGCAGCCGGGCCGGCTTCTGGCGCCTCTGGCGGCTTTTTCGGCGCTTCGACGTTCCGGTCACCGTCTACGCGGTGGCCATGGCGTCAGCGCAACCCGGACGCGGCCGCCGCCATGAACGAGGCGGGCTGGGAGATCGCGACTCACGGCCTCCGCTGGATCGACTACCAGTATGCCGGCATCGAGACGGAGCGGCGGCACCTCAAGGAGGCCATCCGCATCCAGACCGAGGTCGCGGGCGAGCGGCCGCTCGGCTGCTACATCGGCCGCACCAGCCCCAACTCGCTCCGCCTCTGCGCCGAGGACGGCGGTTTTCTTTATTGCGCGGATTTCTACGCCGACGATCTTCCCTATTGGGTCACCGTCGACGAGAAGCGCCAGCTCATCATCCCCTACACCCTCGATGCCAACGACATGCGCTTCGCCACCGCCCAGGGCTTCAACTCCGGCGACCAATTTTTTGCGTATCTCAGGGACAGCTTCGACGTGCTCTACGCGGAGGGGGAAGAGGCGCCGAAGATGATGTCGGTGGGCCTCCACTGCCGCCTCGTCGGCCGACCGGGCCGCCTGAAAGGCCTCGAGCGCTTCCTCGACCACGTCAAAAAGCACGAAAAGGTCTGGATCACCCGCCGCCTCGACATCGCCCGCCACTGGCACGCGCATCACGGATTAGGGCGCGCCGCCGGCGGCCGGCGGACCTGCGGCTCCCCGGTGTCCGACGAGCCACCCTTCGAGCACAGCTAGCGTCCTGCGTCTGAAGTTCGTGTCACAATAGGGAGGAGGCTTTTCGAGGGCTTGGGGATGGCGGGACGACCCTTGCCGGTGTTGGAACTGAATGCGGCGGAGAGGGCCGAGCTCGAAGGGCTGGCGAGGCGGCGGAAGACTGCCCAGGCGATGGCGATGCGGGCGCGCATCGTGCTCGGCTGCGCCGGCGGGCGGGCCAACAAGGATGTTGCGGGCGAGCTCGATCTCGACCCGGCGACGGTGGGCAAATGGCGGCGGCGCTTTCTCCTCCACGGTGTGGACGGCTTGCTGGATGAGCCACGCTCTGGCGCGCCGCGCACCCTTGCCGACGCGCGCATCGAGGCGGTGATCGTGCGCACGCTGGAGAGCCTGCCCGAGGGCGCGACCTCCTGGAGCACGCGCGGCATGGCCAAGGCCAGCGGGGTCTCGGCAGCCAGCGTGGGGCGCATCCGGCGAGCCTTCGGCCTGCAGCCCCATCGGAGGGAAAGCCTCGAGCTCTCCACCGATCCCGACTTCGTTGCCAGGGTGCGCGACATTGTCGGCCTCTACATGGCCCCGCCGATCCGCGCGGTGGTCTTGTGCGTCGCCGAGAAAAGCCAGATCCAGCCGACGCAGCAGGCATCGGCTCCATCTCCGCAGGAGCCGATGTCAGGAGACATCGGCGGGGCGCTCGACCGTTCCCATCATCCGCGGCAGGCGGGTGATCCGCCTGCGAAGCAGCGGCGGCCAGAGGGCCGCCGAGGGCCGCTGTTGCCGATGCGGCCCGGCCAGATCGAGCGGCGCACGCACGACTACAAGCGCCATGGCGTGACGTCGTTGGTCGCCGCGCTTGATGTCGCTACCGGACGGGTGATCGGGCAGGGCTATCCGCACCATCGCGCCAGCGAGTTCCGACGCTTTCCGACGCCATCGAAAGCAACGTGCCGCAAGACCTCGATGTGCACCTGGTGCTCGACAGCCACGCCACCCACAAAACGCCGCTGATCCGCGCCTGGCTTGCCAAGCGTCCTCGATTTTCCGTGCACTGGACACCGAAAGGCGCCTCCCGGGTGAACCAGGTCGAGCGCTTCTTCGCCCTCATTACGCAACGGCGGATCCGCCGCGGTGTCCACACCAGCGTGACACAACTCCAAAGCGCCATCGCCACCTTCATCGCCGACCACAACGCCGATCCCGAACCGTTCCGTTGGACCAGGTCCGCCGACGACATCCTCGCCTCCATCGAGCGATCCTGCCGCCGCACCCAACCTCCCATTAACCCTCGAACTTCAGACGCAGGACACTAGATGCCGTAATGCGCCTGAGCTGGAGTGAGCGGCCGTGCGGCTGTCCCTCGGGGTGATGGTGTGTACGGGGTCCGAACGGGTCGGCCCCAGGCATCATCGAGGGACAGCCATGGAGCATCATGCCGGGATCGACGTGTCATTGGAACAGAGCAGCGTGTGCGCGGTGGACGGGACCGGGCGGATCGTCCGGGAGGCCAAGGTGCCGAGCGAGCCCGAGGCACTGGTTCGGTTCTTCGGCCAGCTCGGCGTGGTGGTCACCAGGATCGGCATCGAGGCCGGACCGCTGTCGCCCTCGGGCGCCCGAGGCGCCCGCCGCTGCGCGGACGGATCGATCGCCCTGCGATCGATGGCTCCACGCTGGCCTCGCCAAGGCTGGGCTCGAGGTGGTGCTGCTGGAGACGCGGCAGGTCAAGGCGGCGCTCTCGGCGGCTCGCCGGCGCTAGCGCCGGCGCCCTTGCAGGAACGGATGATCGGCTGCGCCGATTATGGTGGTCAAGACCGACCGCAAGGATGCCCGCGGCATCGCCCAACTCTTGCGAATGGGTTGGTTTTGGCCGGTGCACTGCAAGTCGCCGCCTGCCCAGGAGGTCCGGGCACTGCTGGTCGGGCGCAAGCTGTTGCAAGCCAAGCTCCTGGACGTCGAGCTGAGCATCCGTGGCAGTCTCCGCGGCTTCGGGCTGAAGGTCGGCGTAGCGAGCAAGGGCCGGTTCGCCGCCCGGATCCGGGAGCTCGTCGCCGGCCAGGCGATGCCGGAGCGGGTGATCGAGCCGATGCTGCGGGCGCGCGAGGCACTGCGCGCCGAGTGTCACGCGCTGCATCGGTCCGTGCTGGGCATCGTCCGTGAGGGCACGACCTGCCGTCGACTGATGACGGTGCCGGGCGTCGGCGCGCTGGTGGCGATCATCTTCACCTCGGCGGTCGACGACCCGGCCCGGTTCGGTCGATCGCGCACCGTGGGC
>CAWHFO010000051.1:0-500572 GCA_963828215.1 uncultured Alphaproteobacteria bacterium | reverse complement strand
AGTAGGCCTTGAGGCCCTCGACCCGCAGGACCGGCCCGGCGGTCGCGCCTCCCGAGCCGCCGCAGGGCCTGCCGGTCGCCATCACGCTGCACCGCCCATGCGGCTGAGGCGGCTTCGCGGGTCGATATACTCGTTCATGGAGATCGCGAGCAGGAAGAGCCCGATGAATGTGATGGTGACGAAGAGGGTGGGAAGGCGAACCACCACCACACCCCCGCCACCATGGCGCTGCGCTGGTTGCCCAGTAGATCATGCCGCCGATCGTCGGCGTGTCGATGTTGGTGAAGCCCAGGACCGAGAGGGTCACCTCGAGGCCGATCGACCAGTTGATGTTGTTCATCGTCGTCGAGAAGACGATCGGCAGCACGTAGGGCAGATGCTCCTCCGTGACGATCTCGCGCATCGTCATGCCGGAGAAGAGGCTGGTCTGCGTGAACTCCCGGTCTTCACGCTCATCATGACGGAGCGGATGAGGCGGGCATCGTAGGACCAGCCGAGACAGGCCATGACGAGCGCCAGGACACCCAGGTCATGTTGTCGCGCAGCACGAAATAGAGGAGCACGAGCAGCGGGAAGAGCGGGATCACGATGAAGGTGTCGTTGATCGACATCAGCACGCGATCGACGATGCCGCCGCAATAGCCGGACACCAGGCCGATGAGAAGCGAGAGGATGCGGCTGATGAGCGCTACGGTGAAGCCGAAGAGAAGCGTGTTCCGGAGCGCGAAGGAGAGCTGCCAGAAGATGTCCTGGCCGCGCGAGGTCGTGCCCATCGGATAGGCCGAGGAGGGCGGCATGTCCATCGGCACCACATAGGTGTCGATCGGCGGGTTGGGGGCGAACGCCGACATCGCCGCGATCCCGACGACGATCGCCACCAGGATGACACCGATCGCGAACTCGCGATTGTAGCGGAAGAGGTCGCGCCAGGACCTTCATCGCTCAGGCGACCTGCACGCGCGGATCGAGCAGCGGGTAGATCATGTCGATCAGGAACACGGCGGCCGAGACGGCGATGATCGAGACCGCGGCGATGCCGATCACGAGGCTGTAGTCGGCGGCGTGGACGGCGTCGATCAGGAGCTTGCCGATGCCGGGATAGCCGAAGACCTGCTCGGTGATGATGGCACCGTTGAAGACCGCGCCCAGCGACATGGCGAGGCCGGTGATCTGCGGCATGAAGGCGTTGCGCATGACGTAGCTGCCGAGGATGCGGTTGCGGTCGACGCCGCCCAGCTCGGCATAGACGACATAGTCCTCGGTGATGATGTTCGAGACGAGCGAGCGCATCCCCATGAACCAGCCGCCGATGCCGACGAGGATCAGCGAGAGCGCCGGCAGGATCGAATGGCGCAGCACGCTCCACATGAAGGCGAGGCTCCAGCCTTCCTGAAGATTGATCTGGTAGCCGCCACCGATCGGCAGGATCGGCCAGACGAAGCCGAACAGGATCAGGATGACGAAGGCCACGATATAGTAGGGGATCGGGTGCAGGCCCATCGTGATCACGCCGATGACCTTGAGCGCGCGGCTGTTCCGATAGTAGCCGGCGAGGCCGCCCAGGATGTTGCCCGACGACCCAGCTGATCAGGACCGCCGTCACGAGGAGGCCGATGGTCCAGGGCAGGGCCCGCCAGATCAGCGTCGAGACCGGCGTCGGGAAAGGCGGAGAGCGACGGGCCGAAATCCAGCACCGCGAGGCGCTCCCAGAAATGCAGATATTGCTGCATCGGCGTCGCGTCGAGCCCGTAGAGCTCGCGCAGCGCCTGCCGCAGCATGTTGATCGCCTCGGGGCTGGAGGAGCCGAAGGCGGTGACCGCCGTCACCGCCTGCTCGACCGGGTCGATCGGCGAGAGATGGGTGATGAGATAGGTGATGTTGATGCCGATGAAGACGACGAGGACGAACTGCGCCAGCCGCTTCAGGACATAGGCACCATAGCTCGACATGTGGCCGCCGCTCGAGTCTCCGAGGCCCGGGACGGGCGGCCGCGAGAGGGCCGCCCGCTGATCGATCAGCCGGCCCGGCTAGGCGTTCGCCGGCTTCAGCTTGACCATCATGTACTTGGTGTTGGCCCAGTTGGGCACCGGGTCGGTGTAGGGATCGGCCGAGCTCGGGTAGCCGTCCCAGTAGGTCGTGTCCATCACCGTGAAGACATTGTAGGCCATCAGCGGGATCGTCGGCATCTCGTTGGCCACGAGCTTCAGATACTCGATGCCCAGCTCCACGCCCTTCGGATCGTCGAAGTCGATTTTTCGGATTTGCTCGATGATGCTGTCGAGGCGCGGATCGGACCAGCGCTGCCAGTTCCGGGCCGTCTGCGGCTGGCCGGGCTTGGCAACGAACTGCGAGTGCCAGCTGTCGAGGAAGAACGAGAGGTCGGGATGGCCGCCCCAGGTCTCGACGCTCCAGGAGATCATGGCCTCGTAGTCGCCGGCGGCCCGGGCGTCGATCATCGTGCCTTGGGCGACGACGGTCTTGGCGTCGATGCCGAACTGCCGCCATTGCTGGGCGATCATGGAGCCGGCACGCGTCATGGTGGGCCTGGAGTTCGCCCTCGACCGTCATCTTGATCGAGAAGGGCTCGCCGTCAGGCAGCAGCCACTGGCTGCCGCCCTTCTTGAAGCCCGCCTTCTCCAGCAGCTCGCCCGCGGCCTCGGGATTGCGCTTCCACCAGCCGCGGCCGAAGGCGGTCGCAACCTCGTCCGGGGCGCTCGGGATCTTGTCGCCCAGGGAGGGGCGCAGCATACCCGCAAGCTGCTGGCCCACGTCCGGATCGTAGGGCCGGATCTTCTGCTTGCCGGTATCGACCTCGAAGGTCTTCAGCCAGGCTTCCATGGGCTCGAAATAGTATTTCGGATAGAGGCCGGTCGGCGGCACGCCGATGGCCGAGATCGTGGCGGCGCCCCGATAGGAGGCCATCGACACGGCCTTGATGTCGATCAGCAGCGCCAGTGCCCAGCGCACGTCCTTGTTCTGGAGCTTCTCGACCTGGTTGTTGAGCAGCACGGCCGGCAGGGTCGGGTCGGGATGGCCATAGGGAAACCCCTTGAACCAGGTCTTGGCCGTCTTCGATTCCTTGGCGATCGTGAACATGCCCTCGGGCGACGTGTCGTGGATGATGTCGAGCTGGTGGTTCATGTGCTCGATCACGCGCTTGTCCGGCGGGCCGGGATCGATGTAGGCGACATAGCGGGGCCCAGGCTCGCCGAACCGTGCCAGCGTCGTCCGCTTCCAGTCTTCGCGGCGCTGCCAGATGAACCACCGGCCGTTGGGGTCGAAGCTGTGCAGCGTGTAGGCGCTCAGCGTGACCGGGGGATTGAAGTCGAACTTGCGCGGGTCCGGCGCCTTCTCGAAGACGTGCTTGGGCAGGATCCAGGCGGCATTCCAGCGCACCGTGAAGATGGCGTGGAAGCGCGAGTTCGGCTTCTTGAGCTTGAAGACGACGGTCGTGGGATCGGGTGCCGTGACGCTGGCCACATTGACCTGGAAGGGCGCGCTCCAGACCATGCCCGGATGGTCGATCTGGGTCTGCACGGTGTAGACGACGTCGTCGGCGGTGAACTCGACCCCGTCGCTCCAATGGATGCCGGTGCGCAGCTTCACCGTCATCTCGCTGAAGTCGTCGTTGTAGGCCGGCTTGTCCGAAGCCAGCGAGTTGTCCCAGACACCGTCGACGCCGTGGTCCGCGTCGATGTACCACAAGGTATCCATGGCGAGCTGCTGGTTGCCGGTCGAGCGGCCGCCGGCATTGACGGTCCACATGTTGAACCAGCCGGCGTTCTTGATCGTCCCTTCCGGGTTCTCGACGATCAGGGTCTCGTTGCGCGGAAGATTGGAGATGACTTCCTGCGCGTGGGCCGGGATCCGGACCGCCAGCGTGCCAGCCGCCGCGGCAGCGGCCGCCATGAACCGGCGCCGATCCATCGAAGTCAGAAGCTCTGCCTGAAGTCGCATTTTTGTCTCCCTGATCGTTGCTCAGCCGACTGCGAAGCCCCGGATATCGTTCGGCCGCCCGAGAGCGCTCGCCTGCACCGACGCCGCGGCCGAGCCCGAGCAGTCGCAGGACCCGACGTCATCGCTCCCCAATGCATCACCGTTTCTGATACGTATCAGATTGAAGTCACCCATGCCCGTCTGCGAGTCAAGGGGAGAAAGCCCGGCTTCGAGCGGCTCCGACTCCTGGCATCGATGCGCAGCGAAGCTCGCCCCGAGCGCAAGCCCCGGCCTCCAGATCGGATAGACGGTCGGCGCCTAGCTCGGGGTCGAGACCAGCGCCTCCTCGGGCGTTCGATTCCCGACCGCAGGACCGCTTGATCGGGCGTCCTTCTTCAGTTGAAGCCGGAGCAGGATATCCTGATCGTGGTTGCCGAAGCCGCGGCCGAAGATGTTGACGCCGCCCGGATGGCGCGTGCCCTCCTCGACGCCGATTCGGAGGCGGATCGAATGATGCTCGGCCAGATCGAGATCGGCGATCGTGACGGGCGACAGGTGGGCGCCGTCGATGAAGCTGCCGCGCGAGGACACGGACCAGGTCTTGAGCTTGCCATATTGCGAGCCCTCGAGCTTCCACCAGTCGGGGGTCAGCGCTCCCCGCCTGTCGCCGAAGTCGCCGGGCGAGGTCCATGTGCCGATCAGCACGTCGTTGATCCAGACGCTGATGTCGGAGGGCCAGTCCGAGGCCGTGCCCGGAACCTCGGAGGACAGCTCCATGGTGACCTCGAGGAGCTCGACATCGGACCGCAGGATCTTGGCATTGTTGGGAAACTTGTATTCGACGTAGCCCCGCTCGAACCAGATCAGCGCGGCCTTCATCCGTTCCGGATCGAGAAAATAGTCGGGGATGTCGAGAAGGCCGATGATCCCCTCCGTGGAGCAGAGACCGCAGGGCGCCCCGACGCTGCAGCTCGTGTAGAGCCCGAGCGGCATCGACACCTCGATCGTTCGCTCGTCGATCGCCTTCTTCGTGACCGCGGCGAAGCTCAGGACGATCTCCTCGTAGATCGCCGAGCAGATCTTCTGATGCCCCTTCGTCGCCTTGACCGTCCTGGTGCGGATCAGCGCCGCCCGTTCCAGGATCTGGACGTTGGTCGCGATCGTCGATTGCGGGAGCGCCAGCGCCTCGCTGATGGCATTGACGTTCAGCGGGCCACGAATGTGGAGCAGCTTCAGGATCCGCAGCCGGATCGGCGACGACAGACCGCGAGCCACCTCGGGACTCTCGTCGGGATCGACGGATAGAAAGCTACGCGTGACCGGGCCGGCCTTGTCCATGGGGCAGGATCTCGTGATTGCGCCGTCCCGGCCATATCAGGAATTCTGATGGTTTCAATCGGAATGCTGCGTGCCGGCGCCCCCGGCGGGGTCGCTCCGACAGCACGGACGTCCAACCGGGAGTGATCCCGAACGGTTGGCGGGCATCGTCCTCCGGTGGAACGCCCGACATGACGGGGCGTTGTGATGCAGGCGGCGTGGCGGCTACGGCCGGGCGGCGGTGCCGGGGAGGCTCATCCATGAGGATGCGGGCGCAGTGGGTCGTCGACCGGCGACAGGCCAGCCGGTTGGCTCGCGACATCGCCGACGCCGGCGGCACTCTTCGGGCGCGCAGCGAGGTCGAGCTCGAGCCCAGGGACCTGGACGAGTTCGGCGACGGCGACGAGACGCTCTTCAGCGTTCTCGACTTCTCCATCGGCAGGATCGAGTCTGCTCGATCTGATCACCCAGGCCATCGAGGCCCAGGACGCGTGCCAGGTCCTGGTGGCCGACCTCACCGGCCCTTGCCTCCGCCTGCGGCAGCTGCCGGCTCCAGGCGCGGACCAGGTGGTCATCCGGGTCGGGGAGCGCAGCCGCCGCTTCGATGCCGCGCGCGCACCCCTGGCATCGCGGCTCCTCCGCAGCCTTCTGCGCCGGGCGGTGCCGAAGCACCCCTTCGGCCCAGGCCCTGTCTCGGGCGCGCTGCGCTACCCGGCGACGACCGCCGAGGCGGCCTAGAGGCTCATCGCCAGCACCTCGCAGAGGCGGTCGATGTCGGCCGCGTCGTTGTAGAGATGTGGCGTCACGCGCAGCCGGTCGCCCCGCAGGCTGACATGCACTTCCGCCGCCGCGAGCCGCGCCAGCAGGTCGGCCGGGGCACCTTCTGGCAGCCGGAGGCCGAGGAAGTGCCCGGCCCGCTGGGCCTCGGGGACGGCCGCGAGGCCCAGCGCCCCGGCCCGGTCGGCGATCCCGCGGTTCATGGCGGCAAGGCTCCGGGCGATGGCCTCGGGCGTCCACCCGATCAGCAGCTCCAGGGACGCGATGCTCGCCGGCAGGAGCGCGAAATTGGAGCGCTCGCCCATGTCGAAGCGGCGGGCACCGGGCTGATAGCCGTCCTGGTAGTCGATCAGCCGGGAGAAATCCTCCGAGCCGGCGCGGGCGATCCAGCCTTCCTCGAGCGGTCGGCCGTCCTGGCGCTCCGGAGCCACGTAGAGAAAGCCGAGGCTGTAGGGGCCGAGGAGCCATTTGTAGCCGGCACAGACGAGAAAGTCGGGTCGGACGGCGGCGACGTCGAGCGGCAGGGCGCCCAGCGACTGGGTGACGTCCAGGACGAGCGCCGCCCCGACCTCCCGGCAGCGGGCCCCGATCCGGACGAGATCGAGCAGGCGGCCGTCCGTCCAGCGGCAGTGGGGCAGGGCGGCGATGGCGACCCGCTCGTCGAGGGCGGCCAGGACGGCCGCCGTCAGGTCGCCGTCGGGCCCGGCCTCGACGGTCGCCACGGCGCCGTCCCGCTCCCGGGCGAGCCGGCGCCAGGGATGGACGTTGGACGGGAACTGGTCGGCCAGCAGGACGACACGGCCGCCGGGGCCGAGCGGGAGATTGGCGGCGGCGACGGCGAGGCCGTAGCTCGCGGCCGGCACGATCGCGATGTCGGCGGGCGCGGCGCCGATCAGCCGGCCGAAAAGCTCGCGCGCCCATTCGCTCTCGCCGAAAAAGTCGGCCGGACGCACGCCCCAGGGCCGGCCCTTGCGGCGCATGCCGGCCTCGCCGGCGGCGATGGAGGCGCGCGGCATGGGCGTCATGTAGGCGGCGTTGAGGTAGGCGACCTCGCGCGGGATGTCGAAGAGCTCGCGTTGGCTCGGCAGGAGGGTCAAGGGGCATCCTGGACGGTTCGGGTCGGCTGCGGAAACCGTGCTTGCCAGACGGCGCCCGGGCAGGTCAACTCTGCCGCGCCTCGACGACCCGTCCTCTGCGAGCGAGCCCATGGCCAACGACCCGACGATCGTCTTCGACCTCGGCGGCGTGCTGATCGACTGGAACCCGCGCCACCTCTACCGCAAGATGCTCACCGACGAGGCGGCGATCGAGCTCTTCTTGAGCGAGGTCTGCAGCCCGGCCTGGAATCTCGGCATGGACGCCGGCCGGCCGTTCGCCGAGGGGGTGGCCGAGCTGGTCCGGTCGCACCCGGACCAGCGTGAGCTGATCGAGGCCTATTTCGAGCGTTGGCTCGAGATGGTCGGCGGCCCGATCCCGCAGACGGTGGCGCTGCTCGAGGCCCTGCATGCGCGCGCCACGCCGCTCTACGGGCTCAGCAACTGGTCGGCCGAGACCTTTCGGCTCGTGCGCGACGACCCGGCCTATGCCTTCCTGGACCGCTTCCGGCATATCGTGGTCTCGGGCGAGATCGGCATGGTCAAGCCCGACCGCGCCATCTACGACCATCTGCTCGAGATCGTCGGCCGACCGGCCGCGAGCTGCCTCTTCATCGACGACAATCTGGCCAATATCGAGGCGGCCAGGGCGCTCGGCTTCAGCACCCATCACTTCACGGACGCCGGGCGGCTCCATGACGTGCTGGCCGGGCAGGGGCTCCTGGGCTGAGCCCTGCCGATGCCCGCCGGCGCGGCCGCCTGATGGGCCTGCTGCGCTGGGCCCTGCCGATCCTCGGCCTCGTGCTCCTCATCGGCCTGGGCGGGCTCGCCTGGCTCGCCTTCGGCTCGCTCCCGACCTATCGGGGCGAGGTGCGGGTGCCCGGGCTCGACGCCCCGGTGCGGATCGTCCGCGACGCCCACGCCATCCCGCACATCCTGGCCCGGAGCCCGCGCGACGCCTATTGGGCGCTCGGCTACGCGCACGCCCAGGACCGGCTCTGGCAGCTCGAGATGCATCGTCGGATCGGCCAGGGCCGCCTGGCCGAGGTCCTGGGGCCGGCGGCCCTGCCCGTCGACCGCTTCATCCGCACGCTCGGCCTCTACCGGCTGGCCCAGGCCAGCGAGCGCTACCTCTCGCCCGAGGCCATGGCCTACCTCCAGGCCTATGCCGCCGGCATCAACGCCTTCGTCGGGACGAGCAAAAAGCCGCTGCCGCCCGAGTTCCAGCTCCTCAGGACCGGCTTCGCCCCCTGGACGCCGGCGGACAGCCTCGTCTTTCTCCGGCTGATGGCGGTGGATCTGACCAGCCACTGGCGGGAGGAGCTGCTCCGTGCACGCCTGGCGGAGCGCCTCGGCCCCGATCAGCTGGGGGATCTCTGGCCGGCGACGCCGCCGGATGTGCCCATCACGCTCGCCGCCTACCGCCAGGCGCTGCGCGGCCTGCCGCTCGACCGGCTGGCGGGGCTCGTGCCGCCGCCGGTGCTGGCCGGCGTTGGCTCGAACATCTTCGTGCTCGGCGGCAGGCGCACGGCCTCGGGCGCGCCGATCCTCGCCTCCGATCCTCACCTGGCGCTCCAGGCACCCGGGATCTGGTACCTCGCCCATCTCGAGGCGCCCGGCCTCGCCGTGATCGGCGGCACGATGCCGGCGGCGCCGATCGTCATCATCGGCCGCAACCGCGACGTCGCCTGGGGTCTCACGACGACCGAGGGCGCCACGCAGGACCTCTTCATCGAGCGCCTCGACCCCGAGGACAGCGGCCGCTACCTGACGCCGGACGGCAGCGCGCCCTTCACCGAGCGCACCGAGGAGATCCCGGTGCGCGGTGGTCCGCCGGTGCCGCTGCGCATCCGGGCCACCCGCCACGGCCCCGTGATCTCCGATCTCGTGGGCTCGGTGGACGCTCGCACGGACGAGGTCCTGGCGCTCGCCTGGCCGGCGCTCATGGAGGACGACGTCACCGTCGAGGCCGGCTTCGGGCTGGCGGTCGCGCGCAACGCCGAGGAGGCCCGCGAGGCGCTTCGCCGCCTGTCGGCGCCCGAGCAGAATGTGGGCTTCGCGGACCGCTCGGGGCATATCGGCTTCGTCGCCGCCGGCCTCGTGCCGATCCGCAAGAAGGGCGACGGCCGCCTGCCCGTGCCCGGCTGGACCGGCGACTACGACTGGACGGGCTTCATTCCCTTCGACGAGCTGCCGCAGGCGATGGACCCGCCTTCCGGCCTCTTCGTCAATGCCAACAATCGCGTGGTCGGCCCCGACTATCCCTACACGATCGCGGCCGACTGGCCGCCCGCGCTGCGTGCCCGCAGGCTCGAGGAGCTGCTCGGCGATGCCACCGGCGTGACGCTCGATCGGGCCCGGGCGGCACAGCTCGACATCGTCTCGACCCTCGCCAAGGATTTCCTGCCGTTCCTCCTCGCGGTGCCGCCGGCCGATGCGGAGGAGCGGGCCATTCTGGACGGGCTGCGCAGCTGGGATCGGACGACGGCCGCGGAGAGCTGGCAGCCGCTGCTCTTCACGGCCTGGTACGAGGCGCTGGCGCCCCGCATCTATGCCGACGAGCTCGGCCCCCTGTTCGACGCCTATCGAGGCATGCGTCCGGATTTTCTTCTCCGCGTGCTGACGCGCCGCCAGGTCTGGTGCGACGATGTGGGCACGCCGGCGACCGAGACCTGCGCGGAGCAGGTGGCGCTCGCCTTCCGGGACGCCCTGGCCATGCTCCGCGGCCTCTACGGCCCGGACTGGCGGCACTGGAGCTGGGGGGCCGCGCATCCGGCCCTCATGGCCCACCGCCCGTTCCACGAGGTCCCCCGGCTCCGCCGGCTCTTCGACATCGTCCGACCGATCGGCGGCGACGGCAGCACCGTGGACGTGGCGCCACCGGCCGGGCTCGACGCGCGCTGGCCCTTCGCCTCCGGCCACGGGCCGGGCCTGCGCATGCTGGCCGACATGGCGCGGCCCGACAGCTCGCTGTTCGTGGCCGCGACGGGCGAGTCCGGTCACCCGCTGTCCAGCCACTACGCCGACCTGACGGCCCTCTGGCGGGACGGCCGCTATGCGCCGATGAGCATGGACGAGGCCGACTTCGGCCCCGGCGCGCTGGGTGAGCTGCTCCTCGTTCCCGACCGGGGCAACCCGAGCGATAGGCCTTGATTGCTCTTCGGGATGGAGAGAATTTCTCGTCTCTCGACGAACGCGGGAGAATCCTAGGATGGCCCAGGGACGCTTGAGCTTCGGCACGAGATTGCGGGCGCTGCGCCTCGCCCGGGGCCTGAGCCAGGTCGAGCTGGCACGGCGCGTGGGCCGTCACCAGACCACGATCGGTCCTTACGAGCGGGACGAGTACATGCCGTCCCGCGACATCGTCGAGCGGCTCGCCGGCGTGCTCGAGGCGACGCCCGAATATCTGCTGTTCGGCCGCAGCGGGCAGCGCAGCAGCATCTGGCTCGAGGGTCGGCTCGGCCCGGGCGGAACCCTGACGTCCGATCCGGCGGCGCAGGGCGGTCCGCTTCACGTTCGGGACGACCAGCTGGCGGCCTTCCGTCTCGACGATCCGGCGATGGCGCCCGCCTACCCGCCCGGCCGGCTTCTCATAGCGCAGGCTGCGGCGCTCGAGCCGCCCGAGGCCCTCTTCGGCGAGGCGGCGATCGTCGACCTGGCCGACGGGCGTGTTCTCTTCCGTCGCCTGATGCCCGCCGCCGATCCGGGGCTGTTCGATCTGGCGGCGACCAACGGGCCGACCCTCCGGGGCATCGCCGTGCAGCGCGCACGTCGCGTGCTTGGCGTATTGCATCCCGATGCCTTCGCGCCGATCGACATCGGGCGGACCTAGGGTCCAGGTCGTTTGGTTGATGGGAATTTCTCTTTTCTCTGGAAGTTTAAAATATCCCGAGTATTTTAGCCAAAACCGTCAAGCGACCGTTCGATGAGGTCCCGTTCGATCGCAAGCGCCCTGGAGAGGACGACAATGAATCAAGTCGCGAGCAAGGTGGTCGGTCGAAGCGCCGGCGGCAGGAGCCGGGCGCTGGACGTCGATCACCATGTGAGCCTGCGCATCCGCCAGCGGCGGATCATGCTGGGGCTGACGCAGCAGCAGATGGCCGAGCTGATCGGCGTCACCTATCAGCAGGCCCACAAGTACGAGACCGGCATCAACAGGATCTCGGCGGGGCGGCTCTATCAGATCTCCCAGGCGCTCGGGGTCGACATCAGCTACTTCTTCGACGAGATCGATCCCGACCGCGAGAGCAAGCCGAAGCCGGCCGAGATGATGCCGCAGCAGCGGATGCTGCTCGAGCTCGCGCGCAACTTCGCGAGCATCGGCAACCGCAAGCATCAGGACGCCATCTGCAACCTCGCGCGCGTGCTCGCCGGCGGCGAGCGCGAGGTGGCATCCTGACCGCCGACTGACGGAGAGACCCGTCAGGAGCGCCGCCGGCTCGCCGCGAGCTCGATGATGCGCAGCGTCTCGCTCCAGAGCCCCAGGGCCCGGAGTTCGTCGACCGCGAACCATCGCGTCTCCGACGCGTCGCTGCCGGCGAGGGGCTCGCCCGGGGCCGCCTCGGCGCTGACGTCGACCAGGGTATAGTGATAGCGGACCCGCCGGGCGTCGTCGCGCTCGATGAGGTCGACCACGGTGATCAGCTCGACCCGCTCGAGCTCGAGCCCGGTCTCCTCGCGGACCTCGCGCCGGGCGGCCTCCTCGATCGTCTCGCCGAGCTTCTGGGCCCCGCCGGGCAGGGACCACTGACCGGCGCGCGGCGCCTTGCCGCGAACGATCAGGAGCACATGGTCGCCGCGCCAGACGACGGCACCGACGCCGACGAGCGGCCGCTCGGGATAGGCGCGGCTCACCCTGCCCGCCGCCGCTCAGGCCAGCACCAGGCCGATCGCGGCCAGCTGCTCGACCCGGTCCTCATAGATGGCTCCCGACGTCACCAGCCCCACGAGCGGCACCTTGCCGAGCACGTCCTGCACCGTCGCCGCCTCCTCGGTGCCGGGGCCGAACAGCCGCTGGCCCCGCTCCCGTGTCGTGAAATAGAGAACGGCGCCGGGCGGCGCGCCCTCGAGGCGGCGGCGCAGCTCGTCCAGCGAGGCCCGCAGATGGCGCTGGGCACTGGCGGCGTCCCGGCGCATGACGAGCAGCCGGTCGCCGCGGAGCAGCCCCTCGGCGAGGACGATCGACCGGCTCCGACGGTCGAGCCGGACCAGCCGCTCGATCACGCGATGGCGGCTCGGCCCCTCCTCGCCGACCCAGACGTGCTGGAGCAGTCGGGCCGGGTCGCGGCGCAGCAGGTCGCCGACGCGCGACTCGACGACGTCGAGCGCCGGCATGTCGTCGAGGCTGCGGATCTCGCGGCCGAGGCGCGCCGTGACCCGGCAGGCGGGGCCGAGCGGGGTGCAGCCGTGATTGAGGAAAGGCAAGGCGAGCTGCCCGCCGTCGATCAGGACGCCCGAGATCGTGCCGGCGGCGACCCCGTTGGCGATCTGCACGGGGTTGCCGCCCGGTGCCACGACGCCGCCCACGAGGAACGCCTCGGTGCGCCGTGCCAGCCTGCCCAGCGTCTCGTCGAGATCGTCGATCCTGGGGTCCGCGTGGACGACGGCCGTCGCCGCCGTTCTGCCGATGGTCGAGGGGAGGTGGGTGTCGAAGACGCGGAAGCCGTCCGGCGGGAACCGGCCGACCAGCACCGCCATGCCGCCGGGCGGCGGCAGCTCCCGCTGGTCGGCGATGACCGCCTGGCCGCTGGCGCCGACCCATGCCGGGATGCCCGTCGCCCGGCGCAGCCCGTGGAGGATGGCGTCGGCCATCTCGCCCAGAGGGTCGCCCAGATAGACGAAGCCGAGATTGGCACCGGCGGGCAGGGGGTCGAGCTGGGCCAGACAGACGGCGAGGCTGCGCCCCCAGTCGGCGCCGGTAGCGTAGGCCGCGCGGAATCTCAACGACCCCTCCCGACACCGCGGGGGCCTTCCGGCGCTATTTCTACTAATACGCGAAAAATGTTGACAGTCATTTCCGTTTACGGGAATGTCCCCGGGCGTCGCTCGGCTGAGGGTTGACGGCTCGAGGTCGACGGCGTGCTTGACTGATGAGATGGGACCCTGGGGGGACTGTTCGCGAGAACAGTCCCCTTCCTTTGTCCGATGCCGGCCGGGCGCAGGGTGTCGCCGTCTGGTCGCAGGAGGCGAATACGCTTCCGCGGCTTTTCTCGTTCTGCTTGATAAGGCCGCCGGGCTGCCATACCCTCACGTCCCAATGCGCGCCCCGTGACGGCCCGAGCTCGCGACGGCCCCGCGCGACGAACGGAGAAGATGGCCAGGGTAGTCGTCCTCGACGACCGCGTCACCAATCGGAACATACTCACTCGGTTGGCCATGTCGGTCGAGGAGGGGCTCCAGGTGGCGGCCTACCGCACGCCGCGCGAGGCGCTGGAGGCGCTCGCCGGCGAGCCCGCCGCCGATCTGATCATCACCGACTATAACATGCCGGAGATGGATGGTGCCGCGTTCATCCGCGCGGTGCGGCGGCTTCCCGCCCTGGCGGAGGTGCCGATCATCGTCGTCACGATCTACGAGGATCGGGACTACCGCTACAAGGCGCTCGAGGCCGGCGCCACCGACTTCCTGCTCAGCCCGGTCGACCATCTGGAGTTCCGCGCCCGGGCCCGCAACCTCCTGACGCTGCGGCGCCAGCAGCAGCTCCTCGCCGCCCGGGCCGCGGACCTCGAGCGGACGCTCAGGACGCAGGCCGAGAGCGAGGCCCTGGCCGCGAGCCAGCCGCTCGAGGGCCTCATCGAGGCCTTGCCCGTGGCCCTCAGCGCGGTCGACCGGCTGGGCCGCTTCGTGCTCGTCAATCGCGCGCACACCCGTCTCTTCGGGGTCGAGCCGGCCGACGCCATCGGCCGCACCCTGACCGAGGTCTGCGGCGAGGAGTATGCGACCCGCCAGCTCGTGCTCAACGAGAAGGTTCTCGAGACCGGGGACACGCTGGTCTCGGCCCGCCCGGAGATCTGGTCCGCGGTCGGCGGGGCGCGGCCGCTCGTCGTCAGCAAGGGGCCGCTTCGCGACGGCAGCGGGCGGATCGCCGGCGTCGTCACCGTGACGATCGATGTCGGCGCGCTGACGCCGGGCGAGGGCGGTCTCCCCATACCCGCTCCGGCCCATGGCGACACGCTGCCGCCGCTGACGATCTTCCGCGATCGGCTCGAGCGCGAGATCGCGCGGGCGAGGCGCCATCAGGAGCTGCTGGCGCTCCTCCATGTCGACATCGACCGCTTCAAGGGCATCAACGACGCGTTCGGCGAGGCGTTCGGCGACCGGCTGCTCGAGGCCGTGGCGGAGCGCTTCGCGTCCCGGCTGCGCGAGACCGATTCGGTCACCCACCTGCACTCGGACGAGTTCCTCGTCCTGCAGACCGGCCTCAAGCGCGCGGACGACGCGGCCGAGCTGTCGCGGCGGCTGAGCGAGGCCTTCGCCGAGCCGTTCCTCGTCGGCGGCCGGGAGGTGCATCTCAGCGCCAGCACCGGCATCACGCTCTTCCCGGGCGACGGCAAGGCGGCGGCCACCCTCCTCAAGAACGCCGACCTCGCCATGTACCGGGCCAAGGCGGCCGGGCGCGACTGCTACCGCTTCTTCGCGCGGGAGATGAACCTCGCGGCAAGGCGCGCCGTGACCCTCGAGCGCGAGCTGCGCCAGGCCCTGGCGGGCGACCAGTTCGTCGTCCACTACCAGCCCCAGATCAGCCTCGGCTCGGGAAGCCTGGTGGGCATCGAGGCGCTGGTCCGCTGGCGTCACCCGCATCGCGGCCTGATCCGGCCGGGCGAGTTCATCCGTCTCGCCGAGGAGATCGGCCTGATCGCGCCGCTCACCGCCTGGGTCCTTCGCAAGGCCTGCCTGCAGCACCGCCAATGGCGCGACCGCGGTCTCGTCCAGGCCCAGCTCTCCGTGAACCTGTCGCCCGTGCAGTTCCGCGAGCGCGGCGTCGAGCTCCTGATCGAGCGGGTCCTGAAGGAGACCGGCCTCGAGCCCGCCGCCCTCGACATCGAGCTCACCGAGAACGTGGTGATCGAGAACAGCCAGACGGCCGCGGCGAGCCTGCGCTACCTGCATCAGCTGGGCGTGAGCCTGTCGATCGACGATTTCGGCACGGGCTACTCCTCGCTCGCCTATGTCAAGCGGCTGCCCGTCCAGCGGCTCAAGATCGACCAGTCCTTCGTCCAGAACCTCGAGCACAGCCCGAACGACGAGGTCATCGTCCGGGCGATCGTCAATCTCGGCCACAGCCTCGGCCTCAAGGTCATCGCCGAGGGAGTCGAGACCAAGGGCCAGCTCGACCGCCTTCGGGAGCTCGGCTGCGACGAGGGGCAGGGCGACCTGATCGGGCCGCCCTACGACGCGATCGATTTCGAGGAGCGCGTTCTCGGTGCGACGGCGAGCGCCGCGGCTGCCCGCTGAGCCGACGGCACCGGCCGCGATGGCGGCGACGGCCGCGCCGGCCCCGGGATCGCCCTCGCCCTCGCCCCGCTCCTTGACCATCGAGACGGCGCGGCTCCTGGGCCGGCTTCGGGCGCGGCTCGCGGGGCGGCCCGACAGCGAGCACGAGCAGGCGTTCATCCGCCTCGCCATCTTCACCCTCGCCTTCGTCTTCGTGATCCTGGTGCCCCACGACCGGGCGCGCGAGGCGGCCGTGCTGGCGACGGCCGTGCCGCTCTACGTGGCCGTGCTCGCGGCGGCGCTGGCGATCCTTTGCCATATCGTCCTCAGGCCCGCCGCCAATCCGCCGCGTCGCGTCGCGGGCATGGTCGTCGACAACATCGCCTGCAACGGCGTGATGCTGATCGGCGGGCCCTCGGCGATGATCTTCTTCCCGCTCCTGCTCTGGACGATCCTGGGTCACGGCTTCCGCTTCGGCCGCGGCTACCTCGTCGGCGCTGCCGCCACCGCCCTGGTCTGCTTCGGCGCCGTGGTCCGCTTCGGCCCCGGCTGGGAGACGGTTCCCTATCTGGATGCGGGCCTGCTGTTCTCGCTCGTCGTGCTGCCGCTCTATTTCTGGGTCCTGCTCGGCAAGCTGACCGACGCCGTCAGCCGCGCCGAGGAGGCGAGCCGCGCCAAGAGCCAGTTCCTCGCGACCATGAGCCACGAGTTCCGCACGCCCCTCAACGCCGTGATCGGCATGAGCGACCTGCTGAGGACGACGGGCCTGGATGCCGAGCAGCGGGGCATGGTCGGCACCATCCGCGGGGCGGCCGGCAGCCTTCTCGCCCTGGTCAACGATCTCCTCGACATCGCCAGCATCGAGGCGAGGCGGCTGACGGTGGAGACCGTGCCGTTCAGCCTCGCGGACGAGCTCGCCGGCCTTCGCGCCATGCTCCAGCCGCAGGTCCGGGACAAGGGCCTCTATCTGCGGCTGCGCTGGCACCCCGACACGCCGGCGGACCTGATCGGCGCCGCGGAGCCGCTCCATCGGGTGCTCCTCAACCTCGTCGCCAACGCCATCCGGTTCACCACGCGAGGCGGGGTGGTCATCGAGGTGTCGCCGCTCGAGCTCGGGCCCGGGAAGGCGCGGCTCCGCCTCGCCGTGCGCGACACCGGGATCGGCATACCGGCCGAGCGCCAGAAGGAGATCTTCGAGCGCTTCACGCAAGCCGATGCCGACACGCGCCGGCGCTTCGGCGGGACCGGGCTGGGCCTCGCCATCGCCCGCGATCTCGTGGACCTCATGGGCGGCCGGATCGGCGTCCGGAGCTCGCCCGGCGAAGGCTCGACCTTCTGGGTCGAGCTGCCTTTCGCGCTCGTGGCACCGGTCCCGGGCGGTGCGCCACGCCGACCGGAGGGCAGCGTCGTCGTCGGCCGGCGGGGGTGCTGCGCTCGGGGCTCGGCTCGATCGACTGGGCTTCCGCGTCGTCCCGGCAGACGATATCGAGGACGTGCTGCGGCGCGTGCGCGAGACGGCCGGCCGGATCGCCGTGCTGCTGGCCGACGACGGCGGCGGGATCGAACCTTCGGCCCTGGCGTCGCGGCTCGTCGCCGAGGGCGCTCCCCGACCCGTCGACATCCTGACGCTCGGCGACGGCCAGTATCCGAAGGCGGACGTGACGCTCGCCGACCTGCCGGCGACCGTCGACGACCGGCGGCTCGCCGCCTGCGTCGAGGTGGCGCTCGCCCGTTCCGGGCCGGCCGTCTCCATCTCGGCGACGGAGGCGATCCTGGCCCTGCGCGCCCGCCATCGGAGCCGCATCCTGCTCGCCGAGGACATCCGCACCAACCAGCAGGTGATCGGCGCCATCCTCCGCCGGGCCGGGCACGAGGTGGCCATCGTGGCGAGCGGCGAGGAGGTGCTGGAACGGCTCGAGACGGAGCGCTTCGATATCGTCCTCACCGACATCAACATGCCCGGCATGAGCGGCTTCGAGCTCGTCAAGATGCTGCGCTTCGCCCACCCGCCGGCGAGCCTGCCGCCGATCGTGGCGCTGAGCGCGGATGCCACCGGCGAGGCGCGTGCCACGGCCCATGAGCTCGGCTTCAGCGCCTATCTCACGAAGCCGGTCGATGCGGTCGAGCTGGTGGAAGCGATCGATGTCCTGGTCGCGCCGATGGCCGATCCGGTCGCAAGGGAGCGGCAGGACGCACCGGAGCCGCCGGAGCCGCGCCCCACGAGGCCGGATGGCCGTGACCCGGCCGTCCTCGACCGCAGCAAGCTCGACGCCTTGCGCCGGCTCGACGGCGACGGCGCCTTCGTCGACGAGCTGATCGGGGACTTCGTGGCCGACGCCGAAGAGCTCATCGGTCGGCTGCGGGAGGCGGTTGCCGCCGGCGACCCGCGGGCGGTCCGCGATCTGGCGCACGCCCTGAGGAGCAGCGCCGCCCATCTCGGCGCCCAGGCCCTTCTCGAGCTGACCCTCGGCTGGCGCGGCCTCGACGATGCCGCTCTCGTCATGCGTGGGCGGCGCGAGCTGGCGGCGCTCGATGGTGCCTTCCTGGATCTGCGGTCGGCGCTGACGGCCTATCGGGCCGAGCGGGCCGGCATCCCGACGCCCGCGTCCTCGCCCTGAGCATGCCGGGCCGGGTCAGGGCGCGGCGCGCCGGCGCTCCTGCAGGCGGGCCAGGACGTCCATGCGGCGCAGCTCGGTCGGCCCCAGCTCCATCGCCAGGTCGAGCCAGAGATCGACGATGGCGAGCAGCTCCTGCCGCCCGACCGGGTCGACACGCTTGCAGGCGCGGCGCAACGTCCTGAGCGTCGCGAAGCGGGCGGTATTGGCGGCGACGTAGCGCTCCAGCGTGGCCTCGGCCTCGCCGGGCTCGCAGACCAGATCGATCAGCCCGAGCCGATGCAGCTCGTCGGCGCTTCGGGTCCGGCCGTCCTCGATCAGCTCGCGCGCCTGGCGCTCGCCGAGCCGTCGCCTGAGGAAGCTGAAGCCGCCCATGCCGGGGAAGAGGTTGAAGAGCACCTCGGGCAGGCCGAAGCGCGCGTCCCGCTCGGCGATCACGAGGTCGTTGGTGAGCATCGATTCGAGGCCGCCGCCGATGGCGTCGCCCTTGACCAGCGCCACCGTCAGGATCGGCAGGTCGAGGTCATAGTAATTGTCGTAGAGGACGTCGATGCACCGATAGGCGTAGGCGGTGAGGGCGGCCCGGTCGCCGTCACGAATGCAGCGGGTGAAGAATGCCAGGTCGCCGCCGAGGCTGAACACGCCGGGGGCCCCCGACGTCCAGACGAGGTAGCGGAACGGCATCTCGCGTGCCGGCCGGTCGCGCAGCACCGTCTTGAGGCGGAGCTGCAGCTCGCGCGAATCGTCGACGAGCGCCTGGGTATAGCAGGCGCGTTCCACGTGGTGCATCTCGGCCCAGAGGATGCCGGCCTCCGCGTCGAGCCGGCTCGTCAGCGTCGGAAGCTCGTGCTCGACGGTGCCGCCCGCCCCTGGGACGCTGGGCAGGGGATGGAGGGCTGCCGTGCCGACCCGCCATCGCGGCCGATTGTCGTTGTCGACCGCCCCGATCATGTCCCTGAGCTCGTGGATCGATGTCGCCATTATCGTTCTCCCGCGTGCGGCGGCCCGTGCTTCGCTGAGGTTCGGATCGCCACGATCACCGACGCCAATCGCCAATATTGGTATTACCAATTTTTAAGCACAGCAATGACTTTCGCAGAGCTGTTCTATACGTTTTGTAAGAGAAACATCTATTAATAACCATATAATTTTATCTTTCTTCGAGGCGACTGCTGCCGGCTCGGTCGTGGGCTCCCGGACGCACGAGGCATCATCCGGCGAGAGTCCTAAAACGTGGTTAACGGCGACGCGGTCGATTGCCGGGCCGGCTCAGCCCCAGGGGCCGCGGCGGCGGCGGAAGGGGCGCCGCAGCGGCAGGGCGCAGGCCATGCCGACGAGGAAGCCGCCGATATGCGCCCACAAGGCCACGCCCGTGGCGATGCCGAGCAGGGCGCTGACGAGCTGGAAGACGAACCAGAAGCCGAGCAGCCAGCGCGCCCGCACATAGTGCACGAACATGAAGCCGATCGGCGCCAGCACCAGGATGCGGGCATGGGGGAAGAGGACGAGATAGGCACCGAGCACGCCCGAGATGGCACCGCTGGCCCCGATCATGGGGGTGGTGGCACCCGGATCGGAAAGGATCTGGGCGAGTGCCGCCACGGTGCCCGCCACGAGGTAGAGGAGCGCATAGCGCAGGTGGCCGAGCCGGTCCTCCACGCTCTGGCCGAAGATCCAGAGAAAGAGCAGGTTGCCGATCAGGTGCAGCCAGCCGCCGTGCAGGAAGAGGGAGGTGGCGATGGTGAGGGCCGGCGCCACCGACTGGATGCCCGGGGCGAGCCGGGCCTTGCCCGTGACGACGGCCGGGATCATGCCCAGGCCGAAGAAGGCCGCGTCCCGGCCGGCCGGGGTCAGGGTCAGCTCCCAGAGGAAAGCGACGACACAGCCGGCGACGATCAGCGAGGTGACGATCGGTCGCCGCAGCGGCCGACCGTCGTCCCGGAGCGGGATCATCGGCGGCCCGGCTCCAATGCGCGCTCCGCCATCCGGGCGACGTCCGCTCCAAGTCCGACCGCGGGCCTCTACCGCACCGCGCCCCGGCAAGCTAGGGCGGGGCGCCGGGGGATCAAGCGGCCGGCCTCCCGTTGCCGGCGCGGACCCGGCGATCGCCGCTCAGGGGCCCGCCCCGGCCACGCCCGCCCCACGACGCCAACGCTGCAGCTCGAGCGCGCCGAAGGCCAGCGCGCCCAGGAGCAGCGGCAGCATGTAGTAGATGGCGCGGAAGGCGATCAGTCCGCCGATCACCGCTGCGGTCTGCTGATCGGTGGGGTCGATGAGCAGGAGGGCCGCCGACTCGAAGACGCCCAGGCTGCCGGGCACGTGGCTGGCGAGGCCGATCGCCATGGCCGCGACGAAGATGCCGAGGAGCGCCGGGTAGCCCAGCCCGAGGTCGGCCGGCATCAGCACGTGGAGGGCCGCAGCGACGGCGCAGAGGTCGGCGATGCCGAGCAGGATCTGGACGAGGGTGATCCGGGCGCCCGGCAGGAGGATGGTCTGGCCGCCGAGGCGGATCGGCCGATGGAACCAGGTGCCCCAGAGCAGGAAGGCGGCGACCGCCGCCAGCAGCAGGCCGCCGAAGATCCGCCAGGCCGTCTCGGGCACCTCCAGCGCCGCCGCCAGCGGTCCCGGCCCGATCAGCAGCACGAGCCCCGACAGGGTCACGGCGCCGAGGCCGAAGGTGATCGCGAAGAACATCTGGATCTTGGCGATCTCGAGCAGCGAGAAGCGATGGGGGGTGTAGAGCTTGTAGCGGATGGTGGCGCCGACCAGGATCGAGAAGCCGACCGAATGGGCGATCGACTGGGTGATGAAGGAGAAGAGCGCCACGACCGGGACCGGAAGTCGCCGTCCGACATACCGGACCGCATAGAGCTCGTAGCCGCACAGGGCAACGAAGCTCAGCGCCGTCGCCAGGACCGCGACCAGGATCGGCCGCAGCGAGATGCGCTCCAGCTCGATGACGAGCTGGTGAAGGCTGATGCGGTGCATCCAGCGATGCAGCACCCACATCGCCAGCACGAACATGGCGAGGGCGACGACGGCGGACAGGGCGCTCTTGAGGCGGCGCGCCGGCGAGGTCGCCGTCGCCCGTGCCGGCCAGCCGCCGTCGCGCGGGTCCTTGCCTGTCGCGTTCACCTTCTGCGCTTCACGACGCCGAGCGCCGGTCGACACCGACCCGACCGGCATGGGCCGCCACCTTCCTCGGGCCGTCCACGGCCCCCGGGTGTGGGCTACATCAGCCGGGCGCTCTTGGCGATATGCAATGACGAGCGCTGCGGCGCAGCCCGCACCCCCGCCATCCGCCCGCCCGCGGGACCCGGAGAGCTAGAAGGCGCTCTGCGGCCCCTCGAGGAAGGCCTTCTCGGCGGCGGTGCTGGGGCGGCCGAGCACCAGGTTCCGGTGCGGGAAGCGACCGAAGCGCTCGACGATCTCGCGGTGGCGGATCGCGTAGTCCAGCCATTCCGGATTGCCGAGCCCGGCGATCAGCCGCTCGGCCCGCCGCTGGTCCTCGACCTCCTCGCTGTGCTCGAAGGGGAGATAGAAGAAGAGCCGCCGGTCGGGGGGCTGGCTCCGGTCGAGGCCCCGGTCGAGGGCGAGGCCGGCCGCGCGCCGGGCGATCCGGTCATAGGCGAAGGCCCGCGGCGTGCCCCGATAGATGTTGCGCGGCACCTGGTCCAGGAGGATGCAGAGGGCGAGCATCGAGGGGGCCTCGTGCGGCCGGGCGGCGATCGAGCCGCTGGCGGCGGCCAGCAGGTCCGGCTCGAAGCGCTCGCGGACCTCGCGGTCGTGCTCGGGGGTCGGCCTGAAGCACAGAGCCAGGGTCTCGGGCTGGAACCAGAAGTCCAGGATCGCCTGCATCCTAACGCTCCCGCTCGAGAAGGCTCTGATAGAGGGGCCGCTGCAGCGCCGGCAGCAGGTAGATCGGGAACTGCGCCATCGCGACATAGACGAGAAAGCGCTCGGGCGCCCGGTCGGCGAGCGCCGCCACGACGATCCCGACATTGTTGTTGCCGGCGACGAGGGCCAGGGTCAGCGCCCGGGCCCTGCCCAGGCCCGCGAAGGCGAGCGCCGTGACGGCCTGGAGCCCGAGATTGAGGCCGAAGACGGAGGCGAGGGCGGCGAGGACGAAGCGCGGCTCCTGCCGGATCGTCGCCCCCACCCCGTCCATGATCGCGACGGCGAAGACGAGGAGCCCGAGGACGGCGGCGCCGGCCAGGACCTCCCGCCAGCGCTCCAGCCGATCCTGTCCCGCGGTCCGGCGGATCAGGGCCGCCGCCACGAACGAGGCGCCGATCAGCAGGCCCAGGCGGAGCATCAGCGCGCCCACCTCGAGGTCGACCGGCAGATGGGCCAGCCGCAGCGCCAGCGGCGGCAGGCTCAGCGGCACGATCGCCGTCGCCAGCACGGTCGCGAGGATCGCGAGGCCGGTGTCGAGCCCGAGCAGGAGGGCCAGGGCACCCGAGGCCATCAGGGGCGCGCAGGCGGCCGTCGTCACCATGGCGGAGGCCAGCTCGTCGGGCAGAGCCAGCGTCCGGACCGCGAGCAGGACGAGGACCGGGCTCGCGACCAGGAGCCAGGCGAGCACGGCCAGGATCAGCCCGGGCCGGCGAAGGTCCGCCCGCAGCCGGTCGGCGTCCAGGCGCAGCAGGGCCGCGACGAAGGGCAGCAGGATCGCCGGCACGAGCAGGGGCTTCAGCGCCGCGGCCAGCGGCTGCAGCAGAAGCCCGACGAAGACGCCGGCGGCGATGACCGGCGTGGCATGGCGCCCGAGCCAGGCAAGGGGGCGGAGCAGCCTCGGGAGCGGGGTCGCCATGCGCCCTCTATAGCCGCCTCTCGCGCCATCGGAACCGGATTGCTACAAGCAGGTCGCCGGCCGCCACCGTGGAGCGCCCATGATCCCCCGCTACAGCCGCCCCGAGATGGCTTTGATCTTCTCGGTCGAGACGAGGCTCGGGATCTGGCTCGAGGTCGAGCTGGCCGCCGCCCGGGCGATGGCCGAGCTGGGCCGGCTGCCCGGGGCCGAGGTCGCCCGGCTGGCCGAGCGGATCGCCCGCGAGCGGGAGCGGCTGATCGACCCGGCCCGGATCGAGGCCATCGAGGCCGTCACCCGCCACGATGTGATCGCGTTCCTCACCCATGTGGAGGAGGTCTGCGGGATCGAGGCCCGCCACCTGCACCTGGGCATGACCTCCTCCGATCTGCTGGACACCAGCCTCGCCGTCCAGCTCGCGCGGGCGAGCGACCTGCTCCTGGCCGATCTCGATCGCCTCCTCCAGGCCCTCAGGCGCCGCGCCTTCGAGCACAAGCTCACGCCGACGATGGGCCGGAGCCACGGCATCCACGCCGAGCCCACGACGCTCGGCCTCAAGCTCGCCGGCTTCTTCGCCGAGTTCGCCCGCAATCGGGAGCGCATGGCGCGGGCCCGGGAGGAGATCGCCACCTGCGCGATCTCGGGCGCCGTCGGCACCTTCGCCAACATCGACCCCCGGGTCGAGGAGGCCGTGGCCCGGCGGCTCGGGCTGGTCCCGGAGCCGGTCTCGACGCAGGTCATCCCGCGCGACCGCCACGCCCTGTTCGTGGCGACCCTGGGCGTCATCGCCAGCTCCATCGAGCGGCTCGCGACGGAGATCCGGCATCTGCAGCGGACGGAGGTCGGAGAGGCCGAGGAATTCTTCGCGCCGGGCCAGAAGGGCAGCTCGGCCATGCCCCACAAGCGCAACCCCGTGCTGTCCGAGAATCTCACGGGCCTCGCCCGCCTCGTCCGGGCGGCGGTGATCCCGGCCCTGGAGAACGTGGCCCTCTGGCACGAGCGGGACATCTCGCACAGCTCGGTCGAGCGGGTGATCCTTCCCGACAGCTGCATCCTCCTCGACTTCGCCCTCGACCGCTCGGCCACCCTGATCGACCGGCTGGTCGTCTATCCCGAGCGGATGGCGCGGAACCTCGAGATGACGCACGGGCTGGCCTTCTCGCAGCGCGTGCTGCTGAGCGCTCACCGAGGGCGGCATGCCGCGCCAGGAGGCCTATGCCGTGGTCCAGCGCCAGGCGATGCGCGCGTGGCGCGAGGGGCGCCCGCTCCTCGATCTCCTGCGGGACGATCCCATCGTCCGCGAGCGGCTGGACGAGGCGTCTCTCGAGGCGCTCTTCGACCAGGCCTATCACCTCGTCCATGTCGACACGATCTTCGCCCGGGTGTTCGGCAGCGCGACCGAGGAGGCATGATGCGTCTCGGCATCGTCGCCCTCGCCGTCGCCTGCATCCTGATGATGGGCCGAGCCTGGGCGGGGGTGCTCGTCCAGGGCCGGCTCGAGGGCCTGCCGTTCCAGGCCGAGCTGGGCGCCGACGCCAGCCTCGTGCTCGTCACGGTCGACGGCACGCGCCGGCTCGTCGACGTCGCCAGCACCGACGTCTTCCTCCTCGGCCCGGGCCGGGCGAAGCGCTGGCGGGCGGGTGCCATGGACGATGGGGCGCCGCTCCGCTCGTGGCGCCTCACGCGCTGGTACGCGGGGCCGCTGGTGGCCGGCAATGCCAGCACCTACAACGTCCTGACCCTCGACGAGACGATCTGCGGCGAGGTGCTGGCGAGCCGCTGGATGAACGAGTTCCTGGCGCCCGGTCGTGCGGGCGATCGAGCTCGTCCAGCGCGTCGACCCGCGCGTCCGCCCCAAGGCGCGCGGCGTCTGCGGCACGATCCCGTTCGACGTCTATGCCGAGAACGGTTTTCCCCTGATGGCCGGCTGGAAGGACGCCACGATCTTCAAGACCGACGAGGTGAGCTTCGACCATCCGATCCCGGACGGTCTGATCAAGCGCCCCGCGACGTTTGCCGACTGCGGCACGCGGGCCTGCTGAGCAGGCTCAGCCCGCGGGCTTCCGGGTGCGCCGCGTCGGGGCCGTGGCCAACGGGTCCTCGGGCCAGGCATGCTTCGGGTAGCGCCCGCGCATCTCCTTCCTGACGGCCGCGTAGCTGCCGCGCCAGAAGCCGGGAAGGTCCCGTGTCACCTGCACCGGCCGGTCGGCCGGCGACAAGAGATGGAGGGCCAGCCGGACGCGGCCGTCCAGCACGGTGGGATGCTCGGTCTGCCCGAACAGCTCCTGGAGCCTGATCGCCAGGGCCGGCGGATCGGCCGTGTAGTCGATCCTGATCCGCCCGCCCAGCGGAGGCGTGAAGTGGCTGGGCGCCAGCCGGTCGGCCTGCCGACGCTGCTCCGCCGTGAGCTGGCCTTGGAGCGCCCCGCCGAGATCCAGCCTTTTTATCTCCGCCAGGCTCCGGAGCCCGGCCAGCAGGGGCGCCAGCCACGCCTCCAGCCCGGCCTCCAGGGCCGCCGCCGAGAGATCGGGCCAGGCCTCCGGCTCCTGCCGGGCGAGAAACCGGAGCCGCGCCAGCGGAGCGGCAGCGCCGGATCCCTCCAGGAGCGCCTCGACGCCACGCTCCCGCACCGCGGCCAGCAGCGTGCCCGCCACGATCGCCGGGTCCGGCCGGGCGACCGGCCGCTCGCCCAGGACCAGCGCGCCGAGGCGTCTCACGCGGCGGGCCGTCACCGCCTCGCTTTCCGGGTCGAGGCGAACCTCGTCGGCCTCGACGATGCGGCTCGCGAAGAGCGCCTCGATCGCCGCGAGATCGATCGCGGCGGCGGTCAGGATGCGGGCGTCGGCACCGGCATCGTCGAGCTCGGCCACGGCCAGGAACGGCGCCTCGGCCAGCGGCTCGGAGGCATCCAGCGACGCGCCCCGGCCGTTGGCCAGCCGGAAAAGGCCGGCCCGCCCGCGACGCTGCGCGATCCGCTCGGGAAAGGCGAGGGCGAGGGCGGCTCCGGTCTCCCTGTCCTCCACGTCGCCTGCCGTATCCGGGACGAGCCGTCGGAGCTGCCGGCGGACGCGCTCCAGCTCGCCCAGCGCTGCGCGGTCGGCGCCGGAATCGCCGCCCTGCCAGCGTCGCAGCCGATGCGCCAGATCGGGCTCGCGCTCGCGCCGCCACGGGTCGCGGGCGCCGAGGAGGGCCGCGAGCGCCAGTGCGGTGGCACCATTGCCCCGCTCCGCGCTCCGGACCAGCATATGGGCCAGGCGCGGGTGGAGCGGCAGCCCGGCGATGGTCCGGCCGTGCGCGGTGATCCGCCCGGCGGCGTCGAGGGCGCCCAGCTCCAGGAGCAGCCGGCGGGCGCGGGCCAGCGGAGCTGCCGGCGGCGGCGTCGGCCAGCGCAGCGTCGCCGGGTCGAGCGTGCCCCAGGCTGCGAGCTCCGAGGGCCAGCGGCGTCAGGTCGGTCGTCTCGATCTCCGCCGGCTCGAAGGGGGCGAGGGAAACCTCGTCCCGCTGGTCCCAGAGGCGCCAGCAGACGCCGGGGCCGAGGCGCCCGGCCCGGCCCCGGCGCTGGTCGGCCGCGGCCCGGCTGATCCGGACGGTCTCGAGGCGGCTCATCCCGGTGCGCGCCGAGAAGGCCGGCCGGCGGGCGAGCCCGCTGTCGATGACGGTCGTCACCCCCTCGATCGTCAGGCTGGTCTCGGCGATGTTGGTCGCCAGCACGACCTTGCGGGCGCCGTCGGGTGAGGGGCGGAGCGCCCGATCCTGCTCGGCTCGGCCCAGCTCGCCCATCAGCGGGCAGACGAGCGCCCGGGCGCCGAGGCCGGCCAGGTCGAGCCGGGCGGCGGTGCGGCGGATCTCGGCGGCGCCCGGCAGAAAGACGAGAATATCGCCGCCGGGTCCGGCGAGGGCCCTCAGCACGGCGGCGGCGACCCTCTGCTCGACCCGCTCGGCCGGGTCGTTGGGCGGGAGGTAGTGACGGTGGTCACCGGATGGCTCCGGCCCTCGCACGCCACGACCGGCACGCCGCCCATCAGCCGGGCCACGGCCCCGTGGTCGAGGGTGGCCGACATGACGAGCAGCCGCAGGTCCGGGCGCAGGGCCTCCCGCACCTCGAGGCAGAGGGCGAGGCCGAGCTCCGCGTCGAGCGAGCGCTCGTGGAACTCGTCGAAGATCACGAGGCCCACGCCCGCGAGCGAGGGATCGCGCTGCAGCCTGCGGGTGAAGAGGCCGTCGGTGACGACCTCGATCCGCGTGGCCGGGCCGATCCGCCGCTCGAAGCGCATGGCGTAGCCGACCGTGGCGCCGGGCGCCTCGCCCAGCAGCTCGGCCATGCGGAAGGCCGACTGACGGGCCGCGAGCCGGCGGGGCTCGAGCATCAGGATCGGAGCGCCCCTCGAGCCAAGCCGCCCCTGCCAGATGCAGTGGCACCAGGGTCGTCTTGCCGGCGCCGGGCGGGGCCACGAGGACGGCGGCGCCAGCGCTCCCGAGCGCTGCCCCGAGCTGGCCGAGGACCTCCGCCACGGGCAGCTCGGCCATGGCTCGGGCGACGTGCCGGGGGTCGGGGCGGGGGCTGCGAAATGTGCTATCCTCCAGCCGTCCGGGGAGTGCCGGGGCGGCCTCCCGGACCGGATACCGCCATGCTGGGGAGATGCCGCCAATGGTCAAGCCGCGATGGGCCCTGCTCGCCCTCTCGTTCGGCATGGCGCTCGGCCCGGGCCGGCCGGCGCTCGCCGACGTCATCGACGGCAACTGGTGCGCCAAGGACGGCCGCACGATGTCGATCAGCGGCCCGCGCATCGTCACCCCGGCCGGCACCACGACGAGCGGCGACTGGCACCGCCACAGCTTCACCTACGATGTCCCGACCGGCGAGGCGGATGCCGGCTCCCGCGTCGACATGCTACTTCTCGACGAGAACACGGTCCGCCTGACCAAGGGCGGCGCCCCGGAGATCTGGCACCGCTGCGACGTCAACAGCTGAGCGGCGCGGGCACGGGATGGGGGTCCGAGGACACACTGGGCCATCCGTCGTGCGCCGGGCGACGCTCCGAGGTTGCCGGCGCGGCCCGCTGCAAGCAGCGTCGGCGCCGTCCGACGCCATCGCCCGAGGTCCGCCCATGAGGTCCGCCCGTCTCGCCCTGGCCCTTTCCGCCCTCGCCCTCGCTGCCTGCGAGCAGACGGCCCAGAGGGTGCCGCCCGCGCCCATTCCCCCGCCGCCTGCCGACCTCGCCGTCAACCCGCCGTCGCCGGCGGCCGTGGAGTCGGTGACCTTCACCACCTGGCAGGCCCAGACCAACCAGCTGTTCGACGAGCTCGACACCAACCATGACGGCTATCTCGAGATGAACGAGCTCGACGTGCTCTGGCAGCGGCTCGACGCCAACGGCGACGGGCAGCTCGACGCCGGCGAGGCGCCCCAGCTCATGGGCGCCATGGACCTGAACGGTGACGGCACGGTCACGAAGGAGGAGGCCGAGGGCTATCTCCTCCAGGTCCTGGGCCATCCGCCCGGGCCGGACCTCAAGCTGACCCGCCAGCAGTTCGCCGACCTCCGCCAGCAGATCTTCATCGATGCCGACCAGAACGGCGACGGGCGGATCCAGCGCGACGAGTCGGGCAATCCGCGGCTGGTGCTGTTCCGCTTCTGAGCAGGCCGGCCGCCGCTGTCCCGGGCGGGCTCAGATCAGGCGCTCGGTGCGGAAGCTCAGATGGCGGTTCTTGCCGATCACGACATGGTCGTGGAGCGTGATGCCGACCGGCTCCAGCGCCTGGATCACCTGCCGCGTCATCTCGATGTCGGCCTTGGACGGCGTGGGGTCGCCCGAGGGGTGGTTGTGGACCATGATGATCGCCGAGGCCGCGAGCTCGAGCGCCCGCTTGACGACCTCGCGCGGGTAGAGCGGCGTGTGGTCGACGGTGCCCCGGCTCTGCACCTCGTCCTTGATCAGGATGTTCTTTCGGTCGAGGAAGAGGAGGCGGAACTGCTCGGCCGGCTCGTGCGCCATGGCCGCGTGCAGATAGTCGATCAGCGCCGTCCAGGAGCCGATCACCGCCCGGTCCTTGATCGCCTCGCGGCCGACCCGCAGCAGGAAGGCCTGGACCGCCTTGAGGAGGACCTGGGTGAACCTCAGGTCCTCGTCCAGCGCCTCCCGCCGCTCGGGGTCCGAGCATTGCGGCAGGACGAGCTCCGCGCAGTCGGCATAGCGGGCCGGCTCGGCCGCGAGCACCGCCCCGAGGCTGCCGAAGCGCTCGAGCAGCGCCTTGGCCGCGGGCTTGGTGTCCCGCCGATAGACCGAGAAGAAGAGCAGAAGCTCGAGCAGCTCGTAGTCGGCGAGGCTGCCCTCCTTGTGCTGCAGCAGGCGCTCGCGCAGGCGGCCGCGGTGGCCGTGATAGTGCTTGCTGCCCCAGCCGGAGGAGGGCTTGGCGGGCACCTCGCTCAGGCCCGGCGCCGGCACCCCGGCCTCGCCCAGCGCCGCCGCCAGCGCCTTCAGCCGATCGGCCGAGTCGACGAGCCAGACGCGCCGCGCGCCGTCCCAGCGGCCGCCCGCCCGCTTGATCGCCTCGCGCAGGGGATAGGTGTTGCCGCGCAGGACGAAGCCCGAGCCCTCGTCCGCCGCTACCGTCAATCCCGCCTCGATGAGCTTGTCCGGAACCCCTTCCGCCTGCCAGCTCACCAGGGCGGGTGATGGAGGCCGGCCGGCGAGAGGGTGAGGACCTCCACGCCGTCGGGGGTGATGCCGACCGTGTGCTCGAACTGCGCGGAGGGCAGGCCGTCCCGGGTCACGACCGTCCAGCGGTCGGGCAGCACGCGGGTCGGGGCGGCGCCCTGGTTGAGCATCGGCTCGATGGTGAAGGTCATCCCGGGCTCGAGCCGGAGCCCGCTGCCCGGCCGGCCGAAATGCAGGACGGTGGGCGGCTGATGGAAGCCGCGGCCGATCCCGTGCCCGCAATACTCGCGCACCACGGCGCAGCCATGCGCCTCGGCGTGGCTCTGGATGGCGTGACCGATGTCGCCCAGCCGGCTGCCCGGGCCCGAGGCCCGGATGCCGCGCCAGAGCGCCTCGAAGGTGACGCGGCAGAGCCGGCGAACGGCCGGCGGCGGCGTGCCGACGAAGAACATCCGGCTCGTGTCGCCGAACCAGCCGTCGAGCTGGACGGTGACGTCGATGTTGAGCACGTCGCCTGCCGTCAGGCGCCGTCCGTCGGGGATGCCGTGGCAGACCACCTCGTTGAGCGAGATGCAGGTGGCCCGCGGATAGCCTCGGTAGCCCAAGGGCGCCGCGGTGCCGCCGTGGTCGCGGATGAAATCGTGGCACAGCCCGTCGAGCCGGGCGGTCGTGACGCCCGCGCCGATCTCGCCCGCGATCATGTCGAGCGTCAGGGCGGCGAGGCGGCCGGCACGGCCGATGGCGGCGAAGGCCTCGGGGTCGTGGCCTCTCACCGGCGGCCGGGTCCAGAGATCGGCAGGGGAGCCGCGCATGGCCACAGAACTAACGTAATCGGGTCAGAGAGTAAAGTCACTTCGCCCATTGCGAGAGTTCGCGGGCGAGGTGCGAGGGCCGAGTAGCGCGCCGGCGGGCCGCCGCGCTAAAGAGGTGGGGCCGCGGGCCGCGATCAGCCGGCGGGCGACGAGGACGAGGCGGGGAGGGACGGATGGGCGAGGCCGGCGACAGCCCCACGGCATGCCTGATCATCATCGGCAACGAGATTCTCTCCGGCCGCACCGTCGATGCGAATCTCCCCTACATCGCGCAGGAGCTGGGCGCCATCGGCATCCGCATGGCCGAGGTCCGGGTCGTCCAGGACGACGAGGCGGCCATCGTCGAGGCGGTCAACGCCTGCCGCAAGCGCTGGACCTATGTCTTCACGACCGGCGGCATCGGGCCGACCCACGACGACATCACCTCGGCCTCGATCGCCAAGGCCTTCGGCCTGCCCTTCGGCCGCAACGAGGAGGCCGAGCGGCGCCTCCTGGCCTACTATCCGCCCGAGAAGGTCAACGAGGCGCGCATGCGCATGGCCGACACGCCGGAAGGGGCGACGCTGATCGACAATCCGGTCAGCGTGGCGCCGGGCTTCATCGTCGAGAACGTCCACGTCCTGCCGGGGGTCCCGAAGATCATGCAGGCGATGTTCTCGGGCCTGAAGCCCCGCCTCCGCGGCGGCGCCCCGGTCCGGTCCAGGACCATCGTCTGCTACTGCCCCGAGGGCGACATCGCCATCCGCCTCGGCGCCATCCAGGCCGATTTTCCGGCGATCGAGATCGGCAGCTACCCCTTCATGCGCCAGGGCACCCCCGGCACCAGCATCGTCTTCCGCGGCACCGACCCCGAGGCCATCGGCCGGGCGGCCGAGGCGCTGCTGGCGGTGACGGCGGCCGATGGGATCCGGACGGACGAGCAGGTCGTGGCATGAGGGCCGGCCGCTCGCAGCCCAGGGGTGGGCGAGTCTTGACGCCTGTCGGGTGCCGGCGCAGGAGTGATGCGCGTCACGGCGCGGGCGCCGAGGTCGTGACACTCTCAGCAGGGTGCACCCACAAGGGCGGTCCTATGCGACCAGGCTTCGTGCTGCTGACATCGTTGCTGCTGGTCGCCGCCTGCGACCAGATACCCGGATTCGGCCCGTCGAGCCCGCCTGCGGCGACGCCCGCCCCAACCCCCGCTGCCATGGCGAGCCCTGCGGCGACCCGGAGCGACGCGGTGCTCGCCGCCCGCCGCTGCGGCGACACGCTGGGCATCGCCGCGCGCTGCAATCTCATGCGCGACGATCACGATTTCGCGGTCGTCCGCTACAGCGTGCTGCAGGGCCTCGGACAGCAGTATGATAAGGTCATCGATGCGAAGGAGCTGACCGACCTGGTCGATCTCGCCACGCTCGACCGGCTGACCACGATCGGCTCCTGCAACATGGCGCCGGCCGATCTGTCGCGCGTCGCGGCGAGCGTCCGCTCGTCGATCGCCGACTGCGCCAGGCCCTGACGCCCCCCAAGCGGGGCCGAGAGGAGAGGAAGATGGTGAAGCGAGCCGCATCCACATTGGTCCTGGCGATCGCTGCCGGCGTGGCCTGGACGGCAGCCGCCGGGGCGGAGGACATCGCCAAGCTGATCACGACGAGCCCGGCCAACCGCTCGGCCGATCCCCAGGTGTCGCGCCTCATCGAGCAGCTGATCGCCGAGCGCAGCACCTCCGCCGCCGTCCGCACGCGAGCCGACAGGGCGCCCGGGGCCGCCGGGCTCCAGGTCGGCGCCGACGAGATCCTGGCCGATATCGGCGCCACCGGCGCCCTGGGCCAGACGCCGTCGACGACGGCGCCGACCCCGATCGCGCCGCCGCCGTCGTCGACCGCCGCGACCCCGGTCGACCCGCCGCCGGCACCGCCCCCGGCGGCCAAGACCACGGCGACGGCCGCACCCCAACCTCAACCTGCCGGGTCCAATTCGGTCCTGCCGACCTGGTGGCCGTTCCAGGCACCGGACATCCACACCGGCGTCGGCCAAGGCGCCGGTGGTCACGGCGGCGGAGGAGGTGGTGGCGGTGGCGGCGGGTGGGGAGGTTAGCGAGCCCGTGACCACCCTCTCGCCAGGGCGCGCCGGGCTGCGCCTCGTCCTGCCTCTGCTTTCGACACTGGCTTGTCTGTGCGGGTCGTTCCCGGCCTTCGCCGCCGGCCGGGTCGCCCTCGTCATCGGCAATGCGCACTACACGGCGTTGCCGGCGCTCGTGAACCCGACCGACGATGCCGAGCTCGTCGCCGCGAGCCTGCGCAAGGCCGACTACACGGTGACGCTCATGCTGGATGCCTCGCTCGACCAGCTGCGGGCAGGGGTGGACGGTTTCGCCAAGGAGGCGGCGGGGAGCGACGTCGCCCTGGTCTACTATTCCGGGCACGGGGTCCAGACCGATGGGGTCAACTATCTCGTGCCCGTGTCGGCGGCGGTTCACACGCGGGCCGACCTGCCGACCGAGGCCCTGCCGCTCGAGACGGTGGTCAATGTGATCACGGGTGCCTCGCCGCGGCTGGGCGTCGTCATTCTCGATGCCTGCCGGAACAATCCGCTGCCTGCCGGCACTCCGTCGCTCGGCGTCGCACGCTCGCTCGTCCCCAGCGAGGGGCTGGCGCGGGTGCCGACCCCGGCCAAGCAGGGCATGGTGATCGCCTACTCGACGGCGCCCGGTCAGATCGCGCTCGACGGCCCGCCCGGCCAGAACAGTCCCTTCGCGGCGGCGCTGGCCGGCTATATCGACGAGCCGGGGCTGGATGTGGGGCTGCTCTTCCGCAAGGTCAGCGACCGGGTCCGCGAGGTCACGGGCGGTGCCCAGGTGCCCTGGACCGAGGCGGCCCTCACCGGCCAGGACGTCTACCTGACCCCGCCCTCGACGGCGACGACCGTCGATCCGCTCCACGCGCTGAACGACATCCTCGCGATCAGCGATCCGACGCAGCAGCGGCTGGCGCTGGCACGCTTCGTCACGGAGAACAAGGACTCGCCGTTCGTGCCCGTGGCCGATGCCTACCTGGCGTCGCTCCGGAGCGCCGACGAGGCGCGCGCGGCCGGCGGGTCGGGCGGTCTCGAAGCGACGGTGGCCGATTGGCAGGAGGTCCAATCGGTGGCCGGAACGACAGCCGAGCCGCTGGCGCTCGACGCCTTCCTGGCCCTGCACCCCGCAGGGGATCTGGCCGACCGGGCGCGCGCCCGACAGGCGAGCCTGCCCTCCGACGCACAGCCCGCGCCGAGCAGCGCTGCGAAGGGTCTCTGGCCGCTGATCCTGGCGGCGGCGCAGCCCGAGCAGATGCGCAGCTTCGCCGGGCTCTTCACCGGCACCGCCGAGGCCGCCGAGGCCCAGGCGCGGATCGAGATCGCGGCCTTGGCACCGGAGGTGGCGACGGTCGGGTCATCCGCCTCGTCCGGGGACATGCAGGTGGTCGACAGCGTGGTCGGCACCGGACCGACGGACATCACGATCGAGGGCACGCCGACGATGGTCGCGGTCCTGACCCCGCCACGCTACGGGCAGCTCGTGACGGCGGGAGGCAAGGGGCTGGTGCCGAGCCTGGGCGAGCATCCGGTGCTCGTGCAGAACATCTCCTACGAGCCGCGCATCGACGTCCGGGACGTCGTCGACGAGACGAAGCTCAAGGTGGGCGCCGAGGGTGCCGAGCGCGACATCGGCGTTCAGATCCATGTCACCGTCGATCCCTGCGACCAGCTGGCGGGCGCCCGCTTCGACACACAGGGTGTCGTTCTCGGGCTCTATCCCAACGAGATCGACCCCCAAAAAGCCGTGCCGGCCTGCCGGGCCGCGGTAGAGCGCTTTCCGGACGTGGCCCGCTTCCAGTACGAGCTGGGCCGCGCCCTCGAGGCCGCGGGCAACTACCAGGAAGCGGCATCGCTCTACAAAAAGGCGGGCGACAGCGGTCACGCGGTCGCGGTGACCGCCCTCGGGGGCCTCTACCAGCGGGGCGACGGCGTCGCTCGCGATCCGGCCGAGGCGCTGGCGCTCTACGAGGATGCGGCCGGCAAGGGCGATCCGCTCGCCATGAACAATCTGGGCCGTCTCTATCGCGACGGCGACGGCGTGCCCAAGGACCACGACAAGGCCGTCGACTGGTTCCTCAAGGCGGCCGCGCACGGCCATACCTTCGCCTACAACAATCTCGGCTACATGCTGGCCCAGGAGGGCCAGGGCGACCGCGCGATCGTGCTGTTCCGGGCCTCCGCCGAGGCCGGCGACATCTACGGCTACAACAATCTGGGCTATGCCTACGAGAACGGCGTCGGCGTGCCGCGGGACATGCAGCAGGCCATCTCCTGGTACGAGAAGGCGGCCGAGGCCGGCCAGCCGAACGCGCCGGTCAATCTCGGCCTGATCTACAGCCAGGGCCTGGGGGGCGTGGCCAAGAATCCGAAAAAGGCCGCCCAGTGGTTCGCGATGGCCGCCCGCAACGGCAGCCCCTGGGGCAATGTGCATCTGGCCGAGGTCTACGCCTCGGGCGGCCTCGGCGGGAAGACGGATGGGCTCCTGGCGGCGCAGCTCCTGGCACGGGCCAATGCCAGCCCCGATCCGAGCGCCAAGGCGGCCGCGGTCGAGGACTTCCAGCGTCTGCCGCAGAAGGTGACGATCGCTGCCCTGCAGGATGCGCTCAACACCAGGGGCTTCGCGGTCGGCGCGGTGGACGGCGTCCTCGGGCAGAAGACGCGGGCGGCCCTCGAGACCTTCACGGCGAAGCACGAGCCGCCGATCCGGCCCGGCACGCCCCTCATCGATGTGCTGGCCGCGCTGCTCGTCCCGACGGCGGGGTGACGTGACCGGGGTGCGGCCGGCCCGCCCGAGGGCGCCCTGCCGTGCCTGAGCGCGAGTGCAGGATCCTTCCGGCCGGTGCCGGCAAAGCGCTCCGTCTTCATCGCCTGACCGGCCGCGACGAGCTCAGCCGGCCGTTCCGCTACGAGGTCGACGCGCTCAGCGAGGATCACGATCTGGCCCTGGCCGACTTCCTGGGCAAGGACCTCGCGGTCAGCCTCGATCTGGCCGGAGGCGGCACGCGCTATTTCCACGGCCTCGTCGCCGACGCCTCCTATGTCGGCGTCGAGGACGTCCACGCGCGCTACCGCCTGACCGTGGTGCCGTGGCTCTGGTTCCTCTCGCGCCGCCACGACTGCCGGATCTTCCAGAACAAGTCGGTGCCCGAGATCGTGACCGCGGTGTTCGACGGCTGGCCGATCGCGTCGTTCGAGGCCCGCCTTACCGAGACCTACCCGCCCCGGGACTACTGCACGCAGTATCGGGAGAGCGATCTCGACTTCGTGTCGCGGCTGCTCGAAAGCGAGGGCATCTACTATTTCTTCGAGCATGCGGAGGGCGGCCACAAGCTCGTCCTGGTCGACGCGATGTCCAGCCACAAGACCCGGCCGGGGTTCGAGACGATTCCCTACTACCCGCCGGGCGACCATGCGCGGCGCGAGCGCGACCATCTCGACGACTGGCAGCCCCGGCTGGCCGTGCGGGCCGGCAAGTCGACCCTCCGCAGCTTCGACTTCGAGAAGCCGCGGACCGACCTCACGGTGGTCGACAGCGATCCCCGGGCGCATGCGCTGGCAGCGAGCGAGGTCTACGACTATCCCGAGGCCTATGTGGATATCGGGCGGGGCGACAAGCTGGCCCAGATCCGCCTCGAGGAGCTGCAGAGCGACCAGGCGCGCTGCCAGGGGGCGGGGACCGTGGCCGGGCTGGCCTGCGGCGGCAGCTTCGACCTCACCGGCTTTCCCCGGCGGGAGCAGAACAAGAGCTACGTCGTCGTCGCCATCGAGCACGCCGTCCTGAGCGAGCTCTACCGATCGGGGCAGGGTGCCGCCACGGAGGAGGAGGTCTATCGCTGCCGGCTCGAGGCGCTCGACCTGACCGTGCCGTTCCGGCCCGCCCGGATCACGCCACGGCCCTTCGTGCACGGGCCGCAGACCGCCATGGTCACCGGTCCCGCGGGCGAGGAGATCTATCCCGACAAGTACGGGCGGGTAAAAGTCCAGTTCCATTGGGACCGCCAGGGCAAGAACGACGAGAACACGTCCTGCTGGATGCGCGTCTCGCAGCTCTGGGCCGGGGCGAGCTTCGGCGGCATGGCCATCCCCCGCATCGGCCAGGAGGTGCTGGTCGACTTCCTCGAGGGCGATCCCGATCGGCCGCTCGTCAGCGGCCGGCTCTACAACGCCCTCTCGATGCCGCCCTACGGCCTCCCGGCCAACGCCACCCAGACCGGCATCAAGAGCAACTCCTCGCAAGGGCGGCGGCGGCTCCAACGAGCTGCGCTTCGAGGACAAGAAGGGCTCCGAGGAAGTCTTCCTTCATGCCCAGAAAGACGAAAACATCGTCGTCCTGCACGACAAGACCGAGAGCGTCGGGCACGACGAGACGATCTCGATCGGCAACGACCGGGCGGAGAAGGTCGGCCACGACGAGACCATGAGCGTCGGCAACAACCGCAAGCGCACGGTCGGCGGTCGACGAGACGGTGAGCGTCGGCAGCAACCAGTCCATCACGGTCGGCACCGACCAGACCGTCAAGGTCGGGAGCAACCAGGGCATCACCGTCGGCAGCAATCAGACCCTGAGCGTGGGCGTCGACCAGAAGGTCGGCATCGGCGCCAACCGGACCGACAGCGTGGGCGCCGCCGAGACGCGCACGGTCGGTGCCGCGCGCAGCCTCGAGGTGGGTGCTGCGCAGTCGCACAAGATCGGCGCCGACGACAGCTGGAAGATCGGTGCCGCGCGGAGCGTGGACGTGGCGAAGGACGACTCCCTCCAGGTCGGTGGCGGCCGGAGCGGCAGCATCGCCAAGGACGACACGCTCTCGGTCGGGGAGGGCGGCACCTGGACGATCGGCAAGACGCTCTCCATCACCGCCGGCGACGAGGTCCTCATCACCACCGGAAGCGCTCAGATCATCATGAAGAAGAACGGCGACATCACGATCAAGGGCAAGAACATCCTGATCGACGGCTCGGGCAAGATCGACGTCAAGGCCGACGGGAACATCACCCAGAAGGGCCAGAAGATCCTGCAGAACTGAGGGAGTGGCCGATGCTCGAGGTGATGCTGCCGCCCCCCGCGGCCGAGCGGATCGAGGGCGTGATGATCGCGAGGCTGGCCGGCTTCACCGAGGCGGGCCTGCCCCTGGTCAGCGTGCCCGGAACCGAGAAGAAAAGGCCGGCGCGCTCGACCGTGGCCCTGGGCGAGGGCGACCTCGGCCGCGAGGTGGCCCTCCTGTTCGAGGAGGGCGACCCCGAGCGGCCGCTGGTCATCGGCCGGGTCCTGGCGCCGGCACCCGCGGTCGAGGTCGTGCGGGACGGCCAGCGCCTCGAGCTCGCGGCCGAGCAGGAGATCGTGCTCCGCTGCGGCAAGGCCAGCATCACGCTCACCCGCGCCGGCAAGGTGCTGATCCGCGGCACCTACGTCCTCAGCCGCTCCTCGGGCGTCAACAAGATCAAGGGCGGCTCGGTGCAGCTCAACTGATGTCTTCTCTCCCCCGCCGGGCACCCCTTCCCGCCATCGTCGAGCAGCATGCCGAGGAGGCGGCCTTCCTCTGGCTCCTGCGCGACCGCGCGGTCGACGCCCCCCACTATGCGCCGCGTCATCTGGCGAGGCTCGAGGAGCGCCTCGAGGCGCATCTGGACGGGCTGCGCGTGGCGGGGGAGGTGGGCCTCGAGACCGCCATGGCCCAGCTCGACCGCTTCCGCGAGCCCGGCGAGATGTTCGCCGCCGCGACGCTCGCCCTCGCCGCCGACACGGAGGACGCCTGGCTGCCGCTCGTCGAGCTCGCCGAGGCCGTCCCCGAGACGCGGCGCGGCCTCTTCGGCGCCCTGGGCTGGCTGCCGGCGCGAAGCCTGGGCGCCCGCGTCCGGGACTGGCTCGACTCGACGGAGCCGTTCGAGCGGCTCATGGGCACCGTGGCCTGCTCTCTGCAACGCGTCGATCCGAACGCGCGCCTCGCCCGCCTGCTCGACGACAAGGCCCCCGACGTGCGCGCCCGGGCGCTCAGGCTCACCGGCGAGCTCGGCCTGGTGGGTCAGGCGGAGCGCGTCGCCGCCGCCATCGACGACCCGGACGAGACCGTCGCCCACTGGGCCGCCTGGTCGGCGAGCCTGCTCCGGGCGGACAGCCGCGCGACGCCGGTCCTGGAAGCCGCGGCCGAGCGCAGCGGCCGCGGCTGCCCCGCGCTCGACGCCCTGGTGCCGACCGCCGGGCCGGCCCGCGTCGCCGCCTGGATCAGGGGCCTCAACGGCGACGCCGCCCAGCGCCGCCTCGTGGTCGAGGCGCTGGGCCTGCTCGGCGATCCGGCCACGGTCCCATGGCTCCTGGGCCGGATGGCCGACCCCGACCTCGCCCGCCCCGCCGGCGAAAGTTTTTGTCTCATCTCGGGCGTGGACCTCGCCTATGACGACCTCGAGGGCGAGGCGCCCGAGGGCTTCGAGGCCGGCCCCACCGAGGCCGCCGCCGACGAGAACGTGGCGCTCGACACCGACGAAAACCTGCCCTGGCCCGACCCCGACCTCGTCCAGGGCTGGTGGGAAGAGAACGCCCACCGCTTCCCCGCCCACACCCGCCACCTGCTCGGCCGGCCGATCGACCAGGACGCGGCCGAAGAGGCCTACGCCCGCGGCTTCCAGCGCCAGCGCCGCGCCGCCGCCCACGAGCTGAAGGCGCTGCGCCCCGGCCTGCCCCTCCCCAACTGGCGGGCCCGGGTGGCGCGAACCTGACGCCGCTGGTCGCTCTCGATGATCGACGAAACTGCGGGCAAACAGCATCCTATGCAGGGTGGCGAGCTCGAACAGGACGCGCGCGCATCCTCTCGGCGAGAAGAGCGACACGACATGCGCAGCGCGAATACGACGAGAGTCGGACGGTGTGGCCGGCTCTTGCGCGCCAGCAAGTTATGTTGAACGCACTCTCACCGTAACTCCAGGCCCTGGACCTGCCGGCCCTCCTCCAGGACGAGCGCCTGACCACCGCCGCCGTCGCCTCCGCCATCGAGGAAGGCCGCCTCCCGCGCCCGCGCCCCGGCACCCCCCAGGACCACTACGCCGCCGCCGTCATCCTCGAGGACGCGCTTCGTGCCCTGGCCTCGGCGGCGGCGCCGTAGAGAGAAGTGACGTAAGGCATTCAGGCCCGTCCGGAGGTTGGTGCCACGGAGACCGCAAGCGGCTTCCATGGGTCGGACTGGTGTGCCATGGTGCTCACGTCCGTCCGTCGGAAGGCTCCTGCATCCGAGGGCCAGAGAAAAAGGGAGGCAATGATGCGGCATCTGTTGCTGTGCTCGTCGGCGCTCGCTGCGCTTGTCTGGGCTGGAGGCAGCGCCCAGAGCGCCGACAACATGTCGAAGCTGGAAAACATGCAGGCGACCGGGACCAGCATGTCGGCCTTCGGCTACGTCCCGCAGACTGGCGCGTTCGCCGATCAGCTCCGCAAGAATTTGGAGCAGATCAAGCTGCCGCCCGGCTTCAAGATCAACCTCTACGCGGTGGTCCCCGACGCCCGGCACATGGCCGTCGGTCCGCAGGGGGTGGTCACCTTCGTCGGCACCAGGAAGGACGCCGTCTGGGCGGTCACCGACCGCAACAAGGACGGCACCGCCGACGAGGTGAAGCGGTTCGCCCCGTCGCTCGAGTTCGCGATCCCGAACGGGGTCTGCTTCTCCAAGGACGGCTTCCTCTACATCGCCGAGCGCAACCGCATCCGCGTCTTCCCGGCGGCGGAGTTCTTCTACGAGAGCCCGGACGTGGCGGTCGGCGATGTGGTCCCCGAGGGCCAGCTCATCCCGGGCGCCGACGAATCCTACAACCACACCGCACGGGTCTGCGTCGTGGGTCCGGACAACAAGCTGTACGTCCAGCTCGGCCAGCCTTTCAACGTGCCGTCCAAGGACAAGGTCGAGCCGTTCAAGACGCTGGGTGTCGGCGGCATCATCCGCATGGACCGGAGCGGCGCCAACCGCGAGGTCTATGCTACCGGCCTGCGCAACCCGGTCGGGTTCGACTTCAATCCGGCAACGCACGAGCTCTGGACCAACGACAATCAGGTCGACGGCATGGGCGACGACATCCCGCCGGGCGAGATGGATCGCATCACCGCCGCCGGCCAGGAGTTCGGCTTCCCGTGGTATGGCGGCGGCCATGTCCGCACCAACGAGTACAAGGACAGCGACCCGCCGGCCGACGCGATCTTCCCGGTGGTCGAGACGGTCGCCCACGCCGCCGATCTCGGCATGGTGTTCTACACCGGCAAGAAGTTCCCGGAGCGCTACAAGAAGGGCGTGTTCACCGCCCAGCACGGCTCCTGGAACCGTACCGTCCCTGTCGGCGCCAGGGTCCTGTTCACGCCCCTCAACGACGATGGCACGGC
The DNA here is from genome assembly GCA_963828215.1 of uncultured Alphaproteobacteria bacterium. Classification (GTDB taxonomy): domain Bacteria; phylum Pseudomonadota; class Alphaproteobacteria; order Geminicoccales; family Geminicoccaceae; genus CAVTJL01. The sequence continues at coordinate 459,711 of CAWHFO010000051.1, read as the reverse complement.
TGGCGAGCAGGAGGTCTTCGCCAGCGGCTGGCTGACCGACGACGGCGAGTATATCGGCAGGCCGGTCGCCCTGGCCCAGCTGCGTGACGGCTCGCTGCTGGTCTCCGACGATTTCGCCGGGGCGGTCTATCGCATCTCCTACGGAGACTGATCGATCGCGAGCCAAGACCTGCGGCCTTGTTCTTCTAGGAGTGGGTTCGGCACCATGCGCCTTGGCGTCGTCTCGGGCTGCCTGTTGGCAGCCATCGCCCTTGCACCAGCCACCGCCAGCGCCGCCGATGCGGCTGCGCTGGCGGCCGGCAAGAAGAAAGCGATGACCTGCGCGGTCTGCCACGGGCTCGACGGATTGAGCAAAAATCCCGAGGCACCCAATCTCGCCGGCGACGATGCCAACTATCTCATCAAGCAGCTCAAGGCCTTCCAGAATGGCACGCGCCAGAACGAGCAGATGTCGATCATGGTCAAAACCCTGAGCGATACCGACCTGACCAACCTGGCCGCCTGGTATTCCAGCCTCAAGGTGACGGTCGAGATGCCGCAGCCATGACTTGGGGGGCACGATGTCAATGCACTCGACTCTCCTGATGGTCCGAAAGATGGGGCCGCGCTGAGGCCGGAGGCGCGTCGGCGAATCGCCCGTTCACTGCGCAACCTCGAGGGGACGGGCGGTGGGCAAAGAGGCGAGGGTAGGCCGATCCGGCTCGGCGGTGGCGTGACAAAAGAAAAGAATCAACTTTCCGATTGACAGAAGGCTGTTTACTCCTAGTACAAGGAGAAATGCCTTCTCCCTACCCCTCCCGCTCGCCCGTCTCGCTGCCCGGTGCCCGCCGCTGCCGGCTGGCACGCCGCCTCGCCGCCGGGCTCACCCCGGCCGAGGTCGCCGAGGTCGAGGCCACGACCGAGGAGGAGATCGAGGCGTTCATCGCCGACCGGGACTTCTCTCGTCTCGTCGCAGCAGTACCGGGCCGCCCGCGAGCTGCCCTTCGACGAGCAGGAGCGGGTGCTGATCGAGACGGCGATGGCCGATCTCCAGCATCTGGTCGACATGGGCGACCGGCGCGCCCTGATGTTCATCGTCTACGAGGCCAACCGCGGCCGGAGCCCGGCCCGGCGGCTGGTCCAGCTCGTGCGGCGCACCTTCGAGCAGGCGACGGAGCCCAAGGCCGTGCGGCCGGCCGCCGACGGCGCCGCCCGAGCAGCCTCGCGACTCGATGGCGGGCTACGGCCAGCATCCGCTGGGCCCGGCCCATGCCGCCGCCCCCCGCCTCGCCGACTTCATCGGCGCCGAGGCCGGCCGCGCCGCGCTCCGCGAGGCGGCGCGCGAGGCGGCGGCCGCCTCCCGAGGCGCCCGTCGCCCCGAGCGAGCCCGCTCCCGCCGCCGAGCCGTCTTCCCGCCCTGTCCTGGTCCGCCTCGGGCGAGCCCATCGCACCGCCCGGCTACCGCGTGGTCTGGGTGCCCCGCCACCCCGGCGTCCCCGACCTCCCCGACGAGCTTCCCCTCTCCCCGATCGCCCAGCTCGCCCACGATTTTCCCGACTTCGCCGACTGGTTCATCCGCCGCGGCGAGCAGCGCCTGGCCGAGCTGGCCAAGAGGCCGAGCCGGAGCCCGACCGCCCCCAGAGGAGCGCGGGGCGGAAGCCCCTCGGGCCGTAGAAGAAGAAGAAAGGAAAAGAGAAAAAGCCTAGGCCGTTCTGCGACGCAGCGACCGACCGGGGCGTGGGCTAAACGTCCAGCTCCTGGACGTATTTTGCGTTTTCCTGGATGAAGGCGAGGCGGAGCTCGGGGCGGCGGCCCATCAGGTCCTCGACGAGCTGGCTCGTGGGCTTGCCTTCGACGTCCTCGATGCGGACGCGGAGAAGCTCGCGGCGGGCGGGGTCCATGGTGGTCTCGCGGAGCTGTTGGGGGTTCATCTCGCCCAGGCCCTTGAAGCGCCCGATCTCGACGTTCTTTTTCGTCTTGAAGGTGGTCTTGAGGAGGCGGTCGCGGTCGGCGTCGTTGCGGGCGTAGGCGATGGTGCCGCCGTGGGCCAGGCGGTAGAGGGGCGGCTGGGCCAGATGGAGGTGGCCGCGCTCGATCAGGGGGCGCATCTCGCGAAAGAAGAAGGTCATGAGGAGGGCGGCGATGTGGGCGCCGTCGACGTCGGCGTCGGTCATGACGATGACCCGCTCGTAGCGGAGGTCGTCGCCCCGGAACTGCTTGCCGGCCCCGCAGCCCAGCGCCGTCACGAGGTCGGCCAGCTCCTTGTTGCCGGCGAGCTTGTCGGCCGTGGCCGCCGCCACGTTGAGGATCTTTCCGCGAAGGGGGAGGATCGCCTGGGTGTCGCGGTTGCGGGCCTGCTTGGCCGAGCCGCCGGCGCTGTCCCCCTCGACGATGAAGATCTCGGTGCCGGCGCGGTCCTCCCTGGCACAGTCGGCGAGCTTGCCCGGCAGGCGGAGCTTCCTGGTCGCGGTCTTGCGGCCGACCTCCTCCTTGGCCTTCCGCCGTGCCAGGCGCTCCTCGGCCCGGTTGACGAGATGGTCGAGCAGGCGCTGGGCGGTGGCCCCGTGCTCGCCGAGCCACAGCTCGAAGCGGTCGCGGACCACGCCCTCGACGAGCCGGGTGGCCTCGGCGCTGGCGAGGCGCTCCTTGGTCTGGCCCTGGAACTGCGGCTGGCGCATGAACAGGGAGAGCAGAAGGCAGGCGCCGCCCGTGATGTCGTCGGCCACGAGCTGGGCCGGCCCGCCGGTTGCCCAGCCGCTCGGCATGGGCGCGGATGCCGCGCAGGAGGGCGTTGCGCATGCCGGTCTCGTGCGTGCCGCCCAGGGGGGTCGGCACGGTGTTGCAGTACCAGCCGGCATAGGCCTCCTCGTCGAGCGGCCAGGCCACCGCCCACTCGACCCGGCCCAGGCCCTCCTGCCCCGCCTCGCCGGCGAAGGTCTCCTCGACCACGAGCTCGCGGCCCTCGAGCAGCGAGCGGAGAAAGTCGGAAAGGCCCGCCGGAAAATGAAAGGTCTCGGTGGCCGGGACGGCCTCCTTGGGGTCGAGCAGGGCCTCCTCGCAGCGCCAGCGGATCTCGACCCCCCGGAAGAGATAGGCCTTGCTGCGCGCCAGCCGGTGGAGGTCGCGCGGCCGGAACCGGGCGCCGGCGCCGAAGATCTCGGGGTCGGGCGTGAAGCTCACCGTGGTGCCGCGCCGGTTCGCGGTGGCCCCCGTCTCGCGGAGCGGCGTCGTCGGCACGCCCCGGCGGTAGCGCTGCTCGTAGACCACCCGGTTGCGCGCCACCTCGACGACCAGATCGTCGGCCAGCGCGTTGACCACCGAGATGCCCACCCCGTGCAGCCCGCCCGAGGTCTCGTAGACCTTGCCGCCGAACTTCCCGCCCGAGTGCAGCGTGGTCATGATGACCTCGAGGGCGCTCTTCTTCGGGGAACTTGGGATGCGGGTCGATCGGGATGCCGCGGCCGTTGTCCCGGACCGTGACGCGGTTGGGGGCCGCCAGCTCGAGCTCGATCCGGGTGGCGTGACCGGCCACGGCCTCGTCCATGGCGTTGTCGAGCAGCTCGGCCACGAGGTGGTGCAGCGCCCGCTCGTCGGTGCCGCCGATATACATGCCCGGGCCGGCGGCGCACCGGCTCCAGCCCTTCCAGGACCTCGATGTCCTGGGCGGTGTAGCTGTCCTTGCCGTTGGGGCCGGCGGGCTGGCGGGCGAGGTCGAGCAGGTCCGTCATGCGGTGCGGAGTCCGGGCGAGGGGGTGAGCTTGACCGCCGGCGGCGGGCCGGCCAGGATCGGGGCCATCATCACGGCATCATGGAAGGCCATGACCGACCTCCGCCGTCAAGCGCCGGCCGTCCGCAGCCTCGCCATGCCGGCCGACACGAACCCCGCGGGCGACATCTTCGGCGGCTGGCTCCTGGCCCAGATGGACATAGCGGGCGGCATCGTCGCCTACGACCGGGCCGGCGGCCGGGTCGCCACGATCGCGATCGAGGGCATGAAGTTCCACCGCCCCGTCCTCGTGGGCGACCTCGTGAGCTGCTACGCCGAGGTGGTCCGCGTCGGCCGCACGTCGCTCACCGTGCTGATCGAGACCTGGGCCCGGCGCGGCCGCACGGGCGAGGAGGTCCAGGTGACCGAGGGCCACTTCACCTATGTCGCGATCGACGAGGAGCGCAAGCCCCGCGAGGTGCCGAAGGCGTAGCGGCCGCCCGAAGCGGCTCCGGCCGCGCCTGTACCGCGCCCCTGGTTTTGGCTATCCCGTCAGGTGGTCCGCCGCGCTCGGGTGATCGACCAGAGCGGCGATGCTCGGCCCGCCGCCGGGCCGCGGCTGCCGCCGCGGATGTGCATCGGCTGGCGACGGCGCCCGGGGCAAACCTGAAATCCGCTGCCTTGAAATAGCCGATATCGGCCACGTTCTCGAAAACGACCGACCCTCCGCCGGCCTGAGCGAGGCTCAGCGTCACGTCGCCGTTCGCCTCGGTCATGTGCTTGGTCACGTCGGCGAGCGAATGGATGGCGACGAGATCCTGGAGATCGAGACGGTCATGGTGGGTGAAACCCTGGATCGTGTCGGTGGCACCGGCGTTCTCATGCGTGATGACGAGACTGTCGTTGCCGGATTTGCAAATCAGCAGATCGTTGCCGGCGCCGCCGTCGAGGACGTCGTTGCCGTCCCGGCCCTCGAGACGGTCGTTGCCGCTCTCCCCGAACAGGTGGTCGTCATCACTGCCGCCGATGACCCGGTCGTCGCCATTGCCGCCCCTGAGCAGATCGTCGCCTTCGCCACCGCGCAGCGCATCGTTTCCGTCCCCGCCGAGCACTTGATCATCGCCGCGGCCCGACTGAATGTCGTCATTTCCGAGGCCACCGTCAATGAAGTCCTTGTCGTCGGCGGTGACGAGAACGTCATTGCCGTCCTCACCATAGACTTTGTTGTCTCCGGCATATGCGAATACATGATCATTACCTGGCCCGGCATAGACCGTATCGTCGCCGCCGAGGCTGTCCACATGGATGACGTCCGCGTAGACGTAGTCATTGCCTCCCAAGGCGTACATCGTGTCGCTGCCTTCGGTCCCGTGCATCTTGTCGTCGCCGTTCGTGCCCGTCTTCGTGGCCATTGCGACGGCGTCCGGAGCGAAGTCGAAGTTCGCCGATTTGAACGCGGTTATGTTGGCCACGTTCTCGAAGATCACCGTCCCGGCGTTGACGCTGGAGAGGTCGAGGGTCACGTGACCGCCTGTATCGGTCATCAATCCCGTCACCTCGGCGAGCGAGTGCAGGCCGACGAGCTGGGAGAGATCGACGCGGTCGACGTGGGTGAAGTCCTGGATCCGGTCGGTGGCGCCGTCGTTCTGTTGGCTGAGGACGAAGGTGTTCTTGCCGGATGCGCCGTTCAGCAGATCGTTGCCGGCGCCGCCGTCGAGGATATCGTTGCCTTTCCCGCCGAAGAGCCCATCGTCGCCGGCGCCGCCGTGCAGGATGTCGTTCCCGCGGCCGCCTTCGACAAGGTCGTTGCCGCCCTCCCCGGAAAGGGTGTCCGCTCCTCCGGCGCCGCGCAGATGGTCGGCATCGCCCGTGCCGTCGAGGACGTAGTTGAAGTCCAGATCATTGGCGATGCCGGGATAGGCCCGTGCCGGCCCGTGCTCGCCGCTGGTCTGGTGCGTGCCGTCGAAGGGCGGCAGCACGTCCTTGTAGTCGATGCCGACGACGTTCAGGAGCGAGGCGACGAACGAGTTCGAGTTCTGCTCGAGGGGATCGTAGACGGGCGCCTCGTGCTTTATCGCCTCGGCCTGCTGGGTGATGATGCTCCACACGTCGTCCGCGTTCCGGCCGCCCAGATCGAGCGGCACCTCGACCCGCACCGCGGCACTGGTCTCCTCGGCCTGGTTGTACGGGGTGTCGATCTGGGTGACGTCGAACCGGCCGAACGGATGCTTTATCGATTCGTCGTCCGTGCCGGTCAGCGAGGTCACGAAGCGCTGGCCCGTATCGTTCTCGTAGACGAGGTAGGAGTGGGCGAAGTCGGTCGGGACCTCGCCGCCCACGACCGGAACGGGCCCGAGGCTCGCATTCTTGGCGCCGACGAAGATCATGGACATCGCTCGCACTCCCGATCCAGCCGAGCTTGAAGGAGGCAAGCCTGAACGATACGCCCGGTCGGCCAATGGCGGCAAGCCGCCGCGCTGCTATGATGGCCCCCTGCCGTCGGCCGGCTTCCGATAGTCGGTGGCAACGTCCCGGGCCGGCCGGGCAGCACGTCATCGTCCAGGGAGGATACCGATATGGCTGCGACCGCGCGGACCCAGGTCCACCAGGAAGTGCTCGACGCCAACGGGCGCTATGCCAAGAGCTTCGGGGACAAAGGCAAGCTGGCGATGCCGCCGGCGCGGCGGTTCGCGATCCTGACCTGCATGGACGCGCGCCTCGACCCGGCCAAGCTCGCCGGCCTCGCCGAGGGCGACGCCCACGTCGTCCGCAACGCCGGCGGCCGCGCCAGCGACGACGCGATCCGCTCGCTCGTGATCTCCCACAAGCTGCTCGGCACGCAGGAGTGGTTCGTGATCCACCACACCGACTGCGGCATGGAGCTTTTTTCGGACGAGGTGATGGGCGATCTGCTGGCGGACAGCCTCGCCACGGCCGCCTACGCGCCCGAGGGCTGGCGCAACCAGAAGACCGAAGGCGGCTCGCCCGCCGGGCGCTACGTCCGCTGGCTGACGATCAAGGACCAGGCGCAGAGCGTCACCGACGATGTCCGGCGCATCCGCACCCACCCGCTGGTCCCCAAGGATGTCCCGATCTACGGCTACGTGTACGACGTCAAGACCGGGAGGCTCGCCGAGATCGCCGAAGCGACGAAGGCGGGGCGAGCGGCGGGATGAAGGAGGGGAGCGCCTCGGATCGAGCCGGCCGAAAGGCTCTGCGAGATCAAGCAATGACGCCATGTGCCGGCTCGGGACGACAGGCCCGAGTCCGTGCCGGCCATTCTCCGGGAAGGCGGCTCGGCGGCTTGATGCGACAAGGCGATACTTCGAGAATGTCGGCGGGCCGCAGATCAATCACAACGTACGGGAGACGATTGAATGAACAAGACGATCGGGCCGCTGGTCGTGGCGGCGCTGCTGGCGCTCGCGATGCCCGCGAAGGCGGCCGACAAGATCATTTTCGATACCGACTTCAACACCATGGGCGACGACGGGCAGGCCTTCGTCATGCTGGCGCAGTCGATGCGGGCCGGAAAGGTCGAGGTGCTGGGGCTCACCACGGTCAGCGGCAACCAGTGGGTCGACCAGGAGAACGCCGACGCGCTCCGGGCGGTCGAGCGGATGGGCATGGCAGGCAGGATCGGCGTCCATCCGGGCTCGGTCTATCCGCTGATCCACGACCAGGCCGGCCTCGCGGCCGAGCAGACACTGTTCGGCAAGGGCTATTCGGGCGCCTGGAAGCAGCCGCGGCCCGCGCCCGACCAGCTGAAGGCGCCGCCCGACGGCTTCGCAAAGGACAAAAGGCCCGCGGCGGTGGATGCGGTCGACTTCATCGTCGACTCGATCAAGAAGAGCCCGAACGAGGTCACCATCCTCGCGGTGGGCCCGCTGACCAACCTGGCGCTGGCCTTCCGCAAGAACCCCGAGATCGTGCCGTTGGTGAAGCGCATCGTCTTCATGGGGGGTGCCGTCGAGGTGCCGGGCAACGTCACGCCGGCCGCCGAGTTCAATTGGTGGTTCGATCCCGAGGCGGCGCGGATAGTGTTGAGAGAGCCCATCGAGCATGTCGTCATCCCGCTCGACGTCACCGACAAGACCCGCTTCGGCAAGGCGGTCTACGACAAGGTCAGCGCCAGCGGAACGCCCGTCGCGGCCCTGTTCGGGGCCGAGTACGCCAAGACCTTCGCCGGCGACCCCGAGGCGCGGGCCGAGGTCTGGGACACGGTCGCCACGGCCGTCCTGCTCGACCCGTCGCTGATCACGGAGAGCAAGGATCTGTGGATCGACGTCGACACGGTCTTCGGCCCCGACTATGGGCGAGCCCTCGGCTACGCCAAGAGCCCGCCCCTCGGCACCCAGAAGGCCAAGGTCGTGAAGAGCATCGACGAGGACCGCTTCTGGCAGCTCTACACCGATCTCCTGACGCGGCCCGTGGGCGGCGAGTGAGGCGATTCGCAAAGCGAGCCCTGGGCAGAGGCCGCCCGCCCGCTCTGGGCAGCCCGGACCCGTGATGACGGCCCAGGGGATCGATATCGGGGACTGCTGCGCCTGGGCGGGCGAGCGCTCGGGCCTGTCTGGAGGGCCGCGCGGCTGCGCGGCGACCATCGTCGGAGGGAGGAGAGGCGATGCCGACCATTGATGCTCAAGTTCACGCCTACGAGCGCAACCACCCCGGCCGGCCCTGGGCCGGGCACCTTGCCGGCCCCGACCATGTCACGGGCGACGAGATGACGGCCGCGATGGACGCCGTCGGCGTCGACGGCGCCATTCTCGTCTCGCCGTTCTCGCTCTACCGGTACGACGCGAGCTACGCTCTCGAGGTCTACACGGCTCATCCGGAGCGATTCGGCCTGGTCAAGCCGGTGGACGTGGCCAACCCCGGCGTGCCCGACGTGATAGCCGATTGGGCCGCGACGAAGGGCGCGGTCGGGATACGCATCATGCTCAATCCGGGGATCCCTGCCGACCCGGCCGACCCCGGGATCAATCGGACCCTGGCTGCCGCCGCGAAGCACGCCCTGCCGGTCAACCTGTTGTGCTGGGGCCGGCTGGATCAGGCCCTGGGCCTGGCAGCGAGAAACCCGAGCACCGTTCTGGTCATCGACCATCTCGGCATCCAGCAACCCTTCCAGCCGCCGCCGCCCGCCGAGCCGTGGGCCGATCTGCCGAAGGTGCTGGCCCTGGCGGCCTACCCCAACACCCGGATCAAGATCAGCGGCGCCTGCACCCTGTCGCACGAGCCGTTTCCCTACGACGACATCTGGGACCCCGTCATGACGATCATCGACGCGTTCGGCCTCGATCGCTGCATGTGGGGCACGGACTGGACCCGGGCGACGGCATTGCTGACCTATCAGCAGGGCGTCGAGGCGCTTCCGCGTCACCAAGCGGCTGTCCGACAGCGACAAGGCCAAGCTCATGGGTGGCACGCTGGAGCGGGTCTACAAGTGGAAGCCAACGAGAGTCTGAGGCTCGAGCGGCGAGCCCGCCGACACAGACAAAGGCGTGCCTTGGGAAGCCCGTCCAGCAGGCCGGCCAGGGTCGACCGTCTCGACTTTGCTCAAGGCGGCCTATGCCTGGAAGGTCGGGGCCGACACGGTATTCGGCCCCGACCTTGGCCGCGTCCCCCGGACGAGCAGGGGCGGGGCTCGGGGCCTCTCGCGGGTCTCCCCCGAAGCCTGTCGCCGAGCGCCGCGGAGCGGGCTATTCATGGAAACCGCCTTGCTCGGCTGCGGCGCAGTCCCAGGTTCTCGGCAGTGGGATGGGGCCAGGGTGCGATGCAGTCGAGCGGTCGGGCGCACCGCCGGTCGGGCCCTGGGGCGGCATTGACGATGAAAAGACCCGGATGGCGGGGGTCGCCAGTCCCGGTCACGAGGGGAGGGTTGTCATGAGGGTCGAGGACTATCGCCGCATTCTCGGCTGGCAGGCGAGCCGGCGCGGTCTGCTCACCGGCGCTGCCGCCATGGGGACGGCTGCCGCCTTGGGCGTGGGCGGGCGCCGGGCCGAGGCCCAGGCCGCGATGCCGCAGGCGGAGATGGATCTCAGGAAGCAGATCCTGCAGATCCCCGGCGTCGGCAAGGGGTCGCCGACCGACGCCGACTGGCAGAAGGTCGGCGAGCTCTGCCTCGGACCGACCAAGGCCAACGTCAAGGCGGGCGAGTTCAAGGGCGTCGAGCTCACCTTCATGGGGCTCAACAACCAGAACCTGCACGACTTCCTGTTCCGCGGCTTCCTGAAGCCCTGGGAGGCCTACACGGGCGCCAAGATCACCTGGATCGACCTCGCCCAGGCCGACTACAATCCCCGCCTGCAGCAGGCGATCGCCACCGGCACGGTCGATTTCGACATCCTCGAGATGGGCGCGCCCTTCGAGGGCGACGTCTGCGGCAAGGGCCTGACCTCGGAGATGCCCGACTGGGTCAAGAAGCAGATCGACTTCGACGACTATGTCAACTACCTGAAGCCGCCGGTCGGCACCTGGAACGGCAAGATCTATCGCGTCACCATCGACGGCGACACGCACAACTTCAACTACCGCACCGACTATTTCGCGGACAAGGATCTCGCCAAGGCCTGGAAGGACGAGGGCCACAAAGGCGAGTGGGGCGTGCCCAAGACCTGGCAGCAGGTCCAGGAGGTCACGAAGTTCCTCAAGGGCAAGAAGATCGGCGGCCAGGACGCCTACGGCTATCTCGACGCGCCCAAGCCCTGGGGCGGTTTCGGCTTCTATTTCCTCGGCAGCCGCGCCACCGCCTATGTCAAGCATCCGGACGACAAGGCCTGGCTGTTCGACGTCGACACCATGAAGCCGCGCATCAACAATCCGGGCTGGGTGCGCGCCATCCAGGACGAGATCGACGCGCTGCCCTCCGAGCCGCCGAATCAGATCAACGCCGACCCGAACACCACGGGCTTCCAGCAGTTCCTGGGCGGCACCGGCTCGATGGTCACCTGGTGGGGGGACATCGGCTCGAACGCCAAGACCAACGACGCCTCGGTCGTCGGCGACGTCTGCGGCTTCTCCATCCTGCCCGGCTCCGACGACGTCTACAACACCAAGACCGGGAAGTGGGAGAAGCTCGCGACGGGCCCGAACTTCGCGCCCAACCTCGCCTATCTCGGCTGGGGTATCTACGTCATGGCCCGGGTCGACGGCGACACGGCCAAGCACAAGGCGGCCTGGAGCGCAGCGGCGCATCTCGGCGGCAAGGACCTCGCGATCTGGACGGCGGCCTATCCTTCGGGCTTCCAGTGCTACCGGAACAGCCAGCACGACATCGACGAGTGGGTGGCGGCCGGCTACGACCGGGCCTTCATCACCAACTACCTCGCTTCCCAGTTCAACTCCTACAACCACCCGAACGGCGCCATCGAGCCGCGCATCCCCGGCATCTTCCAGTATTACAGCTTGGCGGAGGACGAGCTGGCCAAGATCTTCGCGGGCCAGATCGATGCCCAGAAGGGCGCCGACAATATCGCGGCCGCCTGGGAGAAGCTCACCGACCAGCTCGGCCGCGAGCGGCAGATCGAGCTCTACAAGGCCTCGCTCGGCACATAGATGCCGCGCCCGGGGTCGCCTCTGACGAGCATTGGCGCCCCGGCCCGGCGGTGGGGATGCCCGCCGCCGGGCGCGACGCCCGACCCGGCTCACGTCTCCGGTCGCTCGAAGAAAAGCAAAGGAGCCGCATGGCCGACGCCAGACCCTCGCTGATCGAACGCCGAGCCCGGGCCGCGCCCGCCGCTCGCCCGCCCGGGCGGAAGGCCGCGGGATGGGCCCTGATACTGGCGGCCTCGCTCCTGCTAGCCATGCTCGTCCTCGTTCAGCTCCTGCACGCCACCGGCGCCATCGCCGCCGGCTTCGCCGATTGGCGCCCCGTCCTCTATGCTTACATCCTCTGGTCGGTGGCGCTGGGTGCCGCCCAGGTCCTGATCCGTGGCGAGCCTGGGCGGCGCGCCCTCTTCCTGCTGCCCGCCGTCCTCTTCACCCTCGCGGTGGTGATCTTCCCCACGCTTTTCGGCTTTTACATCGCCTCGCTAGACTGGAACCTCAGCTCGGCCGAGGGCCCGCATTTCAATGACTTCCAGAATTTCGTGCAGCTCTTCCACGATCCCTATTATTGGAACGCGCTCTTTAACATGGTCTTCTATGTGGCGGCGGTTGGCCTCGAATATGCGATCGCCTTCGGCCTCGCCCTCCTTCTCAATGGCGAGATCCGGGCGCGCAAGTTCTTCCGCGTCGCCTTCCTGCTCCCCTTCATGCTGAGCCCGGTCGCGGTGAGCTGGATGATCGGCAAGTCGCTGATGGAGTATCGCTTCGGCCCGGCCTCGGAGCTCGCCCGCTTCCTCGGTTGGGAGACGCCCGCCTTCTTCGCCAATCCCTGGACGGCCCGTCTCGCGATCGAGGCGATGGATGCCTGGGTCTCCATCCCGTTCATGCTGATCCTCCTCCTGGCCGGGCTCCAGGGCCTGCCCAAGGAGGTGATGGAAGCGGCCAAGGTCGACGGCGCCAACGCCTGGCAGGGCTTCTGGAAGGTGACCTTCCCGCTGATGCTGCCGGTGAGCGTCACGGCGCTCCTCATCCGCATCATCTTCAAGCTCAAGCTCGCCGACATCGTCATCAACGTCACGGCAGGCGGTCCGGGCGGCGCCACCGACACGGTCTCGAGCTTCATCTACCGCGTCTACCGCGACCGCTCGAACGTCGGCTACGGCACGGCGCTGGCCATGTTCTATCTGGTCTTGATCATCCTCTTCCTGACGCTCCTCATGCGCCTCGCCAACCGCTGGACGCGGAACGTGACCTAGGCCGTTCCGCCCATCTCCAGCCAGGGAAGCAACAGAGTGCCCTCCACAGCAGCACGCGCCGATCGCATCCCCAAGGCCGATCCGGCCCGCCGCGCGCGGCACGCCCTCGGCCGCGTCCTGATCTACGCCACGCTCATCCTCTGGGCCTTCATCTGTCTCTTCCCGATCTACTGGACGGTGACGACCTCCCTGAAGTCGGCCGTCGACGTGACCCAGGGTCACCTCGTCCCCTGGGTCGACTTCGAGCCCAGCTGGAAGGGCTGGCGCTCGCTCGGCCTCTCGCCGGACACGATCCTCGAGGAGTTCGACCCCCCGCAGCCAGTTCGCCGGCCGCTTCGAGAACAGCATCATCGTCTCGGTCGGCGCCTCGCTTCTGGCGGTGGCACTGGGCTCGCTCGCCGCCTACGGCCTCAGCCGCTTCACCTACCGCTTCGGCCCCATGGGCAACAACGACATCCTCTTCTTCTTCATCTCGCAGCTGATCCTGCCGCCCGTGGTCCTGGCTCTGCCTTTTCTCGTTCTCTACAAGGCCCTGGCGCTCCTCGACACACGCATCGGCCTCGTCGTGATCTACACCCTCACGGTCCTGCCGATCGTCGTGTGGATCATGCGCGACCAGTTCAACTCGGTTCCCAGGGAGCTGGACGAATTGGGCCTCGTCGACGGCCTCTCCTCCTGGGGCGCCTTCCTCAGGATCGTCCTGCCGATCTCGCTGCCGGGGCTGGTCGCGGCCTTCATCCTCTCGCTCATCCTCTGCTGGAACGAGTATTTCTTCGCGGCCCTCCTCACCGCCAGCGACGCCACGACGCTGCCTGTGATGGTCGCGAGCCAGACCGGCTCGCAGGGCATCAACTGGTGGTCGATGGCTGCCCTCTCGACCGCCGCCATCGCCCCCCTCGTCGTCGTCGGCATCGCCCTCGAGCGCTACATCGTCAAGGGCCTCGCCACCGGCGCCGGCAAGTGAGGCGGCCCGGCCCCGGCGGGCAGATCGACCACGCCGCCCGCACCGCTTTCGCCGAGCTCCTCGATCAGGCGCCGAGGAACGGCACGCCCACGGGCTTCTTTCCGCAGACGGGCGCCCGACGCAGCCATGGCCAATACCGGACGCACCCAGGTCCACCGGGAGGTGCTCGACGCCAACGAGCGCTATGCCAAGAGCTTCGGGGACAAAGGCAGGCTCGGGATGCCGCCGGCGCGGCGGTTCGCGATTCTTACCTGTATGGACGCCAGGCTCGACCCGGCCAGGCTCGCCGGCCTCGCCGAGGGCGACGCCCACGTCGTCCGCAACGCCGGCGGCCGCGCCAGCGACGACGCGATCCGCTCGCTCGTGATCTCCCACAAGCTGCTCGGCACGCAGGAGTGGTTCGTGATCCACCACACCGACTGCGGCATGGAGCTTTTCTCGGACGAGGTGATGGGCGATCTGCTGGCGGACAGCCTGGCCACGGCCGCCTACGCGGCCGAGGGCTGGCGCAACCAGAAGACCGAAGGAGGCTCGCCCGCCGGGCGCTATGTCCGCTGGCTCACGATCAAGGACCAGGCAGAGAGCGTCACGGACGACGTCCTGCGCATCCGCACCCACCCGCTGGTCCCGAGGGACGTGCCGATCTACGGCTATGTCTATGACGTGAAGACCGGCCGCCTTGCGGAGGTCGCCAAGACGACGGAGGCCGGGCGGGCGTCGGGGCAGGGCCTGTAGGTCCGAGCCACGCAGAGCCGGCCCAACCGATCGGCGGGATCCGCCAGGGACGCCGTAAGTCTGCCGGCGACGCCGAGCCGAGGCCATGCCGGCCCTTCCGGGCGGGGCTCGCGGAGACCCTCAAGCCGACGACGGCCGAGGCCTGACCGGTCGATCCCCGCTACTTTGCACTACGCATGTTCCACGGCAACGCATACTTCTTGATAAGACCAAGCTCCAGCCCAGCGCTGCCGTGGATCGGAAGACCATTCCATTCCAGGCCTGGGGGGATGGCGGCATAAATGTCAATGCGGGGCACGGTCATCAGTTCGCCCTTAATGATTTTGTTTCCTGATTATCCTTTATACTCATCCGGCGATGATGATCCGGTAGGGATGAGGCGCGGTGTGGGCACAGGCATAGGCGAGGCGCTCCGTCAGGCTGTCGAGCTGGTAACGGCGGTTGAAGCGCCAGGCGAAGCTGGCAAGGTAGCGTTGGGCGTGCTTTGGGCTGACATGATGATAGGTGCCGGCGAGCGCCGTCTTGATGTTGCCGAGCGTGGTGTTGAGCCATTGAAACGGCACCCACTTGGCCGCCTGCGGCCCGGTGCCGGTAAGCATCGGGAAGTGGTCGCAGCCAGCCGCCGTGACCGCCGTCCAGCACGACAGGCCGTCGGTGGCCACGTTGCTGCCGGCGGCGAAGTCACGCTTGGCCAGCTTCTCGACCTCCTTCTTGTGGAAGCCTTTGACGACCGTCAGCCGCAGCCGTCTGGGTTTGCGCTCCGCCGTCGTCTCGACCGCGGCCACGAACGCGGTCTTGCCGGCCGCACCCCGGCCACGCTTGCCCCCTGAGCGCGCGCCGCCCAGATAGGCGTCGTCGACCTCGACCCGACCTTCGAGCTTGGGCTTGCCGGCGTCGCGCTCGGCCATCGCCGCCATCAGCTTCTGCTTGATCAGCCACGCGGTCGGCTGCCGCGTGCCCAGCCGCCGCGCCAGCTCGACCGACGACATCCCGCCCTTGCTCTGGGTCAGATGGTAGATCGCCAGAAACCAGATGGTCAGGGGCAGCTTGGTCCAGTGGAACACGGTGCCCGCGGTCAGCCCGACCTGATGCTTGCAGCGGTTGCACTGGTAGACCGCCCGGCCCTTCAGCTCGGCATAGCCCCCGTGCTCGCAGCCCGGGCAGACCCAGCCCTTGCCCCAGCGGAGCTGAAACAGCGCCGACCGGCACTGCGCCTCGCTGCCGAACCGTTGCCGGAACTCGGCCTCGCTCGAGCCCCCGACCCGCCGCCGAAGCCCGCTCTCCGCACTCATCCGCTCGCTCCGCAACGCCCGAAACCCTGATGGACTCTACCCCGAAGCCGGATGGGTGTCACGGATAATCAGGAAAGGAAAAGGGTGTAGATCCGACTCGCCAGATGACTTTGACTCCGACCATGGAAAGCAAAGGCGGCTCGGCAGGTCGCGCCGGAGCTGGGCATTGGAGTCGAGCAGGCCGCAGCATCTCCCCCTCACAACCCGTAATAGAGGGAAAACTCCGCCGGGTGAGGTGTCGCCTCGACCTGGTCGACCTCGGCGCGCTTGAGCTGGATGTAGGCGCGCAGCAGCTCGTCGCTCATCACCTCGCCGCGGAGCAAAAAGTCCTGGTCGGACTCGAGGGCGTCGAGGGCGGCGCGGAGGGAGAAGGCGACGGTGGGCAGCTCCTCGATGTCCTCGGGGAGGAGGTCGTAGAGGTTGCGGTCCATGGCGTCGCCGGGCTCGAGCTTGCGCTCGATGCCGTCGATGCCGGCCATCAGGATGGCGGTGAAGGCGAGATAGGGGTTGGCGCTGGGGTCGGGGAAGCGGATCTCTATGCGTTTGCGGCCGGGCTCGGCGGCGTAGGGGATGCGGATGGCGGCCGAGCGGTTGTGGGCGGCGTAGGCCAGGAGCGTGGGCTCGTCGGCGCCGCGCCTGAGGCGGCGGTAGCTGTTGGTGGTGGGGTTGGTGAAGGCGTTGAGGGCCGGCGCGTGGCGGATGACGCCGGCGATGAAGGCGAGGCAGGTCGGGCTGAGGTCGGCATAGCCCTGGCCGGCGAAGAGCGCCCGGTTGCCCTGCCAGAGCGGACTGCTGGACGGCGAGGCCGGAGCCCGGCTCGTCGGCCGTCGGGCGGGCCATGAAGGTGGCGCTCTTGCCGTAGGAGGCCGCGACCTGGTGCACGACATATTTGAGCGTCTGCACGCGGTCGGCCGTGGCGAGGAGCGGGCCGGCGGCGAAGCTCAGGCGGCATTGCTGGGCGGCCGCCCCATGGTCCTGGTGCAGGCGGCCGAAGCCCAGGGGTGCCAGAAGAGTAGAAATCTCGGCCCGGATGTCGCCCAGATGGTCGGCCGGGGCGAGGGCGAGCTGGGCTCCGCCCGGCTGCGGCCGGTGACCCGGATTGCCCGGCCGGTAGGCGGCACCGCCGGCCGGGCGGCTCTCGCTGCCCGAGAGCTCGTAGAGGCCGCGGAGCGGCCCGAGCTCGACCCGCACGTCGTCGAAGAGAAAGAAGGACAGGTCGACGCCGACCAGGAGGCGGTCGGCGATGCCCGAGCCCGCGAGCCAGGCCTCGGCGCGGGCGGCGGTCGAGCGCGGGTCCCGCTCATAGCCCATGCCGGTGGCGGGCTCGGCGGCATCGCAGAGGATGACGAGGGTCGGCTGGGCGCTGAAAGGGTCGAGGAAGGCCGAGTCGAGATCCGGGCGCAGCAGGAGGTCGGACTGGCTCACGTCCCGCCAGCCGGCGACGGCCGAGCCGTCGATCATGAAGCCGTGCTGGAGCCGCCGCTCGTCGACGGCAGCCGCCTCGAAGGCCGTCCGCCGCCATCGCCCGACGAGGTCGGTGAAGCGGAAGTCGACGATCCTGATCCCTTCGTGCTCGATCCGCTCGCGGATCAGGCTGGCCTCCGTCATGCGCCGCGCACCTCTGGATGTCCTGTGGTCCCAGGGGACGGCGGGTCGACGACACACCGCCCCGTGGGCGCGGGCGGGACATTAGTCGGACCGGAAGGGTTTGGCCAAGAGCCCGGAGCGGCGGGGAGACAAGGCGGCCCCCGAAGGGGCCGCGGCGCCAGGGACCCCCTGGACGAGACGGACGCCAGCCGGCCCTACGAGTCGTAGTAGAGGAACAGCTCGTAGGGGTGCGGGCGCAGGCGGATCGGATCGACCTCGGCCGACCGCTTGTAGTCGATGTAGGTGTGGATGAGGTCGGGGGTGAAGACGTCGCCCTCGATCAGGAACTCGTGATCCTCCTCGAGCGCGGCCAGCGCGTCCGGGAGCGAGCCCGGCACCTGCTTGATGAGCGCTGCCTCCTCGGGCGGGAGGTCGTAGATGTTCTTGTCGACCGGGTCGCCGGGATCGATCTTGTGCTTGATCCCGTCCAGGCCCGCCATCAGCATCGCGGCGAAGGCGAGATAGGGGTTGCAGGAGGGATCGGGGCAGCGGAACTCGACCCGCTTCGCCTTGGGGCTGTCGCTGTACATCGGGATGCGGCAGGCGGCCGAGCGGTTGCGCAGGGACCAGGCGAGGTTGACCGGCGCCTCGTAGCCCGGCACCAGGCGGCGATAGCTGTTGGTGGTGGGCGCCGCGAAGGCCAGGATCGCCGGGGCGTGCTTCAGGAGGCCGCCGATGTACCACTTGCACATGTCGGAGAGGCCGGCATAGCCGGCGCTGTCGGCGAAGAGGGGCTTGCCCTCCTTCCAGATCGACTGGTGGCAGTGCATGCCGGAGCCGTTGTCGCCGAAGAGCGGCTTCGGCATGAAGGTGGCCGTCTTGCCGTTCTTGTGGGCGACGTTCTTCACCACGTACTTGTACTTCATCTGGTGGTCGGCCATCGCCACCAGCTTGTCGAACTTCATGTCGATCTCGCACTGGCCGGCGGTCGCCACCTCGTGGTGCTGGCACTCCACGGTCAGGCCGATCTTGATCATCGTGAGCGCCATCTCGGCGCGGAGATCCATGAGGCTGTCGCTCGGAGGAACCGGGAAGTAGCCTTCCTTCGGCCGGATCTTGTAGCCGAGGTTCGGGCCCTCGTCGCGGTTGGTGTTCCAGTGGCCCTCGGCCGAGTTGACGCTGTAGGTCGAATAGTGCTGGCCGGTGCCGTAGCGCACGTCGTCGAAGACGAAGAACTCGGCCTCGGGGCCGAAATAGGCCGAGTCGCCGAGACCGCTCGACCTCAGGTAGGCCTCGGCCTTCTTTGCCACGCCGCGCGGGTCGCGGGCGTAGAACTCCTTGGTGACCGGGTCCTTGACGTCGGCGATCATGACCAGCGTCTTGTGGGCCATGAAGGGGTCGAGGAAGGCCGTGGCCGGGTCCGGCATCAGCAGCATGTCGGACTCGTTGATGACCTTGAACCCGCGGATCGACGAGCCGTCGAAGCCGAGGCCGTCGTCGATGCCGTCCTGCTCGAAGCACTGCACCGGGTAGGAGGTGTGCTGCCACATGCCGGGCATGTCGGTGAACCGGATGTCCACCATCTCGACGCCCTGGTCCTTGATCGCCTTCATGACGTCCGACGACGTCTTGCACCCCAAAGTCATGGTCGACATTCCCTGGTCAGCGGACCCCGTCTCGTCGCAGGGCCCGGTCTTGCCTCAACAGCCGTCGCCGCAGGTGACAGCGCCTCGATGGCCATCGGCCTTCGAGGGCGCGGAACCGCCACTGGATCGCTGGCGGATCAGGTAGCATCGTATCCCGCACGGGGGAAGAAGGCGGGAGCCGGCGGGGCCGTTGCCGGCCGCCTCGGGCGCCGCGCGGACGGATGCCAGAGGGCGCCAGCGACGAGGGGCGGCCCGGCCCGGCGATCCCGGGCCGCGAACCGAGCGCGGATCGGCCTAGGCTGCCGCCGCCACGCCACCTTCGGCACCCGTCGGGACGGAGGCGATCGTCTTCAGTATCTGGGACGCGATCTGGTAGGGGTCGCCCTGCGAGTTGGGGCGGCGATCCTCGAGATAGCCCCTGTAGCCGTTCCTCACGAAGCTGTGCGGCACACGGACGGAGGCGCCGCGGTCGGCGACCCCATAGCTGAAGGCGTGGATCGACTGGGTCTCGTGCTTGCCCGTCAGCCGCATATGGTTGTCGGGCCCGTAGACGGCGATGTGATCGGCCCGCGCCTCCTCGAAGGCGGACATCAGCTTCTCGAAATAGGCCTTGCCGCCCGTCTCGCGCAGATGGGTGGTGGAGAAGTTGCAGTGCATGCCGGACCCGTTCCAGTCGGTGTCCCCGAGCGGCTTGCAGTGATACTCGATGTCGATGCCGTACTTCTCGGTCAGCCGCTCCATCAGGTAGCGGGCCATCCACATCTCGTCGGCGGCCTTCTTCGAGCCCTTGCCGAAGATCTGGAACTCCCACTGGCCCTTCGCGACCTCCGCGTTGATGCCTTCGTGGTTGATGCCGGCGGCGAGGCAGAGGTCCAGATGCTCCTCGACGATCTTCCGCGCCACGGCGCCGACCTTGCTGTAGCCGACCCCCGTATAGTAGGGACCCTGGGGTGCCGGGTAGCCCAACTCGGGAAAGCCGAGCGGCCGGCCGTTCTGGTAGAAGAAATACTCCTGCTCGAAGCCGAACCAGGCGCCCTCGTCGTCGAGAATCGTCGCCCGCTTGTTCGACGGGTGCGGCGTCTCGCCGTCCGGCATCATGACCTCGCACAGCACCAGGGCGCCGTTCTTGCGGTCGCCGTCCGGAAAGACGCGCACGGGCTTCAGGACGCAGTCCGAGCTCCGGCCTTCGGCCTGCATGGTGGAGCTGCCGTCGAAGCCCCACAGAGGAAGCTGCTCGAGGGACGGAAACTCGGCATACTCCTTGATCTGCGTCTTGCCGCGCAGGTTGGGCACCGGAGCATATCCGTCGAGCCAGATATACTCGAGCTTGTACTTTGTCATTGGCGGCCTTTCGTTGGCTGATCGCGCGCGAGGAGCGAGGAATTCCCTATTCATGCCCGGACGCCGGGGGCGTCCCCTGACGCCGGCGGCCGACGGGTACCGAGCATTTTATGTGCCAATCGGCGCGTCGGCGCCGCCTCGGCGGCTCTCGAGAGGGCTGGGCAGTCGACGCTCTCTTCAGGCGTCGGACCGTGGGCGACGCCGCCTGCCGGGGCAGGCACGCGCACGGCCTCCTCGGCGCCGCGGCGATGCCGATCGTCAGGGCCAGCTCCCGGCGCCAGTTGTCTCGTCAGGGGCAAGGCGCCGAAAAGGCAAAAGGTCGTTGCGCAAGACATGCCAACGAAAGAAGCAAACGACATGCATGCCTAGAATATAGGCATCGAATGATTTTAACTGACGCATGTTGCGCAGACGGCGTGCAGACCCGATATGGCGAGCCTATGCTTGACGCGCCAAGGCGCAGCATCGAAAGGAAGGGCCATGAGCTCGAGGCTCTATCGCGAATCGGCGAAGATTTACGAATTTCCCGTCAGGGTCCGCGCGACAAGTGGCGTTCGCCGTGACGAGGCAGAGCGCGCGGTGACCTCCGTGTCGCCCCGGGTCGTCAGGGCGGAGCTGGGCAGCGGCTGGTACCACGAGGCCGCCATCGAGGAGGCCCGCCGCGAGCTCGAGCGCTGAGGCGTCTCCTTCGGTCGTGTCGGAGCCCCCGGAGAGCCGGCGGTGACGGGGCGGGGCGGAGTGCTGTCGGTCCCTCAGGCGGCGGCGCGGCCCGGTGTCGGCGGCCGCTGAGGGGGATTCGACCTTGGTCTCGGTTGCTGCCGGGCGCCAGCGAGACCACGAAAGCCCGGCGACAAGCGACACCGTGAGGATCTCGATGGACCCCACGAATGCGCGTGCCGACTGGGCGCCGCGGGCCACGAGCCGATCCGGGGAGCCCTCGCTCTAGAGGGCGTCGCCGCCCCGCTCGCCCGTCCGGATGCGGATGGCGTCGCCGACGTCGGTGATGAAGATCTTGCCGTCGCCGATCCGGTCGGTCTTGGCGGCCTGCTGGATCGCCTCGACCGCCCGCTCGACGATGCCGTCCTCGACGACCAGCTCGATCTTCACCTTGGGGAGGAAGTCGACGACGTACTCGGCACCCCGATAGAGCTCGGTGTGGCCCTTCTGCCGGCCGAAGCCCTTGACCTCGGTCACGGTCATCCCCTTGAGGCCGACCTCCTGCAGCGCCTCCTTCACCTCGTCGAGCTTGAAGGGCTTGATGACGGCTTCGATCTTCTTCATGCCTGCTCGGTCTCCGGTCTGTGTCGCGAGCGCCGGCACGCGCTGCGGTTCCCCGACGTGCTCGGGTCGATGCAGAGAGCGTGCCAAGACACGGGCGCGGCGTCCAGCCTCACGCGCGCTTTTCTCCTGCACGGGCCCGATCCAGCCGCCTGGGCACGGATTGGGCAGCCTGCCCGGTTCGCAGTCACCCGGCCGACCGTCCTCGTGCGGCCGTCGCGCCGCCCCTCGGCTTGACGGGGCCGGTCGTTTGCGCGAGATAGCCGCCCGTGTGGCGGGCGTAGCTCAGTAGGTTAGAGCGCCAGGTTGTGGCCCTGGAGGTCGGCGGTTCGATCCCGCTCGCTCGCCCCATCCTTCCCTCGGGCGCCGGGTCCACGCCCTGGCCCCGGGTGATTGGCTCGGCCGTTTCCCGCGTCGCGCGCGAAACTTCGGGGTCCGCTCGTCCGTTGATCCTTCCAGAAACGGAGGGATTGGCCATGTGGACGAAGCTTTTCTGTGTCGTGGCATTGGCTGGCGGTCTCGCAGCCTGCGGCTCGTCGACCTCGGATCGGGCACTCAGTGGCGGCGCCCTGGGCGCCGGCGCCGGTGCCGTCGGGGGCGCGCTCCTGGGCCATCCGGTGGCCGGGGCCGTCGTCGGTGGTGCGGCGGGCGCGGCTACCGGCGCCGCAACCGACAAGAGCCAGATCGATCTCGGCAAGCCGATCTGGAAGTAGCCCGAGCCGCCCGCTCGCTGCTGGCGGGCCAGCGGCGACGGGCTGCCCCGGCTGATCGGGGCCGTCAGGCAGGCTTTCCAAAGCCGCCGGGGCTCTTCGGCGTCGCCCGCCAAGCCGCGCGTGCGCTCCGGGCTTGCCTCCGCCAAGGCCCGCCTGACCCCGGCCGCGTCGAAATCCTTGGCATAGACCGGGCTGCCCGGCTGCTGGCGCCAGGACTCGTCCAGCGGGCCGGCGTCCACGGGATCGAAGCCCAGCTCGTCGACGAGGCGCATGACCACGGCCTTGGCGGTCGCGTCGTCACCCGCCACGGGGAGCGCGATGCGTCCGGGGCTGCCCTTGGGCTGGCCGTGCTCCTGAAGATGCTTGGCGTAGATGTTGTTGAACGTCTTGATCACCGGCCGGCCCAGACGCTCGGCCACCCAGCGGCTCTCGGCCTGGCCCGCCTCGATGCCGTCGATGCGCCCGTCCCGCTGCTGCGGGTAGTAGTTGCCGGTGTCGACCACCACGACACCCGCCGGCACGCCCGCGAACAGGCTCTGCGGCAGATCCGCGATCTTTTTCATGGGGATGGTGACCACCACGACCTCCCCGGCCCGCGCCGCCTCGGCCGCCGTCACGGCCGTGGCCCCGGTCTCCGCCGCGAGGTCCGACAGGCTCGCCGGTCCCCGCGAGTTGGCGACGAAGACCTCGTGCCCGAGCGCGCTGAGCCGACGCGTGAGCGCGCCCCCGATATTCCCCGCCCCGATGATCCCGATCCTCATCACAGCTCCTCCCGAACGACTGTCCGCAGCATTGGCCCAAGGCTGAAGGTGCGAGCGCCTGGGCCCGGAACAAGGGGCTGCGTGAGGTGTCGGTATGAAGAGTTGGCCCCGGCGTGCCCCGACGCCGGTCGCTCCGGCCCCTCGGCCCCGACGCGGCACTGCCAAAAGCCGGCGGGCGCCGGTCCTTCGGCAGTGACGGGCGAGCTTGGAGGCGGGTAGGCTGGAGCCGCAGGGAACGGGAGCGCCTCGGCCGGAACGGCGGCTCGAGCGGCGCTGGTCGAGGTGACGCCGCATGCATGCCCCGGTAGCGATCGTCTTCGTCGACATAGGAGACAGCACCGGTCTCTACGAGCGGCTGGGCGACGTGGCGGCGGCGCGGGTGAGTCAGGACCTGCTGGCGGCGCTCGGCCGCACCGCCGAAAGCCAGACCGGCCGGATCGTCAAGCATCTGGGCGACGGGCTTCTGTTGACCTTCCCCGACGCCGAGCGAGCCTGCCTCGCCGCTGAGCGCATGTTGGCGCTCGAGGGAGCAGCGGGCGTTGTGGTGCGGGTCGCCATGCACCTCGGCCGGGTCATCGAGCAGGAAGGCTCGGGCGACATTCTCGGCGATGCGGTCAACGTGGCCGGCCCGGCTCGAGGCCTTGGCACGGCCGGGCGAGGCGCTGGCGAGCGGCGACCTCGTCACGGCGCTGCCGGCTCCGCTCCGCGCCAGGGCCGAGCTTTTCGACAGCCTCGTCGTCAGGGGCAGGAGCACGCCCACGAGCGTCTGGCGCCTGCGGCTCGCACCGGAGGTCGAGGCGACGGTCCTGCGCGGGGTCGAGGTGGGTGGGGTCGCCCGGCGGATGCTCAAGCTCCGCTACGGCAGCCGGACGCTCGAGCTGTCGACGAGCGGTAGCCTCGTCATCGGTCGGGACGAGGCCTGCGACCTCGTGGTGCGCTCGCCCCTCTGCTCGCGCCGGCATGCGGTGATCGGGTTCGCGCGGGACCGCTTCGTGATCGAGGACAGGAGCACGAATGGCACTTGGCTGCAGCCTGCTCATGGAGAGCCAATCTTTCTCCGCAGGGACCGTGCGTCATTGCATGGGCGGGGGATGATCGGGCTGGGGATAGAGCCAATGGGGGACGACGCGCTCGCCTACGAGGAGTACCTCCGCTGACGAATGTGCTCTCTTGTATCAAGGGGGCTCATTCCGTACCCGTTCGAGGTCGCCGCGTTAAGGCTCAAGGCGGGAACAACCAGGGGGCGAGCCCAAGGGGGCCAGTCGCCTCGTTCAGACTGGCAGATCAAGCTCCGACCAGGAAGTCCCGTTGAATAGCTTTGCCCGTCTCGGGCCTAAGGCTAGCAGACTGTCGGCCGAGCTATGTAGAAAGCCACAGAAGAACAACTCCTCAAAATCGACCTTGACCAGTGCGTCACCCTGAAGTTCGTACAGCACCCCATGGTCCGCTACGAGGAAAATGCGATCCCGAAAGACAGCGCTCATAGTGAACGTGTTGCTTGTGAGGTCCTGGGAAACGAGCGACCAGCGGTCGCCGCTTCCCCGGAAAATAAGCCCTTTGCTGCCCGCAACATAGACATCATCGATGTCACGGTAGCTGAGCGTGCGGAGCTTGAGGTTGGTAGGGAGGTCGATCTGCCGCCAGCTGCCATTCCGCGCGTGCCAGAGATGGCCAGCGAATCCGGAGGCGTAGAGGTCGTCGACCTCACCGTCGATGGCCAAAAAGCCGCTGATCTCCGTTGAAGTCAATGGCACCAGGGCGCCGTGATCGGCCCTCTCCCAAAGGCCGTCGGACCATCGCCGCCGGAACACTTGGCGGGACATGCCCGCGACATAAATGTAGTCGCCGATGCTCCGTGCGCAGGTCAGCCGCCGCAAGTTGCTTGGCATCTCCGGTCCGTAGCCGATGACCTCCCAGTCTGTGCCGGCCGGGTCCGTGATCTGGACGCTGCCATCGTTGCCTGGAGCAATGACCGTTGGCCCCCTGGGCGTATCGCGCGCGAGAAGCCCGACTATGCGGGCCTCGACGATCCAATTGGACCAATGGGCGCCCCGGCCTTCGAAGATCACGGCGTGACAGATATCCTCGTTCTCGTACTCGTCGACGATCCCGCTGACATAAATTCGCTCATGGCCACAAAGGCAGCCGTACTGGTAGTGGACCTGCACTGTCCCACCCTCTTACATAAGCGTTGGCGCTAGGACCTGGCGCTGATCATATCGCCAATCGAGGCCTTCAGGCCTTCGCTGCTGGTGTTCACTCGCTCCCAGGAGTTGTGAAGACCCTCACGACGAAGTCGACAAGCCCTGCTGCTTCATCGGCAGAATTTCATCGGCCGTTCATTATCGGACCCATAGAAGGCGTCGAGCTGGTCTTCGAGGCATGTCCCGCTGCAGTCCGCATCGGGAAAAGCGGAGCGATGCGCCATCTTGGCGAACTCCTTTGCCTCACCGTAGTTGAAACCGTTGTTCGGTTCTCCAGGCACGGCGCGGGGACCGCCGGTCTGGAACTGCTCGACGAAGACGCCCTGCACGTCGTGCAGTTCGTTGTGGGGTGTGCCGACGGTACGGTAGTGGTTGGTGCAGACTGTCGGCGCGTCTGCGTCGTCGGCCGCGGGCGGATCGCCAGCCCGATTTCGACCGGGAGTTTCCACGGGCACAACGGTCAGCGCGTCTGGAGCGCCTCGACCGCTACCGTACCAAGGAAAGTTGGGATTGGTTTTGACCCATTGGTCTTCAATGAGATGGTGGCCTGTCCGCAGCGTGTCGTTGGGGTCCAGCGGTCCTTCGGTCTCAGGGCAGCAGAACTTCTTATCGTGCTTTTTCGGTATCAGGACGCAGCGCTGCGCCAAGCGGCAATCATCGGAGCAGGACTGGACGCGATCCGTTTGGCCGCTCGGTGTCCGCGTGACGGTCTTGTTCGGACCTGAGCACGCATCGTTGTAGCGTTCGACATCCGCTCGGCAGCTTTCCGGATAGGCGATGGCCATGCTGTCGATGTGTACAGTCGGCGGAGTGTTCGTCACCGGCGAGGCATGGTTGTGCGTCGTCATGTCGAGATTGCGGACGACGTTCTCGCCCTCGGCCTTCACGTCCATCGACCAAGCGATGAAGTACACCTTGCCGCGGTTGACGCTGGAGACGACGCCTTTCTTGGCGGCGCAGCCGGCCTCGTCGCCCATGCTCTGCTTGAAGTAGCTCTTGTTCTTGAGCATGATCTCCTTGCCGGAGATCTGTACAGTGCGGCTGCCATCGGTGGTGTCGGATGTCCATGCCCGGTGTTGGGATAGGGAACCGGCACGCCGGGCGGCGTCGCTGGGTTCTCGGGCGGCGTCATGCAGACGTCGGGGAATGCGCAGATGCGACTTGCCCATGCCCCGCCTTGCAGGCGATCTCCTCGCCGTTGGCGTAAACATCGTTGGCCATCAGCTTGCGGTCCCTGCGCCGAGACGATCGCCGCGCGGCGGCTGTCGTCGTTGCTGGCGGTCACGAGCACCGGGTCCCCGGCCGCGTAGCCCTTGCGGGCGGCCATGGTCGCGACCGCGATGCAGCAGGGCAGGCTCGCCGCGCCGACCTCGCCGATGCAGTCGGCCGGATGCCAGAGGTCCATGAACTCGTGGCGGCCGCGGAGGAGGCGGCTGGTGGCGAGGTCGAACTCCTTGAACCAGTATTGCTCGCCGCTCATGGTGCCGATGCGGTAGCCGATCTCCGCCATCTCGAGGCCGGCGCCGGCGAGCGCTTGGCGGAACGCCTGGGCCAGGCCTTCGCCGCGCGAGCGGCTCCTCGCTCATGATGGTGGCGGGCTCCTTGGCGAGGCCGAGGGAGAGGCAGCCGAGGCCGCCTGGCACCGCACCGGCGGCCGAGCAGGAGCGCCGCGCCCGCCTCGCCGGGGATGAAGCCGTTCGAGTTGCCTGGCGTCAGCAGGCGGTGGCTGCTCGTCGAAGGCGCTCAAGGTGGCGGCCACGAGATAGCTGTCGACGCCGGCGACGAGCACGCGGTCGTGCCCCTGCTCGTGGATGAGCCGGCTCGCCTCGCGCACCGCCAGGGCACCGCCGACGCGGCCGTGTGGGATCAGCCGGGATGCCTCGTGGAGCGGGCTGCCGATCAGCTCGGCGAGCGCGGCGAAGAGATCCTCCTCGAGCCCCGCCAGCCGCCCCGGCCTGTCCTGCTCGGCTAGAGCCAGCAGGACCGGCACGGCAGCCGGGTCGTCGAGCCCACCGGCGGCGAGACATTCGAGCAGCGGCCCCGCGACGAGCCGCGCCAGGCGGGGAACGCCGCGCCAGGGCTCCTCGAGCGGCACCTCGGCGCCGATGATCCACTCGCCGCCGCGGGCAATGAACCGCGTCTCCTGGAAGCCGTCGATGCGGGCCCGGATGGCGGCGCAGCTCGCCTCGGCCGTGAGCCCGACGGCCGTCGTCATGCCGCAAGCGAGGATGCTGAGATTAGGTGTCATCCGGAGGGCCCGCCGCGCCGGTCGCTGCACGAGGCGCCCGAGCCCCGGATAGTAGGTCTTGCCGAGCTCGCGGGCGCGCCACCAGGCGCGGCTCATGGAGCCGATCAAGACCTCGGCGAGCTCGAAGACGTTGCGACGCAAGGGACGGCTCGCCCGCCAGGTCAGCATGAGGCGACGCTGGTCCGGCTCGATCACGATGGTGTCGAGAACCGGTTCCGCCGGCTCGCGGTCGCCGTCGCGCGGGAAAAAGACGACCGGCACGGCCAGGATCGGGAGGCGGAAGCGGCAGCGCCCCTCGGGCGTGAGGTTGACCAGCACCACCTCCTCGCCGCCCTTGGGGTAGGCGATCTGCTGATCCTCGGGGGCCGCCTGATGGTAGCGGTCGTCGAAGTCGGCCGGGAGAAATGGAAAAACCTCGTCCTGCCATTTCTGGTCGTAGGTGCCGGCGAAGGCGAGGCGGGGCTGCCAGCCGCGGCCGAGCGGGCCGAAGCTCATCGGCCGGTAGCCGCCCCAGGGCAGCTTGACCGGATCGCCCACCGCCTCGGTGTTGGGCAGGGGCCGGCCGAGGAGCCGCTCGCCCGAGCGCACGAGGCCGTAGCCCCGGCCCACGGGGTTGAGGCGATAGGCGTCGGCGGCGTCGGGCTCCGTATCGTCGACGCCGCCGAAGGCGTTGTCGTAGGTGATCGGCATCGTCCTGAAGGGCAGGGGTGCTTCCGGGCCCGGCACGAGGCCCGCCTGCCGCCAGACCCGATCGCCCACGACCTCGAACACCTTCGACCAGGCCCCGAGCTTCACGCCGACCCGCACCCGCTCGGCCGTCCGGCCCTCGGGCGCGTAAGCCGTGGCCTTGAGCAGCACATCGCAGCGCGGCTTCCGCAGAGGAAAATCGGCCTCGTCCACGGGTGCCGAGAAGCCAGGGGCGCCGGTGAAGGTGTCGGCCATCACGAGCGGCGCCTGCTCCTCGGCCAGCTCGGCCGGCTCGCCCTCGACCTCGGGGAGGACAAAAGTGCCCTTGATCGCGACGACGGCATGCTCGCGGCCCGACGGGTCCATGCCCATCGTCCAGGCTGCCGGCATGCGGGTCGCGTTGAGGAGGTTCATGGGCGGCCGCTCAGCCGGTGCCGGGGTGGGTGCGGTCGGCCGAGCCGTCCTCGATCAGGACGATGACGGCGGTGACGTTGTCCGAGGCGCCGGCGGCGAGCGTGCGCTCGACCAGCTCCCGGCAGGCCTGCCCGGGGGCTGCGCCGGCGAGGATCCGGGCGATCTCCTCGTCGGCGAGATGGCCGGTGAGGCCGTCACTGCAGAGAAGAAATCGGTCGCCGACCGCGACCTCGCCCTGTCGACCCTCGATCTCCAGGCTGGCGGCAGTGCCGACACCGCGGGTGAGCCGGCTGCGCAGCGGATGCGAGGCGGCGGCCTCGGCCGTGAGGGCACCGCTGTCGACCAGCTCCTGGACCAGGCTGTGATCCGTCGTGAGCCGCTCGAGCCTGCCGTCCCGGAGGCGATAGGCTCGGCTGTCGCCGGCCCACAGCACGGCGAAGTGCGCGCCGAAGACGAGGAGCGCCACGACCGTGCTGGCACTGATCTCGGCCGAGGAAGAGGCCGCCGCCTTGAGCTGGGCATCGGCCCGCGCCAGGGCCTCGTCGACGTCGCGGCGCAGCGATCGCGCGTCGGCCGGAGGGGCGATGCGCGCGAGCTCGGCCACGATCGTCCCGCTGGCGACGTCGCCCCGCGCATGCCCGCCCATGCCGTCGGCCACGGCCCAGATGCCGAGATCGGCGCGTGCCAGCCACGCATCCTCGTTCGTCGTCCTGACCTTCCCGACATGGGAGAGGCCGGCATCGAGGAGGGCGAGCTCGGCCGTCATGCTGCGGCCTCGGCACCGTCGCCGGCCGACGGATCGGCGATCAGGCGGTCGAAGTCCGCCCCACGCGGGAGAGCGTCGCCGAGAAAGAACGCGGGCCGGACGAAAGGCGAGCCCTGGCTCCAGAAGAGGCAGGCGTTTTGCTCGCCGCGCCGCTGAAGCGCCGCGGCGACGGCCTCACCCGTGACCTGCCCGTCTTCCGCGAGGGGCACCCAGCCGGGTGCCGCCACGCCCGCCGCTTCCGGCATCGGGCCCAGCCCGTCGATCGCGGCCAGCCAGTCGGCGAGGACCAGGCCGTCCTCCAGCACGGCGCGGGCGTGGGCCTCGAGTGCCTTGAACCAGCCCTCGGACCGGAAGAGGCGGGCCAGATCCAGCGGCTGCGAGACAGTGGCACCGAGCGCCAGAGGAAAGAGGCGCTCCGCCGCGTCGACGCTCGGCATCAGGATGCCCGCCGCGGCCTCGGGCCCGCAGCGGCCGGGCTGGAGCGCGAAGCGCCAGACGGGAGCCTCGAGAAAGGTCGGGACGAAGCGTTGGCCCAGCCGGGCACGGCTCAGGGCGAGGCCCTCGCCGAGCCAGGCGTGCCAGGGATCGCTGAAGCTGGTCGGCAGGCGATGGGCGATGAAGTCGCCTCGCTGCGGCAGCTTCCCGAAGGCGCCGAGGCCCGCCATCAGAGCCCCTCCGGGCAGGAGAACCCGGCCAGCAGGCTCGTGTTGAAGGGGTTCTCGACGCTTCCGGCGCGCAGGCCGAAGCGGGCGCTGTGGCCGGCCGCCGAAAGCGTGACCTCGAAAAGGTCGGGCTGGCCCTGCTGGCGGAGCCGGGAGCGCTGAAGGAGGCGGAACAGTCCCCAGGCACCCTGCTCGACCTCGCTCGTCGGCGCGCTGCCGTCGAGAGGGGCGAAGGAGAGCCGGACCAGGTTGGTCCCGGCGGGGCCGGGCCACAGGAACGCCGCGGGCTGCGCGGGCCCGTGGGCGTAGTGGAGCTGCTGACCGTCGAGGTCGAAGGTCACGCTCGCGGAGCCGGCGTCGAGGTCGAGCGGCGTCAGCGTGAAGCTGGCACTGGGCTTGGCGCCCGCCGCGAACAGGCTGGCGCTGATCCGCTCGGCGCGATCGAGCTGGGCCAGGGCCGCCGGGGACAGGCCGGCACCCTGGAGATCGCGCCACGGGCGCTGCGCCGTGTCGACGAAGGGCGCGAGCTGGTTCTTGACGAACCCATCGATGAGGCCGCCGGGTGCCAACAGCCGCGCGGTGTCGTCGAGGCTGGCATCGATCCGGCTGCCCGGCGAGAACGGATAGCGGCCGCCGATGGCCGTGCGGCAGAACGGCAGGACGTCGCTGCGCCAGATGGCATCGAGGCGGGTGCGGATGCCCGAGCCGCTGATCGCCTGGGCCTTCTGGGCGATGCCCGTCAACATGTCGCCCAGCGGTGCCGGCAGGCCCTGCGCGGCCTGGGCGAGCTGGGCCGCTCCCGTCGGGCCGATCCGGGCGAAGGCCGCGGCCGGATCGGGTGCGATCGCCGCCTCGGCGAGCTTGGCGTGGAGGCTGCCCAGCGCCTGCAGGGCCGCATCGAGCGCCGGCGGCGCTCCGTTCACGCCCTCGACCAGGCCCTTCAGGTAGGCGAAGTGCTGCTCGACCGGGGCGCCCTGCGCGGCGATCGGAGCTGCCGCCGCGGGCTTGGCGCCGATGAGCTGGGCCAGCTTGTCCAGCTTGGCACCGACGGTGCCGAGCGCCTGCTGGCCCGCCGCCAGCGCGCCGCCAGCCGCGGCGCTGGCGGTCGTCGGAGGCGGCGGCTGGGTCAGCTGGGTCTCCTGCACGATCGCCTGGACGAGGAGCTTCATCGGCGAGCTCGGCCCCGAGAGCGCCTTGGTGGCCTCGACCGCCTGGTCGAGCGAGGTCAGCGGCACGACCCTGATGTCGCGCAGGAGGCCGTCCCAGGTGTCGATGTCGTCGTCCTCGTAGAGCTTGAGCATGTCCGACTGGAGGCGGTCGAGATCCGCGTCGGTGGGTTGCGGCTGACCCGTGCCGGCGAGGACCCAGTTCTCGGCATAGGCCGCTTTCGCCGTCTGCGGGAGCGCCGGCAGGAACACCCCATAGAAGCCGGCGCGAGTGAAGACCCCCGGGATCGGCGCGTCGAGCGGCTTGCCCGAGCGCCGGACCAGCGCCGTGGCGGCGTTCGGGCCGGCGTGCTCGGTCACCCGCCAGGGCGGCAGGCTGGTGACCGCGGCGCTGGTCATGAGCATCCGGTAGCCCTGCTTGGCGAGGGAGACCTTGGCCAGGGTCGCTCGTGCCTGGGCGAGCAGGGCTCCGTCCAGCGCCGGCAGCGGCTGGAGGGTGGGCAGGTCGGCCGCGAGGGCCGCCAGATGAGGCGTCATCCCGGCGGCGATGGCCGGCTCGTTCCCCTGCAGGTCGAGGTGGAACCAGGCCGTCAGGAGGTCCGGATCGACCGGCGCCTGGCCGCCCAGCATCAGATAGACCTTGAGCGCCTCGATCAGATAGTCGGGGCTTTGGATGTGCGCCTGGATCTGCCGCTCCAGCCTGGCCATCAGCCGCGGCACCAGGACATCGCGCAGGGCTTTGCGGTAGGCGACATCGGTCTCGTCAGCGAGCGTCCCGCCGCGCGAGAGGCCCATCACCTGAGCCAGACGGTCGGGCCTCGCGGCTTCCGTTTGGATCGCGGCCAGACGATCGAGTGCGGGCAGAACCGGCTGCAGGGCCGCGTCATTGATCGGGATCTGGTTCTGGGCGAGCTGCGCGTAGTCCCTGGACCAGCCGGCCAGCGCCTGCTCCAGCGCCACCTGGCGGTCGCGACTGTCCCGATAGCTCCAGGTCCAGCCGCCGAGCGCCGCCAGCATGAGGAGGCCCAGCGCCGTGACCGCACCGGCCCGAAGCCATCGCTCGTTCCGCTCGCGTCGCGGATCACGCGTGACGAGGCTCGCCTCCCCGAAAACGACCTCGCCGAGGAGCCGCTGCAGAAAAAAGCTCCTGTCGCCGGCCTGGACGGCCAGCGGTGCCGTGGGCATGCCGAAGCTCTGCGTGATCGCCGCGACGAGCCTGTCCACCGGCGTTCCCGTCTGCGTCCCGCTCGTGAGGTAGACGCCGCGCAGCCAGGGGGTCTGCTCGAAGCTGGAGCCGCCGAAGGCGGTGTCGACCAGCCTGAGGATGTCCGGGATCAATGCCTGGACCTGGGCCGGGAAGCCGAGAACGAGCGCCCGGCGCTCGACGTCGCGCTCGGCCAGGAGCCGGTCGCGGAGCAGGCCGTCGAGCCGGCCGATCAGGCTGGCGAGACCGGTCTCGAGAGCGCTCCGGTCGTAGCCTTGCCGGCCGGGCTCGCCGGGCAGCGTCACCCCCCAGACCTGCGACCGGTCGCGCTCGCCGAGACCGCCGAAGAAGTCGGCGAAGCCGGCGACCAGATCGGCCTTGGTGAGCACGAGGTAGACCGGCAGGCGGATGCCGAGCCGGCTCTCGATCTCGGCCAGACGCGAGCGGACGGCGCGGGCATGGTCGATGCCTCCCGCACCCCGACCGTCGAGCAGGTCCTTGACCGAGAGGGCCACGAGCACGCCGTTCAGCGGCTGGCGGCCGCGGTGCTTGCGCAGGAGGTCGAGAAAGCCTCGCCAGGCCGCCGCGTCGGTCTCCTGGTCGCTGTCCTGGCTCGTGTAGCGGCCGGCCGTGTCGATGAGGACGGCCTCGTCGGTGAAGAACCAGTCGCAGTAGCGTGTGCCGCCGGCGCCCCTGAGCTTCTCGCCCTGATCGAGAGGAAAGCGAAGGCCGGACTGGAGGAGCGCCGTCGTCTTGCCAGAGCCCGGCGGGCCGATGATCACGTACCAGGGCAGCTCGTAGAGCCAGCGGCGCTGGCTCCGGCCGCCGACGCGGCGCTGGCGCAGCCGGTCGAGCGCGCCCGAGAAGCGCTGGGCGAGCTCGGCCACCTCGCTCTGGCCCGGATCGGGGCGGGCGGCGGGCGCGGCGAGGGCGTCGACCAGGGCGGTGTTGTTGCGCCTCGCCCGAAGCTGCGCCCAGAGATTGCCCAGGCCCCAGAGGATGGCGATGACGAGGATGACGACGAGCCGCACGACCTCGCTCTCGAGCGGCCGCACCGTGCCGACCGCGAGGAGGTCACCTGCGAACCAGACCAGCAGCGCGAGCAGGACGGCGCCAAGAAGGCTCCAGAACCAGCGGGCGGTGAGGACGGCGAGGAGGCTCTTGAGAATGCGCATGCCGGCCCGCCTCAGCGCAGCAGCAGGATGTCGACGCGGCGATTGGCGGCGCGTCCGGCCTCGGTGGCGTTGGAGGCGACGGGCTCGGTATCGGCCCGCCCGTCGACCCCGATGCGGCCCGCGTCCGGCACGACCTCGGCCAGGGCCTGCTCGACGGCCATCGCACGGGCCTTGGACAGCTCCCAGTTGCTGGGGAAGCGCGCCGTATGGATCGGGACATTGTCGCTGTGACCGATCACCATGAGGCGGCCGGGCTCCTTGGCCAGCTCACGGCCGAGGCAATGCACGAGCGGGACGATCGCCGGGCTCAGATCGGCGCTGCCGGAGGCGAAGAGGCCGGCGTTCGGCAGGGTCACGCGGACCTTCTGGAAATCCTCGGTGACCGCATCGCCCGACACCCCGGCCGCCCGGAGGCACCCCGCGAGGCGAGCCGAGAGCGGGGTCTTCACGACCGGCGGTGGCGGGGCCGGCCTGGTGATCGCCGCGGCGCGGACGAGCTGGACAGGTGGCGTCGGGGGCAGGCTGCCGACGACCGGCCCGAGACGCTCGCTGTAGGCGCCGAGACGCAGATTGAAGCCGACATAGACGAGGACCAGGACGGCGAGCGCGCCCGTCGCGAGCACCCACAGGGGAATCCGCTGGCTGATCGGCTGGTGCTGAGCGGGAATGCCGCGCCACGCCGGGGAGAGCTCGTCGCCGCCGCCGGCGTCCCGGTCCCTGCCGGCGAGCATTGTGCCGAGGTCGAGGCGCAGGCGACTCAGGGTCTCGGTGCCGCCGGCCGCCAAGCGGTAGCGGCCCTCGAAGCCCATGGCCAGACAGCAGGCCATCAGCTCGAGCAGCGGCCGCATCTGGGTCGCCTGGGGCCGGGCCTGCTCGAGCACGTCGAAGAAGCGCTCGCCGGCCGCCACGTCGTGATGCAGCGTGCCGGCGAGGCTGGCGCCCTTCCAGGCGCTGGCGGCTCCCCAGGGCGTATTGAGGACGATGTCGTCCACGAGCGCGCAGAGAACATAGTTGCCGAGCTGGACCTGACGCGGATCGACGCCCTTGGCGTAGGCCCGCTCCTCGAAGCGCCGCAGCTCCGCCTCCATGCGGGCGCGCAGCGCCATGGGCTCGACCGGCGGCCGTGGCCCCCTGAGGCGTGGGGCCAAAAGAAGGATGCCGTGTGCCGCCTGGACCAGCGGGCCGAGCCCGGGCGTGCCCTCGGGGAGGGCGGCGCCCGTCGCGGGAGGCTGCCGATGCCGGTCTCGCGGCGGGCGGCGCCTCGGGTCCACGGCCGCCCGGCCGCGGACGGAGGATCTGCGTCCGCTCGGGTTCGTTCAGGCCGAAGGGGTCCTCGCCGGCCATCGTGTCAGTCCCGGATCGCCCAGCATTCGAGATCCATGCCGTCGCGCAGATCGCCGGTCACGTGAAAGGCGAGACCGGCCGAGCTGGTCAGCTTGCGCCAGTAGTCGTTCTCCCGCTCGAGCTCGAAATAGACCATGCCACGGTGCAGAGGAATCTCGCGGGGGACCGTAGGGAGGTGCCGGATCGGCACCCCCGGCACGGCCGAGCGGACGATGCTCTGGAGGTCCTCCGCCGGGCCGATCTTGATCTGGCCGGGCAGCCGCTGACGGATCGTCTCGGGCGCGACGGGCGCGTTGAAGGCGATGATGAAGGTCGCCGAGGCGTAGAGGTTGCGATCCTGCACTTCCGCCGCGCGCACACCGCTCGGGTAGAGCTTCAGGGGGATCATCATGGCCTTTCGGTCGGGACGCGCCAGCTCCACGAGCAGCCGGCGGAGCTCCTGGATGAGCGGCTGAAGCCCGGTGGACGGCTCCTCGTGGCGGTAGGGGGGCAGGCGCGGCGGCCGGAGATCCGAGCCCGCGAAGCTCGACGCCTCGCCGAGCAGGCCCTGCAGCCAGCCGAAGAGGTCGGCCGGGTGGATGGTCCGCTGGTCGGCGAGGTGACGGGCGATCGCCTCGGCGCGATTGCAGAGCATCAGGATCAGGAAGTCGGCGATGTCGCCCGCGCCCTGGAGGCGCTTGCCGGCCACGAACGCCGCCCGCTCGATCGCGATCGTGTCGAGCTTGCCGACCAGCTCGTCGAGGAACGAGACGAGCACCGGGCTCGGCCGGATCGAGAGGCAGGGCGGGATGAACTCGGCGTCGAGCAAGAGGCCGCCGTCGCTCTGGGCGCCCAGCACCCGGGCCAGCGGCAGGGTCGTGTAGCTGTCCTTCGCGTCGGCGCCGGCCAAGAGCTTGAAGCGCGGCTCGGCGACATGCAGGGGGGCCATCGTCTCGGCACCCGCCAGCGTATCGCGCAGCTCGATCTCGCGGGCCCGATAGCGGGCGCCGGTCGAGGGGCCGTCGACCGGGTCGACCTCCACCGCCCCGTCCTGAACGACCGGCAGCGCCAGATGAACCAGGGTGGGCTGGGCGACGACGCCGAGCGCCACCGGGTCGGGGTGCGGCGCCGCCTCGGGTATGGCGAAGGGCGTCCCGTCGGGCAGGATTCCCTCGGCGTTGCGGAGTGCCACCCGACCCTGCGCCAGGAGGCCCGAATCCAGCTCCAGCTGCCGGAAGCCCCAGCCGTGGCCGCGCAGGCCCGCGACGGCACCGCGCGTCAGCTCCTCGACCCAGCGGTCCTGCTGCTGGAAGTGCTGGGTGCGGAGGAACATGCCCTCCGACCAGACGATCCTGGCGGCGCCGCTCAAAGGCCGGCCTCGCGCAGGGCCACGCCCTTGGCACCGACGTCGGCGGTCAGGAGCGTGGTCGCGTTCTTCGGCACATCCTTCCAGGCCCGCCACTGCGTCTTGTCGATGTCGTAGTAGGCCGCCATCACGCCGATGGTGTGCGTGTCGTCGTCGAGCTTGGCCTGCCAGACCTGCGTCCCGCCGGGCGCCACGATGAACTCGTCCATCCCGAGAAGGTCGCCGCCCAAGACCTTGGCCGGGTCCTTGTCGAGCGCGAAGAAGTCGGCCTCGGCGAAGCTGCCGGCGGACTTGAGCTTGAGGACGCGGACCCTGATCGGCTTGGCCGCGCCCGAGGCGTCCGGATTGACGTCGGTCGACGCCTTGATGCTGACGCTGACCAGGGTCGGCGGCGGCGGTGGTGGCGGGCTCTTGCCGCCGCCGCAGGCCACGAGGAGGCCCAGAGATGCCAGCGACGCGACGCCGGCGATGGCTTTGCGGCGGTTCATGAGCCTGTCCCCGTGTCGGGTGCCCGCGCCAGCGCGCGATCGCGAGTCTTGCTCTCGTAGGCCTCCGCGAAGGCTCGGTCGAGGTCGCCGAGGAAGCGGACGCGGGCCGCCTCGGCGATCTCGGCGTAGCGCTCGTTATAGAGCTCCCAGAGCCGCGCGCGTCTGCCGCCCTGGAGCAGCAGGGCGAGGGTCGAGGCATCGGCGAGCTCGCCCTCGAGCGCCTTCGGGTCGAACCGGCCGAGAAGCGCTGCGACCGCGGCGCGCATGCCGTCCAGAAGCGCCAGCTCATGGGCCTTGAGGTCCTGGAACGCGGCCTCGACTGCCGGCAGCGGGGCCAGATAGCCCTCCTCGCGCCGTCGCAAGAGCGCGAGAGTCGC
Source organism: uncultured Alphaproteobacteria bacterium (assembly GCA_963828215.1). GTDB lineage: Bacteria > Pseudomonadota > Alphaproteobacteria > Geminicoccales > Geminicoccaceae > CAVTJL01. The sequence goes on along the minus strand of CAWHFO010000051.1, from coordinate 422,825 downwards.
CTCACGCGGGCCGGCCGAGTATTTGAGCGGATTGTTGCCGAGCGCGCCGATCACGGTGCGCTCTAGGCCGGCATGGCTCTTCACCATGGCTCGCGCCGCGAGGAGCTGCCGGATGCCATCGGCCATGGCGGCGAACACCTGCCCCGCCGCACGCATGACCACAAGGGTGTCCTCGCTCGTCAGATCGGCGTGCCGCAGACCGGCACCTTCGAGGAAAGCGGTCAACGCGCCGGTGTCGGGCACGGTCGGCGCGGCCGGCGGTTCCGCCGCCGGCGGGTCGGCAGGCTTGGCGCCGACCGGCGGCAGGCCGAAGCTCTCGAGCTGCGGTTGGGCATGATCGCCGCGTGTCGAGCCGCGATCCTTGCCCGGGGCGAGCGGCGGCGAGGGGGTGCGCGGTCGCTCGTCGAAGAAGTCGCCGAGCGGATCTCCATCCTCTGGCAAGGCCACCGGCGGTGCAGATGGGGCGGCCGTGTCGGAAGCCGCGAGGCCGCCGAGGATCGAATCGAGGCTCGCAGCACCGGACGCGCCGGCGGAACGCGCTGGCCTTTGGGCTTCAGCTCTCGCCGGCTCCGCAGCCTCGAGGGCGACGCGGAGCGCCCGTTGCCCGAGATGCAGCCGGTCGCCGGGGCCGAGGGAGGCGGGGGCATGGGGTGACAGGCGGCGGCCGTTCAGCTGGGTTCCGTTCGTGCTGCCGAGGTCGGTGATCCTGAAGCCATCGTCCTCGGCCTCGATCAGGCAGTGGCGGCGGGAGAGGGTGGGCGTAGCACCACCATCCTCGATGACCCAGTCATTGCCGTCGCCGCGGCCGATGCTGAGGCGGCCCCGCTGCAGCCGCCGCCGCTCCCCCGTGTCCTCCACCTCGATGACCAGCATCGCCCCCATCGTCCGCCTCAGGCGAACCCGTAGGTGAAGTCGCTGTCGGCGACGCCGACATGGACCCGCTCGATCGGCGTCTCGGTGCGCAGCCGCTCGAGGATCTCGCGGCTCACGCGCGGCAGGAGCGTGCCGGTGAGGATGGCATCGACCATCCGGCCCCCGCTCTCGTGCTCCTGGCAGCGGGCGCGGATCAGGTCGACCACCGTATCGTCGAAGGTGAAGGGCACGCCCCGGCTCTCCCGAACGCGCTGGCCGATGCGGCCGAGCTGCAGGCGTATGATCTGGGAGAGAACCTCGTCGCTCAAGGGGTAGTAGGGCACCACCACCACGCGTCCGAGGAAGGCCGGCGGAAACGTCTTGAGCAGCGGATCGCGGAGCGCTGCGCTCAGCCCGTCGACCGTCGGCAGGAGGTCCGGATCGGCGCAGAGCTTCATGATGAGATCCGAGCCGACATTGGAGGTCAGCAGGATCAGGGTGTTCCTGAAGTCGATCCGCCGGCCCTCGCCGTCCTCCATCATGCCCTTGTCGAAGACCTGGAAGAAGAGCTCGTGGACGTCCGGATGGGCCTTCTCGATCTCGTCCAGGAGGACGACGCTGTAGGGCTTGCGGCGGACCGCCTCGGTCAGCCGTCCGCCCTCGCCGTAGCCGACATAGCCCGGCGGCGCCCCCTTCAGCGTCGAGACGGTATGGGCCTCCTGGAACTCGCTCATGTTGATGGTGATGAGGTGGTCCTCGCCGCCGAAGAGCTGCTCGGCGAGGGCCAGCGCCGTCTCGGTCTTGCCCACCCCCGACGGCCCGACGAGCAGAAAAACGCCCTTGGGCTTGCTCGGATTCTCCAGCCCGGCCCGCGCCGTCTCGATACGTTGGGCCACGGTCGCCAGGGCATGGTTCTGGCCGACGACGCGGGCCCCGAGCGTCGCCTCGAGGCCGAGGACGGCCTCGATCTCGTCCGTCAGCATCCGGCCGACCGGTATGCCCGTCCAGCTCTCGACGATCGAGGCCACGGCCTGGCTGTCGGCGGCCGGCAGGATCAATGGCGCCTCGCCCTGGAGCGTCTTGAGCTCGGCCTGGATGCGTTGAAGCTCCTCGAGCGACGCGCCTTCGCTCTGGCCCTGGCGGAGCTGGTCGCGGAGGGCGAGGATACGATCGACGAGAGCTTTCTCCTCGCCGAAGCGGGCCTCGTGGGATGCCAGCTCGGCTTTTGCCGTCTCGAGCGAGGCCTCCAGGTCCGGCTCGCGCGCCGAGACGATGCCGATGCGCTTCTCGCGGCCGACCGTCTCCAGCTCGGACTCGATGTCGGCGATCCGCCGCTTCGCGTCCTCGATGAGCGCCGGGACGCCGTGCTGGCTGACGGCGACACGGGCGCAGGCGGTGTCGAGCACGCTGACGGCCTTGTCGGGGAGCTGGCGGCCCTGGATGTAGCGCCGCGACAGGCGGACGGCGGCACCGATCGCCTCGTCGAGGAGCTGGACCTTGTGGTGGCGCTCCAGCACCGAAGCCACGCCGCGGAGCATGCGTATGGCCTGCTCCTCCTCCGGCTCGTCGACGTGGACGACCTGGAAGCGGCGGGTGAGGGCGGGGTCCTTCTCGATGTGCTTCTTGTACTCCGCCCAGGTGGTCGCGGCGATGGTGCGGAGCGTGCCGCGGGCCAGGGCCGGCTTCAGGATGTTCGCGGCATCGCCGGTGCCGGCGGCTCCCCCGGCCCCGATCAGGGTGTGGGCCTCGTCGATGAAGAGGACGACCGGCTGCGGCGAGCGCTGGACCTCCTCGATCACCTGCTTGAGGCGGGTCTCGAACTCGCCCTTGACGGACGCTCCGGCCTGCATCGCTGCGAGGTCCAGGGCGAGCAGGCGAACGTCCTTCAGCATCGGCGGCACGTCGGCGGCGGCGATGCGCAGCGCGAAGCCCTCGACCAGGGCCGTCTTGCCCACGCCCGCCTCGCCGACGATGATCGGATTGTTCTGGCGGCGCCGCATCAGGATGTCGATCACCTCGCGGATCTCGGCGTCGCGGCCGAGCACGGGATCGATCTGGCCGGCGCGTGCCGCGGCGGTGAGGTCGCTCGTGAAGCGGTCGAGGGCGCCTTCGCCCTTGCCGGCCCCGGGCGCGGCACCGTCGGCGAGCGGTGTGGCCTCGGCGGCGATGCCGACCTCGCTCGAGCCGTCGGTCAGCTCGAGGAAGCGCTGCGCGAGCTGGTCGGCGGCGACGGCGCGGAAGACCGGCGAGATCTCGAGCAGCAGCCGCTTGAGCTCCGGCTGCTCCAGCATGCCGTGCAGCAGATGGCCCGTGCGGATGCGGCTGGCGCCGAACATCAGGCTGGCGCTGATCCAGCCCCGCTCGATCATCAGCTCGAGGTCGCGCGAGAAGTCGAGACGCGACGAGCCCGTGCGCCGGACCGTGCCCAGCGCCCGCTCGAGATCCTTGGCGAGGTCGTCCCGGTCGAGAGCGAGACGGTCGACCAGGATCGCGAGATCGGTCCGATCGGTCCGCAGGATCTGGGCCAGCCAGTGGACCGGCTCGATATAGGCGTCACGCCGCTGGCTCGCGAACTCGAACGCGCTCTGCAGCGTCCTCATGCCGACCTCGCCGAGCTTGGCGAAGATGACCTCGCGACTGATGACGGGCATCTCGAAGCTCCCTTAGGCAGTCGAGGTGTGCAGCACGAGGTCGTCGGCGTCCCGCGACCGCGCCCTGGTGGCGAGCCAGCTGGTCCAGCCGAGGCGCGTCGCCCCGTCGAGGCGGGCGGCCGGCACCTCCTGCCGGGCCAGGACCAGGCGGACGTCGAAATCGCGGTCGAGGCCGGCGGAGAAGGCGGCGATGGCTTTCAGCACCGGCAGGGCCCGGCCATCGGGCAGGAAGAGGCGGAAGGCGAGAATTCCGAGGGGGCCGAGGACGAGCCGGAAACGGTGGGCGCGCTGGTAGCTGCGGATGCCGGCGACCGCGTCGACGCCGAGACGGGCGCTGCCGAGCCGGGACCGCTCGCGCGGCGGGATGTCGAGCCACGCGCCCACGAGCTCCTCGACGCGGGCCGGGACGCGGAAAAAGAGAATGACGACGCGGGCGAGGGCCTCGGGCGGTCGGGTCTGCATCGCCATCAGGCCGGCGGCGTAGAGGGCGAGGCGCTCGGGCACCCCCTGGCTCTCAACGTGGGAAGGATCGGCGGCGCCGGACAAGGCGCCCAGGCGGCGGGCGAAGTGGTCGGTATCCGGCCGATCCTGGGCCACCGTCGGCCGGGCGCTGGCCCAGGCCCGATAGAAGAAGGCGATCATGCGGTGATGGAAGACGTCGCAGAAGTCGGCGAAGGTCGAATCCCCCTCGCGACGCAGCCGTTCGCGCGCATGGTTGGTGAGATGGAGCGGCAGCGGCCCCTGCGGGCCGAAGAGGCCCATCACATAGGAGGCGAGCCGGGCGGGCCGGCCGCCTTCGGCCTGTCGGTACGCCGCGATCTGCGTCGCGGGGAAATGGACAAAAGGCGGCTGGCCCAGGCGCAGCGTCTCGTCGCGGGCCCGCCGCCCCTCGCCCAGGCGGGGCGTCGCGGCGCTCATGGCCTCGATGCGGCGCAGCGCCGCGAACAGGTCGAAGCGCCAAGGCTCCTCGCCGAGCGGCAGCTCGTCCGAGCCAGCGCTCAGGCGAGGTGGCGCTGCCCGATCCTGGCCGGCCATCGGATGAGGTCTCCGCGCTCGACCGAGCCGACGACGGTCTCGGTGAAGCTGTTGAGGGCCACGTAACGCCTGAAGAAGCTCTCGAGGACGCTGCCCAGAAGGAAGGCGCTGCCTTCCGGAAAGGCGCTCTCGGCCAGCTGGAGGGCGACCTCCAGGCCCCGCCCGAAGGTGATCGGCCCACCCCCGGGCAGGCGCCGCGTGACCGGTGCGGCACGGATGGAGAGCACGCCATCGACCTGACGCGCGAGGCCGGGTCCCGCCTGGCCCGAGTAGAGCCGGAGGAGCGCCCGCAGGGCCTCGGCACCCTGCCCGTCCGGCGCGTCGAGCAGGGAGAGATGGTTGAGGGCGAGGTGACCGGCGAGCCGCCAGCTCACCATGCCGTGGGGACCGGTCTCGGCATCGTCGGCGACGGCCAGCAACTCGCGCGGGGCGGCGATTCCGCCCAGCACCTGGATCGCAGCGACCGGCCCGCCGACCTCGGACGTGAAGTGGCTCTCGCCGGGCGGCAGCGGCAGGGCCAGCGGCAGGTCGCGGTTGGTGCAGAGCACCAGGACGTCGAGCCGTTGCAGCCGGTCCGGCCAGGGCGCCGCCGTGCCGTCGACGAGCGTCAGGAACACCTCGGAGCCCAGATAGCTCGAGCGCGCCATATCGGTGGCCGCGCCGCGCGACGAGCCGCTACGCCGTCGCTCGCCGCCGGAGACGAGGCGCGGGCGGCGCTCGATCGCGTAGAAGGCCCGGTCGCGCCGCGGATCGCTGAGATGGCTCGTGTGATAGAAGCGCTCGAAGCGCAGCCGCTCGCGCTCGTCGCTGCCCACCCCCTCGACCTCGAGGACATCGAAGACCTCGTGGTCGAGCGGCCGCAGGCGATCGCCGACGACGTGGAAGTCGCGCTCGTGCGGCGTGACCGTGATCGGCTTGGCGCGGCGCTCGAAGAGGTTGACGGCCGGCGTGGCGAACAGCGCCAGCTGGTCCGGCCCGATGGCGCCCTCGAGGACCGGGTCCACCGCGTCGAGCAGAACGAAGAGGTCGATCTCGCGGCCGGCGCAGCGCCTCATCCCGGCGGCCAGACCCGTCAGCTCGACGAACAGGAAGCGCTCGGGCAGCGTGAAATACTCGCGCAACAGGCGGTAGCCCGAGAAGCCGCGCGAGGAGGGCGGGAGGAGCGCCTCCTCGTCCGTCAGGCCGGCCCGACGGATGCTCTCCTTGCCGAGGACGAGGGCGTCACCGTCGTCGACCTGTCTGGAGACGACCCGGATGCCGTGAGCCAGGATGGCCTCGTAGAGGCGGTGGGCGATCCGGTCGCCGCCGGCGAGGTGCAGTGGCAGGCGGTCCAACCCCAGCATGCCGAGCGGGAACTCGCCGAGCGTCCTCAGCCGGATCCTGAGCGCTGCACGAGCCCCCGTCACATTGGGCAGCCCGGCTGCGGCCAGCGTGGCGCGCGCCAGATAGTCGGCGCGCACCAGCTCGAGCGGCCACAGCACGAGGGGATGCGCCGTCGTGAAGGTGCAGCGGGTGGACTCGCCCAGCCCGGCCCGGCTGGCGAGCTGCGTCCCGCGCGGGACGGAAAATCCCTGCTCGACGATCGCCGGGTTCGGCTCTGGCCGGAAGCGGACGATGGCCGCAGCCGGCGTCGGCGCGAGGAGGTCCGGGTAGACCATCTCCATCAGATGGTGGGCCAGCTGCTCGTGCTCGGCGTCGAGCTTCTGGTGGACCCGGGCGGCGAGGAAGGCGAAGCCGTCGAGCAGCCACTCGACATAAGGATCGGCACAGGCGTCCTGATCGAGGCCGAAGCGGTTGGCCACGCGGCTGTGGGCGCTGGCGAACTCGCCGGCCAGATCGCGCACGAAGCGCAGCTCCTGCTCGTAGTAGCGCACGAAGCGGCGGTCCATCAGGCGGCCTCGCGCGGCTCGATCACGGCCTTGCCGTCCTCGAGGTCGAGAACGGTCCGCAGCCGCAGCAACTCCGGCAGCGGATAGCCCCAGAGATCGCCTTCGATGATCAGCGTGACCGGGCTTCTCACCGGCCCGTTGCGGCTGGTCGCCTCGTCCTCCACCGTCACCTTGACGTCGGTCAGGCGCGGCTCGAACCGGGCGATGGCCCGCTCGATCGCATGCGTCAGCTCCTCGTAGTCCTCGGCCGTGCGGATCCTGCCGGCGAGCGCCGGTATCCCGTAGTTGAGCACGCTGTCCCGGGCCGCCGGCAGTCGCTCGAACAGGCCCAGGGTAACGCCGCCCTCGAGAGCCTCCATCAACTCGAGCGAGGCGGTGTTCAGGAGATGGCCGAGGTCGCGCAGGACGGCCGCGCGCAGCCGCTCCATCGAGATCACGAAGCTGCGGTCGAGCTCGAGCCGCCGGGCCTGCTCGAGCTCCAGCACCCGGGCGACGAGAGCCCGGGTGTCCTCGTCGAGCCCTGCAAAGGCCTCGATCTGCTCGACCCGGTGGGATCGCGTCACGAGACGCTCGTCGGCGACGAGGCGGTCGAGCTCGGCCTGCTGGGGCGGCTGCAGAGCGCGCTCGAGCGCCCGCCGCTTGGCGGCGAGCTCGCCCAACGCCGATGACAGATCGTCGTTCAGCCGGTCGAGCAGCGAGGGCTGGAGCCGCTCACGGGGGACGACGCTAGTCACCCGCTGCTCCCGGCCGCAGACCCGGCGATGACGAGATGCCGGACGTCGAGGAGGGCCTGATCGCCCTGGTCGGTAGCCAGCAGCCGCTGGCCCAGGCCGATCTGCTCGCCGGTCGGCCGCTCGGCCCAGGAGGTCGCCTTGGCGAGGCGGAGCGCATCGTCGTCGGCGCCTTCGGAGCCCGGATAGCGTACCGGCAGGAAGACATGGAGCTCGCTCTCGTTGGCGAGCACAACCTTGGCCGGCTGCCAGACGAGATCCCGCATGGCTCCGGGCGCCTCGGCGCGCAGATCCCGCAGGTGGCAGAACGGCAGCCAGCGATAGTCGCCGTTGGCGACGACCTCGAGGACGGGACCCAGGCGCGGGTCGGCGTCCATGATCCAGGCGAAAGGCTGGTCGTCGACCGTCCCGGGCGTCGGCTCCGCCAGGTCGAGCGCCTGCTGTCGCAACGCCTGCGCCGCGCCGCCCTCGCCGGCCGCATCGTGCCCGAGCGCCCGGGCGAGCATGGCCAGCCAAGCCGGCGGCTCGCCCAGCGTCACCGGCAGCGCCTTGCCGGCGAAAACCTCGGATCGCGCCGCCTCGGCGTCGATCAGGCTCGTGTAGAGCTTGACCATCAGCGCCGTCTCGGGATCGAGCCCGGCCATCGTCTCGAGCTGGGTGCGCGCCCGCTTCCAGTCGCCTGTGACGCAGGCGAGCTGGAAGAGCGCCATACGCGGGGGGATGGCTTGCGGAGCCGCACGCACCTCGCCCATGGCCTGAGCCAGCGCGGCGGCGAGATCCGTCTTCGACTCTGCCGGGTCTGCCGTTCCTGCTGCCGCCATAAGCCGCCCCTCTCGCTGATGCGCCCGGTCTCTGTCATGAAGCCGCCGTGAGGCAGAGCGCCTCCCGCCCGCCACGCCGCAGATCCCGGGCTCGCCCGGACCAGTGGACCCCGTGTCCGGAGCCGGAGGAAAGCGCGGCCCGAGCTCGTGCGAGCCGGGCCGGCGCTCGGCCGGTCAGGACGCGGCCTTGTTCTCCCGGATGTTCCAGCCCACGGGACCGATGGCGGTATCTGCGGTGCCATCGTCCTTCTGCGGCGTATAGGTCTTCTTGTACTCTGCGAAGTTGAGCGAGACGTTCTCCGTGAAGTTATCCGACCCGCCCGACCCGCCCGTCGAGGCGGAGGTGATGATCACCTTCGCCATCTCGATCGTGAGGTAGGGCACCGGCGCGTCGCCGCCGGCCTTTCGGCAGGTCAGCGTCGCCTTCTCGAACTGCTTGCCCGAGATCACCGCGTGCATGAGGTTCGGCGAGGCCTTGTCGATATACTTCGTGATGCTGAGATCGTTGACGTTGGCCTTTCCGGCGCCACCGCCCGTGCCGATGTGCATGGTGCCCGACTGGCTGGCACCCCAGCTCCAGGCGACCACGTCGATCTGATCGGCGAATCCGTCGGCCTTGGCCTCGCCCTTGAGGTCCGGCCCCTCGATCTTGAGGAAGCATTCGACAGCCATGAGACGTCACTCCTTGTCGGATGGGTGGATCGCTTCGGCCGGCGGTCAGGCCGCCTTGGCGGAGGGCAGCTTGGAGACCAGCCGCAGGCTCACGTTGACGCCCTCGAGCTGGTAGTGTGGGCGGAGGTAAAAGCGGGCGTTGTAGTAGCCGGGATTTCCCTCCACCAATTCGACCACGACCTCGGCGGCGCGAAGCGGCTTTTGGGCCTTCACGGTCTCGGTCGAGAAGTCGGGATTGCCATCGACGTAATTGTTGATCCACTTCTGCAGCCACTTCTGCATGTCGTCGCGCTCCTTGAAGGAGCCGATCTTGTCCCGGGCGATCGCCTTCATGTAATGGGCGAAACGGCAGACGGCGAAGAGATAGGGCAGCCTAGCCGAGAGATTGGCGTTGGCGGTGGCGTCGGGGTCGTCGTATTCCTCGGGCTTCTGGAGCGACTGGGCACCGATGAAGGCCGCGATGTCGGTGTTCTTGCGGTGAAGGACAGGCATCAGGCCGAGGTCGGCCAGCTCCTTCTCGCGCCGGTCGTCGATCGCGATCTCTGTGGGGCACTTCATCGCGACGCCGCCATCGTCGGTGGGAAAGGTGTGGACCGGGAGGTTGGTGACGGCGCCGCCCGACTCGACGCCGCGAATCCGCGTGCACCAGCCGTACATCTTGAACGAGCGCGTGATGTTGACGCCCATCGCGTAGGCCGCGTTCATCCAGCAATAGCGGCTGTGGTCGGTGCCGCTGACGTCCTCCTCGAAGTCGAAGGCCTCGACGGGGTCCGTCTTGGCGCCGTAGGGCAGCCGCGCCAGCACCCGCGGCATCGCGAGCCCGATGTAGCGGCTGTCCTCGTTCTTCCGGAGCGAGCTCCACTTGGCGTAGTCGGGCGTGGCCGTGATCTTGGTGAGATCGCGCGGGTTCATCAGCTCCTGCCAGCTCTCCATGCCGAAGAGCGTGGGCGAGGCGCCGGTGATGAACGGGCAGTGCGCGGCCGCCGAGACGTTCGCGATGTTGCCGAGCAGCGCCACGTCCTTGGGACCGTTGTCGAAGTGATAGTCCCCGACGAGACAGCCGAACGGCTCGCCGCCGAACATCGAGTACTCTTCGGTGTAGATCTTCTTGAAGATCGGGCTCGTGTCCCAGGCGGCGCCCTCGAACTTCTCGAGCGTGCGGGACAGCTCGTTCTTGGTGATGTTGAGGACACGGATCTTCAGCATCTGATCCGTCTCGGTGTTGTTGACGAGATGGAAGAGCCCTCGCCAGGCACCCTCGAGCTGCTGGAAGTCCGGATGGTGGAGGATGAGGTTGATCTGCTCGGTGAGCTTCTTGTCGAGCTGGGCGATGATCGCCTGGATCGTCCGAAGGGCATCGTCGGAGATCAGCCGCGTGTTGGCGAGCGCCTGCTCGGCCAAGGTCCTCACGGCGTCGCCGATGCGGTTGGCCGCCTCCTCGTCGCGCGGCCGGAACTCGCGCTTCAAGAGCGACTGGAACTCGTCGACGGGGATCGTCTCGGCGGCGGCCTGACCGGCTGCCTCCTGAAGCTGCTCGGCCATCTCGGGACCTTTCCTCGGCTGGGCTTGGGGTCAGGACGCCGGCTTCTCGGCCGCGTCCTCGGGCTTGGCCGCGGCGGCCAGCAACTCGCGGAGGGCCGGATCGGCGAGGAGCTTCGTGATCAGGCTCTCGGCACCGTCCTTGCCGTCCATGTAGGAGAGGAGGTTCGAGAGCTGCTCGCGCGCCTCCAGCAGCTTCCGCAGAGGCTCGACCTTGCGCGCCACCGCGTCCGGGCTGAAGTCGTCGAGGCTCTCGAAGGTCATGTCGACCGCCATGTTGCCTTCGCCGGTGAGCGTGTTCGGAACCGTGAACGCCACCCGCGGCTTCATGCTCTTCAGGCGATCGCCGAAATTGTCGATGTCGATCTCGAGGAACTTGCGATCGGCGACCGGGGCCAGCGGGTCCGCGGGCTTGCCCGACAGCCCCGCCAGCACACCCATGATGAAGGGAAGCTGGATCTTCTTCGAGGCACCGTACAGCTCGACATCGTACTCGATCTGCACACGCGGCGCGCGATTGCGGCCGATGAACTTGGCACCCTGCTCCTGCGGCATGTCCCGTCTCCCTCGTCAGGTCCTCAAGATTTCGGCGGCTCGGCGCTGCCGGCGACCGCCTGCAGCTCCTTCATTCCGGCGGGTGCCAGATCCTTCATCGCCTCCACGAAGCTCATCGGCACGAGCCTCTTGGCGCGGGCGACGAGCAGGGGCACCGGGCTCGCCGGCTCGTGATTCTCATAGTACTCCAAAACGAGATCCAGCACCCGGACCACATCGGCCCGCGATCCCACGGCCGCGGTCGCCGCGACCGAGCTGGCCGCGGCGGCGCCGTCGGAGCCGGAGCCGCCCTGCTTCCCGTCGCGAGCGCTGAAGAGGGCCAACTTCTCGCGCAGGAGTTCGAAGCCGATCTGCGGGTCGTGGCCGGCTCCGAAGCCTTCCCGGAAGCGCTCCTCGATCTCGTGCAGGGCGGCTTCGATCCGCTGCAGGAGCACCGACATCCCCGCCGACGACCCGGCCCGGGCGGCGACCATGTCCAGCTCGGCCGCCAGATGATAGACGTCCCGGCGCTTGCGCAGGTCCGCCGGCGTGGACTGGAAGCTCGAGCCGCCGAGGGCGGTCAGCGCCATCAGGCGGCCGAGATACCGCTCTCCGGGATCGGCCTCCTCGGGATCGATCGGGGGTAGCTGGCCCCAGTAACGGCCGAGCCCCGTCGCCATGAGCTCGAGCCCGTCCGCCAGACCGGCGAGGCCCTCGGCAGAGAGCGCCGATCGCGCGAGCCACACCCAGGCCCGCAGGTCGCGGGCCTGCTGCGCCAGAGCCAGGGCGCTCGGCAAGGCCCGACCCCAGTCCTGCCGCTCTTCCGAGGCCGACAGATCACGGAGGCTCTCGAACTCTCTCAGCTCGCGAATATCGGGGCCGCAAGGCGCGGCCTCGGTCAGCGGTCGAAGCAGCTCTTGGATGTCCAAAGGCATCCGGCAACCCAACTCCCCCGAGTTCGTCCACCCAACCCGCCGGCGACCCCCAGCATCTGGGGGCAAAAGAGCCGGACGATCCGGTTGCGGCGTCGAGGCCGGCCGAGGCTCGGCCATACCACCCCGTTCCGCTAGGTTTGTAGGCCAGTCCCTGGCCGCAGCAAGTGACTCACATCACGTTTCGCGGCAGGCGGAAAGCCCCCCAAGGCCGAACGCCCCAGGGCATGGCCGGGATCGGCCAAGTCGCGGGGTTCCGCCGACGGCTCGGGCCGCGCGCAGCAGGAACCGTCGCCCGTCACTTCCAGAACTCCGGGGCGGCCCGCGAGGTCGGCTGCAGCTCGTCGAGGCAGCTCGTGCCGGCCGCCGCCGGCGGGCTGCAGGCGATCACGTCGTTCAGGAGCAGCTTCGCGATCTGCCGGCAGTCGACCTTGGGCAGATCGAAGAGGCGAACGACCGTCCGGCCCGCCTGCAGCGGTGCGAGATCGACCGCGATCCGCTGGCCGATCTCGCCATTGGGCTCGAAGCTCACCAGCTCGATCTGCAGCTTCTCGAAGCTCGTCGCCGTGCCGTTGTGAAGCAGGAGGTAGACCCGGCAGGCGCCGTCAACCGGCTCGAGCTTGTTCAGCTCCACCGTCACCATCGTCGAGGGCGCTGCCTTGGCCGCCTCCTGGGCGGCGGCCGAGAGGCTTCCCGTGGCGAGAAGGAGGGCCAGCATGGCCAGAGGCGAGCGCCAGCGGCGCGAGGGTCGGAATGGCTTCGGTCTCGGCATGACCCTCGACTCTCCCTTCGATCTAAGGTCCGGACTGGGTTTCGATCGGCAGATCGGCCATGGCAAGCCCACCAGCGAGCTTGGCGGCGGGCAGGGCCTTCTCGAGGACGGCGAGATAGTCCTCGCTCTTCTCGCCGATCGGCCTCAACCCCTCGTACAGAGGCGAGGCGCTGACGAGGACGACGATCCGGGCACGACCGTAAGGCGCGCCGATCTGCCAGACGCGATCGTGCGGACCGGCGGTCGCGGCCTCGTGCCCGATCTGGATCGATCCCCCCGGCGGCACCTGGTTGGCCGGGGCCTTGGGCTCGGGCAAGAGGTGGTAGACCTCGCCGTCCTCCTGAAAGTCGTCCACGTAGACGAACCCGCCGACGCCCGACGGAAGGGAGACGCGCGCGACCACGACGTCGTTGCGGTCGGCCCGGTAGACACCGTCCGGACGGTTGAGCGTGATCTGTGGCGGAGCGATCATCGGCTGGCCGACGAGCTCGCGAAGGCGCGCCACCGCCGGGATGTCGACCTGCGCTGCCTGGCCGGCAGGCGGCTCGGTCTTCGGCCCCGGGGGCGAAGCCGGGGCAACCTGGCCGGCCGGCTGCGAGGGCGGCTTCGTCGCAGGCCTCGCGCCCGAGGCCGACGGGGTGCCGCCCGTTACGGACGGGGGCGGCGGAACGGGCGGTGGCGGCAGAGGCTCGAGGAGGACGTACGCCACCGCTCCGACGGCGCCGAGCAGAATGGCCCCGCCCACCCAGGCGAGCCAGCTCATCGACCGTCGAGGCGGGTGCGCCGCCGGCCGTGCGGCCGGGACGGCCGCCTCGGCCCGGTCGGTCCGCTCCACGCGATCGAGCAGCGCCGCCATCTGGCTCGGGCGATCCCCGGGATCCGGAGCCAGCATCGGCTCTACGACCGCGCGCAGCGCCTGGGGCACGGCCGACAGGTCGGGCCGCCGCTGGCGCGCCGCGACCGCCGTCAGCGGGTCGTGACCCATCGGCAGGGGTCGCCCCAGGACGGCCGCGACGAGAACCAGGGCCAAGCTGTAGAAGTCCGAGCGCCCGTCGATGGGAGCCACGACGGCGCCCGCCTGCTCGGGGGAGGCATAGGCATACTTGCCTGTGAAGCCCTGCCGGTCGGCGCCATAGAGGGTGGGCCCGGATGCGCCTTGCCGCTTGGCGATCCCGAAGTCGATGATCACGGCGTCGTCCAGCCGACCGCCGGGCAGGAGGATGTTGTCGGGCGAGAGGTCGCGATGGAACACGCCGACCGCATGGGCCGCCGCCAGACCGCGGGCGAGCCGCCGCCCGAGCCGGAGCGCCTCCTCGACCGCCAGCGGCCGCGTCCTGATCAGCCCCGCCAGCGAGGGGCCGTCGACATACTCCATGGCCAGGAAGACACGGCCGATCTCGTCCCGGAAGACGCCCTCGTAGCCCACCACCGCCGCGTCGCGGATGCTCTTCAGCGCCTCCGCCTCGCGAACGAAGAGCCGGGCGATGGTCTCGTCGCTCACGAGCTCCGGGCGGATCGCCTTGATCGCGGCATGGGCTCCGGTGATCGTGTTGACGGCCTCGTAGATCTCGCCCATCCCGCCGGCGCCGATGGATCGCTCGACCCGGTAGGTATGCGCCAGGAGCGTGCCCGACTCAATTCGCGACGACGTGGGCCCAGGGCCGTCCCCGGCGCCTCCCATCATCGTCGGGAAGTCGGTGCCGCTCATCTCGCTCCCTTGGGGCGCCGACGTTCCGAGCGATCCCCCCGGCCGGCACCATAGTCCGGGTTCGCGCGCCGTGCCAACGACAGGCATGAGGGCCCGCCTGGGAAATCGCTCCTCCACCTTCTGCCGCCTGTCCCCGAGGCCGTTTGTGGCCCGAGCCGCTTCTCGCTATGGTCGCGCCGGGTTTGGTGTCGGCGCCGCGGTCGCAACGGTGTCGGGAGGGACGGACAGGCTCTTCATGCGATGGAGTAGGATGAGCGCCAAACCCCAGCCACAGAACGGAAAAGCCGCTCGGATTGGCCGTTCTTGCGACAATCTGTCACTCGGCCGGTCCCCGGGCCGGCTCCTATGGTCGCGGCCGTCTCCGGTGGGCATTTCGCCTCGAGCAGACCGACGCATGAGCGCCGCCCACGCGCCGCTTGGATTCGCTTTCTTGGAGAGGAACGAGGCGTCCATGCGATCACGCATCCCGAGCCTTCTCGCGGTCGCTTCCGGCCTGATCGCATGGGGCGGCGCGGCCCTCGCCGCCGGGCCCGCCGTCGAGGGGCCGACTCCCTGGGAGATGGACTTTCAGCCGGCCGCCTCGCCGGTCATGGAGCGGATCGAGAGCTTCCACACCCTCTTGATGTGGGTCATCACGATCATCGTGCTGCTGGTCCTCGGGCTGCTGCTCGTCTCCTCCTATCGGTTTCACGAGTTCCGCAACCCCGTGCCCTCGAAGCGCTCGCACAACACGCTCCTGGAGATCATCTGGACGGCCGTTCCGGTCCTCGTCCTGGTGATCATCGCGGTCCCCTCGTTCAAGCTCCTCTACTACAAGAACACGGTTCCGCCGGCCGCCCTCACCGTGAAGGTCACCGGCCACCAGTGGTATTGGTCCTATTCCTATCCGGACGAGGGCAATTTCGGCTTCGACGCGCTGATGATCCCCGACAACGAGATCGACAAGGCGAAGGGGCAGGAGCGGCTCCTGTCGACGGACAACCCGATGGTCGTGCCGGTGGGCGAGGTGGTGCGCGTGCAGGTGACGTCCGCCGACGTGATCCACAGCTGGTCGATGCCGGCGATGGGCATCAAGATCGACGCCATCCCGGGGCGCCTCAACGAGGTATGGCTCGAGGCCGACAAGCCGGGCATCTACTACGGCCAGTGCTCGCGCCTCTGCGGCGTCAACCACGCCTACATGCCGATCATGATCGATGCCAGGCCCAAGGCCGAGTTCCAGGCCTGGCTGAAGGACGCGAAACAGAAGTTCGCCCAGGTCGACGGCCCGGGCCGCATGCGGGTGGCGTCGGCGTCTCCGGCCGACGTGGCGCGCTAGGACAGAGAGCAGGAAGGGGTTCGCAGCATGGCGTACGCCTCGGCGCATGCGGATGACCATCGCCCGACCGGCTGGCGGCGGTGGGTCTACTCGACCAACCACAAAGACATCGGGACCATGTACCTGATCTTCGCATTCTGCGCGGGGATCATCGGCATGCTGTTCTCGCTGCTCTTCCGCGCCGAGCTGATGGAGCCGGGGATCCAGTTCATCACCAACCACCAGATCTACAATACCCTGGTCACGGCCCACGGGCTGATCATGATCTTCTTCTTCGTCATGCCGGCGCTGATCGGCGGCTTCGGCAACTGGATGGTGCCGTTGATGATCGGCGCGCCGGACATGGCGTTCCCCCGCATGAACAACATCAGCTTCTGGCTGCTGGTGCCGTCCTTCTGTCTGCTCTTCGGATCGGCCTTCGTCGACGACGGGGCCGGCACGGGCTGGACGCTGTACCCGCCGCTGTCGGGAGCGCTCGGCCATCCCGGCCCGGCGGTGGACATGGTGATCTTCTCCCTGCACCTCGCGGGCATCTCGTCGCTGCTCGGGGCGATCAACTTCATCACGACCATCTTCAACATGCGCGCGCCCGGCATGACCATGCACAAGATGCCGCTTTTCGTGTGGTCGATCCTGGTCACCGTGTTCCTTCTTCTCCTGGCCCTGCCGGTACTCGCCGGCGCCATCACCATGCTGCTGACGGATCGCAATTTCGGCACGCACTTCTTCGATCCGGCGGGCGGCGGTGATCCCGTCCTGTTCCAGCATCTCTTCTGGTTCTTCGGCCATCCCGAAGTCTACATCATGATCCTGCCGGCCTTCGGCATCGTCAGCCACGTCATCTCGACCTTCTCCAGGAAGCCGATCTTCGGCTATCTCGGCATGGCCTACGCCATGGTGTCGATCGGCGTCATCGGCTTCGTGGTCTGGGCGCACCACATGTTCACCGTCGGCATGAACACCGACGTTCAGGCCTACTTCGTCGCGGCGACCATGGTCATCGCGGTGCCGACGGGGATCAAGGTGTTCAGCTGGCTCGCCACGATGTGGGGCGGCTCGATCCGGTACGCGACGCCGATGCTGTGGGCCACCGGCTTCATCTTCCTCTTCACGGTCGGTGGCGTCACGGGCGTCGTGCTGGCCAATGCCGGCGTCGATCATTCGCTCCACAACACCTACTACGTGATCGCGCACTTCCACTACGTGCTCTCGCTCGGGGCCGTGTTCGGCATCTTCGCCGGCTTCTACTACTGGATCGGCAAGATATCGGGCCGGCAGCCGCCGGAGTTGCTCGGCAAGATCCATTTCTGGCTGACCTTCATCGGCGTCAACCTGACGTTCTTCCCGATGCACTTTCTCGGGCTCGCCGGGATGCCCCGGCACATCCCGGACTATCCGGACGCCTATGCCGGGTGGAACATGGTCGCGTCGCTCGGGGCCTTCATCTCCGGTGCCAGCGCCCTGTTCTTCATCTACGTGCTCTATCGGACGTTCTCGTCGAGCGAGCAGTGCGCGGACAATCCGTGGGGCGAAGGGGCGACGACCCTCGAGTGGACGCTGCCCTCGCCGCCGCCCTATCACACCTTCAACGAGCTGCCGCAGATTCACTGATCGAGGGCTGCGGAAAGGATCGTCGACCTGATGGCGTATGTACCGGACGCCGTCGCGAGCGGGTTGATGGGCGGGGCCGTCTCGGACGAGCGGTCCGCCCCGACCTCCTCGGACGTGCGCGATTTCTGGATCCTCCTGAAGCCGAACGTGATGAAGCTCGTGGTCTTCACGGGCTGGGTCGGCCTCTTCCTGGCGCCGGGCCAACTGCATCCCGTGCTCGGCGTTCACGGCGATCCTGTGCATCGCAGTGGGGGCCGGCGCGGCCGGCGGCGATCAACAACTGGTTCGATGCGGACGTCGATCGGGTGATGGCGCGGACGCGACGGCGCCCGACCGCAACGGCCGCATCGCACCGGCGGATGCGCTGAGCGTCGGCGTCATCCTGACCATCATGTCCGTCATGGTCATGGGGCTCGTGCTCAACTGGCTGGCGGCGACGCTGCTCGCCCTGACCATTGGCTTCTATGTCTTCGTCTACACGATGTGGCTGAAGCGGCGGACGCCGCAGAACATCGTCATCGGCGGGGCCGCGGGCGCCTTCCCGCCGCTGGTGGGCTGGGCCGCCGTGACCGGCAGCGTGTCGCTTCTGCCGATCATGATGTTCCTCATCGTCTTTCTCTGGACGCCGCCGCATTTCTGGTCCCTGGCCCTCTACCGGATGGGCGACTACGGCAAGGTCGGCGTGCCGATGCTGCCGGTCGTGGCCGGCCGGGCGACGACCCGCCGGCATATCATGGCCTATGCCCTTGTCCTGGTCGGCGCATCGCTCGTGCCGTGGCTCACCGGCGATCTCGGTCCGCTCTACGCTTTGGCCGCTGCCGCGCTCGGCGGCGGTTTCCTCTATCATGCATGGCGAGTGCTGAAGCTCGGCACCGACGTTGTCGCCATGCGGGCGTTCCGGTTCTCGATCGTCTATCTGTTCTCGGTGTTCGCGGCCATGGTGGCGGATCGCGTGCTCGGAGGCTCGCTGTGGATGCTGTATTGAGCATGCTGGACGAGTCCGAACGTCGCCGGCGGCGCGCGAAGAACATCTTCGTGGCTCTCGTCCTGCTCGCCTTCGTCGTGCTTTTCTATCTGATCACGATCGTCAAGCTGCGGGGCAACGTGGCATGAGCGGCAACTCGGGCGGGCGCGCGCGCAGGCGAGCCTCGGCGCCAGAGGGGGAGACGACGGTGAGGAGGTTCTGCTGATGGCGGCGCATGCGGACGCGGCACACGCAGAGGCGCACGGCCACGAGGCCCCGCATCACGACTACCATCTGGTCGATCCGAGCCCCTGGCCGGCGACAGGTGCCGTGGCGGCGCTGTTCCTGACGAGCGGCACCGTTCTTTGGATGCACGGTTATGGGCTCGGCACCTGGGTGCTGCTGCTGGGGATCGCCGGCATCCTGGGGACGATGTTCGTGTGGTGGCGCGACGTCATCAAGGAGGGGATCACCGGGCATCACAAGCAGATCGTGGCGCGGGGCCTGCGCATCGGCATGGGCCTCTTCATCACCTCGGAGGTGATGTTCTTCGTCGCCTTCTTCTGGGCGTTCTTCTGGGGCGCCATCAACCAGCCGATGCTCTACTCGGTGTCCTGGCCGCCGGCGGGCATCCAGCCCGTGCCGACCTGGGATATTCCCTTCCTCAACACCATGATCCTCCTCCTCTCGGGGGCGACGGTCACCTGGGCGCATCATGCGGTTCGCGAGGACGACCAGGACACGGCCTTCCGGGCGCTGCTCCTGACCTGCTGCCTCGGCCTTACCTTCACGAGCTTTCAGGCGTTCGAGTATCTACGCTCGATCCACGAGGGCTTCACGATCGACAAGGGGATGTACGGGTCGACCTTCTACATGGCGACCGGCTTCCACGGCTTTCACGTGATCATCGGGACGACCTTCCTTCTCGTCTGCACGATTCGCGCCTACTTCCACACCTTCAAGCCCAACCAGCATGTCGGCCTCGAGACGGCGGCCTGGTATTGGCACTTCGTGGACGTGGTCTGGCTCTTCCTCTTCGTCTGGGTCTACTGGTGGGGCGGCAGCCTGCAGTTCGTGACGACGCCGGTCGCGGGCGGAGCCGGTTGACGGGTGCGCCGTCGCCGTTCGTCTCCGGGCTGACCGGCCGCTGCCCGAGCTGCGGGCAGGGCCATCTCTTCAACGGCTTCCTTCGGGTTGCTTCCTCCTGCGAGCGATGCGGTCAGGGCTTCGGCGGACAGGACAGCGGCGACGGGCCCGTGGCCTTCATCGTGCTGATCGTCGGCTTCATCGTCGTCGGGGCGGCCCTGATCGTCGAGGTCAAGTATGGCTGGCCGATCTGGCTGCACATGGTCGTCTGGCTGCCCCTGGCCCTCGTCCTGACCATCGGCCTGATGCGGCCGCTCAAGGGGCTTCTTATCGCGATTCAGTACCGGCACCGGACCGATGATTTCCACGCCGACGGCTGAAGGGCGCCGCCGCCGCAGCTTCCGGCCGGGCCTCGCCCTGACCCTCGTCTGCTCGATCATGCTGGCCCTGCTGATCGGGCTCGGCGTGTGGCAGCTCGAGCGGCTCCAATGGAAGCTCGGTCTCATCGCCCACGCTGAAAGTCGCATGGCGGAGCCGGCGGTCGCCTACCCCGCGCGCATCGACGATCCCGCGGCGCTCGACTTCCGTCACGTCTCGGCCAGCGGCGTCTTCATCAACGATCGCTCGCTGGCCTTCGGTGTCGTCGAGCGGGGCGGAGAGGTCGGCGGCCAGCTGGTGGTGCCCCTCCGCCTCGACGACGGGCGGATCCTGCTCGTCGACCGGGGCTGGCTGCCCGAGGCCCTGCTGCCGCCCCATGTCCCGTCGACGGCGCAGCCGACGGGCCGGGTCGAGGTGTCGGGCGTGCTGCGGGATCGCGGGGATGCCCCGAAGGGTCTCTTCACACCCTCCAACGAACCCGGCAAGCGGCGCTGGTACTGGTTCGACCCGGAAGCGCTCGAGCGAGCCGTCGGCGCGCCCGTCCAGCCATTCATTCTCTTTGTCAATCGAGCGGCCCGGCCGGGCGAGCTGCCCGCCCCGTCGCCCGTCGAGGTGGACTATCGCAACGCCCATCTCGGCTATGCGATCACATGGTTCTCCCTCGCCGGCGCGCTGGTCGTGTTCTACGTCATGCTCGGTCTCAGAGCCGAGGAGAGCTGATCGCGTGCGTGCCGTTCGCTACCTGGCCGCCGTCGCGGCCGCTCACGACCTTCTGCCTGATCGTCCTCGGTGCCGTGGTGCGGACCACGGGCTCGGGCCTGTCCTGCCCCGACTGGCCGACCTGCTACGGCCACTGGCTGCCGACGCCGAGCGAGATCGCCGCGGTGCCGGGCATCGGTTACAGCTACGGCCAGGTGATGCTCGAATGGGTGCATCGGCTGATCGCCGGCGTGCTTCTGGGGCCGCTCGTCCTGGCCCTGGTGCTCCTTGCCTGCCTGCGCTGGCGATCGCGACCCGTGATCGGCCGAGCCGGCCTGGTGCTGATCCTGCTCCTGCTCGTTCAGGGCGCGCTCGGCGGTGTCACGGTGCTGGATCAAAACAGTCCCTGGTCGGTGGCGCTCCATCTCGGCAACGCGCTCCTGGTCCTGAGCACCATTCTCTTCATTCTGGTGCGCTCCGGCGCTGCGCCTCCCGAAGGGTCGCGCCAGGTCGGCTGGGTGGCCGCCGCAGCCTGGGTCCTGGCGCTTCTCGCCATGACGAGCGCGGCCGTCATGGCGAAGAGCGGTGCTGCCCTGGCCTGCTCTACCTGGCCGCTCTGTGACGGGGCGGTGGTGCCGGACCTCGCCGACGCCGCGATCCGCATCAACTTCATGCACCGCGCGCTGGCGGCGGCGGTCGGCCTCGTGGTCCTGGCTCTGTTCGCCTTGTCACGAGGCCAGCCCGGACCGATCCGCGGCCTGGCACTGCTGGCGCTCGTGCTCGTCCTGGCGCAGATCGCTCTGGGCTGGCTGATCGTCGCCCTGTTCGATCCGATCCCGGTGGCCGTGACGCACAACGCGCTGGGTGTCCTCACCTTCGCGACGGTCACCGTTCTCATGTGGCGCACGCTGCCGTTCGGCCGGTCGATCGCCACGGCCAGACAGCACGAGGGACCCGATGGGCTGGCACTACGCGGCACTTGAGGACCGTTTCCGACGGATCGGGGATGTCGAGGGGGCGCTCTCGATCCTCGGCTGGGACACGGCCGTCGTCATGCCGAAGGGGGCGACGGCGACGCGCGGCAACCAGACCGCCACGCTGCGGCGCCTGGCGCACGACATGCTGACGGGCGACGAGACCGGCGACCTCGTTGCCGGCGCCGCCGAGGAGAGCGACCTCGACGAATGGCAGGCGGCCAATCTGCGCGAGATGCAGCGGCGCTACCGCATGGCCCGCGCCCTCGATCCTCTCCTTGTCGAGGCCATGGCGCGGGCGACGACGAGCTGCGAGATGGTCTGGCGCGAGGCCCGGGCCAAGGCCGATTTCGGCATGCTCCGCGGCGAGCTGGAGGAGGTTGTCCGGCTCGTCCGGGAGAGCGCCGCCATGACCGGCGCAGCGCTCGGGCTCGAGGCCTATGACGCGCTTCTCGAGGCCCATCAGCCGGACCTCCGCGACGCCGTGGTCGAGCCGGTGTTCGCGGCGCTCGGGGAGGCTCTGCCGCCGATCGTCGACGCTGCGCTGGCCCGTAGCGACGGTGCCCTGCGCCCGGCCGGCCCCTTCGCGCTCGAGCGGCAGCAGGCGCTCGCCCGCAAGCTCATGATGCGGCTCGGCTTCGACTTCGATTCGGGGCGGCTGGACGAGAGCGCCCATCCCTTCTGCGGCGGCGTGCCGACCGATGTGCGGATCACCACCCGCTACCGCGAGGACGAGGTCGCGTCGGCCCTGATGGGCGTGCTGCACGAGACCGGGCACGCGCTCTACGAGGCGGGCCTGCCGCGCCGCTGGCTGGGCCAGCCGGTCGGCGAGGCGCGCGGCATGGCCGTTCACGAGAGCCAGTCCCTGCTCATCGAGATGCAGGCCTGCCGCTCCCCCGCCTTCATCGCCTATCTCGGCGGCGAGCTCGCCCAGACCTACGGGGCCGACCCCGCGTTCGCGCCGGCCAATCTCGTCCGTCTCTATCATCGGGTCGAGCGAGGGCTCATCCGGGTCGACGCCGACGAGGCGACCTATCCGCTGCACGTCGTGCTGCGCCACCGGCTCGAGCGCGCGATCGTCCGGGGCGATCTTGAGGTGGGGGATCTACCCGGCGCCTGGCATGACGGCATGAAGGAGCTGCTCGGCATCATGCCGCCCGACGACCGCCAGGGCTGTCTCCAGGACATCCACTGGCCGGTCGGGGCTTTCGGCTATTTTCCCTGCTACACGTTGGGGGCGCTCCTCGCGGCTCAGCTCTTCCGGGCCGCGCGGAACGACTCTGCCGACCCTCGACCAGGACCTCGAGGCGGGCGACTTCCAGCCGCTCCAGGGCTGGCTGCGCGAGAAGATCCACGGCATGGGCTCGTTCCTCGCCTTCGACCGGCTCGTCGAGCATGCGACCGGCGAGCCCCTTCGCGCGGATGCCTTCCTCGATCACCTCCGAACCCGCTATCTCCATTGACGGCAGGCTTGCGCCGGTAGCCGACGCCGCCTATCAGGCGGGGCGCAGCGCTGGGAGTTCCATGCCCGTCTATGTGAGCACCCGCGGTCGGGCGGGCGAGCGAAGCTTCGAGGACGTTCTGCTCGCCGGCCTCGCCGAGGACGGCGGGCTGTTCGTGCCGAAAGCGTGGCCGACCTTCGAGCGCGCCGACCTCGAGGCCATGCTCTGCCTCGACTATCCCGATCTGGCGGCGAGGCTCCTGGCCCCCTTCACGACAGGCTGCTTCGACGAGCCTGCGCTCAGGGACCTCGCCCGCCGTGCCTATGCCCCGTTCGGCCACCCGGCCGTGGCCCCGCTGAAGCAGCTCGGCACCAACGACTGGCTGCTCGAGCTTTTCCACGGCCCGACGCTGGCCTTCAAAGATTTCGCCATGCAGCTCCTGGCGGCGATGTTCGACGAGGTGCTGGGCCGTCGGGGCGAGGAGCTGACGATCGTGGGCGCCACATCCGGCGACACCGGGGCGGCCGCTGTCCGCGCTTTCGCGGGCAAGGCCCAAATCCGCATCGCCATGCTCCATCCCGAGGGCCGGATCTCGCCGGTCCAGCGCCGTCAGATGACGACGGTCCAGGAGGCGAACGTGCTGAACATCGCCGTTCAGGGCACGTTCGACGACTGTCAGGATCTCGTGAAGGCGATGTTCGGCCATGCCGCCTTCCGGGCGCGGATGCGGCTCAGCGCCGTGAACTCGATCAACTGGGCCAGGGTGGTGGCGCAAGCCGTCTACTATGTCTGGGCGGGGCTGCGCCTCGGCGCTCCGGGCCGGGAGATCGCGTTCTGCGTGCCGACGGGCAATTTCGGCAACGTCTATGCGGGCTGGGTCGCGCGCCGGATCGGCCTGCCCGTGGCCAGGCTGCTGGTCGCCACCAACAGCAACGACATCCTGGCCCGCTTCTTCCGAACCGGCATCTACAGCCGGGGTGCCGTCGTGCCGACGATCAGCCCGTCGATGGACATCCAGGTCGCCAGCAATTTCGAGCGCCTGCTGTACGGCATCGAGGCCGAATCCGGCGAGCGGGTGCGGGCGCGGATGCAGGGCCTGCAGCAGGGCGGCGCCATCACCCTGGAAGGCCCTCCGTTCGCCGATCTGGGGCAGCTCTTTGCCGGTGGCAGCGCCAGCGAGGCCGAGACCCGGGCGATCATCGCGACCTTGCGGGCGGCGACCGGCGAGGTCGTCGATCCGCACACCGCCGTCGGCCTCGCCGTGGCCTCGCGGCTACGGCCCGACGAGACCCTCCCGCTGGTCACGCTCGCCACCGCCCACCCGGCGAAGTTCCCGGACGCGGTCGAGGCGGCGATCGGGGTTCGCCCGGCCTTGCCGCCCGCCTTCGCCGATCTCATGGAGCGCCCCGAGCGCTCGATCGTCCTGCCCAACGACCAGGCCGCCGTCGAGGCCGCCATCGAGGAGCGCTTCCCCGCCCCATGAGCGCCAACCCCACGGAGATCACCACGCTGCCCAACGGGCTCCGCGTGATGACCGAGACCATGCCACGCCTGGAGACGGCCTGCGTCGGCGTCTGGGTCGACGTCGGGGCGCGCTACGAGGCGGCCGAGGTCAACGGCGTGGCCCACATGCTGGAGCACATGGCCTTCAAGGGCACGCGGCGCCGCTCGGCACGGGGCATCGCCGAGGAGATCGAGAACGTGGGCGGCTCGCTCAACGCCTACACCTCCCGCGAGCATACGGCCTACTACGCCCGCGTGATGGCGGACGACGTGCCGCTCGCCACGGACCTCCTGGCCGACATCCTCCAGCATTCGGCGTTCGAGGAGGAGGAGCTCGAGAAGGAGCGTCAGGTGATCCTCCAGGAGATCGGGCAGGTCCAGGACACGCCCGATGACCTGGTGTTCGACCTTTTCCAGGAGCAGGCCTATCCGGATCAGCCGGTCGGCCGGTCGATCCTCGGGCCCGAGGAGATCGTCGAGGCCATGCCGCGGCGTGCCCTGGTCGACTATATGGGCGCCTACTACGGCCCCTCGCGCCTGGTGCTCGCGGGCGCCGGGAAGGTCGAGCACGACCGGCTCGTCGACCTCGCCGACCGTCTCTTTCGCGACCTGCCGGCGGCCGGGAAGTCCGATGCGGAGCGGGCCCGCTATGCGGGCGGGCGGACCGTCGAGCATCGCCCCGATCTGGAGCAGGTTCACGTCTGCCTCGGCGTCGAGGCGTTCGGCTATCACGACCCCGACTATTTTGCCCTTCAGGTGCTCTCGACCGCGCTCGGCGGCGGCATGTCCTCCCGGCTCTTCCAGGAGGTCCGGGAGAACCGGGGGCTCTGCTACTCGATCTACTCCTTCGGCGCCGCCTACGAGGATACGGGCCTGCTCGGCGTCTATGCCGGGACCGGCGAGGCTGAGCTGGCCCAGCTCTTCCCGGTCATCGGCGAGGAGATCGAGGCGCTGATCACGGAGCCGACCGAAGCCGAGCTCGTGCGAGCCCGGGCCCAGCTCAAGGCCGGCATGCTGATGGCGCTCGAAAGCGCCTACTCGGTCGCCGACGACATGGCGCGGCAGCTGCTCTGCTTCGGTCGCCGGATCCCGACGGAAGAGGTCGTCGCCAAGATCGAGGCCGTGGACGTGGAGGCGGTCCGGCGGGTCGGGCGCCGGCTGTTCGCCGGCGGCGAGCCGACCCTGACCGTTCTCGGGCCGGCACGGGAGATTCCGGCCCTCGATCGGCTCGGCATTCGGGCCGGCTGAGGGTCGCGGCCCCTTCCGTCGCTGGACTGGGCTCGGGCGTGGCGAGCCCGGTCGCTCCCGGCCGCGCGCTTGCCGCGCGCTTCCGGCGGGCGTAGTGCCGAGGCATGAGCTCGAGAGCCGCGACGTCGGACCGCCGCGAGGGGGGCATCATGGCCCCCATGCGCATCCCGATGTTCCGGGCGCTCTGGCTCAGCGTGACGGTCTCGAACTTCGGCTGGCTGATCCAGTCGGTCGGCGCCGCCTGGCTGATGACGTCGCTCGCCGGCACGGCCGATCTCGTAGCCCTCGTCCAGACGGCGGTGCAGGCGCCGATCGTCTGTCTCTCCCTGGTCGGCGGTGCTGCGGCCGATGTGTGGGACCGTCGTCGGGTGCTGCTGATCGCCCAGCTCTGGATGCTCGTCGTCTCGACGATGCTGGCGGCCCTGACCTCGGCCGGGCTGATCGGCCCCGCCTCGCTGCTCGCCTTCACCTTCGCGCTGGGGCTCGGAACGGCGCTCCAGGGCCCTGCGTTCCAGTCGATCGTGCGCGAGCTGGTGCCCAGCGAGAACCTCGGCGCGGCGGTCACGTTGAACGCTGTCGCGTTCAATTTCGCCCGTGCGGCCGCTCCGGCGCTGGGCGGCGCCATCGTGGCCCTGGCGGGCGCCCAGGCGGCCTTTCTGGTCAACGCGGTGAGCTACACCGCGCTCATCCTGGTGCTGCTCACCTGGCGTCGGCCGGTCGTCAAGGACGAGCTGCCGCGCGAGAGGGTGACGAAGGCGATCGTCACGGGCCTCCGCTATGTCGCCGAGGCCCCGGCGATCCGCGTCGTGCTCCTGCGCAACGTGACCTTCTCCTTCGCGGCGGGCTCCGCGCTGGCCTTGCTTCCTCTCGTCGCCAAGGACGTGCTGGGCGGCGGACCGGTCACCTATGGCGTGCTTCTCGGCGGGTTCGGGGTGGGCGCGATGGTCGGCGCCTTCCTCATCCATCCGGCACGCCTTCGCTACGGGTCGGAGGCGGTCGTCCGTGTCCTCACGGTGTTCTTCGCCGGCATGCTCTGCGTCTTGGGCCTCGTGCCCAGCACGCTGGCCATGATCCTGGCCCTCGCTTTCGGCGGGGCCGCCTGGCTCGGCGCCTTCTCGATCTTCAACATCACCGTCCAGACGGCGTCGGCCTTCTGGGTGCAGGCGCGGGTTTTCGCCGTCTACCAGACCTTCATGTTCGGCGCGATGGCGTTCGGCAGCTGGCTCTGGGGCTTTCTGGCCCACGGGCTCGGCATCCGCCATGCGCTGCTGCTGGCCGCGGCCTGGATGGCCGCCAGCCTGCTCTTGGGCTTGCGCTTCAGGCTGCCGACCGGGCCCGTGCCGGATCTCAGGCCGTCCCAGCGGCGCGCCGAGCCGGTGCCCTCCTTTCCCTTCGACCAGGACGAGGGGCCTATTCTGGTGCTCGTCGAGTATCGCATCTCGCCTCAGGACGCCAAGGCCTTCGGTCGCGCGGTCGAGGAGGTCGGGCACCTGCGCAAGCGCAACGGCGCCACGCGCTGGCAGGCCTTCCAGGATGTGGCGGACGCCGAGCACTGGGTGGAGGTCTTCAGCGTCGCCAGCTGGCTGGACTACCGTCGGCAGGCGCTGCGGGCGACCGCCACCGACGAGGCCATCGAGGCTCGGGCGCGGCTCTACCACAAGGGCGGGGAGGCGCCGCTCGTCCGCCACCTGATCGCCCGCCGCCTCGACGCCCGCCTCGCCGGCGCTCAGGGTCGCCGCTCGCCGGCTGCGGGTTGAGGGCGCTCAGTCGACGAAGGGGTCGCGGACGAGAATCGTGTCGTCCCGGTCAGGGCTCGTCGAGAGGAGCGCCACCGGGCATTCGACGAGCTCCTCCAGCCGCTTCACATATTTGACGGCGTTGGCGGGAAGCTGGGCGAAGCTCCGGGCACCCTTGGTGCTCTCGGACCAGCCGCCGATCTCCTCGTAGACCGGCTTCGCCGCCGCCTGCGCGCCCATGCCCGCCGGGAGATGGTGGAGGAGCTGACCCTGCAGGCTGTAGGCCGTGCAGACATGGAGGGTCGGCATGCCGTCGAGCACGTCGAGCTTCGTCAGGGCGAGGCCGGTGATGCCCCCCAGCCGGGCCGCCTGGCGGACCAGAACGGCATCGAACCATCCGCAACGTCGCGGGCGCCCCGTCACCGTGCCGAACTCGTTGCCGCGCTCGCCGATCTGCTGGCCGATCTGGTCGTGCAGCTCGGTCGGGAACGGGCCGGCGCCGACCCGGGTCGTGTAGGCCTTGGAGATGCCCAGCACATAGCCGACGCTGTCCGGGCCCAGGCCCGAGCCGATCGCGGCCTCGGCGGCCATCGTGTTGGAGGAGGTGACGAAGGGGTAGGTGCCGTGGTCGACATCGAGCATCGCACCCTGGGCGCCCTCGAACAGGATGCGGCGCCCGGCGCGCTTGAGATCGGCCAGCCGCAGCCAGACCGGCTCGGCGAAGGGCAGCAGCTTGGGGGCGAGTGCCCGGAGCTGGGCCAGAAGCGCCTCGCCGTCGATCTCGTCGATGCCGAGGCCGCGCCGCAGGGCGTTGTGGTGCAGGAGCAGCTCGTGCACCTTCTGCTCGAGCATCGCCGTGTCGGCGAGATCGCAGATGCGGATGGCGCGTCTCGCCACCTTGTCCTCGTAGGCCGGGCCGATCCCGCGCCCGGTCGTGCCGATCATGCCGGGGCCCTGATTGCTCTTCTCGCGCGCCTGCTCGCGCGCGCGATCCAGCTCGCCGTGGAGCGGGAGAATGAGCGGGGCGTTCTCGGCGATGCGCAGCGTCTCGGCGCCGACCGGCACCCCCGCCGCCCGCAGCGCCTCGATCTCGGTCAGGAGCGCCCAGGGGTCGACGACCACACCGTTGCCGATGATCGAGAGCTTTCCCCGGCGCACCACGCCCGAGGGCAGCAGCGAGAGCTTGTAGGTCTTGCCGTCGACCACGAGGGTGTGACCGGCATTGTGGCCGCCCTGGAAGCGGACCACGACATCGGCGCGCTCCGAGAGCCAGTCGACGATCTTGCCCTTGCCCTCGTCGCCCCACTGCGCGCCGACGACGGCGACGTTGCCCATCGGTCCTCCCTCCCGGATGCGAAGCGCGGGACCTCCTACACCCGAGGTCCCGGTAATGCCAGCCCCGCGAAATCCGCATGGTCTTTGGAGCACCGGTCGCAACCACCTACATGATCTCGGCGCTCCACTGGGAGACCAGCATGTATCTCGATCTCGATTCTTCAGGGCTGCTCGGCGGGCCGGGCGGCGAGCCGCTCGGGAACGGCGGAACGGCCGTGGATCCCGCGGATGCGGCGGTGCTGGACGCCTACTCGGACGCGGTCGCGTCGGCCGCGGCCAGGGTGGCGCCTGCGGTGGCCCATGTCGTCGTCGAGCGTGGCGGCCGTCCGGCCGGCGCGGGCTCCGGCTTTCTCGTCACCTCCGACGGCTATCTCCTGACCAACAGCCATGTCGTCCACGGCGCCGATCTGGTGCGGGCCACCTTTCCCGACGGCACGATGGGCAAGGCCTGGCTGGTCGGCGAGGATGCCGACACCGACCTCGCGGTGCTGCAGGTCCACCATGGGCCGGCCGCCCATCTCGAGCTCGCCTCGTCGAGCGGGCTGCGCGTAGGCCAGATCGCGATCGCGGTCGGCAATCCGCTCGGCTTCGACTTCTCGGTCACGGCGGGCGTGGTCAGCGCGCTCGGCCGCTCGCTGCGGGGCGCCTCCGGCCGTCTCATCGACGACGTGCTGCAGACGGACGCAGCACTCAATCCGGGCAATTCCGGCGGGCCGCTGATCGACAGCCGCGGCCGGGCCATCGGCGTGAACACGGCGACGATCCTGGGCGCCCAGGGACTGTGCTTCGCGGTTGCGAGCAATACCGCGCGCTTCGTCCTCGGCGAGATCCTTCGCCATGGACACGTCCGGCGGGCCTATCTCGGTCTCGCCGGCCAGACGATCGCCCTGTCGCGCCCGCTGGCGCGGCGGCTGGGTCGGGAGAGCCTGACGGCGCTGCGCGTGGCCTCGGTCGAGGCGAATGGCCCGGCGGCGCGGGCAGGGCTGCTGGAAGGTGATTTGCTGCTCACCGTCGAAGGCCAGCAGATCTCGGGTGTCGACGAGCTCCATCGCCTGCTGACCAGGGAGCGGACCGGCACGGCCCTTCCGGCGGAGATCCTCAGGGCCGGCCGGGTGGTCCAGATCGATCTCGTTCCGAGCGATCGACCGGGGGCCCGTCACTGAGGACGGTGCCCTTGCCCTCGATCCCGCGGCCGGCCCGGCAGATCAGGGGTGCGGCGGATCCCATTGGTAGATCCAGGTCTCGGTCAGGGTCGAGGGCCCGAGCTTCAGGAACATCCGGAGATCGATCGGCTCGGCGCCCTGCCAGCTGATGTCGAAGTTCACCCTCCAGCCATTGATCTCCGGCAGGGGCCGGGCGAGGGGCGAGATCAGGATCTTCCCGTCGAGCGCGGTGAGGCGCTGGACGGTGCCGCGCGAGAGGGTGATGACCGGCTCGACGGGCTCGTCCTTGTGGATCAGCGGGAGATCGCCGCCCGAGAAGTCGACCACGAACTTCTGCAGGTTCCTGTCGGGCGCGTGGCCGATGATGCCGCCCTTGCCGATCCGCGTGGCGACACATTGGGCGAGGCTGACCGGCCGGTCGGGCGGCCGCTCGCACCAGTAGAGCCTATAGGCGAGCTCGACCTCGTGCCCGGGTCCGAATGGTGCCGCCGGTTTCCAGAACGCCACGATGTTGTCCATGGTCTCGTCGGGCGTCGGCAGCTCCACCAGCATCACCTGGCCCTTGCCCCAGTCGCCCTTCGGCGTGACCCAGACGCTCGGCCGCCGCTCGTAGCGGGCGCCTTCGTCCTGATAGTCGTTGAAGTCCCGGTCGCGCTGCAGCAGGCCGAAGCCCTTGGGATTGTCGTCGAGGAACGAGCTCACCCGGATGCGGGCGGGATTGACGAGCGGTCGCCAGATCCACTCGTCGGCACCGGTCCTCATCGAGAGACCGTCGGAGTCGTGGATCTCGGGGCGCCAGTCGTCGGCCACGCGGCGGTCGTTCTCGCCGTACTGGAACATGCTGGTCAGCGGGGCGATGCCCAGCCGCTCGACGGGCTTGCGGGGGAAGAGATGGCAGGTGACGTCCATGATGGTCGTCCCGCCGGGAGCGATCTCGAACCGATAGGCGCCGGTGGCGCTGAGGCTGTCGAGAAGGGCGAAGACGGTGAGCGTGGTGCTGGTCGGCGTCGGGCGGACCAGCCAGAATTGCCGGAAGATCGGGAACTCTTCCGGGCGTCCCTCCATGCCCGTGTCGATCGCGAGGCCGCGGCAGGACATGCCGTAGTGGCTTTGCCAGTCCGTCGCCCGGAAGTAGGAGGCGCCCTGAAAGACCACGACGTCCTGGGCGAAGTTCTCGTGGAAGTTCAGCCGGAAGCCGGCGAAGCCCAGGTCGGCGGGGAGCGGCGGGTCGAAGTGATTGGGCCCGTAGTCGAACATGGCCGGGTCGTAGGGAATGGGCGTCGCCCGGCCGTCCGTCACCTCGTCGATGCGAATGGCGGACTTGAAGAAGATCCCCAGGTGGAAGAACTGGACTTGGAACGGCAGGCCGGTGCCGGCCCAGAGAGCGTGGTCAGCCCTGAATTTGATGGCGTTGTACTCGTCCCAGGTCAGGGCGGCGACCTGGGGCGGGAGAGACTCGCTCGGCGGGGCGTAGGGGCTGCCGGCGAGCTCTCGGGCGTGATCCTCGAGCCATTCCCAGCTGAAGGGCCGGCTTTCTCCCTGTGCCGGCTGGGCCAGCAAGGCCGGCGCCTTGGCGATGACGGTGCCGGCCACCGCCCAGCCGGCAAGGATCGCCGCGTTCTCGAGTATGTCCCGTCGTCTCATGATTTTCCGTGCCGCACGCAGATCGCCAGGGCGAAGCTACCCGGCTTGGGTCGTTCACAAACGTCTCACCGCCATCCGGTGCCCGAGCCGAGGCGGCGCCCGTCGAGAGGGTGGCCCTCACACGGTGGAAAGGGAGTTGGCGAGCAGCTCCACGGTTGCCGCGAAGCTCCAGTCCAGCCACGGAAGGAGCGCCTGGAGGTCGGCAGCCTCGACCGTGGCACCGCACCAGATCCGGAGGCCGGGCGGCGCATCGCGGTAGCTCGCTATGTCGAATGCGGCCCCGGCCTCGGCCAGGGAGGTCGTCATCTGCGCGACGAACCGTCGCTGATCCTGGTCCTTGGCCGCGGCGAAAGCGGGATCCACGATCTCGAGGCAGACCGAGGTGGAAGAGCGCAGCGCCGGATCCCGGGCCAGGAAGTCGACCCAGCCGGTGCGCTGGACCCAGCCCTCGAGGATGCCCAGGTTCCGCTGGGCTCTCGCGACGAGCGCCGGCAGCCCACCCAAACCCTCGGCCCAGCGCAACCCGTCCAGCGCATCCTCGACGGCGATCATGGACGGCGTGTTGATGGTCTCGCCCGCGAAGAGGCCCTCGAGCAGGCGCCCCTGGCTCGCGAGCCGATAGAGCTTGGGCACGGGCCAGGTCGGTGTCCAGGTCTCGAGGCGTGCCGCGGCGCGCGGCGACAGGACGAGGACTCCGTGCTGCGCCTCGCCGCCCAGCACCTTCTGCCAGGACCAGGTCACGACATCGAGCTTCGGCCAAGGTAGATCCATGGCGAACGCGGCCGAGGTCGCATCGCAGAAGGTGAGCCCGGCCCGATCGTCGGCGATCCACGAGCCGTCCGGGATACGCACGCCAGAGGTCGTGCCGTTCCAGCAGAAGATCGCATCGCGAGCCGGATCGACGGCGGTGAGATCGGGCAGCTCGCCGTAGGGCGCCTCGAGCGCGCGGAGGTCCGGGAGGCGCAGATGATCGCGCACGTCGGCGAGCCAGCCCCTGCCGAAGGCCTCGAAGGCGACGACATCGACCCCCCGCGGGCCGAGGAGGGACCACAGGGCCGCCTCGAAGGCGCCCGTATCCGATCCGCCGATGATACCGATGCGGTACTCAGCAGGGATGCCGAGCATGGCCCGCGACCGCTCGCACACCTCGACGAGCCGGGCCCTGGCAGAAGGCGACCGATGGGAGCGCCCGACCAGCGCGCTCTCGAGGGCCCGGGCCGACCAGCCGGGCCGCTTGACGGTCGGCCCGGAGCCGAAGCGGGGATTGCCGGGGCGGATAGGGGGTCGCAAGCGATCTGTCTCCACGAGCGTGGCGCAGGTGGGCGAGACGCTAGGAGTATCGGGGCGGCGCCGCAACAAGGCGGAGGGGCACGCGTCGTCGCGGGCTCGACCCTTCGCCCGCGCGGGCTCGCGTCGCCCCGATCCCTGTGGTACCTAGGCGCCGGTTCCGATTGTCCGCTCAACGTGCCGAGGAGCTCGTCTTGGCCCCGCCATCGATGTCGCAGCTCGAGATCATGCTCGTCAAGCCGCGCGGCTTCTGCGCCGGCGTGGAGCGGGCCGTGGCGATCGTCAAGGAAGCCCTCCGGGCCAACGGCGCGCCGGTCTATGTCCGCCACGAGATCGTCCACAACCGGCATGTCGTCGACGAGCTTCGGGCTATGGGTGCCGTGTTCGTGGAGGAGCTCGCCGAGGTTCCGGCCGACGGCATCGTCGTCTTCTCGGCTCACGGCGTGCCGAAGGCCGTTCCGGAGGAGGCGCGGCGCCGCCGGCTCGTGTTCGCGGACGCCACCTGCCCGCTCGTCTCCAAGGTCCATCGCGAGGTCGAGCACCATCATGGCGCCGGGCGCACCGTGCTGCTCGTCGGCCACGCCGGCCACCCCGAGGTGATCGGGACGATGGGTCAGGCGCGCGAGGGGGCGGTGAAGCTGGTCCAGACGGTGGAGGAGGCGGAGCGTGTGAGCGTGCCGGACCCGGCACGTGTCGCCTACTCGACCCAGACCACCCTTTCGGTCAACGACACCAGGGCCATCGTCGCGGTCCTGAAGCGCCGGTTCCCGAGCCTGGTGGGCCCGCGGAGCGAGGACATCTGCTATGCGACGACCAATCGGCAGCGCGCATTGACGGCCATCGCGCCGCGTTGCGATCTGGTCCTCGTCGTCGGGGCGCCGAATTCCTCCAACTCCAGGCGCCTCGTCGAGGTGGCGCTGCAGTCGGGCTGTCCCCGCGCCCTGCTGATCGAGAGCGCGGACGACGTCGACTGGGCCGGCCTCGAGGGGGTGTGCCGCGTCGGCGTCACGGCGGGCGCGTCGGCTCCCGAGCGCCTCGTCCAGGGCCTCATCGAGGCCTTCCGCGCGCGCTTCGCCGTGGCGATCGACGAGATCGAGAGCATCCGCGAGGATGTGGTTTTCAGGACCCCGCCGATCCGTCGTCGCGATCTGAGGATTGCCTCCTGATCCTGAACAGCCTCTTGATGCTGGTGGGACCGAAACGGATCGGCTAGCAGACGGGCATGGCGGTCTACACCGAGGTCGGCGACGAGGCGCTGCGCGGCTTTCTCGAGGCTTATGACCTCGGCGAGGCCCGCGGCCTCGTTCCAATCGCCGAGGGGGTGGAGAACTCGAACTACCGCCTCCAGACGACGCTGGGCCGGTTCATTCTGACTGTCTACGAGCGTCGCGTCGATCCGCAGGACCTGCCCTTTTTTCTCGGGCTGATGCAGCATCTGGCCCAGCATGGCCTGCCCTGCCCATTGCCCGTGCAGGGCAAGGACGGTGCTGTGCTGCGCCGGCTCGGCGGCAAGCCCGCGGCGATCGTGACCTTTCTGGATGGCCGTTGGCCCCGGCGCGGCTCGGTCGCGCGGTGCCGGGCCCTGGGGGAGGTGTTGGCGGCCCTCCATCTGGCCGGCCGGGGGTTCGCGCTGAGACGTGCCAATGCCCTCTCCATCAAGGGATGGCGGACGCTCTTCGAAGGCTGTCGGGGTAAGGCCGACCGCGTCGCCGAAGGCCTCGAGAGAGAGATCGACCGGGAGCTCCGGGAGCTGGCGGCCGCGTGGCCGGAGCATCTCCCCGACGGGGTGATCCACGCGGACCTCTTCCCCGACAATGTCTTCTTCGAGGCCGACAGGGTCACGGGCGTGATCGATTTCTACTTCGCCTGCAACGACTTCCTCGCCTACGATCTCGCCATCTGCCTCAACGCCTGGTGCTTCGAGGACGACATCGCCTTCAACATCACGAAAGCCCGGGCGCTGCTCGAGGGCTATCAGAGCCGCCGAAATCTCTCCTCGGCCGAGACGACGGCCCTGCCCATTCTGGCGCGCGGCTCGGCTCTCCGCTTCCTGATGACTCGGCTCTACGACTGGCTTCATCGGGTTGACGGCGCCCTGGTCCAACCGAAGGACCCGCTCGAATATCTGGGCAAGCTGCGGTTTCACCGCGGGATACGGGGGTGTGAGGCCTATGGCCTCGGCTGACGATCTCGTCGAGATCCACACCGACGGCGCCTGCAGCGGCAATCCGGGGCCGGGCGGCTGGGCGGCGATCCTGAGCTGGCGCGGCCAGGACCGGGAGGTCAGCGGTGCCGAGCAGGCCACGACCAACAACCGGATGGAGATGACGGCCGCGATCGAGGCGCTGGCGAGCCTGAAGCGGCCCATGCGGGTCCGCCTCTTCACCGACAGCGACTATCTCCGCAAGGGCATCACCGTCTGGCTGTCCGGCTGGAAGGCACGGGGCTGGCGAACCGCCGACCGGCAGCCCGTCAAGAACCGCGATCTCTGGGAGCGGCTCGATGCGGCCGCCGCCATCCACGAGATTGACTGGCGCTGGCTCAAGGGCCATGCCGGCCATGCCCTGAACGAGCGCGCCGACGAGCTGGCGCGCGCCGCGATCGCCGACCTCAGGGCGGGGCGCGCCGGACCCTAGGAAGAAGAGGCGGAGCCTCGCCGGCCGGCCTCCCGACCGGCGTCCCTATCTACCGGCCTCGCCGGCCGCGAAGGCCGTCTTCTTTGCGGGCGATGCCTCTGTCTGGTGCGCGGCTTTCCACTCCTCGTAGGGCATGCCGTAGATGATCTCGCGGGCTTCCTCGTAGGTCATCCGGATCTCGCGCTCCTCGCCGGCCGCCCGATACCACTTGGACAGGCAGTTCCGGCAGAAGCCCGCGAGGTTCATCAGATCGATGTTCTGCACGTCGGTGCGGGCGCGGAGATGCCCGACCAGCGCACGGAACGCCGCTGCCTCGAGCTCGGTTCGCGTTTTCTCGTCCATCGGTATCATCGCTCGGTCCTGGCACTGCATCCGTCGTCTCGCAGATGTAGGCGTGGCCGACCAGCCGCTCAATGCGATGGTCTTGCCCGGCAACTGTCGAGCGCTTAAGCCGGGCGCTGGAGCGACGCCCCGAATGAAGGAAAGAGGGCCATGACGTCCCGACTCGGAAGCAGGATGACCTTGCTGGCGGCCGCCGGCATTGCGGCAATCTCCGCTGTCTCCGCGGCGCGTGCGGAGCAGGTTACCGTCGCGGTCACCGCGATCGTCGAGCACCCCGCGTTGGACGCGGCCAGAGAGGGCGTTCGAGATGCCCTCGCCGAGGGCGGCTACGAGGTGGGCAAGAATCTCCGCTTCGAGTTCCAATCCGCGCAGGGCCAGCCGGCGACCGCAGCCCAGATCGCCCGCCAGTTCGTAGGCATGGGGCCCACGGTGATCGTGCCGATCTCGACGCCGTCCGCCCAGGCCGTCGTCGCGGCAACCAAGGATATCCCCGTGGTGTTCACGGCCGTGACCGATCCGCTGAGCGCCGGGCTGGTCAAGAGTCTCGAGAAGCCCGGCGGCAACGTGACCGGAGTCTCGGACCTCTCGCCGATAGCCCAGCACGTCGATCTCATCCGCGAGATCATGCCCGCGGCGAAGCGGATCGGGGTGCCCTACAATCCGGGCGAGGCCAATTCCGTGGTCCTGCTGCGGCTCCTCAAGGCCGATGCCGAGAAGAAGGGCCTCACCATCGTCGAGGCGCCAGCCAGCCGCTCGGCCGAGGTCCAGGCGGCGGCCCGCAGCCTGGTCGGCAAGGTGGACGCGATCTATGTGCCGACGGACAACACCGTCGTCTCCGCTCTCGAGGCGCTGCTCGGCGCTGCCGAGGAGGCCAAGCTGCCCGTCTTTTCCGGGGACACCGACAGCGTGAAGCGCGGCGCCGTCGCCACCATCGGCTTCGACTACTACCAGGTCGGCCGCCAGACGGGGGCCATCGTCCTCGAAGTGCTGAAGGGCAAGAGCCCGGGCGATATTCCGGTCCACCAGGCCACCGGTACCGACCTCGTCGTCAATCCGAAGGCAGCCGCCCGATTCGGCATCACCATACCCGACTCGGTGATGAAGCGCGCCAAGGAGGTAGTCGGCTGAGCAGCCGGCCCTAGCGCCCATGAGCCTCACGGCGTTCCTGGGCGCCGTCGAGCTGGGGCTCGTCTATGCGCTCGTGGGGCAGGGCGTCTTCCTGTCTTTTCGGGTCCTGAGCTTTCCCGATCTCACCGTTGACGGCAGCTTTCCGCTCGGCGCCGCCGTGGCGGCGAGCCTCATCGTCGGTGGCCTGGATCCGTTCACGGCGACGGGGGCCGCAATACTGGCCGGTGCCGCGGCCGGTCTCGTCACCGCCTGGCTGAACGTGCGCTTCGGGATCCTGCACCTGCTCGCCAGCATCCTCGTGATGATCGCGCTCTTCTCGGTGAACATCAGGATCATGGGGCGGCCCAACGTCGCCTTGCTGAACCAACCGACGATCCTCGGCCCGTTCCAGGGCCACGGGCTCTCCGACCTCTGGCTGCGTCCGCTCCTGCTCGGCGTCGTCGTGCTGGTGGTGACCCTCCTTCTCGGCCGGTTCCTCCTGTCGGAGACCGGGCTCGCGATGCGGGCGGTCGGTGCCAATCCACGTATGGCGCGGGCCAACGGCATTGCCCCGGGGCGGACCATCTGCCTCGGCATGGCGATCTCGAACGCGCTCGTGGCCCTGGCCGGCGCGCTCTTCGCCCAGACCAATGGCTTTGCCGATGTGACGATGGGGCTCGGCACCATCGTCATCGGGCTGG
Organism: uncultured Alphaproteobacteria bacterium; assembly: GCA_963828215.1. GTDB lineage: Bacteria > Pseudomonadota > Alphaproteobacteria > Geminicoccales > Geminicoccaceae > CAVTJL01. Next base: position 385,515 of record CAWHFO010000051.1, on the reverse strand, counting down.
CAGCGCTGATCCTCGGCGAGACGCTGATCCGCACTCGCAGCGTCTGGCTGATGCTCCTGGGCTGCATCCTCGGCTCGATCCTCTACCGCCTCGCCATCGCCTTCGCGCTCGATCTCGACATCCTCGGGCTGCAGGCCTCGGACCTCAACCTCGTCACGGCCGTGCTCGTCGGCCTGGCGCTCCTTCTGCCGTCCTTCCGGGCAAAGCTCGGCGTCCGGCGGGCGAGGCAGCGGGCGTGATCCTGCTCGAGGATGTCCATGTGACCTTCGGCCGAGGCACGCCACTCGAGACCCAGGCGCTGCGCGGGGTCGACCTTTCCATCAGTGAGGGCGAGTTCGTGACCCTGATCGGCTCGAATGGCGCCGGTAAATCGACGCTGCTCGGCGCCCTGACCGGTGACGCCGAGGTCGAGCGTGGCCGTGTGGTCATCGATGGGGTCGACGTCACGGCATGGTCGGCACCGGCCCGCGCGGCCCTGGTCGCGAGGGTGTTCCAGGATCCTCTGGCGGGGACGTGCGACGGGCTCTCCATCGAGCAGAACTTGGCCCTGGCTCTGGCCCGTGGCCGATCGCGCGGTCTCGCCCGTGCGCTGGAGCCAGGCCGGCGCGGGCTCTTCGTCAGCCGGCTGACCGATCTCGGCCTGGGGCTCGAGCGGCGGCTGCGGGAGCCGATCGGTGCCCTGTCCGGTGGGCAGCGCCAAGCCCTGAGCCTCGTCATGGCGACGCTCGCGGCCATGAAGATCCTGCTGCTCGACGAGCACACCGCGGCCCTCGATCCCCGCACCGCCGCATTCGTCCTCGGGCTCACCGACCGCATCGTCGAGGAGCGCGGCCTGACGACGCTGATGGTGACGCACTCGATGCGCCAGGCGCTCGACCACGGCACCCGGACGGTCATGCTGCATGAGGGTCGCGTCGCCTTCGACCTCGCCGGCGAGCGGCGGCGCGGGCTCGACGTCCCCGACCTTCTGGCCCTTTTTCATCAGTCGGAGCCCGGCACGCTCGCCGACGACCGTCTCCTGATCGGCTAGACGTCGACGGCGACCACCAGCCGGCGGTGATCCGTCAGCGGAGCGCCATCAAGCCCTTCGGCGCACGCCAGGGCTGGCCCTCGGTCAGCGGCCCCTCGAAAGGCCGATGAAGGCCCGGCGAGGCCAGTGGCCGGCGGAGCACGTCGGCAATGACGGTGGCGTAGCGATCGGCCCCTGCGCTCGTCGCGATCTCGTCCTGGCGCAGCTCGATCATCAGATGCGGCAGCCGCGAGCGCTGACCGTGGAACTCGATCGTGAAGCCGAACTCGTCGAGCCCCGAATAGGGCTGGTTGTCGCCCACCGTCAGATCGGCGCGCGCCCGGAGCGCCTCGAGCGCGCCCCGGGCGAGCCTCTGATCGGCGCGCCAGAGGATGCCGATCTGCCAGGGCCGATCCTGCCCGTTCATGCGAGGCGTGAAGCTGTGCACGGCGATGATGGCCGGCAGGCGCCCGGCGCGGCGGAACGCGGCCACCTGCCGCGCGATGGCGCGATGGTAGGGGAGAAAGTAGCGCCGAATGCGCCGATCCACCTCCCCGGGTGCGACCCCGGCATTTCCGGGAACGATAGAGCCGTCGCTCACGGCCGGGATCGAGGTGGCGGTCCGCGGCCGTCGATTGGGATCGATGACGAGGCGCGAGCAGTGGTCGAGGAGCGCCGGGGCGTCGAGCAGCCGCGCGAGGCGTCGGGTCACCTCTGCCGCGCCGATGTCCCAGCCGATATGGCCGGCGAGGTCGACGTCACGGAGGCCGAGGCCATCCAGCTCCGGCGGCACTTCCCGGCCGGCGTGGTCGCAAAGGAGCAAAATCGGGGCACGCCCCCCGGGATGGGCACGCTCGACATAGGGAGCCCCGGACAGCCTTTCCGAACCGCTCATACGAAATTCCTAGAGGAGGGCCGCGTCGGCGAGAAGTGACATGGCGGTCACGCTGGCGCTCCGGATTGCGCATGGACCGATCTATCTTCCTCGGCCGAGGGCTGTTTTGATAGGAATGAGCCTGTAGGTTGAGCCGGAGCGGATGTTTGGCGGGACGGTCGACGATGCCGCAGAGGATGGGCCTGAGCCGTCGAGCTCTTTTGCTGGCCGGCCTGTCCGGGATCGCAGGTGCCGTCCCGGAAAAGGGCCATACGGAGGCCGTCACGGCGGATCGGGTCCTCGTGCGCAAGTGGCAGCGTCAGCTGCTGCTGCTCCGGGGGGACCAGACTTTGCACAGCTTCCGCTGCGCGATCGGCCGGCATCCGTACGGGCCCAAACTGCGCGAAGGAGACGGGCGGACGCCCGAGGGACTCTATATGATCAGCGCCTTTCGGGCGCAGAGCGACTTCTATCGCGCTGTCCAGATCTCCTACCCCAACACCGAGGATCGTGACCGGGCCGCGGCGCTGGGCCTGAGGCCGGGCGGGCAGATCATGATCCATGGCCTCGATCCCGCCCTTCGGGCCCGGGCCGCCGACCATTGGATGTTCAACTGGACGGACGGCTGCATCGCCGTGACGGATCCGGAGATGGACATCGTCTGGCAGAGCGTGGAGATCGGCACGCCCGTCGAGATCAGGCCTTGAGACGGCCGACCCTTCACGAATGACCTGTGTCCACTATACTGATCCTCCTTGCTCGTCGGGCCGGGCCTCCGGTCTGCGCGATATCCTGCAAGCGCCTCTTTGGGAGAATATCGATGCGGAAGTTGTGGACCCTCGCGGTGATCGCCCCGCTGGCTCTGGTGGCCGGCTGTGCCACCAAGGGCGACGTGGATTCGCTCCGTCAGGAGATCGCCGGCGTGCGCGCCACCGCCGAGGCGGCCGATCAGAAGGCGACCGCGGCTCAGGCCGCCTCCGAGAAGGCCGCTGCCGATGCCGCCCGGGCCGCGCAGCAGGCGCAGATGGCGAGCGACAAGTCCGACCAGATCTTCCGCCAGGGCTTGCGGAAGTAGGTTCGATCACAGGCTCCTGCCGCTGCCGGCCGACCTCGGCGGGTGGCGGCAGGAGCAAGCTTTTCGGCAGCCCTCGGTGCGCCATCTAGAGTGGATGAGGCGTGAGCGGCGTTGGTCGCTACCCAGCCCTTGGACCGAGGATGTTGGCCTGCATGCTCCAGCGACGCCGCTTCTTGAGCCTCTGTGCCGCGGCCCTGGGGACGTCCGTGCTGGCACGAGCTGCTTATGCCGCCAATCCGAGCCGCGATGACATCATCGGCGATCCTCGCTACTGGGTGACCGACGGAAAGACGACGCTCCTCGACGTCGCCTGGCGGAACGATCTCGGCATGATCGAGGTCTCGGCTGCCAATCCGGGCGTGGACGCCTGGGTGCCGGGCAAGGACCGGCTGATCCTTCTGCCGACCGCCCACCTCGTTCCGGACGCGGCTCGGGACGGAATTCGTCATCAACAAGGCCGAGCTGCGGCTCTACTACTTTCCCAAGGGCGGCCCTCCGGAGAGCCACGCGATCGGCGTGGGGCGGGAGGGCTTCGACACGCCCGTCGGCTCGACCCGCATCGTCCGCAAGACGAAGGAGCCGACCTGGTATCCGACGGCCAGCTCGCACGAGGAGAAGCCGTGGCTCCCGGCAGCCGTTCCGCCCGGACCGGACAATCCGCTCGGACACTTCGCGCTCTATCTCGGCTGGCCGGCCTATCTCATCCACGGCACCAACAAGCCCTACGGCGTCGGGCGGTTCGTCAGCCATGGCTGCATCCGCATGTATCCGGAGGCGGTCGAGCAGCTGTTCGCGCGCGTCGCCATAGGCACGCGAGTCACCGTGGTCGACCAGCAGGTGAAGGTCGGCTGGCGCGGGGGAGAGCTCTATCTGCAGGTCCACCCCGACGCAGAGCAGCAGCGTGAGCTCGAGGAAACTTACACGCTCACGCGCAAGGCGCCGCCCGACGTCTCGCCGATGATTCGCGAGAAGGCCGGCCCCGAGGCCGATCGGATCGATTGGAGCGTAGTTCGGGCCGAGCTCGTCGCCTGCCGCGGCGTGCCGGTCAGGATCACCGGCGAGCGCTCGGAGGTCGTCGGCGACAATCCGGCCCTCCAGCCGAGCCTGACGTCCGCCGATCCCCTGACGGGTCTCTACTGACCGGCCCGGTCGTCAACCGGGCCCGGAGCGTCGCATCGCAGGGCTGCCCGGGGCGGGCTCGGGCGGCCCGTCTCCATGTCCCAGGGCCGGCGGGTGCCTTGGCCATTGCCACGGATTCATCGGGCCCAGGCTCGCGCTCGCTGACCGGCCGCATGATCCTGACTGAGAAATCCATCATCTTCTCTCATTTTCCACAGATCGCGGTGCGCCCCGATCGGATCGCGGCGATCGCCATCGGCCGTGGATAAGTGTGCATTGTGAGGGATGCGTGATCCGCGCTGAGCAGCGAGCTGAGGCGCGCGTCTTCTCCACAGGGTGTGGAGAACGTCCGCATGGCGCGTCGGAGCCGGTGGCGACAGCCGACGGAGGGGCGGATGACCTCGGACTCAGGAGCTCGAGAAAAGAGGCCCGGGGACGTGCCCCGGGCCCAATCATGGAGGAGAATACAAGGAAAGAAACGCCCCGCTTGCCCAACGGGACGCTATGCGCTCCCTAGCTACAACCTGTGGTTGAGCCGCAGGAGTCGCATTTCAGGCAGGTGCCGTTCCGCACCAGCGTGAAGTTGCCGCAGGCCGGGCAGGGATCGCCGACATAGCCCTTGAGGCGGGCGATCTGCACCTGCTCGGCGCGGCTGCTCGCATGGCGCGCCGCGAGGTCGGCGACCGCCGCCGCCCCCACGGTCGAGCCATATCTGGTCGAGTTCGGACGCATCGTGGCCACCGCCGCCCGCGAGCAGGCGGAGATTGCCGCGGACGAAGCCGGACGAGGCCAGCTGCGCCACCTCGCGACCGAGATCGCCTTCCTTGGTGCCGCCGCCGAGCGCGTCGTGACGCAGCTCGGCAGGCTCCACATTGGCGAGATCGGTGCGTCCGAGGTAGGAGATGGCGAGCTCGCGGAAGATGTAGTCGAGCACCGAGGTCGCCATCTTGATGGTGTCGTTGCCGCTGACGACGCCCGACGGCTCGAAGCGCGTGTAGGAGAAGGCCTCGACGAACTCCTCGAGCGGCACGCCATATTGGAGGCCGATCGAGATCGCGATCGCGAAGCTGTTCATCAGCGAGCGGAAGGCGGCACCTTCCTTGTGCATGTCGATGAAGATCTCGCCGAGCGCGCCATCCTCGTACTCGCCGGTCCGCAGATACACCTTGTGACCGCCGACCACGGCTTTCTGGGTGTAGCCCTTGCGGCGCGAGGGCAGCCTGCGGCGCTCGTTGATCCAGCGCTCGACGATGCGCTCGGCGACCTCGACCACCTTCTGGGTCCGCGGCTTCTCGTCCAGGCCCTCGTCGTCGTCGACGGCGGCGAGCATGGACGCCAGCGGCTGGGAGAGCTTCGAGCCGTCGCGGTAGAGGGCCAGGGCCTTGAGGCCGAGGCGCCAGCCCTCCTTGTACGCGTCCTGGCAGTCCTGGACCGTCGCCCGGGCCGGCATGTTGATCGTCTTGCTGATGGCGCCGCTGATGAAGGGCTGGGCGGCGGCCATCATCCGGATGTGGGAGGACGCGCTGAGGAAGCGCTTGCCGGTCCGACCGCATGGGTTGGCGCAATCGAAGACCGGCAGATGCTCGGCCTTGAGATGCGGCGCCCCCTCGACCGTCATGGTGCCGCAGCAATAGTTGTTGGCGGCCTCGATCTGCTCCCTCGCGAAGCCGAGGGCCCGCAACATCTCGAAGCTCGGCTCGTCGAGCTGGGCCAGGCTCAGGCCCAACCTCTCCCGGCAGAATGCCTCGCCCAGCGTGAACCGGTTGAACGCGTATTTGATGTCGAACGAGGTCGGGAGGGCCGCCTCGAGCCGTGCCAGCGCCTCGTCGTCGAAGCCGCGCGACCGGAGGGTCTCGTGGTTCACGAACGGCGCACCCTCGAGCGAGCCGGTTCCGACGGCGTACCGGATGATCGCGTCGATCTCGGCCTTGCCGTAGCCGAGCGTCTCGAGCGCCTTCGGGACCACGCGGTTGATGATCTTGAAGAAGCCGCCGCCCGCGAGCTTCTTGAACTTGACCAGCGCGAAGTCGGGCTCGATCCCGGTGGTGTCGCAGTCCATGACGAGGCCGATGGTCCCGGTCGGCGCTATCACCGACACCTGGGCGTTGCGCACGCCGTGCCGCTCGGCGGCGGCCGTCGCCTCGTCCCAGGCCTGCCGGGCGGCCGCGACGAGCCGGCCATCCGGGCAGCTCTCGGCATCGAGCGGCACGGGCAGGGTGCCCAGACCCTCATAGCCGGTCGTCTCGCTCCAGGCGGCCCGCCGGTGGTTGCGAAGCACGCGCAGAACCGCCTCGCGGTTCTCGGCATAGCCCGGGAACGGGGCCAGCGCCTCGGCCATCTCCGCCGAGACCTTGTACGAGACGCCGGTCATGAGCGCGGTGATGGCGCCGCCATAGGCGCGGCCGGCCTCGCTGTCGTAACCGAGCCCCGAGGCCATGAGGAGGCCGCCGAGATTGGCGTAGCCCAGGCCGAGGGTCCGGTACCGCCAGGACAGCTCGGCGATCTTCTTGGCCGGGAACTGCGCCATCAGCACCGAGATCTCGAGAACGATCGTCCACAGGCGGACGGCATGAACGAAACCGTCGATCGCGAAGCTGCCGTCCTCGTTCCGGAACGCCATGAGGTTCAGGGAGGCGAGGTTGCAGGCCGTGTCGTCGAGGAACATGTACTCCGAGCACGGATTCGAGGCGTTGATGCGCCCCGCGCTCGGGCAGGTGTGCCAGTCGTTGATGGTCGTATCGTATTGCAGCCCCGGATCGGCGCTGGCCCAGGCGGCGAAAGCGACCCGATCCCAGAGCTGCCGGGCCTTCAGCGTCGTCTTGGGCTTGCCGTCGGTGCGGCGGAACAGCTGCCAGTCCCGGTCCTCGGCCACCGCCCGCATGAACTCGTCGGTGACCCGCACCGTGTTGTTCGAGTTCTGCCCGGCTACCGTGATATAGGCGTCGCTGTCCCAGTCGGTGTCGTAGACCGGGATCTCGATGCTCTCGTAGCCCTGGCTGGCGTAGAGGAGGACCTGCTGGATGGCACCATCCGGCAGCATCGCCCGGCGCGCCTCGCGGACCGCCATGCGCAGCGCCGTGTTCTGCGCCGGGTCGAAGCGGGCGGCACCGGCGATGCCCGAACTCGTGGCAGGCGGTCATGATCGCCTGGGCGTGCCGTCTCAGCAGCTTCGAGCCGGCGACCAGCGCTGCGACCTTCTGCTCCTCGACCACCTTCCAGTCGATGAACGCCTCGATGTCGGGATGATCGATGTCGACGATCACCATCTTCGCGGCGCGCCGCGTCGTGCCGCCGGACTTGATCGCCCCGGCGGCCCGGTCGCCGATCTTGAGGAAGCTCATCAGCCCCGAGGATCGGCCGCCGCCGGACAGCCGCTCGCCGTCGCCGCGCAGGGCCGAGAAGTTCGTGCCGGTGCCCGAGCCGTACTTGAAGAGCCGCGCCTCCCGGACCCAGAGGTCCATGATCCCGCCCTCGTTGACGAGATCGTCGGCGATGCTCTGGATGAAGCAGGCGTGGGGCTGGGGCCGCTCGTAGGCCGAGGTCGAGGCTCTCACCTCTCCGGTCGTCTCGTCGACGTGGAAATGCCCCTGGGCGGGGCCGTCGATGCCGTAGGCCCAGTGCAGCCCGGTATTGAACCACTGCGGCGAGTTCGGCGCGGCCATCTGCTTGGCCAGCATGTAGCGAAGCTCGTCCATGAAGGCCCGGGCGTCGCCCTCGGACGCGAAATAGCCGCTCTTCCAGCCCCAGTAGGTCCAGGTCCCGGCCAGCCGGTCGAAAACCTGCTGGGCATCGGTCTCGCCGCCCTGCCGCTCGTCCTCGGGGAGGTCGGCCAGCGCCTTCTCGTCGGGCACGCGCCGCGCCAGCCAGGACGGCACGCCCTTCTCCCGCACCGGCCGCAGCCGCGCCGGAATGCCGGCCTTCCGGAGATATTTCTGGGCGAGGACATCGACCGCCACCTGCGACCAGGCGGCGGGCACCTCCGCCCGCTCGAGACGGAACACCACCGACCCGTCGGGATTGCGGATCTCGCTGCTCGCCACGCGGAACGGAATCGACGCGTAGGGTGACTCACCCTCTCGCGTAAACCTCCGCGTCATTCTGAGCGCCATCATTCTCCTCCAGGCCACAGGGTAGAATGTTCTTGAGTTGTTCGTCAACGGAAACCATTGGGCAATGACAGGATGATTATCCTCAACCTTCGCCATCAGGCTCAGGTGAGTCTCACCCTTATCGTCGCTCAGTCTACTTTCCGGCGTCGGGCGCGACAACGGTTTCCGGCTTTCGCCTCGGCCGATGCCGCAGCTCGCCCCATGCCGACGCCGCTGCACCTGATCAATATATAGCGTCCTGCTCGCAGGCCAACCACAAAATGCGGGACCCGGAACCTCGTCCCTCTGCCGCGCGCCTAGGCGGCCCGCACCAGGAAGCGCGGGCGGAGAGCGGCTTTCCGGGCTGCGCCGCCCGGCCCGCTCGGGGGCCGACGCCGGCGGCAGCCGCGATTGCCGCTGAGGTGTCGCCTCTGCGCATCAGTCTCAGCTGACCTGGAGGGACAGCTCAGATCCCTATTCGTTCTTTCTCCGCGTGCTTGCACAGCCTGTGGATAACCGAAGGTCCCGCCGGCCGCTGTCAGTGACTGGATCGTGGCTCACTGCTCCGGGTTCTCCACAGACTGTCCCGCCCCCGTCCCCGAGGTAGCGGAATGCTGCGCGGCTGGATTTTCCGGGACGGCTCGGCCATAGTCCCGCGCGTCTTCCGCGGGCGGCTTTCTGGAGGCTCCCTTGCTCAAGTGGCTGCGCGACAATGCGCTCGGCACCATGCTCTTGACCCGCCGCTCGGGTGCCCGGGCCGGCGAGGACGAGCTCGGCAACGTCTATTATCGGCAGCGGCGGGGTGCCGATTGGCGGTCGGAGCGGCGCTGGGTCCTCTATGCGAGCCGGGGCGAGATCGAGGCCAGCATGGTGCCGGCCGGCTGGAACGCCTGGCTGCACCACAACCGCGAGAAGACGCCCAGCGAGGAGCCGCTCGTCGAGCGGCGCTGGGAGAAGCCTCATCAGCCGAATCTGTCGGGCACGCTCGCAGGCCTATGTCCCGCCCGGCCACGAGCGGCGGGGCGGCCATCGGGACCCGGCGACGGGGGACTACGAGGCCTGGCGCCCCTGATCCGAGCGGTGTCTGGTGGATCGGGCAGCCCCCAGATCCGCGGCGTCGCCAGCTCCAGGCTGTTTCCAGCCGGATCGCGAAAGTAGAACGAGCGCCCGCCGCGCGGCCATCGCTGCTCGGCCTCGATAGCGACGCCTCGATCCAGGAGCGCCCGCTTCCAGGCGTCGAGCGCCGCCTCGGGCAGGGCGAAGCAGACGTGACCGGGGCCACGCGCGCCGTGCGGCGGGATGCCGGCATTGGCCCCCGAGGCCACGGGGTCGAAGAGCAGCAGCATCCCCTCGCCGATCCGAAAGAAGCAGAACAGCCCCGGCTTGCGGCTGTCGAGCTCGAGCCCCAGCACGCCGCCGTAGAACCGCTCCGCAGCCTCCAGATCGTCGACGTAGAGAACGGTCTCGAGCACACGGTCGATGGGTTTCATCGGGATGCCCTCCGGCGGTCTGGCGCGGCCAGCCGGCCTCAGCGCTCTGTCAGGAAGGCTGAGAGCCGGCTGAGTCGTCGCCCCGTCGGCTCGCCATCGTGCACGGACGGGCGCTGTCAGCTTCGGATCAGCCCGAGCGCGGCCTCGCGCAGCTCGCTGCCCGAGCGCTGTGAGCTCGTCCAGCACGGTGAAGTGGTCGTGGCCGGCCAGCTCGAGACAGCGGCCCTCGTGACCCTGGCCGCGCCACGCCGCGAGATAGTCGGTGGATTGACGCTTGAACTCGTCCTGCTCGCGGCCGCCGACGGCGAGGACGAGCGGGCATGCGGGCCATGCCGGGACGTGGAGGATCGGGCTGTTGCGGCGCACCTGCTCCAAGGTCAGCTGCAGGCGGGGCTGGAGGAAGGTATAGGGGAAGGGGGCGAGGTCGAAGAGCCCGCTGATGGCGAGCCCGCCCTTGAGGATGTCCGCCGGCAGATCGTAGCCACCGACCCAGTCGGTCGAGAGAGTCGTGGCGACGAGGTGACCGCCGGCCGAGTGCCCGGAGATCGTGATGCGTCGTCGATCGCCGCCGAACTCCTCCGCATGGCCGTGGGTCCAGGCGACCGCGGCCCGGACCTGCCTGACGATCTCGTCGATCGTCACCTCGGGGCAGAGCGCGTAGTTGACGCTGACGAAGGCGATCCCGTCGTCGACGAAGGACGGCGCCAGGAAGTCGTGCTCACGGGCGCTGAACCGGCGCCAGTAGCCGCCATGCACGAAGATATGGACTGGAGCGCCCTCGCCGGCAGGAAAGATGTCGAGATGCTCGGCACGGGTCGGGCCGTAGCGGACGCCGAGACGGCAGGCGGGATTCTTGCAGGCCTCCTCGCTCGCGGTGTTCCAGCGCTCGAAGAAGCCGGCGCTGTCGGGCCGGACGACGGTCGGGTTGTAAGCGGCGTCCAGCTCGTCCTGGGTTTCGAAGTGGCGATACAGCTTCATGCGCGATCCCGATGGAGGAGGGGCCCGGCCCGACGAGGCCGGGCCCCCGGGTGTCAGCGGATGCCCTTCTCGATGAGCGGGACGAGGGTCTTGATGGTGTCCGGCGTCACGACCCCGGCGCCGGTGTTCACATAGAGGCCGGCGAAACCGTACTTGGCGGACAGGACGCACTGGGCCACCGGCAGAAAGCCCTGAAGATAGAGCTGCTGGTCGAGGGTGACGCTGATCCAGCCCTTCTCGAGCCCGTCGATCGTCGCCGGAGCGAGGTCGATGCCGCCGACGATCACGTCGCCCGGCTTCTTGCCGGCCTGCTCGAGGGCGCGGGGAATCTGCGAGGTGACGCCGCCATGCTGCGTGCCGATCGCCTTCACGTCCGGGTTCTTGGCGAGATAGGCCGTGAGGATCGGGACGGCCAGCGAGCTGTCCGCGTTCACCTCGGGGCTGATCTCGAGATAGTCGACCTTGAGGCCGGCCTTCTCGAGCGTCTCCTTCAGCCCCTTGTCGCTGAGGCCGCGCTCGCCCTGCGAGACCAGACCGTACTCGAGCGCCTTGTCGCCGGCCTTCAGATGACCGTACTCGATCATCTTCTGGGCGGTCAGCTCGCCACCGGAATAGAGATCGACACCGGCATAGCCGAAGCCGTCGGCCACGTACTTCTTGTAGAGCTCGGTCAGCGGCGCGTTGCCGGAGGTGACCTTGATGCCCTGCTGCTCGGCCGAGGCCACGAGGTCGGCGAACGCGCCGTTGCCGGGATGGCCCATGATGCCGATGCAGGTCGGCTTGGCTGCCATCGCCTCGCGGAACTGGTCGAGCATGGTCTCGGGCTGCCAGGCCGAGTATTGCTGGATGAGCTTGATGCCGAAGGCCTTGGCGGCATCGAGGGCGCCGTTCTCGCGCGCCCAGGTGGCGCCGTCGCCGGGATTGCCGCCCATCTGCATGTACATCGTCATGCCCTCGCCGAGCGGGCCCTTGGTGGTCTGCGCGTCGGCGCCGGCAGTGAGGGACACGAGCACCACGGCGGAAGCCGTGGCGACGATCGACCGTTTGCGCATCGAAGACACTCCCTGTCGTTGCTGCTCGAAGGCTGGAAAGGTGCCGCGTCCGCGCTCAGGGTGGCCTGAGCCGGAGGAGCGGCAGGCGGCGACGGATCTCGGCGAGCTTGCCCGGCTCGTCGATGGTGAGGTGGAAGATGACGGCGGCGAGGAAGACGATGCCCTCGACGGCCCTGACCCAGAAGCCCTGAATGCCCGTGGCGACCAGGCCCGCCTCGATCATCGTGATGATGAAGGCCCCGAAGAAGGTACCGACGATGGTGCCCTTGCCGCCGAGGATCGAGGTGCCGCCGATGAAGACCGCGGCCAGGGCCACGAGCAGGAACCCCTGGCCCTGGGTGTTGAAGAAGTTCTTGTTCTCCAGGGTGAGAATGCAGGCGGCGAAGCCGCCGAGCACGCCCATGAGGGTGAAGAGCTTGATCTTCTCCCGCTCGACCTGGATGCCGACGACCCGGGCGACGTTCGGATTGTCGCCGATGAAGAGGAGATGCTCGCCGAAGCGGTGGCGGTTCAGGACGAACCAGAGCACCACGGCGATGCCCAGGGCCCAGAGTGCCTGGACCGGCATCGAGGCGATGTCGCCGACGAGCAGGTGCCAGACCAGATATTGGTCGGCGGTCCGAAGGGAATAGGAGACACCGGCGGAGATCACGGTCGTGATGCCGCCCCAGAAGAACTGGGTCGCGAGCGTCGCGATGATCGAGGGCACGCCGATGATCGCGACGATGAAGCCGTTGATCCAGCCGATCAGGGCGCCGCCGAGCAGTGCCGCCGGCACCGCCAGCCAGGCCTGGTTCAAGTCCTTCATGCAGTACGAGAGAAGGTACCCGGAGAAGGCGATGACGCTCGGGAAGGAGAGGTCGATCTCGCCCGCGGTGATGACGAGGGTCAGGCCGAGAGCGAGAATGAGAATCGGGGGCACGGTCGTCAGGAACGAGCGGTAGATCGGAAGGCTCAGGAACACCTCCGGCGCGGTCGCCATGAAGAGCCCGACCAGCGCCACGAAGACGACGATGATCGGCAGGCCCTCGATACGGGTCATGGGCAGGCGCCGATCCGGCGACGGCACCGGGGCAGCCGACGGCCCCGGCCGGTCTCGAGCTTTCGCGCCACCCTTGCCTCCCTCGGATGCGTCGAAGCCTAGGAGCCGAGCCCGTCGCCGCGCAAGGACGATGTCCTCTAGGCGGCGCCCTGGCGCTTGGCGTGCTGAAGGTCGATCAGATAGCGCGTCAGGTCGGTGAGGGAAATCTCGCCTTGCCGGAACTCGGCCACGATGGTGCCGCGGTCGAGGATCACGAGACGGTCGGCGAGCTCGTGGACATGGGCGAGATTGTGCTCGATGTAGACGCAGGCCTTGCCGCGCTTCTTGATGTTCCGCACGAAGTCCAGGACCTTCTGGACCTCCTTGATGGCCAGCGCCACCGTGGGCTCGTCGAGGACGATCAGGTCCTTCTCGAAATGCATGGCGCGGCCGATCGCGACACCCTGGCGCTCGCCGCCGGAGAGCTTGGCCACCGGGCTCTCGGCACCGATCCCGACGCCGCGAAAGCCGATCTGCTCCTTCAGGATCTGGTCGGCGATCGCCTTCTCCTGCTTGACGTCGATGAACCCGAAGCGGTCGGTGATCTGCCGCCCGACGAAGAAGTTGCGCCACAGCGGCTGCTTCTCGCCCAGCGACTTCTCCTGATAGACGGTCTCGATGCCGAGCGCGTGCGCCCGCCGGACCGACCAGTCGTCGAACGCGATCTCCTGGCCCTTGATCGACAGGCGGCCGCCCGTCGGGCGAAGGGCTCCGGTCATGATCTTGATCAGGGTCGACTTGCCGGCGCCGTTGTCGCCGATCAGCCCCAGGATCTCGTCCCGGCCGACGACCAGGTCGATCGACTGGAGGGCGACGACGTTGCCGAAGGCCATCCGGATACCGTCCATCCGGACCGCGTGCTCGTAGTCGCCGACCGAGCTCATGGCCTTCCCTCGGGCACCCGCGCGCCCCGTCCGAGTGCCCGTCCGGCAGGCCTCGATTGTGTTTCGTCGGATCTCGACCTAGCGTGATTGCCGCGGAGAGTCGAGCCGCTGGGGAGTGGCGTCCCGTGCGATGTGCCCGTTGCGACAGCGACAATGAGGACGGGCGCAAGTATTGCGGCGCCTGCGGCGGTCTGCTGCGCCGGCCTTGCGGTGCCTGCGGATTCGCCAACGACCCCGGTGCTCGATATTGCGGAGGTTGCGGCGCGCCGCTCGCGGAGGAGGCCGTCGACCGACCGACCGAAGGCCGCCCGGTCGAAGGAGAGCGCCGCCACGTCGTCGTGCTGTTCGCCGACCTCGCCGGCTACACGCGCCTCTCGGCCTCGATGGACGCCGAGAGCGTGCATGCGTTGCTGGATCGCTTCTTCGCCGTGGCCGACGCGGTCATCGACCGGCACGGCGGCACCGTCGACAAGCACATCGGCGACTGCGTCATGGGCCTCTTCGGCGCCCCGATCGCCCATCAGGACGACGCGGTGCGGGCGGCAACGGCCGCTCTCGCCATGCGGGACTCGGTCGTGGCCATAGGCGTCGAGCTGGGCACGAGCTTGGCGCTCCATATCGGCATCGCCGCCGGTGAGGTCGTCGCCAGCCCAGTTGGCGGCGCCGGTCATCGAGCCTACACCGTGACCGGTGACGCGGTGAACCTCGCGGCGCGCCTCGTGGACCGGGCGGCCGCCGGGGACGTGGTCGTCTCGGGCGCGGTGGCGACCGCGCTCGGGCCGCGGTTTCGCGGCGAGAGCCTGGGAGCGGTGGAGATCCGCGGCCTCGACCGCCCTGTCGAGGCGTGGCGGCTCGATGGCCTCGATGGCACGACGAGCGACCAGGCGCTTCCGCTGGTCGGGCGGCGAGCCGAGCTGCGGCAGGTCCGAGCGGCGCTCGAGACCTGCCTCGAGGGCGCCGGCGGTGTCGCGTTGCTGCTTCGCGGCGAGGCCGGGATCGGCAAGACGCGGCTCGTTCAGGAGATCCGCGCGGAGGCCGAGCGCCTCGGACTGAGGAGCCATCTCGGACTCGTGCTCGACTTCGGGGCGGGCCAGGGGCGGGACGCGGTGGCGGGTCTCCTTCTCAGCCTGCTCGACCTGCAGGCCGATGCTGCGACCGAAGCCCGACAGGCCGCCCTCGATACGGCGATCGGCCGCGGCTGGGCGGTGGAATCGAGCCGCGCGGGCCTGGCCGATCTCCTGGGGCTGCCGCAGCCGCCTGCGGCCCGGGCGCTCCTCGATGCGATGAGCGAGGCCGGACGCGACGCAGCCCGACGCGCCGCCATGGCATCCGTCGTGGAGGGGGCCGCCGCCCAGCGCCCGCGGCTCCTGGTCGTCGAGGATCTGCACTGGTCCGACCCGGGCACGCTGGATCATCTGGCCCTGTGGGTCGACCTCACGCGCCGGGTTCCGCTCGCCCTTCTCCTCACCACGCGGGTCGATGGCGATCCGCTCGACGGCCAGTGGCGGGCAAGGCTGGCGCAGAGCTCGCTCGTGACGCTGGACCTGGCCCCCCTGCGCGAGACGGAGGCACGCGACCTGGCGGCACGCCTCGCGAGCGTCGAAGGCAGCCTCATCGAGCGCTGCGTCGAGCGGGCTGCGGGCAATCCACTCTTCCTCGAGCATCTGCTGCGTCACGGGCAGGAGCTCGGCCCGGCAACCCTGCCGGGCAGCGTCCAGAGCCTGGTGCAGGCGCGGCTCGATCAGCTGGCGCCGGCCGACAAGGCGGCGCTCCAGGCGGCCTCGGTGCTCGGCCAGCGTTTCTCCCCGGCGGCTCTCGTGGCCGTGCTCGGTACCCCCGACTACGATCCCCGACCTCTCGTCACGCGCGCTTTGCTGCGGCCGCTCGACGACGAGCTTCTCTTCACGCACGCTCTGATCCGGGACGCGGTCTACGCCTCGCTCCTGCTCCCCCGACGCCGCGATCTGCACCGCCGGGCCGCCGCCTGGCTCGCCGGGCGCGACGCCCAACTGCACGCCGAGCATCTCGATCTTGCCGGCGAGGCGGCTGCGCCGCGCGCCTTCCTCGCGGCCGCACGCGAGCAGCAGCGTGCCTATCACAGCGAGGCGGCCCTGGCGCTCGCAGAGCGTGGTCTCGTATCGGCCCGCAGCGGCGCCGACCGAGCTGCGCTGGGCTCCCTTGTGGGAGAGATCCTGCTCGATCTCGGGCGGGCCGACGACGCGCTCCAGGCTTATGATAGCGGCCGCCGCCGCCGCGGATGACCCGGGTGGGCAGGCCGAGGCCTGGCTGGGAAGTGCCGCCGCCCTGCGAGTGAAGGACCGTCTCGACGCGGCGCAGGAGCTCCTCGATCGCGCGGAGGCGGTGCTGCCCGCGGACGGCATGGAGCCGCTGCGGTCGCGCATCTGCCATCTGCGCGGCAACATCGCCTTCCCGCTCGGTCGGGTCGAGCAGTGCCTGGCCCAGCACAGCCGGGCGCTCGAGCTCGCCGAGCAGGCGGGCTCCCCCGAGCTCGTTGCTCTGGCGCTGGGCGGCATGGGGGACGCCCACTATGCCCAAGGTCGGTACCTGACCGCGCTGGCGAGCTACGAGCGATGTGTCGCCATCGCCGCAGAGCATGGCTTCGGACGTATCGAGGTCGCCAACCGCAGCATGATCCCGATCTCACGCGGATGCGTCGGCCCGCTGCACGGCGCCTTCGCCGAGGCCCGGCTCGCGGTCGAGGCGGCCGCGAGGGTCGGGCACCGCCGCGCCGAGATCGTCGCCTGCCACTCCGCTTTCTTCGCTTGCGCGTGGCAGCACCGGCTCGAGGAGGCCGACGCCTACATCGACCGGGCCGAGGAGCTGACCGCCCAGATCGGCGCCTTTCGCTTCCGGGCGGAGAACATGGCCTTTCGGGCCGAGATCGCCCGTCTCGCAGGTCGGCGCGGCGACGCGGCCCGGATGGCGGCGGCGGCCCTGGCCGACTCCGAGGCGACGGCGCCCTACTATCTGGGGCCGGCGATCGCCGGGTTTCTGGCCGCCGCCGCCGAGGATGCCGCCACCCGAGAGCGGGCGCTGGACACCGGGGAGCGCCTCCTGGCCGGGACGGCGCTGCGGCACAACCACTATCTGCTCTTCATGGGCGCCATCGAGGGCTGTCTCGAAGGCGCCGACTGGGATCGCGCGACCAGCTACGCGAACCGTCTGGCCAAGGAATTCTCCGTCGAGCCAATGCCTTATGTCGAGCTGCTCGCTACTCGTGGCAGGGCGCTGGCAAGCTGGGGGCGGGGCGATAGATCGGCGGGGGCCAGGGCCGATCTCGTCGAGGCCGCTCGCGAAGCCGAAGAGCTAGGCTATCTCTGGCTCGTTCCCCGGCTGCGCGAGGCGCTCGGCTGAGCCGCCGTAGACGCCCTGGTGGCGGAGAAGATGGTCGGCCAGCACGCAGGCCATCATCGCCTCGCCGACGGGCACCGCTCGGATGCCGACACAGGGATCGTGCCGCCCCTTCGTGACGATCTCGGTCTCGCGGCCGTCCCGGGTTATCGTGCGGCGCGGCGTCAGGATCGAGGAGGTGGGCTTCACGGCGAACCGGACGACGATGTCCTGACCGGTGCTGATCCCGCCCAGAATCCCGCCCGCGTGATTGGATAGAAAGCGGGGGCCGGAATTGCCCATCCTGATCTCGTCGGCGTTCTCCTCGCCGCGGAGGCGCGCCGCGGCCATGCCGCTGCCGATCTCGACTCCCTTGACGGCGTTGATGCTCATCATCGCCTTGGCCAGATCCGCGTCGAGCTTGTCGTAGATCGGCTCGCCCAGGCCGGCCGGGACGCCCCGAGCGACCACCTCCACGACGGCACCGATCGAGGACCCGGCCTTGCGGACCTCCGTGAGCAGCGCCTCCCAACGTGAGGCGGCGCCCGCATCGGGGCACCAGAACGGATTGCGCTCGATCTCGGCGGCATCGAACGCCTCACGATCGATGCCGTCGTCGCCGATCCGAACGAGATAGCCGGTGATGCCGATCCTATCGCCGAGGATCCTGCGGGCCAGCGCACCCGCAGCGACGCGTGAGGCCGTCTCCCGCGCCGAGGCGCGGCCGCCGCCTCGATAGTCGCGCACGCCGTACTTCATGTCGTAGGTGAGGTCCGCGTGGCCCGGGCGATAAAGGTCCTTGATCTCGCCATAGTCCTTGGACCGTTGATCCTCGTTGCGGATCAGGAGGCTGACGGGCGTTCCCGTCGTCTGCCCCTCGAACACGCCCGAGAGAATCTCGACCCGATCCGGCTCCCGCCGCTGGGTCGTGAACTTCGACGTGCCGGGCTTTCGCCGATCCAGCCAATGCTGGATGTCCGCCTCGGTGAGCGGCAGCCGGGACGGAACGCCGTCGACGACCACCCCGATCGCCGGCCCATGGCTCTCGCCCCAGGTGGTGAACCGGAAAAGGGTGCCGAAGGAGGAGCCTGCCATGGGTCACCGGAAACGGCACTGGGGGACGTCGCACTGCGGGGCGGAGCTCGATGGGACCACGCTGGGGACCGGCATGACGAGGGCCTCCGCAGCTAGTCCTTGACGACGCTGATGTCCGGCGCGTCGACCGCCTTCATGCCGACGACGTGGTAGCCGGAATCGACATGCAGCACCTCGCCCGTGGTGCCGGCGCCGAGCTCGGAGAGGAGATAGACCGCGGCCCCGCCGACATCCTCGATGGTGGTGTTGCGCTTCAGGGGCGCATTGTACTCGTTCCATTTGAGGATGTAGCGGAAGTCGCCGATCCCCGAGGCGGCCAGGGTCTTGACGGGGCCGGCGGAGATGGCGTTGACGCGGATCTTCTGGTTGCCGAGGTCGACGGCCAGGTAGCGCACGCTGGCCTCGAGCGCAGCCTTGGCGACGCCCATGACATTGTAGTGCGGCATGACCCGCTCGGCCCCGAAATAGGTGAGGGTGAGGAGGCTGCCGCCGTCGCTCATGAGCGGCTCGGCGCGGCGCGCCAGGTCGGTGAACGAGTAAGCCGAGATCAGCATCGTCTTGGTGAAGGTCTCGGCCGTGACCTCGAGATAGCGGCCGCGGAGCGCCTCCTTGTCGGTGAAGCCGATGGCATGGACGAGGAAGTCGAGCCGCCCCCAGGACCCGGCGAGCCTCGCGAAGAGGGCATCGAGGCTGGCGCCGTCGGTGACGTCGGCCGGCAGCACGAGACCGGCACCGAGCTGCTCGGCGAGCGGCTTGACCCGCTTCAGGAGCGTGTCGCCCTGATAGGTGATCGCGAGCTCGGCCCCCTGCGCACGCGCGGCGCGAGCGATCCCCCAGGCGAGCGAGCGCTCGTTGGCGATGCCCATCACGAGGCCCCTCTTGCCGGCCATCAGGGGCGTAGCATCGGTCATGCCGGAAGCTCCTTGGTCGGCGCGATCCGGGCCGCGCGGGCGATCGTCAGCCAGGATCGGGCATCAATCGATCACGCCGCAAAGCACCGTTGAACTGGGCGCCAAAAATGAAAATGGCGGCGGAGATGTAAAAGAAGAACAGCGTCAGCACAATCCCGCTCAGGCTGCCGTAGGTGAGGTTGTACCGCGTCAGTGTCCGAAGGTAGGTCGAGTACGCCCATGCCACGATGCCCCAGACCAGGACCGACAGCACGGCCCCGGGAAGGACGTCGATCAGGCTGAGGCGTGCGGTCGGAAGGGTGAGATGGAGGAGCAGCGTCACTCCCAGGAGGAGAAGAAGCCCGAACGCATAGCGGGCGATCACATAGAAGCTCTGGTCGACGAGCTGGCGCTGCGCCAGCCACTCCAGCGCGTCCCGGATGAAGGGGCCGCCGATGATGGCGACGATCGCGATCAGCAGGCCGATCGCGGTCAGGATCGTGAGAGCCAGGCTCTGCAGCCGGGCGACCAGGAAGTTCCGGGCCCGTCGGTGGCTGTGGTAGGCATTCTCGAGCGCATGCCGCACGCCCTCGAGGCCCGACGAGGCGAACCAGAGAGTAAGCACGATGCCGAAGGTCGCGAGACCGGGTGTCGAGCCGGTCGTCACCTGATGCACCGCCGGGCGCAGGACCGCGGCGACCTCTGGGGGGACGATGCTCAGCCCGAGCTCGAGCGATCGTTGCGCCGCCGCTCCCTGGCCGATGAAGCCGGCGAGCGAGAGCAGGAAGATGATGAACGGGAAGATGGCGAAAAGGGCCGTGAAGGCGAGATTGCCGGCGACCACCAGCCCATCCTCGAAGAGAAGATGTCTCGCCGCCGCGACGAGCGCGCGCCAGAATCTGCCCGAGCGGGTCGACGGCTTCATCGTCATGCCCCATCTATAGAGCGGGCGCCGCTGTCGGCGAGGGCCGTGTGCATGAGCGAGGCGGTGTCCAGCGTGTCGTTGTCGGAAGAGCACGGGCACATACCGTCGTGCAGCAGCCGGAACCGGAATGCATTGAAATCGCGGATCGGGCCGTGTTATCGAGCTTTTAACGGTCTGTGGGGGACGGTCCGGGGAGTTACGGATCGTCATGGGCAGTCCGGAGAGGGAAGGAAGACGCATGGTAGCCGAGCGGAACGACGACCGAGCCGAGTCTCGCCGCGCCTTCATTGAGCGTTGCGGCAAGAGTGCGCTGGTTCCGCCCACGGTCGGCTTGGTGCTGGCGGCCGGAGAGAAGCCGGCGCTCGCCAAGACTTCGTACCAGAGTGCCTCCAGGGATGCGAAGCTTGCCGCCAGAGAGGCGCGGCGGGCAGACAAGGCCGCTGCCAAGGAGGCGAGGCAGGCCGCAAAGGAGGCGGCGAAAGACGCCTCCGCTGACGCCGGGAAGGCGAAGGACTGACCGGGCGCGGGCTCGCGGCGTCGGCGCCTGCGACCGACCATCTGTTTCTCGAGATCGTTCGTTCACGTGATGGGGGGGTTCCGGAAGGGAGCCTTCCCTGTCGCCTTGAGCACTGGCTGGCTGTCGAAGGCGAGGCGCGGGAGCACGGCCTCGACATCCTTCTCGCAGCGGCTGCGCGCCGTGCTCGCCCGGAGCTTCTGGGTCCCGGCATCGCGGGCCGGCTCGGCTCCGTCGAGGAGGCCCTCCGCGCCAATGGCCGCCAGGCGCGGGAGCTCGGCGCCCTTCTCGGCCTGCTCGGCGGCGCGGGCATTCGCGCCGTCTCCTTCAAGGGTGGCGTCGTCGGCGCCGTAGCCTACGGACATCTGGCCCACCGACGCTCTCTCGATATCGATCTGCTGGTGGCGAAGCCGGACGTGGAGGCGGCCGCGCGCCTCCTCGTGGAGCGCGGCTACCAGCGCCGCCCGAAGGTGCACGCCCAGTTTCGCGAGATCCACTTCGTGCGGCCGACGGATCTGGCGATCGTGGATCTTCACTGGAACGTGGTCGCCCAGCACGTGCCCTTCGCGCTCGATTTCGACGAGCTGTGGGATCGGCGGGCGAACGTCAGGGTCGACGGCGCCCTCGTCGCGGCACCCTCCGCGGAGTGGCTGCTGCTGCTCACGGCGCTCTACATCATCAAGGACTATCCCCGCCTGCGGCTCGCTTACCTCGCCGATGCCGTCAACCTCCTTCGTCGCCACCCCGACCTCGACTGGACGTATCTTCACGGCTTGGCCGGGCGGACCGGGACGCTGCGCATGACGGCGCTGGCTCTGCTGCTCGCAGCCGACCCCGGGGGAGTCGACTTGCCGCCCGAGGCCCGCGAGCTTTTTCCCGCCGACCGGCGGGCGCAGCGGGCGAGGGACCGACTGCTCTCGGATCTGAGGCCGCCCGACGAGAAGGGCGTTCCGCACCTCGTGACGTTGCGGAAAGTGCTCGGTCAGGCGGGACTGCGGGAGCGCCCCGGCGACCGGCTCGGGACCTATCTCGGCCTCTTGGCCCTCGCC
This sequence comes from uncultured Alphaproteobacteria bacterium, assembly GCA_963828215.1. Classification (GTDB taxonomy): domain Bacteria; phylum Pseudomonadota; class Alphaproteobacteria; order Geminicoccales; family Geminicoccaceae; genus CAVTJL01. The sequence goes on along the minus strand of CAWHFO010000051.1, from coordinate 364,041 downwards.
GTGCGGCCGAGCAGGCACGACCCGCCGCTCGGCGGCCGGGCCGGTGGCGGCGGCGCGTCGCTGATGCGCCTCCTGCGCCTGCCGTCCACGTTCTTCCTGCTCGTCCTGCGTCGGCTCTTCGGATATCCCCGGGAAGGCGTGGCCGGAGCGCGGCGCTTCCTGCTGAAGGAGGGCTGGGAGCGGGGTTGGTGCGCCCTCCGCCCGGCGCCGGGCTTGAGCCTGCATATCCTGGACGATGAGGGGCTCCTGCTCGACGCGCGCAGTTCCCGGCTGTACGCGCTCAGCACCACCGCGGCCTTCCTCTGGTATCAGCTCGAGGACGGGCTCGGCCGGCCGGCCATGACCGCTGCCTACGCCAGGACCTTCGACGTGCCGGACCATGCCGCCCGCGAGGCCGTGAGCGGTCTCGTCGAGGACTGGCGGGCGCTCGGGCTGCTCGAGGGAGGCGTCGACCCGGGCGAGGTCGACCGGCTCGGGGGGTCGAGCGTGCTGCCCGTGACGTTCGACGGACCCGCCGAGCCTGTCGCAACGCGCTCGCTTCGCCTTCTCGATGCCCACTTTCTCGTCGGCTTCTCGTGCCTGGACCAGCTGCGGACGGGTCGAGCCGGTTCTGGCGCCGTTCGTCGCCGATGCCGGCGGCCGCTCGGCCGTCGAGGTCCAGGTCGTCACGGCCGGCGCGGAGACGCTCGTCGTGATCGACGGGCTGATCGCCGCCAGCTGCTCGGACCCGGAAGAGATCGCGTCGACCCTCAAGGCCCAGCTCGTCGTGGCCGCGCTCAACCACTATCCGCTGGGGGCCTACCTCCATGCCGCCGTGATGCGCACCGGTGGCGGCTGCCTTCTCTTGCCGGCCAGGCCCGGAAGCGGAAAGACGACCCTGGCCGCCGGCTTGGCGCGCGTCGGCTTCGCCTATCACACGGACGAGGTGGCGGTGCTCGACCGTGACCGTCTGGCCGTTCGCGGCCTGCCCATGTGCCTGACTCTCAAGGAGGGAGCCTGGACGCTCCTCGCTCCCCTCTACCCGGCGATCTCCTCCCTTCCCGTGCACCAGCGTGTCGACGGCAAGGCCGTGCGCTATCTGCCGCCGCCGGTGCAGATCGGCGATCCCGCCCTCGACCGCCACTGGCCGGTCCGCTGGATCGTCTTCCCGCGGTACCGCCCCGGCGCCCCGACGCGCCTCGAGCCCGTGCGCCGGACGGAGGCCCTGCGTCGCCTCCTCGACGAGTGCCTGGCGTTGCGACTCGTTCTGGACGAGGAGCGAGTGGCCCAGCTCGTTAGATGGATCGGCGACATCGCGTGCCTCGAGCTGGAGTATGGCGACCTGGATCAGGCCGTGGTCGCGCTCCGCGATCTGTGCGTAGGCCAGAGGGCCGAGGCGCTCACCCTTCCGGGCTGACAGGCCGTCGACACTTTGCATGCGCGGCCTCCCGCCTAACGTCTGGCCGGCGCGGCCGGCCGTCGCTATGGTGCGCGCCGCTTCCGGGAGAGAAGAGGCAGGGCCATGGCCACCATCACCGTCTACGACAAGTCCAAGCTCCCGAGCCGGCACGCCACCGTCGGCCCGGAGCGGGCGCCGCATCGCTCCTACTACTACGCCATGGGGCTCTCGACGGAGGAGATCGGGCGGCCCTTCGTCGGCGTCGTCAGCACCTGGAACGAGGCGGCGCCCTGCAACATCGCCCTCGGCCGCCAGGCCCAGGCGGCCAAGAGGGGCGTGGCCGTGGCCGGCGGCACGCCCCGGGAGTTCACGACGATCACCGTCACCGACGGCATCGCCATGGGCCATCAGGGCATGAAGTCGTCCCTGGTCTCGCGCGAGGTCATCGCCAACTCGATCGAGCTGACCGTGCGCGGTCACGGCTACGACGCGCTCGTGGGCCTGGCCGGCTGCGACAAGTCGCTCCCGGGCGTGATGATGGCCATGGTCCGCCTGAATGTCCCTTCGGTCTTCATGTATGGCGGCTCGATCCTGCCCGGCCGTTTCCGCGGCAAGGACGTGACCGTTCAGGACGTTTTCGAGGCGGTGGGCCAGCACGCGGTCGGCGCCATCTCGGACGCGGACCTGGACGAGCTCGAGCGCGTCGCCTGTCCTTCGGCCGGCTCCTGCGGCGGTCAGTTCACGGCCAACACCATGGCCTGCGTCTCGGAAGCCATCGGCTTGGCGCTGCCGGGCTCGGCCGGCACTCCGGCACCCTATGAGGCCCGCGACAAGTGGGCGGAGCAGTCGGGCGAGGCCGTCATGCGCCTCATGGCTCGGGGCATCCGTGCCCGTGACATCGTCACGAGGAAGAGCCTCGAGAACGCGGCCCGTGTCGTCGCCGCATCGGGCGGCTCGACCAATGGCGCCCTGCACCTTCCCGCCATCGCCCACGAGGCCGGAATCGACTTCGACCTCCACGACGTGGCGGCGATCTTCCGGGAAACGCCCTACATCGCCGACCTCAAGCCGGCCGGCCGCTATGTCATGAAGGACCTGGGCGACGCCGGCGGCGTGCCGATCCTCATGAAGGCGCTCCTGGATGGGGGCTACCTGCATGGCGACTGCCTCACCGTCACCGGCAGGACGATCGCGGAGAACCTGGCGGAGGTGCCCTGGAACGCCGATCAGGACGTGGTGAGACCCTGCTCGGCGCCGATCACGAGCTGGGGCGGTGTCGTCGGTCTCAAAGGCACGCTCGCCACCGAGGGGGCCATCGTCAAGGTGGCGGGTCTGAAGAAGCTCGAGTTCCGTGGGCCGGCGCGCGTCTTCGACTGTGAGGAGGACGCGATGCAGGCCGTCCAGGCCGGCCGGTACGAGGACGGAGAGGTGCTCGTCATCCGCTACGAGGGGCCCAAGGGCGGGCCGGGGATGCGAGAGATGCTCGGCGTCACCTCGGCGATCTACGGCCAGGGCCGCGGCGACAAGGTGGCGCTCATCACCGATGGGCGCTTCTCCGGCGCGACGCGCGGCTTCTGCGTCGGCCATGTCGGCCCGGAGGCGGCGGTCGGGGGCCCGATCGGTCTCCTGCGCAATGGCGACACCATCGCGATCGACGCCGAGCGCGGAACGCTCGATGTCGAGCTGTCCGCCCAGGAGCTCGAGACCCGCCGCAAGGCTTGGACGCCCAAGGCCACGATGTACGGCTCCGGCACGCTCTGGAAATACGCCCAGGGTGTGGGCTCGGCCGAGAAGGGGGCCGTGACGCATCCCGGCGCGAAGGCCGAGCTGCGCCAATACATGGATCTCTAGGCCACCGGATGCCCCGTGCGGAGCCGATGGTCGCTCACTCCCGTCCGCCGAGGCCCGCGCGGTCGCCGGACGACGGCTGCGGTGACGTCGGCAAGTCGCGGGACAGGCCGGCAGGATCCCGGTAGATGGCCATGGAGTGGTTCGAGGAGACCCTGCACGCGGACTGGGCGCAGCGCCTTCGGGTCAAGGAGGTCCTGCATCGCTCCGAGACGGCGCATCAGGACCTGATCGTGTTCGAGAGCTTCGCCTGGGGCCGTGTGCTGGCCCTGGACGGCGTGGTGCAGACGACGACGGGTGACGAGTTCGTCTATCACGAGATGCTCGTTCACACGCCGGTCCTGGCGCACGGGGCGGTGGCGGAGCTGCTCATCATCGGCGGCGGCGACGGCGGCTGCCTGCGGGAGGCCCTGAAGCACAGGGGAGTCCGGCGCGTCACGCTGGTCGAGATCGACGCCGGCGTCGTCGATTTCTGTCGCCGCTTCCTCCCTACTCTTTCAGACGGTGCCTTCGACGATCCCCGCACCCGCCTGACGATCGCCGACGGTGCCCGCTATGTCGCCGAGACAGAGGACCGCTACGACGTGATCCTCGTCGATTCGACCGATCCCATCGGCCCCGGCGCGGTGCTCTTCACCGAAGCGTTCTATCGGGCCTGTCGCCGCATCCTGCGCCCGGGCGGTGTCCTGGCGACCCAGTGTGGCAATCCGAGCATACGGCCGGACGAGCTGGTCGATACCCAGCGGCGACAGGGCGCAGCCGGCTTCGGCGACGTCAGCTACTATTTCGCCGCGGTCCCGACCTATGTCGGTGGCAGCATGGCGCTGGGATGGGCGTCCGACGATCCGGCGAAGCGCCGCGTCGCCGCCGACACGATCGCCGCCCGACCCGTCCCGGCCGGCCTTCGCTACTACACGCCCGACATTCACGTGGGTGCCTTTGCCCACCCGGCCTGGATGATCGAGCGCGTGGGCCACTGATGTAGCGGCGGCGCGGGAGGACGGGATGGCCCGGATCGCTGTGGGCGGCCTGCACCACGAGACCAACACCTTCGCGCCGCAGAAGGCGACCTTCGATCGGTTCGCCGAGGCCGATGGCTGGCCCGAGCTGTTGCGGGGCGAGCCGCTGCTGGTTCGGCCGCATGGCACCAATCTCGCTCTCGCCGGGTTCCTGGACGCGGCCGGGGCCGCCGGTCACGAGCTGGTGCCGCTCGTCTGGGCGAACGCGGGCCCATCCGGCCACACGACGGAGGACGCATTCGAGCGGATCGTCGGCGTGGCTGCTCGAGGATCTGCGGAAGGCGCTGCCGGTCGACGGGGTCTTTCTCGATCTGCACGGGGCCATGGTCACCGAGCATCTGGACGATGGTGAGGGCGAGCTGCTGCGCCGCTGCCGCGCGCTCCTGGGCGACGATGTGCCGATCGTCGCGGCTCTCGACCTGCATGCGAACGTGTCCGAGGCGATGGTGGAGCTGTCCGACGCCCTGGTCGCCTATCGAACCTATCCGCATGTCGACATGGCCGAGACGGGTGCCCGGTGCCTCCCGCTCCTCGAGCGGCTTCTCCGGGGAGAGAGGCTGGCCAAGGCATTCCGGCAGGGCGACTTTCTGGTCCCGCTGCCATGGCAGTGCACCGATCTCGAGCCGTCCCGCGGGCTCTATGCGGAGGCGGCCCGGCTCGAGGGGGAGATCGACGGCAGCGTCTCGATCGCCATGGGATTTCCGGCGGCGGACACGCCCTGTTGCGGTGCTGCGTTCCTTGCCTATGGCGGCGAGGAGGCATCGGTTCGCCATGCCGCCGGGAGTCTCGCCGAGGCCTACGCGGCCGCCGAGCCGGGCTTCGCCGGCCGGCTCTGGCAACCCCTGGATGCCGTGCGACATGCGCAGCAGAGCTGGCGCGGCCGCCCGATCGTCCTGGCCGACACGCAGGACAATCCCGGCGGCGGGGGCACGGGTGACAGCACCGGCCTGCTGGCGGCGCTGATCGCGGCGGGGGCGGAGGATGCTGTCCTGGCGCTGCTCTGCGATCCGCTCGTGGCAGCCGCCGCGCATCGAGCGGGCGTGGGTGCCACGCTTCGAGAGCAGAGCGTCGGCGGCCGCTCCGGCCCGGAGGGCGTCCTGCCGCTCACGCTCGACCTCGAGGTGCTCGGCCTGGGCGACGGCCGCTTCATGGCGACCGGCCCCTTCTATGGTGGCAGTCACATGGATCTCGGGCCGATGGCCGCGCTGAGGCCGCGATCCGCCCCCGGCGTGAGCATCCTCGTCGCCACACGGCGCGTCCAGGCGGCCGATCGGGCGATGCTCCGGCACCTCGGCATCGAGCCGAGCGCCGCGCGGCTCCTGGCCCTCAAGAGCTCCGTGCATTTCCGAGCCGACTTCGCGCCGCTCGCCGACGAGATCCTCGTTGTCGAGGCACCGGGGCATGTCGTCGCGGATCCGCGTCGCCTCCCGTTCCGAAACCTGCGTCCGGGGCTGCGCCTGGCCCCGTCCGCTCGAGCTGCGGAAAGGCCGACGGTCCGCCATCGTCCGGTAGCATAGCAGGGTACCAAGAGAGTCCCTTTCCGCGGGGAACGGTCGCGGCCCGGCCTCAGGGCCGCTTGTCTTAGTCGGCTGTTAACGTTACCTGCCTTACGGAATGGTGAGAGCAGAAAGCTGATCCGATCTGCGAGCGGCTCGACGAAAGATGTGCCGCCGTGGAAGCTTGAGGCCGCGCGTTGACAGGTAGAGCCATGCCAAAGGGTGCATCAGCCAGAGACGCACGGGTCGTTCCGATCGTGCACGAGATCCAGGCCGGTAGCTGGATGGACGCCGGTGGCAGCGCTGCCGAGGCGGGTCGATCCGGCGGCGGCGAGGATGCTGCATGGCATCGGCTCGACCTGTCGCTGAACGATCTGATCCAGGACGCGAATGGTGAGGTCGTTGTCTTCAACAACTCCAATTTCCGCAACCTGGCGCTGACGACCAATGCACAGGTGATTGCGGAAGGCCAAGCGGACAGTCATGTGACAGCCGCCGGCGAGGATGTGTCCGGCTTCAAGTTCGTCAGCTTCGACAATGGGATGACGCTCTACTATGAGCCGCATCTCGAGGTCACGGTCCGCGAGGATCACGGCTAGCCGAGCATTCCGGAGCGGGACTGCCGTCTCGTGCGGCGCCTCTGGGGGCACGAGAAGAGGGCGTCACGCTGCCCTCCGACTTCAAGAGCCTTGCCGCAGATAAGGCAGGCACGCTGTCCGGGATTGTGAGGACGGCGGCAAAACGCTAAGGCCTCCCCGGTCGATCGGATCGCACAGGATTCGAGGCGACCCGTGGACATCAGGGGGAGGTGACGATGGCCCAAGAGATCGCGAAGCGGACGATCGGCCGGACCGGTCTGTCGGTGCCCGTGCTAGGCCTCGGGGGGGCGCCGCTCGGGGATCTCTACGAGCTGATTCCGCATGCGCGGGCCTACGCGACGATCGAGGCCGAATACGACAGCGGAGCGCGGCTGTTCGACACGGCGCCGCTCTACGGTCACGGCCTGTCCGAGCATCGCTTCGGCCATGTGCTCCGCACCCGTCCGCGGGACAGCTATGTCCTCTCCACCAAGGTCGGCCGGTGGCTGGAGCCGCGGCCTCCGGCGGCCATCGACCGGGGCCAATGGACCGGTGGCCTCAACTTCCAGCCGATCTTCGACTACTCGTACGACGGCACGATGCGCGAGATCGAGCAGAGCCTTCAGCGTCTGGGGGTGGAGCGCATCGATATCGCCCTCATCCACGATGTCGACATCTGGACGCACGGCACGCGCGAGTCCTTCGAGCAGCGTTACAAGGAGGCGGTCGAGGGGGCCTTTCGGGCGCTCGCCGACCTGCGCTCGCAGAAGGTCGTCCGGGCGCTCGGCATGGGCGTCAACGAGACCGAGCCCTGTGTCCGCTTCGCCACCGACTGCGACCCGGACGTCTTTCTGCTGGCCGGCCGCTACACCCTGCTCGAGCAGGGTGGCCTCGACGATCTGCTGCCCCTCGCCCGAAAGAAGGGCTTCTCGTTCCTCCTGGGCGGGCCTTTCAACTCGGGCATCCTCGCCACAGGTCCGGTGCCGGGTGCCAAGTACAACTACAAGCCGGCACCCCAGGAGATCATGGACAGGGTCAGACAGATCGAGACGGTGTGCGGACGTCACGGCGTGCCGCTCGCCGCGGCCGCGATCCAGTTCCCCCTGGGGCTCGATACCGTCGCCTCGATCATTCCCGGCGCCGTGCGGCCCGAGGAGGTGGTGAAGAACCACGAGCTCATGACGACCCGCATCCCCCTGGCCCTCTGGGAGGAGCTGAAGTCGACCGGGCTCATGCACAGGGACTGCCCCCTCCCACCCTGAATCGGCAGGTCGCGTTCCGTCGGATCGGTCCGCCGGCACCTCGGTGCGGCTGCGGGCGCTGACGCAGCCGCGGGCGGGCGCCAAGGGGATTGCCAAGTTGCAGGCGTCCTGGGAAACAGGGGCCCATCACGGCCGCTTGCGATGACGGCCAGAAATCGGGGAGTCGAGGCATGACGAAGTGGGACGAGAGGTCGCCGGAATCTCGGCGCGACTTTATCCGGAAGGCATCGGCCTCCACGGCCGCTGCCGGCGCGCTGTTCGGGGGCCTCGGCGTCAACGCCGCCGTCGCCGCCGAGATGTCCGCCGACATGATGAAGGCCAAGACGCCGCTGAAGGCGGCCTTCTCCAACGCCGGCCTCCAGGCCACCTGGTGCGCTCAGGGCAAGCGCGCCGCCGAGTTCTGGGGAGCCCTGTTCAATGTCGAGGTCACCTGGTTCGACGGTGAGCTGAGCGCCACGAAGCAGCGTGCCGCCATCGACAACATGGCCTCGCAGAAGTGGGACTTCGCGGCGATCCAGGCCTTCGGCATCGGCACGCTCACCGATCCCGTCAAGAAAATGATCGACGCCGGCATTCCGGTGATCGACATGGACACCCTGATCGCTCCTCTGGATCAGATCGCGGTCCACAGCTTTCTCGCACCCGACAACGAGTTCATGGGCTCATCCGTGACCCAGACGCTGGTCAACGCGATCGGCGGCAAGGGCAACATCATCATGACGCAGGGGGCGCTGGGTCATACGGGTGCCCAGGGTCGGGCCCGCGGTTTCGAAGCCGTGGTCAAGCAGTTCCCCGACATCAAGGTCCTCGACACGCAGCCGGCGGACTGGGACGTGACCAAGGTCGCGCGCATCTGGGATTCGCTGCTGACCAAGTATCCGAAGATCGATGCCGCGTTCTTCCACAACGACGACATGGCCCTCGCCGCGTACAACGTGATGAAGGCGCGGAACCGCACCGAGATCAAGATCGGCGGGGTCGACGCCATGCCGCCGGCGATCGAGGCCGTGCTGGAGGGGAAGATGCTGGCGACCGTCCGCAACCCGTCCTGCCGGATCCACGGCGGCTCGATCGTGGCCGGTGTCGCGGCCGTGGTGGCGGGTGAGAAGACCGGGCCCGGCGGCATTCCGCAGAACGTCGTCACCGACGGGCCCGTCGTCACCAAGGCGAATGGTCCGGGGATGCTGTGGATGCAGGACCATTACCTCATCTGACGGAACGCCCGTGAGCGAGGCCGCCCCGGTTCTCGAGCTCGCGGGCATTCACAAGGCCTTCGGCGGAGTCGTCGCCCTCCGGGGCGTCGACTTCGCCCTGCGCCCGGGTGAGATCCACGGGCTGGTCGGCGAGAATGGCGCCGGCAAGAGCACGCTCATGAAGATCATCGCGGGCGTGCACACGGAGTATGACGGGACCATGCGTGTCGAGGGCCGGACGGTGCGCTTCCGCTCGGCGCGAGATGCCCGCGATGCGGGGATCGGCATGGTCCACCAGGAGCTCTCGATCTGCCCTGCGCTCAGCGTCGCCGAGAACGTGTTTCTCGGCGTCCAGCCGACCGGGCCGCTGGGTGTCGTGCGTTGGGGCGAGATGGTCAGGCTGGCCGGCGAGCATCTCCGCAGCCTCGGCATCGAGGTCGATTCCCGCGTCAGGATCGGCAGCCTGCCGCTCGGCCTCCAGCAGCTCGTCGAGCTCGGCCGCGTGCTCTATTCCGGGGCCCGGATCATCATACTCGACGAGCCGACCTCCGCCCTGTCCCCACCCGAGATCGAGAGGCTCTTCGCGACGCTGAGGCGGCTCAAGGGCGCCGGCCGGAGCTTCGTCTTCATCTCCCACTTTCTCGAGGACATTCTCGCCGTCTCGGACACCGTCACCGTCTTCAGGAACGGCCACCGCGTCTCGACCGCCCCGGCGGCGGAGGTCGACAAGGCTTGGCTGATCGAGAGGATGATCGGCAAGGGCCACGAAGAGCTGGAGGGAACCTATACGCGCGACATCCAGCTCGGCGGCCGATCCGACGGGCCGGTCGTGATGGAGGTGGAGGGGCTGGCGCGGCGCGGCGCGTTCAGGGATGTGTCCTTCAACGTCCGGGCAGGCGAGGTCCTGGGCGTGTACGGCTTCATGGGTTCCGGCCAGCTCGAGCTCGCCAAGGCTCTGATCGGCAAGCTCCGGGCGGACGACGGCGAGGTGCGGATGCAGGGCCGCCGGGTGCGGCTGACGGGCACCGCGGCGGCCAAGCGGGCGGGCATCGCTCTCGTGGCCGAGAGCCGGCGGGCGATGCTGTTCGGCAGCGAGCCGGTCTATCGGAACATCTCGATCAGCATCCTCGAGCACCTCTCGACCCTGTTCCTGAAGCCCGCGGAAGAGCGGCGCATCGCCAAGGGGCATGTGGACCGCCTGAAAATCCGGCCGTTCTCGGTCGAGCCGCCGCTGCGGACCCTATCGGGCGGCAATCAGCAGAAGGTGGCGCTCGCGCGCTGGCTCACCCATCTGCCGCGCATCCTCGTCCTGGCCGAGCCGACCCGCGGGATGGACGTCGGCGCCAAGGAGGACGTCGTAAAGATCGTCAAGGACCTCAAGGAGAAGGGGCTCGGCGTGGTGGTCGTCTCGACCGAGCCCGAGACGGTGCTGGCGCTGGCCGATCGCATCCTCGTCATGCGCAAGGGCAGCATCGCCCACGAGTTCGCCAACGAGGCGGTGAGCAAGGATCGCCTGCTCGCCGCGGCATGAGATGAGGATCGCATGAAGGCGGATGCCGTCGCGCACGCATCACCGCACCGTGGAGCGCGGCTGAGGAACTGGGTCGCCGGCCGGCTCCAGGTCATCGCGCCGTTCGTCACGCTGCTGTTCCTGGTCCTCGTCTTCAGCCTGATGAGCCCCTCGTTCATGACGGTCGGAAACCTCGGCAACATCCTCCGCCAAGTCTCGATCGTCGGCATCATCGCCACGGGCCTGACCTTCGTGATCCTGTGCGCCGAGATCGATCTGAGCGTGGCGAGCGTCGCCAACGCCACGGCCATCGTGGTCGCCTTCCTCACGCTCCAGGAAACCTATGTCAACATCGCCAACCTGCCCTTGCCGGGCTTCGCGGCGATCCTTCTGGCGGTCCTGGCCTGCTTCCTGCTCGGCTGCGTCAATGCCGCCGGGGTCACGGTCATCGGCATCCCCTCGTTCATCATGACGCTGGCGATGATGCAGATCGGCGCCGGGATCGGCGCCATGCTGGTGCGCGGCCAGATCGCCTATGCCGTGCCGCCGCTGATCAAGACGTTGGGCAGCGGCAGCCTCGGGCCGGTGCCCTGGATCGTGATCGTCGCCGGCCTGTTCCTGCTCGTCGGCCACCTCGTGCTGACCTACACGCGCTTCGGCCGCTACGTCTACATGGTCGGCGGCAACCGCGAGGCGGCCGAGTATTCGGGCGTCAACGTCAAGGCCATCGTCGCCTCGGTGATGATCATCTGCGCGGTCTGCTCGGGGGTCGCCGGCATGCTCGGCGTCGCCTATTTCGGCAGCGCCCAGCAGAACGAGTTCGACGACTTCCTGCTCGATTCCATCGCGGCGGTCGTCGTCGGCGGCACGAGCCTGTTCGGGGGACTGGGGGGCATTCCCAACACGCTCATCGGCCTCTTCGTCCTCGGCGTGCTCAACAACGGGCTCGACCACATCGATATCGACAGTTTCCTCAAGATCCTGATCCGCGGGCTCATTCTGCTCGCGGCGCTGGTCATCAATGTCTATGCGCAACGGCTGCGCCCCGCCGCGGGCGCCGGCTGATCGGGCACGTCCGCGCGCCGCTGCCGAAGGCTGAAAGACGGAAGAGAACGGAAAAAAGACCTGTGAACCCCGGATCACCGGCGCTCACAGGCCCAGTTGCTCAGCCCTCAGCGACGAGAACCTTAGCGCCACGTTAATCTTTTGGGTAGTGCGAATTCGCGGGCCCAAGCCGAAAAAAGCGCACGGCATGGCGCTGGCCGGCTCCCCATCGGGTTGGGGACAGCCCGATGGGGAGCCGGGCGCTGCACGACCGAAGTCCAAAAACGCCCGTGGGTTGATTTATCGGGGGTAGAGATCCTATAAATTGAAATCTAAGGTTTCGAAGGGGCAGGCCCATGGCGACGACCCTCGCGGAGCAGGACCTCGGCATGCTGCAGTCCTGCATCGACTCCATCATGCAGCGCGTGGCGGAGCTCGGCCTCGCGCTCGTCGTCGAGCAGGATTTCGCGAGCCTCAACCGCTTCCTCGCGGCGCGAGGCGGCTTCGTCAATCCGAGCTTCGACCCGCTGCGGAGCAGGCTGGGCTGGCGAGACTTCTGGGTCCAGCTCCTCGATCCGGGAGGCAAGGGCATAGGCTGCAGCGCCGAGCGGGTGATCGACACCGAGGACCTCGCCGAGCTCGTCGCGACAGGTCGGATCTGGTACGCGAAGGGGTTCGCGGCGGTGGGCGGTCCCGAGCGCCTCGAGCTCAGGCCGCTGTCACGGCGTCTTGCCGGCCGGATCAGCCACTCCGGGTCGACCTGGGTCGATCCCGTCTGGCGTGGTCAGGGTCTGGCCATGCTGCTGGCCCGGCTGACGCGAGCGCTCAGCTTCCGCAACTATGCCGTGGCGCTCAACACGGGCTTCGTTCGGCACAGCCTCTACCTCAGTCCCGTCCCGCGCGAGAGCTACGGCTACGCTCATGTCGAGCTCTGCCTCGATGGATACTTCCCGCCGCAGCGGGGCCCCGAAACGCTCTATTTGTGCTGGATCGACGTCTCGGAGTTCGTCGAGAGCGTCCGGGCCCTCCCGAGGCATGCCCGCCATCCGGTCCGGCTCGTGACGTCGGATGCGGCGGCCCTGACGGACGTCCTGCCCATCGGTTGAGCGGGCCGGACGCGGCATCGAGCGGAGCCGGCCGACCGGCTCCTGCACTCCGGGCGCTTGCCGCGTCGTCCCGCCCAAGCCTCGGGCCGGTATCTTGCGTCCTGTTAGCGTTCTGTTAACCGGCCTTGATCCAACTGTTGGCTGTCACGCCGGTCGACCGCCGAGCCTGGGGGTTGACAGGCGCGTGTAAGAATGTGATCCTAACTTGTCTCAACAGGTGGGCTCTGCCATGCCGGGAGCGATTGCGGATCTTGTGAGGTGGGTGGGGCGGTGTTGGCCGCGGCGGCTCGTGCTCCTGCCCGGCGGCGATCCCGTCGAGCTGGTCCACGTGGTCCACCGCGAGGATCACTCTTTTCTCGTCGTCGAGCTGCGGAACGGCGTACGGTTGGAGCTGGGTCCCGAGGCATTGGCGTCCCGCCTTTGCCTTCCCGGCACGGAGATCGGCGCGTGCGTCGCGGTGGCCCTGGCCGGTCTCGTGGCAGGGCTCAGCGTCGCGGGAGCCCCCGCAATCGGCAGCGCCGGGAAGTGCGCGGTTCCGGCGGTGACTGCCGAGGCGGGGCGCTAGGGTGAGGACGCCGCCGGCGCGACGCCGCCCGCGAGCCGGTCGAGGACATCGCGGCCGAGGACGGAGCGGGCGTTGGGGCTCGTGAGCAGTCGCGCGTCGACATTCTCCAGGACGTGGCGACCGACGGTGAGCCGCGGGATGACCAGCCGGCCGCCGGCATCCAGCTCGAGCCCGGCACGCGTGAGATCGACGAGGCTCACCCCCGTCTGCGCCGCGTCCGGATCGATACGGACGACCGCTGGCGCCGATCCGATCCAGACCTCGGCGTCGGTGGCGCTGCCGTCTTCGGCCGAGGGTCCGCCCGCGAGCGCCGGCAGCAGGCGTGCGGTCGTGGCGCGGAGACCGGCCAGCAAGGTGGCTGACGGCGTGGCGCCGCGCGGCCCGGGGAGGAGGCTGAGGAACGTCGCCGCGATGGCCAGGGCACCCGTGACGGCACGCCCGCGATGGCGGCCCGGCAGGGCCAGGATGATCATGCCGACGAGCGCCGCGATGACCAAGGCGCCGGGGCCGCCTCCGATGAGACGGGCCGCCTCCGCTCCCGGCCAGGGCACCAGCACGGCTGCTCCGGTGACCAGCACGGCCGTGACGTAGAAGGCGGCACCGCCAGCGCGGCGGCGCGGCCGCCGTCGGCTGAGGTCCAGCGGATCCGGCTCGCCCGGGAGCCACATGACGAAGCGCTCGATTGGCGGTTTCATGTCCACACCTGCTCTCTGCCTGTCGGACAGCCCGCCCACCCTGGCCGAGATGTCGGCCGAAAGTGCTAAGGCGGCGGGTCGGCCGAGCCGAAACGGAGCGGCGCGATACCGGAGGAGCGATCGACAGTTAACGATCGATGAACGGCCGGGAGCGGGATCGGTCAGGCGGCGAGCAGGAGCGGCCGCTTGAAGGTGATCTTGACCTTGAGACCCGGCCCGGCGTCGCCGAGCTCCAGCGAGGCCTCGTGCAGGCGCGCCACGGCGCTGACGAGGCTGAGGCCGAGACCGTTGCCGGGCGTCGACCGATCCGCCTCCAGCCGCACGAATCGCTCCAGCGCCTTCGAGCGAAGCTCTTCGGGAATGCCGGGCCCGTCGTCGGCGACCTCGAGATGCGGTCCCGGCTGAAGGCCGGTCGAGACTCGCACGCGGCCGCCTTCGGGCGTGTATTTGATGGCGTTGTCGGTGACGTTCGCCAGAGCCTGGGCGATCAGCTGACGGTTGCCGATCACCGGCACGGCGCCATCGACCTCGAGCGCCAGCCGGATGCTCTTCTCCTCGGCGAGCGGCTCGTAGAGCTCGAAGACGTCGCGGGCGAGCTCGGTGAGGTCGAGCGGCTCCCACTCCGACCGCTTGCTCCCTGCCTCGGCCTTCGCGATGTTCAGAAGCGCGTTGAACGTGTCGATCAGCCCGTCGGCATCGCGGACCGTGGCCTCGAGAAGCTCGCGGGTCGCCGCCTCGTCGAGGGGTCGCATCAAGGCGACCTCGAGCCGCGAGCGCAACCTGCTCAGCGGCGTGCGCAGGTCGTGGGCGATGTTGTCGGTCACCTCACGCATGCCGGCCAGGAGCCGCTGTATCTGCTCGAGCATGCGATTGAGGTTGACGGCCAGCTCGTCGAACTCGTCGCCGCCGCCTTCGACCTCGATGCGCTGGTCGAGATGGCCGGCGATGATCGCCCCGGTGGTGCGGTTGACACGCTCGAGCCGGCCCAGCGTCCAGCGGCTCATGACGAAGCCGCCGACCAGGCCGAGAACGATCATGACGGCCCCGCCCAGCAGGATGGCGTTGAACAGAAGCTGCTGCGTCCTCATCTTGTCGGCGATGTCCCGGCCCACGAGCAGCTGGAACTTCCGATTGATGAGGATGTACTCGGCCACGACGGGCCGGGTCACGAGGTTGCCGTTCGCCTTGTGCTCGCGCACCTGGAAGCGGAGGATGCCGTCGGGGGCCGCCGACGCATCCGGCCACTCGACCAGGTTGCCGGCCAGCACATGGCCGCTCCAGTCGGTCAGCAGGTAGATGCCGAGCCGGTCCGGGTCGCCCGTCGACCGCTGGGCCACGATCTGCTCGAGCCCCACCAGCCCCTGCTGGTCGAACTGCTCCCTGAGGCCCTGGATCTCCGCCTCGATGGTTTCCATCGTCTGACGCTCCATGTAGCGGGCGCCCGCCACATAGACGAAGACGAGGAGAGCCAGCGCCGACAGGCTGAAGATCAGAAGATAGGCGACGGTCAGCCGGAAGGTGGAGGACCTAAGCAGCCTTGTCCGACGCTCGGAGGCTGTAGCCAGCGCCGCGGACCGTATGAATGAGCTGGTAGTCGAAGCCACGATCGATCTTCTGGCGCAGCCGGCTGATGTGGACGTCGATAACGTTCGTCTGGGGATCGAAGCGGTAGTCCCAGACCTTCTCCAGCAGCATCGTTCGCGTCATGACCTGCCCGGGATGGCGCAGCAGGACCTCGAGGATCTTGAACTCCCGCGGCTGCAGGTCGATCTCCTGACCGGCACGCTCCACCCGCCGCGCGAGCAGATCCATCGACAGATCGCCATACCGGAGCACGGTCTCGCGACCGTCGTTCGCTTCCGAGGCCCGCCGTCGCACCAGCGCCTCGAGACGGGCGAGCAGCTCCGAGAAAGCATAGGGCTTGGTGAGGTAGTCGTCACCTCCCGCGCGCAGCCCCTTGACCCGGTCGTCGACCTCGCCCAGCGCGGAGAGGAAAAGGACGGGCGTGCGATTGCCGGTGGCGCGAAGGGTCTTGACCAGGCTCAGCCCGTCCAGGCCCGGCAGCATGCGGTCGACCACCAGCGAATCGAAGCTCTCGGTGGCGGCGAGGAGCAGGCCGTCCTTGCCGCTGTGCGCCACCTCGACGGTGTGGCCGCTCTCGTTCAGCCCCTTCGCGAGGTAGGCGGCGGCGTCCTTGTCGTCCTCGATGACCAGCACGCGCATGGCCTGCTGTGTTCCCGATCTGGCTTCGGTGCGTCCCGATTCGCTCACGGCCTGGTCCATCATCGTCAGATGCTCCTCTCCAAGGCAAGCGCCACGGCGGCCGGGGCCGCCGTGGCGCTCACGGGACTCATGTCATGAGACGGTGAACGGCACCGCCGCGAAGATCTGCGACCCGTCCCGCCAGACCAGCAGGAGGACGGACTTCAAGCCCTTCTGATGGGCCTTCTGAACATCCTCGACGACCTGCTTGGGCGTGCGCACATCGGTGTCGCCGACCCGCAGGATGACGTCGCCGGCCTGCAATCCCTTGCTCTCGGCCGGGCTGTTCGGCATCACCCGCTGGACGAGGACACCCCGCTCCTGGTCCTGGAGCCCGAGCTGGCCGCGCTCGTCGGGAGTGAGCGGGGCCAGGCCCAGGCCGAGACGCGGCTGCTCCGTCTGGCCATTCTCATCGTTCTGCGCGACCTGCTCGTTGGTCGGCATCTTGCCGATGGCGACGTCGACCGTCTGCTCCTTGCCGTCGCGCAACAGCGTGAGGGTCGCCTTCGCGCCGGGATCGACGTCGGCCACGTCGCGGCTCAGCTCGCGCACCGTCGTGATCTTCTGGTCGTTGAGCTTGAGGATCACATCGCCGCTCTTGACGCCGGCCTTGGCGGCCGGGCTGTCCGGCTCGACCTTGGTGACGAGAGCGCCGTCGGTGCTCTTGAGAGCCATGCTCTGCGCGATGTCCTCGTCGATCGACTGGATGCCGACGCCGAGCCAGCCACGCTCGACCGAGCCCTTGTCCTTGAGCTCCTGGATGACCTGCTTAGCCTCGTTCGAGGCGATCGCGAAGCCGATGCCGACGCTTCCGCCCGACGGCGAGAAGATCAGCGTGTTGATGCCGATGACCTTGCCGTCGAGATCGAAGGTCGGGCCGCCGGAGTTGCCGCGGTTGATCGGCGCATCGACCTGCAGGAAGTCGTCATAGGGCCCGGCGCCGATCTCGCGCTTGGTCGCGGAGATGATGCCCGAGGTCACCGTGCCGCCGAGGCCGAACGGGTTGCCGACGGCGAGCACCTTGTCGCCGACATGGACCTTGCTGCTGTCGCCCCACTCGACGAACGGCAGCGGCTCCTTGGAGTCGACCTTGAGCAGAGCCAGATCGGTCTTCTTGTCGATGCCGACCAGCTTGGCCGGCAGCTTCTTGCCGTCCTGGAGAGAGACGGTGATCTTGTCGGCGTCACCCGCCACGTGCGCGTTGGTGACGATGTAGCCCGCCGGATCGATGATGAAGCCGGAGCCCTCGCCGTGGAGACGCTCGGTCTGCGGCTCCTGCTGGGGCATCGGCATCTGCTGGCCGAAGAAGCGCTCGAAGAACTTCTGCATGTCGGGATCGCTGAACTGAGACCCCGACTGCGCGACCTTCTCGGTCTTGTCGACCGCGACATTGACCACCGCCGGCATCATCGTCTGGACGAGTGGCCAGTACGAGCGGTCGTAATTGTGCGAGCTGTTGACCTGCTCGGCGGCGCTCGTGACATTGGCGGGCTGCGCCGCGTCGACGAGCATCCCGCCGCCGGCGAGGATGGCGACCGCGGAGGCGACGCCGAGCAAGCTCGTGCGGAAGCGTCGTGTCTTCGGCGGGGTGGTCGGAAGAGGATTCATGGGGCGGCAGTCTCCGGTTCCAGGGCCCGGCAGCGGGGCGGTGAGTGCCTCCCTGCCGTTCCGCGCTTTCGATGGGACCATAGTTAGTTCATGAACATGGCTCGTCTCTATCGACGCGATGAAACTTCATTAACTGCCCTTAGTGCGTGCATAAGAGTTTGGATAGTCTCCCTGTATGAGAGCAGGCCGCCCCGCGAGGGCTTCCCCGATTGCCTGGGACCCGTTGCGTCGGGCAGCCTCACGCGGACCCGGCGTCGAGCGGGCAGGATCTCCTCCTGCCGGCGGGGACCAATCCGAGGACGGCTTCCCCGGCGGCGGCCGCCGCCCTATCGGGGCTCGCGTGCCGTTGACGAGCCTCGAATCGTTGCGGCATGCTCCGGCACCCAGCGGCGGCGCGGGCGCAACCTTCAGCGAGGGGACGACGATGAAGACGATGCTCGCCCATCTCGAGATCAGCCCTCTTCTCGACAGCGTGCTCGAATGCGCCTTCCTGGCCGGGCGGCGATTCGACAGCTACATCGAGGGCCTGCATATGCGGCCGGGTCAGCCGGACGTCATCGCGGCCGGCGCCGACGGCTTCGTCGCCGCGGCTCCGGACCTCGTCGCCGGCTTCGAGCGCGAGGCGAAGGACAGGGCCGAGCACGCCCGAACCGTCTTCGAGGAGTTCATGGGGCGCCACGACCTGCCGCGGGTCGGGGACGGGGTGGCGGGCCTGTCGGCTGATTGGCGGATCGAGCTCTCGACCGGCCCCTCGGCCATCGGCAGCCTGGGCCGGGTCTTCGACCTCATCATCGTCGGCCGGCCCCTCAAGGATTCGATAGCGCCCAGCATGGCGGCCCTCGAGGCGGCCCTGTTCGAGGCCGGCCGGCCCGTGCTGGTGGCCCCGCCGAAAGCGCCCGCGACCCTCGGCGAGCGCATGGTGATCGCCTGGAACTGCAGCACCGAGACGGCGCGCACGGTGGCCTTCGCGATGCCGTTCCTCCTCCAGGCGCGCAAGGTCACCGTGCTGGCGATCGAGCGCAACGCGGTCCCCGGCCCGAGCGCTGCCGAGCTCGCGCTCAACCTGCGCCGCAACGGCATCGACACGGATTGGAAGGAGGTGCCGCCCGGCGACCGCCATGCGGGCCAGGCGATCCTCGACGAGGCCACGGCGCTCGGCGCCGACCTCCTGGTCAAGGGCGCCTACACCCAGAGCCGGCTCCGGCAGATGATCTTCGGGGGCGCCACCAGCCACATCCTCGCCGAGACCCAGATGCCCGTGATCATGGCGAACTGACCTCCGGAGCCTGCCGGCCCATGTTCCTCATGGTTGCTCTTCACGCGCTCGCCGCCATCGTCTGGGTCGGCGGCATGTTCTTCGCCTACGTGATCCTGCGGCCGAGCGTCGGCGGTCTGGGCGGAGCCGACCGGCAGGCGCTGTGGCGGGCCGTCTTCGCGCGCTTCTTTCCCTGGGTGATCGGCTGCATCTTCGTCCTCCTGATCAGCGGTTACGTGATGCTGTTCGGCTATCTCGGCGGATTCGCCGGCGCCGGGATCGCCGTGCACGTGATGCATCTGCTCGGCTGGGTGATGTTTCTTCTGTTCTTCCACCTCTATTTCGTGCCTTGGCGGCGCTACGGGCGTGCCCTGGACGGCGGTGACTCTTCGGCAGCGTCGGCGGCGCTGGGCCAGATCCGCCTCATCGTCGCCACCAATCTGGTGCTTGGCATCGTCACGGCCGCGATCGGCGCGAGCGGGCCCTATTGGGGCTGAGCGGGGCCGAGATGGATGCCCCGCCTGGGCTCCGTGGATGGCGCATGGTGGACGTGGCGACGCTGCGCCTGCCGGTCCGGCCGGCGCTCGCCGGCGTCGGTCTTGTTGCCGCCCTCGTCGCCCTCGCCGGTCTCTGGGTCTGGGAGCGGCATGGCGTGGCGGCCCCGGAAGGGGTGCTGCCCGAGGCCGAGGCGACATCGCCGGTCCGCGCGCAGGGGGTGACCGATGCTCAGCTCGAGCAGGCCGTCCGGGACATCAAGAAGCGCCTGCGTCCCGACGAGGCCGCGAGGAGCGGCGCCGCCGAGGAGTCGTCCAGGGCACGCGCCCAGGAGCTGACGGAGCGGTCCGACCAGCTCCAGGGGGCTCTGGACGGCACCCGTCGAGAGCGCGACCGACTGCTCGCCGAGAACGACCGTCTGGCGGCATCGAACCACGCGCTCCGCGCCCGCGAGGCCGCTCTCGTGCAGGCCCTGCTCAAGTCGCAGCGCGACCTCGAGCGGGAACGGGATGAAGGCCCCGCCGTTCGGCCGCAGGCCGGTTCGCCCACGCGCTCGCCCGTGGCGGCGTCGGACAGGGATCGCGACGAGGGGCTGGTCGAACTCGTGGCCACCGGGTCGGATCCGTCTCCGGACGGCAGGGCCGAGCTGCTCCAGCGGCTCATCGACGATCTCGGCGCCCGGGAGGTCGGTGACGGATCGTTGATCACGGCACCTCTGGACGTCGAGTTCGCGCCGGGAACCGCCGATCTGGCGGCAAATTCGGGCTCGGTCCTGATGCGCCTGGCAAGGCTCGCGCGGCTCTACGACGCGGGCACCGTGCGCATCGGCACCGACGCTCCGCTGTCGGCCGATCGTGCCGCCGGCGGAGCCCTGTCGCGGCGGCGCGCCCAGGCGGTGGCGGATGCGCTGGCATCGGCCTATGGGCTACGCGCCGTCGTGACGGCGGCCTCCCTGCCGGTTGGCGGCGGCCCCGGCGCCGTCGGAACGATCCGGGCCGAGCTGGAGCGCTGAGCGGATCGGCCGTCGAGGGGTGCGCCTGCGGCAGAGCACGGGGCGAGACATGCGGCCGGATCGGGACTTCGACTACGTCATCGTCGGCGCGGGCTCGGCCGGCTGCGTGCTGGCGAGCCGCCTCAGCGCCAACCCTGCGATCCGCGTGCTTCTGCTCGAGGCGGGGCCGCCCGATCGCGGCTGGAAGATCCGGATGCCGGCGGCGCTGACCTACAACATCGGCAACCCGAAGGTCGACTGGGGCTACTGGACCGAGCCGCAGGCCCATATGGGGGGCCGGCGGCTCTATTGGCCGCGCGGCAAGGTCCTGGGCGGGTCGTCCTCGCTCAACGCGATGGTCTATGTCCGCGGCCACGCCCGCGACCTCGACCGCTGGGTGGAGGAGGGGGCTCTGGGCTGGAGCTACGCCGACTGCCTGCCCTACTACAGGCGTGCCGAGACTTTCTCCCTCGGCGCGGATGAGTACCGGGGCGGCGAGGGACCGCTCCGGGTGACGCGCGGGACCGGATCGAACCCCCTCTTCGACGCCTGGATCGAGGCCGGCAGACAGGCCGGCTATCCGGTCACGGCGGACATGAACGGCTTCCAGCAGGAGGGCGTGGGGCGGATGGACATGACCATCCACCGGGGCCGCCGCTGGAGCGCCGCTCAGGCCTATCTGCGGCCGGCCCGACGCCGGCCCAACCTCGTGGTCGTCACGCAGGCACTGGTCACAGGGGTGCTGCTCGAGGGCCGGCGCGCCGTCGGCGTAGGCTACGTCGAGAACGACCGGAGCAAGACGGTCCGGGCCCGGCGCGAGGTCGTTCTCGCCGGAGGTGCGATCAACTCGCCTCAGCTCCTGATGCTCTCGGGAGTGGGCCCCGCCGACGCCCTCAGGAGCTGCGGCCTCGAGGTCCGCCACGACCTTCCGGGCGTCGGCGCCCACCTCGAGGATCATCTCGAGCTCTATCTCCAGCAGGCCTGCCTGCAGCCGGTCACGCTGCTGAAGGCAATGCAGCCCCTGCACATGATCCCGATCGGCCTGCGCTGGTTCCTGTTCCACAAGGGGCTCGCCGCCAGCTCGCATCTCGAGGCTGGCGGTTTCATCCGCTCAGGCCCGGGCGTGCCGCATCCCGACATCCAGCACCACTTCCTCCCGGCGCTGATCGCCGATCACGGCCGCGCCAAAGGCGACATCCACGCCTACCAGGCGCATGTCGGGCCGATGCGGCCGGCGAGCCGAGGCTGGGTCAAGCTCCGCTCGACCGATCCACGCGACCCGCCGGTCATCGAGCCCAACTATTTGGCCGAGGAGCGCGATCGAGTCGAAATGCGCGCCTGCGTGCGGCTGACCCGAGAGATCTTCGCTCAGAAGGCTTTCGAGCCCTACCGAGGCCGCGAGCTTCTGCCGGGTGCCGAGATCACCAGCGACCCGGCGATCGACGCCTTCGTTCGTGCCAAGGCCGAGAGCGCCTACCATCCATCCTGCACCTGTCGCATGGGGCAGGACGCCATGGCTGTCGTGGATCCCGCCTGTCGGGTGCGCGGCCTCGAGGGGTTGCGGGTGGTCGATGCGTCGATCATGCCGAGCATCGTCTCGGGCAACCTCAACGCCACGGTGATCATGATGGGCGAGAAGGCGGCCGACCTGATCCTGGGGCGCCCGGCGCTGCCGCGCCTCGAGGTCCCCGTCTACCAGGCGCCCGGATGGCGCGATCGCCAGCGCTGACGATGCTTGCCCTCGCTGCCGATGCGGCTAGGCTCGTCGTCGTCGGTGCTCGTTCGGGAGGGGATCAAGAAATGCGTTCGGCTCAGCTTGCTCTCGGCGCGGTCCTTCTGATGGCCATGGGCGGCTCGGTGTCGGCTGCCGATCCGGCCGCCTGCGACACGGTGCGCTTTTCCGATGTCGGCTGGACCGACATCACGGCGACCACGGCCACGACCTCGCTCGTCCTGCAGGGCCTGGGCTACAAGACCAAGACCGACATCCTGGCGGTGCCCGTGACGTACGAGAGCCTCAAGAACAAGGACATGGATGTCTTCCTCGGCAACTGGATGCCGACGATGGCCTCGATCATCGGGCCCTACGAGAAGGCGAAGCAGGTCGACGTCGTGCGCGCCAACCTCGAGGGCGCCAAGTACACGCTGGCCGTCCCGACCTACCTGGCCGACCAAGGGCTCAAGAGCTTCGCCGACATCGCCAAGTTCAAGGATCAGCTCGGCGGCAAGATCTACGGCATCGAGCCGGGCAACGACGGCAACAAGCTCATTCAGTCGATGATCGACAAGAATGCCTTCGGCCTCGGCGGCTTCGAGCTCGTCGAGAGCTCGGAGCAGGGCATGCTGGCGGAGGTGGCCCGCAAGGCACGCAGCAAGGAGGCGATCGTCTTTCTCGGGTGGGAGCCCCATCCGATGAACACGAACTTCGCGATGACCTATCTCTCCGGCGGCGACGACTGGTTCGGCCCGAACTATGGCGGCGCCACCGTCTATACGAACGTCCGCGCGGGCTATGTGAAGGAGTGCCCGAACGTCGGCAAGCTCCTCGACAATCTCGTCTTCAGCCTCAAGATGGAGAACGAGATCATGAAGTCCATTCTCGACGACGGCAAGGATCCCGGCGTCGCCGCCAAGACCTGGCTCAAGGCCAATCCCGGCGTGCTCGACGGCTGGCTCACGGGCGTGACGACGGTCGACGGCAAGGACGGTCTCGCCGCCGTCAAGACCTCCCTCGGCCTCTAGGCGTGCCTGAGGGGGTGCCGACGAGCCGATGACCGACTGGCTCACCGAGCACCCGATCCCGATCGGTCGCCTGATCAAGCTCCTGGTCGACTATCTCAACGACCATGCGGCGTGGCTGTTCAATCTCATCTCGCTGATCGTCGGCACGGTGATCGACGGCCTCGTCGCGATCTTCGCCGCAGTGCCCGCACCCCTGCTGCTTCTGGTCTTCGTCGTCCTCGGCTATCTCCTGCAGCGCTCCTGGAAGATCGCCGCCCTGATCCTCGCGGCCGGCCTGCTGATCATCAATCTCGGCTATTGGCCCGAGACGATGGAGACGCTGGCGCTCGTCCTCTTCGCCACCGTCATCTGTATGGCCGTCGGCGTGCCGGTCGGGATCGCCGCGGCCCATCGGCCGCGCCTCTTCGCCGTCCTGCGGCCGATCCTCGATCTCATGCAGACGATCCCGACCTTCGTCTATCTCATTCCTACATTGATCCTTTTCGGCCTCGGCGTGGTGCCGGGACTGATCTCCACCGTGGTCTTCGCGCTGCCGGCACCCATCCGCCTCACCCATCTCGGCATCACCTCGGTCCCCCGGTCCCTGATCGAGGCGGGCGAGGCCTTCGGCGCGACGCGCCGGCAGCTCCTCCTCAAGATCGAGCTGCCGCACGCCGCGTCGACCATCATGGCCGGCCTCACCCAGTGCATCATGCTGTCGCTCTCGATGGTGGTGATCGCCGCCCTGGTCGGAGCCGGGGGCCTCGGCAAGCCCGTCGTCCGCGCGCTCAACACCGTCAACATCGCCATGGGCTTCGAGGCCGGGCTCGCGATCGTGCTCCTGGCCATCGTCCTCGACCGGGTCTGCCGGCGGCCGGAGACAGGGAGTGGCGCGTGGCTGAGCTGCCGGCGGTCGCCTTCCAGGCCGTCGACATCGTCTTCGGCGACGCGCCGGAGCGGGCGCTGCCGCTGATCGACCAGGGCCGCTCGCGCGAGGAGATCCTCGAGGCCACCGGCCAGATCCTCGGCGTCGCCGGTGCCGATCTCGAGGTCGAGCGGGGCCATATCTGCGTTCTGATGGGCCTCTCCGGCTCGGGAAAGTCGACGCTGCTGCGGGCCGTCAACGGCCTCAACAGGGTCGCACGCGGGCAGGTCATCGTCGCCGACGGCGGGCGCGGGGTCGACGTCGGGCGCTGCGACGCGGCGACGCTCCGGCGCCTGCGCACGACGCGCGTGGCCATGGTGTTCCAGCAGTTCGGTCTCCTGCCCTGGCGAACCGTGGCCGAGAATGTCGGCTTCGGCCTCGAGGTCCGGGGCGTCCCGCGCGCCGAGCGCGACCGCGTCGTCGAGGAGAAGCTGGCCCTGGTCCACCTCGATGCGTGGGCCGGCAAGCGGGTGCACGAGCTGTCGGGCGGCATGCAGCAGCGGGTGGGGCTGGCCCGGGCGCTGGCGACCGATGCCGACATCCTGCTGATGGACGAGCCCTTCTCGGCGCTGGACCCGCTCATCCGGGTCCGGCTCCAGGACGAGCTGCTCGAGCTCCAGCAGCGCCTCGGCAAGACGATCGTCTTCGTCAGCCACGACCTCGAGGAGGCGCTGAAGATCGGCTCGACCATCGCCATCATGGAAGGCGGGCGGATCATCCAGACGGGGCCGCCCGAGGCCATCGTCACCCGACCCGCCACGGACTATGTGCGGGACTTCGTCGCCAACGTGAACCCGCTCTCGGTGCTCACCCTGTCCAGCGTCCTGACGCCGGCGGCCGGCCTCGAGCCCGACGGCGCTCGAGGCGAGCGGGTCTGGATCGACCGGCGCACACGGCTCTATGCCGAGCTTACCGACCGTGACGGTCTCCATCGTGTCGTCGGCGACGGGCTGTCGCTCCGCCTGATCCGCGACCTCGACCGGGAAGCGGCTGTGCCCTTGCCCTACGATACCGTGCTTCTGGCGCCGCCCGAGGCGCCCGTGCGGCTGGCCGTCGAGGCGATCCGGATGACCGGCTGGCCGGTCTGCGTGGTGGACGGTGACGGCCAGCTCCTCGGCCGTGTCGGAATCGACGAGATCCTGGCCTGCCTCGGCGGCCGGCGCAGCTAGCGGGGCCGCCGCGCCGTATGCCCGCTCACCAAAGATTCACTGGCGCTCTCCTGCGGCACGGCTCACCGTTGCCGATCACGTAGGCACCGAGCTGCCAGCAAGAGACGGACGATGCCCCATCCTGCCCTCGCATTGCGGACGATCCGGCTCGCCGCAATGGCCTTCGCGGCGCTCTGCTCTCGCGGCGCCGCCGCGGATTTCCTCGATGTCGCGGTGATCGACAGCGGGCTCGACCCGCGAGCCGCGATATTCGACGGTCGTGTCGATCCGAACAGCATCGACATCATCACTGGCGGCAGCTCCGAGGACGGGGATCCCGAGGGCCACGGGACCGAGGTGTCGAGCATCATCGTGACCCGGAGCAGCGCCGAGGTCCTTGCGGTAAGGACGGACTCGCCCGGCACCTGCAGATCCGGCGGCTGCGGCTTCTTCGATCGGGACATCGCCAAGGCCACGGACTATGCCATCGCCCAGGGTGCTCGCGTGCTGAATTTCAGCCTCGGCGGCGAGTTGAAGGCCGCCTCGGCTCTCGTCAGGGCCTTGGATCGCGCCGCGCAGGGCGGTGCCGTGCTCGTGTTCGCCGCGGGCAACGACAGCCTATCCAGCCCAGGCTATCCGGGCCGGCTGGCCGCCAGCAAGAAGCTCCGCGGCAGTTCGATCGTGGTGGGCGCGGTCGACGGCGGCGACACTCTGGCGAGCTTCAGCGACGCTGCCGGCAAGGCCCGTGCGAGCTATCTCGTGGCGCCCGGGACGAGTGTCCCGGTCACCGGGCTCGACGGGGTCCAGAGCCTCGGGGACGGCACGTCGTTCTCGGCGCCGCAGGTGGCCGCTGCGGCGGCGAGCCTCCTCGCGAAATCCCCGGATCTGACGGGCAATCAGGTCGTCACCCGCCTTCTCGACAGCGCCACGGACCTCGGGGCCGTCGGTGTCGACAAGGTCTACGGACACGGCCTCCTGAATGTCTCGGCGGCGCTGAGCGACAGCGCTGTCGCAGCCGCCGCGCCGCCGACGGCGAAAGAGAAAAAGATGGCGGCGCGAAGCGCCCGGCAGGCTGCACGGAGTGCCAGGCGAGCCGCGAAGGCCGCCTCGGCGGCAGCGAGCCACGCCGCGGGTCATGGCAGGGGCTCGCACGGCCACGGGCACTGAGCGATCAGGCGCCGAGACCGGCCAACAGCTCGGATGCGCTGTTGCGGCGCGGCCGCCAGAGACCCCGCCGTATCGCCTCCGCGAACCGGGCGGCGATCTCGCGGAGCGCTGCCGGATTGTGCTCGGCGATGAAGTCGCGAACGGTCTCGTCGACGAGGTAGGCGTCGAACAGCGCATCGAAATGATGGTCGTCGACCACCCGCGTGGTAGCCGCGAAGGCAAAGAGATAGTCGACCGTCGCGGCGATCTCGAAGGCGCCCTTGTAGCCGTGGCGCATCACCCCCGCGATCCATTTGGGGTTCGCGGCGCGACCGCGCACGACCCGGCCGATCTCGTGCCGGAGCGTCCGCACGCGGGGGCTCTCCGGCCGCGCATGGTCGTTGTGAAAGATCTCCGGCTGCCGGCCCGAGGCGACCCGCACGGCCGCGGCTAGGCCTCCCTCGAACTGGTAGTAGTCGTCGCTGTCGAGGAGATCGTGCTCGCGATTGTCCTGGTTGTGGAGGACCAGCTCGATGGCCGAGAGGCGGCGCTCCAAGGCGTCCGGCGCCTCCTGCCCGGCCAGGCCGCGGCCATAGGCGAAGCCGCCCCACGCCCGATAGGTCCTGGCGAGGTCGGCCTCGGTCTCCCAGCCGCCCTCGTCGATCATGGCCTGCAGCCCGGCCCCGTAGGCGCCGGGCATCGAGCCGAAGATCCGGGCGGTGGCCCGGCGTCCGGCATCGAGCTCGTCCAGCCCATCGGCCCGCAGGCGCGTCGTCTCCATGCGGGCCGTCGCGGCGAGCGGATTCATGTCGGGCGGCTCGTCGAGCCCGGCTACGGCCCGGATCGCGTCGTCCAGAAGCTCGATCTGGGTCGGGAACGCGTCACGAAAAAAGCCCGAGACGCGGAAGGTCACGTCGACGCGCGGCCGATCCAGGACCTCGAGCGGCAGAACCTCGATCCCCGTCACCCGATGCGAGCTGGCATCCCATACCGGCCGGCAGCCGAGCAGCGCCAGCGCCTGGGCGAGGTCGTCGCCGCCCGTCCGCATGCAGGAGGTTCCCCAGGCCGAGAGGGCCACCTGGCGCGGCCAGGCGCCGTGCAGCTGCAGATAGCGCTCGACCACGAGCCCGGCCGACCGCCAGCCCAGATGCCAGGCTGCCGGCGTCGGCACGGCCCGCGTGTCGAGCGAGAAGAAGTTGCGACCGGTAGGAAGGACGTCGGTCCGGCCGCGCGTCGGCGCGCCGCTCGGTCCCGGCTGGACGAAGCGCCCGTCGAGCCCCCGGAGCAGGGCCTCGATCTCGGCTGGTCCCGAGGCCGTGACCGCCGGCCGGAGCCGCGTCCCGATCTCGTCCAGGACAGCGCTCGTCCGCCCCCAGGCCGGGTCCGGGCGCCGCTCGCCGGCCACCAGCCGCCGGGCGAGGATCTCGATCCGCTCGACCGTATCGCCATGGGTCCGCCAGGGATCGGCCGAGGCCTCGGCCAGCGCCGTCGGCCTCGCTCCGGCCCAGGCCGCGGCGAGATCGGCGTCCAGCGGGTCGAGCCCGTCGAGGCCCAGGTCGCGCGCCAGCGCCCGATGCAGCGAGGCGCTGGCTCCTTCCTCCGGACCCCGAGGCACGCGGGTGAGGGCCGACCAGCAGGTCGTCCAGCGGCGCGCCGGCCGGGCTCGTGCCCAGGACGTGCAGCCCGTCCCGGATCTGCAGCTCCTTGACGTCGCAGAGATGGGCGTCCAGCGCGGCCAGTCGCTCGGCAAGCGACGCATCCGGGCCGATGCCGAGATCCGCCTCGAGGCCGAGGCCGGCGCTGCGGTCCAGGATCTCACGGGCGAGATGGTCGAGGCGGCGGGGATCGAGGCGCTGGGCCTCCGCATACTCGTCCAGGAGCTGCTCGAGCTCGCGAAGCGGGCCGTAGCTCTCCGCCCGGGTCAGCGGCGGGGTCAGGTGATCGACGATCACCGCGCTCGTCCGCCGCTTCGCCTGGGTGCCCTCGCCCGGATCGTTGACGATGAAGGGATAGAGGTGGGGCAGGGGCCCCAGCACCGCCTCCGGCCAGCAGCCACTCGAGAGCGCCAGCGCCTTTCCGGGCAGCCACTCGAGGTTGCCGTGCTTGCCGAGATGAACGACGGCGTGGACGCCGAGCTCGTGACGAAGCCACTGATAGAAGGCCAGATAGCCGTGCGGCGGCACGAGGTCCGGCGCGTGATAGGTCCGCTTCGGGTCGACATGGTACCCGCGCGACGGCTGGATCCCCGATCACGAGATTGCCGAGCGGCAGGATGGCGAGGGCGAAGCTGCCGCCTTGCACGTGCGGGTCGGCC
This sequence comes from uncultured Alphaproteobacteria bacterium, assembly GCA_963828215.1. GTDB lineage: Bacteria > Pseudomonadota > Alphaproteobacteria > Geminicoccales > Geminicoccaceae > CAVTJL01. The sequence goes on along the minus strand of CAWHFO010000051.1, from coordinate 335,482 downwards.
TCGGGCGGGCCCCACCTCTCGTCGACGGCGCGGCGGAGCTCGCCCGGCAGTCCCTCGAGAAGCTGCCTGTAGCGCGCGAGAGACAGCTCTGTCCGCCGCACGCGCTGGCTGCGTCCCGCCAGCTCGTTGGTGACGCCTCGCTGGAGCTCGGCCATGAGAGCCGCTGCGTCCGACGGGAGCGTCGGAACGCCGTACCCGCCCGCCTGCATGGCCCTCGAGACGGCGATCGCGCTCGCGGGCGTGTCCAGGCCCACGCCGTTCGCGAGGCGGCCGTCGCGGGAAGGGTAGTTCGGCAGCACGATGGCGACCCTTCGCTCCGCCGCGGGCGTCGCCCGCAATCGCGCCCAGCCGGCCGCGAGGTCGGCCGTGAAGGCGATGCGGTCGTCCAGAGGCTCGTGGCGGACGAGGTCGACCTCGGTCAGGGGGCAGCGCTCGCCCATCGACTTGAACGAGACGGCACGAGCGAGCAACCGCCCGTCGATCTCCGGCAGCGCCACGCTCATCGCGAGGTCGCGAGGCGGCAGGCCGGCCGTGCCCTCCTGCCAGGCCTCGCGGCCGCCGCTCGCGAGGACCACCTGCAGGACGGGCACGTCCAGGAGGCGCAGCGGATCTGCCGATGCGCCCAGCGTGAAGCCAGTGGTGTTCAGCACGATGGCAGGTGGGTCGATGGCGTGGAGCCGCTCGATGAGCGCGCCGGCGTCGGGGTCCTTGAGGCTCGTCGCGAAGAGACCGACCGCCATGAAGCCCCTGGCCTCGAGCCGGGCCATCAGCGCGTCGATCGGCAGGAGGTCGCCGGCCTGGACGAGGGCCCTGTAGAAGACGACGAGCGCCAGGGGTCGGCCCCCGGAGCGGAGGTCGTCGGGCGCCGGCGCCACCTCGCCCGGTCGATAGAGGCCCGCCCGCAGCAGCGGCGCCGGCTCCAGCCAGGCCGTCCCGTGGCCCACGAGCGAGGCGGCGTAGCGCAGACATTGCTCGGCATTGGCGATGCCGCCCTCGCCGAGATAGCGCCACAGACGTCGACAGGCGTCCGCGTCCGAGCGTGCTGAGCTCGTCGAGCTCCGGGTCGGGCCGGTCGTCGCCGGGCAGGGCGGCGAGCGGGATGCCGGCCCTGCTGCAGGCCTCCGCCACCTGCTCCAGGCCGTATCCCCAATAGCCGCGGCCGCCGAGCAGGCGGAGCACGACGAGGCGCGCATGGGAGACGATCCGCTCGACATGGAGGTCGACCGAGAGGGGATGCTGAAGGCGCATCAGGCTGGCCAGCCGGACGCTGCCGGGGAAGGCCGGGCCCAGGGTCTGGCGGGCTCGGGCGAGGCAGGCGAGCTCGCTGTCCGCCGCCGAGAGAAAGAGAATCTCGCCGGTGGTCTGCCCGAGGTCGACCGGCTCGGCCCCGGCGTCGAGCCGCACCTCCCGGGTGCTCAGGAGGTGCAAGGCCGCTCCTTCGAGGTCGGCGGCCCGCCCTTGAGCCAGAGCGGCAGGCCGGCCGTGACCAGCACTACTCCCCCGGCCACCGCAGCGAGCCGCTGGTGCAGGCGCCCGGCCTCGTCGACGAATCGGCGGGCGAGGGCGTTCCTCGGCACGATCCCCTGTCCCACCTCGTTGGAGACCAGCACGGTCGGGCCGTCGGCGGCGGCGAGCGCCTCGATCAGGCCGCTCGCCGCGCCGGAGACGTCCTGGCCTCGAAGCAGGAGGTTCGTGAGCCAGAGCGTGAGGCAGTCGACCAGGACCGCCCTGTCCTCCCCGGTCTCGCGGCGGATGGCCAGGGCCAGCGCCAGAGGCTCCTCGACGAGCCGCCAGGCCGGGCCGCGTCGCGCACGATGGGCGGCCACGCGTCCCTCCATCTCCTCGTCCAACGCCTCGGCTGTCGCCAGGTAGACCGGCAGGAGCCCGGTTCCCAGCACGAGCGCCTCGGCCAGCACGCTCTTGCCGGAACGAGCGCCGCCCAGGACGAGCGTGCAACGCGGGGCCGTGAAGAGGGTGTCTTGCATGTCCATCCGAGCCGGATCGGCGGGCTCACTCTCGTCACCGCGGCGCCACGGTCAAGGGTCGGCGGTCATCGGCGCGCTGCCGGCGACATGGACGCCCGGCGGAGGCGCACTACCTGTGGGTCGGGCCGAGCGCGCCGTCGACAATAGATCGCGCCGGAGCCGGCGCCGTCGCAGCAAGGGGATGGTTGATCCTTTCCGATCTCTTACCGGCACTTACGGCGTTCGGCTCGGTTGTCCTCATCGACATCGTCCTCGCCGGCGACAATGCCGTCGTCGTCGGCACGGCCGCCTCCGGCCTGCCCCCCGCACAGCAGAAGAAGGTTATCGCGCTCGGCGCCGGCATCGCCTTCGTGGCGAGGTGTGTCTTCGCTCTCGTCGCTGTCGAGCTGCTCGACATCATCGGCCTCCTTCTGGCCGGCGGTCTGCTGCTGCTCTGGGTCGGCTGGAAGATGTGGCGGGAAATCAGCGCCAGTCGAGGCGCGGCGGCCGAGGAGGGGTCACCGATCTGCTCCCGCCGACGGCAGAAGACCTTCCGCTCCGCCGTGCTGCAGGTGGCCGCCGCCGACATCTCGATGTCGCTCGACAATGTGCTGGCCGTAGCCGGGGCCGCCCGTGACCATCCCCTGATCATGATTTTCGGGCTGGTCCTCTCCGTGGCGCTGATGGCTGTGGCGGCCGGCTTCATCGCCCGAGTGATCGACCGTCACCGCTGGCTCGCCTATGCCGGCCTGCTGATCATCGTCTATGTGGCGGCGACGATGATCTGGGAGGGCACCCACGACGTGGTGTTCGCCGTTCAGGCCCAGCTCGGCTGAGCCTGCCGGGGCCCGGGCTCATCCGGCGCTGCCGGGGCCGCCCGTGCGACGCGCCTGCTCGACCAGGCGCACCAGCTCGCCGCGTACCTCTCCGGGGCTGCGGACGATGCGCTCGAACGGGAGGCGCGCCATCGCGCCCGAGCTCGGGCACCTCAGGTCGGCGCCTTCGGGATCGACGCCGGTCAGGCTCCAGTCCTTGCCCTGCAGCCCGAGGAGAGCCCTTGCATAGAGCCGAACCGCGTCGGCGTGGTCCTCGTTCATGTGGTCGAGAATCCCCGCCTCGGCCCGGCGCAGCTCCTCCGCACCGCTCGTGTCGAGAAGGACGGAAGCGCCGTCCAGCCAATGGATCCGCCCGAACCCGGCGACCAGATGGGCCTTCTCGATCTCGACCCTGTAGAAATTGAAATCCCGGAAGCCGGCATAGCCGGCGGCATCGGGATGGCGCGCCACATAGCGGGCCCGGAGCGTCGCATCGTCCGTCGGCACCGCCCGTCCCTGGATCGTCGCCCGCTCGCCGGCCAGGGGCACGGCGGCTCCGGCAGTCCCGTCGAACAGAAGGGACACCCTCGGATCCGCCTTCAGATTCCTCGTGTGGTCGGCGAGGTCCGAGAGGAGCAGAAGCGGCGTGGCATCGTGGTCGAGCGCCACCATCGCGAGCGACACATAGGCCGCTCCGTCACTGCCGACCAGGGTGGTGCCGAGCGCCACGCGCGGCACGCGCCGCATCAGCCGGCGGACGACGGCGCCGGGCTCGGTCGTGGGCCTTTCCGTCATGTCGCTCTTCCTGACTTGGCCGCGCCTCCACAGGTCGAGCCCTCCTGGCATGCCGCGATGCAGCATGCCCCCGCGTCGTCGCGGGTTGCCCGAGCGCCGGCACCCCCGATATCAAGCCGGGCACTCCGGGCGGACGAGGAGAGAGCGGTGGCGACCATGGCGGCGGGCCTGAGCTATGCGGCCGACATCCCCGAGCTGGACCGGCCCGTGCCCGTGGCTCCGGGCATCCTCTGGCTGAGGACGCGGCTGCCCTTCGCCCTCGATCACATCAATCTCTGGATCCTCGATGACGGCGACGCCTGGACGCTCATCGACACCGGCGTCGGCGATGCGCCGACGCGCCTCCTCTGGGAGCGTCTGCTCGGCGGCCTGCTGGCCGGCCGGCCCGTCGCCCGCCTGCTGGTCACCCACTTCCATCCCGACCACCTGGGCCAGGCGGGCTGGCTCGTCAAGACGACCGGCGCGCGCTTCCTCATGGCACGCACCGAGTGGCTGACGGGCCGCATGCTCGCGCTCGACGACACCCCGGCCTTCGTCGAGGCCGGTGCCCGCCTCGACACCGCCGCCGGCCTCGAGGCGGACCTGGTCCAGGCGCGCCGCGAGCGCGGCAACCTCTACCGCCGGAGCGTGGTGCCGCCCCCGGCCAGCTTCGAGCGTGTCGGCGCCGGCGACGAGATCCGCGCGGGCGGCACGAGCTGGTCCGTCATCATCGGCGAGGGCCATGCGCCCGAGCAGGTGACGCTCTATTCGGCGCGGGCGGCGGATCCTCATCGCGGCCGATCAGCTTCTCCCGCGGATCACCCCCGTCATCGGAGTCTGGGCCAATGCCCCCGATGCCGATCCGCTGGGCGACTTCGAGCGCTCGCTCGACCGCTATGCCGATCTGCCGGGAGACTGCCTCGTGCTGCCCTCGCACGGCCGGCCCTATCGAGGAATTCACGAGCGGATCGGGGAGCTGCGGGCGCACCACGAGGAGCGCCTCGCCCGAACCCTCGATCTCTGCACCGGCTCGGCCAGCGCCGCTACCGTGATGCGCGGGCTGTTCGACCGCGATCTGGACCTTCAGCATGTCGGCTTCGCCCTGGCCGAGACGCTCGCCCATCTGAACGCCCTGATCGGGACCGGGGCGCTGGCGCGCGAGACGGCCTCGGACGGCGTCTGGCGCTATCGCCGCCTCTGACCGCGCCTCAGCTCTCGATCGTCAGCGTGACGCGCCGGTTCTGCCGGCCCTTCTTCTCGATCTTGGCGACCGTGACGAGGCCGATCTCGGCCGTGCTCCGGACATGCGTGCCCCCGCAGGCCTGGAGGTCGAGGTCCTGGATCTCGACCAGCCGGATGCGGCCCTGGCCGCGCGGCGGCTGGACCGACATGGTGCGGACGAGTTCCGGGCGCGCGTCCAGCTCGGCCTCCTCGATCCAGCGATCGCGCACCGGATGATCCTCGGCGATCCAGGTGCGCAGCTGCTCGGTCAAGGCGTCCTTGTCGAGGGTCGGCTCGGGAATGTCGAAGTCGAGCCGGCCGCGCAGCTCGCCGACCTGCCCACCCGTCACGATGCCGTCGACGGCACGACAGAGGAGATGCAGGCCGGTATGCGTCCGCATGTGCCGATGGCGCCGGTCCCAGTCGATCCGCATGCGGACCTCGGACCCCGGCGCGGGCGCGTCGGTGCCCGGTGCCAGGACGTGGAGGATGGCGTCGCCGTCCTTCCTGGCATCGATCACGGGCAGCAGCCTCCCGTCGTCGAGCTCGAGGACGCCCGTGTCGCAGGGCTGTCCGCCCGAGGTCGCGTAGAACAGCGTGCGGTCGAGGACGAGGCCGTCCTCCGCGGCCTCGATCACGACGGCCGACGCCTCGCGGCGATAGGCGTCCTCCCGGAACAGCAGCTCGGTCAAGCTTCGATCTCCAGGTCGCTCGCGGACGCGTGCCCGGCCGACCGCGGCTCAGAAGACATCCTGGCCGCCGTTCACTGGGATCTCGGCGCCGGTGATGTAGGAGGACTGATCGCTCACGAGATAGTGGATGACTGCTGCGACCTCGTCGGGCGAGCCGAGCCGGCGCATGGGGATCCGCTCGACGAGCTGATCCGTCCCGGGCGAGAGGATCGCGGTGTTGATCTCGCCGGGGCAGACGGCATTCACGCGGATGCCGAGATGGGCGAGGTCGGCCGTCAGCTCGCGGGTCAACGCGGTAAGCGCAGCCTTGGATGTGCTGTAGGCGCTGCCTGCGAACGGATGGACCCGATGGCCGGCGATCGAGGTGATGTTGACGATGCTGCCACGGCCGCGCTCCAGGAGCGGGGCCAGGGTCCGGCAGAAGTAGACAGGCGCGAAGAGATTGATTGCGAACACCTGCTGCCACACGTCCATCGTGCCGTCGAGGCAGCCGAGGCGGGCGCCCGCGTCGCTCTTGGGCGAGTAGCCCGCATTGTTGACCAGCGCGTGCAGCTCGTCACCGTCGAGGATGGCGTAGAACTGCTCGATCGCCTCGGCCAGGCGGGAGGGCTCGGAAAGGTCGAGCGTGATGTGCGCGTGACGCTCGTTGCGCGGGCATTGCGGGGGCACGGGGTCGCGCGACAGCGTGATGGCGCGCCAGCCCTGGGCCACGAAGTACTGTGCGGTGGCGTGACCGATGCCTCGGCTCGCCCCGGTGATGAAGACCGTCTTGCGGGTGCCCATGGAAGGCTCCAGGCATGCTCTGCCGCCCTGACGTTACGGGATCGAGGCCCGACCCTGCAAGGGATGCTCAGGGCGCCAGTCGCTCGATGATCCAGACGCCGTTGTCGCGCCGATAGCGCAGCCGGTCGTGGAGGCGGCTCGGGCGTCCCTGCCAGAACTCGATGATTTCGGGCATGACGCGATAGCCGCCCCAATGCGGCGGCCGCGGCACCTCCGCCGGAAAGCGGGCGCGGGCCTCGGCCTCCAGCCTCTCGAGCAGGCTCACGCCCGACGATCACGCGGCTCTGCGGCGAGGCCCAGGCGCCGATCTGGCTGCCATAGGGGCGGGACGCGAAGTAGGCGTCCGCCGTGGCCGCATCGACTGTCTCGATCCGGCCCTCGATCCGCACCTGGCGATGCAGCCTGTCCCACCAGAAGAGCAGCGCCGCTCGGGGGTTCCGGGCGAGCTCGCTGGCCTTCCGGCTCTCCTGGTTCGTGTAGAAAACGAAGCCGCGCCCATCGAGCTCCTTGAGCAGCACGGTCCGCGCGGCGGGCGCGCCCTCGGCATCGACCGTGGCGAGCGTCATCGCGTTGGGCTCGATCAGGCCCGAGCCCACGGCCTCGTCGAACCAGGTCCGGAACTGGGCGATCGGATCGTCCCGGGCGTCCCGCTCCAGCAGGGTCTGGGCATCATAGTGCTGACGAAGGTCGGCGGGCTCGGTCATGCGGCGAGGTCCTCTCGAATGGTTCCCCTCCTAGCCCGCCGCATGGGGCTGGCAAGGGCCATCGCAATCGGCTTTGGGGAGGCCCTTCCGCTCCCTCGATCAGAGCAAGGCTGTGCAGGACGGCATCCTCTCGATCCAATCGGCGGTCGCCTACGGCCATGTCGGCAACAGCGCCGCCGTCTTCCCGCTCCAGCGCCTCGGCTTCGAGGTCTGGCCGGTCAACACCGTGCTCTTCAGCAATCATACGGGCTACGGCGCCTGGCGCGGCTTCGTCGTGCCGGTCGATCAGGTCCGGGAGATCGTCGCCGGCATCGAGGACCGCGGTGTCCTGCCTCGCTGTCGGGCCTTGCTCTCGGGCTATCTCGGGGACGCGGCGCTGGGCAGCGTGGTCCTCGACACTCTGCGCCGGGTCCGGGCGCGGCGTCCCGACGTCCTCTACACCTGCGACCCAGTGATGGGCGACGGCGACCGGGGCTTCTTCGTGCGTCCGGGCATCCCCGAGTTCTTCCGCGATGAGGCCGTTCCCGCCGCCGACATCGTCACACCGAACCAATTCGAGCTCGCCTGGCTCGCCGGACGCGAGATCGGCTCGGTCGAGGATGCCCTTGCTGCGGCAGCCAAGGTCCGATCGACAGGTCCCCGGCTCGTCTGCTGCACCAGCCTCGAGACCGCCGACCGCCCGGGGGAGCTGGCCGTGCTGGCCGACACGGAGGAGGGGAGCTGGATCGCTCTGGACGCCACGGCTGGACGTGAGCCTGAACGGCACGGGCGACGTCTTTGCCGCCCTTCTCCTGGCCTTTCATCTCGAGACGGGCCGCGCCGATCTGGCGCTCGGGCAGGCCACGAGCGCCATGTTCGCCCTGGTCGAGGCCACGCACAGGGCGGGCGCCAGGGAGCTCCAGCTCGTGGCGGCGCAGGACAGGCTCCGCAGCCCGACCAGGCGGTTCAGCGCCGAGCGGCTGCGCTAGCAGCCTCGGTCGGGCCTCGGCAGCGGATCTCGCCGGGCCTATCTGTCGAGCGTCGATCGCAGGCCGAGGGGTGAGCCGTGCCGCCACATCCGGAAAGCTGGCTCGAGGTGCGGCCGGAGGGGCTGCTGGTCCGCCCCGGCGGGTTCTTCGTCGATCCGGTCCGGTCGGTCGATGTCGCCGTGATCACCCACGGCCACAGCGACCACGCCCGCAGCGGCCACGGCACCGTGCTCGCAACGACCGAGACCCTCGAGATCATGCGCCACAGGCTGGGCGAGGGGGCGGGCCGGACACAGCGGGCGCTCGCCTATGGCGAGACGATCCGGCTCGGGCCGGTCACGGTGTGCCTGGCGCCGGCAGGGCACGTCTTGGGCTCGGCGCAGATCGTTCTCGAGCATGCCGGTAGCCGTGTCGTCGTCTCCGGCGACTACAAGCGTCGCCCCGACCCGACCTGCCGGGGCTTCGAGCCGGTGCGTTGCGATCTCTTCATCACCGAGGCGACGTTCGGCCTCCCCGTCTTCCGGCATCCCGATCCGATGCAGGAGATCCTGAAGCTCCTCAAGAGCGTCGCCGTCTTCCCCGAGCGCTCCCACGTCGTCGGGTGCTATGCCCTCGGCAAGGCGCAGCGCGTCATCGCCCTTCTGCGCGAGGCCGGCTGGGACCGTCCGATCTATCTGCACGGCGCCCTGGCGCCGATGTGCGATCTCTACGCCCGCCGCGGGATCCCGCTCGGCGAGCTGCGGCCGGCGACCGCGGGGGCGAGCGGCGAGGCCCGCCCGGAGCTGGCGGGCGAGATCGTGCTGGCGCCGCCCGGCGCCATCAACGACCGCTGGGCGCGGCGGCTGCCCGATCCCGTGGTCTGTCTCGCCTCGGGCTGGATGCGGGTCAAGCAGCGGGCGCGCCAGCGTGGCGTCGAGCTGCCGCTCGTCCTCTCCGACCATGCCGACTGGGACGAGCTTCTGCAGACGGTCGGCGACGTGCAGGCGCCCGAGGTCTGGGTCACCCACGGCCGCGAGGAGGCGCTGGTCTACGCCCTGACGCAGAAAGGCATCCGCGCCCGCGCCCTGGCTCTGGTCGGCTACGAAGATGAGGAGGAGGGCGCGTAGCGCCCGTCACGCGACGTCGATGCTGTCCTCGTTGCGGCTGCGGAGATAGCGGCGGATGTCGTCGCGCAGGCCCACGAGGCGGGGACAGTGGCTGTGGGCAAGGTCGAGCAGCCCTTGCTGCAGCCAGTCGCGCCGCAGGTCCGTGGTCGGATTGAACCTCCAGCGGCTCAGGATCCGCCAGCGATCCCCGTAGTGCCGGTCCCGCTTCCGCCCGTGCCACCAGTGTGTGAGCAACCCCGGGACATAGTTCACGTTGCGTCGCACGTGATGGTCGGCTCGCTGCTGCCACGCGAGCACCGTCTCGCGATAGCAGGGATGGAGGGCGCCGGGCAGCGACAGGGCAGCCTTGCCGATCAGCGCCATCGCCATGTGGCGGTCGCCGCTACCCAGCACCGAGATGTCGAGCAGACCGCCCAGCGCCACATAGGCGTCCCGGCGCATGGCCCAGGCATAGCCCGGATGCCAATTGCCGTCGTCGTAGCGCTTGGAGGCGGGGAGACAATGCCACCAGCTGTACATGAAGCCTGTCTTGACGGTTTTGGCGGTCTGTACCGCCTTGTGCTCCGGGTCGAGGTCGATGGCCTCGGAGAAGAGCTGGAGCACGTCGAAGAGCTGCAGCCGCTCGACCGTCTCCACCGCCCAGGCGGGGTTGTGGAAGGAGACGTCGGCGTCGATCCAGGCGACGTAGCGCCAGTCGGCAGGCAGCCTGCCGATCGCGATATTGAGAAGATTCTCCTTGTGCCAGAGCTCGCAGCCGGTGCGCAGCTGGATATGGTCAGGATTGCCGGCATGCGTGACGGCGAAAGGCCGCTCGCCGTAGGCGAGCTCGATGGTGACGAGATGCACGCCCGCCCGCAGCATCTGCTCGGCGAAGCGCTCGTACAGATGCCATCGGCTCGCATAGCGGACCGGGTTGGAGATGCAGGTGACGACGTGGAGGAGATCGGAGCGCAAGGCCGTGCTCCCGCGTGGCACTGGTCCCTGCAGGAATAACCTACGAGAAACAGGATTTCAAGGATTATATTCGCATGATGTCGGCGTTTCGGCCTAGGCTCCGCCCGGGCGGGATCAGATCGCGAAGGAGCTGCCGCAGCCGCAGGACGAGCTGGCGTTGGGGTTGCTCATGCGGAAATAGGAGCCTGTCAGGTCCTCGACGAAGTCGAGCTCGCTGCCCAGCACGTACATCAGCGACATGCCGTCGACGACGACCCCGGCGCCGTCCCGCTCGATCACGATGTCGCCGTCCTCGACCTTGTCGTCGAGGGCGAAGCCGTACTGAAAACCCGAGCAGCCGCCGCCCGAGACGCTGACCCGGAGCCGCAGGCCCCGACGCGGCTCGCTGGCCAGGATCGCGCCGATTCGGCGGGCGGCGCTGGGACTGACCGTCAGCGGATCGCGCTGCCCCTTGATCTCCGCCATGCCGACCACCTATCGTGTTAATTGAGAACGTCACTCCTATTTAGGCAGCCCGCTCACCTTGTCAAACAGGCGCACGGCCCGCTCCTCTCGCATAGTCGGGCGCAAGCCGGCGTGCACCGCGTGACGTTGGCGCCCTTTGCCTGCGGCGTGAGCGGCCGGCTCGGCCGCGCGGTCGAGGAGCCGTCGAGCGCGCTGCGCAGCCCGTTCCAGCGGGACCGCGACAGGATCGTCCATTCCACCGCCTTCCGCCGGCTCGAATACAAAACCCAGGTGCTGGTCAATTTCGAGGGCGACCACTTTCGTACCCGCCTCACGCACACGCTCGAGGTGGCGCAGATTGCCCGGACCCTGGCCCGCGCCCTGGCCGTCGACGAGGACCTGGCCGAGGCCGTGGCCCTGGCTCACGATCTCGGCCACAGCCCCTTCGGCCATGCCGGCGAGGCGGCCCTGGCCCAGGCGCTGGCGGCCTTCGGCGGCTTCGACCACAATCTGCAGACCTTCCGGATCGTCACCGCCCTCGAGCGGCGCTACGCCCTCTTCGACGGCCTCAATCTCTGCTTCGAGACACTCGAGGGCGTGGTCAAGCACAACGGCCCGCTGCTTCAGCCGCCTATGCCCGTCGCCCGGCACGCGCTCGCGGCCGTCGTGGCGCTCGACCGCCAGGCCCCGATCGAGGCCCAGCTCGCGGCCGTGGCCGACGATGTCGCCTATTGCAACCACGACCTCGACGACGGGCTCCGCGCCGGCTTCCTGGCGCTCGAGGACCTCGGGGCCGTGCCGCTGGTGGGCGAGCTTCTGGAGGAGGTGCGCCGACGGCATCCCGGCATCGAGCGGCCGCGTCTCGTGCACGAGACCAAGCGCCGGCTCATCGACCGCATGGTGGACGACCTCGTGACCGAGACCCGGAAGCGGCTCGAGCGCGCAGGCCCGGCGAGCGCGGAGGAGGTCCGGGCCCAACAGGAGCCATTGGTCGCCTTCTCCTCCGCCATGGCCGAGACCATCGCGGCGCTACGGCTTTTCTTGCAGGATCGCATGTATCGCCACTACAAGGTCAATCGCATGACCCTGAAGGCGCGTCGACTCGTGGAGGAGCTGGTCGAGGTCTTCATGGCAGCGCCCGACTGCCTGCCCGACGGCTGGCGCGACCGGGCCGGCGCCGCCGGCTCGGCCGAGACGGCTGCGGTCGTGCGCGACTATATCGCCGGGATGACCGATCGCTATGCCGTCGACGAGCACGACCGCCTCTTCAAGCTGACCCGCTCGCGCGCATGAACCCCTTCGACGATATCCTCTCCATGCTGCGGTCGGCGATCCGACAGCTTCAGGCGCAGGGCGCGCTGCCGGCCGATGTCGAGCTCTCGCGGGTCGTGGTCGAGCCGCCCCGCGACCCGGGCCACGGCGACGCGGCGACCAATGCCGCCCTGGTGCTGGCCAAGGCCGCGCGCACGAAGCCGATGGCGCTGGCCGAGCAGCTGGTCGGTCCGCTCCAGGATCTGCCGGACATCGTCGAGGCCCGGGCCGCGGCGCCGGGGTTCGTCAATCTCCGCCTGGCACCCTCGTTCTGGCTGCGGCAGATCGAGATCGTGCTCGCCGCCGGCGACGGCTACGGGCGCATCGGGGTAGGCCGGGGCCGGCCGGTCAATGTGGAGTATTGCTCGGCCAACCCGACCGGGCCGCTGCATGTGGGCCACGGCCGCGGCACGGTCTATGGCGACGCCCTGGCCAATCTCCTGGCGCATGTCGGCTACGCCGTGACCCGGGAATATTACATCAACGATGGCGGCGCCCAGATCGAGGCGCTCGGCCGTTCCATCCACCACCGCTATCTGGAGGCGCTGGGTCTGGTGCCGGGCCCCATGCCGGACGGGCTCTACGCGCTCGTCGAGCTGGTTCCGGTGGGCCGGGCGATCGCCGAGCGGGATGGCCAGCGCTGGGTCGGACGGCCCGAGGCCGACTGGCTCGACCGGTTCGGCCGCGCCGGCGTGGCCGCGATGATGGTGCGGATCAAGGCCGATCTGGCGGCCCTGGGCGTTCATCACGACGTCTTCACATCGGAGCGCCAGCTCGTCGAAAGCGGCCGGATCGACGAGGCGCTGGCTCATCTCGACAGCCTGGGTCTGCTCTACACGGGCACGTTGCCGCCACCCAAGGGCGCGCCGGTCGAGGATTGGGAGTCGACGCCGCAGCTGCTGTTCCGCGCCACCGCCTTCGGCGACGACAGCGATCGCCCGCTCAAGCGCTCGACCGGGGCCTGGACCTACTTCGCGGCCGATCTCGCCTACCATCTCGACAAGTTCCGGCGTGGCGGCACCACCATGATCGACGTCTGGGGCGCCGATCACGGCGGCTATCTCAAGCGCCTGGCGGCGGCGGTGAAGGCCCTGAGCGAGGGCAAGGCGAGCTTCGATGTCCGTCTCTGCCAGCTCGTCAACCTCCTCGACGGCGGCCAGCCGCTGAAAATGTCGAAGCGCGCCGGACGGATCGTCTGGCTGCGCGATGTGGTGGACGAGGTCGGCAAGGACGTCTTCCGATTCATCATGCTGACCCGGCGCAACGACGCGCCACTCGACTTCGACCTCCAGAAGGTCGTCGAGCAGTCGAAGGACAACCCGGTCTTCTACGTCCAGTATGCGCATGCGAGGATCCGCTCGGTCTTCCGCAATGCAGAGGGCGAAGGGCTGGGCGCGCCGGCAGGCGGCCTTCAGGGGGCCGCGCTGGAGCGGCTGGTCGATCCCGACGAGCTGGCCCTGGTGCGCTGCATAGCGGCCTTCCCGCGGATGCTCGAGGCCGCCGCCGAGCAGCACGAGCCGCATCGGGTGGCATTCTATCTCCATGACCTCGCCAGCCTTTTCCATGCGCTCTGGACCCGCGGCAAGGAGCAGCCCGAGCTGCGCTTCCTCGTCGCCGAGGACCAGGAGCTGACCCGGGCCCGTCTCGCGATGCTCGAGGCAGCCCGTACGGTTCTCGCCGTCGGACTGGCCATTATCGGGGTGACGCCTGTCGACGAGCTGCACTGAGGGGAGCCGGATGCGAACCTTGCGCCACAACGAGGAGGGCCTCGAGCCCGAGGATGGGCCGAGGCACCGGATCGTCGCCGAGACCGAGCACGCCACGCTGAGCCCGTGGCGGATCGTCGTGCCGCTGCTCGTCGGCGCCGTCTTCGTGCTGTTCGGCGGGGTGGTCTACTACGCCTATGTCGATCGGGCCGGTGTCGGCGACGAGCCGCCGGTGGTTCGCGCCGAGCCCGGGCCGATCAAGGTCACGCCGAAGGACCCGGGCGGACTGGATGTCGTGAACGAGAACACTCAGGGTGGTCGAGCTCTTCGACAAGAGCACGCCGGCTCGTGTCGAGAAGCTGCTGCCGAGCGATCCCGCAGGCCCGGCCACGCTCGCCGACGTGCTGCCCGACACGCCGCCGCCGGCCACGTCCGCGGCGCCGCCTTCCCGACGACATCGGCAGCGAGGCCGGCACCAACGCTGCCTGGACCGACACCGGCGCCGACGGCGCCGGCCTCGCCCGTCTCGGGCCTTCCCCGCGTGGCCCTTCCGAGCGACTCCTCATCCGTAGAGCCGGCGGCGTCGGCGGCGCCGGTGCCTGCCCCCACCGAGAGCCCGGCGACCGTGGCGGCGGCGGACACGGCACCGCCTCCGGCCGCGGGTCCGGAGGCTGCCGTGGACACGCGCTCGGCCGTGGATGCGCCGGTCCCCGTCCCGCGGCCCGAACCGCCGGTGCCGGCCGCGTCCGCCACGCCGCCCTCGACGTCGTCGGCGTCGGCACCGCCGCGCGCCGAGCGATCGTCGGTTGCCACGGCCGGCGGGCCACGGCCCTTGACGGCGGACACCCGACCGCGACCCGCGACGGTCAAGGAGGCGAGCATCGCGTCACCGGGGCGAGCCGCGTCGATCGGCTCCGGAGGTTGGCGTGTTCAGCTCGTCGCCGTCAGCAGCCGGGCCGCGGCCGAGGCGGCATGGCAGGTGCTGCGCCGGAAGAATCCGTCGATTCTCGGCCAGCTTCCGATGGTGATCGACGAGAGTAGCGGCTCCATCTTCCGCCTGCAGGCCGGCGGTCTCGCCGACCATGCCGCGGCCAACCGCGCCTGCGCCGAGCTTAAGGCGGCCGGCACCGACTGCTTCGTCGTCGCCGCCCGGTGAGCGGAGCGGACAGGGCGCGGGCAGCCATCGTCGGGCTCGCCGGCCCGATCCTGCTGGCGGACGAGGCGGCTCTTCTCCGCGAGCTGCCGCCGGCGGGCGTGATCCTCTTCGGCCGCAACTGCCGGACCCGCCCGCAGCTTCGCACCCTGATCGGCGAGCTTCGCGCAACCCTGGACGATCCGGGCCTGCCGGTCCTCATCGACCAGGAGGGTGGCCGGGTGATGCGCCTCCGGCCGCCGGAGTGGCGGTCGCTGCCGGCCATGCGAGCCATCGGCGCCCTGGCCGGGCAGTCGCTCGAGGCCGGCCGGGAGGCGGCCGGGCTGGTGGCCCGGCTGATCGCCCACGATCTGCGCGAGGTGGGGATCACCATCGACTGCGCGCCGGCCCTCGACATCGGCCTGCCGGACACGACCGCCGCCATCGGGGATCGGGCCTTCGCGGCCGATCCCTCCCTCGTGGCCGAGCTCGGCGGCGCCTTCGCCGCGGCCCTCGAGGGTGCGGGCGTGGCAGCGGTCATCAAGCATCTGCCGGGCCACGGCCGTGCCACCGTCGACAGCCATCTGGCGCTGCCGCGTGTCGAGGCCGGGCTCGATCAGCTGCGCGCCACCGACTTCCTGCCCTTCCGACGGCTCGCCTCGTCGAGGCTCGCCATGACCGCGCACGTCGTCTATACCGCGCTGGACCCGGATCGCCCGGCGACCCTGTCGCCTCGCGTGATCGCCGACATCATCCGGGGCGAGATCGGATTCTCCGGTGTGCTCATGAGCGACGACCTCGACATGGCGGCCCTCACCGGCCCGCCCCGCGAGAGAGCCCTGCGGGCTCTCGAGGCGGGTTGCGACATCGCTCTCTACTGCCCGGGCCGGCTCGCGGACACGCGGGCGTGCTCGAGGCCGTCCCGCCGATGCCTGCGGCGCGGCTCGCGCGGCTGCGCGCGGCGCAGCGGCCCCGGCCGGCGGCACCCGCAGATCCCGCGCGCGACGCTGCCGCTCTCGAAGCTCTGCTCGCAGTCGCCTGACCGATGGGCTCGCTCACCTCGCTCGGCCAGATCATCTCGGTCTGGTTCCTTCCGGCGGTGCTCGCCATCACGCTTCACGAGGCGGCCCACGGCTGGGTCGCCGAGCGTCTGGGCGACAACACCGCCCGCCTCGCCGGCCGGGTGACCTTCAACCCGATCCGCCACATCGATCCGGTCGGCACCCTGATCCTGCCGGGCCTGCTGCTGCTCGCCGGTGCTCCGTTCCTGTTCGGCTGGGCCAAGCCGGTGCCCGTGGCCTTCCATCGCTTACGCCACCCGAAGCGGGACATGATCTGGGTGGCTCTGGCCGGCCCCGGCATGAACATCGCCCTCGGCATCGCGGCGGCCCTCCTCCTGCATCTCGCGGTCGACCTGCCCGGGCGGCTCGGCGACTGGATCAGCCTGAACCTGCAGAACGCCGTGATCGCCAACGTCGTGCTGGCGGCGTTCAACATGCTGCCGATCCTGCCGCTCGACGGCGGTCGCGTGGTCGCCGGAGTCCTGCCCGACAACCTGGCCCGGCGCTACGCGCAGAGCGAGCGCTACGGCCTGCTCATCCTGCTCGGGGTCGCCTTCCTGATCCCGATGGTGGCGGGTCAGCTCGGCTACCGGATCAATCCCCTGGCGGATGTGCTCCTGCCCGTCATCAACGCGGCCTATACGGCCCTCATGCATCTGGCCGGCTGGTGACGCCGGCGTGGCGGCCGAGGCGCCCCTGGGCTTCATCGTCGACCTCGAAGGGTTCGAAGGGCCGCTCGATCTCCTGCTCGAGCTGGCGCGGGCCCAGCGGGTCGATCTGAGGCGGATCTCGATCCTGGCGCTGGCCGAGCAGTATCTGGGCTATCTCCAGGAGGCGCGCGCCGCCCGGCTCGGGATCGCCGCCGAGTATCTCGTCATGGCGGCCTGGCTCGCCTACCTGAAGTCCCAGCTCCTCCTGCCGGTCCTCGAGCGGGCCGGCGACGATGCCGAGGCGATCGCCCAGGCGCTGACCGACCGGCTGCGCCGGCTGGAGGCCATCCGCCGGGCTGTCGAGCTGCTCCGAGGCCGCCCCCAGCTCGGGCGCGAGCGGCTGGCCCGCGGTGCCGAGGAGCCCTTGCCGCTGGAGGTGCTGCCGCGCTACCGGGCGACGCTCGCGGAGCTGCTCGCCGCCTATGGCCGCCTCAAGGCGCGACGGACGGCGGCGGCGATTCGACTGCCCCAGCGGTCGCTGCTGACGGTCGAGGCGGCCATGGAGCGGATCGCCCGCCTCCTGACCGGTCACGACTGGCGGGAGTTTCGGGTGTTCCTGCCGAGCGGCCTCGCGGACGGGCTCGCCCATCGGGCCGCGGTCGCAGCCAGCCTGCTCGCGAGCCTCGAGCTGGCGCGCCAGGGGCTGATCGACGTTCAGCAGGCGGCCCCCTTCGGCCCGATCATGGTGCGGCGGCGGGGATGAGCGAGGTCGATCCCCGCTTCATCGTCGAGGCGCTGCTCTTCGCCTCGAGCGAGCCGTTGAGCGAGAGCGAGATCCAGGCGGTGCTGGGCGGGCTGGGCACTGCCCGCGACTGCCTCGAGCGGCTGCGGCTGGACTATGCCGGGCGCGGCGTCCGGCTCGAGCGCCAGTCCCGCGGCTGGGCCCTGCGCACCGCCCCGGAGCTGGCACCCCATCTTACGCGCGTGGTCCGCCCGACGCGCCGGCTCGGCAAGGCGGCCCTGGAGGCGCTGGCGATCGTCGCCTACCAGCAGCCCGTGACGCGGGCCGAGATCGAGGCCGCGCGGGGCGTGACCCTGGCCAAGGGCACGCTCGACGTGCTGGTCGAGGCGGGCTTCGTGGCGCCCCGGGGCCGGCGCGAGACGCCCGGCCGGCCGGTCACCTGGGTCACCACGCCGGCCTTTCTCGACCATTTCGGCCTCGCGTCCCTGGGCGATCTGCCGCGCCTGGAGGAGCTCGAGGCCGCCGGGCTGTTCAGGATCGAAGGCGAGGGCGAGGGCTAGAGGCGGCGCCCGTTCCGGGCTGACGCACGGCGAGGCTCCCATGGCAGGACAGTGTGTCGGGCGGGACGAGGCGGGCCTGCAGGTCCAGGGCCTCGGGCATCGCTATGGCCCTCGCCGGGTCCTGGAAGACGTGTCTCTGCATCTGCCGCGCGGGGAGGTCCATTGCCTCGTCGGGGCTTCGGGCTGCGGGAAGAGCACGACGTTGCGGCTCGTCGCCGGCCTCGAGGAGGTGCGGGAAGGCCGCGTCCTGATCGCCGGCCGCCTCGTCGCCGGGCCGGGTGTCTCCCTGCCGCCCGAGAGGCGGCGCGTGGGCCTGATGTTCCAGGACTTCGCGCTCTTTCCTCATCTCACCGTCGAGGAGAACGTGGCCTTCGGGCTGAGGCGGCGGGACCGCGGCGGCCGCGCCGCGCGGGTCGGGGCCTTGCTCGCGCGCGTCGCCATGAGCGCGCATGCCCGGGCCTTTCCCGACACGCTTTCGGGCGGCGAGCAGCAGCGGGTGGCCCTCGCTCGGGCGCTGGCGCCGGAGCCCGATCTCGTGCTCCTGGACGAGGCCTTCTCGGCTCTCGATACCGGCCTCCGCGGCCCGCTTCGGGAGGACATTCTTGGCGTCCTGCGCGACAGCGGCACGCCCACCCTGCTCGTCACCCACGATCCCGAGGAGGCGGTCCAGGTGGGCGATCGGCTGCATGTCATGCACGAGGGGCGGATCGTTCAAAGCGGTGTGCCGGCCGAGCTCTATGCCCGGCCCGTCGATCCCTTCGTCGCGGGCTTCTTCGGGCCGGCTCACCGGTTCCGTGGTCGGGTCGCCGGAGGGAGGGTCGAGACCGTGCTGGGCCCGGTGCCGGCGGCGGGCCTCGCCGAGGGCCTGATCGTGGACCTCGTGGCGCGGCCGGAGGCCCTGCGGCTGAGGCCGGCCGGCGCCGGAGCGGGGCCACGGGCCCGGGTGATCGGCCGCCGCGACCTGGGCCCCTCGCGCTCGGTGCGGATAAGGCTGGCCGATGGAGCGGCCTTCTGCGTCCGCGAGGTACGCCCCGATGGCGCCGAAGTGGGTGATGAGGTGGAGATCGACCTGGACCCGCGCCATGTCTTCGTGTACCCCGCCGCGGGCTGAGGCGCCGGGGTCCCGGCGTTGCGCCGGCGCGTCGTTTCTGCAAGATTTGCAGGCCGCCCGGGCATCGTGTCGGCGTGGGTCGCTCCGCCGGGTGAGGCGGGACCGGGGCCGATGTCCGTGATCGTCTTCGCCGACGGCGCTGCGGGCCAGGAGCGCTGAAGACCTCGCGGAGTGGTGAGGGGCCAGGGCCGGTCGCCCGGAGGCTCGGGCGCGCCGCGGGACCGAGGCTGGAGCAGGACGGGGACGGTGCGGGACTGGCCGCTCCGGGGCCCGTCGGGAGCGGATCGGATGTTCGATATCGGCTGGTCCGAGATGGGCGTCATCCTCCTGGTGGCGCTCATCGTCATCGGGCCGAAGGACCTGCCCAAGGTGGCTCGGCAGATCGGCAAGTGGAGCGGCAAGGCCCGCTCGATGGCCCGCGAGTTCCAGCGGTCGCTCGAGGACATGGCGCGCGAGGCCGAGCTCGACGACATCAAGAGCGAGCTGCAGAAGGTCCAGCGGACCGGGCTGGCCCAGACCATCCGGGACACGGTCGATCCCGGCGGGGAGATGGAGAAGGCGCTGGACGTCAGGAACCTCGACGCGCCGGCGGTGACGCCGCCCGAGTCGCCGGGGCTCGAGGCCGGCCTGTCGCCCGCTCCGCCCGTGGAGGCCGTCGCCGCGCCGGCCGCGGTCGAGTCGCCTGCCGAGGCCGCGCAGCTAGAGCCTCCGGCCGCAATGCCCGCCCCGGCCGGCCGGGGCGGGACCGCGGAAGAGCATGCGGTCGATGTCGTTCAAAAGAGCTGAGCCGTGATCAAGGACATCGACGATCGTGAGATGCCGCTGCTCGATCATCTGCTCGAGCTGCGCAACAGGCTGGTCTACTCGGCGATCGCCCTCGTGGCGGGATTCCTCGTCTGCTACGCCTTCTCGTCGCACATCTATCAGTTCCTGGTCGAGCCGCTGGCCCACATCTACGAGGGCCAGACCGGCCGCCGGATGATCTACACAGGCCTGACCGAGGCCTTCTTCACCTACGTCCGGGTCGCCTTCTTCGCCGGCGCGTTCATCACGTTCCCGTTCGTGGCCTGCCAGCTCTGGCTCTTCATCGCCCCCGGCCTCTATCGGCGCGAGAAGCAGGCGCTGCTGCCCTTCCTGGCCGCGACCCCGGTGCTGTTCTTCATCGGCGGCGCCTTCGCCTACTATGTCGTCTTCCCGCTCGCCTGGCGGTTCTTCGTCAGCTTCGAGACGCATGGCGGGCCCAACATGCTGCCCATCGAGCTCGAGCCGCGGGTCGCGGAATATCTCGATCTCGTCATGAAGCTGATCTTCGCCTTCGGTCTCGCCTTCGAGCTGCCCGTGGCGCTGACCCTGCTGGGCAAGGTCGGTATCCTCAGCGCCGACGCGCTGACCCGCAATCGCCGCTACGCCATCGTCGGGGTGTTCATCGCCGCCGCCATCATCACGCCGCCCGACGTGATCAGCCAGACCGCGCTCGCGATTCCCCTCCTGCTGCTCTACGAGATCTCGATCTTCCTCGTGAAGCGGGTCGAGAAGGGCCGGCGCGAGGCGGAAGCCGCGGCATCGGCGGAGGATGGCAGCCAGGATTGACGAGGTCGCGGCCCGCGCCGGCCGTCGATGACCGGTTCCGCTTCTTTGGGATGACGTCCCGTGCTCGACTTGAAGTGGGTTCGCGAGAGCCCCGACCTTCTCGATCGCGCCCTCGCTCGCCGTGGTGCGAAGCCCGGGGCGTCCGCCATTGTCGCGGTCGACGAGGAGCGCCGCGCGCTCGAGACCGCGCTCCAGCAGGACCAGGCCGAGCGCAATCGGCTCTCCAGGGAGATCGGCCTCGCGAAGCGGGCAGGGGACGAGGCTCGCGCCGAGGCCTCGATGGCCGAGGTCGCCCGGCTCAAGGAGGGGGTCCAGCGGGGCGAGGAGCGCCTCCGCGAGATCCAGGCCCGGCTCGACGGGCTGCTCGCCGGCTATCCGAACATCCTCGCGGATGACGTGCCGGACGGCCTCGACGAGAGCATGGGCCGAGTCGAGCGGACCGTCGGCCAGCCGCCTTCCTTCGCCTTCGCGCCGCTGCCGCACGACGAGGTCGGCCGTCGCCTGGGCCTCGACCTCGAGGGCGCTGCCCGGCTGTCGGGTGCCCGCTTCGCGGTCCTGCGCGGCCCGCTCGCCCGGCTGCAGCGGGGCCTCGCCCAGCTCATGCTCGACATGCAGGTGGAGGAGCACGGCTACACCGAGGTCGACGTCCCCTACCTCGTCCGGGACGAGGCCGTCTTCGGCACGGGCCAGCTGCCCAAGTTCGCCGAGGACCTGTTCCGCACCACCACCGGCCTCTGGCTGATCCCGACGGCCGAGGTCCCGCTCACCAACCTCGTCCGGGGCGAGATCCTCGACGAGGCGGATCTGCCGCTGAGGCTCACGGCCTGGACACCCTGCTTCAGGTCGGAGGCCGGCGCCGCGGGGCGCGACACCAAGGGCATCATCCGCGTCCATCAGTTCCACAAGATCGAGCTCGTCAGCATCACCACGCCCGAGCAGTCCGAGGCCGAGCAGGCCCGCATGACGGGATGCGCCGAGGCCGTGCTCGAGCGCCTGAAGCTTCCCTACCGGGTGGTCACCCTCTGCGCCGGCGACACCGGCTTCAGCGCCCGGAGAACGCACGACCTGGAGGTCTGGCTGCCGGGCCAGAACGCCTACCGGGAGATCTCGTCCTGCTCGACCTGCGGCGACTTCCAGGCGCGGCGGATGAACGCCCGGTATCGGCCGGAGGGCGGGAAGGGAACGCGCTTCGTGCACACGCTGAACGGCTCGGCTCTCGCGGTCGGGCGCGCCCTGGTGGCGATCCTGGAGAATTTCCAGCAGGCCGACGGCTCGGTCACGGTCCCGGCGGCGCTGCGTCCCTATGTCGGCGGCGTCGAGCGGCTGGTGCCTCATGACTGACCCGAGGGCTCTGAGGATCCTCGTCACCAATGACGACGGGATCGCCGCGCACGGCATCAAGGTCCTCGAGGCCATCGCCCGCGACATCAGCGAGGATGTCTGGGTCGTGGCGCCGGAGAGCAATCACAGCGGTGCCGGGCATTCCCTGACGCTGCGCCGCCCGCTGCGCGTGCGCGGTCTGGACGAGCGCCACTTCGCCGTAGACGGCACGCCGACCGATTGCGTCCTCGTGGGCCTGCAGCGGCTGATCCCCGACAAGGCGGTCGACCTCGTCCTCTCGGGGATCAATCACGGCGGCAATCTCGGCGAGGACGTGACCTACTCGGGAACCATCGCCGCGGCCATGGAGGCGACCCTCTTCAAGGTTCGCTCGATCGCCCTGTCCCAGGTCTGCGGCGATCGCAGCGCCATCAAATGGGCGACCGCCGAGACGTTCGCCCTGCCTCTCATTCGTCGGCTCGTGGCAACCCCTTGGGCCGAGGACGTGCTCGTCAACGTGAACTTTCCCGACCGTGTCGCGGGAGCGTGCGGGGCGTTCGGTTGGCCCGGCAAGGCAAGCGCAAGCTCGGCGACGAGATCGTCGAGCGGCACGACCCGCGAGGCGAGGCCTATCTCTGGATCGGCGCCGTCAAGGAGCATGCCGAGGTCCAGCCGGGAACCGATCTGGCGGCCATCGAGCAGGGCTATGTGGCGGTCACGCCGATCCACCTCGACATGACCCACGATGCGAGCTTCGGGCCCCTGAGCGTTGTCGCCGAAGAGATATCGACGAGAACCTGCAGTAATGTATCACCTTAGAGGCTTCTCCCAAATCAAGCGCTAAGCGCCGGACGATACTTCGAGCCAGTTGGTCGGCCTCTTTTCAGTAAACTGCCGGGGTGTGGCTCCGTGCTGCTTGATCGGAGGCGGGCCGGCGGGCTAGGCTGCCACCATGAGGGGGACATGCCACGTGACCGTGGTGGTTCGGCTCGGGCTGCTGGCGGCGCTGGGGTTTGTCGCCGCGTGCACGGACTACCGTCCGGTGCAGATGAGCGGCAATCAGACCTGGCTCGAGGCGCGCGCCCGGGCCGGTGCCGAGGCCAGGGCGCGGGCCGGGACCAGTCTCGTCGACATCGATGCCTCGGGCCGGACGCGTCACGTCGTGATGCCCGGCGAGAGTGTTTCGCTGCTCGCCAAGAAATATGGCGTGAGCCAAACGGCACTGGTCGATGCGAACCGATTGGGGCGTCCCTATCGGATCTACGCCGGCCAGGTGATGACGATCCCCGAGCCCGCGCCGATACCGGTGGCTTCTCGGACCCGGATGGCGGAGGCGTCGGGGAATGGCGCGGTGCCGGCATCGTCGCCACGGGCGTACACGGCCCGGGAGCGGTCGAGCGCCCCGCCACCTCCCGAGACGGCCTCGGCGTCGGGCGCGGTCACGGTCGCGACCCTCGATCCGGTGCCGCCCCCTGTCGCGCGCCCCGCCGGCACCGTCGTGGCAGTCGCGACGCCGATGATCTCGCCGCCGTCACCGATGCCCGGGCCGACCGCGGCCCCCGTGTCGGCCGATACGCAGCGCGAGGCTTCGGAGGCGACGCCGCCGGCGCTCTCCGGCAAGGGCTTCCTCTGGCCCGTGCCCGGGCGGTTGGTCGGCCGTTTCGGGGAGAAGCCGAACGGCCAACGCAATGACGGCATCAACATCGCGGCACCGGCGGGGACCCCGGTCCGGGCCTCCGAGAGCGGCATCGTCGTCTATGCGGGCGATCAGATAGCCGGCTTCGGCAACATGCTGATCCTTCGCCACGCGGGCGGCTTCATCACGACCTACGCGCACAATCAGCGGCTGGAGGTCGGGGTCGGCGACAGGGTGCGGCGCGGCCAGGTCATCGCCGAGGTGGGTGCCACCGGCACCGTCCTGACCTCGCAGCTGCATTTCGAGCTGCGCGAGGGTACGCGGCCGATCGACCCCCAGGCCCATCTCGTCGACCCGCAGCGCCAAGTCGCCTCGACCGGAAGCACCTGACCGGGCGGCCTCCGCTCAGTGCACATCGAGCTGCCTGCCCCGCCGTCCGGCCAGATCCTGGATGAACTGCCAGGCCACGCGGCCCGATCTTGCGCCCCGCGTCTGCGCCCATTCGAGCGCCTCGCGGCGCGCCTCCTCGGGCGCGTCGTCGAGCCCGAAATGCCGGGCGTAGCGCTCGATCATCGCCAGATAGACCTCCTGGCTGCAGGGGTGGAAGCCGAGCCACAGGCCGAAGCGGTCGGAGAGGGACACCTTCTCCTCGACCGATTCGCCCGGGTGAATGGCGGTCGAGCGCTCGTTCTCGATCATCTGACGCGGCATCAGATGGCGGCGGTTGGAGGTGGCATAGAAGAGGACGTTGTCCGGCCGCCCCTCGATGCCGCCCTCGAGCACCGCCTTCAGCGACTTGTAGGAGGTCTCGCCGGCATCGAACGAGAGGTCGTCGCAGAACAGCAGGCAGCGACGGCCGCTCGGAGCCAGCAGGTGGAGCAGGCGCGGCAGGCTCTCGACGTCCTCGCGATGGACCTCGACCAGCAGGAGGGCGCCCGGGCGCTCGCGGTTGACGGTGGCGTGGGCGGCCTTCACGAGCGAGCTCTTGCCCATGCCCCGCGCCCCCCAGAGCAGGGCGTTGTTGGCCGGCAGGCCAACGGCGAATCGGCGCGTGTTGTCGAGCAGGATCGTGGCGACGCGGTCGATGCCGCAGAGCAGCTCCAGATCCACGCCGGCCACCTGCGGAACCGCGCGGAGCACCCCGGCCGCGGCCTCGAAGACGAAGGCGTCCGCGCTGGCCAGATCGGCCATGGGTGGCGTGGGCGGGGCGAGGCGCTCGAGCGCCTGGGCGATGCGCTCCAGGGCCGGGTCGCGCTCGGCGTCGCTCATCGAGGTCTCCAAGGGGTGGCTCGCGGACGGGCGCGAAGCTACCAGCCTCCGCCCGCGCCGCAAGCCCAGGGGGCGCCGCGGGCGGGCCGCCGGTCCAGGTTGCAATAAGGCGGGGCCGGCCTATAGTCCGGCCCCGACCGGTCGAAACCAGAGTCCCGAGGACATGATGCTGATCTCTCCGGCCTACGCCCAGGCGGCGGGCGGGCAGGGCGGTGACCTCTTCGTCTCGCTGATGCCGCTCGTCCTGATCTTCGTCGTCTTCTACTTCCTGCTGATCCGTCCCCAGCAGACGAAGATGAAGCAGCACCGCCAGCTGATCGACAGCATCAAGAAAGGCGATCAGGTCCTCACCGGCGGCGGCATCGTCGGGCGCGTGACGCGGGTCGAGGCCGACGGCATGGCCATGGTGGAGATCGCCCAGGGCGTCCAGGTGAAGGTCGCCCGCAGCACGATCACGGACGTGCTGAACAAGCCGCAGCCCGCCGCGAACCAGAACGCGTCCGGGCTGGGCGGCCTGGGCGGTCTCGGCGGCCTCCTCGGGCGCTTCTTCAAGCGCTGATCCCGGGCGTCCTCGCGCATGCGCTACTCGACCTGGCAGATCTGGCTCATCCTCCTGGTGGCGGCACTCGGCGTGGTGTTCACGCTGCCGAACTTCTTCAGCCAGTCCTTCCTCGGCAAGCTGCCCGATTGGCTGCCCAAGCGGCAGATCACGCTGGGCCTCGATCTGCAGGGAGGGTCGCACCTCCTGCTCGAGGTCGACACGAACGCGCTCGTCAAGGACAAGCTCGACGCGCTCGTAGGCGACATTCGGCTCAAGCTGCGGCAGGCGCGGATCGGCTATCGCGGGCTCGGCGTGCAGGGCGAGCAGGTGGTCCTGACCCTGACCGAGCCCGGCCAGGCCGACGAGGCGCTGCGCCAGCTTCGCGATCTGAACCCGGTCGTGGCGGCGACGGGATTCGGCGCCACCAGCGCCCGCGAGTTCGCGATCGACGCGTCCCCCAACGGCAGGATCACGGTGGCGCTGACCGACTCCGCGCGCGACGATCTGGTCCGGGCGGCCGTCACCCAGTCGCTCGAGGTGGTCCGCCGCCGGATCGACGAGCTGGGCACGCGCGAGCCGACCATCCAGCGGCAGGGTGCCAGCCGCATCCTGGTCCAGGTCCCGGGCGAGAAGGACCCGGAGAGCATCAAGCGCCTGCTCGGCAAGACCGCGCGCCTGACCTTCCACATGGTCGACCTGAACGGGAACGTCCAGGCGGCGCTCGCCGGCAACGTCCCGGCCGGCGACGAGCTGCTGCCCTCCGCCGACGACACGGTCCAGGGGCCGCGCTACTACCTCGTCGACAAGCGCGTCGACCTCAGCGGCGAGAACCTCACCGACGCCCAGCCGACCTTCCAGAACAACGAGCCGGTCGTGAGCTTCAGGCTCGATTCGGAGGGGGCCCGCAAGTTCGGCCATATCACCCAGGCCAATGTCGGCAAGCCCTTCGCCATCGTTCTGGACGACAAGGTCATCTCGGCCCCGAACATCCGGGAGCCCATTCTCGGCGGCTCGGGCGTCATCTCCGGCAGCTTCACCGTGCAGTCGGCGAACGATCTGGCGATCCTGCTTCGGGCCGGCGCCCTGCCGGCGCCGCTCACCATCGTCGAGGAGCGCACGGTCGGGCCCGACCTCGGCGCCGATTCCATCCGGGCGGGCGCCATCGCCAGCGTGCTGGCGGTCGCCCTCGTGATCGGCTTCATGCTCCTCTACTACGGCCTCTTCGGCTTCTTCGCCGACGTCGCCCTGTTCGTGAACCTCTTCCTGATCCTGGCCTCGCTCTCGCTGCTCGGCGCCACGCTCACCCTGCCGGGCATCGCCGGCATCGTGCTGACCATCGGCATGGCCGTCGATTTCGAACGTGCTGATCTTCGAGCGCATCCGCGAGGAGATCCGCAACGGCAGATCGGGCATCGCCTCGATCGATTCCGGGTTCCGCGAGGCGCTGCGCACGGTCATCGACGCGAACGTGACGACGCTCATCGCCGGTGCGGTGATGTTCCAGTTCGGCACGGGCCCGATCAAGGGCTTCGCCGTGACCCTGACGATCGGGATCATCACGACGCTGTTCACCGCCGTGACCTTCACGCGCCTTCTCATCTGGTACTGGTACAAGACCTGGCGTCCCAAGGTCGTGCCGCTCTGAGGTCCTTGCTCATGCGTCGTCTGCCGCGCCTCGTACCCGACAATACGAAGATCCCGTTCATGCGCTTCCGGCAGCCGGCGCTGATCGGTTCGGCCATCGTCATCCTGGGCTCGATCCTGCTCGTCGCCTTCAAGGGGCTGAACTACGGCATCGACTTCCAGGGCGGCATCCTGATCGAGGCGAGCGTCCCGCAGCAGCGGGCCGACCTCGGCTCGATGCGCGCGACGCTCGGCAAGCTCGACCTCGGCGACGTCCAGCTGCAGACCTTCGGCGCCCCCAACGACGTCCTGATCCGGGTCCAGAGCCAGGGCGATGACCCCCGGGCGGCGTCGGCGGCGATCGCGAAGGTCAAGGACGCGCTCGACCAGCTCCTCGGCAAGGGCATCGACTATCGGCGGGCGGAGTTCGTCGGCCCCAAGGTCAGCAGCGAGCTGCTGCGCGACGGGGTGTTGGCGACGGTCCTCGCGGTCGTGGGCGTGCTCATCTATCTCTGGTTCCGCTTCGAGTGGCAGTACGGTGTCGGCGCCGTCATCGCCCTCCTGCACGACACGACAGCGACGATCGGCATCTTCGCGCTCCTCGGCATGACCTTCGATCTCTCGACGGTCGCGGCCGTCCTGACCATCATCGGCTACTCGCTCAACGACACCGTCGTCGTCTTCGACCGGATCCGCGAGAACCTGCGGCGCTACCGGCGCATGCCGCTCGAGGAGCTGCTCGACCGCAGCATCAACGAGACGCTGGCCCGGACCATCATGACCTCGATGACCACCTTCCTGGCCCTGCTCGCCCTCTTCATCTTCGGCGGCGAGGTGATCCGCGGGTTTACCTTCGCGATGATCTGGGGCGTGTTCGTCGGCACCTACTCGACGATCTTCATCGCCGCCGCCCGTCCTCATCCACTTCCACCTGCGGGGCGCGCCGAGCAAGGAAGCGGCGAGCCAGCCCGCGAGCTGAGCCCGGGCGGTGGAGATCGAGCAGGTCGTCCCGGAGGGTCGTCAGACCGTCCAGTCCTACTGGCCGGGCGGCTTCACCGTGAACGGCGTCCGGCATCGAGGCGGCCTGATGGTGCTGCCGAGCCAGGTCGAGCCGCTCGACGCCCGGGCTCCCGACGACCTCTCGGCGGATCGCCTGGACCTGCTCCGCCCGCTCGCGGGAGAGGGCACGGTCGAGCTGCTGATCATCGGCATGGGCGACGCCTTCAGGCCGTGCCCGCCGACGCTGCGGGCGTCCCTGCGCGCCTGGGGCCTGGCCGTCGAGGCCATGGCCACGCCCGCCGCCTGCCGCACCTACAACGTGCTGGTCGCCGAAGGCCGCCGCGTCGCCGCGGCGCTCATCCCGATCGTCTGATCGACCGGAGCCGCCCGCCGCCCTCTCGCGTCCTGCCCCCGGACTCAGAAAATGCCGGCGACGCTCCGCGACAGGCCGGCCACGAGCTGCGGCGCCGCCTCCGGCCACTCGAGGTTGGCTTTGTTGGCCGAGCTCACGATTCGCGTGCGGTAGCGCTCGAGGTCGGTGGTGTTGCTGGAGGACTGGGTTCGCGTGCCGGAGGTGCCCTGCTTCAGGTTGGCGGTGTCGCTCTGCGTCACGACCACGCCATTGGCGACGCGCTCGGAGACCTGCACGTCGGTGATGATGCTGTAGGTCACGTCCTGCACGTATGCGCCGGACAGGTTCTCGATCGCGGCACCGGCGAGCGCGCCGCCCACGCCCAGAAGGACATTGTTGCCGCCGCCCGCGGCCCCGATACCGTAGCCGAGAGCACCGCCTCCCGCAGCACCGATGAGCGTGCCGCCGAAGCCGCCCTTGTAGGCCTCCTGCGTCGCCGTCTCGGAGTTCTTGCCCGCCTGGAGCACGTTCGCCTGCAGGACGTAGTGGGCCTGGCGCGGATCGTCGACGATCCGATAGCCCTTGGCCTGGATGTCCTGGCGGATGGCGCTCCCGACATCGAGGTCCGGCTTGTCGGAGGTGTTCCTGATCTCGACATAGACCGTTCGCTCGCCCGGCGGGACCGGGTCGAGGAAGACCGTCTCCGTCATCTTGGTCTGGACATCGAGGTTGCGCTTGGCCACGGCCGTGTAAGTCGCAGCGCAGCCCCCCAGGGCCAGAGCCGCGCCCAACGCCGCGGCCATACCACCGACGTAAACGCGCAGCATTCTGGAACCTCTTCGAGCTGAGTGCGGGGCCGGCAACCGCCGCCCCGCTCTTTCTAGCCTCAGCCGAGCGCCTTGTGCAACTCCGTCTCGACCGCTTCCCAGTTGACGAGATTGTTCAGGAAGGCGGCGATGTAGTCGGGCCGCCTGTTCTGGTAGTCGAGGTAGTAGGAGTGCTCCCAGACGTCGATGCCGAGGATCGGCTTCATGTTGTGAACGAGCGGGTTCTCGCCGTTCGGCGTCTTGACGACCTTGAGCGTGTCGCCGTCCAGGGCGAGCCAGCCCCACCCCGAGCCGAACTGGGTGGCGGCCGCCGTCTTGAATTGCTCGGCGAATTTGTCGTACGAGCCGAAGTCGTGGTCGATGCGCTTGGCGATCTCGCCGCCCGGCTTGCCGCCGCCGGCCTTTCCCATCACCTTCCAGAACAGGATGTGGTTCCAGTGCTGGCCGGCATTGTTGAAGATGCCCTGCTTGGCCGGGTCGCCATACGAAGCCTTGACGATCTGCTCGAGGCTCTTGCCGGCGAGGTCGGAGCCTTCGAGGAGATTGTTGAGGTTCGTGACGTACGCCTGGTGGTGCTTGTCGTGGTGGAGGTGCAGGGTCTGGGACGACATGTACGGGGCCAGCGCCTCGTAGTCGTAAGGCAGATCCGGTAGCTCGAATGCCATGGTTTCCTCGCCTCTCCGTTGCATCGTGGATCGCAGGCCGCGCCCACCCGCTACATAGGCGCTCGGGCCGGGCAAAGAAAGGCCGGGCGGCCGGGTCCGCAGCCCGCGCACCGGCCGGCGGGGCCGTGCCGTCACGGGTTCCCTGGATGAGTGTCCGGGAAGGCTCCCTGTCACTCGGGAACGCCGGATCGCTCATCGCTGAAGCGCGCCGCCACGATCCCGATCGGCTCCTGGCCGCCCTCTTCGCGCCGGCCGCCGAGCGCGAGGTCCTGGCGGCCCTCATTCTCGTCAACCACGAGCTGGCACGAATCCCGGAGGTCGTGAGCCAGCCGATGGCCGGCATGATCCGCTACCAGTGGTGGCGCGACGGGGTCGAAGCCGCGGCGCGGGGGGCACCCGTCGGCCACCCGGCCCTGGCGGCGCTCGCGGCACCCCTCGCCGCCGGGCGTCTGGCCGTCGCGGATATCGTCTCCCTCATCGACGCCCGCGAGCACGACCTGGAGCAGGTGCCGCCCACGGACCTCGAGGCGCTCGAGGCCTACGCGGCGGCGACGTCCGGCCGGCTCCACGAGCTTCTCCTCCAGGCCCTGGGCTGCCGCGAGGCCGTCTGGCTCGGCGCGGCCCGCGCCGTGGGCACGGGCCTCGGGCTGATCGGCCTGGTCCGTGCCGTCGCCTTCCATGCCCGGCAGAGCCGGCTCTATATGCCCGAGCGGCTCCTGAGCGAGGCCGGCGTCGGCCACGAGGAGGTGCTGGCGGCGCAGGGCTCGGAGCGGCTGCGACAGGTGACGGGCCGGATCGTCGAGCGCGGCCTCGCCCTGATCGAGAGTGCCCGGCGGCAGGGCCCGCCGCCGCGGGCCTGGCTGCCGGCTCTTCTTCCGGCCCGCGCGGCTGCGGCCTACGCCCGCCGGCTCCGCCGCGCCGGCTACGACCCGTTCACGGCCGCGGCGGCGGAGCGGTCGCCGGCTCGCCTCCCTGCGGCTCCTGCTCGGCGGGCTGGCGGGCCGCCTCTGAGAGCGGGGCCGGCCGGCCATTTTCTCCTTGCCATGGTTTTTCCGGTCCGGCCTTTCTGAGGCCGATCGAGAGCCCGCATGTCCATGCGGGCCGGGAAAGGTCGACAGAAGGACGGGTGGGAGAGGAACGATGCGCAGTCTCGGATGGAGCGTCCGCCTCGCGGCGCTGGTGGCAGCGATGGCCGCCGCGAGCGCGGCCTCGGCGGCGACCAGCATCAGGTTCACGCTCGACTGGAAGTTCCAGGGGCCGACCTCGGCCTTCTTCGCGGCCGAGCAGCTCGGCTACTTCAGGGACGCGGGGCTCGACGTCACCATCGACAGCGGCAACGGCTCGGGCGGAGCCGTGACACGGGTCGCGAGCGGGGCCTATCAGATGGGCTTCGCCGACATCAACTCCCTCGTCGAGTTCAATGCCGGCCACCCGAACGAGGCCGCGAAGGCGGTCATGATGGTCTACGACGCGCCGCCTTTCGGCCTCTATGCTCTTGCCAAAAGCGGGATCACGGGGCCGAAGGACCTGCCGGGCAAGACCCTGGGTGCGCCGGTGTTCGATGCGTCCTACCGACTCTTCCCGGCCTTCTGCGCGGCCGTCGGCATCGATCCCGAGAGCGTCAAGCGGGTCAACATGGACCCGGCGCTGCGGGAGACGATGCTGGTCAGGGGCGACGTCGACGTCATCTCCGGCCACTATTTCAGCTCGATTCTCGACCTCGAGGCCAAAGGGGTGAAGCGTGACGACATCGTCGTCATGCTCTACAGCGACTACGGCATGGACTTCTATGGCAACGCGGTGATCGCCTCGGATGCCTTCATCGCCGCGCACCCGGGCGCGGTCAGGGCTTTCAACGAGGCCGTCGCCAAGGGAATGCAGTATGTCGTGGCGCATCCGGAGGAAGCCGTCGACATGGTCGCCAAGGTCGACCCGCTGCTCGACAAGAAGCTCGAGATCGAGCGGCTCGGGATCGTGATCGAGAAGAACATCCTGACGCCCTTCGTCAAGGAGCACGGCTTCGGCGATGTCGACCCGGCCCGCCTCGCCAGCTCGATCGCCCAGCTGGGCAAGGCCCTCGGGCTCGAGACCGTGCCCGAGCCCGCCGCGATCTGGACCGACGCCTTCCTGCCACCTGCGGCGGACAGGAAGCTTTAGCGGCGCTCGGGGAGGCGCCATGAGCACTGCTGATGAGCGCCGGCGCTGATGGCGCTCATCGAGATCGATCGGGTCGCGCTCCGCTACGGGGGCGAGGGCGGAACCCTCGCCGTGGAGGAGTGCTCGCTCGAGGTCGAGCGCGGCGAGTTCGTGGCGCTGGTCGGCCCGTCCGGCTGCGGCAAGTCCTCGCTGCTCAAGATCGTGGCGGGCCTCGAGACGGCGTCCGCGGGAACGGCGAGCCTGCGCGGCAAGGTGATCCGCGGCACCCAGCAGGGGATCGGCATGGCGTTCCAGAACGCCACGCTGCTGCCGTGGCGGACCACCCTCGACAATGTGCTCCTGCCGCTCGAGGTCAGCGCCGCGCATCGCCGGAGCTTCCGCCGCCGGCGCGGCGAGCATGTGCGGCGCGCGGTCGAGCTCCTGCGCATCGTCGGCCTCGACGAGTTCAAGGATCACGCCCCTTACGAGCTGTCGGGCGGGATGCAGCAGCGTGCCAATCTCTGCCGGGCCCTCGTCCACGAGCCCGAGGTGCTGCTGCTCGACGAGCCCTTCGCGGCCCTCGATGCCTTCACCCGCGAGGAGCTCTGGGGGGTCCTCCAGGAGCTCTGGCAGCGGCGGGGCTTCACCGTGGTCCTCGTGACCCACGATCTCAGGGAGGCCGTCTACCTCGCCGACAGGGTCCACGTCGTGAGCAAGCGGCCGGGACGGGTCGTCCGGTCGCGCGAGGTCGCCCTGCCGCGGCCGAGGACGCTGGACGGCACGTTCGACGCGGAGTTCGTTGCGCTCGTGCACGAGCTCCGCGACGCCATCGGCACCGTGCGCAGCGCAACATGAGCCGGAGCCTGCGCCTCAAGCTGGCACCCTGGGTCGCGACCGCGGCGCTCCTGGCCGTCTGGGAGCTGATCTGTCGGCTCTTGGCGATCCCGGAGTTCATCATGCCCACCCCGAGCGCCAGCCTGGCGGCACTCTGGGAGTATGGCGGCGCCATCTGGCACAATGCGTCCTTCACCCTCTGGGTGACGCTCCTGGGCTTCGCGATCGCGGTCGTCTTCGGCCTGCTGCTGGGCATCGCCACCGGGGCTTCGGCCCTCGCCTATGCCGCCCTCTACCCCCTCCTGATCGGCTTCAACAGCATCCCCAAGGTGGCGGTCGTGCCGGTGCTCGTCATCTGGTTCGGGATCGGCGCCGTGCCGGCGGTGATCACGGCCTTCCTGATCTCGTTCTTCCCGATCGTGGTCAACGTCGCGACGGGCATCGCCACGCTCGAGCCGGAGCTCAGGGATCTCTTGCGCTCGCTCGGCGCACGGCCGCTCGACATCCTTCTCAAGGTCGGCCTGCCGCGGTCGATGCCCTACTTCTTCGCCTCGCTCAAGGTCGCGGTCACGCTGGCCTTCGTCGGCTCGGTGATCTCCGAGACGATCGCCGGCAATCGCGGCATCGGCTATCTGATGCTGCAGGCCTCCTCGAGCTTCAGGGTGCCGCTCGTCTTCGCCGGCCTGATCGTCGTGGCCGTCATGGGCGTCGGCATGTATGCCGTCTTCGCCCTCGTCGAGCGGCGCGTCACCGGCTGGGCCTTCCGCAACGGCCCGGGCGGACCCTGAGACCGCCGCGGCGCCGCGCCCCGCTAGTTCTTCTTGATCTGGTCGTAGACGAAGCCGCCGGCGGCGCCGGCCGCGGCACCGGTCAGGGTGCTGCCGAGGAAGTTGCCGGTCAGGAGGCCAACGGCGGCACCGCTGGCGGCGCCCACGCCGGCGCCGGTCAGCGTTCGCTCGCCGGTCGTCCTGTTGACCTCGCATCCCGCCAGGCCAAGAATCGCCACGAGGGCCAGAGCCCTGCCCAGACCCGAAATGCCCGTTCCCGTCATCGTCCTTCTCCGCATCCGCCGGGCCGCCTCGCCGCCCGTCACTCCGCCTTGCACGGCCACCGCTCGCTCATCGCCTGCCAGAAGCCGTCGACGGCGGCGTCGTTCGCCATCTTCGGATGGCCGCCGGACCAGTCGAGGAACACCCGGCGAACCTCGTCGAGGCTCGGCAGCGTGCCGGCGCAGGCCCATCTGTGCATGATCCCGGCGCTCGTCAGCTGCTGGTAGAGCTGGCCACCCCCGATGATGAAGCCATAGCAGAAATCGGGCTCGGCCTCGGCGCAGCGGCGGGCGAGCTCGCCCACGGTGTAGCCGTCGGCCGTTCACGCGGCCGAGCGCTCGCCGCCCGTGGCCGTGGGCGACCCGGTCTGGGCCAGGGCCGGCGTGGCCAGCGCCAGGGCCGAGGCGACACAGCAAGCCCCGCCCAACCCGCGAAAGCCTCGCGCCAGCTTCATTCCGAGCCCTCCCGTCAGCATCCTGTCCCACCCCGCTCAGCTGAGCAGCATAGCCAGAACGGCGGGGCGGAACGAGCGGCTTTTGTGCCGAAGGACCGGGCGCGCCGGCACCGACCGCGGGCCCGGTCGGTCAGAAGCTCTGCGGCCAGCGCAGCCATTCGCGATGGCTGATCGAGACCACCTGGATGGTCATCGGCACGTCGCCGCGGCGAATGCCGAGCGGAATGGTGGTGCCGGCGCTGCCGAGCGACCAGACGCCGTGCCACAGGGCGCCCAGCGTATGAACCTCCTGCCCGCCGACGTTCAGGATGGTGTCGCCGGGCAGGAGGCCGGCATGCGCCGCCGGACCGTCGAGAGCGACGGACGACACCCGCAGCCGACCGCCGCCTTCCTCGGCTTTCAGCCCGAGCCAGGGCCGGGGCGGGGCGTCCCGGTGTCCCATGGCGAGCAGCTCGCCCAGCGCCGTCTTGAGGGCATCGACGGGAACGAAGACGTCGCGGGCCGGCCGGCCGGCCGCGCCCGTCTTCCCGGGGATCGCCACCGCGCCCACGCCGATCAGCATGCCCTTGAGGTCGACCAGCGCCGCGCCGGCCAGGTCGGGGTGCTGCGGGGCCGTGAAGAGGGCCTCGTCGAGCGCGAATTCCCAGCTGGCCGCGAAGGGCCGACGGGCGACGAGGCGGACCTCGGTGAAGCGCAGGGTGTCGCCGGCGCTGATCGCAAGGAGGGGCTCGCCGACCTGGACATGCCCCGACTTGCCGAGCGCCGCCGGCTTCAGCTGGAGCGGGCTCGTCGTCCGTACCAGGCCGAGGCACGTCACCTCGTCATAGGCGACGATGCTGGCCGGGACGGCGAGGTCGCCCTCGATCCCGACCTCGACGCGACCCGCCTCCAGGATCAGCCGGCCGAGGGTCAGGACCAGCCCGCCATTGTCGAGCAGCGTGCCGCTGCCGTGGCGCTCGCGACCGAGCGTGCCGGCCGTGCGGGCACTCTCCGGGACCATGCCGGCGACGCCCACGACCGAGCCGATCACGTCGCCGGGGTTGGCCCGGCCGGGAGCGGAGCCGAGCAGGGCCGCCGCGGACGACGCCACGCCGGCGAGCGCCATCCGCCTCGTGGTCGACGCGCCGGCCGGTCCCATCCCTCGCACGCTCCCTGCCAATGCCGCCCACCGGCCGCGGCGTCGGGCCGCGCTCCTTTTCGGCCCATCTATAGCTCAGGCGCCGCTGTTGCGGAACCGACACGTCGAGCGATTTTTTTCGGAACGCCCCGATCGGCCGATCGGGCGGACCGGCGGCGCCGCGCGCCGGACGGGCCGGAGCGCTAGACCAGGAGCTTGGCGTCGAAGCCGTCCGGCCCCTCGGAGAGGAGCGCCGGCTTTCCCTTGAGCCGGGTCTCGAGATAGACCCTGTTGCCCCAGAGCGTCCGGAGATGGCCGAGCGTCTTCTCGGCGTTGCCGATGTCGAGGTCGCGCCCGTCGTGCTCGTGGACGAGGCAGAGGCCGCCGGCGGCCCGGTAGTCCGCGTCCTTCACCTTGATGACGGGAAACCCGCCGCTGCCGATGTTGCGGAGCAGCTGGTTCCTGATGTCCTGCCAGTGCTCCTCGTCCGAGATGGCATCGACCACGAGATGCTCGCCGCGCGGCTTCCAGGAGAAGAGATCGAGCTCGCGCATCAGCTCCTCGGTCAGGAAGCGGCGCAGGAAGGACTGGTCGCGGTCCGTCTCGCGGACCTCCATCATCTTTTGGCGCCCCGCCGGGCTCTCCGCGCCGCCGAAGCGCTTCTCGATGTCGCGCCAGACGACGTAGCCCACATGGTAGGGGTTGAGGCCGCCGGGATGCGGGGAGACCACCTGATTGTGGCGGACCATGAACTCGAGCCTGATGCCCTGCGGCAGGTCGATCGCGTTCATGATCCGATGGTGCCAGTGACTGGCCCAGCCCTCGTTCATGATCTTGGTCTCGATCTGCGGCAGGAAGTAGCGGGCCTCCTCGTCGACGATCGAGAGGACGTCACGCTGCCAGCCCGCCAAGTCGCGGCGATGGTCGCGGATGAAGAGCAGGATGTCGGCTTCCGGCTCGAGCGGCACGCGGGCGAGATCGGGCTCGGCCGCCTCGGGGCGGCGATGCACGCGATGAAAGGGGTCGGCCGGCGGCTGGGCCGCCTCGATCATCTGCTCGCGCTGCTCCTCGCGGGAGAGCTTTCGGATCGCCTGGTCGCGGCGGCGGTTGAAGCAGAGGGCGTGCGCCGAGTCGAGGAAGGCCTCGACCTGGTCGGTGCCGATCGACGGGTCCTCGATATAGCGGCGGATCCGGTCGGCCCGGGTCTTGAACTGGGCCAGCGTCTCCTGCGCCTCGGTGGCGCTGGTGAAGGTAAAATTGTTCTTGAAGAAGTCGTTGTGGCCGTAGACGTGGGCGATGGTCAGCACCTGCAGGCAGAGGCTGTTGTCGCGCATCAGGTAGGCGAGGCAGGGGTCGGAGTTGATGACCATCTCATAGGGCAGGCCCTGCACGCCGTGGTCGTACATGGTCTTGGTCTGCTCGAACGCCTTGCCGTAGGACCAGTGCGGGTAGTGCGCCGGCATGCCGTGATAGGCCATGTAGCCGAGCATGGCGTTCTGATCGCAGACCTCGAACTCCTGCGGATAGCAGTCGAGCCCGAACTCGTCGACCTTGGCACGGATGACGTCGTCCCAGCGCTCGAGCTCGGCCAGCGTCCAGTTGGTCATCGACCCTCGCTGTCGTCAGGATGATCCACCATCCGGCCCGCTCCCGGGCCGGACGTCCCTATGAAGATCATGGGGCAAGGGAGGGCCGACGTCGAGGGGCAGGGGCCGCCGGCCGTCAGGGGGCCCTGGTCCGGCGGGGCTGGTGCTCGGCACCGCGCGCGGGCGCCTCCTCGCCGCCGGACGCGGCTGAAGCGGTCGGCCCGCTACGCGCCAGCTCGGCCAGGCGCTGCTCGCCGCGGCGGATGAACCAGTCGGCGAAATCGGGAAAATCGCGGGCGAGCTGGGCGATCGGCGAGAGGGGAAGCTCGCCGGGGAGGTCGGGGACGCCGGGGTGGCGGGGCACCCAGACCCTGTGGTAGCCGGGGGGTGCGATGGGCTCGCCGGAGGCGGACCAGGACAGGGCGGGAAGAGGCTCGGCGGCGGGAGCGGGCTCGCTCGGGGCGACGGGGGCCTCGGGCGTGGCCGCCGCCGCCTCGCGCGCGGCCTCGCGAAGCGCGGCCCGGCCGGCCTCGGCGCCGATGAAGTCGGCGAGGCGGGGCGCGGCGGCATGGGCCGGGCCCAGCGGATGCTGGCCGTAGCCCGCCATCGAGTCGCGATGCTGCTCGGGCGGGGCGGTGGCGGCCGGGCGCACGGCCTTGGGCTCGGTGGCCTGCTCGAAGGTCCGCCGCACCAGCTGGACCAGCCGCTTGGCCGGGCTCCGGCCGCGGTTGGCCTCGTAGACGATGAACATCAGGGCGCGGCGGTCGCCCATGTCGACCAGATGCTGGAGATCGGCCATGGCCGTCTCGATCAGCACCCGCTCCTGCTCGTCGAAGGGCAGCTCGCGGGCGGCCCGGTACTGGGCGACGAGGCGAGAAAACTCGTGGTCGGCGACGAACGCCAGGATTTCCTCCTCCGTCGCGGCCTCGACCTCGGCGACCTCGGCCGGGGTGAGCCCGGCGGCGAGGCGCCGGGCCAGCCGGCAGCGACGGGCGCCGGGCAGCGAGACGGGCGAGCGGGAGGGGTAGGGGGAAGGCATGAAGGTCTATTTATAGGAATGATCCTGGGCTGTCAACCTGTGATAGAAAATTTGGCATTCAAATCTCTAAACCGAATAGACCGGCCGTGCTGATGCCAGGGCACCGTTGGCGCGGTCGGCTCGTGGATGGCGGCGCGGGTCGGGCGCCGCTACGGTCCGTCGGGTGGCTCGGTGAGGGAGGAGCGGCATGGGCGAGGCGTCGATCTCGGTCGGGGAGGCGGCATCGGATGCCGAGCGCCGGGCGATTTACGAGGGCCTGCGGGCGTTCAATGCCGGCTTTCTCGGTCCCTCGGACCACCGTGCGCTCAGCGTGATGGCGCGGGCCGGCGGGGTTCTGCTGGGCGGGCTCGTCGGCGAGACGGCGCGCGGCTGGCTCACCATCGAGCTTCTCTGGGTCGGCGAGGCGCGGCGCCGGCAGGGGCTCGGCAGCACGCTGCTGCTGGCGGCGGAGACCGAGGCGCGCCGCCGAGGCTGTCGCCACGCGCAGCTCTGGACGTTCGACTTCCAGGCAAGGCCCTTCTACGAGCGCCACGGCTTTCGTCTGTTCGGCACCCTCGACGGCTACCCGAACGGCCACCGCAGCTTCTTCATGCGCAAGGATCTCTGAGCGGGCGACGCCGCGGACCGGGGCGATCGTCCCGCTCGCGGTAGCGCCCTCGATGGCTCAGTCGTCGCCGATGACGGCCGGCGCCCGGTCGCGCGACATGAAGGCCTTGAAGGACGGCCAGATGTCCTCGCGCCGCTCGATCAGCACGGACTGGAAATTTTCGGCCTTGACGCGGCGGAACCGGTCGAGCATCGAGCTCTCGTAATAATGAGAGCCCATCGGCTTGATCTCGCCATAGCCGAAAAGATTGCAGATCTCGCAGAGATCCTTCGCGGCCTTCATGGCCTCGTCGTTGTCGGAATCGAAATTGTCGCCGTCGGAGCAGTGGAAGGCATAGACGTTCCAGTGGGCCGGATGAAAGCGGTCGTGGATGATCTCCAGCGCCTTCTTGTAGCCCGACGAGATCAGCGTGCCGCCCGATTCGCCCTTGTGGAAGAACTCGCTCTCGGTCACCTCCCGGGCCTCGGTGTGGTGGCCGATGAAGACGATGTTGACGTTCTCGTACTTGGTGGCGACGAACTGGTAGAGCAGGAAGAAGAAGCTGCGGGCCAGATATTTCTTGAGCCGGTCCATCGAGCCGGAGGTGTCCATGATGCAGAGGACGACGGCGTTCGATTCCTCGCGCACGTCCTGCACCAGCCGGCGATAGGTGAGGTCCTCCTTGCGGAACGGGAAGCGCTCCTCGACCTCGCCATCGGCGCCGTCGGCGGCATCCAAGGCCGCCGTCGCGCCGCCGGTGGCGATGCGCCGGCGGATGCGGGCCTTGGCGGTGCGCTTGCGGTCGAGATGGACGCGGATGCCGGACTTCCGGTAGCCCTGCCGCTTGGCGATCCGCTCCGAGAGCGCCTCCTTCAGGATCTTCCGCTCCATGTCGGGGAGCTCGAGATCCTCGAACATGATGTCGACCAGCTCCTCGAGCGTGATCTCGGTCTCGTAGTAGTCGATGCCGGGCTCGGAGCCGGCCGGGCCCTGGCCCTTCTCGCCCTTCTTGCCGGCCTGGCCCACGATCTGCCCGGGCTGGGTCTCGCCGTCGCCGGTGCCGACACCGCCCTCGTTGTCGCCGAAGGTGAAGCGGTACTCGCGGATCCCCCGGATCGGCACCTTGATGATGCGGTCCCGGTCCCGGCCGATGATGCTCTCCTCGGCGATGATGTCGGCGATGCTCTCCTTGAGCGAGCGGCGCAGCTTTTCCCGGTGGCGCTTGCGGTCGCCCGCGCTCCGGTCCGAGCGGAGCGCGTCCTGTTCCGAATAGGGTCTGAAGACCGTGCTCATGCCACCGCCTCGGACGTCCCCATGATGCTGATGTAAGCCGTCGTGTCAGTCCTTCCACAGATGGTTGGCAGCATACTTGAGGATGGTGTCGATGCTGGCCTCGTTGTAGCCCTGTTGCAGGAGGTTCTCCACCATGGCGTCGTACTTCTGACGCTGGTCCTCGTCCCTCGTGCGGGCCTTGGTGATGATCCGCGAGATGTCGCGGACCGAGTTCATCAGCTTCTTCTCGATCGCCTCCTTCAAGGGCTCGTAGGAGCCGTAGGAAAGGGGCTCGCCGCGGCGCATGCCGGCCCAGAGATAGGCGATGACCTCCTGGCGGAAGCCGTCGGCGGCCGGGCCGATGATGGCGATCTGCTCCTCGATCGACTTGAGGAAGCCCTCGTCGGCCTGCATCTCGTCGCGGGTGGTCGGGTCCTTGACCTTGGTCTTGGTGACGTAGGCCTCGGCATGGTCGAGATAGTTCTGGAAGAGCGTCTCGGCCTGGCCCTTGAAGCTGAACACGAAGGCCCTGGTGATGTCCTTCTCGAGCAGCTCGAGATAGGCCTTGTGCAGGGTGTCCTGGAGGAACTCGAGATACTGCTTCTTGAGGTCGTCGGCGAGATCGGCCTCCTTGACCATGCCGATCAGCGCCTCGCGGATGCCGATCGGGTGGATCGACCCCTCGTTCTGGCTCAGGGCCACGTCGATGGCCTTCATGATGAAGCGCGTGCTGATGCCGAAGAGGCCCTCGCGCTTGGCGTCGTCGCGCAGCTCCTGGACGGTCAGCTTCTTGGGCCGGCCCTTCTCGAGCACCTCCTCGCCGTTGTAGATGCGGAGCTTGGTCATGAGGTCGCACTTGGCCGAGGGCTCGAGCCTCGAGAGGATGGCGAACATGGAGGCGGTCTCGAGCGTGTGCGGCGCCATCTGGATGTCGAACTTCGAGCGCTCGAGGAACTTCCGGTAGATCTTCACCTCCTCGGAGAGGCGGAGATTGTAGGGCACCTTGACCACCACGATGCGGTCGAGGATCGCCTCGTTGGTGTGGTCGGCCTTGAACTTCTGCCACTCGGCCTCGTTGCTGTGGGCGACGATGACCGTGTCGACGTAGATCGTGCCGTGGCGGCCCGGGGCGGGGACGAACTTCTCCTGCGTCGCGGTGATCATGGTGTGGAGATACTCGGTCTCGTTCTTGAAGACCTCGATGAACTCCACCATGCCGCGATTGCCGACGTTGAAGGCGCCGTTGAGCTCGAGCACGCGCGGATCGCCCTCGCTGTAGCGGTCGAGCTTGGAGATGTCCTCCGAGCCGATCAGCACCGAGGTGTCCTGGTTGTTGGGGTCGACCGGCGGCACGACGCCGATGCCGCGCCGCGCCCGCTTGCTGAAGGTCACGGTCTTGATCGGCACGGTCTCGTAGCGGTTGTCGAACTCGGTCATCAGCCGGTGGCGGCAGACCGGGCAGAGGTCGCCGTCGATCCGCACGCCCAGCATCTCCTGGAACGATTTCCTGAGATGGCGGGGGATGAGGTGCAGCGGCTGCTCGTAGATGGGGCAGCCCTCGATGACGTGGATCGGGTCGGCGTCCTCGAGGCCGCGCTTCAGGCGCTCGACCAGCGAGCTCTTGCCCGAGCCGACCGGGCCCATGAGGTAGAGGACCTGGCGCGCCTCCTCGCCACCCATGGCGGCGGAGTGGAAATAGCGCACGATCTTGTCGAGCGTGCGCTCCATGCCGAAGAACTCGTCCTTGAAGAAGTTGTAGACCCTGACCGTCTGGTCGCCGAAGACGCGCTTGGCGCGGGGCTCGGCCTCGAGGTCGACGTCGCCGACGCCGGCGGCCGACGATCATGTCGTACATACGCTTGTGGGCGAGAGCGGCGGTCTCCGGACGCTCCTTGACGAGCTCCAGATACTCCAGGAACGTCCCCTGCCACTCGGCCTTCTGACGCCCCTGCCGGTCCCGCTCGATCAGGGCGGCGAAATCGATCTTCTCAGCCTGCATGCACGATCCTCTCGCTCAACGTGTGACCCGTAGGCCCTCCCCCTAGCGCAGCATCGTCACGGGATTTGGCGAGCGTGTTCTTCCGCTCCTCACCATGACATTAGAACATCTCCCGAATTGGTTGAAAAGCCATTAATGCATGTCATTAAGGTAAAATGCTTGAGATCGAGGATGAACTGAGCCGTCGGCTCGCCGGCCCGGCACTCCCCGCGACGCAGATGCGCCCCGGCCTCTCGCTCGTGCCAGCTTGGGGCAGCGGGATCGGCCTTTGCGCGATCATCGAGGCACCGCCGTCGATTCGTGTGCAACGCGCCGCTGCCGACCGCGAGTGCGATGGCCATCTGCGTACCACTCCGCCCGAAGTGGCCGACTCGCCCGCGTCTTCCTTGAATCAGTGTAGGTGAGGGCGATCCGCCGTCAAGCCGCATCGGCGGGGCGACCGGTCATTCTCAAGCCCCTTACGGCACTGTGAAAGGCGCTGTCCTCCGTCCCCGGCGGGTGATATGGCCGACCCTGGAGCGCCCGTCGGAGCGACGGCCGCGGTCCGGCCAAGGGGAGGAGCCAGGATGCATCAGATCAACCGGCTGAAGGAGCGCCTCGCCCTGGGCGACCGCCTCTACGGCGTCTGGGTCGGCCTCGCCCATCCGGGCATCGCCGAGGTCCTGGCCTGCATGGGCTACGACTTCGTGGTCATCGACCAGGAGCACGGCGCCGGCTCGCTGGGCGACGCGGTCGGCATGCTGCGCGCCTGTGACGCGGCCGGCTGCCCGGCCATCGTCCGGGTTCCCTGGAACGACCAGGTCTATCTCAAGCGCATCCTCGACGTGGGCGCCCAGTCGCTGATGATCCCGATGGTCGAGACGGCCGGGGAGGCGGCCGCCGCCGTGGCCGCCTGCCGCTATCCGCCGGCCGGCCGGCGCGGCTATGCCGCACCCTCGATGCGCTGCTCCCGCTACGGTCGGATCGAGGGCTACATCCAGGGCGCGAACGCCCAGCTGCTGATCATATGCCAGATCGAGAGCGCCGCCGCCGCCGGGCGTGCCGCCGAGATCGCCGGCGTCGACGGGGTCGACATGGTGCTGATCGGCGTGAACGATCTCGCGGGCTCGATCGGCCGCCTGGAGCGCCTGGGCGAGGCCGAGGTCGACGTCCTGGTGCGGCAGGCCGAGGCCGGCGTCCGCAAGGCCGGCAAGCCGCTCGGCACGGTGCCGAGCGCCCGGCGCGACACGCTCGGGCTCTTCGCGGACGGCTATCGGCTGGTGGCCGGAGCCGGCGACGTGCCGCTGCTCCGGCAGGCGGCGCTCGCCGACGTCGCGCGGGTGCGGGAGGGCCTGGCCAAGCTCTGAGAGGCCCGGCTCAAGGCTCTGGCCCTAGCGGCGAGCTTTCGCTAGGAAGCGGTATACCAAACCGCCGCGACCGTCGCCGGCGGGCAACGACCAGGGAGAAGCACGCATGGCCAGAATGACCAGGCGGACGGCGCTGGGCGCGGGGCTCTCGGCGCTCGGCGTGGCGGCGACCGCCCGGAGCGGGCGCGCCGCCGACTATCCGTCGCGGCCGATCACGATGATCTGCCCCTGGGCCGCCGGCGGCGGCACCGATGCGACCTCGCGCATCGTCGGCAGCCTGCTGGAGAAGGAGCTGGGCAAGCCGGTCAACGTGGTCAACCGGACGGGCGGCAGCGGCGTCGTCGGCCATTCGGCGATCGCGACGGCGGCACCGGACGGCTACACGATCGGCATCATCACCGTCGAGATCGGGATGATGCACTGGCAGGGGCTGACCAAGCTCTCCTACGCGGACTATGCGCCGCTCGCCCTTTTCAACGAGGACCCGGCGGGCCTTCAGGTCCGCGCCGACTCGCCCTGGAAGACCGCCAAGGACGTCATCGAGGCGATCCGCCAGTCCAAGAAGGGCGAGCTCAAGGCGTCCGGCACGGGCCAGGGCGGCATCTGGCAGCTGGCCCTCGCCGGGATGGAATTGGCGGCCGGCATCGACCCGGAGCAGGTCCAGTGGATCCCCAGCCAGGGCGCGGCACCCGGGCTGCAGGATCTGGCCGCCCACGGCGTGGACATCGTGCCCTGCTCGCTGCCCGAGGCGAAGTCGCTGATCGACGCCGGCAAGGTCAAGAGCCTGGCGGTCATGTCGGACAAGCGCAACGATGTCTTCCCCGACGTGCCGACC
This sequence comes from uncultured Alphaproteobacteria bacterium, assembly GCA_963828215.1. Lineage (GTDB taxonomy): Bacteria > Pseudomonadota > Alphaproteobacteria > Geminicoccales > Geminicoccaceae > CAVTJL01. The sequence continues at coordinate 291,709 of CAWHFO010000051.1, read as the reverse complement.
CTCAAGGAGGCGACGGGCATCGACTTCACCCTCGGCGCCTGGCGCGGCTTCGCCGGCCCCAAGGGCCTGCCCAAGGAGGTGACGGACGTCCTGGTGCCGGCCATGAAGAAGATCTACGACGGCGCGGAGTACAAAGACTTCATGGCCAAGCGCGGCTTCGGCATCGTCTACGAGCCGCCGGCGGAGTTCGTGGCCTTCATGGCGAAACGGGACGCGTTCTTCGGCAAGACGATGAAGGCTCTGGGCCTCGCCCAGTAGAGCCGGGGCAGGGAGGGCCGGCGGGAGGCCGGGCATGCGCATCAACGATCTCGTCTTCGGCGTGGTGCTGATCCTCGTCCAGATCGCGATCCTGATCGACACCAGCTTCTATCCGAGCATGCCCGGCCAGTCGGTCGGGCCGGCCCTCTTTCCCAACGTCATCGGCGTGGGCTTCGCGCTCTGCGGCGTGGCGCTGATCATCTCCGGCGCCCGCACCTATGTCAGCCCATGGCCTCGTGGAGCTGGGCGAGTGGGCGCGGAGCGGCGGGCACATCTTCGACGTGGGCCTCGTCATCGGCGGTCTCGTCCTCCTGATCCTGGTCTGGGATCGCGTCGGGTTCCTGATCGGCGGGACGATCTTCACGGCCGGCCTGATCGCCCGCTTCCGCGGCGGCAAGTGGGCGACCTCGATCGCCATCGCCGTCGTCGCCTGCTTCATCGTCGACCTGAGCTTCCGGCGCCTGCTCCTGGTGCCGCTGCCGCTGGGCCCCCTCACCGGCATCTACTGGTAGGGCGGAGGAGGGAGCGCAGCCATGGATCCCGTCGTCCAAGCCATCTGGCTGGTGCTCGACCCTTACAATCTGCTGGTGATGGTGTGCGCCGGCGTCTTCGGCCTCTTCGTCGGCGGCATGCCGGGCCTGACGGCGACCATGGCGACGGCGCTGCTCGTGCCGGTCACCTTCTTCATGGCGCCGCAGCCCGCGATCGCGGCGATCGTCACGGCGACCGCCATGGCGATCTTCGCGGGCGACCTGCCGGGGGCCCTGGTCCGCATTCCGGGCACGCCGGCCTCGGCCGCCTATGTCGAAGACGCCCATCGCCTGACGAAGAAGGGCCAGGCCGAGCGCGTCCTCGGCGCCGGCCTCGTCTTCTCGGTGATCGGCGGCCTCTTCGGCTCGGTCGTGCTCGCCGTCTTCGCGCCGCTCCTGGCCGAGTTCGCGCTCGACTTCTCGAGCTTCGAATATTTCTGGCTGGCCAGCTTCGGCCTCTCCTGCGCGGTCTTCATCTCGACCGGGCGGCCGGTCAAGGGGATTGTCGCCGTCCTCATCGGCCTCTTCGTCGCGACCGTCGGCATCGATCCCACGGCCGGCCATCCCCGCTTCACCTTCGGCACCGTCGAGCTGATGGGCGGCGTGGACTTCATTCCGGCGATGATCGGCATGTTCGCGATCAGCGAGGTGCTGCGCTGGGTGACCAGCTCGCGCATGGTCGAGGCGATCGCCGTCCAGCGGATCGGCAATGTCTTCGCGGGCCAATGGACGCTCGTGAAGCGCTATTTCGGTGGCATGGTGCGGAGCGCCTTCGTGGGCGTGGGCATCGGCATCCTGCCCGGCGCCGGCGCCGACATCGCCGCCTGGATCACCTACGCGCTGTCCAAGAAGTTCTCGAAGGAGCCGGAGAAGTTCGGGACCGGCCACATCGAGGGCATCACGGCCGCCAGCACCGCCAACAACGCCTCGCTCGGCGGGGCCTGGGTCCCGGCGATGGTGTTCGGCATCCCCGGCGACTCGATCACGGCGATCGTCGTCGGTGTCCTCTATCTCAAGGGCATGAATCCCGGGCCCACGATCATGCTGCGCGAGCCGCAGCTTCTCTACGCCGTGTTCATGACGTTCTTCCTCGCCAACATCATGCTCATCCCGCTCGGCTGGACGGCGATCAAGCTGTTCCGCTACATCCTGGACGTGCCGCGCGAGGTGCTGATGCCGCTCATCCTGGTGTTCTGCATCGTCGGCTCCTTCGCGATCAACAACACCGTCTTCGACGTCGGCGTGATGCTCGCCTTCGGGGTCCTGGGCTACCTCATGGAGGAGAACGACTTCCCGGTGGCGCCGACCATCCTGGGCCTGGTCCTAGGGCCCATGGTCGAGCAGAACTTCATGACATCGATGATGAAAGCCCAGGGCAACTTTTTGTCGTTTTTCGACCGGCCGATCGCCGGCGTGCTGGGGGTCGTCACGCTCGTCGTCTGGGCCTGGATCGTCGTCTCGACACTGCGCCGCCGGGCCGCCGCGACGGAGCCGGAGGCGGTCGCCTAGCGGAGAGCGTCGAGGTCAGGTTCGGCGATCCGTCCGAGCCTCGGGAGCCGCTTTATGCTTTTAAGTTTTAACGATCTCCTCGAGATTATTGATGACGAGCGCTCGAGCATTGCCCCGCGATTTGGACAGGGCATTCCCGTGAAGGCGCCGCGAGAAGGCATGAATCCATGCAGGCTGCCCGCCGCGCGAGAGGGCTGCCCGGGTCGTAGCTGCCCCACGTCCTGCTCATGGCCCTCAGCCTCGCCGACGAGCTTCCGGTCGGCTGGACGGGGACCGGGCTCTTCGGCTACACCCTCGATGCGCCGCGCGAAACGAGGATGCCGCTCGTGGGGTGTCCTGCCTCGTGGGCCAGCGCGCGGGCAACAGAATCGCATTCCATAGCGCGTCGTGCACGCGGTCGGGGTTTCGAGGGATCGTCACGCGCGTCGTCGGGACATGACTGTTCGCAGGGACGCTGCGCCGCAGGTGGGCCGCGGTGGCCGCCCGAGGCGCCGGCACAGGGAGATCGACAATGTCGGGTTGGGCCATCTATCCGAGCCTCGAGGGCCGCTCGGTGTTCATCACGGGCGGCGGCTCGGGCATCGGCGCCGCGATCGTCCAGGCGTTCGCCGGCCAGAAGGCCAAGGTCGCCTTCGTCGACCTCGACGAGGCGGCCTCCGCGCGCACCGTCGAGGCGGCCCAGGCGGCCGGGCGCCCCACCCCCCACTTCGCGCGTTGCGACATCCGGGACATCGAGGCGCTGCGCTCGGCCATCGGGAAGGCTGGCCAGGCGCACGGCCCGATCACTGTGCTCGTCAACAACGCGGCGCGCGACGACCGCCACAAGATGGAGGACGTGACCCCGGAGTACTGGGACGAGCGGATCGCCGTGAACCTCAAGCACCAGTTCTTCGCGGCCCAGGCCGTGTTCCCGATGATGAAGGAGGCGGGCGGCGGCTCGATCGTCAATTTCGGGTCGGTGAGCTGGATGGTGGGGCAGGGCGGCATGCCCTGCTACACGACCGCCAAGTCGGCGGTGATGGGGCTCACCAGGTCGCTCGCCCGGGACATGGGCGAGTTCAATGTGCGGGTGAACTCGATCGCCCCCGGCTGGATCATGACCGAGCGTCAGATGAAGCTGTGGCTGACGCCCGAGGGCGAGAAGGAGATCATGGCCCGGCAGTGCCTCAAGCGGAAGCTGCAGCCGGTCGAGATGGCGCGCATCTGCCTCTTCCTGGCGGCCGACGATTCGAGCGCCATGACCAACCAGACCTACGTGGCCGACGGCGGCTGGGTGTAGGCGGGCCCAGCGATCCTTCGAGGCTTCCCCGCCGCCCGTCCATGGGCCGGCGGGGGCGGGCGCCCGGGCGGCCTCAGACGGCCCGGCGCGCCAGGATGTCCCGGATCTCCTCGAGCAGCACCTCCTCGCGGGGCGGCGGCGGGGCCTTGGCCTCGGCCTTGGGGTCGCCGTGCTCCATCCGGCGCTTGAGCGCGTTCATCTGCCGGATGATGAGGAACAGCGCGAACGCCACGATCACGAAGCTGATGATGGCGTTGACGAAGTTGCCGTAGGAGACGACCGCCACGCCGGCGTCCTGGGCGGCCTTCACGGTCGCGTAGTGCTGGTCCGTCATCTTGAGCGGCAGGAAATAGTTCGAGAAGTCGACGCCCCCCATCAGCACGCCCAGGGGCGGCATGAGGATGTCGTCGACCAGCGACTTGACGACGGTGGTGAAGGCGGCGCCGATGATGATGCCGACCGCCATGTCCAGAACGTTGCCGCGGAGCGCGAACTCCCTGAATTCCTTGAGCATCGGCTGACCCTCGCCTCGTGGTTTCCCCTTTCCGTAGGACGGTCGGTCGCGACACTCAACCGCCATCGCGCCGAAAAGAAGGCGCCCCCGGGAAACCCGGGGGCGCCTGCCGTCACGCGACCGGCGATGGGCGCCGGATCAGTGCTTGGTGCAGGTATCGACGTTCTCGGGCGTGCAGGTGTCGACGCCCGTATAGGTCGGGTCCTTCAGCTTCTTGCCCTCGTGGGCGTCGATCAGCATGTACATGGCCTTGTAGCCCATCTCGAAGGGCCGCTGGCCGACATTGCCGTCCGCCAGGCCCTGCTTCAGGAGATCGAGCTGCACGGGCAGGGTGTCGGCGACCACGAGCGCCAGCTGCTTGCTGGCGATCCTGTCCTTGTACTTCATGGCGACCCGCTTGTAGGCCTCGGGCACGAACTGCGGGAAGCCGCCGGTCGGCACGAACGCGTCGAGATCGGGGTACTTGCCCAGCGTGTCCTCCATCTGCTGGACCGCCAGGACGAAGTCGTCGTTGGTGTAGAGCGGGCAGCCGTCGACCTCGGTCCAGCCGTTCTGGCCGGTCAGCCGCACGCCGGGCGACTCCTTGCTCTTGGTGCCCGAGAGCGTGTCCCGGATGCCCTGCATGCGCTCGTTGTGGTTGGCGGCCGCGGCACCGCCCGACTGGATGCAGATCTTGCCGCCCTTGGGCTTGATCTGCATGACGAGCTTCGCGAGGCCGACGCCGATCTCGTAGTTGTGCGTGCCGACATAGGCGAGACGCAGATCGGCGTCCTTCGGCAGGACGTCCGAGTCGAAGGTGAGGACGGGGATGTGCGCCTCCTTGGCCTTCTTCAGCGCTACCGCCATGGCCGCGGCGTTGGCCGCCGAGATGGCCATGCCGTCGACATGCTTGGCCACGAGGTCCTCGACGATCTGGAGCTGCTCCTCGCCGCCGCCGTGCTCGGGCGGGCCGATATAGGTGCACTCGACCTTGCCCTTGAGCTCCTTGACGGCCTTCATGCAGCCGTCGCGGGCCTGGTCGAAGAACGGATTGTTCAGGTTCTTCGGCACGAGGGCGAAGTTGTAGGTCTTGGCGGCGGCGGGCCCCGCCTGGCCCACGGCCATCAGCGCTACGGCAGCTGCCGCGCACAACAAGAGCTTCTGCATGGAACGGCCTCCCTTTCAGTGGCTGAGAAAAGTGCTCCTGATCAACCGGACCGCGATCCGCGGATGCGCTGGAGCAGGACCGCGAAGATGATGAAGAGGCCGACGAACGTGCCCTGCCAGTTGGCGTCGACGCCGGCCATCAGCAGGCTGTTGCGGATGACCTCGATCAGGGCGGCGCCGATGAAGGCGCCGAAGGCGCCGCCCTCGCCGCCCATCAGGTTGGCCCCGCCGATGACGGTGGCGGCGATCACCCGCAGCTCCCAGCCGGTGCCCATATTGTTCAGCGCCGAGCCCTGCCAGCCGGTCAGCATGACCGAGCAGATGGCGGCGGTCAGGCCGGAGACGATGTAGGCGCCGCACTTGATCCGGTCGACCGGCACGCCGGTGAGGCGGGCCGCGTTCTCGTTGCCGCCGATGGCGTGCAGGTAGCGGCCCCAGGCGCTGAAGTTGAAGAGGAAGGCGAAGACGACGGTCAGGACGAGCAGCATCCAGACCGGGTTGGCGAGGCCGAGGACCTGGCCGCCGCCGATGAAGTTGAAGAGGTCGCCGCCGGGGCCGAACTGATAGATCATCTTGTTCTGGGAGAGCACGATCGCGACCGAGCGCGCGATCGACAGCATGCCGAGCGTGACGACGAAGGAGGAGAGGTTGAGGTAGGCGACGAGCGCGCCGTTGATGGCGCCGGCGACGCACCCGGTGAGCAGCCCGACCAGGATCGCGATCCAGGCCGAGTAGCCGGCCTGCAGGACGAGGCCCGTGGCGACGCCGACCACGCCCATGATCGAGCCGACCGAGAGGTCGATCCCGCCCGTCAGGATGACCGCGGTCATGCCCATGGCCATGATGCCGATGAAGGCGAAGTTGCGGCTGATATTGTAGAAGTTGTCGAGGCTGGGGAAGGCGTCGGGCTGGAGCCAGCTCATGACGACGCAGATGACGATCACGGCGACCGAGACCCAGAAGGGCTGGCTGGACGTCAGCGCCTCGAGGAAGGTGCGCTCCTTGATGCCGTGGGTCTCCTCCACGGCAGCGTGGCTGGTCACCCGGGTCGCGTCGCTCATCCTGGTGCGTCCCTCAGGCGGTCCGAATGGCGCCGGTGATGAGGCCGGTGACCTCCTCGGGCGAGGTCTCGGCGACGGGCTTGTCGGCGACCTTGGTGCCCCGGCGCATGACCACGACCCGGTCGCAGACGGCGAACACGTCGGGCATGCGGTGGCTGATCAGGATGACGCCGACGTCCTGGTGCTTGAGGCGGCGGATGAGGTCCAGCACCTCGGCCACCTGGCGGACGCTGATCGCCGCGGTCGGCTCGTCCATCAGGACGAACTTGGCGTCGCTGAGGCGCGTCCGGGCGATGGCCACGGCCTGGCGCTGGCCGCCGGACATCTGCTTCACGAGATCGCGCGGCCGGGTCTCGGACTTGAGCTCGCCGAACAGCGACGCCGAGCGCAGATACATGGCCGGATAGTGGATGATGCTCAAGAAGCCGAAGCGGCGCTTGAGCTCCCGACCGAGGAAGACGTTCTCGGCGGCGGAGAGATTGTTGCAGAGCGCCAGGTCCTGATAGACGACCTCGATGCCCTTCTCCCGCGCGTCGACGGGCTTGTGGAAATGCTGGGCCTCGCCGTCGATCCGGATCTGGCCGTGCGAGGCCGGGAAGTTGCCGGCGATGATCTTCACGAGCGTCGACTTGCCGGCGCCGTTGTCGCCCATGAGGCCCAGGACCTCGCCCGCATGCAGCGTCAGATCGACACCCCGGAGGGCCTCGATCGCGCCGAAATGCTTGGCTATTCCCTCGAGCTCGAGAACCGCCACCCCGCCTCCCCGTCCAGCCTCACCGGGCCTTACGACCAGTCTCGCCTTTTTGAGCTATCACGCGGCCATGCGGCCGTAAAGGCCCGCGCTGGACGATGAGATTCCGTCCATCTTCGGCGCGGCGCAGGGTCCTCGAGGCGGCTTTCATTGCGCCGCTTCACGATATGTGGGCGCTTGGGGATGCTGAGCACTTGAAGCTGCCGATCCGGCCCAGTCGAACCGCTGCTATCCACATTCGAGCCGAGGACGACGCGGGTTGGAACGATTCTCCGTCACGAGCCGCCGAGCCACGCGGGACCGCGCGCGAGGAGCGCCTCGGCCTCCCGGACCATCCGCTCGACAATCCGGCCCGCAGGCTCGACCGCCCGGACCAGATCGGCGGCCTCGCCGGCGATGACAGCAGCCGTGTCGAAGTCGCCATTGTCCCGCGCTCGGGCGTAGCGGGCCACCTCCTGCGGGTCGGCGCGCAGGCGCTCCGGGTCGGCCTGCCAGCGGCGCGTGAAGCTGTTCTCGAGCGTCCGGATCGTCCACGGCCGGGGCCAGTCGAGCCGCCGTGCCGCATCCGCCACCGTGCTCCGCTGAGTGAGGTCGCCCGAGGCTGCGACCAGCCGCACCTTGGCGGCCGGGTGCACCAGGGCCTCCTCGGCGGCGTAGAACGCCGTGCCGCAGGCCACGCCGGCGGCGCCCAGCATCAAGGCCGCCGCCAGGCCCCTGCCGTCGGCGATCCCACCGGCCGCCACCACCGGCACGGGCGCCACGGCGTCGACCACCGCGGGCACGAGCGGCAGGGTCGAGCGGGCGAGACCGTGGCCGCCCGCCTCGGCACCCTGCGCCACGATCAGGTCGGCGCCCAGCGCCGCCGCCTCGCGCGCGGCAGCGACGGTCTGGACCTGCAGGACCAGCAGAGCACCTCTCGACTTGACCGGCGCCGCGAATGGCCGCGCGTCGCCGAAGGAGAGCCACACGGCGGCCGGCTTCTGGTCGAGCGCCAGGTCGAGCAGGCTCGGCCGCCGGGCGAGGCTCCAGGTGATGAAGCCGACGCCGACGCGCTCGCCCTCGACCTGCCGGGCTTCCTCCTCGAGCCAGCCCTGGTCGCCGTAGCCGGCACCGAGGAAGCCGAGGCCGCCGGCCCGGCTCACGGCCGCCGCCGCGGCTCCGCCGCTGATGAACGCCATGGGTGCCAGCAGAACGGGACAGCTGATGCCCAGAAGGTCCGTCAGCGCCGTGCGGATCGCCATATCGCGTCTCCCTCGGGAAGCCCTGCAGCGATGGGCCGATGGCCGTCCGCCAGCATGCGGCATATCGTCGGCTCGGTCGACCGAAGGGCCGCGTGAGGCCCGAAGGGAGCGCTTGCGGCCGATCCCGGCTTTGCTACTCTTTTTGGATGCATCCCTACCCGATCCACATCAGGCGACCGCGCGCCGCGGACGGGCCGATCCCGCCGCGGGTCTGGTGGCGGCTGGCCCTGCAGCTTCTGATGCTGCTTCTGCTCATGATCCTGATGCGGATGCTTGCCGCCGGTCAGTGACTTTCCCGCGGCACGGCGTGGCCGCGGCAGCCGCGCAGGAAGTCGAGGTCGGCGCCCTGGTCGGCCTGGAGGACGTGGTCGACGTAGAGGCGCTGGTAGCCCCCGGCCATGGTCGGGGGCGGGGGCGTCCAGCCGGCCCGGCGGCGGGCCAGCTCGGCTTCATCGACGTCCAGATGCAGGCGGCGCGCCTCGACGTCGAGCAGGATCAGGTCGCCGGTCTCGACGAGGGCGAGGGGGCCGCCGGCGGCGGCCTCGGGCGCGACGTGCAGGATGACGGTGCCGTAGGCGGTGCCCGACATCCGCGCGTCCGAGATGCGCACCATGTCCAGGACACCCTGGCGCAGCAGCTTGGGCGGCAGGCCCATGTTGCCGACCTCGGCCATGCCCGGATAGCCCTTGGGCCCGCAGTTCTTGAGGACCATGACGGAGCTGGCCTCGATCTCGAGGCGCTCGTCCTCGATGCGGGCCTTGTAGTCCTCGATGCTCTCGAAGACGACGGCGCGGCCCTGATGGCGCATGAGCTCGGGGCTCGCCGCCGAGGGCTTCAGCACGGCCCCGCGGGGGGCGAGGTTGCCCCGCAGCACGGCGATGCCGCCATGGGCGGTGAGCGGCCGGTCCAGGGGCCGGATGACCTCGGCGTTCCAGTTGGGGGCGTCCCGCACATTTTCCCATAGGGTGCGGCCGTTGACCGTCCGCGCGTCCTTGTCGAGCAGGCCGGCCTCCCCCAGAGCCCGCAGCACCGCCGGCAGGCCCCCGGCATAAAAGAAGTCCTCCATGAGGAAGCGGCCCGACGGCATGAGATCGACGATGGTGGGAACGTCGCGCCCGAGGCGGTCCCAGTCGTCGAGTGCCAGCTCCACCCCGACCCGGCCGGCCACGGCCAGGAGGTGGACCACCGCATTGGTCGAGCCGCCGAGGGCGCCGTTGACGCGGATCGCGTTGGCGAAGGCGGCGGGCGTGAGGATCCTCGAGATCCGCAGGTCCTCCCGGACCATGGCGACGGCGCGGCGGCCGGTGAGGAAGGCCACCTGCCGGCGGCGGCTGTCGACGGCCGGGATGGCGGACGAGCCGGGCAGGCTCATGCCCAGCGCCTCGGCCAGGCTGTTCATCGTCGACGCCGTGCCCATGGTCATGCAGTGGCCGGCGGAGCGGGACATGCAGCTCTCGGCCTCCATGAAGTCGGCGAGCGACATCTCGCCGGCCCTGACCGCCTCGGAGAAGCGCCAGACGTCGGTGCCCGAGCCGATCGGCCGGCCCTTGTACCAGCCGTTGAGCATCGGGCCGCCCGACAGCACGATCGCCGGGACGTCGCAGGAGGCGGCGCCCATCAGGAGGGCGGGCGTGGTCTTGTCGCAGCCGGTCATCAGGACGACGCCGTCGACCGGGTTGGCGCGGATCGCCTCCTCGACATCCATCGAGGCGAGGTTGCGGAACAGCATGGCGGTCGGGCGCAGATTGCCCTCGCCGGTCGAGAAGACCGGGAACTCCACGGGGAAACCGCCCGCCTCGTAGACGCCGCGCTTCACCCACTCGGCCAGCTCGCGGAAATGCCCGTTGCAGGGATTGAGCTCGGAGAAGGTGTTGCAGATCCCGACGACCGGGCGGCCGTCGAAGAGATGGTCGGGAAAGCCTTGATTTTTCATCCAGCTCCGGTGGATGAAGCCGTCCTTGTCGTGCCCGCCGAACCAGGCCGTGCTGCGGCGCCTGCTGCTCTCGCTCACCTGCCACCTCCCCATGTCGTGGTGAGATGTCTACAGGATGCGGCGCCTCGCGCGAAGGCGGCGCTCCCGGGCCGGCCGCGCGGTCGGGGAAGCCTCCCCGGGTCTGCACCTCGACCCCGGCCCCACATTGTCGACCCGTTCGCCGCTCACCAGCTAGGGCGGGGAAGAAGAGAAGGAGCCCGCGTCATGACCGCCTGCATCGTCGGCTGGAGCCACCTGCCTTTCGGCAAGCACGAGGGCCGGCGGGTCGAGGATCTGGTGGTCGAGGCGGCGCAGCGGCGGCGATCCGCGACGCGGGCGTCGCGGCCGGCCGACATCGACGCCATCTATCTCGGCCATTTCAACGGCGGCTTCGTCCGCCAGGATTTCACGAGCTCGCTCGTGCTGCAGGCCGATCCGGCTTTTCGTTTCAAGCCCGCGACGAGGGTCGAGAACGCCTGTGCCACCGGCTCGGCCGCGGTCCACGAGGGGCTGCGGAGGATCGCCGCCCGGGAGGCCCGACTGGTGCTCGTGGTCGGCGTCGAGAAAATGACCGAGCTGGCGGGGCCGGCGATCGGGGAGACGCTTCTCAAGGCCTCCTATCTCGAGGAGGAGGCCGGCATCGAGGGCGGTTTCGCGGGTGTCTTCGGGCGCATCGCCGAAAGCTATTTCCAGCGCCACGGCGACCAGTCGGACGCGCTGGCGACGATCGCCGCCAAGAACCACGCCAATGGCTGCGCCAATCCCTGGGCGCAGATAAAAAAGGACCTGGGGTTCGAGTTCTGCCGCACAGTCTCTGAAAAGAATCCGGTCGTCGCGGGGCCCTTGAAGCGTACCGACTGCTCGCTCGTCTCCGACGGCGCCGCGGCTCTTGTGCTGGCCGACGTCGAGACGGCCCTCGGCATGCCGAAGGCGGTCGTCTTCCGCGGCCACGCCCAGGTCAGCGACTTCCTGCCGATGAGCCGCCGCGACATCGTCCTGTTCGAGGGCTGCGAGCGGGCCTGGCAGCAGGCGCTGGGCGCGGCACGGCTGGGGCTGGACGACCTCGACCTGGTCGAGACCCACGACTGCTTCACGATCGCCGAGCTGCTGGAGTACGAGGCGATGGGCCTCACGCCGCGCGGCCGGGGTGCCGAGGCGGCGCTCGAGGGCTGGACCCGGAAGGACGGCCGGCTGCCGGTCAACCCCTCGGGCGGCCTGAAGTCGAAAGGCCACCCGATCGGCGCCACCGGCGTCTCGATGCACGTGCTGACCGCCATGCAGGTCCGGGGCGAGGCCGGCGACATGCAGGTCGAGGGCGCAAAGCTCGGCGGCATCTACAATATGGGCGGCGCCTGCGTCGCCAGCTATGTGAGCATCCTCGAGGCGCTGCGCTGAGGGGCGCTGCCGGTGGCGCCGCATCTTCCCGATCTGAGCACCGCTGAAGCCTATGTCCGCTGGATGGCGGATCAGGATCGCAAATACGAGATGATCGCGGGTCGGCTGGTCATGATGGCCGGCTGCTCCAACGCGCATGTCACGATTGCCGGCAATGCCCTCTCGGCTCTCCGCGGCCGCCTGCGCGGCCAGCCTTGCCGACCCTACAACTCGGATTTCCTGGTCGAGGTCGATGCCAGCAGCCGCTACTATCCCGACGTGACCGTCGCCTGCGACGAGACGCGCGACTGGACGGACCGGCCGGCCATGGTGGTCGAGGTGCTCTCGCCGACGACGCAGCGCTTCGACCTCACGATCAAGCTCGATGCCTATCAGGGCCTGCCCGGTCTGCTCTACCTGCTCTTCGTCTGGCAGGATCAGCCGCATGCCCGCCTTCATCATCCGGGCGAGCCGCCGCGCGATATCGTGGGCCTCGACGCGATGATCGAGCTGCCGCTCCTCGGGCTCACTCTGCCGCTGGCCGAGCTCTACGAGGACGTGCCGCTCGGCTGATCCCGGCGCCCAGTCCGCTCGCGCCAGACCCGGATCGCCGCCTCGGCGCCGAGCCGCGGGCTCGCCAGCACCGGCACGGCGAGGTCGCCCAGAAGGCCGACCGCGCCCGCCATCGAGGCCTGGGCCAGAACGACCGCGTCCGCGCCCGAGGCCGCCGCCCGGAGCTTCTCCGCGATCGCCCGCCAATAGCCGCCCTGGTCACCGCGCTCGAGGAAAGGCCAGGCCTCCTCGACGAGGATGTCCCGGGCGTGGACCTCCTGGCCGCGGGCCTTCGCCACGCGCAGAAGCAGGTCGCGGGTCGGGCCGAGGGTGCTGGGCAGGGCGGCGGCCACGGCGATGCGGCTGCCGTGGTCGAGCGCCCGCTCCATCATCGGGCGATCGACACGGAGCACGGGCACGTCGGTGAGATCGGCGGCGGTCTCGGCGCCGGGGCCCAGGGTCGAGCAGGTGCAGAGCAGGACGGCGGGGCCGGCATCGGCCATTCTCAGGATGTCGTCGCACACCTGGCGCCGGACGGCCGGCGTGAGCAGCGGCTGCGCCGCCGCCAGCAGGTCGGCCCGCACCCCGTGGACGAGCGGGATCTCGGGCGCCAGCTCGGCCAGGATGGCGGCGAACGTCGGGACATTGCTCTCGGCGCTGTGCCAGAGGGCCAGGGATGGGGTCATGTCGGTGCTCCCAGAAGGCTCCGGCCCCAGATGGAGCGATAGCTCCGGATCGGTCCCAGGTCCTCGGCCTCGTAGACCCCGCGCGCAACCGCCCGCGCCATGACGTCGGCGGTGACGGCGCCGAGGCGAACGAGCGCGTCCGGGCGGTCCGGCAGCGGCCGCGCGCCGGGTGGCCAGGGCGAAGACCGTGTCGCCGTCGAAGCTCGTATGGATCGGGCGGATGGCGGTGGCATAGCCGTCCTGGCCCATGACCGCGAGGCGCAGGAGCTGGCCCTGATCCAGGATGGCGTCGGTGGCGACGATGCCGATCGTGGTGCTCTGGGCGATGCCCCGCTTGGTCTCGAAGGCGTGGCCGGTGGCGACCGTAGGCGGCGGCTGGCCGCCGAGCTCGCCCGCCTGCTCGAGATGCCAGGCCCAGAAGGTGGGGCCGCCCGGCATGCAGGGCGAGCCCACGGGATTGACGGCGACGAGGGCGGCCACCGTGATCCCCGTCGTCGGGTCGACGGCCGAGGCGGTGCCGAGCCCGCCCTTGTAGGGCCCCGCCACCGCACCCAGGCCGGCTCCGGCATTGCCGAGAGCAAAGGTCTCGGCCGCGACGTCGGCGGCCTCCATGGCGAGCCGCCGGTAGGGCGGCGTGTCGCCCCACCCCTTGTCGCCGCCATTGGCGATGTCGAACAGGATGGCCCCGGCCACGGCCGGGATGGGCGTGCCCCAGTCGGAAAAGCCGCGCCCTCGGGCGGCGAGCCAGCTCATCAGCCCCGTCGCCGCCTCGAGGCCGAAGGCCGAGCCGCCGGAGAGGACGAGGCCGTGGCCCTCCTTGATGAGCCCCGAGGGCTCGAGCGCATCGGTGTTGATGGTGCCGGGAGCACCGCCCCGCACGTCGACCGCGGCCAGGGCCGCCGGGTCGGCCAGGACCACCGTCGTCCCCGTCCAGGCCTTCTCGTCCTCGGCGTTGCCGACCAGGAGCCCGGCCACGTCGGTCAGGCTGTTGCGTGGGCCCGGGCGGATCACGGCCTCACGCCCAGAAGCTCGAGGGCGGCCAGGGCCATCACCTTGGCCGACGCCACGAGATCGTCGATGACGACGAACTCGTCCGGCTGGTGGGCGAGATCGAGGATGCCCGGGCCGTAGGCGACGCAGTCCTCGAGGTGGCCGATGCGGGCGATGTGCTTCTGGTCGTAGGTGCCGGGCGAGCAGACGAAGGCTGGCGTCGCGCCCGAGCACCCGACGCACGGCCCGCGCCACCGCCTGGGGCACCGGCGCCGTGGGCTGGGTCAGCACGGGCAGCACCTCCATCAGCTCGCGGATCTCGTAGCGGAAGCCCGGGCGATGGCGGCTCAGCCCCTCGAGGATGTCCAAGACCTCGCGCTTCACGGCCAGGGGATCCTCCTCGATCAGGAAGCGGCGGTCGAGGACGAGGCGGCAGCTGTCCGGCACGCAGGGGCTGGGCAGGCCCGCGAAGCCGTCCTCCTGGCCGCCATGGATGCTGTTCAGGTTGAGGGTGGAGGCACGGGCGCCGTCGGGGACGACCGGCATGGCGGTGGTGCGGCCGGCGAGCCTCGGCAGGAGGTCGCTCTCCAGTCGGTCGAGGAAGGCCGCCATATGGCGGATCGCGCAGTCGCCGAGAAAAGGCATCGAGCCGTGGGCGATGCGGCCCTTGGTCTCGACCTCGGCCCACCAGACGCCGCGATGGCCGATGCACACCCGATCGACGTTCAGCGGCTCGGGGATGATGACGTGATCGACGCGGGGCCGCGAGAAGTAGCCCAGCCGCGCCAGATGGGCGACGCCGCCGAAGCCGCCGGATTCCTCGTCCACCGTGCCCGAGATCTCGAGCGTGCCGGGCAGGTCGATGCCGCTCTCGAGCAGGGTCTCGACCGCCACGATGCTGGCCGCGAGGCCGCCCTTCATGTCGCAGGTGCCGCGCCCGTAGATCCGGCCGTCGCGGACCAGCGCCCGCCCAGGGGTCGACGGTCCAGCCCTGGCCCGTCTCGACGACGTCGATATGGCTGTTGAAATGGACGCAGGGGCCGGGCGTCCGGCCCTCGCGCCGGGCGACGACGTTGAGCCTCGGATAGCGGTCGCTGTCGCCGGGCGCTCCCTCGCCGCGCAGATAGGCGATATCGAAGCCCCGGCGGCGGAGGCGCTCGCCCACCAGCTCGGCGCAGGCCGCATAGGCCTCGCCCGGCGGGTTGACCGTGGGGATGCGGACGAGCTCGCGGGTGAGCTCGATCACGGTGTCGCGCTTCGCGTCGATTTTTTCCACCAGGGTGTCGAACATCCTGCCCCCTCGGCCGTTGTCAGCCTAGATAGCAAGAGTCCGTGATGTCAAAGGCGCGCGTGGCGTTGGAGCGGTGCAGATGCGGGATGGGGACATCGACAAGGCGGCCGCCTTCGTCATCGAGGCGCGGCTCGCCCGGCGGCGCCTGAAGGCTCTTCCGGCCGCTCTCGAGGTGACGCGTCTCGAGCACGGCTACGCGATCCAGGACCACGCCAATGTCCGCCTCGCCGCGCGGCTCGGCCAGCGCGTCGGCTACAAGATCGGCGGCACGACCGAGGCCATGCGCGCCTATATCCGGGTGCCGGAGCCCATCGCCGGCGAGATCTTCGAGAGCACCGTGCATCCCTCGGGCGCCCGGCTGCGCTTGGCCGACTATGTCCGGCCGGGCATCGAGACCGAGATCGCGGTCCGCCTCGCCATGCCGCTCCCTCGCCGCGCCCGCCCCTATGGCGTGGAGGAGGTGGGCGAGGCCGTCGGCAGCGTCATGCCGGCGATCGAGCTGGTCGACGACCGCTACGAGGACTTCCGGACGATGGGGGCACCTCTGATGATCGCCGACAACGCCTTCAATGCCGGAAGCGTGCTGGGTGCCCCGACCTCCGACTGGCGGGGCCTTCCGCTCGATCGGCTGAACGCGCGGACGCGCATCGACGGCAGGCTGGTCGCGGAGGGGCCGAGCAGCGAGCTGATGGGCCATCCGCTGGCGGCCCTGACCTGGCTCGCCAACCGACTCTCGAGCCTCGACCGCGGGCTCGAGGCCGGGTGCTTCGTGAGCCTGGGGACGATCACGCCGGTTCAGTGGGTCTCCGAGCCCTGCAGGGTGCGGATCGAGATCGAGAGCCTGGGCGCCGTCGAGCTGACTCTCACCTGACGGCGGTGCCGCCTTCGGCCGTCGTCGAGCGCTCGATCGCGATCTCGGCGTCCAGGGCCAGGGCGCGGTCCACCATCAGCTCCGCCTCTGTCGATTGCACGGCGTCGAGCGGGCGCACCCCCGAGCGGCAGTGGTCGGTGGCGAAGACCCCCTGGCGCAGGCGGTAGCGCTTCCAGAAGCGGATGCTCACCTCGATATGCTGGTTGCTGAAGGTGATGATCGGCAGCATCCGCTCGAACAGGGTTCGGGCCACGTCGCGCCGGCCCCCGGTGAAGAGGTCGAAGACCCGGACATAGACCGGCAAAAGCCCGCTCGGGACGAAGGCGTCGAGCCCGCGGGCCAGGCCGTCCAGCATCTGCATCGCGGCCCAGCCGCCGCTGAGGTGCAGCCGATCGCCGACGGCGTCGCGCAGCGCCGAGTATTTGGGGCCGGCCGGCACGGTCTCCACCTTGACCGCGGCCAGCCCCGGCACGCGCCGGGCGATGCCGGCGATCACCCCGACATCCAGACCGCCGCCCTGCCAGTCCAGATCCTGCAGCATGACCCGCCCCGGCCCGGCATCGGCCAGCCTGGCGATGCCGCGCTCGATCGCCTCGGGCGAGAGGCCGGCGGGCGGCTGCCAGACGACCATGGCGGCGCCCACCGCCCGCGCCACCCGTGCCGTGGCGACGCTGTCCTCGACGGTGGGCGCGCTGACCCCGGCGACGAGACCGAGGCGCCCGACCGCGGCCTCGCCGACGATGGCGAGGAGCCGCCCCTGCTCGCCGGCGTCGAGCGAGCCCACCTCGCCGGCCACGGCCGGCGCCATGACGCCGACGCAGCCGGCGGCGACGCAGTGGTCGACCAATCGGCGGACGCTCGCCTCGTCCACCTGGCCCTGCCCGTCGAAGGGCGTGTGCAGGCTGGCGATGATGCCGCGCAGGGATGGGGTCGAGGACACGGGCTATCCTCCATGGCCGAACCGGCGGCGCAGCAAGAGCAGGGTGCCCGGCGCCAGAACCATGACGAAGAAGGCACTCGGCGCGCGACGACATAGCTGACGACGCAGGCGGCGGCCACCGCGGCCGCCTCGGTCGGGGTGACGGCCCGGGCGCGGCATTGCAAGCACCGCCACGGATTTGTACGATGCCGGTAATATATCAGCATCCGGACGATTGGAGCGGGGATGAGTCTCTGGAGCGAGCCACGTTGGGCCTGTTGCGCCACGGTGACGCCGATCGACGCCGACGGGGCCGTCGATGACGCCGCGCTGGCCGAGCACCTTCGCTGGATGATGGCGGGCGGGATCAACGGCATCGCCCTCTTCGGCACCTGCGGGGAGGGCCCGTCCTTCAGCGCCGCCACCCGCCTGGCCGCGACCGAGCGCCTGCTGCGCGCCGGCTTCGACCCCGGGCGGCTGATCCTCGGGATCGGCAGCGCCTCCATTCCCGAGATGGCGGGCCTCGCGCGCGCCGCCGGCGAGCTCGGCCTCGCGGCGGCCCTCGCCACGCCACCCTTCTTCTATCGGCAGGTCGAGGAGGAGGGCGTCTACCAGGCCTATGCGCGGCTGGTCGAGATGGCCGGCCCCGCATCTCCACCGCTGCTCCTCTATCATATCCCCTCGGTCGCCGGGATCGGCCTGTCGCCGGCGCTGGTCGCCCGCCTGCTGGCGGCCTTTCCCGACCGCATCCGGGGCGTCAAGGACAGCGGCGCGGACTGGACGGCGACCCGGGCCCTGCTCGGGCAGGTGGCGGGCGCCTCGGTGATCGTCGGCGCGGAGGTGCACGTCGCCGATGCCATGGCAGGCGGCGCCCGCGGCACCATCTGCGGCCTCGCCAACGTGGCACCCGGGCTGATCGCGCGGCTCGTGGCGGGCGATCCCGCGGCCCGCGCCGACATCGAGACCCTCGCCGCCTGGTTCGAGGGCCGGCCGTTCTTCGCGACGGTCAAGGCGCTGACCGCCCGGCGCACCGGCCACGCCGACTGGCGGATGCTGATGCCGCCGCTCCTGCCGCTGACCGAGGACCCGCCGGCGCTGCCGGCGATCGCCGCCTGATGAGCCTGTCGGTGCCGGTACGGCGACGATCGGAGGCCGGCCGGTGCCGGAGGGCCTGCTCCGGTCGCTCGCCCGGCCCCTGGGCGAGCCGCTCGCCCGTCGCTGACCCCCATGAAGCTCAGTGACGTCGCCTATCGCCGCTTCAAGGAGGAGCTGTTCGGCCGCCGGGTGCGGCCCGGCCAGTTCGTCTCGCAGCGCGAGCTGGTCGAGCTCACCGGCGTCACGCTCGGGCCGATGCGCGAGGCGCTGCTCAAGCTCGAGCAGGAGGGGCTGGTCCATCTCGTCCCGCGGCGCGGCATCCGCGTCGCCGAGGCGAGCCTGGCCCTCATCCGCAACGCCTTCCAGCTCCGCCTGATCGTCGAGCGGGAGGCGGTCCGCCACTTCGCCGAGGCGGCGCCCGAGGGCGAGATCGACGAGCTGCTGGCCCTGCACCGGGCCATCGCCGGGCGCGCCCAGGGGCGGGTCGACGGCGCCCTCCTGGCCGAGGCGCAGGCGCAGGACTGGGGCCTGCACGACCGGCTCGTCGCGGCCCTCGGCAACGAGCTCGTCACAGCACTCCACGAGGTCAACAGCGACCGCATCCGCCTGATCCGTCTCGACCACGGCCTGCTGACGCCCGCCAACCTCAGGAGCGCCATGGCGGAGCACATCGCCATCCTCGAGGCCTGCGCGGGGCGCGACCCCGCCGCCGCCGCCGATGCGATCGAGAAGCACATCTCGACGGCCATGCGCCGGGCGATGGGTGTATAGGCGGGGTCGGGAGCCGAGCAGGGAGCATTCGTCATGGCAGGAGCCGGCGGCCGTCCGCGTCTTCTTCGAGCCGAAGATTTCCCCCCACGACCCGGCGCTCTACAGCGGCCCCGAGGTCGATGCCGGCCGGACCCCGGCCGAGGCGGCATCGGCCGGCGGGATGGAAGGCTACCGGCGGGACGGCTTTCTGCTCGTCCGCGGCCTGCTCTCGGCAGGCGAGATCGGGGCAGCCAAGGCCGAGCTCGGAGCGATGACGCTGGCCGACGATCCGGGCTGCGCCATGATCTGGTACGAGGGCGGCCTCAGGGACCATATCCCCCTCGATCCCCGGGCCGACCATCGGGTCGACGGGCGCAGCACCGGCGGCGGCTTCACGATCGGCCAGGAGGGCAGGGGGCTCCCCGCCGTCGAGCCGACGCTGCGCGCCGCCCACGTCCGGAAATTCATGGGCTTCATCGACGGGCATCCGGCGCTGGCGGCGCTCGCCCGCCATCCGGCCGTGCTGGGCCTGGTCGAGCGCATCGTCGGCGGCCCGCCCGAGCTCTTTCAGGAGATGGCGCTGATCAAGCCGCCCGGGGGCCGGGAAAAGCCGTGGCATCAGGATCATGCCTATTTCAACCTCGCGATCGGGACGCCGATCGTGGGCGTGTGGATCCCGATGGAGGCGGTGGGCCCCGCCAACGGCTGCATGTACGTGCTGCGGGGCGGGCACCGCGAGGGCCCGCGCCTCCATTTCAAGCGGCGCGACTGGCAGATCTGCGACAGCGACGTGGCCGAGGCGGGCCGGATCGCCCTGCCCGATGGGGCCGGGCGACGTGCTGCTGTTCGACGGCAAGCTGCCGCACGGGACGCCCATCAACCGCACCGATGCCTTTCGCTGGGCCGTGCAGTTCCACTATCGGCCGGGCACCGCCGAGAGCGTCGACGACGAGACGCGGCTCGCCGCCTTCGGCAGCGAGGGCAAGGGCGTCACCTGCTGAGCGGCGCCGCCGTCTCTCTCACGCCGGCGTGTCGGATCGCTGGGGCGCCACCCGGTTGAGGGCGAGGCCCCGCTCGAGATGGTCGCGCATGGCGTCCCTTGCGGCGTCCGGCTCGGCACCCCTGATCGCCTCGAGGATGCGCGCATGCTCGGCCAGAAGGCTCAGGAGATAGGCCTGCCGCGCCCGGGGCGCGTGGGGGCGGACGCGGATGAGCGGCCGCGGGATGATGAAGGGGCCGAGAAAGCGAAGAAACTGGCTTATCAGCGGGTTGCCGGAGGCATCGGCGACGGCGCAGTGAAAGGAAAAATCCTCCTCGAGGGCCGGGCGGCCCGCCTCGACCTCCTGGGTCATCGCCCGGTGCGCCTCGGCCAGGAGTGCCAGCTCCGCCGGGCCGGCCGTGCGGGCGGCCAGGGCCGCGGACTCGATCTCGACGCCGAGCCTGAGCTCCATGACGTGAACGATGGCGCCGTTGGAGCCGAGGGTATCGGGGTCGATGCGGAACGGCCGGCGGCGGGCGTCGGCCGCGACGAAGGCTCCCGGAGCCGCGCCGGCTGACGACCAGGCCTTCGCTCTTGAGGGCCGCCACCGCCTCCCGGACCACCGTGCGGCTGACCCCGAAGCTGGCCATCAGGCGCTGCTCGGTCGGCAGCCGCTCGCCGGCCTTGAGCTGCCCGCCGACGATCTCCCGGGTGAGCCCTGTCACGAGCCCGCGGGCGAGGCTCGGCGGCGCGGCGCGTTGGCGGTCCGCCGTACCGCCCGCAGCGGCCCGCTCTCTCTCGACCATCGCTGCTGCCCCGAGGCGCTTGTCGAATTTTCTTACTTGTCGTACAACTTTTCGAGGCGCGGGTACAAGAACGCTGCGTAGGGAGGCACATGGCACAGTCCGCAAGACCCGGCGAGGCGTTACCGGGCGTGACCTTGGCCTGCATCTTCCTGGTCGATGGCGAGGGGCTGTTGCACGGGGTCGGCACGGCCAGCGCCGCCGGCTGAGCGGCGATAAAGGCTGGCCGCGCGGCGCCGGGCACCGTAAACCTAGAGAAACGTCGCGAAGACAAGACAGAAAAGGAGGCCGAACGATGAAGCTGACACGCCGACAGATGACGGCCCTGATGAGCACAGGTGCCAGTGTGGCCCTGATGGGGCAGCGAGACCGCGCGGGCCCAGACCTCGCTCAGCCAGTCGGGACTTGTGGGCGAGCTGCAGGGGCCGAGCATTGTCACGGACCCGGCCCAGTGGCCCAAGACCTTCCAGGAAGCGCCGATGCTGGCGGAGCTCGTCAAGGCCGGCAAGCTGCCACCGGTCGCCGAGCGTGTCCCGGCGGAGCCGATGGTTCTGAAGCCGCTCGACGAGGTCGGCAAGTATGGCGGCATCTGGCGGCGCGGCTTCACCGGTCCCGGCGACGTCGAGAACGGCAACCGCATCAACGCCTCCGACAAGCTGCTCTTCTGGGACTATACCGGCAGCAAGATCGTGCCGTCGGTCGCCAAGGCCTGGAAGATGAGCGACGACGGCAAGAGCTTCACGCTCTCGCTGAGGAAGGGCATGCGCTGGTCGGACGGCGAGCCCTTCACCGCCGACGACTTCGTCTTCTGGTTCGAGGACCTCTACTCGAACAAGGAGATCGTGCCGACGCCGATCGCCGACATGGCCCCGCAGGGCAAGCCCGGCCGGGTGGTCAAGGTCGACGAGACCACCGTCCGCTTCGAGTTCGACGTCCCTTATTTTCTCTTCGAGGAGATGATGGCCGGCGACACGCTGATCGGCGGCGGCCAGTCGGTGCGGCAGTCCCAGAAATTCACCTTCGGCGCCTATTCGCCCGGGCATTACCTCAAGCAGTTCCTGCCCAAATATTCCACGCTCGACGAGGTCAACGCGAAAGCCAAGGCTGCGGGCTACGAGAACTGGGTGCAGTTCCTGCACTTCAAGAAGGACTGGTCGCTCAATCACGAATTGCCGACGCTGGGGCCGTGGCGGACGGTCCAGCCGATCAACACGCCGATCTGGGTGCTGGAGCGCAACCCCTTCTACTACGCAGTCGACACGGCCGGAAACCAGCTGCCCTATATCGACCGCGTCCAGCTGACCCTGGCCGAGGATCTCGAGGTGCTGAACCTCAGGGCGATCTCCGGCGAGTATGACGAGCAGGGCCGTCATATCGACCTCGGCAAGCTGCCTGTCATTCTCGACAACCAGAAGAAGGGCAACTACACGCTGCACCTCGATCTGGCGTACAACGGCGCCGACACGGTGCTGCAGATCAACCAGAGCTACAAGGCGGACCCCGAGATCCGCAAGTGGCTGACCAGCGCGGACTTCCGCCGCGCCCTTTCGCTCGGCATCGACCGGGACCAGCTCAACCAGACCTTCTGGCTCGGCATCGGCACGCCCGGCTCGACTCCCCCTGCCGAGGCGATGCCGCAGAGCCCCGGGCCGGAATGGCGGAAGAAGTGGTCCGTCTACGACCCGAAGCAGGCCAACGGGCTCCTGGACAAGATCGGCCTCTCGAAGAAGGACGGCGAAGGCTACAGGCTGCGCACCGACAATGGCGAGCGCCTGCGGATCCAGATCCAGGCCGTCCAGGCGTTCCTGCCCTGGCCCAAGCAGTCGGAGATGGTGGCCGACCAGTGGAAGAAGATCGGCATCCAGGCCGAGGTCAAGGAGCTGCGAGCGGAACCTCGCCATGACGCGGGTCCGCAACAACGAGCACCACATCATGGTCTGGACCAACGGCGGGACCGAGCTTCTCTATCTGTTCCCGCGCCACGCGATCCCGGTCGACCCGACCGAGGCCTATATGGGCCCGGACTATGCCCTCTGGTTCGCCTCGAACGGTGCCCAGGGCACCAAGCCGGACGATCCCGAGCTCCTCAAGATATACGACCTCTACCGCGCCGCGTCCGGTCTCAAGGAGGACGGCCGCAACAAGAACGCGCAGGACATCTGGAAGATCCTGGTCGAGCAGCAGTACGGCATCGGCGTGGTCGGCCAGTCGCCGGCGCTGATGGGGGTCCGGATCGTCAGCAACAAGCTCGGCAACATCGCGTCCCGGGTCTGCATCGCCCAGCATTGCCGGGTGCCGGGCGGCTCGCACCCGGAGACCTGGTACTACAAGGCCTAGGCGCGGGCGGCCATGCTCGCCTACATCGTCCGCCGCCTTCTCCTGGCGATCGTCACGATCTGGGCGATCACGGTCGTCACGTTCGTCATTATCCAGCTTCCGCCGGGCGACTTCGTCGATGCCTACGTGGCGCAGAGCGCCGCCATGGGCACGGCGATCTCGGCCGAGGAGGCGGCGGCGATGCGCCAGGCCTACGGCCTCGACGAGCCCATCTGGGTCCAGTACGGCAAGTGGCTCAATCTCGTGGCGCACGGCCAGTTCGGCGTGTCGTTCGAGTTCGGCCGTCCGGTCACGGAGGTCATCGGCGACCGCCTCTGGCTCACCATCCTGATCTCGATCGGGGCCATCGTCGTGACCTGGGGGATAGCGCTGCCGATCGGCATCTACTCGGCGGTGCGGCAGTACTCGTTCGGTGACTATGCTTTTACGTTTCTGGGCTTCATCGGGCTCGCCGTGCCCAATTTCCTGCTCGCCCTGGTCATCATGTATGCGAGCTTCAGGCTCTTCGACCTCAATGTCGGCGGCCTCTTCTCGGCGGACTATCAGCTGGCCCCCTGGTCCTTGGCCAAGGTCTGGGACCTGGCCAAGCACCTGCCCCTGCCGGTGCTGATCCTGGCGCTCGCCGCCACGGCACAGCTCGTGCCGGATCATGCGCGCCAACCTGCTGGACGAGCTGCGGCGGCCCTATGTGGTCACGGCCCGGGCGCGGGGCCTGCCCGAGCGGCGGGTGATCCTCAAATATCCGGTGCGCGCGGCCCTCAATCCGTTCGCCAGCACCATCGGCTACCTGCTGCCGTTCATCGTCTCGGGCAGCATCATCGTCTCGGTCGTCATGAGCCTGCCGACGGTCGGCCCGCTCCTCCTGCGCTCGCTCGTCTCCCAGGACATGCTGCTCGCCTCGACCATCATCCTGCTGCTGGGCATCCTGACCGTCGTCGGCACGTTCCTTTCCGATCTCGTGCTGATGTGGATCGACCCGCGCATCCGCCAGGGCATGCACGGGTGAGCACGCTCCTGCCGGAGGCGGCGGGGCCGGCCGACGTGGCACCGCTGGTCACCGTCGCGGAGGAGCGTGTCGCCGTCGCGACCCAGCGCCAGCTCATCTGGTGGCGCTTCAAGCGTCACAGGCTCGCCGTCGTGAGCGGCGTCGTCGTGATTTTCTTCTACATCGTGGCGGTGCTGGCCGACTTCCTCGCCTACGCCAACCCCTTCGACACGCAGGCGAGCCGCAGCTACATCCCGCCCCAGCCGATCCATTGGCTGGACGAGGACGGCAGCTTCCGGCCGCACGTCTTCGCCCTGACGGGCCGGCGCGACCTCAAAACCTTCAGGCTGATCTATGCGCCCGACCCGAACGAGAAGCGCTATCTCGTGCTCTTCGCCCACGGCTATCCCTACCACATCCTGGGCCTCATCCCGTTCGACCGCCACCTCCTGGGCGTGAGCGACGGCAAGCCCGGCGACTCGCTGTTCCTGCTCGGCACCGACCAGCTCGGCCGCGATTTCTGGTCGAGGCTGATGCTGGCGTCCCGAACCTCGCTCACCATCGGCCTCGTCGGCGTGGCGCTCAGCCTGATTCTCGGCGTGCTGCTGGGTGGCGTCTCCGGCCTCTATGGCGGCTGGATCGACACCTTCATCCAGCGGGTGATCGAGGTGCTCCGCTCGATCCCGACGATTCCCCTCTGGATGGGGCTCGCCGCCGCCGTGCCCTCCACCTGGTCGGTGACCCAGGTCTATTTCTCGATCACCGTCATCATCTCGCTGATCGGCTGGACCGAGCTGGCACGGGTGGTGCGCGGCCGCTTCCTGGCGCTGAGGGAGGAGGACTTCATCACCGCGGCCGAGCTCGCGGGGGCGTCCCGGCTGCGCATCATCTTCCGCCACATGGTGCCCTCGTTCCTCTCGCACATCATCGCCGCGATCAGCCTCGCTTTGCCGGCCATGATCATCAGCGAGACCACGCTCTCCTTCCTCGGCCTCGGCCTTCGGCCTCCCGCCATCAGCTGGGGAGTCCTCCTTCAGGACGCCCAGAACCTCCAGACGCTGGCGATCGCCCCCTGGCTGCTGGTCGCGGCCGTCCCGGTCATCATCGTCATCCTCGCCTTCAACTTCCTGGGCGACGGGCTCAGGGACGCGGCCGACCCCTATGGCTGAGCCGATCCTCAGTGTCCGCAACCTCTTGACGTTCTTCCATCAGGACGAGGGGGTGGTGCGGGCCGTGGACGGCGCCTCGTTCGACCTGGAGGCCGGCCGCACCCTCGGCATCGTCGGCGAGTTCGGGCTGCGGCAAGAGCGTCACCGCCCGCTCCATCCTCCGCATCGTCGAGCGGCCGGGCCGGATCGAGGGCGGCCAGATCCTGCTCCGGCGGCGTCTGCCCGACGGCCGGGAGGAGACGGTCGATCTGGTCGGGCTGGCATCCGGACGGCGCCTTGATCCGCGAGATCCGGGGCGGTGAGATCGGCCTCGTCTTCCAGGAGCCGATGAGCTCGCTCTCGGCCTTCCACACCATCGGCAACCAGCTCCTCGAGGCGATCGGCCTGCACAGCAGGCTCTCCAAGCGCGCCGCCCGCGAGCGGGCCATCGAGCTTCTGCGCATGGTCGGCATCCCGCGGCCGGAGCAGCGGATCGATTCCTACTCGTTCGAGCTGTCCGGCGGGCTCCGCCAGCGCGTCATGATGGCCCTGGCGCTGGCCGGCGAGCCCAGGATCCTGATCGCCGACGAGCCGACGACCGCGCTCGACGTCACGACCCAGGCCCAGATCCTGGACCTCATGCGGCGCCTGCGGGAGGAGCGGGGCCTGGCCGTCATCCTCATCACCCACGACATGGGCGTGATCGCCGAGATGGCCGACGACGTGGTCGTCATGTATCTCGGCCGCGAGGTCGAGAAGGGCCCGGTCGACGCCATCTTCCACGAGCCCAGGCACCCCTATACCCAGTCGCTGCTGCGCTCGATCCCGAGCGTGCTGGCCGCCCCGCGCTCGCGGCTCGCGCACCATCGCCGGCTCGATCCCGCATCCCTACGCGCGGCCGCCGGGCTGCCCCTTCCATCCGCGCTGCCCGTCCTTCATGCCGGGAGTCTGCGACCGGGCCTTTCCGGCCGAGACCCGGCAGGGCCCGCGCCACACCGCCGCCTGCTTTCTCTATGGCGGCGAGCCCGTGACCCTGGCACGGGCGGCGGCCGAGTGAGCGGCGCCGCGGCACCGGCCCACGCCGGCGAGCCCTCGGGCCCGCCCGTCCTCGATGTGCGGGATCTCAAGAAGTTCTATCCCGATCCATCGGGGCCTGCTGCGCCGCCTGGTGGGCGAGGTTCGCGCGGTCGACGAGGTGAGCTTCAGCATCCGCCGGGGAGAGACCCTCTCGCTGGTGGGCGAGAGCGGGTGCGGCAAGACCACGACCTCGCGCTGCATCCTCCGGGCGGTGACCCCGACCTGCGGGCGAGATCCGCTTCCGGACGGAAGGCGGCAAGGAGGTCGACGTGGCCGCCCTGCCGCGCAGCGAGCTGCGCCCGCTGCGTCGCCAGATGCAGATGATCTTCCAGGACCCCTTCTCCTCGCTCAACCCGCGCATGACGATCGCCGAGATCATCGGCGAGCCGCTGCTCTGCAACGGCATCCGGAGCACGGCCGAGCGCCATCGCCGCGTCGCCGAGCTTTTGGAGCTGGTGCAGCTGCCGGCGGCCTATCTGAACCGCTTCCCGCACGCCTTCTCGGGCGGCCAGCGGCAGCGGATCGGCATCGCCCGGGCCCTGGCCCTCAACCCCGCGCTGATCGTCGCCGACGAGCCGGTCTCGGCACTCGACGTCTCGGTCCAGGCGCAGATCGTCAATCTTCTCCTCGACCTCCAGGACCGCCTCGGCCTCGCCTATCTCTTCGTCGCCCACGACCTCTCGGTCGTGAAGCATGCGAGCCATCGGGTGGCCGTCATGTATGTCGGCAAGATCGTCGAGATCGCGCCGACGGAGGCGCTCTTCCGCACGCCGCGCCACCCCTACACCGAGGCGCTGCTCTCGGCCGTCCCGGTGCCGGACCCGCGCCAGCGGGCCCAGCGCATCGTCCTCGAGGGCGAGGTGGCCGACCCGTCCAACCCGCCGTCGGGCTGCTACTTCCATCCCGCGCTGCCGCTATGCCATCGAGCGCTGCCGGACCGAGTCGCCCGGCGCTGCGCGAGGTGGCGCCGGGCAGCGCCGTGCGCTGCCACCGGGCCGAGGAGCTCGACCTCGCCGGCATTGCCGCGACTTAATCGTACCCGGCCATGCCGGCCGGCCTCGCCGGCTTGGCTGGCCCGTCGCCAGCCGCTATGCTGCGAACGCGAAGGCGCCTCTGGCGCCCCGGACCTGTCGACGGATCTGCGCCTCATGACCGACGCCTCGTCGCGCACCCTCGCGTCCGCGTCTCCGGCGATGATGCCGCGCGCCGGCTGCCGTCGTCGCCCTGGCTCTCTGGGGAGCGGCCCTCGGCCTCGCCGGCGGCACCCTCCTCACGGCCTTCGCCCGGGACAATTGGCGCTTCGACATTCTCACCAACTTCCGCCCGCACCTCTTCGTCCTGGCCCTGGCCGCGGTGGCGCTGGCCCTGGTCCTGCGGCGCTGGCGGCCGGCGATCCTGGCCGCGGTCGGCCGCGGCCATCAACGGCGCCGTCCTCCTGGCACCCGTCCATGCCCTGCCGATGACCGCGACCGGGCCGGCATTCCGCGTCATCGCCTTCAACGTCATGCGCGACAATCCCAACTATGGCCTCCTGAAGGACTTCGTCGATCGACAGCGTCCCGACGTCCTGGTGCTCGAGGAGACGGCGCCGACCTGGCAGAGGCAGCTCGGCCTCGTCGCCGACGCTCTTCCCTTCCAGACCGGCCTCCTGCCCAAGGGCCGTCAGGACGTCACGATCCTGAGCCGCTGGCCGATCACGGATTTCGCCGTGCTGACCCCCCTCGGGCCGACGGGCGGCCGTCTGCCCTACCGCATCGTCCGCGCCGAGCTCGATGCGGACGGCAAGAAGCTCGTCGTCTATGGCGTCCACCCGCCGCACCCGATGGACGGGAGCGAATGGGGGATGCGCAACGCCTACTTCGTCTGGCTGGCCCACCGCGTGGCCCTCGAGCCCGAGGGCACGGCCGTGATCGTCGCCGGAGACTTCAACTCCGCCCTCTGGAGCCCGTTCTTCCAGGACTATCTGGCCACGGCCGGCGTCGACGACGCGGCGCGCAGCAACTGGCCGGCGCCGACGCGGCACCCCTACTGGCCGGACGGCTGGCGCTGGATCGGCATCCCGATCGACCATGTCACCGTCTCGCCCGCGGTCGGCATCGCCGGCTTCGCGGTCGGCCCCGATCTGGGCTCGGATCACTATCCGGTCATCGCCGACCTCCGCCTGCCCGACTGAGATCCGCCGCGCCCGCTCGGGCGCGCTGTTGTCATTCGCGTCGCGTTGGACTACCGCTTCAGCCAAGCGGGCCGTCGATCCCGCTCCCGTCAATCGACCAGGGAGGTCACCGATGCGAAAAATGCTCTTGGCTCTCGCCGCGACCCTGATCGCCGGGGTCGTCGCCACCGGGGCGTATGCGCAGGACAAGATGCGCGTCGTCGTGGTCACGCACGGGCAGGCTTCCGACCCGTTCTGGTCGGTGGTCAAGAACGGCGTCGACTATGCCGCCAAGACGTTCGGCATCACCGTCGAGTATCGGGCGCCCGACACCTTCGACATGGTGAAGATGGCGCAGCTCATCGACGCCGCCGTCGCCTCGCATCCGGACGGCCTCGTCGTCTCGATTCCCGACGCCTCGGCGCTCGGCGACTCGATCAAGAACGCGGTCGCGGCCGGCATCCCCGTGATCTCCATGAACTCGGGCAGCGACGTCTACGAGAAGCTGGGCGTGCTCGTCCATGTCGGCCAGACCGAGTTCGAGGCGGGTCTCGGCGGCGGCAAGCGGATGGCCGCGGCCGGCGTGAAGAAGGCCGATCTGCATCAACCAGGAGGTCGGCAACGTCGCCCTCGACACGCGCTGCGACGGCTTCAAGAAGGGCCTGGGCGGCTCGGTCGAGGTGCTCGCGGTGAGCATGGATCCGACCGCGATCGCCAACGCCGTCAAGGCCTACTTCGCCAAGAACCCCGACACCCAGGGCGTGCATGGCGCTCGGCCCCACCGGCGTCCGAGCCGGCGCTGCAGGCGCTCGAGGATCTGGGCCTGCTCGGCCAGGTCAAGCTCGGCACCTTCGATCTCTCGCCGACCGTGCTGCAGGCGATCGCCGACGGCAAGATGATGTTCGCGATCGACCAGCAGCAGTTCCTGCAGGGCTACCTGCCGGTCGACTTCCTCGTGCAGTACCACAAGTTCGGCACCTTGCCGCACGGCGTGGTGATGACGGGGCCGGGCTTCGTCACCAAGGACAATGCCAAGCAGGTCATCGCGCTGAGCAAGCAGGGCATCCGCTAGGGTCCGAGCCGGCGCCGCCCGCGGGGGCGGCGCCGGCCCTCGGCGCGCCGGCCCCGGGGGGCGGCGGTCGAGAGGTCGTTGCAGGGAGGATTGAAGCATGAGTACCGCCGCGATCGGCCGCGACGAGCGGGTAGCCAGCACGCCGCTCCTCAAGCGCCTGATGGCGCGCCCCGAGCTCGGGGCCGTCGCCGGAACCATCCTCGTCTTCATCTTCTTCGGCATCGTCGGTGCCGGCAGCGGCATGTTCTCCGCCCTCGGCATCGTCACCTTCCTCGACGTCTCGGCCCAGCTCGGCATCATCGCCGTGGCGGCCGCAGCACTCATGATCGGCGGCGAGTTCGACCTCTCGGTCGGCTCGATGATCGGCTTCGCCGGCATGGTCATGGCCATCCTGGCCGTCCAGTACGGCGTGCCGCTGTGGCTGGCGATCCTGATCGCCTTCGCCGTGGCGATGGCCTATGGGGCCCTCAACGGCCTCATCGTCGTGCGCACGGGCCTGCCCTCCTTCATCGTCACCCTGGCCGGCCTCTTCATCCTGCGCGGCCTGACGATCGGCTTCACCCGGCTCATCACCGGCCGCACCCAGGTCTCTGGCCTGAAGCCGATGGTCGAGCACGACCCGCTGGCCTGGCTCTTCTCCGGCAAGGTCGGCGCGCTCGCTCTTCCAGGCGATGGCCAATGCCCACATCATCGCGGCCCGCAATGACGGCCTGCCGCTCGTCCAGGGGCTGCCGGTCTCGGTGGTCTGGTGGCTCGTGATCACCGCCATCTGCACCTGGATCCTGCTGCGCACCAAGCTCGGCAACTGGATCTTCGCCTGCGGCGGCGACCCGAACGCGGCGCAGGAACGTCGGCGTGCCCGTCAACCGGGTCAAGATCGGCCTCTTCATGTTCACCGCCTTCGCCGCCACCGTCTTTGCCTGCGTCCAGACGCTGAGCGTCGGCTCGGCGGACGTGCTCAGGGGCGACCTCCAGGAGTTCCAGGCGATCATCGCCGCGGTCATCGGCGGCTGCCTGCTGACCGGCGGCTACGGCTCGGCGATCGGCGCCGCCTTCGGCGCCCTCATCTTCGGCACGGTCCAGCATGGGCATCTTCTATACCGGCGTCAACACCGACTGGTTCAAGGTCTTCCTCGGCGTCATGCTGCTCATCGCCGTGCTCTTCAACAGCTACATCCGCAAGAAGGCGACGGAGTCACGCTGATGGCCACGAGCCCCCCTCATCGACGTCCAGGACATCAGCAAGCGGTTCGGCTCGGTGATCGCCCTCTCGGGCGTCTCGATGGCCGTCGATGCCGGCGAGGTCCATTGCCTCCTCGGCGACAACGGCGCCGGCAAGTCGACCCTCATCAAGACCCTCTCGGGCGTCCATCAGCCGACCACCGGCCAGATCCTGATCGAGGGCGAGCCGACGCTCCTCCAGAGCCCGCGCGATGCCCTCGACCGCGGCATCGCCACGGTCTTCCAGGACCTCGCGATGATTCCGCTGATGAGCATCACGCGGAACTTCTTCATGGGCCGGGAGATGGAGACCGGCTGGGGCCCGTTCCGGCGCTTCGACGTCGGCCGGGCCAACACGATCGCGCGCGACGAGATGGGCAAGATCGGCATCCAGGTGCGCGACGCGTCCCAGGCCGTGGGCACCCTCTCGGGCGGCGAGCGGCAGTGCGTGGCGATCGCCCGCGCGGTCTATTTCGGTGCCAAGGTGCTGATCCTCGACGAGCCGACCTCGGCCCTGGGCGTCAAGCAGGCCTCGGTCGTGCTGCGCTACGTCGCCCAGGCCCGCACCCGCGGCCTGGGCGTCATCTTCATCACCCACAATGTCCACCACGCCTGGGCCGTCGGCGACAAGTTCACGGTCCTCAACCGCGGCAAGACGCTCGGCACCTTCGCGAAGGACGAGATCGAGCGCGAGCAGCTCCTCAACATGATGGCCGGCGGCAAGGAGCTGGAGCAGCTCTCGGCCGAGCTCGACGAGTTCGCCCGCGCCGACGAGGCCAAGGTCAGCGGGTCCGGCAGCAAGTGGGAGGCCGGCGCCGCCGCCGAGCACGCCATGGCCTCGGCCCTCAAGAAGGAAGCCCAGGAGGATCAGGAGAGCATCGAGGCAGCGCGACGCCGCCACCCTCACTGAGCCAGCCGAGCGCGGAGCCGCGCGCGCCGACACCAGCGCCTGCCGCGCCATCCTGCCTGGCCCGGCGCACCCGCCCCATGGCGCTCCGGCCCGGCGACGGGCGGCTGCGTCGACTTCGACGACCTGACGACCGCCGAAAGCCGGGCACCATGGCGCTGGCCAGACGTTCCCTTTGTCGCTAGCCAAATGGTGCCCGCGTGGCCAAAGGAGCCGCGTGCCCTCGCATGAGAGCTGTCGCGGCTCGACCGCTCACCCGAGGAGGAACCGTCGCCGTGGCCGTCAATGGAGGCCTGATCGCAGGGGTTGGGGCGTCCGCCGGCGGCATCGAGGCGTTCGAGCTCCTCTTTCGCGGCATGTCGGCCGACCTGGGGATCGGCTTCGTGGTCATCGCCCATCTGGCACCGGGCCGGGAGAGCATGTTGCCCGAGATCATCGGGCGCTTCACCGCCATGCCGGTCGTCTGTGCCGAGGACGGCCACACGGTCGAGCCCGGCCACGTCTACGTCATCGCACCTCACACGATGCTCACCCTCCGGAAGGGCCGTCTGCAGGTGCGCCAGACCGACGCCGAGCGCCACGAGCGTAACCCCATCGACGTCTTCTTGAGCAGCCTCGCGGAGGATCAGGGCGACCGCGCCATCGGCATCATTCTTTCGGGCAGCGGCAGCGACGGCACGCTGGGGGTCAAGGCCCTCAAGGAGCATGGCGGGCTCACCATCGCCCAGGGGACGGACTTCGACGGCGCCCCGCTATGGGAGCATGCCGGCCAGCGCCATCGCCACGGGGGTCGTGGATATCGTGGCCCCGGTCCAGGACATCCCCGCCAAGCTCGCCGACTATCTCGAGAGCTTCGACAGTCTCCCTCAGATTCTGGCCGACAGGGCCGAGGGTCGCCGCAAGACCGGGGCGACCAGCGTCCGGCGCGACGTCTGCAGGATTCTCCTCGATCAGGTCGGCCACGACTTCGGCGGCTACAAGGAGCGGACCTTCCTCCGCCGCGTCCAGCGCCGGATGCAGGTGCTCCAGATCAGCGAGCTCGCGGACTATCTCGAGCGCCTTCAACAGGATAAGGCCGAGGTGGCCCAGCTCTTCCGCGATCTCCTGATCGGCGTCACCGGCTTCTTCCGCGACGAGGACGCGTTCAGGGCGATCGAGCAACGGGTCATCCCGGAGCTGCTCGGCGGCAAGACGGCGGGGGACGGCCTGCGCATCTGGGTGGCGGGCTGCTCCACCGGCGAGGAGGTCTATTCGCTGGCGATCCTCGTCCACGAGCGGATCGAGATGACGCGGGCCGAGCTCAAGGTGCAGATCTTCGGCACCGACATCGATGAATCACGGCACTGCAGATCGCCCGTGCGGCCCGCTATCCCGCCGCCCTGCTCGAGGCGGTGGAGCCGCCGCGACTGCAGCGCTTCTTCGTCGCCGACGGCGGCTCGTTCGTGCTCGCCAAGCCGGTGCGGGACATGTGCGTGTTCGCCGCGCACAGCGTCATCCGCGACACGCCCTTCTCGCGGATCGACCTGATCTCGTGCCGCAATCTCCTGATCTATCTCGACGGCCAGCTCCAGGGCCGTGTCATCCCGGCCTTCCACTACGCGTTGCGCTCGCGCGGCTTCCTGTTCCTCGGCAGCTCGGAGAACGTGACGAGCCACAGCGATCTCTTCACGCCGTTCGACCGGAAGCACCGCATCTTCCGGCGCCGGGACCACATGGTCCCGCCCGTTCACCTGCCGCTGTCCATGCCGGCCCCGCGTATCGCGGCGGCGACCGCCAGCCAAGCCGAGCCCCAGTCGGGCCGCAACACCCTCAGGCGCACGATCGACGCGCGCGTGCTCGAGCGCTTCGCGCCGCCGCATGTCGTCGTCAATCGGGACGGCGACGTCATCCACTATTCGGCGCGGCTGGGCAAATATCTGGAGCCCGCGGCCGGCCAGCCCAGCCAACAGATCCTGGCGATGGCCCGCGCCGGGCTCAGGCCCGAGCTGCGGGCAGCCCTCCAGGAGGCCGTCGAGAAGCATCGGCTCGTCTCGCGCGAGGGCATCGCGATCGAGCTCGACGACCATGTCCAGCTGCTCGACCTCACCGTCGAGCCGCTGTCGACCACGGAGGCCGACCCGCTGTTCCTCGTGGTCTTCACGGATCTGGGCCCGCTGCGGAGCAAGGAGAGCCCGCCGGTCGTCCGAGGCGATCCGGCCGCCGACCACGCGGAGCGGGAGCTTCGCGACGTCCGGGAGCGCCTGCAATCGATGATCGAGGAGTACGAGACGGCGCTCGAGGAGCTTCGATCGGCGAACGAGGAGCTGGTCTCGGTCAACGAGGAGCTGCAGTCGACCAACGAGGAGCTGGAGACCGGCAAGGAGGAGATCCAGTCGGTCAACGAGGAGCTGCAGACGGTCAACCTCGAGCTCACCGGCAAGGTCGAGGAGCTCAATCAGGCCAACAGCGACCTGCAGAACCTCTTCGAGGGAACGCGGATCGCCATCGTCTTCCTCGACCGCCACCTCGTCATCCGCAGCTTCACGCCTGCCGTGACCCAGATCTTCAAGCTGATCCCGAGCGACCGCGGCCGGCCCCTCACCGACATCGCGGCCCGTGTCGACCTCGGCTCCCTGCACGAGGAAGTCGCCAAGGTCGTGGCCGGCGGCTCGGGCATCGAGCGCCGGGTCGGCGGGGCCGACGACGCCACCCACTACCTCATGCGGGTGCTCCCCTACCGTTCCGGCCAAGGAGCGGCCGACGGCATCATCGTCACCTTCATCGACATCGGCTCGATCGTCGAGGCCGAGGAACGCCAGCGGACGCTCGTCCACGAGCTCAACCATCGTGTGCGCAACATGCTGGCCGTGGTCACGGCCATCGCCCACCAGACGATCGCGCGGACCGCCTCGCCCGCCGACTTCGGCGAGACGTTCATGGGCCGCATCGAGGCGCTGGCCCGCACCTACGGGCTCATCGCCCACCAGGAGTGGGGCGACGTGCAGCTCCGGAGCGTCATCGAGGCGGAGCTGGAGCCTCATCTCGAGGAGGGCTCGGGGCGCGTGACGATCGAGGGCCCGCCGGTCCTGCTGCGCCCGAAGGCGGCGACGGCGCTCGGCATGATCGTCCACGAGCTGGTCACGAACGCCGTCAAGTACGGGGCGCTCTCGGCCGTCGAGGGCCGATGCGACGTCCGATGGCGCTCCAGCGCGGGGAACCCGGGCACGAGGCTCGACATTGAGTGGGTGGAGAGCGGGGGGCCGCCCGTGACGCCTCCGGACGCCAGAGGGTTCGGCATGGACCTTATCGAGCACGAGATCCGTCACGATCTGCAAGGCGAGCTGACCGTCGCCTTCGAGCCCGGCGGGTTGAGGGCCTCCCTCTCGGTGGCGCTCGGCGAGCGCGGGTAGCGGCCCCCTGCCAGGATGGAGGTTCTCGTCTCATGGCGGACGCCCTTAGAGGGTCGAGGGTGCTCATCGTCGAGGACGACGGCATCATCGCTCTCGATCTCAGGATGGTCATCGAGGGCGCCGGGTGCCGGATCGTCGCTCTGGAGTTCACGGTCGAGGAAGGGGCGAGGCGGGCGCGGGACGAGCAGCTCGACATGGCCTTGCTGGACGTGCAGGTCAACGGCAGCACGACGTTCGAGCTGGCCGACACGCTGATCGCGCGGCGCATACCGTTCGTCTTCCTCACCGGCTACAGCGCCGAGTCCCTGCCCGATCGCTTCGCCGCCAATCGGGTCGTCCGCAAGCCCTTCTCGCCGAAGCGGCTGCTCTCGGCGCTCGATCAGGTGATGCGCCGGGCGGGCTCGCCGCAGGTGGCGGCAGCGGCTGAGGCGCCCCGGGCTCGTGGCCCGGAACCGCCTTCGGCTCCGACCGGTCAGGTCGCGAGCGGGGGGAGGAAGGCGCCGTAGCGCTCCGTCGCCCGAAGGCCGAGGGGCACGGGGCGCTGGCAGGGCTCTCGATCGGTCACCGCGCCGAGGCCTAGCCGCCGCGCCGCGAGGCGCTTGCCGTAGCAGACGAACTGCGGCACCGACTGCATCAGGAAGGTGACGAGGGGCAGGATATCCCGGTAGAGCCGCTCGGCCAGGGCCTCGTCGCCCTGCTCCATGGCCTCGAAGATCCGCACCTGCACGTCGAAGCATTCCGGCGCCGGGATCATGCCGGCACAGCCGGCGCGAAGGATATCCGGCAGCTCGAGCCCGGCCCGACCGTTGAAGACGGCGACCTCGCCCCGCAGCGCCTCGATCGTCCGCCCGATCTCCAGCGCCGATGCCTCGCCCTTCAAAAGACAAAAATTCGGGTGGTTGCGGCGCAGCGCCAGGAGCCCCTCGTCGGAGAGGCCCACGCCGAGAAACTGAGGCGCGTTCTGAATGGCGACGGGGATCGGGGCCGCATCGGCGACCTGGCCGAAGAACCGCAGCAGCTCCGCCTCGCGCAGCGGCCGCTGAGGCGGGGGTTGGAGGATGACCCAGGCGACGCCGAGGTCGGCCGCGGCGCGCACGAAGTCGATCTGCGACCGGGCGGTCTCGCCGAACACGGTGATGGCGATGGGCAGCCGGCCGGCGATGTCGGCCGCGAGCCACTCCATGACGTCCCGACGCTCGGCGAGCGTCAGCTTGCTCACCTCGGTCGCGAGGCCCAGAGCGGCGATGCCGTGGGCGCCGCCACGCACGCAGGCTTCGGCCTGCCGACGCATCGCCTCGCGGTCCAGCCGCCCGTCCTGTCCGAAGAACGCATAGAGAATGGGATAGATGCCGCGGAACGCGGTCCTGGCCGTCATCCTGCCGAGCCTCCCCTGCCGAGCGGCCTCCTCGTGGCCCCAGGCCGGCCTGACCCTAGCCCAACGCCCGGGCGCCGACGACCGCCTTGGGCCGGCGCTCAGGCAGGTGCCCGCCGGGGCACGCCCGAGAAGGCCAGCAGGCCGAGGCCGGGGGCGAGCGCCAGGATGGCCAGCACCCGGCCGAGGAGGGCCACCGCCAGCGCCTCCGCGGGGCTCACGCCGTAGCCGGCGAGCAATGCCGCCAACGCGACCTCGAAGACGCCGAGCCCGCCCAGGCTTCCAGGCAGGCGGGCGATCAGGAGGGCCGCCAGGAAGGCGGCCGCGAACACCAGCGGGTCGACCGGCAGGCCCAGGCCGACGGCGAGGAGACAGTTGGCGAGCGTCACCACGATCTGCCGGAGCACCGTGAGCGCGCTGGCCGCCGACAGCGCTTCGCGGTCCCGTGACAGTCGACGGGTCATCGCGAGGAAGCGGCGGAGCCGCCGTCGCCGCCAGAGCCAGCCGATCAGCATCCGGCGACTGGGGGGCAGGGAGACCGTCGCCACGGCGAGGACCCCCAGAGTCAGGAGGGTGGCGATGTGACCCAGACCCGGGCCCAGGAGATGGAGGCCGAGGAACAGGACGGCGAGCAGCGAAAGGGCGCCCGAGACCAGGACCGAGAGCAGCCGCTCCACGACGATGGTCGCAGCGACCGAGCCCAGGGCCGGGCCGCGGCGTGCCACCCAGGAGGCGCGCAGCGCGTCGGCCACGACGTCGAGCGGCAGGACATGGGCGGCGGCCTGGCTGCCCGAGTAGATCCGCCAATTGTCGAGGAACGAGATGCGGACGCCGACCGGGGCCAGCAGGAGCTGCCAGCGCCAGGACACGATGAGCCGGTCGACGACCATCGCCAGACCGGCCAGGACGACGAGCGCAGGCTCGGCATGGCGGAGAATGCGGAAGAAGGCGTGCCAGTCGACGACGAAGGCCAAGCCGACCAGGGCGGCCACCGTGAAGCCTCCGGCCAGCAGGCGGCGCGCCGAGCCGCGCTGCGAAGCGGGCGGGCAATCCTCCGGCGGGCACCCCGCCAGGGCGGGGCGGCTTCGGGCTCGGCTCAACTATTCTCCTCCGCTCGGTTCGAGCCGCTGGCGCGGGCAGGCGGCCTTCGACGCGGTTGATGCCAATTCGGGGCGGCACCTCAGGGCTAGACGCCTGAGGGCGCGGTTTGTTCCCCTGGAAGGTCCGATTTTCGGGGGAGGACGCGACCTGCCCGCGCCGGCCTCCGGGTGCGTGGTCGGATGCGCGCAGTTGTGCCCTCGAGACGAGCCGGATAGCTTTCGCCGGACTCGGCGATCTGGGCGGGGCAGCGCATGGAGCATCCGGGCGACAACGGCCGCTGGCTGATGCTGGCCCTGCTGTTCGTGGCGCGCGTGGCGCTCGGCTTTCAGTTCCAGTCGGTCGCCTCGACGGCTCCGCTGCTGGTGCAGGATTTCGGCATCGGCTATGCCGAGGTGGGCACGCTCATCGGTCTCTACATGCTGCCGGGCGTGGCCATAGCCCTCCCGGGCGGGCTGCTGGGGCGGCGCCTGGGCGACAAGGCGATCTGCACGAGCGGCCTCGCGCTCATGATCGCCGGCGGGCTGCTGCATGGGAGTGGCCGGGGACTACGGCACGGCCGTCGCCGGCCGGCTGCTGAGCGGCGTCGGCGCCGTGCTGTTCAGCCTGGTCCTGACGAAGATGGCGACCGACTGGTTCGCCGGGCGGGAGATCGTGCTCGCGATGGCCGTGGTGCTGGCGAGCTGGCCGTTCGGCATCGCCGCGGGGCTGGTTCTTCAGGGCCTGATCGCCCGCGCGGAGGGCTGGCGCGCCGCGATGCACTTGGCGACCGCCATCTGCGCCCTGGCCCTGCTGCTCCTGGCGACCCTCTATCGCCCGCCGCCCGAGGCCTCGGCGGAGGCGAGGCAGGCGGCGCCGCAGCGCCCCGCCTTGCCGCCATGGCGCGAGCTGGCACCCGTCATCGTCTCAGGTCTCGGCTGGGGCGGTCTCAATCTCGGGCTCGTGCTCTTCTTCAGCTTCGTGCCGCCGATGCTGGCCGAGCAAGGCGTGACCCCGGTCCTGGCCGCGTCGTGGACCGGGACGGCGCTGTGGATCAGCATGGTCTCGATCCCGCTGAGCGGCTGGGCCGTCCAGCGCAGCGGCCGGCCCGATGCTGCGGTCATGGTGTTCTCCTGTGCGCTCGCCGCCACCATGGCGCTGCTGCCCGTGGGCGTCCTGCCGCTCCTGCTGTGCAGTCTTTTCGGCCTGATGCTGGGCCCGGCCCCGGGCGCCGTCATGGCCCAGCCGGGGCGCATCCTGGCGCCCGCCAACCGGGCCGTCGGGCTGGGCGTGTTCTTTACCTGCTACTATGCCGTGGTCGCGTCCGGGCCGGCCCTGGCCGGGCTGCTGCGGGACCGGTCCGGCACGGCGTCCGCCGCCGTGCTGCTCGGCGCGCTGATGTTCCTGGCCGTGGCACCCTGCACGGGCGCGGTCCGGCTGCTCGCCCGGTCCCGTCCGGCCCCGAGCTGAGAAGGAACCGTCGCCGGGCGCCCGACCTCTCGGCAGGCTCAGTCCCGATAGCCCGGCTCCTGGCTGTCGAGGATGCGGCGCAGCGCCGTGAAGTGGCGCGCGGCCAGGCCCGGATATTCCTGGCGGTACTGCTGGGCGGCCGCGCGCTGGATGTCCTCGGGGATGGTGCGCAGCCGGTGGCCGCCCGTCTCCGCCAGCACCTGCGCCTGCGCCGCCCGCTCGAGATAGTAGAGATCGGTGAACGCCTCGGCGACGTTGGCGCCGGTGACGACGACGCCGTGGCAGGCGAGGAAGAGGGCGCTGCCATTGCCGAGCTTCGCCGCCAGCCGATCGCCCTCGGCCGCATCGAGCGCGAGCCCGGCATAGTCGTCGTCGTAGGAGACGCGCCCGTAGAACATCAGGGCGTTCTGCTCGCACATCCGGAGCCGGCCGCCCTCGCGGAGGGTCAGCGCCGTGGCATAGGGCATGTGCGTGTGCAGGACGCAGGTGGCCTGGGGCGCGCCCAGATGGACCCGCGAATGGATGAAGAAGGCGGTCGGCTCCACGGTGTTGTCGCCCTCGAGCACGGTGCCGTCGGCGGCACAGAGCACGAGCGAGGAGGCGGTGATCTCCGACCAGTGCCAGCCATAGGGGTTGATCAGGAAGCGATCGCCCCGGACCACCCCGTCCTCGTACGCGACGGCGAGCGAGAAGTGGTTGCAGACGCCTTCCTGCAGGCCGAGCCGGGCGGCCCACCGCAAGGCGCAGGCGAGATCCCGTCGTTGCTCCTCGATGCCGTCGCTCATCCGATACGTCTCCCCTGCGGCGCTGCCGGCTGCCGAGTGCCCCGACGGGCGCCATGCGTCAAGGTCGGCTGCCTGTCTTCCGGAAGGAAAAGGCGCGCAGGCGGCCGGCCAGCGGGGGCGCACCCGGCGGCGAGCCTTGCTGGGACGCGGCACACTCCTCCGGGGCACGGACGCTCTGTCGCCCTCCGGGGCACGGACGCTCTTCGCGGTTCTGGGGGAGGTGCAGCCGGTGCCGGAGACAGCCTCCGAGCCTTTGCGGGAACCTCGGGGGTTGGCGGGCGTTCATGGCTGTGATGTCTAGAAGAAGGACGATCCTTTCATGCGACGCATCCTGTCCCTGGTGTTCCTGACCGCCTTCGGCCTCGCCCTCGCGGGTTGCGGCGACACGTGGAACGGCTTCAAGGAGGATACGGGTCAGAACACCGCGGCGACCGGCAAGGCCATCCAGAAGGCCGGCGACAAGATCGAGGACACGGCCCAGTAGGCGACCGGTCGAACCGAGCCCGCCCGATGAGTCTCCTCAGCCCTTGCCGCTGACGCTCGTCGGATCGGGCTGCAGGTCGCTCGGGGCGATGGCCATGGGCGTCGGCCGTTCCAACAGCAGCAGGACGCCGAGCAGCACCGCACCCATAAAGAGAACCAGTCGCGCCAGCATGGGTCACCTTCGACGCCTGGGCGGCACCGCTGCCGGCCCATGACGCGTGGAGCTTAAGGCGCACTTGATTTACGAAAGGTGACGGCCGACACAGCTCGACGCCGACCGGCCCGACGCCGGCCCTTGCCGGAGCCGAACGAGCGGCATTCGTGTCTTTCAGGTCACGACTTGGTTGGCGCTGGAGGAGTGATCGACGAGATCGGCCGCCGTCAGCTTCGTCACGCCCTGAATTAGGACGCTGTTCGCGCCCGTCCAATGGTCGGACGTGCCGGAGGCCACGTCGAGGTCGATGACCATGGCCTTGCCGTAGTCGGGCGCGCCACCGGGCGTCAGCAACTCATGGCTCTTGAGGATGTGCACGGAGGCATCTTTGCTGTCGAGCGAGCCGTTGTGGTTCGTGTCCAGGATGTCGAGAGTCAGAGCTTGGCCGCTCGAGCCGTAGAGGTCGAGCTGGTCCTGCCCGTGCGTGAAGTCGCTCACCTGGTCGGCGCCCGGCGAGCCGGAGAAATAGTCCACCTTGAAGATGTCGTCGCCGCCCTGGCCGGTGAGAAGGTCGTTGCCGCCGCGCCCGTCGAGGATCTCGCCGCCGGTACCCGAGAGCACCCAATTGTCCCGCGCGTCGCCGGTGACCGCGTGGCCATCCGAGCTCGTGCCGTAGACGTCGTAATAGGTCTTGGTGTCGAGGAAGTCGCTGGCGGTGAGGCCGGTGACGCCATAGATCGTGAGCGTATGCGGGTCGGATCGATCTGGCCGGCACTCACCAGGCCCGCGGCGATGAAGGCGTCGCCATAGTCGATGACGGTCGAGAGCTTCGAGTGGCCGTTATAAGTCGCGTCCTCGATCTTGACGTAGGTGTCGGAGTTGTCGAGGACGCCGTCATGGTTGGTGTCGACGAGGTCGAACTGGCCGCGGGTGTGGCTGAAGCCGCTGCCGTCGTGCCTGTAGAACACGAGGTCCAGCTGGTCCTGGCCATGCTTGAAGTCGGTGACGATGGCCGGCTGCTCGCCGAGGGCCGGGGTGCCGTAGCCGGACCGGAAGGTGTCGTACCAGACGCGGCCCTCGAAGATGTCGCGGCCGCTGCCGCCGATCAGGATGTCCTGGCCCGGATCGCTCGGCGAGTCGAAGGGCGAGATGAACCCGCCGTGGAGCCGGTCGTTGCCGGACCCCCCGTTCAGCACGTCGCTGCCGCCGAAGCCCCCGAACAGATAGTCGTTGCCGGAGCCGCCGATCATGCTGTCGTCGCCGCCGCCGCCGTCCATCATGTCGTCGCCGGAGCCGCCGTCCATGTAGTCGTTGCCGGCGCTCTGGTTGTCGACGACGAGGAAGCCGCTGTCGCCGTTCATCTGATCGTTGCCGGAGCCGCCGATCAGCTTGTCGCTGCCGTAGCCGCCGTTGATCGTGTCGTTGCCGGCCAGCCCGTTGATGTAGTCGGCCCCGCTCGTCCCGTTGAGCAGGTCGTCGCCCTGGGTGCCGGTGATGGTGTTGTAGGATACGCTGCTGTGTTTGGCACTGGCGGTCGAGACGGCCAGCACATCGGCGGCGGACAGCCCCGACGCGTCGATGCCCGACAGGTCGGAGCTCAGGCTGCTGGTCGTCGTCCCCATGACATCCCCGCGTCTTTGGCGTTTCCCGGGTCACGGTCGGCGCTGTGGCACCGCCGCGCCCCTCCGTTCTGCCGCCGGGCCGGCCGAGCCACGGCCGAAGGCAGCCGGGCAGACGTCGCCGCTCACGGACGCCCATGCAAGTGAAGATGCGCGACAGTGACGAAACGCCCGACCTATACCTCTCGTTAAGCATAGTCGGGTATCGGTAAGCGGTAGCCTCGCCCGAGCACGTGGCCGCGGGGCTTTGTAGCGGCCGGCGGAGCCAATGGCATTCTTGGAGTCGGCCAAGAGACGGCGGCCGACCGGGCCCACGCCATTCACGCATCCGGCAAGGGCAGCGCCGTATCGTACTTCACCTCGCGGAGCGCGAAGCTGGACTTGACATGGACGACGCCCGGGATGCGGAACACCACGTCGTTCAGGAATCGGTCATAGGCGCGGATGTCGGGCACGTAGACCTTCAGCATGAAGTCGGCGTCGCCGGTGATCGCGTAGCACTCGACGATCTCGGGGCGGTCCTTGACGGCGCGCTCGAACTCCTGGAGGGACTCGCGGTTGTGCATCTGAAGGTTGATGTGGGTGAAGACGCATTCGCCGACCCCCACCTTCTCGGGGTCGAGGATGGCGGCATAGCGGCGAATGACACCCTCGGCCTCGAGCTCGCGGACCCGGCGCCAGCAGGGGCTGGCCGAGAGGCCGATACGCTCCGCGAGCTCCTGGTTGGTGAGGCGGCCCTCACGCTGCAGGACCGCCAGGATCCGGCGCTTGACGGCATCGTCGGTCGAGGTGCTCATCGGCAGCTTTTTCCTCGGAATGAGCCCCCGGAGAAACGATCCACCGCATTCTCACCCTTCTGCGGGAGACTTAGCAAGCACCTTTCGGCGCATCCGCGTTAGCCTCCGGACCATCGGCGGGCCCGACCCGCCCCAAGGAGGTTTCGGATGGGTATGCCGGGCGAAACGCTCGACCTCGGCTATCGGCTGAACGATCGCTATACGCGCGAGCGGGGCCGCGTCTTCATCAGCGGGACGCAGGCGCTCGTGCGACTGCTGCTGGAGCAGCGGCGCCTCGATCGGGCGCTGGGGCTCAAGACCGCCGGCTTCGTCTCGGGCTATCGGGGTTCCCCCCTTGCGGGATTGGACCAGGCGCTCTGGGCCGCCCGGGACCTCCTGGAGAAGGAGAATGTCCGGTTCCAGCCTGGGGTCAACGAGGCGCTGGCGGCGACCGCGGTGCTGGGCTCGCAGCAGGTCGAGAGCGAGGGCCGGGCCACGGTCGATGGCGTCTTCGCCATGTGGTACGGCAAGGGCCCCGGCGTCGACTGCGCGGGCGATGCCATCAAGCATGCGCACGCCTACGGCACCTCGCCGCGGGGCGGGGTGCTCCTCGTCGCCGGCGACGATCACGGTGCCGTCTCCTCGACCATGGCGCACCAGAGCGACCAGACGCTCGCCGCCTGGTCGATCCCCGTCCTCAATCCGGCCGGCGTCGCCGACTATCTCGGGCTCGGCCTCTATGGCTGGGCCCTGTCCCGCTTCTCGGGCGGCTGGGTCGGCTTCAAGGCGATCGCGGAGACGGTCGAGAGTGCCGCGACCGTCGAGCTGGCGGGCCTGCCGCCGCGGTTCGCGACGCCCGACGATTTCGCGCCCCCGCGAGGCGGCCTCCACTTCCGCTGGCGGGATCCGCCCAGCGTGGCGATCGAGGAGCGCCTGCAAAAAAAGCTCGAGGCCGCCCTGGCGTTCGCCCGCGCCAATCCGCCGGACCGCCTGGTGGTCGAGGCGCCGGATGCCCGGCTCGGCATCGTCACCGTGGGCAAGGCCCATGGCGACCTGATGGAGGCGCTGCGCCTCCTGGGTTTCGAGGACGGCCCGGCGATCGCACGGCTCGGCGTGCGGATCTACAAGGTCGCGCAGAGCTTTCCGCTCGAGGGCGCCGGCATCCGGCGCTTCGCCCGGGGGCTGCGCACGATCCTCGTCGTCGAGGAGAAGCGCCCGCTGGTC
Organism: uncultured Alphaproteobacteria bacterium; assembly: GCA_963828215.1. GTDB lineage: Bacteria > Pseudomonadota > Alphaproteobacteria > Geminicoccales > Geminicoccaceae > CAVTJL01. Next base: position 247,890 of record CAWHFO010000051.1, on the reverse strand, counting down.
GAGCTCCAGATCAAGGATCTGCTCTACGGGCACGGGCCGGAGGTGGTGGGCAAGAAGGACCGGGCGCAGCGGCCCCTGCTGCCGGCGACGGGCGAGCTGCGGCCGCACCGGCTGCTGCCGGCCCTGGCCGGGCTGCTCGGCGAGCTGCACCCGACGCTCGATCTCGGGCCGATCCTGCGCCGCTTCCAGATAGCCGCCCCCGAGGAGCCGGACCTCGTCCGGCGCACGCCCTATTTCTGCTCGGGCTGCCCGCACAACGGCTCGACCCGGGTGCCCGACGGCTCGAAGGCGATGGCCGGCATCGGCTGCCACATCATGGCGACCTGGATGCCCGACCGGCAGACGGTGGGCATCACCCAGATGGGCGGCGAGGGTGCCAACTGGGTCGGGCTCGCGCCGTTCGTCGAGACGCCGCATGTCTTCCAGAACCTCGGCGACGGCACCTACTTCCACTCCGGCCACCTGGCGATCCGCCAGGCGGTCGCGGCCGGCTCCCGGATCACCTACAAGATCCTCTACAACGATGCCGTGGCGATGACCGGCGGCCAGCCGGTGGACGGCAAGCTCGGCGTCGGGCAGATCACCCGCCAGGTGTGGGACGAGGGGGTCCGGCGCATCGTCGTCGTCAGCGACGAGCCGGCCAAGCACGGCGATTCCACCGACCTCGCCCCGGGCGTGGAGGTCCACGACCGGCACGAGCTGGACCGGGTCCAGCGGGAGCTGCGCGACTATCCGGGCGTCAGCGTGCTCGTCTACGACCAGACCTGTGCCGCGGAGAAGCGGCGTCGGCGGAAGCACGGGAAAGCTCCGGAGCCGGCACGGCGGGCCTTCATCAACGAGCTGGTCTGCGAGGGCTGCGGCGACTGCTCCAAGAAGTCGAACTGCCTCTCGGTCGTGCCGCTCGACACCGAGCTCGGCACCAAGCGGGCGATCGACCAGTCGTCCTGCAACACCGACCTCTCCTGCGTCGACGGCTTCTGCCCGAGCTTCGTCACGGTCGAGGGCGGCACACTGAGGAAGCCCCTGGGCCTGGACCCGACCAGTCCGGCGCTGGCCCCTCACTTCGCGGCGCTGCCCCTGCCGGTCGTCGATGGCCGGGAGCCCGTCTACGACCTGCTGGTGACCGGCGTCGGCGGCACCGGCGTTCTCACGGTCGGCGCGGTCGTCGGCATGGCGGCGCACCTCGAGGGGCGCGGGGCCACCGTGCTCGATTTCACCGGTCTCGCCCAGAAGGGCGGCGCGGTGCTCAGCCATGTGCGGATCGCCCGGCCCGGCGCCGCAGTGACGCAGCCGCGCATCGAGCCCGGCGATGCCGAGGCGGTCATCGCCTGCGACCTCGTGGTCGCGGCAGGGGCCGAGGCGCGGCGGACCCTTCGTGCCGGCGTCTCCCAGGTCGTGGCGAGCACCCACGCTCTGCCCACCGCCGACCTCATCCGCGACCCGTCCTCCCGGATCGATGTGGAGCGCCTCGCCCGCCGGCTCGAGCAGGCGGCCGGGCCGGGGCGGGTCGACCTGGTCGACGCGCACCGCCTGGCGCTCGCGGTCACGGGCGACGCCATCGGCGCCAACGTTCTTCTGCTCGGCTTCGCCTGGCAGAAGGGCCTGGTGCCGGTCGGCCTCGGGGCGCTCGAGCGGGCGATCGAGCTCAACGGGGTGGCGGTCCCGGCCAACCAGCGAGCTTTCGCCTGGGGCCGGCTCGCCGCCCACGATCCGGCGCTCGTGGCCCGCCTCGTGGACGAGACGGAGGGACCCGAGCGCCGTCCACCGGAGGGTCTCGAGGACCTCGTCGCGCACCGGCGGGGCTTTCTCGTCGGCTATCAGAGCGAGGCCTATGCCGCGGCCTACGAGGACTTCGTCCGTCGGGTCGCGCTGGTCGAGCGGGAGGCCGTCGGGCCAGGCGAGCCGCGGCTGGCCCCGGCGGTCGCCGAGGGGCTTTTCCGGCTCATGGCCTACAAGGACGAGTACGAGGTCGCCCGGCTCTTCACCGACGGCCGCTTCCAGGAGCGGCTCCGTCGAACGTTCGAGGGCGATCCCGTGCTTCGCTTCCACATGGCGCCGCCCTTCCTTGGCCGGCGCCGCAAGGGCGACGAGGCGCCCGCCAAGATCACGCTCGGCCCCTGGATGCTCCGGGCGATGCGGCTGCTGGCGCCCTTGAAGGTGCTGCGCGGCACGGCCCTCGATCCGTTCGGGAGGACGGCGGAGCGACGGATGGAGCGACGGCTGATCGCCGGCTATCGGGCGACGATCGAGGAGGTGCTTTCTCATCTTCGGCCCGAGACGCTGGACAGGTCGGTTGCGATCGCCGGGCTGGCCGGGACGATTCGGGGCTACGGGCATATCAAGACCCGGTCCGTCGAGGCCTACGAGCGGACGCGGGATGCCCTACTCGCCGAGCTGAGAACCCCGGAGGGGGTGGGGCTGCCGATCGCCGCCGAGTGATGCTCGCGCCGCGGCGGGAGATGGCACCGGGGTTGCAAGAGCCCGGCGCACGACCCTATTCTGCCGCCGTCAAGAGTTCAGAGGGGCACGGCCGCCGAGAGCGGAAGTCGTGCGACAAAAATACGGAGGCCTCAGATAGTGGTCAAACGTCGCAATCTCGTGACTGGCGCTGCCGCGGCGGCGGCTGCCGGCATAGCCGTCTCGGACTTCCCGAAGCCGGCGATCGCCCAGTCGGCGCCAGAGGTCAAATGGCGCTGCACGTCGAGCTTTCCGAAGTCGCTCGACACCATCTACGCTGCCGCCGAGGTGATGGCGAAGCAGGTTTCCGAGGCGACCGAGGGAAAGTTCCAGATCCAGGTCTTCGCGGCCGGAGAGCTCGTGCCGGGCCTGCAGGCGGCCGACGCCGTGACCAACGGCACGGTCGAGATGTGCCACACCGCCTCCTACTATTTCTGGGGCAAGGACCCGACCTTCGCGCTCGGCACGGCGGTGCCGTTCGGGCCCAACTCGCGCATGATGACCGCTTGGCTCTACGAGGGCGGCGGCACCGATCTGCTCAACGACTTCTACAAAAAGTACAACATCCACGCCATTCCGTGCGGCAACACGGGCTGTCAGATGGGCGGCTGGTTCCGCAAGGAGATCAAGAGCCTCGACGACCTCAAGGGCCTCAAGTTCCGCATCGGCGGCATGGGCGGCAAGGTGATCGCCAAGCTCGGCGTGGTGCCCCAGCTGATCGCCGGCGGCGACATCTATCCGTCGCTCGAGAAGGGCACGATCGACGCCGCCGAATGGGTCGGTCCCTATGACGACGAGAAGCTCGGCTTCTACAAGGTCGCCAAATACTACTACTATCCCGGCTGGTGGGAGGGCGGCCCCACGCTCCATGCCTTCATCAACACGGACAAGTGGAGCTCGCTGCCCAAGAGTTATCAGGCGGTCCTCTTCAATGCCTGCGGCTACGCCAACAGCTGGATGCAGGCGCGCTACGACACCGTCAATCCGGGTGCGCTGAAGCAGCTCCTCGCCGGGGGTGCCCAGCTCAGGGCCTTCCCGCCGGACGTGATGGCCGCGGCACGCAAGGCCGCCGACGAGGTCTATGTCGAGCTCTCGGCTCAGAACGCCGATTTCAAGAAGATCTACGAGAACCAGGCCGCCTTTCGCAATGACGGGTATTTCTGGTGGCAGGTGGCGGAGCTGACCTACGACATCACGATGGTGAGGGCCCTCTCGCAGGGCTGACCGCCCCCTCGGCGGCCTTCGGCAACGAAGGGATGGGCCTCGGCGCTGTCGACGTGCCGGGGCCCTTCTTTTGCGCCCGGCTCCGCTCCGATCGAAGCTAGTTGAGCTTGGGCGGGCTGAGATCGAGGGGCGGCGGCGTGAACTGCGGCATGGGAATGTCGAGCTTCTTGATGCTGGCCGGGCTCACGCCCGTGCCGGTGTCCTTGTAGTGCGTCACCATCCCCGGGAAGAGGACGACGATCAGCACCATGATCACCTGGATGCAGACGAACGGCACGGCGCCCCAGTAGATCTGGGCCGTCGTCACCGGCGCCATGCGTCTGCCGGTGATCTTGTCCTGGTAGGACTCCGTGGGTGCCACCGAGCGCAGATAGAAGAGGGCAAAACCGAAGGGCGGATGCATGAACGAGGTCTGCATGTTGACCGCCATGATGACGCCGAACCAGATCAGGTCGATGCCCAGCTTGTCGGCGGCGGGGCCGAGCAGCGGGATGATGATGAAGGCCAGCTCGAAGAAATCGAGGAAGAAGGCCAGCACGAAGACTATCAGGTTGACGACCAGGAGAAAGCCGATGGCGCCGCCCGGCAGGGCGACGAGCAGGTGCTCGACCCAGACATGGCCATCGACCCCATAGAAGGTGAGGGAGAAGAACTCGGGCGCCGAGCAGGATGAAAATGACGAAGGACGAGAGCTTGGCGGTCGAATTGATCGCCTGGCTCAGGAGATCGAAGGTGAGGCGCCGCTTTAAGAGGGCGAGGAGCAGGGCCCCCGAGGCGCCCATGGCGCCGCCCTCGGTCGGCGTGGCGACGCCGAGGAAGATCGTGCCGAGCACGAGGAAGATCAGCGCCAGGGGCGGGATGAGCACGAAGACGACGCGCTCGGCCAGCTGCGAGAGAATGCCGAGCTTCAGGACGTGGTTGACCAGCGCTGCGACGAAGGCGACGAGCACGGCGATCGATACGGCCAGGATCGAGGCCGACTGAGGCATCTCCGCCTGGAGATAGCGGTCGGCGACCACGGTGATGGCGATCGTGATCAGCAGCAGAACGAGAAAGGAGACGACCCCGGAGGCGCCGCCGGGCTCGCGCAGCGAGCGCGCCTCGGGCGGCAGGGCCGGTGCCGCCTTGGGAAAAAGGACCGCCACGCCGCCCGCGTAGAGAAGGTAGATGCCAGAGAGGACGAGGCCCGGGATCAAAGCACCCTCGTACATGTCGCCGACCGATCGGCCGAGCTGATCGGCCATGACGATCAGCACGAGCGAGGGCGGGATGATCTGGGCCAGCGTGCCCGAGGCCGCGATGACGCCGGTGGCGAAGCGCCGGTCGTAGCCGTAGCGGAGCATGATCGGCAGTGAGATGAGGCCCATCGAGATGACGGAGGCCGCGACCACGCCCGTGGTGGCGGCGAGGAGCGCGCCGACCAGGATGACGGCGAAGGCGAGACCGCCGCGGACCGGGCCGAAGAGCTGCCCGATCGTCTCGAGCAGGTCCTCGGCCATGCCCGATCGCTCGAGGACGAGCCCCATGAACGTGAAGAAAGGAATCGCCAGCAGGGTCTCGTTGGTCATCACCCCGTAGACGCGGTCCGGCAGGGCCTGGAGGAAGTTGGGGCTGAAGAGGCCGAGCCAAATGCCGATCACGCCGAACAGGAGGCCGTTGAAGGCCAGCGCGAAGGCCACCGGGTAGCCCAGCAGCAGGAAGACGACGAGGCAGCCGAACATGATCGGCGCCATGTTGTCGATGAAGATGTGCATCGGCCCGTCCCCGCCCCGGCGCCCGCTCTACTCGATGACCGCGTGGCCGGCGCCGACCTGGCCCGCGTGCGGGTCCTGGATCAGGCCGCGCATCACGGCGATGCGCTTGATGATCTCGCTCACCCCTTGGAGCACCAGCAGCGCGAAGCCGAGGGGGACGAGAAGCTTGGCGGGCCACTGGGCGAGGCCGCCGGCGCTGCCCGACTGCTCGCCGATGCTGTAGGACGCCCAGAAGAACGGCCAGCCGAAGTAGACCATCAGCAGCGCGAACGGCATGAGGAAACAGACAATGGCCGAGCAGGTCGATCCAGTTGCGGAGCCGCTGCGGGAAGCCATGGTTGAGGATATCGATCCGGATGTGCTCGTTCCGGAGCAGGGTATAGGGGGAGCAGAGCAGGAAGACGGCGCTGAAGAGCTGCCACTGCATCTCGAGCCAGGCATTGGACGACATGTCGAAGATCTTGCGGATCATGGCGTTGCCGGCGGAGATCACGACCGCGACCAGGATCAGCCAAGCCACCCAGCGGCCGATCCGGCTGTTGAGGGCGTCGATCCAGGCGCTCAACCGCAGCAGTCCCTGCATTCTTTCATCTCCCTGATCGAGACGCTGCTCCAGGCCCCTGCCTCGGGCCTTTCCGGATCCCGGCGACGCCGGTCCGTAGCCGAGATCTGCGGAATTGTCATAGGCCCCATGCGGCCGGTGGCGATGGCCTGGGCTTACTAGCGAAAACCGCCCGCGGCGGCTAGCGTCCACCGCCCTGGCACGGCGCGGGCGAGGGGAGGCGGCCGATGGCGACGATCACCTATCTCACCACGATCCATTTCGACTTCGGAGCCGTCGACCGCTTGGGCGAGGAGCTGAATCGCCTGGCGGTCGGCCGGCCGCTGCTGGTGACGGACAAGGGTGTCGCCGCCGCGGGTCTCTTGGATCGCGTCAGGGACGGGCTGCCGGGCACTGTCAGGGCGACCGTGTTCGACGCGACACCGGCCAACCCGACCGAGCGGGCTGCGCGAGCGGCGACCGACCTCTTCGTGAGCGGAGGTTGCGACGGCCTGATCGGCCTCGGCGGCGGGTCGGCGATCGATCTCGCCAAGGCGGTGGGCCTGATGGCGACCCACCCGGGCGAGCTCGCCCGCTATGCGGCGGTCGAGGGCGGGGCCGCGCGCATCAGCTCCCGGGTGGCGCCGTTGATCGCCGTCCCCACGACCGCCGGCACGGGCAGCGAGGTCGGCCGCGGCACGGTGATCGTGCTGGAGGACGGCCGCAAGCTCGCTCTCCTGAGCCCGCATCTGATCCCCAAATGCGCCCTCTGCGATCCGGAGCTGACCCTGGGCCTGCCGCCGGCCCTGACCGCCGGCACCGGCATGGACGCCATGGCCCACTGCATCGAGACGTTCCTCGCCCCGGCCATCAACCCGCCGGCCGAGGCGATCGCGCTCGACGGGCTCGTCCGCTCAGCCGGCCACATCGAGCGCGCCTTCCTGGACGGCAGCGACCGCACGGCCCGCTGGGAGATGATGATGGCGGCGATGGAAGGGGCCATGGCCTTCCAGAAGGGCCTGGGCGCGGTCCATGCGATGAGCCACCCGCTGGGTGCGCTGCCCGGGCGGCCGCTGCACCATGGCACCCTCAACGCCGTCGTCCTGCCGGCCGTGCTCGCGTTCAACGAGGCGCATGCGGGCGGCAAGTATGGCCGCGTGCGGGAGCTTCTGGGCCTCGCCCCGTCAGCGGACCTCGGGGGCTGGGTGCGCACCCTCAACGCTCGGCTCGGCCTGCCCGCCGGACTCCGCGAAATGGGCGTCACGGAGGCCGACATCCCGGGCCTGGCGGCACAGGCGGAGAAGGACCATTGCAACGCCACCAATCCGCGCCCGGCGACCGCGCGGGACTATGCAGGGCTCTACCGGGAGGCGCTCGACCCGGCCTGAAGGGTACCGTGCATCGGGCCTCAGACGCCGATCTTGCAGCTCGTCTCGGGCTTGCCCGGCCGCTGGAGCTGCGCCTCCGCCCCGCTGGTCGAGAAGACGGTTCCCTTGTCCTCGTACCGGGTCCCCGGCGGGCCGGGCTTGAGCGGCAGGTTCTGGGCCTTGCCGTCGACCTGGAGCTGCATCTGGGAGGGGTCGAGGCCGAAGAGGGCGGTGACCCTGGTGCCGTCGGCGCAGGTGTAGTTGACCAGCCGGTTGGCGCCCTCGGGCGGGGGCGTGCCGCCGCCGCAGCCGGCGAGGCCCAGGAGGAGCAGGGGCGCCAGGAGCCGCCGGTGCCGAGATGTCCGCCGGGGTCTAGTCACGGCCGAGCGCCACCTGCCGGCCCGCCACGAAGAAGGCCAGGGTCTGGCCGAGCAGGCCGCTCGGCAGCGAGTAGCGGGGGATCGAGCGCACCGAGTAGGGCTCGCCGCCGGCGATGGCGTCGGCCGCGCGGAGCCCGCTCAGGACCGCCGGGCCGATGCCCTCGCAGAGGTCCTGCGTCGCGAGCCCGGCGGCATCGCCCACGATGTAGGCGCCCCGGTCGTGGACGGCGTCGCCCGCGCCCCGGAGATAATAGGTGTAGCCCTTGGGCGCCCGCTCGGCCGGGGCGAGGAGCCCCGTCTCCCCGAGCACGCCCGCCAGATGCGCCCACTGGTCCTTGATGTCCTGCCCGCGCTCGCGGAGCTTGGTCGACATGCCGCCTATCCCGACATTGAGGTGCCCGCCCGCCTTGGGCACGTACCAGGAATAGCCCGGCAGGCGGTTGTCGAAGAACCATAGGTGACAGGCGCCGTCCTGCCAGTCGTAGGCGAGCTCTTCCTCGAGCACGGCGGCCTGATGGCTCTCCTCGCGCGGGTGGAGGTCGCGAAAGAGGCTCCTGTAGACCGGGCAGCGCGTGCCGCCGGCGCCGACCAGCCGGCGGCAGCGGAATGTCCCGTCGACGACGAACCCGTCGCCGTCGCGGCGGATCTCGCGCACGGTGTGCTGCACGACCTCGGCGCCGGAGCGCTCGAGCAGCCAGGCGTCGAACTCGACCCGCCGGATGGAGTGCTGCCGGGCATGCAGCCCGAAGCTCAGGCCCTTGATGTGGATCTGCAGGGTCTCGAACGTCAGAAAGCTCAGCGGATAGGTCTGGGGATCGAGCTCCAGCGCGCGGACGACCTCGGGCGTGATCCAGCCGGCGCAGAGCTTGAGGCGCGGGAAGGCGGCCCGATCGAGCACCAGCGCCTCGATCCCCTTCCTGCGCAGCCGCCAGGCACAGCTCGACCCGCCCGGCCCCCCGCCCACGATGATGACGTCCCGCTCGATCACCCGACGCTCCCCGAGGTTGCGCGCATCCGTGACGGCCCGACGTCGTGGGCCGAGCTTCGGTTCGGTCCGTCGGCGCCCGATGTCAAGCGTTCCCGGATGCAGGCCGCCCGATCCCAGCGGGATCCGGAGTAGGATCTGCAGCCGTTCCGTCTGGACGGACGCTCGATGCCAGGCTTCTCTCATCTCTCAACGCCTTGGGGACGGGGCAGTGAGACAGTAGCTGCCACTGCATCGGACGGCCGTGGTCGGGGCGGGCGATCCGGGCCTCGGCCGCGGAGCGACGCGACCCTCGGAGACGCGCTCGCCGAGGTTACTCGAAGGGAGGGCCCCGCCTTGATGGATGCAGGCTCAAGAGGCATTCCGCTCCTTTCGGCAGCGCTTTTCGGGCTCGCGGCCGCGGGGTGCACAGGCTCCGTGCCCGCACCCCAGCCGCTCTATGCCAAGCTTCCGAAGGCCGACGCAGCGAATGCGGACGGTGTCCTTCAATACGCGCTCGAGGCCCTCACCAGCGGTGCCACCGCCTCCTGGTCCGATCCCGAGCACAACGCGTCCGGAGCCGTCACCCCGCTCCGGACGTTCAGGACGAAAGGCGGCCTCTATTGTCGCGAGGTCGAGGAATTGATCTCGCTCGAGGGTGCGGCCGACAGCTACCGCCTCGTCGGCTGCCGCTATCCCGACGGCGTCTGGCGCCCGGCGGTGACCCAGGAGAGCCGGACCGCGACGCTGGCCACGGGGAGCTGAGCGCCGGCAAGGCGGGGCAGCGTCTCGGGTCAATCGAGCATGTCGAGGGCTATATCGAAGCCGATAAGATAGGGGAGCGACCTGACAATCGGCCAGCCAAGGGCTATCGGCAGCCTGTGAGTGAGAATGAGACTCGCACGAAGCTCGGCCTGCCGATGGGTCCGTGTCTTCTCGAACACGCGTTGCAGGTGGACGCGCACCGACGACAGGCTGATGCCGAAGCGGTCGGCGATGTCCTGCAGGCGGCCGGCGTGCAATAGCGCCATGGCGATCCGCGCCTCCGCGGACGTCAGATCGTAGAGCTCCCGGAGATGCTCCGCCGACGTCGGGGCGACCCGCTCCGGATCGCTGACAATCAGGGCAACCGCCGCCTCGTCTTGCGCAAGGCCGCCACTCTCTCGCAGCGGCGCGACGAGCACCGAGAGCGGCCTGCCAAGAGACCTACGGTGAACCGCCAGCAGCCCCCCGGAATCGCCGCCGATGGAGGCCGCAGTCTCGCTGACCAGCCGCCGAAGTCGGCGGGTGTCGCTGGGGAAATAACAGGCGACGGAACCGCCGTCGACGAGCAAGGCATCGCCCGCTCGCAGCAGGCCATCCGCGATCTGATTGGCGTGCATCTGACCAGCGCGCGCGGTTACCAGCAGCACGCCCTGCTCGAGGCGGTCCAACAGGCGCAGAAGCTCCGAGCTTCCAAGCATTTGCCGGCGCCCCGTCGCCTATGTACAGTTCTTTCGCGGGCAGCCTTCTTCCGACCTCAATATCAGTATGATCGAGCCTGTTGAGCTTGTCATCGCAAAAAGGGTCGGCTCAAAAGCGTGCTTGCTCACCTCGCCCGGTGAGCGCGGTCACGGCCAGAAGACCGGTCCTGCAGCCAGTCGCTCTGCATGGCGGCGAGGTATCTCCTGCCGGCTCGGCATGGAGCGGCGAGACCCGCGCACAAAAAAAATCGCACGGCCTAGTATGAACGGCTGACGCGCCCGCTTCCGATCCCTGCCTAGCCTCGGCGCGAAGGTGGTGTGGAGCCACCGGACGCGGAGGACCATCAATGGCGGACCTGATCGGCGGCGTCGCGCCCTATCTGGGCACGAACAACCTGATCGTCGGCACGGCCGACACCGACAACATCTTCGGCGATCCCTATACTACGGGAAACTACGAGGGCCTGCCCGAGATCGGCGGCGTGCTGTCGTCCGGCCGCGGCGGCAACGACCGGCTGGAGGGCTTGGGCGGCGGCGACATCATCGTCGGCGATGCCGGCCTGATGGACGGCACGGCAACTGGCGGGAACGACTTCATCGACGGCGGCGACGGCGACGACCTTATCTCATCGGCGACTCGGACAACGGCATGTCCGGCGATGCTCGGGGTGGGACGACCATATCGAAGGCGGTGCCGGCAGCGACGGGCTGTTCGGCGATTTCGGCGGCGAGTCCGGCATGACCGGCGACGCCCGTGGCGGCAATGACTTCCTGAGCGGTGGCGAGGGTGACGACATCGTCACGGGCGATACTTGGAATAAGTTGGCCGGCAACTCCAGGGGAGGTGATGACGATCTTCACGGAGGTAACGGGAACGACCAGATTTACGGAGATTGCTGGGGCAACCTCGGCCCGGTCGACAACGCCCGGGAGGAAACGACCAGCTCTATGGCGACGCCGGCGACGACGTCCTCAGCGGTGACGGGTTCACTATCGGCTCTAGTGGAACAGCTTCTGTCGACACCGCTCGCTGCGGCGACGACCTGCTCGAGTGGCGGCACCGGCAACGACCTCTTGTTCGGCGATGCCGGCTTCACGATGGTCGACGCCACGGTGCGGGCGGGACATCCTGATCGGCGGCGCCGGTGACGATCAGCTCTATGGCGATGCGATCCGCCGTGAGGACCCACAACGTCACGCGCGGGGCGGACCGCTTCGTCTTCGAGCAGGGCAGCGGCCACGACACGATCCTCGACTTCGAGACCGACAAGGACGTGATCGACCTGTCGCAGTTCAAGGGCATCGGCGGCCTCGGCCAGGTCGACGCGCACGCGAGCCAGGTCGGCGCCGACGTGGTGATCGACCTCGGCGCCGCCGCCGGCGGCTCCGCGGGCGCGGACGTCCTGACGCTGGCCGGCATCGGCCTCGGCGATCTCGGCGCGAGCGACTTCGTTTTCGGCAAGGGCGCCCACGGTGCCGGCGCGCCGGCAGCATTCCATGGCGCCTCCGGCCCGAGCGTCGCCGATCTCGTCGACCATCCGGAAGCGGCTCACCAGCCGGCCGGCTAGCCGCGCTCCACCCGAGGGCGGGGCGTGTCACGTCCGTGCCGGCGCGGCCATCCCCGACACCTTTGCGCTTCCGGACCTGCCTGTCGTCGACCGACGAAAGGATAGGACGTCAGACGCCGGCCGTCAGTCACGACGGCACAACCTGTCCGCCACCGCCGACGCGCTGCTCGATCATCACTATCTTTGGGAGAGCGGCGGCTGTGCCGCATCGTCCTTTTGGAGAATGGCTGCAGTCCTGTGGCCATGGTATCCTAAGGTTAAGCATCGCCTGATGCCTCCCTGCTCGAGGCAGGGCTCGCATCGCGCTTCGATGCGGTGGGGAGGAGGCCATGACACGATCTCTGCCGTTGAGCCGGACCGCCGGGCTGGGCTGGGCGGCGCTGGTCGTCATGCTCGGGGCGCTGTCGTTCTGCATCGGCGTTGGTCGCCCACTCGGCATTGCCCCCGCCGAGGCCCGCGGCAACGGCAACGGCAATGGCGGCGGCGCGGGGCAAGGAAACGGACCGTCCGGCGGCCCGGGCGGGCATGGTGTCGACGGTGGACTGGGCGGCCAGGGAGGCCGCGGGACAGGCGGTGGCTCGCTCGGCGGCGGCGGCGAGACCTCGGACACCTCGGCCGGCGGCCCGGGGCGGGGCGGTGGTCCCGGGAGCCATGGCGGTTTCGGGATCGGCGGCACGGGCTTCGGCGGTGGCTTCGGCATCGGCGGGCCCGCTCACGGCGACGACAATAGCGGCGGGCCGGCTGGTGGTACCGCGGGCGCCGGGGGCAATGTGTCCGACGCCCCGACCGGCGGCAGCACCAGCGGTACGGGGGACGGCAAGGCAAGTGACCCGGGACCCACCGGCACTGGTGGCGGAGCGTGTCCGGTCCAGGACCCACCGGCACTGGCGGCGGAGGCGTGTCCGGTCCAGGACCCACCGGCACGGCGGCGGTCGGTGTCCGCTCCAGGGCCCACCGGCACCGGCGGCGGAGACACGTCCAGTCCGGGGCCAACCGGCACCGTCACCGGAGGCGGCACGGACCCGGGGCAGCAGGTCGGCGGCACGCCGCCGGATGGTCAGCCGCACGACCCCGGATCGGGCGGCGGCACGCCGCCGAAGGGAGGCGACACCGCTGCGGTGGCGGCCGTCGGCTCCGGCGCCGATACGCATGGTGACGGGTCGGGGTGGCTGAGGCTGCGCGACCAGCTCGCCCAGCCGACCGCCGACCAGCTTCTCGCAGACGACGCGAGGCAGGCCGGGCCGGACCTGACGCATCGGCAGGAGGAGGCGCTCATCAGCCGGGGCTGGCGAGGGGCTCCCTGATGGGCCGCGACCCGAAGCTGGCGCGGCTGGCCCTGGCCGCCTCCCTGGGGCTCGCCCTGCCGGGTTGTGCCGGCGCCCCGTCCGGGCCGGCCCCCGAGCCGCTCTATCGGGAGCTCACCGGAGCCGACGCCAGGACAGCCGACCGTGCCCGGCAGCGAGGGTTGGAGACGCTCGTCAGCGGCACGATGACCTCCTGGTCCGATCCCGACCGGTTCGCCTCGGGGACCGTCATGCCGCTCCGGACCTTCAGGACGACGAGCGGCCTCTTCTGCCGGGAGTTCGAGGAATTGATCGCGATCAAGGGCGCGGTCGACCGCTACCGGCTCGTCGGCTGCCGCTCTCCCGACGGCGTCTGGCGCCCGGCCGTGACCCCGGCAGGCGGAGCCACCAGGGTCGCGGCGGGAGGCTGATCAGGCCAGGGCCCCATCGCCGCCGGGAGACGCCGACGCTCAGCCGGGGTGCGCGACCTCCCAGGCGATCCCAATGAGCACATAGGACCAGGCGATGAGCCCGAGCCCGTGGAGAGCCATGAGCCGTCGCTGAAGCGGATCGAATCGGGGCGGGCCACTGACCCGCCACCGGAGCTTCGAGCTTGTCGACGATCAGCCTAGGATCCCCTTGCTCGTGAATTGGGTCGTGGCGATCAAGTTGTCGTCTTCCCTCCTGCGCTCATCTCGCCAAGAAGGGCACGGCGACGAGCAGGGCACCGGCGACGCCGCAGAGGCTCGACAGCCAGACGAGCCCGCGCTCGGACGGGTGCAGCCAGAGCCCGAGGGACACGAGGACGAGCAGAGCCCAGCCTCCCGTCGCCAGGAATACAGGGGCGGGCGAGAGCGTCGGTGAGGCCGGTCATTCCTCGACGGCGCGGCTCTGTTGGCCCGGGTCGCCGATAAGTGGAAGCTCTACCGGCTTGCTCTCACAGGCCTTGAACTCTGGCCGATCTCCTTGGGGGTCAGCCGGAAGCCGCTCTCCGGCGCCAGCCCGATGTCGTCACTGACAGAACTCGACGACGTCAGCGCGGCCGGTGCCCGCTTCCAGCGCCGCGAGGCGCCGGCGGAGCGCCTCGTTCTCCTGACGCAGCTCGTCCAGCTCGGCCTGCTCGACGATCGCGATCGGCCGGCCGCAGGGCGAGACCGATCCGGGCCAGGGTCTCGACTGTGGGCCCCTGGCGGCCGCGCGCGCTCTCGAGAGCGCTGATATGCGTCTGGTGCGTCTCGGCACGCCGCGCCAGCTCGGCCTGCGACAGCCGGGCCGCCTCGCGCAGCGCGCGGATCAGGGCCGCGGCATCCAGCACGGCGCCTTGCGCCGCGGTCAGCGCCTCGGCCCGCTCCCGCCCGCCGAGGAAAGCTTCGGCGTCGAATGTCCCCGTCGCTGCCTCGGACCCTAGCGGCGACCTCGTCTCTGCCATGCCAGCAAGCGCTCCGTCGCTTCCTTCTGGGCGGGCACCGGGGCCCGCCCCGATGCTACCCCGCCGACCTTAACGATCCAAACCCGCCCCGGCCCCCGGCGGGCGGGGGAACAGGGCGATGACAAGGGCGTAGGCCTCGTCGACAACCACGGGATAGAGCAGGTCCTCGTGACCGTCGTCGTGGTCGACGGTCACCGGATCGCCGAGGGGTCGCCGATCGCCGTCGGCCACCCGCGCGAGCCTGGCGACCAGAGCCCGGGCCAGCTCCTGCCCGTCAGGGCTGCCGTCGACCAGCTCCTACAGCTCCGCCGCCGGCAGCTCGGTAAGCCCGCCATCGACCTCGACGGTGCAGGCCGATATCGTGCCCCTCGAGCCCGCCATATATAATCACCCTTAGCGGAGTTGGCTAGGGTATCTGGGCGCCGTTGACGTGGGTAAGGATGGCGTAGAGGCTGGTCGTGCCGCAGATGTAGAGCCGGTTCTTCTTCACGCCGCCGAAGCAGACATTGGCCACGACCTCGGGAACGAGAATCTTGCCCAGGAGGCGGCCGTCGGGGGCGTAGCAGTGGACGCCGTCGCCGGCGCTCGACCAGACGCGGCCCTTTCTGTCGCAGCGGAAGCCGTCGAAGAGGCCGACGTCGCAGGTGGCGAAGACGCGGCTTTTTTTCAGCTTGCCCGAGTCGTGACGTCGAAGGCGCGGATGTGGCGCGGCCCCTCGGGGTCGTGGCTGGCCCCGGTGTCGGCGATATAGAGATATTCTCGTCGGGGCTGAAGGCGATGCCGTTGGGCTTCACGGAATCGTCGGAGGCGATGCGAAGCTCGCCCTTCTTGGGGTCGAAGCAGAAGACGTGGCAGCCGCCATATTCGAGGTCGCCCTGCCGGCCCTCGAGGTCGGTCAGGATGCCGTAGGGCGGGTCGGTGAACCAGATGGTGCCATCGGACTTGCCGACGACGTCGTTGGGCGAGTTCAGGCGCTTGCCCTGCCACTTGTCGGCGATGACGGTGACGCGGCCGTGAGCTCGGTGCGGCTGACCCGCCGGCCGCCATGCTCGCAGGAGACGAGGCGGCCCTCCAGGTCGCGGGTGTGGCCGTTGGTGTTGCTGGAGGGCTGGCGAAAGACGGAAACGGTGCCGCCGAGGCCCGTGTGGTGAGGCACGAAGCGCGTGATGCGGTTGTTCGGTATATCGCTGGAGAGCAGAAAATAGCCGTCGCAGAAGTAGACCCGGCCCTCGGCCCAGGCGGCGCCGGTCCAGAGGCGCACCAGGCGGGCGTTGCCGCTGACCAGGTGGCCGAACTCCGGCTCGATGACCTTGTAGAGGTCGGGGATGAGATCCTCGGGCGTGACGTGGGCCACCGCTTGTGCCTCCCTGGTTGCCTGGCCGACCGGCTGCGCGTCGGGTGCCGGGCTCTCCCAGCACCGGTGCGGCCGATGCTTTACCCGGGGTCCGACCGTACCGGCAAGTGTCGCAGCCTGTGCCTTGGCGGCGATCGCGTCGCCAGCGCCCTCGCTTGACGCTCGGGGGTGCCACTCCTGACGTCCGGCGCGCGACGTGGTCGGCAAGCGGAGAGGGAGGCGATGAGCAACAACACGCGCAAGAAGCCCGAGGAGCTTCGCTCGCACCGCTGGTTCGGCGTGCACGATCTGAGGGCCTTCGGCCACCGCTCGCGGATCATGCAGATGGGCTTCGGCCGTGAGGACTATGCCGGCAAGCCGGTCATCGGGATCGTCAACACCTGGTCCGACATCAACCAGTGCCACGCGCACTTCCGGAGCGGGCGGAGGAGTCAAGCGCGGCGTGTTGCGGGCGGGCGGCTTCCCGCTCGAGCTGCCCGCGATCTCGCTCTCCGAGCCCTTCGTCAAGCCGACGACGATGCTCTACCGCAACTTCCTGGCGATGGAGACCGAGGAGCTCTTGCGCACGCATCCGATCGACGGCGCGGTGCTATGGGCGGCTGCGACAAGACCAGCCCGGCCTGCTGATGGGTGCCATCTCGACGAACCTGCCCTCGATCTTCTTCCCGGCCGGGCCGATGCTGCGCGGCAACTGGAAGGGCGTGGCGCTGGGCTCGGGCTCCAACTCTTGGAAATACTGGGCCGAGCTCCAGGCCGGCAACATCGACGAGCAGGACTGGAACGAGATCGAGAGGGCATCGCCCGCAGCTTCGGCCGCTGCATGACCATGGGCACGGCCGCGACCATGACCGCGATCGCCGAGGCGCTGGGTTTTGTGCTGACGGGCGGGTCCGCGATCCCCGCCGCCGACGCCGGCCATCCGCGCATGGCGACGATTCCGGCCGGCGGGTCGTCGACATGGTTTGGGAGGATGTGACGCCCGACCAGGTCCTGCGGGCGGGGCCGTGACAATGCGATCCGCTGCATCTGGCCATGGGCGGCTCGACCAACGCCATGATCCACCTGGTCGCGATCGCCCGCCGGGCGGCATCCCGCTCGAGCTCGACCGCTTCGACGAGCTGGCGCGGAGGTCCCGGTCCTGGCCGACGTCCGCCCCTCGGGCCGGTTCCTGATGGAGGATTTCTTTACGCGGGGGGCATCCTGGCGCTGCTGGGGGAGCTCCGGGACGAGCTCGACCTCGACTGCCTGACCGTCAACGGCCGGACGCTGGGCCAGAACATCGAGGAGGCCGAGGTCTACAATGACGAGGTGATCCAGGGCCTCAACGGTCCGGTCGCCAAGGAGGCCGGCGATCCTGTAGGGCAATCTCGCGCCGGTCGGTGCGTCATCAAGCCTTCGGCGGCCGACCCGCGGTTCCTGAGGCACACCGGCCCCGCACTCGTCTTCGAGAGCTACGACGACATGACGGCGGGCATCGACGAGGCCGAGCTCGAGGTGAGGCCCGACCATGTCCTGGTGCTGAAGAACGCCGGGCCGGTCGGCGCCGGCATGCCCGAATGGGGCATGCTGCCCCTGCCGGGAAGCTGCTGAGGCAGGGGATGCGCGAGATGATGCGGATCTCGGATGCGCGGATGTCCGGTACCTCCTACGGCGCCTGCATCCTCCACGTCGCCCGAGGCGGCGGTCGGCGGGCCGCTCGCCCTGGTCCGCACCGGCGACCCGATCGCGGTCGATGTCGAGGCGCGCCGGCTCGATCTCGTGGTGGATGAGGCCGAGCTCGATCGCCGCCGGGCGGCCTGGCGGCCGAAGCCCCTTCCGCCGCGCGGCTATGGCCGCATGTTCGCGGCCCACATCGCGCAGGCGCACGAGGGCTGCGACTTCGATTTCCTGCTCGGCACCGAGCCCTTGCCCGAGCCCGAGATCCACTGGCGGCCGATGAGCGCCGCCGGCTCCACGGGAGGCGAGGCGGGCCCGATCCTCGATCTGCCCTTGCCGGTGCGCGGGCGGCGCGTCCGCCCAGCGCCGGTCCGCCGGCCGGTGACCGGGGCGATCCGGCGGCGTGGCTGTTGCGGGAATCCGGGACGATCGAGCAGGTGAGCGAGGCGCTGGACGGGCTCTGCTGGCGGCTCGTCCAGGCGGGCGTGCCGCTCACCTACGTGCACGTCGGGACGCCGACCCTGCACCCGCAGCTCCTGGCCCTGGGCTGCCGCTGGTGGCGGGCGCAGGGGGTCGTCGAGGAGTTCGAGATCGATGTCGCCGCCGAGGAGAGCGCCATCTTCCTCGACAGCCCGTTCCGGGCCACAATTCTCGATGGCGTTGCCCGCCGCTTTCGCCTGGACGCGGGCGAAGGCCGGGACCATGTGCTGCTCGACGGCTTGGCCGCGCTCGGCACGACCGACCTGCTGATCCTGCCGATGGCCCGCATCAACGGCTATTTTCCCTTCGTTGTGTGGGCGACCGATGTACCGGCGGCTTCGGCGGGGAGCAGGTCCGGCGGCTCGAGGACATCATGCCGCCGCTCGCGGCGATGTTCGAGGTGCGGCTCGGCCGGCGCGTCACGCAGGCCTGCTCGAGGTCTATCTCGGTCGCGAGGCCGGCCCCAAGGTATTGGCCGGCGCCATCCGCCGTGGTCGGGACGAGCGTCGGCAGGCGGTCATCATGGCGGTCGACCTCCGCCGCTCGACCTGGCTCTCCGACCACCTTCCCCGGGAGACGATGATCGAGCTGCTGGATACCTGTTTCGAGCAGATCTGCCCGCCGATCCTGGCCGGCGGCGGCGACGTCCTCAAGTTCATCGGCGACGGCGTGCTGGCTGTCTTCCCGGTGGCGGACGATGACGCGCGGCGACGGGCTCCGCCCTCGCGGCGGGGACGGCGGGGCTTGCCGGCCCCGCCCTGGTCGCCCGGGAGCGGCCGGATTTTTTTCTCGCCTCTCCGGCGGCGGGCATCGGTCTCCATCTGGGCGATGTCTTTTATGGGAATGTCGGCGCCGCCGGCCGGCTCGACTTCACGGTGATCGGCCCGGCCGTCAACCTCGCCTTCCGCATCGAGGCGCTGACCAAGGCGCTGGGCCGGCCGCTGCTCCTTTCCAAAGAGGTGGCCGCGCACGCCGATCCGCCACCCGTCAGCCTCGGGCGCCATCTGGTCCACGGCTTGGACGAGCCGATCGAGGTTTTTGCGCCGGCCGACTGAGCGCTATTATCAGCGCCGGGCGAAGGAAAGCGGAGGGAGGATAGAGCGTGTCAGACGACCTTGCCTATATGTCCGCGGCCGATCTGGCACGGCGCATCCGGGCCCGGGAACTCTCGCCCGTGGAGGTGGTCGATGCCTCCTCGCGGCATCGAGGCCCGGAACCCGAGCATCACGGCGCTCGTCTTCGTCGACGCCGACGGTGCTCGCGCGCGGCTGCGGAGGCCGAGCAGAAAGTGATGACCGGCGAGGAGCTGGGGCCGCTGCACGGCGTGCCGACGGCGCTCAAGGACCTTTTCGATTTCCGGCCGGGCTGGCCCGCGACGCTGGGCGGTGTGCGGGCGCTCCGGGACTTCAGGCCCGACTGGTGGTGCGCCTTCGCCGAGCGGATCGAGAAGGCGGGGGCCGTGCTCGTCGGCAAGACCAACAGCCCGACCATGGGCTTCCGGGGGACCTGCGACAATTACCTGTTCGGGCCGTCCCGGAACCCCTTCGATGTCAGCCGCAACACCGGCGGCTCGTCCGGGGGCAGCGCCGGCGCCGTGGCCGATGGTCTCCTGCCCTTCGCCGAGGGCACCGACGGCGGCGGCTCGATCCGCATCCCCGCCTCGTGGTGCGGGGTCTATGGCTACAGCAGTCGTTCGGCCGGGTGCCGCAGATCGGTCGTCCGAACGCCTTCGGCCACGACGCGCCTTTTCTGTTCGAGGGCCCGATCACGCGCACGGTCGAGGACGCGGCGCTCGTGCTGAGCGCCATCGCCGGCCACGACCCGCGGGATCCTTACAGCATCGACGATCCGCAGGACTTCGTGGCCGCGACCCGGCGCTCGGTGCGCGGCATGAAGATCGCCTGGAGCCCGGATCTCGACATCTTTCCGGTGGACCCGGCAGTGGCCGAGGTCGTGGCGGAGGCCGTCCGTGCCTTCGCGGATGCCGGTGCCCTGGTCGAGGAGGTGATGTCGGGCTCAGGCGCTCCCAGGGGGAGCTGAGCGACTGCTGGTGCCGCATGATCATGCCGATGAACGTGCGCGTCTTCACCAGATTCAAGGCCGCCGGCACGGACCTTCTCGGCGAGCATCGCGCAGACTTCCCGCCGCAATATCTGGACTGGCTCGCCAGGGGCGAGCGGCTGTCCGCGTCCGACTTCTACGCCGATCAGGAGATACGCTCTGAGGTCTACGACGCCGTGCAGGGCGTCCTCGACCGCTATGACCTGCTGGTGTCGCCGACGCTCGCCTGCCTCGCCGTCCCGAACAGGGCGGACGGCAACACGGTGGGCCCGAGCCGGGTCAATGGCGAGGAGGTCAACGAGCTCATCGGCTGGTGCCTCACCTATCCCATCAACTTCACGGGCCACCCGGCAGCCTCGATACCGGCCGGCCTGGCCGGGGGCGGCCTGCCGGTCGGCATGCAGATCGTCGGCCGCCGCTGGGCCGACGCCGACGTCCTGGCGGCGAGCGCCGCCTTCGAGCGGATCCGGCCCTGGCGGGACAGCTACCGGATCTGCGGGGAGCGCAGGCTCGACCCCTGAGACGCCGGCTCTCGCCGGACTCACGGGTGATAGGAGGCGTATTCGCAGACCCGATCGCCACCGCGGACCGGCGGCAGCACGCGGCCGGTCGCCTGCTGGTTCCTCAGCGTGACGATCGCGAAGGCGACCCAGCTCGCGTGGAAGACGATGCCCGCCAGAACGACGAGCTGGCCCGGGATCGGGCCTATCGAGGCCCTCTCCCAGAGCTGGCCCATCGAGAGCAGCGGGAGCGGGTGGATGAAGAGCTTGCCGTAGTAGGCCACCGCCTGGATGGCCAGGATCCAGCTGTAGTTGCGGCGCAGGCGGCGTCCCGCCGCCTCGGCGAAGCTGATGTGGAAGTGCAGGCCCTCATAGTCGTCGGCCAGCGCCTGGTTCCAGCCATTGTCGACCCGGAGGCCCTGGCCGCGGAGGATCGGCCCGAAGAACTGCGTCTCCATGACCCGCACGCGCACGCGCCAGACGTCGAAGTAGCGATAGCGCCGCGCCTCGAAGATCAGGAAGACGACG
This sequence comes from uncultured Alphaproteobacteria bacterium, assembly GCA_963828215.1. Taxonomy (GTDB): domain Bacteria; phylum Pseudomonadota; class Alphaproteobacteria; order Geminicoccales; family Geminicoccaceae; genus CAVTJL01. Next base: position 226,881 of record CAWHFO010000051.1, on the reverse strand, counting down.
ACGAGGAGGCCCACCAGCGCCAGCGGCAGGGGCGAGGCCTCCTTGCTGCTGAAGGTGGCCGAGAGGGCGATGCCGGTCGTCACCACCGCCCAGTTGGTGGTCGAGTTCGAACCGGGTGCGCCAGATCTTGCTGCGGTACATCTCGCCCCGATAGAGGTGGGCGAGCGCTCCGACCTCGGAGGGACCGAAATGCTGCTCCGTCACCGCCCTGTCCTGCGCCATGGTCGAGCCTCCCCTGCCGGCGCCGCGCCACGAGCGGGACGCGGCTCGCGGCACGAGTATCGCGCTGCGACGCCCCTCTGGCGAGGATCGGCCGGCGCGTATTCGGCGGCGACGATCCCGCGCCGGAAATGCGCCGGCCGCGCGTGTGACCGGAAAGGCCTTCAAGCATGGAGTCCCATGATGAGCCCGACCAAGAGAACCTTCGCCGCGGCACTTGTTCTCGGCGGTGCCATGCTGCTCGGCGCGGCCGCGCCGACGATGGCGGAGCCGTACTGGGGCTACCTGCCGCCCCAGGGGGGCCATCGGCCCGACGCGGGTCATCCGCCCTACGATCATCGGCAGCCCAGCTGGGGCCATCGGCCCGATAGCCCGGACGCGCGCATCTGGCACGGCGAGCGCGACGGCCAGCTCACGCCGGACGAGGCGCACCGCCTCGCCCACCGCGAGCGTCACCTGGACAACCTGACCCGGAAGGCCCAGGCCGACGGCAAGGTGACGCCCCACGAGGCCCGGCACCTCGGCAATCTGGCCGAGCGCGACAACCGTGCCATCGGTCGCCTCAGCCACAACGGCAAGCGGGACTTCTGGCCGGGTTACGACTGATCCGGGCCGGGCGGCGGGCGGCGGATTCGCGCGCGTCGCCCTTGCCCTTCCGGCTTCCGGCGCTAACCTCCGCCCCGATCCGCCGCAGAGACCCGATCCGTTACCCTGGGAGGTTTTCGCCGTGCTGCACAAGAATCTGATCGATGGTGCTTGGGCAGAAGGGGCCAGCGTCTCGAAGGACGTGAACCCGTCCAACCTCGACGATGTGGTCGGCGAGTTCGCCTACGCCGACCGCCAGCAGACGCTGGACGCGATCGCCGCCGCCAAGGCGGCCTTCACGAGCTGGTCGGTGAGCCCGATCCAGCAGCGCTTCGACATCCTGGACAAGGCCGCGACGGAGATCCTGGCGCGCAAGGACGAGCTCGGCCGCCTCCTCTCGCGCGAGGAAGGAAAAACCCTGCCGGAGGGCATCGGCGAGGCGGCGCGGGCCGGCCAGATCCTCAAGTTCTTCGCCGGCGAGTGCCTGAGGCTCACGGGCCAGAAGGTGCCGTCGACCCGGCCCGGCATCGAGGTCGAGATGACCCGCGAGCCCATGGGCGTCGTGGGCCTGATCACGCCCTGGAACTTCCCGATCGCGATCCCCGCCTGGAAGATCGCTCCGGCCCTGGCCTACGGCAATTGCGTCGTGTTCAAGCCGGCCGATCTCGTGCCGGGCTGCGCCTGGGCGCTGGTCGACATTCTCCACCGGGCCGGCATCCCGGCCGGCGTCCTCAATCTCGTCATGGGCCGGGGCTCGGTCGTGGGCGAGGCCATTCTCAACTCGCCGGACGTGGCCGCGGTGAGCTTCACGGGCTCGGTCGACACGGGCCGGCGCATCGCCGCCACCTGCGCCGCCTCGATGAAAAAATTCCAGCTCGAGATGGGCGGCAAGAACCCGCTCGTCGTCCTCGACGACGCCGACCTCAAGACGGCCGTCTCCTGCGCCGTCAACGGCGCCTTCTTCTCGACCGGCCAGCGCTGCACGGCCTCCTCGCGCCTGATCGTGACCAAGGGCATCCACGACAAGTTCGTCGACGCCGTCGTCGAGGAGCTGAAGAACCTGGTCGTCGACGACGCCCTGAAGCAGGGGACGCAGATCGGCCCGGTCGTCGACCAGAGCCAGCTCGATCAGGATCTGCGCTACATCGAGATCGCGAAGCAGGAGGGCGGCAAGCTCGCCTTCGGCGGCGACCTCCTGTCCCGCGAGACCAAGGGCTTTTATCTGCAGCCGGCGCTCTTCACCGAGACGAGGAGCGAGATGCGGATCAACCGCGAGGAGGTGTTCGGCCCGGTCGCGAGCATCGTGCGGGTCGGCGGCTACGAGGAGGCGCTGTCGGTCGCCAACGACACGCCCTTCGGCCTCTCGGCCGGCATCTGCACGACCTCGCTGAAGCACGCCACGCACTTCAAGCGGATGAGCGAGGCCGGCATGGTCATGGTCAACCTGCCGACGGCCGGCGTCGACTATCACGTCCCGTTCGGCGGCCGGAAGGGCAGCTCCTACGGGCCGCGCGAGCAGGGCAGCTACGCGGCCGAGTTCTATACGACCGTCAAGACCGCCTACACGCTGCCCGTCTAGGCCGGGGCGCCGGCGCCGCGCTTGGAGATCGACGCTCCGTCGCTTCTCCTCGGCTGCGCCGCCTTCGCTTTCCTCGGCCTCGTCCTTCGCCTCGGGGGCTGGCTCGGCCCGCTCGGACCGATCCTGCTTCTGGTGGCGGCGCTCGTGGCCCTCCTCGAGGGGCCGCACGCCTGGGCCGACCTGCGCGGCCGGCGCGCCGAGGGGGTGATCGCCGCGACGGCCGAGGCGGCGACGGCGAGCCCTGACCGCTATGGCGGCTGGTCGATCAGCCACACCTACACGGCCGAGCTCTGCTATCGGCTGCCCGAGATGCCGCTGCTCGGCGTCGCCGCTGTCTGGGGCCGCCCCGATCAGGAGCCCGAGGGGCCGGCGCGCGCCGCCGCGGTGCGGTGCGGCGAAGCTCCAGGCAGCGGCATGCTCCGCTCGACCAACGTGAAGCTCGACGAGGTCACGTTCGATCGCACCGCGCCCGGCGACCGGGTGCCGGTTCGGGTCAGCCGACCCTGGGAGGTGCTCGAGCTCGCCTGGCCGGTCGGGGCCCCGGTCTTGCCGTGGCTGCCTCGTCTTCGCTGGCCCGGGGCCACACCCGGGCTGGTCGCGATCGCGCGCATTGTCCATGTCGACGTCGAGACGCAAGGCCGCTACGCCCACGGCCAGCGGGTCGAGCTCGCCCAGCCCTTCGACCTTGTCCGCCTGCGCTATCCGGTTCCGGATCGGGCCGAGCCGGTCGAGAGCGTGGACAAGATCGACCATGGCTCCCTTGCCGGCCTGGTCGAGGGCGCCAGCGTCAGGGTCGCCTACACCCGGGACGACCCGCGCGACGCGCGAATTCTGGGCGCCTCCCGCCGCTACCGCTGGCTCAATCCGATCGTCGACATCGGCACCGAGATCGGCCTCGCCGCCCTCCTCTGTTGGTTATTGTCAGCCTGCGGCGGCTGTTCGGGTGGTGGCGGCGCTCGAGCTCTCGTTGAACGCAGCGATGCTGCGCTGCCACGACAGGCCCTTCACAAGATCATAACAGTGCGTTCATAGTCCCGGCCACGGGCAGGCGCGATCCACACCGCGTGTGTCGGGCGCGCCCGGCTACGACGGGGGACAATGATCATGGCCGATGGCCTGAAAGTAAAAAGCGTCCAGTACGTCGAGGTGACGGTCGACTATTTCGAGAGGCGGGGCCTCCGGCGCTATGCCGGGATCTGGTCGCTGTGGGCGCTCGGCGTGGGCGCCGTGATCTCGGGCGACTTCTCCGGCTGGAACTTCGGCATCAGCTCGGGCGGCTTCGGCGGCCTTTTCTGGGCCACGGTCATCATCACCGTCCTCTATCTGGGGCTCGCCTTCTCGATCGCCGAGATGACGGCAGCCATCCCGCATACCGGCGGCGCCTACTCCTTCGGGCGCTCGGCGATGGGCCCGTTCGGCGGCTTCGTCACCGGCCTCGCCGAGAACATGGAATATGTGCTGACGCCGGCCGTGATCGTCTTCTTCATCGGCAGCTATCTCGGAGCGATCGTCGGCACGCCCGACTGGTTCCAGCCGATCTGGTGGCTCCTGGGATACATCGTCTTCGTCGGCCTCAACATCGCGGGCGTGGAAGCCTCCTTCCGCTTCACGGTCTTCATCACCCTCGTGGCGCTGGCCATCCTGGCCGTCTTCTGGGTCACCGCCCTCCCGCTGTTCGACTGGAACCGCTGGCTCCTGAACACCGGCCTCGGGCCGGACGGCAGCCTCGTGGAGCTGCCGGAGGGAGGCGGGCCCTGGCTGCCGCTCGGCATTCCGGGCATCCTCTACGCTTTGCCGTTCGCGATCTGGTTCTACCTCGCCATCGAGCAGCTGCCGCTCGCCGCCGAGGAGGCGCACCAGCCGGCGCGCGACCTGCCCAAAGGGCTGGTGCTCGGCATCCTGACCCTCATTGTCTGCGCCTTCCTCACCCTCTTCCTGAACTCGGGCATTCCGCCCGGCGCCTTCAAGATCGGCACCTCGGGCGAGCCGCTCCTGGACGGCTTCCGCACCATCTTCGGCGAGGGCGCCGGCGCCAAGATCCTGGGCCTCGTCGCGGTGGCGGGCCTCGTCGCGAGCTTCCACGCGATCATCTTCGCCTATGGCCGCAACATCTATTCGCTGTCGCGGGCCGGCTACTTCCCGAAATGGCTGTCGGTGACCCACGGTGAGCGCCGCACCCCGCACATCGCGCTCGTGGCCGGCGCGGTGCTGGGCTACATCGTGCTGATCGTCCTCTATGTGGCGGGCAAAGGCGATCTGGTCGGCGCCACCGTCCTCAACATGGCCGTCTTCGGCGCCGTCATCGCCTACTTCATGCAGACACTGTCCTTCATCCTTCTCAGGAAGAACAAGCCCGGCCTCGAGCGGCCCTATCGCAGCGCGCTCGGCCTGCCCGGTGCCTGGGCGGCCCTCGTCATCTCGGCCGTGACGCTGGTCGTCCTCTTCTTCAACGACACCTATCGCCCGGCCGTGATCTGGTGCGCCTTGTGGTTTCTCGCGGGACTCGTCTATTTCGGCGTCTATGCGCGCTTCCGCATGGTCCGCTCGCCCGAGGAGGAGTTCGCGATCAGCGGCCGCCACACCGAGAGCGCCACCTGAGCCGCCGGGCGCGGCGCTCGGCGAGGAGACGAGAATGCGATTCCTGCTGGTGTCGATCCTGCTGGCCGGCGGCCTCGCGGGCTGCACCAATCCCGAGACCGGCCAGCATCCGACGGCGCTCGACGTCGTCGGCACGCCCTTCTACGTCCTCTTCAAGGGCACCACCTGCCTCGCCTCGGCGATCCTGGCCGCGCCCGCCGGGGCCGTGACCTCGCTCAGCACCAGCCCGGAGCGGGGCGAGACTCTGAGGCAGCTCGACCAGGGGCTCGACCACAATTGCGGCGGGCGCTGGGTGATGCCCGTCTCGTAGGTCCGGTCAGGCGGCTGGCGGGACGGGCCAGTTGTCGATGAGCCGGGTCCGGCCGAGCCAGGCGGCGGCGGCGAGGCGCAGCGGTCGTCCATTGCTGGTCCGGACAGGCTCCAGGGTCCGGGCGTCCACGAGGTCGACATAGTCGACCGGCCCGAAGCCGGCCGCCTCGAGTCGGGCACGGGCCTCGGCCAGGATCGCCTCGATCGGCCTGGCGGCGGCGATTCGGGCCGACGCTTCGCGCAGGACCCTGGGCAGAGCCACGGCCCGCTCGCGCTCCCCTGGGCTCAGATACTGGTTGCGCGAGGAGAGGGCGAGGCCGGAGGGCTCGCGCACCGTCGGCACGCCCGCGATCTCCACCGGTATGTCCAGGTCGAGCACCATGCGCCGCACGACCTGGAGCTGCTGCCAGTCCTTCTCGCCGAAATAGGCGACGTCCGGGAGGCACTGGAGCAGAAGCTTGGCGACGACCGTGGCCATGCCCTGGAAATGGCCGGGGCGGAAGGGCGCGCAGAGGCCGGTCGTGAGGCTCCCCGAGACCGTGACGGTGGTGGCGAATCCATCCGGATACATCGCCTCGACGGGTGGAGCGAACACGAGATGCGCCCCGACCGAGGCCAGCATGGCCCGGTCATCGGCCTCCCGGCGGGGGTAGAGCCCGAAATCCTCGGTCGGCGCGAACTGACGCGGGTTGACGAAGATCGAGACCACGGCGCGATCACAGGCGGCGAGGGCCGCCTGGACCAGCTCCAGATGCCCCTCGTGGAGCGCGCCCATGGTCGGCACGAGGCCGATCCGCTGGCCGTCCCGCCGCCAGGCGCGCACGGTCTCGCGCAGCGCCTCGACGGAGCGCGCGACCTCGGGCTCGCCACTCATGGGGACTGTCCCGCCAGGGCGATCTCCAGATCGCGCACGACGTCCTCGCAGGGCCGGCAGCCGACGGTCACGACCTTGGGCTTCGGCTTGGCCAGGGCCAGGAGCGTCGGATAGCCGGTCACGCCGAGGCCGGCAACGTCCCGGTATTCCCGCCGGACGCCATCGACGAGGGCGGGGTCCTCCAGGGCCGCACGGGCTTCCGCGCGATCGAGCCCGAACTCGGCGCACGTGGCCGCGATCACCTCGGGGTCGGCGACGTTCTCATTGTGCGCGTAGAAGCGCTCCTGAAGGCGGTGGAGCATGTCGAGGGCGAGGGCCGGGAAGCGCGAGCGGACCAGGGCCATGCCGCGACAGGCGGGCTCGGTGTCGTAGACGAAGCCGGCGCGGTCGAAGAAGGCGTGATCGAAGGGCTGGCCCGTCAGCTCGGCCACATGCTGCCAGTGGCGCCGCACCTCGGCCTTGTCGGCCTCGCGCATCGGCCGGTCGCCGCGGCCGAGGGCACCCAGCACCAGGGTCAGGTGCGTGCGGTCGCGGTAGGCGTCGCGCAGGTGCCGGGCGACAGGCGCGAAGCCCCAGCACCAGGAGCACATGGGGTTGGCGAAATAGAGAAGCTCGATCATCGGCGTGCCGCCGCGCTCCGTCCCCGAATGCCCGCGGCTCGACGGCGCGGCCCCGTGCTGTCTATGCTGCTCCGGACATGGCCCGCGGGCGGTCTTGCCCCGCGAAGCTCACGGCCTCGCGCCATTGTCTCCGATCGACGGCCAGGGACGCAACCGGCCCATGCATGTCTTGCGGGATGTCAGCCTCGTCGTCTCGGTCGGCGGCCTCGCTCTCCTGGGCAGCCAGGTACCCCGCTTCGTCCAGGAATACGAGCAGCGACTGGGCGGCGCCCTTGAGGAGGCCGAGCGCGAGCTGGCCGCGTTCCGGTCCGTGGCGACGACCGAGGGGCTGACATTTCCCGCCTATGTGGCGAGGCTGCAGCACAGCGGCGACAGCGCCGTGGCCCGGACCGGCGGCGTCATCCTGGCGCTCGACGAGCGCACCGGCGAGCTCAGGGACCAGGCCCGGCTTCTCGAGGGCTCCGGGACGCTCGTGAAGCCCTTCGTGCTGGTCGGGAGCTACGACCCGGATGTGGCGGCCGCAACGTGGCGCAAGTTCAACCTCACCTTCACGCTGGACCCGCTGTTCGCCGGCCTCGCCGCCCTTGCGGGCTGGCTGCTCCATGCCGCCTGCTGGAGCGCCGCAGGGCGAGCCCGCCAGCGAAGGGGTCGAACGGCGTGACGATGAGGGGCCGGGCACGATGGTCGGAGTGGCGTGATTCGAACACGCGACCCCAGCGTCCCGAACGCTGTGCTCTACCAGGCTGAGCTACACTCCGATCGCGCGGCCGATCCTATAGGGGGGCGGGGCAGGAGAGGCAAGCCCCGAACCGCCACGGCCCGAGCCCGCGCGCCCAAGAGGACGCGCCCGGCCCGCCGTCATGCCGTTTCGTGACAAAGCCATTCCACGAGGTCGGCCTGCCGCCCGGGCAGCGTGCGATCCTCAGGTATCAGCAGCGTGAGCCGGTCAGCCGTAGGCAGGCACAGCTCGAACGGTCGGACGAGCCGGCCATCATTCAGCGCATTTTGCACGAGCGTGCGCCGCCCGATGAGCAACCCGCCGCCATCGATGGCCGCTTGCAGCGCGAGGCTGAAGAGCGAGAACACCGGGCCACGGTTCGCCGGCACGTTGCCGGCTCCCGCTGCCGCGAGCCAATGCGGCCAGCTCTGCCGCCAGCCGTTGTCGTGGAGGAGCGTGTGGCGAGCGAGATCCGCGGGCGATGCCAGCGGGTAGGCGCCGCCCAGAAGATCGGGGGCACACACCGGGAAGAGCCAGTCTTCCGACAGCACTATCGCTCGGGCACCCGGCGGCCTCTCCGCAGTGTAGAAGATGGCCAGGTCAAAAAGGTCCCGCTTGAGGTTGGGGGGCTGCTCCAGGGCCGAGATCGAGATCTCCAGGTCGGAGAATTCCCGCTGCAGGCGGGGCAGGTGCGGGGCCAGCCAGAGCTGCGCCACCGCCGGCAGGGCCGCAATCCGAACCTGCCTCGGCAGGTGGATGGTCCGCATGAGCTGGACGGCCGAGCCGAGCGCATCGAAGGCCTCGTCCAATTTGCCCAGCGCGACGGCCGCCTCGCGGGTGAGCTCGATACCGTGGGCGTGGCGCCGGAACAGCGGCCGCCCGATCCAGCCCTCCAGGTGGCGGACCTGCTGGGCGATGGCACCGGCGGTGACGCCGAGCTCGTCGGCGGCCTTCGAGAAGCTCTCGTGGCGCGCCGCCGCCTCGAAGGCCCTCAGCGAGTTGAGGGAAGGCATCGGCGGTCGCGGGGCATTCAGCGACAAGGACGCCACCTCCGCGCGCAGCCTGAGGCGTAGGTTTGCTATGTCTCGCGGAGACGATAACTCGTTTGCGCGAGGGTGCACAATCGATGTTGTTGAAGGCGGCGAGGCCGGCAGCAAGTCCCCCGGTCGTCACCGGGCATCGAGGAGGATATGTCATGACCATGCTTCGGGAGAGACCCTGGGTTCCGGCTCCGTCCGAGCGCTACGTCCAGGAGACCGCCCGGCGCGTCGGCCTGCTGGATGCCAATGCCATCGAGGAGGAGATCAACGCCCTGATCCGTGAGAACCGGGTCATTCACGAGGAGGAGTGCGTCAACCTCAATCCGGCCACCAACGTCATGAACCCGAAGGCGGAGGCGGCACTCGCCCAAGGCCTCGGCTCGCGTCCGTCCCTGGGATATCCCGGCGACAAGTACGAGATGGGTCTGGAAGCGGTCGAGAGGATCGAGATCATCGCCGCCCAGCTCGCTGCGGACGTCTTCGGGGCGGAGCATGTCGAGATTCGCGTCCCGTCGGGGGCGATCGCCAACCTCTACGTGTTCATGGCCACCGCCAGGCCCGGCGACAGCGATCATCGCGCCGCCGGCCTCGATCGGCGGCCATGTCACCCATCACCGGGCGGGCTCGGCCGGCCTCTACGGGGTCATCACGCACCCGGCGCCGGTCGATCCGGCGGGCTATACCGTGGACCTGGACGCCCTCCGGGCCGATGCGCACCGCCTCCGGCCGAAGCTGCTCACCATCGGCGGCAGCCTGAACCTGTTCCCGCACCCGATCCGCGCCATGCGGCAGATCGCCGACGAGGTCGGGGCCTATCTGCTGTTCGACGCGGCGCACATGAGCGGCATGATCGCCGGCCATGCTTGGCAGCAGCCGCTCGAGGAGGGCGCTCACGTCATGACGATGAGCACCTACAAGTCACTCGGCGGGCCGCCGTCGGGCCTGATCCTGACGAACGACGCGGAGCTGGCCCGGCGCCTGGACGCCATCGCCTATCCGGGCCTGACCGCCAATTTCGACGCGTCCAAGTCCGCCTCGCTCGCCCTGACGCTGCTCGACTGGAAGCAGCATGGCCGGGCGTACGCCGCCGCCATGGCGGAGACCGCCCTGGCCCTGGGCAAGGCTTTGGCCGAGCGCGGAGTTCCAGTCTATGCCCGGGACAGGGGGATCACGACCTCCCAGCAACTCGCGGTCGAGGCCCGGGCCTACGGTGGCGGCCAAGCTGCGGCGAAGCTCCTGCGCAAGGCCAACATCCTGACGTGCGGGATCGGTCTGCCGATCGAGCCCGTTGCCGGCGATATGAACGGCCTTCGGCTCGGGTCGCCCGAGATCGTCCGCTGGGGGATGACGGCGGCCGACATGCCGAGGCTGGCGGGCTTCATCGGGGCTGCGCTGAGCGGAACACGCGCGGCCGAAGGGGTGGCCAGGGAGGTGACCGCATTTCGGAGCGGCTTCAGAAAGCTCCACTTCGTCCGCTGATCGTGGCGTGCTCGCGGCCGGGAGCCGTCGATCTAGTGCGGCATCCGGTTCCAGGCGTCGAGGGCCGCGATCTTGTAGGCTTCGGCCAGGGTCGGGTAGTTGAAGGTGTTCTCGACGAAATAGTCGACCGTGCCGTTCAGGTTCAGGACCGCCTGGCCGATGTGGATGAGCTCCGTGGCGCCCTCGCCCACGATGTGGACGCCCAGGAGGCGGCGGTCGGCGAGGCCCACGATCATCTTCATCATGCCGGAATTGAGCCCCATGATGTGGCCGCGCGAGGTCTCGCGGAAGCGGGCGATGCCGCACTCGTAGCCGATGCCGCGCTCGCGCACCTCCTCCTCGGTCAGGCCCACGGTCGAGATCTCCGGCACCGAGTAGATGCCGTAGGGGAAGAACTCGGGGGCCGCGTGCACCTTCTCGCCGAACGCGTGGCAGGCGGCGATCCGCCCCTGCTCCATCGAGGTCGAGGCGAGGCTGGGGAAGCCGATCACGTCGCCGGCCGCATAGATGTGCGGCACGCTGGTCTGGAACGTCCGGCCGTCGACCTTGAGCCGCCCGCGATTGTCGAGCTCGATCCCGCAGGCGGCGAGGTTGAGGCTGTCGGTGGCGCCCATCCGGCCGGCCGCGTACAGCACCATCTCGGCCAGCACCGCCCGACCGCCGGCGAGCTGGACGCGGCAGCCGCCGGATGGCGTCCGCTCGATCGTCTCGATCGCGGAGCCGAAGCGCATGACCATGCCGCGATCCCTGAGATCGTGGGCGAAGTCGCTGATCAGCTCGCGATCGACGAAGTCGAGCATGCTCGTCCGCGGCTCGATCAGGGTCACCGGCACGTCGAGCGCGCTGAAGATCGTGGCGTACTCGACCCCGATCACCCCGGCGCCGATCACCGCGAGCGTGCGCGGCACCTCGGCGATCTCCAGCACCTCGTCGCTGTCCAGGATGCGCTCGCCATCGAACGGCACCGACGCCGGCCGGTGCGGCCGGGTGCCCACGGCCAGCATGTAGCGGTCGGCGGTGAGGGCCCGGACCTCGCCGCTCTCGGCGCTGACCTCGACCGTCTGCGGGTCCAGGAAGCGGGCCGTGCCCTGCAGGGTCTGGACGCGGTTGCGGGCGAACTGGTGCTCGAGGACCTCGACCTCGTGGTTCAGCGTGATGAAGAGCCGGTTGCGCAGGTCGGTGGCCGCGATGTCCTTCTTGACCCGGTAGGCGCGGCCATAGAAGCCGCGCTCGCGCCAGCCCGACAGGTTGAGCACGGTCTCGCGCAGGGTCTTGCTCGGTATCGTGCCCGTATGCACCGAGACGCCGCCGACCCGCCGGCCCTTCTCCACGACCAGCACGGACCGGCCGAGCTTGGCCGCCTGGATCGCGGCGCGCCGTCCCGCCGGCCCGCTGCCGATGACGATCAGCTCATGATGTGCCTGCACGCCCCGCCTCATTCATCAGCGACACGGAGGGCGCCAGCGCGTCCGGGCTGGGTGCCACCCGTCGTGGCCGGAGCGAGCAAGGAGCATGCCATCGGCGCGCGGCCCGAAAGCGTCCTGCCCCCGCGCAGGACGACGGCAGATCTCAGTAGGCGCGCTCGACGCAGAAGTCGACGATGTCCAGAAGCGCATCGCGAGCCGGCGAGCCGGGGAAGACGGCCAGGGCGGCCCGCGACCGGTCGCCGAAGTGCGTCGCCCGTGCCAGCGTGCCCTCGATGGCGTGGTGGCGGCCGATCAGCCGCTGGGCGTGCTCCAGGTCCTCCGGCCGCTGCTCCTGCTCCTCCAGCGTGCGCTGCCAGAAGGTCCGCTCCTCGGCGGTGCCGCGGGCGAAGGCGATGATGACCGGCAGGGTGATCTTGCCTTCGCGGAAATCGTCGCCGACGGTCTTGCCCAGCAGCGCCTGCCGGGCCGAGTAGTCGAGGGCGTCGTCGACGAGCTGGAAGGCGATGCCGAGATTGTCGCCGTAGACGGCGAGCGCCCGCACCTCGGCCTCGGGCCGCAGCGCCGCCACCGCGCCGATCTCGCAGGCGGCCCTGAAGAGGGCTGCGGTCTTGGCCGAGACGACATGGAGATAGGCCGCCTCGCTGGTGGCCGTGTCGTTGGCGGTGATGAGCTGGGCCACCTCGCCCTCGGCGATGACGGCCGACGCGTTGGCCAGGATGTCGAGGATGCGCAGGTCCCCGGCCTCGACCATGAGCTGAAAGGCCCGGCTGAAGAGGAAGTCGCCGACCAGCACCGGAGCCTTGTTGCCCCAGACCGCGTTGGCCGTGGCGGCCCCCCGCCTGAGGTCGCTCTCGTCGATCACGTCGTCGTGAAGCAGGGTCGCGGTGTGGATGAACTCCACGGCCGTGGCGAGCCGGATGTGCGAGTTGCCCACATAGCCGCAGAGGCGGGCGGTGAGCAGCGTGAGCATCGGGCGGACGCGCTTCCCGCCCGCGGCGATCAGATGCCGGGCGAGCTCGGGGATCAGCGAGACCTCGCTCTGCAGGCGCTCGAGCACCAGCCGGTTGACCTGCTCGAGATCGGCGGCGACAAGAGTCCGTGCTGCGTCCAGCTTCGAGCGTTCGAGAACCTCCGACAAGGATGCGGCGGTCAAGCGGCGTTCTCCCTCGGCCGGGCTCGGATGGCACGACCGGTCTTACGAACTGGCGACCTGCTTACACGGCTGGCAGAGGTCAGGCAAACTCCGAGCGGTGACACGAGGTTAAGGCATGGTGGAACTAGTGCGCAGCAACGACCTCGTCTACCTGTCCTGGGTCCGCGCGGTCCTGGACGGGGCGGGCATCGTCAGCCTGATGCTCGACGAGCATACGAGCAGCATCGAGGGCAGCATCGGCGCCATCCCGAGGCGGCTCGTGGTGGACGGGGACGATCGCGACTTGGCGCTTCGGCTCCTGGCCGAGGCGGAAGCCGGCGACCGTGGACGCTGAGCGCACGGCCGAGCGGACCCTGGACCGGCTTCTCGGCGGCCGCGTCAGCCTCCTTCAGCCGACCCGCGGCTACCGGGTCGCCATCGATCCGGTCCTGCTCGCCGCCGCTGTCGATGCCGATGAGGGCGACGCCGTCCTCGATTCCGGCGCCGGCACGGGCGGCGCGGCCCTTTGTCTCGCAGCACGGGTCGGCGGCTGCTCCATCGTGGGCCTGGAGCGCGACCCGGGGCTCGCCGCCCTCGCCCGGGGCAGTGTCGAGCTCAACCGGGAGGGCGACCGGGTGCGCATCCTCGAGGGCGATCTGCTGGCCCCGCCGGCCCCGCTGCGCGACCGGACCTTCGACGTAGTGATGTCGAACCCGCCCTATCTCGATGCGGCGCGGAGCCGGGGGCCCGATGACGCGGGGCGGGCCGATGCCCATCTCGAGGACGTCACGCTCGATCGCTGGGTCGATGCCTGCCTGCGCCGCCTGCGCCCGGGCGGCCGGATCGCCCTCGTCCATCGCGCCGACCGCCTGGACGACATCCTGGCGGCGCTCCGTGGGCGCGCCGGCGACATCGTCGTCCTCCCGCTCTGGCCGAGGAGCGGCGCTGCGGCGGTGCGGGTGATCGTGCGGGCCCGCAAGGGTGCGCGCGGCCCGCTGAGACTGGCCGCCGGTCTCGTCTTGCACGAGGCGGATGGGGGCTTTACCCAGGCGGCCTCCGCCATTCTTCGTGAAGGACAGGCGCTTCGCTCATGACAGAGGGCTCGATGCCGGGGACCAGGTCGCCGGAATCCCGCGCGGCCGCCGCCCGCTGGCTGGGCTTCTGGCGGCGCCGGACGGTCGTCCCGGCCGTGCGGCTGGCCGGCGTCATCGGCAGCCTGCCGCTCCGGAGCGGCGGCATGACACTGGCCGGCCTCGAGCGGGCGCTGACGGCCGCCTTCTCGATCAAGCGGGCCCCGGCCGTCGTCCTTCTGCTCAACAGCCCGGGCGGCTCACCGGTGCAGTCGGCGCTCATCGCCGGCCGCATCCGCCAGCTCGCCGGGGAAAAGGGCAAGCCGGTGCTGGCCTTCGTCGAGGACGTGGCCGCCTCGGGCGGCTACTGGCTGGCCTGCGCCGCCGACGAGATCTTCGCCATGCCGGGGTCGATCGTGGGCTCGATCGGCGTCGTCAGCGCGGGCTTCGGCTTCACCGAGGCGATCGCCCGGCTCGGCATCGAGCGGCGCCTCCACACCGCGGGCACCGAGAAGGCCATCCTCGATCCGTTTCGCCCCGAGAAGCCGGAGGACCTCTTGATCCTCCGAGAGATCCAGGACGACCTCCACGCGCAGTTCAAGGCCGCGGTCCGGGCCGGCCGGAGCGGGCGGCTGCGGGCCCCCGAGGACGATCTCTTCAACGGCCGCTTCTGGAGCGGCGAGCGGGCCCTGGGCCTGGGCCTCGTCGACGCCCTGGGGGATGCCAGAAGCGTGGTCCGCGCGCGATTCGGGGAGCGGGCCCATGATCAAGGTCCTGAACCAACCGCGCGGTTGGCTTCAGCGGCGCTTGCGGCTTCAATGGCGGCCGCGCGAGATCGCGGTCGACATCATGGCCGCGGTCGAGGAGCGGGCGCTTTGGGGGCGGTTCGGGCTGTGACGCTCGCACACCAGGACGTGACACGATGCTAGGACTCTCCTTCAGCCACATCCTCGTCGTCATCCTCGTCATCATCGTCCTGTGGCGGGGGCAGAAGCTCCTGAAATCCATCCGCGGTCATCTGAACGAGCCGCCGGCGCCCCGCGCCGCGGCGCGGCCGAAGGCCAAGGCCACTCGGGCGCGGCCCGCCCAGCCGACCGATCTCGTCGAGTGCCCGCGCTGCGGCACCTACGTCCCGAACGGCACCATCTGCCGCAGCGTGGAGGAATGCGTGCTCAAGCCGAAGGAGCGGGCACGCCCGGCTTGACCGCCGTCGGCGCGGTCTCTAGGTTTTCGCACTGCAGCAAAATCCCCCCATAAGCGACGCTCGTGCCAGATAATCGACCACCGAGCTTCCAGGAGCTGATCCTGCGCCTCCAGACCTATTGGGCGGAGCGCGGCTGCGTCATTCTTCAGCCCTACGACATGGAGGTGGGCGCCGGCACCTTCCATCCGGCGACCACGCTCCGGGCGCTCGGCCCCGAGCCCTGGAAGGCCGCCTATGTCCAGCCCTCGCGCCGGCCGACCGACGGGCGCTATGGCGAGAACCCCAACCGGCTGCAGCACTACTACCAGTTCCAGGTGATCCTGAAGCCGTCGCCGCCCGACCTGCAGGATCTCTATCTCCAGAGCCTCTATGCCCTCGGCATCGACCCGCTGCGCCACGACCTCCGCTTCGTCGAGGACGACTGGGAGAGCCCGACGCTGGGCGCCTGGGGCCTGGGCTGGGAGGTCTGGTGCGACGGCATGGAGGTCTCCCAGTTCACCTATTTTCAACAGGTCGGCGGTATCGATTGCCGACCGGTCTCGGGCGAGCTGACCTACGGGCTCGAGCGGCTGGCGATGTACGTCCAGGGCATCGAGAACGTCTACGAGCTCGACTTCAACGGCCAGGGCGTCACCTACGGCGACGTCTTCCTCCAGGCCGAGCGCGAGTTCTCCGCGTTCAACTTCGAGGTCGCCGACACCGATCTGCTGTTCCGTCACTTCGCCGATGCGGAGGCGCACTGCCAGAAAATCCTGGAGCGCAGCCTGCCACTGCCCGCCTACGACCAGTGCCTCAAGGCCTCGCATCTCTTCAACCTCCTGGATGCCAGGGGCGTCATCAGCGTGACCGAGCGGCAGGCCTATATCGGCCGCGTGCGCGCCCTCGCCAAAGGCTGCGCCGAGGCCTGGCTGGCTTCGCGCGTCCGGGCGGCGGGCTGAGGCCATGGCCGAGCTGCTGCTGGAGCTGCTCTCCGAGGAGATCCCGGCGCGGATGCAGGACTTGCCAGGCGCCCATGCTCTTAGCGTCCGTGCTCGCCGGCGAGCTGGACAGACACGGCCTGGGTCCGCGACCAAGTGTCCGAGACCTTTGCGACGCCCAGAAGGCTAGTAGCGACTGTCGCTGCGCTTCCCCCGCGACAGCAGGATCGAACAGAGGTAAGGCGCCGGACCCCGCGCGGGGGCTCCAGCAGCAGCGGCTTGATGGCTTCCGCCGAAGCCTCGGGGACTGCACGAATAAATCACTTTGCCGAGGAGGAAGATCTCACTGGAAAGGGTCGATACTTCTTCGCCTATGTTGCTTTCCTAGGGAGGAGAACGGTCGATCTGCTAGGCGATTTGGTGCCCCTGGTCATAGTGGATGTGCCGTGGCCAAAATCGATGCGCTGGGGAAATGGCGAGATCCGCTGGGTCAGGCCGCTACAGTCGATCCTCTGTATTTTTGATGGCGAGGTTGTGCCGCTTGCGGTTTGGCTCCTCGAGAGCGGCAATGTTACCGTCGGGCACCGCTTCATGGCGCCCGAGCCATTCCGGGTCACGGGTTTCGCCGACTACCGGGCGAAGCTGCTCGCCGCCAAGGTCAAGCTCGATGCGGGCGAGCGCAGGAGCCTGATCGAGGCCAGGGCCGAGGAGCTCGCCCGGAAGCAAGGGCTGCGGCTGCGGCCCGATCCCGGGCTCCTCGACGAGCTTTCCGGCCTCGTCGAGTGGCCGGTGCCGCTTCTGGGCCGGATCGACCCGTCGTTCATGGAGCTGCCGCTCGAGGTGCTCGTCACCACCATGCGGCTGAACCAGAAATATCTCGCCCTCGAGACGCCCGAGGGAAGGCTCGCCGACCGCTTCGTGCTCGTCGCCAACATCGAGGCGGACGATGGCGGTGCCGCCATCGTCGCCGGCAACGAGCGCGTGCTGCGGGCGCGGCTCTGGGATGCGCGCTTCTTCTGGGAGCAGGACAGGAAGCAGGCCCTGGAGGCTCGGCTGCCCAAGCTCGACCGAATGGTCTTTCATGCGGAGCTGGGCACGCAGGGCGAGCGCGTCGAGCGCCTCGTTGCCCTCACAGGTGCCCTCGTGCCCCATATTCCCGGCGCGGAGCGGACCCCAGCCGAGCGCGCAGCGCTTCTCGCCAAGGCCGATCTCGTCACGGGGATGGTCGGCGAGTTCCCGGAGCTTCAGGGCACGATCGGGGCGCACTATGCGCGCGCCCAGGGGGAGGCGGAGGACGTGGCGCTCGCCATCGCCGAGCACTATGCGCCGAAGGGCCCGGACGACCGCTGCCCCACGGCACCCCTGAGCGTGGCGGTGGCGCTGGCCGACAAGATCGACTCCCTGGCCGGCTTCTTCGCCAAGGACATCAAGCCCACGGGCTCGAAGGACCCTTTTGCGCTCCGCCGTGCCGCGCAGGGCCTGCTGCGTCTGCTGCTCGAGAACGGGCTTCGCCTGCCGCTGCGCACCGCCTTCGGGGTGGCGCTCCACGGCTATGGCGAGCGGCTGGCGGCCATCGACCGGCAGGCGGTCTCCGACGATCTGCTGGCGTTCCTGGCCGATCGCCTGAAGGTCCACCTCCGCGGCGAGGGGCTGCGGCACGATCTGATCGCCGCCACCTTCGCGGCTGGCGCGGACGACGATCTCGTACGGCTCGTCGCCCGGGCCCGCGCGCTCCAGACGTTCATCGAGGGCGACGACGGAAAGAACCTCCTGGCCGGCTATCGTCGCGCCTCGAATATCGTCGGCATCGAGGAGAAGAAGGACAAGCGGCGCTACGTGGAGGCGCCCGATCCCGATCGTCTCGTCGAGCCCGCCGAGCGGGACCTTCACGCCGCCCTCGAGCGCGCCGAGCGGGAGATCGCCGCGGCGCTCGCCCGAGAGGATTTCGCCGGCGCCATGGCGGCGCTGGCCGAGCTGCGCGGGCCGATAGATTCCTTCTTCGAGAAGGTCATGGTCAATGTCTCGGAACCGGACCTGCGACGGAACCGTTTATTGCTGCTCGGCCGCATCCGCTCCGCGCTCGGTGCGGTCGCCGATTTCTCGCTGATCGAGGAGCCGGGCCGGGCCGCGTGACGGCCGGAAGGGGGATGCTGCATGGCGAAGTGGGTCTACGGCTTCGGCGACGGCAGGGCCGAGGGCAGTGCCGGGATGAAGAAGCTCCTGGGCGGCAAGGGCGCCAATCTGGCCGAGATGAGCAATCTCGGCCTGCCCGTGCCCCCCGGCTTCACCATCACGACCGAGGTCTGCACCTATTTCGTCGCCAACGACAAGAGCTACCCGGCCGGCCTCGAGGACGAGGTCGCGGCCGCCCTGGCCGAGGTCGAGACGATCCTGGACGCCCGCTTCGGCGACCCCGAGCGACCGCTGCTCGTCTCCGTCCGGTCCGGCGCCCCGGTCTCGATGCCGGGCATGATGGACACGGTCCTCAATCTCGGCCTCAACGACCGGACCGTGCAGGGCCTGGCCGAGGCCAGCGGCGATCGCCGTTTCGCCTATGACAGCTACCGTCGCTTCATCCAGATGTACGGCGACGTGGTCCTGGGCGTCAGCCAGCACGATTTCGAGGAGAAGCTCGAGGACCTCAAGCGGGAGAAGGGCGCCCGGTTCGACACCGACCTCGATGCCGACGCGCTCGAGGCGCTGGTGGGGACCTTTGGGACCATCGTGCGGAAGGCCACGGGCGAGGCCTTTCCCCAGGACCCCCGCGACCAGCTCTGGGGCGCCATCGGCGCGGTGTTCGGCTCGTGGAACGTGCCGCGCGCGGTCACCTACCGGCGGCTCAACGACATCCCCGCCGCCATGGGCACGGCGGTCAACGTCCAGGCCATGGTGTTCGGCAACATGGGCGAGGACTGCGCCACCGGCGTCGCCTTCACGCGCAACCCCTCGACGGGCGAGAAGGCCCACTACGGCGAGTATCTGCTGAACGCCCAGGGCGAGGACGTGGTCGCCGGCATCCGCACGCCCCAGTCGCTGAGCCGCGCCATGGCCCTGGCCGGGGACCAGCCGGCGGGGTCCTCGCTGGAGGAGCGGCTGCCGGAGAGCTATCGGGAGCTGTCCCGGGTCTTCGACCGTCTCGAGCGGCACTACCGGGACATGCAGGACATCGAGTTCACGGTGCAGCAGGGCCGGCTCTGGGTCCTGCAGACGCGCACCGGCAAGCGCACGGCCGCGGCGGCTCTCAAGATCGCCGTGGACATGGCGACCGAGACGCTGATCGACAGGAACGAGGCCATCGCCAGGGTCGAGCCCCAGACCCTCGACCAGCTCCTGCACCCGACCCTCGATCCCGAGGCCGACCGCACGATCCTGGGCAAGGGTCTGCCGGCATCGCCGGGTGCCGTGTCGGGCATGGTGGTGCTGAGCGCGGAGGAGGCCGAGGCGCGGGCCGCCGCCGGCGAGGCCGCGATCCTGGTCCGGATCGAGACGACGCCGGACGACATTCACGGCATGCACGCCGCCAAGGGCATCGTCACCGCACGTGGCGGGATGACCAGCCATGCGGCGGTCGTGGCGCGCGGCATGGGCAAGCCCTGCGTGTGCGGCATCGGCGATCTTTCCATCGATCTGCACAGGCGGGTGGTCACGGCCGGCGGGCACCGCATCGCCGCGGGCGACGTCGTCACGATCGACGGCTCGGCCGGCCTCGTGATGCTGGGCGAGATCCCGACCGTGGACCCGGTGCTCTCCGGGGACTTCGCCACGCTCATGGGCTGGGCCGATGCGGTGCGGCGCCTCGAGGTGCGCGCCAATGCCGAGACGCCGCTCGACGCGCGCACGGCCATCGAGTTCGGCGCCGAGGGCATCGGCCTCTGCCGCACCGAGCACATGTTCTTCCAGCAGGAGCGCATCATCGCGATGCGCGAGATGATCCTGGCGGAGAACGGCGAGGGCCGGCGGCGGGCGCTCGCCAAGCTCCTGCCCATGCAGCGGGCCGACTTCGTCGAGCTGTTCCTGATCATGGCCGGCCGGCCGGTGACGATCCGCCTCCTCGACCCGCCCCTCCACGAGTTCCTGCCGCATCGGGAGGAGGAGCTGGCCGAGGTCGCCGAGGCGGCGGGCGTGAGCGTCCGCCACGTGCGCAGGCGCGTCGCCGCGCTGCGGGAGGCGAACCCGATGCTCGGGCTCAGGGGCTGCCGGCTCGGCATCCTCTTCCCCGAGATCTACGAGATGCAGGCCCGGGCGATCTTCGAGGCGGCGATCGAGGCGGGGCAGAAGAGCGGCTCGCCGGTGGTCCCCGAGATCATGGTGCCGCTGGTGGCGGCGGCGCGCGAGCTCGAGATCCTGAAGGGCGCGATCGATCGGGTGGCGGAGCAGGTCGGCGACGGCGGGCCGTCCCGGCTGGACTACCGGATCGGCACCATGATCGAGCTGCCGCGGGCGGCGCTCCGTGCCGCCGACATCGCCCGTCACGCGCAGTTCTTCAGCTTCGGGACGAACGATCTCACCCAGATGACCTGGGGCCTGTCGCGCGACGACAGCGGCAGCTTCCTCGAGGCCTATCTGCGCGCCGACATCTTCAAGGGCGATCCGTTCCAGACCCTGGACCAGGACGGCGTCGGCGAGCTCGCCCGGATCGCGGCCGAGCGCGGCCGGGCGACGCGACCGGACCTCAAGCTCGGCATCTGCGGCGAGCATGGCGGCGATCCGGCGACGGTCCGGTTCTGCGAGGGCATCGGCCTCGATTATGTCTCGTGCTCGCCCTATCGGGTCCCGATCGCCCGGCTGGCCGCCGCCCAGGCGACACTCGCCCTGACCGAGCGGGATTGACGCCGGAGGCGCCGACGCTCGACGGGGTGCGGGCCGGCGGCAAGCCGGCCCTGGCCCGGGCCTTCGTGGCCCTCGAGGCGGCCCCGGAGGACGAGGCGACGCTGGCCCTGCTGGACGCCGCCCATGCGCGGCCGATCGGCCACGTGGTGGGCCTGACGGGCCCGCCCGGCGTCGGCAAGTCCACTCTCGCCTCGGCCCTGATCGCCGCGGGCCGGCAGCGCGGCCGGACGGTCGGCATGATCCTCGTGGACCCCTCCTCGCGACGCAGCGGCGGGGCGATCCTCGGCGATCGCACCCGGCTCCGGCTCGACCCCGAGGACGACGGCGTCTTCGTCCGCTCGATGGCGGCCCGCGCGCGGCTGGGCGGCGTGGCCGATCTCTGCCCCGCCGGCGCCTGCCTGTTGCGGGCGCTGTTCGATCTCGTGCTGATCGAGACGGTCGGCGTGGGGCAATCGGACACGGACATCGGCGACCTCGTCGACACGGTGGTGCTGGCCGTTCAGCCGGGGTCCGGGGACAGCCTCCAATACCTGAAGGCGGGCATCGCCGAGATTCCCGACATCGCCGTCGTCACCAAGGCGGACCTCGGCCCGATCGCCGAGCGGGCCGCGGGCGAGGCCGGGGCAGCGCTGCGCCTCGTCGGCAGGGCCTCCACCCCGGTCCTTCTCACCGCCGTCGACGACGGTCGGGGCGTGGCGGAGCTCCTGGACGCGATGGAGGCGCATCGGTGCCGGCTCGAGGAGAGCGGCGAGCTCGAGCAGCGGCGCGAGCGCCAGGCGATCGCCTGGATCGAGCGGGCGCTTTTGGACGAGGTGGGCCGGCACGGCGTGGCGCGCCTCGGGGCCGCTCCCCGGGGCATGGCACCCGGCGCCGGCGTCTCGCCCTTCCGCCATCTGGCGGCGCTGCTCCGTCGGCTCGAGGTGCGGTGATCAGACGCTCATCCAGGGCGGGGGCTCGGGCACGAGCGTGGCCTCGCCGCAGGTCAGGGTCGCCGACCCGTCCGCGCCCGCCAGGGCCTCGAGGCGGAGCAAGGCCAGCCCCCGATCGCCCGAGGCGCTCCGCATGTCGCCCGCGTCGCGCCCGCCCGAGAGGACGGGCGTGCCCGAGGGCGGCGTGGGGCCGACCACCCGAACCGGCAGCAGCCGCTTGCGGACCAGGGCCCGATGCTTGGTGCGGGCGGTCAGCTCCTGGCCGACATAGCAGCCCTTGTCGAAATCGACGCCGTGCAGCTCCTCGAAATTGCTCTCGAGCAGCAGCGAGCGCTCCGGGATCAGGTCCCTGCTGCCGTCGGGGACGCCGAGGATCAGGCGATGCCGGTCGAGCTCGTCGTGGCTGCCTTCGGCGATACCCAGTCGGACGAGCGCCGCCTCGACGGCGTCCGCCTGCCCGATGAGCCGGCACCCGAGCTCGACGTGCCGGGGATCGACCGCCATGACGATCTCGCCCTCGACCCGGGCGGCGCCGGCCAGGTCCTGCAGGCCGAGGCACGTCGCGGCGGACGGGCCGACCACGGCTACGACCTGGTGGCCGGCGGTTCGATCGGAAATCTCGACCTTGGCCCTGAGGCGGTACATCAGCAGCCGGCGGCTCAGCTCGGCCAGGCGTGCCGCCTCGGCGTCGAGAAGAACCGTCCGGCCGCGCGCGAAGAGCAGAAAGTCGAAGAGATACTTGCCTTGCGGTGTCAGCAGCGCCGCATAGAGGGCACGGTCCGGGGCCAGCCTGGTCACATCGTTGCTGACCAGACCCTGGAGGAAGCTCGCCGCCTCGGCACCCTCGAGGGCGAGCACGCCCCGGTCCCTCAGGCGAACGAACCAGGGGTTTCCGGCCCCGGGGCTCAGGCTCATGTCCCTCGTCTCCTTCTCGGACGCATGGCACGTGGTGGCCGTGCCCGCCCCGAGCAAGAGGGCGGCTGCCGAGGCTGTCACGCCTCCGCCGAGGTGCTAGAGACAGGGAACTGCCCGCCCGGGGAGCCGTTCCTGCCAGTATCCCGCCGTCTGGCGGAGGATGGCTGCGGGGTGCCGCTCGAGTGCCCGCCTGGCGGTCTGCGCTCGGCCCGAGCAACGAGGAAAAGGCCGCTGACTGCTCGTCTCGTCGTCGTCTCGAACCGGGTGACACCCCTCTCGGGCCGCAAGGCCGCATCGGCCGGAGGACTTGCGGTCGGCGTCCATGCGGCGCTCGAGGATGGGGGTGGCGTCTGGTTCGGCTGGAGCGGGGAGGTCCAGGACGGCCAGGCCGCCCGGCCCCGGACGGTCCGCAGCGGCAAGGTCACCTACGTCCTCACCGGTCTCGGCAAGGACGACATGGCGGGCTACTATGCCGGCTTCGCCAACCGCACGCTGTGGCCGCTCTTCCACTACCGGCTCGATCTCGCGACCTTCGACCACGATTGGTGGGCCGCCTATCGGCGGGTGAACCAGCGCTTCGCGGAGGAGGTGGCGCCGCTCCTGCGGCCGGACGATCTGGTCTGGATCCAGGACTACCATCTGATTCCGATGGCCAGCGAGCTGCGGCGCCGCGGCGTCCAGAATCGCATCGGCTTCTTCCTGCACATCCCGTTCCCGGCCGCCCAGGTCCTGATCAACATGCCCTGGCACCGGCAGATCGTGGCTGACCTCTGCGCCTACGACGTCGTCGGCTTCCAGACGGCGATCGACCTCCAGCAGTTCAAGGACTATGTGGGCCGCGAGCTGAAGGGCGACGTGAGCGACGAGAGCGAGATCCGGGCGCTCGGCCGGCGGCTGCACGGCATGGCCTGCCCGATCGGGATCGACGTGGACGACATGCGTCGGCTCGCCGCCTCGCCCGAGGCGGAGCGGGCCCGCCAGCGCCTGCGCTCGACCCTCCACGGCCGCACGCTGATCTTCGGGGTCGACCGCCTCGACTACAGCAAGGGCATTCCCGAGCGCCTCCGCGCGTTCGAGCTGCTGCTCTCCGAGCACGACGAGCATCGGCGCAACGTCACCTTCCTGCAGATCTCGGCACCGAGCCGCGAGGACGTGCCCGAGTATCGGGAGATCAGGACCGACGTCGAACAGCTCTCCGGCCACATCAACGGGCGCTATGGCGATGCCGACTGGACGCCGCTCCGCTACATCAACCGCGCCTACACGCGACGCCAGCTCTCGGGCTTCTACAGGCTGGCCCGCGTCGGCTTCGTGACCCCGCTGCGCGACGGGCTCAATCTGGTGGCCGAGGAATATGTGGCGGCCCAGGACGAGCAGGACCCCGGCGTGCTCGTGCTCTCGCGCTTCGCCGGTGCGGCGGCGATCCTGACCGGGGCGCTCGTCGTCAACCCGCACGATCCCTACGACGTGGCCGGCGCCCTCCATCGGGCGGTGACCATGTCGGTCGAGGAGCGCAGCGACCGCCTCCAGACGCTGATCCACGCCGTACGCCAGAACGACATCACGGCCTGGCGCAAGCGCTCGCTCCAGCACCTGGCCGGCGAGGGGCTGGCCTAGCCCGGCGACCGCAGCGCCATCGAGCGGGGCCGCCGCGCCCTCGACGGTCAGGAGCTCCCGGTCGGCCAGCCGGCGATGGCGGTGCTGGCGAGCATTTCCGGGTCGATCGTGACGCCGAGGCCGGGGCGGTCGGGCAGGGTGCAGACGGGGCCTGCGAAGCCCGGCGGCGCCCCGCCGATCAGCTCGGCGAAGAGCGGGCTTTCGTCGAACTGGAGCTCGAGGCGCTCGAAACCGGCGAGGGCCGCCGACAGATGAAGGCTCGCCGCGTGCGCGATCGGCCCCGAGGGGTTGTGCGGCGAGACCTGGACGCCGTGCCCGGCCAGGACGACACCGATCTCCAGCATCGGGGCCACGCCCCCCGCATATTTGACGTCCGGCATGGCGACATCGTAGGCACCGGCCCGTGCGTAGGGGGCGAAGGCCTCGATGCCGATGCCGCGCTCGAGGCCGGCGAGGCGGATGCCGCGGGCGTTCGCGAGGCGACGGAGGCGGGCCAGATCCGGGATCGCCTCGGTGGGCTCCGGAATGGGGCACTCGATCCAGTCGGGGCCGTGCTCCGCGGCAGCCTCGATCATCAAGGCGGCGCCTTCCGGATCGAAGCGCCAATGGCAGTCGACGCGAAGCGCCCGCTCCGGCCCGATGGCCGCACGGACGGCGGCGATGCGCCCGAGGCCGGCCTCGAGATGGGGCCGGAACGCCGCCGATTCCGGAGCGAGGTCCCGCACCTCGTTGAACGGCGCGATCTTGATCGCATCGAAGCCCTGCGCCACGGCCAAGCGGGCGCGGCGGGCGAATCCGTCGGGCGAACGATCCGTGGTTCCCCTGTTGATGTTGGCGTAGGCCGGGATGTCCCGGCGCGGCGCCTCGCTGAGGAGGGCCGCCATCGCCATGCCCTGCCGTTGCGCCTCGATGTCCAGGAGCGCTGCGTCGATCGCGGAGATGATCGCGGCCTCGGCCAAAGCGGGGGGCGAGGTCTGCCAGGCGGCGGCCGGATCGCCGCGGGTCCCCCGGGCGAGCAGCTTCGGCACCCATTGGTCGGCAGCGGCGCCGAGCGCCCGCTCGTGATCGGCCAGCGTCGCCTCGCCCAGGCCGACGAGGCCGTCGGAGGCCCGAAGGGCCAGGACAGTCCAAACGGTTCGGGGCGTCACGTCGATCCGATGCAGGGTGACGCTGCAGATGGCGGGCTCTTTGGTCATGCGGCGGTGGCGCTCCAGTGCTGGATGGACCAGGCGCCGATCCCGGAGCGTCAGCCCTTGACGGCGCCGGCGGTCATGCCGGTTATCAGGAACTTGCGGACCAGGACCGAGAAGACCAGCACCGGCAGCATGACCATGGTGCCCCCCGCCCCGATCTTGCCCCACTCCCAGCCCTCGTAGTTCATGAAGTTGACCACCGCCACGGGCGCGGTCATGGCCTCGGTGCGGGTGAGGATCAGGGCAAAGAAGAAATCGTTCCAGGAATAGAGGAAGCAGAGGATCGCCGTGGCGGCGAGCCCGGGCCCGGAGATGGGCAGGATGATCCGCGTGAAGCCCTGCCAGAGCGTGGCGCCGTCGATCCAGGCCGCCTCCTCGAGCGAGCGCGGGCAGGCGTCGAAGAATCCCCGCATCAGCCAGATGACGAGCGACAGGTTGAAGGTCAGGTAGATGATGATGAGGCCCGTCAGCGTGTCGAGGAGCTCGAGGTGCCGGTAGACGAGGAAGTAGGGAATGGTGAACGCGATCGGCGGGGCCATGCGCGAGGCCAGGATGACGAGCGAGAGGCCGCGCTCGCTTCGCACGGTGGCGCGGGAGAGGGCGTAGGCGCCGGGCACGCCCAGAACGAGGGCCAGGAGGGTCGAGACCGTGCTGGCGATGGCGCTGTTCTCGAAGGCGTGGCGGAACTGGTCGTCCCAGAGGGCCCTGTAGTTGGCCAGGGTGGGCGTGAAGAAGAGGGTCGGTGGCCAGGCGAAGATGGCCTCGTCGGTCTTGAAGCTCATCACGACGAGCCAGAGGAACGGGAAGAGGACGAGGAGGACGAGCAGGATCACGAGCGCATGAAGGGCGGGCCGCTCCCACGATCGCGAGTAGGCGAAGGCGTCACTCGCCATGCTGCCCCCAGCCCACCATGCGGATGATGGCCCAGCTCAGGCCGACCGTGAAGATCACGAGCACGACCGTGATGGCGCTCGAGTAGCCGAGATAGCTGAAGTTGAAGGCCTGGATGAAGCTGTAATAGTTGGTGACCTCGGTGACGGTGCCCGGGCCGCCGTCCGTCAGGATATAGATCAGGGGAAAGGCCTTGATGCTGTCGATCAGGCGGAAGAGGCCGGCGACCAGGAGCACGCCCTTGAGGTAGGGCAGGGTGACGTACCAGGTCATCTGCAGCGCGCCGGCGCCGTCGATGCGCGCCGCATCGACATATTCCTCGGGCATCATCTGCAAGGCCGCGAGGATCATGAGCATGGTGAACGGGAACCACTCCCAGGTGTCGGCGACGATGATCGCCGTCAGCGCCCATTGGGCGCTGGTGATGAGGGAGGGGACGTCCCAGCCGAAGATGCCGAAGAGCCACCAGAGCGGGCTGATGTCGGGCGTGTAGAGCACCTTCCAGATGATGGCGACGACGATCGGCGGCAGCACCATCGGGATCAGGAAGACGGTCCGCAGCGCGTGCAGCAGGCTCGATCGGACATTGAGCAGCAGGGCGAAGCCGAAGCCCAGGCCGAGCTGAAGACCGACCGTCCAGAAGGACAGTTTCGTCTGGGTCCACAAGGAATCATGCAGTCGCTGGTCCTGCAGGAGAAGACGATAGTTGGCGAGCGGTGTCGTGAAGTTCCAGGCCGTCTCGGGGCGTGTCAGGTTGAGCGGGGTGAAGCTGGTGACGAGGAGGTAGAGGGTCGGCAGGAGCGTCACGACCGCGAGCACGGCCAGGGTCGGCAGCAGCAGGCGCCAGGTGAAGCGGCTCCGCTCGGCCGCGAAGGTTCGGGCCGAGCCGAGCGCTGCCCCGGCGGGCCGGCCGAGGGCGGCCGTGCTCATGGCCGAGCGGTCAGAGCTGCACCCCGGACTTCTTCAGGTCCTCGATCGCCTGCTGCTGGGCGAGCTTGAGCGCGGTCGGGGCGTCGTCCTGGCCGGTCGCGATGCGCTCGATCGCCTTGTTGATCTTGTCGCCCACCTGCGGGAACACCGGCACGGTGCGGTACTTCATGTAGCCGCCCTTGCCGCCCAGCTCGAGCACCTGCAGGTAGAGCGAGGCGACATCCTGGCCGTTGAGCGTCAGCCCCTTCTTGTACTCGGGATCCTCGATGATCGAGCGCCGGCACACCGCCGAGTAGCCCTTCTCGAGCGCCACCCGGCGCAGCGTCTCCTTGCTCATCGCCCATTTGATGAACTCCCAGGCCGCCTCCTTCTGCTTGGAGCCGGCGGGGATGCCGTAGCCGTGGCTGTTCGAGCCCGGGAAGTTGCCGGCGGGCCCGCTCGGCATCAGCGCATAGCGGACCGTCTCCTTCACCTTGCTCTCCGGGTCCTTGGCGAGCGGTGTCAGCCAGCCGATCGCCTGGGTGCGGATGTTGGCACGCCCTGCCAGCTGGGCGCGCATCGCCTGGTCGTCGGTATAGGAGAGCACGCCCGAGGGCGCGTATTTCGACAGAAGGGTCGTGTAGTAGTCGGCGGCCTTCGCGGCCTCCGGCGTGTCCAGGGTCGGCATCAGGTCGCCCGGCGGATCGCGGAAGACCTTGCCGCCATAGCCCATCAGGAAGGGTATCCACTCCCAGTGGTGGAGCTTGTCGTTGACGTAGGCGGCGACACCCTCCTTGCGGTGGGTCTCCTTGCACACCTGCATCAGCTCGTCGAAGGTGGTCGGCATCTTGAGGCCGGCCTTGTCGATGAGGTCGCCGCGGGCCGCGGCCATGATCATGGCGCCCGCTTCCCAGGCGAAGCCGTACGTCGTGCCCTTGGCGTCGACCAGCGAGCTCTGGGCACCGCCCACGAAGTCCTTCGCGTCCCAGTCGGCCGGCGTTATCTCGGGATTGCTGATGAACGGGTCGAGGGCCGCCATCCAGCCGGCGCCGATCCAGCGTCCCGAGTAGATGAAGGTGATGTTGCAGAAATCGTAGGCCGAGCCCTTGGTCGAGAGCTCGAGGTCCATGCGCTGGTTGTAGACCGGGAAGGCCTGCAGATCGAGATTGACCTTCATCCCGCTCTGCTGCTCGAACTCGGGTATGTAGCCCTTGATATACGTCTGGAAGACGTGCTGGAAGCAGGCGCCGTTGAGCGTGACGCCGGCGAACTTCTTGGACTGGCCGAGCACGGCCGGCGCCCGCAGCCCCACCGCCAGCGCTGCCGAGCCGTAGAGCGCCGCCTCCAGGACGTGGCGGCGATGAAGCTTCGCCGCCCGGAGCGTCGCCACGGCGGGTCTGTCGATGTCAGCGGCCATCGATCGCCTCCCTGACCGGCCCCGGAGCCGGGGCGTTTGTTGTTGCCTGATCCGGATGGCATGTTACATCATGATCGCGCTAACGCAACGCTCACTTTCAGGGATGGCGACGTCGGTGCAGGGACCCCGTCATGGATAGGGGCGCATGGGGGCCGGGCCGAGTCAGGCCCCGGCTGGCCGACGTGGCCGCGCGTGCCGGCGTCTCGATCAACACGGTCTCGCGGGCGCTCCGGGCCCCCCACACCGTGCGCCCGCTGCTCCGCAAGCAGATCGAGGCGGTGCTCGACGAGCTCAACTATGTCCCCAACCGGCTGGCCGGCGGCTTGGCCGGATCGAGCACCAGCGTCGTCGGGGTAGTGATCACCTCGCTCTTCTATTCGGAGTTCGCGGCGACCGTCGACGCCATGCAGGAGAGCCTCGCCGACGCCGGTCTCAGCCTGATGCTGGGCAACAGCCGCTACGACCCCGAGGAGGAGCTGCGGCTGGTCAGGGCCATGCTGAGCTGGCGGCCGGCGGCGCTGGCGCTGGTGGGCATCGACCATCATGCCAAGGTGGGCCTGCTGCTGCGCTCGGCCGATGTGCCCGTCGTCGAGATCTGGGACGCCGGCTCGGACCCCGTCGAATTCGGCCGTCGGCATGGACCATGTGGCGATCGGCCGGCTCCAGGCCCTGCACCTCTACGACCGGGGCTACGGCCGGATCGCCTTCGTCGGGAGCACGCGCGAGCACGACTACCGCGCCCGGAAGCGGTGCCACGGCTACGCCCAGATCGTCCGCGAGCGCGGCCGGCACGAGCCCATCCTGGCGACCGCCCCGGTCGGCGGCACCCCGGATCTGGGCGAGCGGCTGCTCGAGGAGCTTCTGGCCCGGGAGCCCGAGATCGACGGGCTCGTCTGCAACGGCGACGTGATCGCCCTCGGCGTGCTGCGCGGGCTGCGGCGCCGCGGCCGCGCCGTGCCCGGGGAGGTGGGGGTGGTGGGCTTCGGCGATGCCGAGGCGGCGACCTGCCTGGTGCCGACGCTGACCACGGTTCGCCCGCCGCGGGCCGACGTCGGCCGGATCGCCGCGGCGACGATCCTCGCGCGAATCGACCAGGAGCCGCCCCGCCGCGTCGTCCTGCCGGTCGAGCTCATCGAGAGGGAAAGCACCGCCAGGCCGAGGCGGTAAGAGGGAGGAGGAGCCGTGGGCGACAAGCGCCCCAACATCATCCTGATCATGACCGATCAGCAGCGCTACGACAGCATCGGGGCGCTGGGCTTTCCCCATATGACGACGCCGACCCTGGACCGGCTGGTCCGGGAGGGTGCCCGGCTCACCAACTGCCACATCACGGCTGCCTCCTGCGTCCCCTGCCGCGCGAGCCTCTTCAAGGGCTACTACCCGCACACCACGGGTGTCCTCAGGAACGGCCAGCCCTGGCGGCGGACCTGGGTCGAGAGCCTGGCGGCATCGGGCTATCGCTGCGTCAATGTCGGCAAGATGCACACCATCCCCTACGACGCCGACGCGGGCTTCCACGAGCGCTACGTGGTCGAGAACAAGGACCGCTACATGGAGGGGCGCTGGTATTTCGACGAGTGGGACAAGGCGCTGGCCGCGCACGGCCTCCGGAAGCAGCAGCGCGAGCTCTATCGCCAGCGGGCGGACTACCGGGATCGGCTCGGGGCCTTCGAGTGGGAGCTGCCGGAGCATCTCCACTCCGACATGTTCGTCGGCAACATGGCCAGATGGTGGGTCGAGACCTACCCCGTGACCGAGCCGCTCTTCCTGCAGGTCGGCTTTCCGGGCCCTCATCCGCCCTACGATCCGATCCCGCGCTACGCGGAGCCCTATCTTGCCCGCAACGATCTGCCCATTCCGTCCCCGAGCGCCGAGGAGCTCGAGGCGCTGCCGCCGCCGCTCAAGGAGAAGCGGCAGCACGACGTCGAGGTCGACCACGACTCGGTGGTGTGGAGCCTCGACCCGCGGCCCGATCAGCTTCATCGCATGTGGGCGCACTATTGCGCCAACGTGACGATGATCGACGAGAGGATCGGCCTGCTCCTGGAGGCCGCTGCGGGCCCGCGGCTATCTCGAGAACGCGGTCGTGCTCTTCACCTCCGACCACGGCGACTGCATGGGCGATCACGGGCTCATCCAGAAGTGGTCGATGTACGATCAGATCACGCGCACGCCGGTCATCGCCTGGTCGCCGGGGCGCTTTCCGGCGGGGCTCGAGGTCGGCGGCCTCTGCCAGCTCTTCGACCTCGGGCCGACCATCCTGGAGCTGGCCGGCGTCGAGCCGCCGGAGAGCTTCGAGGCCCGCTCGCTCCTGGGCGCGCTCGAAGGCAAGGCCTGGGAGCCGCGCGATCTCGTGTTCTGCGAGCAGGCGGGCGACGTCAACCTCACGGGCGCCGAGCTCGTCACGATGGTCCGCTCGGCCCGGCACAAGCTGGTCCATTTCAAGGGTGAGGACTACGGCCAGCTCTTCGATCTCGAGGCCGATCCCGAGGAGGTGCGGGATCTCTGGCGGAGCCCGGCGCATGAGGGGATCAAGCGGGTCCTGCTCGACCGGTTGCGCGACTGGCTGGTCGACAGCAACTATCGGACTCGCGACTGGATGGCCGAGTTCCGATGAGCGCGCCGCTCATGACGCCCGTCGGCGACCGGGCAAGGCAGGGGCGACGCGGCGCCGTGCCCGGGCTATCCTGATGCCGGCGATACGGAAGGCAACGCCCACAAAGGGCGGCGACAACGGGGAGACTGACCGATGACGACACGCTACGTGACGCGCCGGAGACTGATCGAGGGAACGGCGGCGCTCGGCGCCGCGACGCTCCTGCTGCCCGGCAAGGCGCCGGCTCAGGGCGGCACGAAGGCGCTCCAGGGGACGACCCTCAACGTTTCCTGCTGGAGCGGCACCTATCCCAAGCTCCTTGCCGACTACATTCCCGAGTTCGAGGCCCTGACCGGGGCCAAGGTCAACTACGACACGCCGGGCTTCCCGGTCTACAACCAGCGGGCCGACCTCGAGCTGTCGACCCATGGGTCGGCCTTCGACGTCCTCAACATCACCTTCATCTATGTGGGCCGCTGGATCGGCGCCGGCTGGTTCGAGCCGCTCGGCCCCTATCTCCAGGACCCGAAGAAGACGCCGGCCGCGTGGGGGCCCGACGACTTCATCTCGGGGGCGATCGGCCCGCTGAAGAACGGCGCGGGCGAGACCTTCGGCATTCCCTGGGTCGCCGACGCCTCGGTGGCCGTGTCGGCGCGCTACGACCTCCTCGAGGCCGCGGGCGTCGGCATGCCCAAGACCTTCGACGAGATGGTGGCGATGCTGAAGGCCGTGAACGGCAAGGACGGCGTGGCGGGCTACGTCAACGAGAACCACCACGGCTGGTCCTGGATCCCCTATCTCCAGGGCTTCGGCGGCAATGTCTTCCGCAACCCGCCCGACGATGTCATGCCGACCCTCGATACGCCCGAGGCGATCGAGGCCGCCGAGTGGTACGCTCAGATCCTCCGGAACTACAGCCCCGACGGGATTCTCTCCTATACCTACGATCAGGCGGTGCAGTCGCTCAAGGCCGGGCGCACCAACTACTGCACGCACAGCATCGCGTTCCTGGGACCGGTCGGCAAGCCGCCGAGCAAGGCGGCCCCGACGACGGCCTATTCGATGATGCCTGCCGGCCCCGCCGGCGCCTTTCCCGGCACGGCCGCGCATGGCTGGGGCATTCCGACGGGCGCCAAGAACAAGGACGCCTCCTGGGAGTTCATCAAGTGGGCGACCTCCAAGGAGATGTTCCAGCGGCTTCTTGTGGAAAAGGGCTATGGCTCCATCACCCGCAAGTCGCTGACCGAGCTCGCCCGAGTTCAAGAGCGCCATGACGATCAATGGCTACGACGTCGGAAAGATGTTCGTCGATGTGCTCGATCTCGCGGCGAGCAGCAATTACATGGCCTACCGGACCGTCTCGGCGTTTCCACAGGCCGATCAGCAGATCAACAAGGCGATCGAGATCATCACGACCCAGCAGATGTCGGCCAAGGACGCCATGAAGCAGGCGCAGGAGGCGTCGATCGCCGACATCAGGCGCGCCGGCATCAAGCTTTGAGCTATCGCTAGCTGACGAGGGTGCGCTTCGGGCGCGACAACGAGGGAGGACGAGAAGCATGACCACCACGAGATATGTCACCCGCCGCCGGCTGATCGAGAGCACGGCCGCCCTGGGTGCCGCGACGCTGATCCTGCCGGGCAAGGCGCCGGCCCAGACGACGGGCAAGTCCCTCAAGGGGACGACGCTCAACGTCTCCTGCTGGAGCGCTCCCTACCCGAAGTGGCTGGTCGACTACATCCCGGAATTCGAGGAGGCGACGGGGGCGAAGGTCAACTACGAGACCCCGTCGTTCCCGGTCTACAATCAGCGCATCGACCTCGAGCTCTCGACCGGCGGGTCGGCCTATGACGTCCTGAACATCACCTTCATCTACACCAGCCGCTGGATCGGCGCCGGCTGGTTCACGCCCCTCGATCCCTTCATCGACGATTCCGAGAAGACGCCGGCGGGCTGGGACGCGAGCGACTTCCTGGCCGGCGTCACGGCACCCATGAAGGACAAGGACGGCAAGCTCTACGGCATCCCCTGGATCGCCGACTGCTTCATGGCCGGCTCCTCCCGCTACGACCTCTTCGAGCAGGCCGGGGTGAAGCAGCCCGACACCTTCGACGAGGTGGTCCCGGCGATGAAGGCCATCAACCACAAGGGCGGCGTTCCGGCCTATGCGGCCGAGAACCACTACGGGTGGACCTTCATCCCCTGGCTGATGGGCTTCGGCGGCAAGGTGTTCCGGGACCCGCCCGATGATCTGATGCCGGTCCTGGATACGCCGGAGGCGATCGAGGCCGCGGACTTCTACGCGAAGCTGCTGACCGGCTACGGGCCCGACGGCGTGCTCGCCTATACCTACGACCAGGTGGTGGCCGCCCTGAAGGCCGGGCGCATCAACTACAGCACCAACAACCAGGCCTTTCTGGTCCAGATGGGGGCGGCGGACAGCAAGGTCGCGAAGACCTGCAACTTCTCCCTGTTCCCCAAGGGGCCGGCCGGCCGCTTCCCCGGCGTCGCCTCGCACGGCTGGGGCATTCCCAAGGGCTCGAAGCAGAAGGACGCCGCCTGGCAGTTCATCGTCTGGGCGATGAGCAAGGACCTGATCAAGCGGATCATGGTCGAGAAGGGCTACGGCTCGGTCACCCGGCACTCGGTGATCGACACGCCCGAGTTCAAGAAGAAGCTGACGATCAACGGCGTGGACGTCGCCAAGATTTATGCCGATACCATCGACCTCGCCGCCGGCGGCTACATGAAGTATCGGACCATCAGCATCTATCCGCAGGTCGACAAGCAGATCGACATCGCGATCCAGAACATCGGCTCGCAGCAGATGTCGGCCAAGGATGCGATGAAGAACGCCCAGGAAGCGTCGATCGCCGAGATCAAGCGCGCCGGCGTGAAGATCTAGGCCGTCCCGGCCTCATGGCCTTCGCGCGGGCCGCGAGCTGGGAGGAGGAGCGCCGTCGGGCGTTCCTCCTCGGCCTGGCACCGGCGCTCCTGGTGCTCGCCCTGATCACCCTGGCGCCGGCCGTCTATCTCGTGGTCACGAGCCTGACCCCGCTCGACCTGACGCGGCCGGCGACCGCGCTCGACTTCAGCCAGCCGGCCAGGAACTATGTCGCCGCCTTCCAGGACGACCGCTTCTGGAACTCGGTCTGGGTCCAGGTCCGCCTCTCGGTCGCGACCGTGGTCCTGCAGCTTTTGATCGGCCTCGGCGTCGCCCTTCTCCTCAATGCCCGCGACCGCTTCCTCGAGGCCGTGCGGACGGCCTTCCTGATCCCGATGGTGCTGCCGCCGATCGTCGTCGCCATCATCTGGAAGGTGCTCTACACGCCCGACATCAGCCCGATGCATCGGGCGCTGACGTTCATCGGCCTGCCCGTCCACTCGCTCATCACGAATGCGCACACGGCGCTCTGGGCGATCGCCGCCGCCGAGACCTGGGAGTGGTTCCCCTTCACCATGCTGATGGTGCTGGCGGCGCTTCAGATGATCCCCGACGAGCCGATCGAGGCCGCGCGGATCGACGGCGCCGGCCGCCTCCAGCTCTTCTGGTACGTGATCCTGCCCTATGTGGCGCCGACCCTGGTGGTCGCCGCCATGTTCCGCCTGATCGACAGCATCAAGGCCTTTCCCCTGATCTACGTGCTGACGAACGGCGGCCCGGGCACGGCCACGGAGGTCACCAACTACTATGCCTTCGTCGAGGCGTTCAATTTCTCCTATTGGGGCTATGGCAGCGCCATTGCGACCATCATGGTGGTCGGCGTCTTCTTGCTGAGCTGGCTCATCGGCCGGCGGACCGAGGGGGCGTTCGATGAGTAGCGCGGCCCAGCGCCTGCGCCTGGAGGCCGCCGAGACGCCCCAGGTCTACTACGATCGCGCCCGCGCACGGCACACCTTCTATCTCCGGCTCGGCGCCCTGGTCCTGCTGCTCGCTCGTCCTCTTCCCCTTCCTCTGGCTGCTGCAGATGTCGTTCCGCTCCAACGACGACATCTTCGGCTACCAGCTGCTCTTCACGCCCACGGTCGAGAACTACGTGGCGCTCTGGACGGGGAACTTTCCCGGCTCCTTCTGGACCAGCGTCGTCACCAGCACGACCTCCACCGCCCTCTCGCTGCTGCTCGGCGTCCCGGCCGCCTATGCCCTCTCGCGCTGGCGGGTGCGCGGCCGCCAGCAGATCGCCCTCTGGATCCTCGCCACCCGCATGGCGCCGCCGATCGCCTTCACCATCCCCTTCTTTCTCGCCTACCGCTTTCTCGGCCTGATCGACAGCATCCCCGGGCTCGTCATCATCTACCTGACCTTCAACCTGGCGCTCGTGATCTGGATGATGCGCACCTTCTTCCAGGGCGTGCCGCGCCAGCTCGAGGAGGCGGCCTGGATCGACGGCTGCAGCGTCTGGGGCGCCTTCGTCAGGATCGCCCTGCCGCTGGCGGCGCCCGGCCTCGCCGCCACGGCCGTGCTCTGCTTCATCCTCTCCTGGAACGACTTCTTCTACGCCCTCATCCTGACCCGGACCCAGGCGATGACGGCACCGGTCGCGATCGTCAACTTCATGCAGTACGAGGGCTGGGAGTGGGGCAAGATCGCCGCCGCCGGCACCCTCGTCATGCTCCCCGTCGTCATCTTCACGGCGGTGGTCAGGAACTACCTCGTCCGCGGCCTGACCGCGGGCGGCCTCAAGGACTGAGCGACAGCAACCCCATCGAGGATTTTTTCAATGAGCAACCGTCAGCTCGGCTTTCTCGGCCTCGGCAATATGGGCGGCGGGATGGTCAAGAGCCTGCTGCGCGCCGGCTTTCCCGTCCGCGCCTTCGATCCCGTGACCCAGCTGGTCCAGGCGACGGTGAAGGAGGGTGCCACCGCCGCAGCCTCGCCGCGCGCGGTCGGCGCCGGAAGCAGTGTGGTCCTGGCGAGCCTCCCCACGCCCCAGGTGGCCGAGGAGGCGGTGCTGGGAGAGGGCGGGCTGCGCGAAGGGCTCGAGCCCGGCAGCATCTTCATCGACCTCTCGACCATCGACCCCGGCACCTCGCGTCGCCTCCATGCCGGCCTCGCCGAGAAGGGCGTGCGCATGCTGGACTGCCCGGTCGGCAAGGGGCCGGCCGAGGCGGCCAAGGGCGACCTCACCCTGATGATCGGTGGCGAGGCGGCCGTGATCGAGGAGGTGAGGGACGTCCTCAACGCCATCGGCACGGCCCTCTACCATTGCGGGCCGGCCGGCAGCGGTGCCGCCGCCAAGCTCGTGAACAATCTCGTCTCCTGCGCGATCTGCGCCCTCAATGCCGAGGCGCTCGTGCTGGCCGCCAAGGCCGGCGTCGACCTTCCCGTCCTGGTCGAGATCATGAAGACCACCGCCGCCGACAGCCGTCATCTCAGGATCACCACCGAGCCGCGCACGCTGATCGGCGATTTCTCGCCGCGCTTCCGTGTGGCCCTGGCCGAGAAGGACCTGCGGCTCGCGGTGCAGATGGGCCTGGAGCTCGGCGTGCCGACGGCGCTGGGCGAGGCCGCCCACCTGATCCACCGCCTGACCTCGGGCATGGGCCTGGGCGACGAGGATCAGGGTGCCGTGATCAAGGTGATCGAGAGGACGGCGGGGGTCGAGGCGCGGCGCGGCTGAGCTTTCCCCGCTTGCGGACCAGAGCGCTCAGGTGCGGGTGATCGAGGCGCCGCCGTCGACCAGCGAGGCCGTGCCGCTGACGAAGGAGGAGTCGTCGGACGCGAGATAGAGCACCGACCGCGCCAGCTCCTCGGGCGTCGCGACGCGCTTCAAGGCGTGCAGGTTGGTGATGAAGGCCTGCGACTCCGCGGTGTCGTTCATGTCGCGATACATGGCGGTGTCGACCGCGCCGGGCAGGATGGCGTTGACCCGCACGCCCCGAGGGCCGAACTCGGCGGCCAGCGCCTGGGTGAGCCCGATCAGCCCCGACTTGCTGGCCGCATAGGCGGCGACGCCCGGAAAGGCGAAGCTGTAGCCGACGAAGGTCGAGGTGAAGATCACCGAGCCGCCGCCATGCTTCAGCATCTCGGCGATCTGGTGCTTGGCGCCCAGGAACGAGCCCGTCAGGTTGATGGCGATGGCATCGTTCCACCCGGCCTCCGAGACTCCGGTGGTGGGGCCGCCCTCGCCGAGGGTGCCGGCGTTGTTGAAGGCGACGTCCAGCCTGCCGAAGCGCTCGACCGCGAGCGCCACCAGCGCTGTCGCATAGC
The DNA here is from genome assembly GCA_963828215.1 of uncultured Alphaproteobacteria bacterium. GTDB lineage: Bacteria > Pseudomonadota > Alphaproteobacteria > Geminicoccales > Geminicoccaceae > CAVTJL01. The sequence continues at coordinate 189,601 of CAWHFO010000051.1, read as the reverse complement.
TCTCGTCGCGCACGTCGCCGGCGAGCGCTGCCGCCTCGCCGCCTTCGGCCGCGATCTCCGCCACGAGCCCGTCGAGCTCGTCCTTTCGGCGGGCGCCGACCACGAACTTGGCCCCTTCCTGTGCGAACAGCCTCGCCGTGGCCCGGCCGATGCCGGCGCTGGCACCGGTGACGAGCGCCACCTTGCCCTGAAGACGTCCCATGATGATCCTCCTTCGTGACGCCCGGCGTCGATGCCGGGCGATGGCTCGGCCGTTCCGGTCGACGACAATGCCCGTGCGCATGGCGAGAGCCGGAACATTCTACCGCTTCTCCTGGACCGGGGGAGCACACCCCGGCTCGTCCAGCTATGGTGCCCGGTCTCAAGGCCGGCGGGCTGAGCGTCGTCGACGTCGGGGCCGAGGCCGAGATCGAGCTCGTCTATATGGCGCATCCGGAAGGACGGCGCGCGCCTCCGCCAAGCTGCGGGCGCTGGCCGAATGCCTGCGCGTCACGTTCGGCGATCCGCCCTATTGGGAGATCTGATCGGGGCGCGCGACGAGGCTTGGCCCCCCGCCGAGCCGTTCTAGATTCCCTGAGGGAGGCAGGTCGGCACCGGCATCAGGAGGCGTGCGATGATCGCTTTGACGGTGAACGGGCAGCGTCACGAGCTCGACATCGAGCCGGAGACGCCGCTCCTTTGGGTGATCCGCGACGAGCTCGGCCTTACCGGCACCAAGTTCGGCTGCGGCATCGCGCAGTGCGGTGCCTGCACCGTCCACATGGATGGTCAGGCGGTCCGCTCCTGCTCGATCGGCGTCGGGGACGTCGGCGATAGCAAGATCACCACGATCGAGGGTCTCTCGACGGACGGCAGCCACCCCGTGCAACGGGCGTGGGTGGCCGAGGACGTGCCGCAATGCGGCTACTGCCAGTCGGGCCAGATCATGGCCGCGGCCGCGTTCCTGGCCATGACGCCCGAGCCCGCCGACGCCGACATCGACGATGCCATCACCAACATCTGCCGCTGCGGGACCTATCCCCGCCTGCGCGCCGCCATTCATCATGCTGCCCTGCTGATGAAGGCCTGAGGAGGCGACCATGGGAAAGATGGACCACGATCGCACGAGGCTGAGCCGGCGTCGCTTCGTGACGGCGTCGCTCACGGCCGCAGGCGGCCTGGCTATCGGCGTGGCATCGTCGAAGGGTGCATGGGCAGGCCTTTCGGTCGCGGCCGAGCCATGGACCGATCCGGTCGACTCCAAGGGCAGCGAGATCAATGCCTGGCTCGCCATCGAGCCCGACGACACCGTCGCTCATCCGTGTCGCCAAGTCGGAAATGGGGGAGGGGATCCTCACCTCGCTGCCGATGATCGTGGCCGAGGAGCTCCAGTGCGATTGGCGAAAGGTCAAGGCGGAGTACGCCTCGGCCAACCGCAACCTGCGCGAGGCCAACGTCTATGGCCGCATGGGGACCGGCGGCAGCAGCTCGGTCCGCCGCTCGCGCGAGTATCTTCAGCAGGCCGGCGCCAGCGCTCGCGTCCGCCTGATCGAGGCGGCGGCGCGCCGCTGGGGCGTTCCGGCGTCCGCCTGCCGGGTCGAGTCGGGCAGCGTCCTCCATGCCGCGACCGGCCGAAGCCTCACCTACGGGGCGCTGGCCGGCGATGCCGCCGGAATCGGCCTGCCGGAAGAGCCGGCCATCAAGACGCCCGACCAGTACACGCTGATCGGCAAGCCGATGGCGCGGCTCGACACGCCCCTCAAGGTCACCGGTCAGGCGACCTTCGGCATCGACATCCGCCTGCCGGGAATGCTCTACGCCGCCGTCCGGACCTGCCCGGTCTTCGGCGGCAGCGTCGCGAGCTACGACCAGAAGGCGGTCGCCGGTCGGCGCGGTGTGGTGGGCGTCGTGCCGGTGCCGGGAGGGCTCGCGGTCGTCGCGGACCGCTTCTGGCGGGCCAAGCAGGCGGTCTCTGGCGCTGCCGATCACCTGGGCGGAAGGGCCTGCCGCCGAGACCGACAGCGCCGAGTTCGACGAGGCCTATCGCGCGGCGCTCGACGGGCCGGCGGTCACCGCGCACAAGGAGGGCGACGTCGAGGCCGGGCTTGCGCGCGGCAAGCGCATCGAGGCGGTCTACGAGGTTCCCCATCTCGCCCACGCGGCGATGGAGCCGCTGAACTGCACCGCGCATGTGCAGGGCGATCGGGTCGACGTGTGGATGGGCACCCAGAATCCCGATGCCGCTCTCAAGCTCGCTGCCCAGACGGCCGGGGTGCCGCCCGAGAACGTCGAGATCCACAATTGCTTTCTGGGCGGCGGCTTCGGCCGGCGGGCCGTGAACGACGAGCTGGTTCAGGCGGTCACCGTCGCCAAGGCCGTGGGTCGGCCGGTGAAGCTCGTCTGGACCCGCGAGGAGGACATGCGCCACGACCGCTATCGGCCGCAGGCGGCGATCCGCTTCGAGGCGTCGCTCGCCGAGGACGGCACGCCGCAGGCGTTCCGCGCGCGCACGGCCGTCGGCTCGATCACGCGCTCCCTGGGCTGGGGCAAGGTCGAGAGTGGCGTCGAGCCCTCGGCGGTCGAGGGCCTCGCCAACATGCCCTACGCGATTCCGGCGCAGCAGGTCGACTGCATCCTGAAGAACACGCATGTGCCGGTGATGTTCTGGCGCTCGGTGGGCAGCTCGCAGAACGCCTTTGCGATGGAGAGCTTCATCGACGAGCTGGCGCACGAGGCGGGAGAGGACCCCTACCGCTTCCGCCGCAAGCTCCTGGCCGGCAAGCCGGACTTCTTGAAGGTGCTCGACACGGTCGCCGAGAAGAGCGGCTGGGACGACAAGCTGCCGCCCGGCAAGGCGCGCGGCATCGCCATCCACGAATCCTTCGGCACCATCGTCGGCGAGGTCGTGGAGGTGGCCGTCTCGCCCAAGGGCGAGATCAAGGTCGAGCGGGTGGTGGCGGCTGTCGACTGCGGCCACGTCGTCAACCCGCGCACCGTCGCGATGCAGATCGAGAGCGGTGTCGTCTACGGCATGACGGCAGCGCTCTACGACGCGATCACCATCGAGAAGGGTGCCGTCGTCCAAGGCAACTTCGACACCTACCAGATGGTGCGGATGGCGGATGCGCCGCGGATCGAGACCCATCTGGCCTTGAGCGGCGGCAGCAAGTGGGGCGGCATCGGCGAGCCCGGCACCCCGCCCATCGCCCCCGCCATCTGCAACGCGATCTTCGCCGCCACCGGCAAGCGCATCCGGCGCCTGCCGATCAAGGACACGGACCTGGCCGGCCGGGCCTGACCGACCGAAGCTCGCCCGCCTGCCTGCGCGTCCGGGCTCAGTCGCCCAGGCGCCGCAGCAGGTGGGCGAGCTTGTTGTGGAGGTGCTGGACGAGGCTCTCGGCGAGCGCCCTGCCGTCGCGCATGCGGAGGTGGCCGAGGATCACCTCGTGCTCCCGGACCGACTGGTCCCAGCGCTCCTGCGACAGGTTCGCCATGTAGCGATAGCGCCGGATGCGGGCGTTGAGCGTCGCATACTCGCGCATCAGCACGGCGTTGCCCGTCGCGGCCATGATGGCGAGATGAATTGCCTGGTTGCAGCGGAAATAGCCGGGCAGGTCGCCGCGGGCGTGGTGGGCCAGCATCTCGTAGTGGTAGCCGCTGATCAGGGCGAGCTGGGCGGGCGTGGTCCGCTCGGCGGCGAGGCCGCCCGCCAGCCGCTCGAGGGCGGCCATCACCTCGACGGTCTGGTCGAGCTCGGCCATCGAGAGGCGGGCGACGATGGCGCCCCGGTTCGGCAGCAGCTCGAGCAGCCCCTCGGCGGCCAGGACCTTGAAGGCCTCGCGCAGCGGCGTGCGCGACACGTCGAGACGCAGGGCCAGCTCCCGCTCGTTGAGGCGGCGGCCGGGCGCGATCTCGCCCTCGATGACGAGGTCGCGGAGCCGGGCCGTGACCTCGTCGTGCAGGCTGCGTCGGGCGATGCGGAGGTCCGCCACCTCGGCCAGAACGGTGCTCATGTCAGCGCCTCCGCGAGAACACGGGCGAGATGGACCGCCTTGCGGCCGGTGCCGTCGGCGATCTGGTGGCGGCAGCTCGTCCCGTCGGCGACGAGGAGGGTCTCCGGATCCGCCGCGCGCACCGCCGGCAGCAGGCTCGCCTCGGCCATGGCCCGCGACACCTCGAGATGGGCCGGCTCGTAGCCGAAGGCGCCGGCCATGCCGCAGCAGGAGCTTTCGATCGCCCGCACCTCGAGGTCGGGGACGAGGCGCAGCGCGGCCAGGACGGAATCCAGGAGGCCAAAAGCCTTCTCGTGGCAGTGGCCGTGAACCAGGGCCCGCTTCGCCCCGAGCGGGCGCAGGGGCAGGTCGACGCGGCCGACCCCGCCCAGAAACTCGGCCAGAAGGAACGAGCGGACCGGCAGGGCGCCGACCTCGGCCTGCGGCAGGAGTGCCGGAAGCTCGTCCCGGAAGGTGAGGAGGCAAGAGGGCTCGAGGCCGACCACCGGAAGGCCCGCCTCGAGGAACGGCCGGAGGGCGGCCAGGGTGCGGCGGGCCTCGACCCGCGCCTCGTCGACGAGGCCGGCGGCGAGGAAGGTGCGCCCGCAGCAGAGCGGCCGCTGACCCCGCGGCGTGGGATCGACGACCCGATAGCCGCCCCGCTCCAGGACACGGTGCGCGGCCTGGGCATTCTCCGGCTCGAACCAGGTCGTGAAGGTATCGGCGAAGAGGACGACGGCAGGGCTGGCGCCGTCGACCGTGCCGGCGGCGCCGCGCCAAGGCCGGCGCCAGGGCGGCAGCGTCCGCTCGGCGCTGAGGCCGGTCAGCCGCTCCCCCAGCCGCCGGAGGCCGGGGAGGCGGGCCTGCAGGTTCAGCACCGGGCCGAGCCGGCTGGCATAGGGCGCATAGCGGGGCAGCCAGGCGATCAGCCGGTCCTTCGTGGACAGGCGCTCCGTCCGATGCCGATGGTGCAGAACCTCGATCTTCATGCGCGCCATGTCGACGCCGGTCGGGCATTCGCGCCGGCAGGCCTTGCAGCCGACGCAGAGGTCGAGGGCCGCCGCCATCTCCTCCGAGGCCAGGGCGTCCGGGCCGAGCTGCCCGGACAGGGCCAGCCGCAGAACGTTGGCCCGGCCGCGGGTCACGTGCGCCTCGTCCCGCGTGACGCGGAAGCTCGGGCACATGACGCCGCCCACGGCCTTCCGGCAGGCGCCGTTGTTGTTGCACATCTCGGCAGCGCCCAAAAAGCCGCCCCAGGCGCTCCAGTCGAGGGCCGGCTCGAAGGGCAGCGCGGCATAGCCGGGCGGGTAGCGGAAGAAAGAACGGTCGTCCATGCGCGGGGCGCGGACGATCTTCGAGGGGCTGGTGTTGAAGAGGCCGGCCGGGTCGAAAGCGTCCTTGACCTCCTCGAAAGCCTTGACGAGACGGCCGCCGAAGACGCGCTCGTGCCACTCCGAGCGGGCGAGGCCGTCCCCATGCTCGCCCGAGTGGGCGCCCTTGTAGCGGCGCACGAGGTCGATCGCCTCCAGGGCGATCGCCCGCATCGACTTGGCACCCATCTCCTGCTTGAGGTTGAGGATCGGGCGGACATGCAGGCAGCCCACGGAGGCGTGGGCGTACCAAGTGGCGGTCGTGCCGTGGCGGGCGAACACCTCGTTCAGCCCGGCCGTGTAGTCGGCCAGATGGTCGAGCGGCACGGCGCAGTCCTCGATGAAGGAGACGGGCTTGCCGTCGCCCTTCATGGACATGGCGATGTTGAGCCCGGCGGTCCTGAGCTCGGTGATCTCGGCCTGGAGCCCCGCATCGAGCGCGTCGACGACCGCGCCGGGATGGCCCAGCTCGCCCATGAGGTCGTGGAGCCGACGGAGATCGGCCAGGACGGGCTTCTGCTCGTCGCCCGCGAACTCGACGAGGAGGAGCGACTCCGGAACGCCCCGCACGAAATGCTGCAAGGAGTCGGCGAAGGCCGGGATGGAGCGGGCGAGGTCGAGGATGGAGCGGTCGACCAGCTCGACGCAGGTCGGGTCGAGCCGGACGATGTGCCGGGCCGCCTCCATGGCGCCGCGAAACGTCGGGAAGTGGCAGACGCCCATCGCCTTGTGTGTCGGCGGGCGGGAGAGCTTGAGCTTGATGCGCGTGAAATAGGCGAGCGTGCCCTCGGAGCCGACGAGCAGCGAGGCCATGTTGTGGCGGCCGCGCGTCAAGATGCGGTCGAGATTGTAGCCGCCGACCTGGCGGGCGGTTCTCGGGAAGCGCGCCGCGATCTCATCGGCCTCGCGCTCGGCGATGCCGCGCACGGTGCGGACGAGATCGGCCACGGTGCCGCTCCGCGCCTCGCCGAGATTGGCGCCGACCTCCCCGAAGCGGGCGGTCTCGCCGTTCGCCAGCACGGCCTCGATCTCGAGCACGTTGTCGACCGAGACGCCGTAGCGGAGCGAGCGCGAGCCGCAGGAATTGTTGGCGGTCATGCCGCCCAGGGTCGCCCGGGAGCTGGTGGAGATGTCCACGGGATAGAAGAGGCCCTTTGGCTTCAGCGCCCGATTGAGGTCGTCCAGCACGAGGCCCGGCTCGACCCAGACGGTCCGCGCGTCCGGGTCGAGCTCGTCCATTCCGGTCAGCCAGCGGCTGTTGTCCATGATCAGCGAGCGGCCGACGGTCTGGCCCGCCTGGGAGGTGCCGCCGCCGCGCGGGATGACCGACACGCCCTCCTCGCGGGCGATGGCGAGCGCCGCCTCGACATCGGCCTTGGTGCGCGGCCGGACCGCGCCGATGGGCTCTATCTGATAGATCGAGGCGTCCGTGGCATAGCGCCCGCGGTCGAACGGCGAGAACAGCACGTCGCCCTCGATCGCGCGGGACAGCCGTGCGGCCAGCGCGGGATCGCCGATGCGGGTGTGGGCGGGACGGATGCTGCGCGCGGCCAAGCCTTGGGATCCCTCGCTGGACAGCTGGATTCTTGCATGCAAGCCGGGAAACGACAAACAGCAATCTCGACGTTTTCCCGATTCATCCTTGACAAGGCCCATGGCTGGGCCGAGCCTTCCCACGGAATTTTGCATGCAACTATGCCCGTGTCACGCGGATAGAGGAAAAGCCATGGCGCGCCCGGCCGGTCGTCACTTCCTGCAGATCCCGGGGCCCACGAACGTGCCCGACCGGGTGCTGCGGGCCATCGACAGCCCGACGATCGATCACCGCGGGCCCGAGTTCCAGCGGCTCGGCCGGGAGGTGCTCGAGGGGCTCAAGGCGATCTTCAGGACAGAGGGGCCGGTCATCGTCTATCCCGCCTCCGGCACCGGCGCCTGGGAGGCGGCCCTCGTCAACACCCTCTCGCCGGGCGACCGGGTGCTGATGTGCGAGACCGGCCACTTCGCCTCGCTCTGGCAGGAGATGGCGCGACGTCTCGGCCTGGCGCCGGAATACCTCGCCGGCGACTGGCGGACCGGTGCCGATCCGGCCCGGATCGAGGCGGCGCTGGCGGAGGACCGGGGCCACACGATCAAGGCGGTCTGCGTCGTCCACAACGAGACGTCGACCGGCGTGACCTCGAGAATCCGCGAGGTGCGTCGGGCGATCGACCGGACGGGACATCCGGCCCTTCTCCTGGTCGACACGATCAGCTCGCTCGGCTCGATCGACTATCGTCACGGGGAGTGGGGCGTCGACGTCACCGTCGCCGGCTCGCAGAAGGGCCTGATGCTGCCGCCCGGCCTCAGCTTCAACGCGGTGAGCGAGAAGGCGCTGGCGGCGCAGAAGTCGGCGCGGCTGCCGCGCTCCTACTGGGACTGGGGCCCGATGCTGGCCAACAACGCCCAGGGCTTTTTCCCGTACACGCCCGCCACCAACCTGCTCTACGGCCTGCGCGAGGCGATCGCCATGCTTCTCGAGGAGGGGCTGGAGCAGGTGTTCGCCCGCCACGACCGCCATGCCGAGGCGACCCGTCGTGCGGTCCGGGCCTGGGGGCTGGAGGTGCTGGCGACCAATCCCGCCGAATATTCGAGCGCGCTCACCGCCGTGCTGGTGCCCGAGGGCGTCGATGCCGACCATGTCCGGCAGACCATCCTCGACCGATTCGACATGTCGCTCGGCACCGGGCTCGGGCGGCTCAAGGGCCGCGTGTTCCGCATCGGCCATCTGGGCGACCTCAACGACCTGACGCTCATGGGCACGCTTGCCGGCGTCGAGATGGGTCTTCGTCTTGCCGGCGTGCGGCTCTCGGGCAGTGGCGTCGATGCGGCGATGGACCATCTCGTGGGCAATCCGGCTGCGGCCGAGGCCCGGGCCGCCTGAGCCGGCGACCCACCCGAAGAAGACCAGAAGAGGGAGGCCGGATCATGATTCTCACACGACGCGCGTTCCTGGGCTCGACGGCCGCGGCGGGCCTCGCGACGGCCCTGCCCGCGCGGGCAGCGACCGAGATCAAGCTCGGTCATGTGGGTGAGCCGGGCTCGCTCTTCGATCAGTCCTGCCAGAAGTTCGCCGATGCAGGCGAACGCGAAGCTCGGCGGCGCTGCCAAGGTTACCGTCTATGGCTCGAGCCAGCTCGGCAGCGATTCGGAGATGCTGAAGAAGCTCAAGCTCGGAACCATGGATCTGGCGCTGCCCTCGAGCGTCATGTCGTCGGTTGTCGACGAGTTCGGGCTCTTCGAGATGCCCTACCTCGTCAAGGACCGCGACCACATGCGGCGGATCCGCGAGCAGATCGTCCTGCCCGAGCTGGCACCCCTGGCCCTGAAGCGCGGCTACCGGGTGCTGGGCGTCTGGGAGAACGGGTTTCGCCAGATCACCAACAACAAGCGGCCGATCAAGGTGCCGGACGACCTGCAGGGCCTGAAGCTGCGCGTGCCCGAAGGGCGTCTGGCGGGTCAAGATGTTCCAGGCCTACGGCGCCAACCCGAGCCCGATGGCCTTCTCCGAGGTCTTCGTGGCGCTGCAGACGGGTGTGATGGACGGCGAAGAGAACCCGCTGGCCCAAATCTATCCCGCGCGCTTCTACGAGGTGCAGAAGTACCTCTCGATGTCGGGCCACGTCTACACGCCGGCCTACCTCGTTGCCGGCCGGAGCTGGGAGCGGCTCGATCCCAAGGTGCAGAAGGCGTTGAGCGAGGCCGCCATGGAGACCCAGGACCCCATCCTCGACCTCGGCGCCAAGCTCGACGACGAGCTTCTGGGCAAGCTCAAGCAGGAGAAGATGCAGGTCAACGACGTCGACAAGCAGACCTTCATCGACAAGAGCCAGGGCATCTACGAGGCCTTCGCGAAGGAGGTCCCCTCCGCCAAGGACATGATCGCCAAGGCGCAGTCGCTCGCCAGCGCGTCCTGATCGGGCCGAGTCCTCCTCGTCGTGATCGAGCGCCTGCGCGCCGGGTTCGAGGCGCTGCTCGAGTGGATCGTCCTGCTGCTCGTGGTGGCGCTGACCCTGCTGATCATCGCCGGCTTCGTGTTCCGCTATGCCGGTCACGCGCTCAGCTGGTACGACGAGGTCGCCTCGGTCGGCCTCGCCTGGCTCACCTACTACGGTGCCGCGCTCGCCGCGGTCAAAGGCGCCCATATCGGCTTCCCCGGCCTCGTCAACGCGCTGCGGCCCGGCATTCGGGTCGGGCTGACGCTCTTCGCCGAGGCCGTCGTCTTCGCCTTCTTCGCGGTGCTGGCCTGGACCGGCTGGCAGGTGCTGGTGATCCTGGGCGGCGACACGCTCGTGAGCCTTCCCTGGGTACCGCTCCGTCTCACCCAGTCGGTGATCCCGATCGGGGCCGTCCTCTTCATGATCGCCGAGGCCCTGCGCCTGCCGCGGCTGCTGAGCGACGCGATGGGATCGGGCTTCGTCGATCACGAGATCGAGGAGGTGCTGGCCGAGGTCGAGGGGGCGCCGGCACTACACCCGGGCGATAGGGGCTCGCTGCAGGAGGCGACGCATTGAGCATCGCGCTGATGCTCGTCGGCCTCTTCGCCCTCGTGCTCATCAACGTGCCGGTGGCGGTGGCCCTGGGCGTGGTGGCGGTGCTGGCCGTCGTCATCATCCAGGGCCCGGACATGCTGCCCAACGTGGCGCTGGTCATGTTCGAGGGCGCCACCAATTTTCCGCTCCTCGCGATCCCGCTCTTCATCCTCGCGGGCGCGATCATGAACGCCTCCTCGATCTCGCGGCGGCTCATCGACTTCGCCTCGGCGCTGCTGGGCTTCATCAAGGGCGGCCTCTCGATCGTCACCATCGGCAGCTCGATGTTCTTCGCCGAGATCTCGGGCTCGGCCGTGGCCGGCGTCGCAGCGCTCGGCACCATCCTGATCCCGGCCATGCGCTCCAAAGGCTACTCGCCGGAATACGCGGCCGCCATCTGCTCCTCGTCCGCGAGCCTCGCGATCATCATCCCGCCCTCGATCCCGATGATCCTCTATGCCGTCATGGCCGAGCAGTCGGTCGTGAAGATGTTCGTGGCCGGCATCCTGCCGGGCCTCGTCGGCGCCTTCGGCCTGGCGCTCGCGGCCTACGTGATCGCCCGCCGTCGCGACTTTCCCGTCGAGCAGGCCTTTTCCTTGTCCCGCCTCTGGGGGGCCACCAAGGAGGCGGCCTGGGCGTTCCTGCTGCCGGTCATCATCCTGGGCGGGATTTTCGGCGGGCTCGTCACGGCCACCGAGGGGGCCGGGCTCGCGGTGGCAGCGGCACTCTTCATCAGCGTCGTCATCTATCGCGAGCTCAATCTCGCCAAGCTCAAGCGGGCCTGTATCGACGGCGGCGTGCAGACGGCCGTCGTGATGCTCCTGGTCGCGGCCTCGGCCCTGATCGGCGTTTTCCTCACCGAGGCCCAGCTTCCCCAGCAACTCGCGCGCGCGATCAGCGCCATCACCACGAACAAATATGCGGTGCTGGCGCTCCTGAACGTCTTCTTCCTCCTCCTCGGGATGTTCCTCCACTCGGCGGCGGCCATCATCCTGGTCGTGCCGATCGTCATGCCGCTCGTCACGGCGGTGGGCATCGACCCCATCCATTTCGGGCTCGTCGTGACACTGAACCTCGCCATCGGCCAGCAGACGCCCCCGGTGGCCAGCGTCCTCATCGCCGCCTGCTCGATCGCCAGGACCGACATCTGGGAGACGACGAAGACGAATCTCGCCTTCATCGGCGTGCTGCTCGTGGTGCTGCTGCTCTGCACCTACGTGCCGTTCGTGTCGCTGGCGCTCGTGCGCTTCTTCTACGGGGCTGCCTGAGGCGGCCTCACCGATCCGACAGCGGGGAGTCGGGCCCAGAGGTCGGCACCCGGCGCGCCGCCGGACGTTGCTTGCATCGAGCCGTTCGCAGACCACGACACCGTCGGTGCCCGATGCTAGGGGAGGCACCGCCCGTCGCCCTGCCGGGAAGGATCGACCATGCCCCTCCGCCGCGCCGTCCTCGTCCTCCTCCTCGTGCTGGCCGCTCCCGCCTCGGCGGCCGTCGTCGGTCAGTTCGGGACCGACTGGACCGGCAACGACATCGTCGTCGAGTTCCATCGCCGACCCGCAGGTGAAGGGCATCACCTGCCATCTCACCTATTTCAGCCGGGGGCTGATCGACCGGCTCTGGCAGGGCAACGTGTTCGAGGACCCGTCGAACTCCTCGATCGCCTGCGGCCAGACCGGCCCGATCGAGATCGGCGAGATCGACCTCGGCAAGGCCGGCGAGGAGATCTTCAGCCAGCGCCAGAGCCTGATCTTCAAGCACCTGGCGGTGCGGCGGATCTACGACAAGTCGAGCGACAGCCTGATCTACGTCGCCTACTCGCGCCAGGTGAAGCAGGCGAGCGCCAAGATGGCGGTCACCTCGGTGCCGCTCTGGAACAGCCAAGCCACCTGGGAGAAGGGCAAGCCCGGCTGACCGGGTATCACACGTCGAGCACCAGGCAGCTCGTCTGGCCGTGGGCATAGAGCTTGCCGTCGGCCACCCCGATCATCCGGCCTTCGGCGGTGGCGAGGCGGCGGCCGACATGCAGGGCGACGGCCTCGGCCCGAACCGGCCCCGTCGCCACGGTGAGGGCGCGGACATAGCGGATCGACAGCTCGGTCGTGGTGTGGCTGCGGCCGGGTGGCATGGTGCTGATCACGGCGCAGCCCATGGCGCTGTCGAGCAGGGTCGCGGCCCAGCCGCCATGGACGGTGCCTTGGAGGTTGTAGGCGTGCTGCTCCGGCCGCCCCTCGAAGACGACCCGGCCCTGGGCCACCTCGGCGAGGCGGATGTCGAGCGTCGCCGCCATCGGCGCCATGGGCAGCTCGCCGGAGAGCAGGCGCTGCATGATCTCGAGGCCCGACAGGTGGCGGAGCCCGGACCAGTCCATGAGGCACGGATCGAAGACGTAGCGGCGCTCGACGGCGCCGCCCGTAGGCGTCGGCGGCGACGCTCATCCGGTGAAGGCCTGGAGCCCCGTCTGCGCCCGGCCGAGGATCAGCGCATGGACGTCGTGCGTGCCCTCGTAGGTATTGACGGCCTCGAGGTTCATGACGTGGCGGATGACGTGGTACTCGTCGCTGATGCCGTTGCCGCCGTGCATGTCGCGGGACATGCGGGCGATGTCGAGGGCCTTGCCGCAATTGTTGCGCTTGATGAGGGAGATCGCCTCCGGCGAGGCCTTGCCCTCGTCCATCATGCGCCCGACCCTGAGCGCCGCCTGCAGGCCCAGCGCGATCTCGGTCTGCATGTCGGCGAGCTTCTTCTGGATGAGCTGGTTGGCGGCGAGCGGCCGGCCGAACTGCTTGCGCTCGAGCGTGTAGTCGCGGGCGCGGTGCCAGCAGAACTCGGCGGCACCCATGGTGCCCCAGGCGATGCCGTAGCGGGCCCGGTTGAGGCAGCCGAACGGGCCCCTCAGCCCCTTGGCGTTGGGCAGGAGGTTCTCCGTCCGGAACGAAGACCTCGTCCATCATGATCATGCCGGTGATCGAGGCCCGGAGCGCGAACTTGCCCTCGATCTTCGGGGTCTCGAGCCCCTTCATGCCGCGCTCGAGGACGAAGCCACGGATGCTGCCCTCGTCGTCCTTGGCCCAGACGACCATCACGTCGGCGATGGGGCTGTTGGTGATCCAGTTCTTGCTGCCGGAGAGGAGAAAGCCGCCGTCGACCTTCCTGGCCCGGCTGCGCATGCCGCCCGGGTCGGAGCCATGGTCGGGCTCGGTCAGGCCGAAGCAGCCCACAGAGGCGCCACTCGCCAGCTTCGGCAGGTATCTCTTGCGCTGCGCCTCGTTGCCATAGGCCCAGATGGGGTGCATCACGAGGGAGGACTGGACGCTCATCGCCGAGCGGTAGCCCGAATCCACCCGCTCGACCTCGCGCGCGATCAGCCCGTAGATCACATAGGACGCGCCGGCGCCCCCGTAGGCCTCGGGGATGGTCGAGCCCAGCAGCCCGAGCTCACCCATCTCGCCGATGATCGCCCTGTCGAAGGTCTCGTGGCGGTTCGCCTCGAGCACCCGCGGCATCAGCTTTCCCTGGCAATATTCCTGCGCCGCCGACTGGACGAGCCGCTCCTCCTCGGTGAGCTGCTCGGACAGAAGGAGAGGGTCCTGCCAGTCGAGCTCGGCGAGCGCCGAGGGTGCCCTCTCGTCGCGCGATGCCTTCGCCATGACGTTCATGTCGGCTCTCCGATGCCCTCGCTGACCCAATATAGCGCAGTCCGGCGCCGCTTGTCCGCCGGGCGGTCTCGACGGCGTGGGCCTGCGGGCGCACCCCGGCCGGAGCTCGATGGATCCCGGGCCGGACTCAGGGGGCCCACCAGTTGCCCGACAGGACGAGCATGTAGAGCACGCGGAGCGTGCCGCCGTAATAGTCGTTGGGCGGATCGACCGCAGTCGGGCTCGCCACCTCGTCCCAAAGGCCGTCGAGCCACCCCTGGTAGCGGGAACCCACCATGGCGCCGACCGCGGCGGCCCCGCTGAAGCAGATCTGGCCGTAGGCGACGAGAGGGGTGCCGTCGAGCCGATAGCCGGCGCGGATGGCCGAGGCATCCCCGGCGGTCGACTGGACGAGCCAGTCCTCGATCCGCTCGACGATCGTCCGCGCCTCCGGATCGCCGTGTAGCAGGTAGGCGGTCGCGATTCGCCAGGGCACGCGGCAGGAATTGAAGTCGTAGAAGCCGGCGTGCGGGGTGTCGAGATAGCCTTCGGGCGCCGGCGTCGGCTCGCCGGCCTTCACGATCGTGAAGTCGGGCACGAGGCCGGTGGCCGGCGCATGACGGCGCTGGAGCCGGTCCATCATGGCGTAGCTGGCGTCGATCACCGCCTGCCACCGCCGGTCGCCGGTCGCCCTGAAGAAGGCCCGGAAGTCCTCGGGACCGATATCGGAAGGCCGCACCGTGTCGTAGAGCGGTAGAGCGGTCGGAGGGATGGCGGCGCCGAGCTGCGGGAGGGACGTCTCGGGGTGGATGTCGTAGCGGCCGATCGCCTCGATCATCCGATGCGCCGCCGCCTTGTAGTCGACGGCGCCGTCGCTGCCCCACTGCCGGTCGGCCAGCAGCAGCGCATAGGCGATGCCGAGGTCGCCATCGGTGGCCGTGCCGTTGTCGCTGCTGCTTCGGCATCCCACGAGCTGGCGCCAGGCCATCAGGTCGGGGACCTGCTGGCTCGGATGGTCGCGGTAGAAGTGGTACAGGCCGTCGAAGATCGTTCGCGCGTCGGGATCCAGGCCGGCCATGTGGGCGACGATCATCATGCCGTAGCCCTGGCCCTCCGAGACGACCATGGGGGTGCCTTCGGCGACAGGCTTCTGCGGCCCGAGATAGACATAGTAGCGACCTTCTCCGCAGCCCGCCCGCAGCCAGCCCTTCTTCCACGCGGCATAGCGCTCCATGACGCGCCGATCGAGCTCGTCCTGCGGATGGTTGTCGGGCTTGATGAACCCGCTCGCATAGAGGACGTGCTGGGGGAACGGCCGGGCCGGCGCCGGAGTGGCCACCGCGGTGCCTTCGATCGCCAGCAGCATCAGGCCCAGGACCCCGGTTGCCAGTAGGAACCGCCTCATGGCGTCGGTCTCCGTGTTCAAGTCGGGAAAGCAGCCTCGGGCGTCTGTCGGGGGCGTCGGACGGCCGATCGCCCTGGACTCTACGTTCCGGTGCCCGTCTCGCGCTGGGCCTCGAGCTCGAGCCACCGCTCCTCGAGCGTCTGCAGCTCCGCCTGGCGCTCGGCCAGCGAGGTCGTGAGCGCCCCGAAGCGCCTCGGGTCGCGGCCGAACAGCGTTGGATTTGACAGCTCCGCCTCGAGCGTGCCGATCTCGGCCTGCACCCTCTCGATCTGCACGGGCAGCCGGTCGAGCTCGCGCTGCAGCTTGACGTGAAAGCCAAGTGGCCGCGGGGCCGGCCGGACGGGCGCGGGCACCGCTCGGGGAGGGGCAGCGGCGGGAAGCGGCCGAGGCCGCTGACGCTCATAGTCGCTGTAGCCGCCCGCATACTCGCGGAGCAGCCCGCCGCCCTCGAAGGCGATGGTGCTGGTGACGAGGCGGTCGAGAAAGTCGCGGTCGTGGCTGACCAGGAGGAGCGTGCCCGCATAGTCGGCGAGCGTCTCCTCGAGCAGGTCCAGCGTGTCCATGTCCAGGTCGTTGGTCGGCTCGTCGAGCACCAGGAGGTTCGCGGGTCGAGCCAGGATGCGCGCCAGCAGCAGGCGGTTGCGCTCGCCGCCCGACAGCGAGCGGATCGGCTGACGGGCCTGCTCGTCGCGGAACAGGAAGTCCCTCAGATAGCCCATGACATGGCGGCGGAGACCCTGCACCTCGACCGTGTCGCCGCCGGCGGGGCAAAGGGTCTCCCAGGGCGTCCGGTCGGGATCGAGCTGGGCCCGGTGCTGGTCGAAGCGGGCGATCGCGAGATTGG
The DNA here is from genome assembly GCA_963828215.1 of uncultured Alphaproteobacteria bacterium. GTDB lineage: Bacteria > Pseudomonadota > Alphaproteobacteria > Geminicoccales > Geminicoccaceae > CAVTJL01. The sequence continues at coordinate 173,808 of CAWHFO010000051.1, read as the reverse complement.
TCCCGAGCCGGACCGTGCCGATGTCCGGCTCGAGCTCGCCCGTCAACAGCTTGAGCAGGGTCGACTTGCCGGCCCCGTTCGGGCCGACGATGCCGATCCGGTCACCTCTGAGGATGCGGGTTCCGAACCCGCGGATGACCGGCCGGCCGGCAAAGCTCTTGCCGAGGTTCTCGGCCTCGACGACCAGCCGGCCGCTGGCCCCGCCGCCCGACGCGCGCATCCTGACCGCGCCCTCCGGGGCAATGACCTCGCGGCGTTGCTGGCGGAGCTGCTCGAGCGACCGCAGCCGGCCCATGTTGCGCTTGCGCCGGGCCGTCACCCCCCGGTGCAGCCAGTGCGTCTCCGCCTCGAGCTTCTTGTCGAGACGGGCGATCTCCGCCTCCTCGGCCTCCAGGACCGCCTGCGACCAGGCGTCGAAGGCGGAGAATCCCTGCTCGGTGGCGCGCAGCCGGCCGCGGTCGAGCCACCAGGTCTTGGTGGACAGCCGGGCCAGGAAGCGGCGGTCGTGGCTGACGACCACGAACGAGCCGGAAAAGGCGGCGAGCCGCTCCTCCAGCCATTCGATGGTCGGGAGATCGAGGTGGTTGGTCGGCTCGTCGAGCAGGAGGACCTCCGGCTCGCCGATCAGGGTGGCGGCGAGCGAGAGGCGGCGGAGCTCGCCGCCCGAGAGCCCGTCCGGAGCTCGTGCCGGAGTCCATGCCCAGCTCCTCGAGGACGATCTCGGCCCGGAACCGGGCGGCCTCGCCCCGCTCGGCCGGCGGCAGCCCGCCCTGCACGTGATCCGCCAGCGTGGCCGTCTGCGGCGGGGCGGGCTCCTGCGCCAGGTAGGCAACCCGGGTCCGCGGCTGCTCGAAGCGCTCGCCCGCGTCGAGGTCGACGAGGCCGGCCAGCACCTTGAGGAGGGTCGACTTGCCCGAGCCGTTGCGGCCGACGAGGCAGATCCGATCGCCCTTGGCCAGGGTGGCGTCGATCCCGCCGAAGAGCTGCTGGCGGCCGATGCGCAGCGAGGCGGCGCGGAGGGCCAGAAGAGGTGGAGGCATGAGGCGAGGGCTCTTTCGTCCGGATCCGCGGTGAGAGATGCGAGCGGGCCGGCCCGGCCGCAAGGCGGCCCGTTGCACCGCCTGCGATCAGAGCGGTGTCCAGGCACCGGCGCCGTAGACGAGGTAGGCGTCCACCCGGTCGCCCGTCCAGCGATAGCAGAGATGGCGGCCCTGGACCGGCACGCCGGCCACGTCGGGCCAGAAGGCGGCGACGGCGTCGCCCGCCGGCCAGCGGACGCTCGGATAGACGAGCCCGTCGCTGGCCTCGGCATCCCGCAGCCGGCGGCCGAGCTCCTGGGCGGCCCGCCAGTCCTCGGGATCGAGCGCCGCCTCGAAGCGGTGGTCGCCGCGGAGATCATGGAGCGTCGCGTCCAGCCGGCCGACCAGCTCACGGAAGTCCGCCATGGCCGGTGGCTCCCGGGTCCGCCGCATGAACAGGCCGAAATGGTGGACGGTCTCGGCGAGCGCCACCTCGAAACGATCGCCCGCATAGTAGACGCCGTAGGTGCCGGCGCTGAAGCGGGACGGGCGATCCTCCGAGACATGGGTGAAGGGCGCCATGGCCCAGGACGCGCCGGGGCCCGTCACGCGGCGCTCCGGGGGGACCAGATGGATGGCACCGACCTGATCGCGCACGCGCGGGTTCGTCTTGGCCTCGGCGCTGGCGATCAGCTCCCAGTCGGCGGGATCGGCGATGTCCTCGAAGAGATCGGCGGGCGGATAGATCGACCGGATGATTCGATGGGTGCTCGGCCAGACGACATGACGGAGCGGCGGAACGGCGAGGCTCACCAGGCGCCGCGCTCGGCGTCGAGATAGCATCGCACGGCCGCGAGGTCGGTGACGTCGCCGGCCAGCATCCGGTCGAGGGCGCTCTGCCCGCCGAACGCGGCGTTCGGCCGCCTCGTCCAGGCATAGCCGCGCGCGGCGTCCTTGAAGAGCAGGCGCAGCGCCTTGTGGATGCCCATCAGGTAGGACAGGCGCTGCTTCGTGTCGTGCGGCACGCGGGCGATCTCGTGGCGCTTCCAGCGCGCGAAGGTCCGCTCGCTCGGCTGGCCGAGCAGGCGGCGCGCCTCGGCGTCGGTGAGAGCCCAACGCTCGAACAGCCGGAGCGCCGCACGCAGCATCGCTGCCGCCTCCTCGTGGCCGATGGCGGTCGGAGACGCCTCGGGTGCCGTGGTGCGATGTAGATCGACGGGCTGCAGCATGGTCCCTCGTCTGTCGTTCGGCAGCATATGACACGATCTCCGCCATTTGGCAAGAGCGGCCGGCCCGGGCAGGTGCGCCGGAACGCCTGCTGCAAACCCGACGGCGCAATCTGCCGATGGCCCCAGCATGGACGGTTGACCGCCGCCCGCGCCTCGTCTAGTCGTCAACTTTCAGTAGTGATCATCCATCGAGCGCTATCGACACCGCACGAGACAAAGATGCGAGTGGTAATGGAGAGTAGAAGGAGCGTCCGCCCAACACAGAAGGGATGAACATTGGAGAGATCAAAGATTGGAGGTTGTTAATCTTCTATCCTTGATCTCTTGGCCCCAGCTTCGGAACAGTGAGGCGACGATGAATTCGCCCGTTGATCGGCCGCCCGGCGCGTCGGTGCGGCTTCGTCTTCGCGAGATCGACCGCCAGGTCGCGGCCCGGGTTCGCACCCGGCGCATCGTCCTCGGCCTGACCATGCAGCAGCTGGCGACGCTGGTCGGCGTCACCTATCAGCAGCTCTACAAGTACGAGAGCGGCACGAACCGGATCGCGGCCGGCCGGCTCCATGCGATCGCCCAGGCGCTCGACGTAGCACCGAGCTACTTCTTCGAGGACTCCACGGAGAGCCACCCGGACGAGGTGACGCCGGAGCGCCGCCAGCTCCTCCAGCTACTGCGCGACTTCGTGGCGATGCCGAGTTGCCGGCATCAGGAGGCCCTGTGCGGGCTCGCCCGGGTGATCGCCGCCCCCGACGCGCCGAGCGGCGCCCGCCGTCCGACCGGTACCGGGAAGTCGGGCCTGCGCAAGCGCCAGAGCCCTGCGCCGGCCGACCCCGACCCCGAGGAGAGGCTGATTTCCTCGCCCGCCGCCTGAGGGTCGAGGCGCGGGCAGGGCGCGGCACCTCGCCAGGGTCATGTCCGGCCGGCGGACGGCGCCGGGCTGTTGCGCGCTGTCGCCTCCCGAAGCCGCTGCCCCAGCGCGATGCAGGCCGCGCGGAGGTCCTCCGACGTGCAGCCGACGCCGGTGAGCTCGCGCATCCGCCCGGTCGCGAGAGCGAACGTATCGTGCTCGCCCGGGCCCTCGACGAGGAGCGCGCCGGCGCCGAAGCCCTCGATCAGCCAGAGGGCGAGGCGGCCGGTGGGCAGCGGGATGCCCGACCCGATGTTGACGATGCCGCCCGGCGGCTCCCGCAGCAGCGCGGCGATGGCCGCCGCGGCGATCTCCACCGGAAGGAAGTCGCGGGCCGCAAAAGGGCTCATGTCGAAGCGGATGACGCCCTCGTCGCGCAGGCGGCTCAGCATCAGGCCCATGAAGCTGCGTCGGCCGACCTCGAAGCCGACGATGTTGGCGAGGCGGAGGCGGGTCAGCCGCGCGCCCAGGACGGTCACCAGCGCCTGCTCGAGCTCCAGCTTCTGCCGGCCGTAGAGGTCGACGGGGCCGAGCCGCGCCGCCTCGGTCAGGGGCTCGTCGCCCGGGGCATAGACCTTGCGGGTGCCGAGGCTGAGGAACGGCAGGCCCGCCTCGGCCGCGCGCCGGGCGAGGCGTGGCTCCAGATCGTCCGCGAGGCGCCAGGCCGGAGTCCCCAGAGCGGGATGCCGCCCGGCCCAGAGCACGGCCCGAATGCCGTCGAGCAGGCCCGGCTCCTCGATGGCGCCGTGGCCCACCAGGCGGCCGCCCGGCCCCAGCGCCGCCGCCACGGCAGCGCCGATGAAGCCGCCGCCGACGACCAGGCAGCGCCCCATGGTCAGGCGTCCAGCGGCACGACCACGGGCTTGCCCCGGCGCACCGTCAGCGCCAGCCGCCCGGCCTTCAGGGCCAGGGCCTCCTCGCCGAAGATCTCGCGCCGCCAGCCCTCGAGCGTCGGCACCGCGGCGCCGTCGTCCTGGGCCAGGGCCTCCAGGTCGGCCGTGGTCGCGATCAGACGCTGAGCCACGAGCGCCTCTTCCGAGCGGAGCTTCAGCAGTACGCGCAGCAGATCGACGAGGGGCCCGATGCCGCGCGGCACCTCGGGAGGGGCCTCGAGCTGCGGCAGCGCATCGGCCGGCAGCGCCAGCGCCTCCTCGATCGCGGCGATCACCTGACGGGCGCTCTCGCGGTCGAGGCTGATCCGCTCCTGGCCGCGAAGCTCCTCGACCGAGCGGGGGCGGTGCGCGGCCACCTCGAGAAGCAGGTCGTCGCGCAGGATGCGGTTGCGCGGCAGGTCGCGCTCGCGCGCCGCGCGCTCGCGCCAGGCGGCCAGCCGCTGGGCGATGGCGACGAAGCGCGGGTCGCGCGAGCGGAACTTGAGGCGCCGCCAGGACTCCTCGGGCGGCTGGTCGAAGATCCGGGGATCGGCGAGGCCGCGCAGCTCCGCCTCGACCCAGGCGAGCCGCCCGGCCGCCTCGATCCGCTCCCGGAGCCGCTCGTAGATCACCCGGAGATGCGTGACGTCGCCGACCGCGTAGCGGAGCTGGGCCTCCGAGAGCGGCCGCCTCGACCAGTCGGTGAAGCGCGAGCTCTTGTCGAGCCGGCCCTTGGCGACCTTGGCGACAAGGGTCTCGTAGGCGACCTCCTCGCCGAAGCCGCAGACCATGGCGGCGATCTGCGTGTCGAACAGCGGCGCCGGCAGACGGCCCATCAGGCGCCAGAAGATCTCGAGGTCCTGGCGTGCCGCGTGGAACACCTTGAGGACGCGCGGGTCGCGCATCAGGCCGAGGACCGGCTCGAGGTCGAGGCCCGGCGCCAGGGGGTCGATCGCCGCCGCCTCGTCGGCGCCGGCGACCTGCAGGAGGCAGAGCTTCGGCCAGTAGGTGCGGTCGCGCATGAACTCGGTGTCGACCGTGACGAAGCTCTCGCCGGCGAGCCTGCCGCAGAACGCCTCGAGCGCGGGAGTGGTGGAGATCACCAGCATGGCGGCCACCCCGTATCGGCCGCCGCCGGACGGTCGCTTGACAGCCGGGCGGGCGCTGTGACTTTCTCCGCGCGGCTCGCCTCCGGCCAGGCCGGAGCTTCAGGGACGAGGTCGATCATGCACGTCTATCGTACGCACCGCTGCGGCGAGCTCCGCATGGCGGAGGAGGGCCAGCGGGTGCGGCTGAGCGGCTGGGTCCACCGCAAGCGCGATCACGGTCACCTCCTCTTCATCGACCTGCGCGACCACACCGGGATCACGCAGATCGTCTTCCAGCCCGAGACGGCGATCTTCGGCGCGGCGGAGGCGCTGAGGCTCGAGAGTGTCGTCTGCGTCACGGGCCCCGTGGTGGCGCGCTCGGCGGAGACTGTCAACCCAACCCTTGCGACCGGCGAGATCGAGCTGGTGGCCGAGGCGCTGGACGTCCTGTCCGCCGCCGACACCCTGCCCCTTCAGGTCAATGCCGAGCGCGAGCAGCCGGAGGAGACCCGGCTCCGCTATCGCTTCCTCGACCTCCGCCGCGAGGCGATGCAGCGCAACATCCGCCTCCGCTCGGCCGTCATCCGGAGCATCCGACGGCGGATGCACGAGCTGGGCTTCACCGAGTTCCAGACGCCCATCCTCACCGCCTCGAGCCCCGAGGGAGCCCGCGACTTCCTGGTGCCCTCGCGCCTTCATCCGGGCAAGTTCTACGCCCTGCCGCAGGCCCCCCAGCAATACAAGCAGCTCTACATGATCTCCGGCTTCGACCGGTATTTCCAGATCGCCCCCTGCTTCCGCGACGAGGACGCGCGCGCCGACCGCAGCCCCGGCGAGTTCTACCAGCTCGACCTCGAGATGGCGTTCGCCACGCAGGAGGACGTCTTCGCCGCGGTCGAGCCGCTGATGCACGGGGTGTTCGAGGAGTTCAGGGAGGGCCGGAGCGTGAGCCCGCTGCCGTTTCCCAGGCTCACCTACCGGGACGCCGTCCTCCGATACGGGACGGACAAGCCCGATCTCCGCAACCCTGTCGCCATCGCCGACGTCACCGAGGTCTTTCGCGGCAGCGCCTTCAAGGTGTTCGCCGGCGCCATCGAGGGCGGTGCCGTCGTCCGCGCGATCCCGGCCCCGGGGGCGGTCGGTCGGCCGCGCAGCTTCTTCGACGGGATGGTCGCCTATGCCCAGGGCCTGGGGGCGCCCGGCCTCGGCTGGATCGCCTTCGGGGAGGAAGGGGCCAAGGGGCCGATCGTCAAGTTCCTCGACGAGGACCGGCTGGCCCGGCTGAGGGATCTGGCCGGCCTCGGCACGGGCGACGCCGTGTTCTTCGCCTGCGACAAGGAGGACGCCGCCGCCAGGCTCGCCGGGGCGGCGCGGCTCAGGGTCGGCGACGAGCTGGGCCTGAGCGAGCAGGACGCCTTCCGCTTCTGCTGGATCGTCGACTTTCCGATGTTCGAGTGGGACGAGCAGCTGAAGCAGATCACCTTCTCCCACAACCCCTTCTCGATGCCGCAGGGTGGGCTGGAAGCGCTCCGGACCAAGGACCCGCTCGCCGTCCTGGCCTACCAGTACGACATCGTCTGCAACGGCATCGAGCTGTCCTCGGGCGCCATCCGCAACCACCGCCCCGACATCATGGAGCGGGCCTTCGAGATCGCCGGCTATGGCAGGGACGAGCTCGAGACCCGCTTCGGCGGCATGCTGCGGGCGCTCAGGTTCGGGGCGCCCCCGCACGGCGGCATCGCACCCGGCATCGACCGGATCGTGATGCTTCTCGCCGGCACGTCGAATTTGCGCGAGGTCACGGCCTTCCCGCTCTCGCAGCAGGCCGAGGAGCTGCTCCTCGGAGCGCCCGGCCCGGTCGGGGAGAAGCAGCTCGCGGAGCTTCATATCCAGCTCACCCTGGCCGCGCGCGAGCGGCTGCGCGCTGAAGCCGGGTCCGAGGCAGGCGAGCGCGCCGGCGGACCGATGGGCCAAGGCTGAGCGGCGGCGGGCCGATCGGCGAGCTTCTGCCCGGGCGACGATTGGGCTACACCCTCCTCATCGGCCGGCCCTTGGCGGCGTACGGCGAGGCGAATAACGGGGAGACGACACCGATGAGGCACCGTCTGTTGCTGGCTACCGCTGGAGTCCTGGCCCTTCTTGCGGCTCCCCAGCTGGCGGGCGCGAAGACGCTCGTCTATTGCTCGGAAGGGAGCCCCGAGGGCTTCTATCCGGCTCTTTACACGTCCGGGACGACGTTCGACGCGTCGTCGCGCCCGATCTTCAATCGGCTGGTCGAGTTCGTGAACGGCACGACCACGACGGAGCCCGGCCTCGCCGAGTCCTGGACCATCTCGGACGACGGGCTGGTCTATACCTTCAAGCTGCGCAAGGGCGTCAAGTTCCAGACGACCAAGAGCTTCACGCCGACCCGCGACTTCAACGCCGACGATGTCGTCTTCAGCTTCGAGCGCCAGCTCGACAAAGGCCAATCCCTATCATCAGATCGGCGGCGGCAACTACGAGTACTTCAACGGCATGAGCATGCCCGAGCTGCTGAAGTCGGTCGAGAAGGTCGACGACTACACGGTCAAGTTCACGCTGACGCGTCCCGAGGCGCCGATGATCGCGAACCTGGCGATGGATTTCGCGTCGATCGTCAGCAAGGAATATGCCGACCAAATGATGAAGGCGGGCACGCCCGAGCAGTTCGACCTGCAGCCGGTCGGCACCGGGCCGTTCCAGCTCCAGGCCTACCAGAAGGACGCGGTGATCCGCTACACGGCCAATCCCGGCTATTTCCGCGGCAAGGCCGCGATCGACAACCTGGTCTTCGCGATCACGCCCGATGCCTCGGTGCGTCTGCAGAAGCTCAAGGCCAACGAATGCCAGGTGATGGCCTATCCCAACCCGGCCGACATCCAGGCGATCAAGGCCGACCCCAACCTGCAGCTCCTCGAGCAGGCCGGGCTCAATGTGGGCTATCTGGGATTCAACACCGAGAAGAAGCCCTTCACCGATCCCCGCGTCCGTCAGGCGCTCAACATGGCGATCAACAAGAAGGCCATTATCGAGGCCGTGTTCCAGGGTACCGGCACGGTCGCCAAGAACCCGATCCCGCCGACGATGTGGGGCTACAACGACGCCGTCAAGGACTATCCCTACGACCCGGCCGGTGCCAAGAAGCTGCTCGCCGAGGCGGGGTTCCCCAACGGCTTCGAGACCGACATCTGGGCCATGCCGGTCCAGCGGCCCTACATGCCGAACGCGCGCCGCACCGCCGAGATGATCCAGGCCGACTGGAAGAACGTCGGCGTGAACGCGAAGATCGTCACCTACGAGTGGGGCGAGTATCTCAAGCGCTCGAAGAACGGCGAGCACCAGACCGTGATCCTCGGCTGGACCGGCGACAATGGCGATCCCGACAACTTCCTCGCGACCCTCCTGAGCTGCGATGCCGCCAAGGACGGCACCAACCGGGCCCGCTGGTGCTACGCGCCCTTCAACGACCTCGTCATGAAGGCGAAGCAGGTCAGCGACCAGGACGCCCGCGCCAAGCTCTACGAGGAGGCCGAGGTGGTCTTCAAGGAGCAGGCCCCGTGGGTCACCCTCGACCACTCGCTGGTCTACATGCCGATGCGCAAGACCGTCGAGGGCTACAAGATGAGCCCGCTCGGCCAGCACAATTTCTATGGAGTCGACGTCAAGGGCTGATCTGCCCTTGTCCCGGGGTGCGCCACGCCGCGCCCCGGGAACCCTCAGAAGCCCAAGCCGAATCCAACTCCACCCCCGCTGCCCCCGCCGCCGGATCCGACGCCCCCGAAGATCGAGACGCCCGGAAGAAGGCCGCCGCCGAAGCCGGACGACGTGTCGGGAAAGAGGCTCCGCGTCGTGTCGTAGACGAGCGCCGTGGTCGCCTGGGTGTCGGCCTTTCGGGCGATCCCGACCGCATCGCTGACGGGGCGGTCCTTGTCGCACAGGATGACGTGCAGGCGTGGCGGCGACGGCGGCTCGCCTGATATCGGAATCCGGCCCGCGCAGACGGCGCCCGGATCGTTCGCCGTCGCCCCCAGGAACCGGTAGACGAGGCGCACGCCCGCGCCGCCGCCGTCGCCCGCCTCGGGGCGGAAGGTGACGGCGGTGGCGTTGTTGGCGGCCTGGGCCGCGAGCCGCGCCAGCTCCGCGTCGGGCGACGGGCCGGCGAGCAGGGCCGGCGGCCGGTCGACGACCAGCGGAACGGGCCCGTCCACGGCGGCCAGGAGGAGGACCCTCTGCGCCTCGGTCACGTTCGTGACACGGCCCGGCCCCACGTCGACATTGCTCGAGCAGCCCGTGAGCGTCATCACGAGGGCGGCGAGGGTGGCCGGAACGGCAAGGTGCGGTGGATGCTTCATGGTCTGGACGATCCCACCTTACAAAGGGTTTGCCAAGATGCGGCCCGAGCGTCGACTATAGCCCGAGCGATGCTCACAACTCACGACCCCCGCGTCGGTCCCCGCGCTCGAGGGACGGACCTCGATGATGCTGCGTTTCGCCCTGAGCCGGCTCGGGACTGGTCGTGCCCACGTTCCTGGGTGTCACCGTGTTGGCGTTCCTCTTCATCCATCTGCTGCCCGGCGACCCCATCGAGCTGATGGCGGGCGAGCGCGGCGTCGATCCGGCCCGCCATGCGCAGCTGATGGCGGAGTTCGGCTTCGACAAGCCGCTCTGGGAGCAGTACCTCATCTATCTCGGCGACGTGCTGCACGGAGACCTCGGCCGGTCGATCGTGACGCGCCAGCCGGTGGTCAAGGAGTTCTTCACGCTCTTCCCGGCTACGCTCGAGCTCGCGGCTCTGCGCCATGCTCCTGGCGATCCTGGTCGGGCTCCCCGCCGGCATCCTCGCCGGCGGTGAAGCGGGGCACCGTCCTCGACCACACGGTCATGGCGGTGACGCTGACAGGCTATCTCGATGCCCATCTTCTGGTGGGGCCTGCTCCTCATCATCCTCTTCTCGGGCATCCTCGGCTGGACGCCGGTCTCGGGGCGCATCGATCTCATCTACTATTTCCCGCCCGTCACCGGCTTCATGCTGATCGATTCGCTGCTGTCGGACCAGTCGGGCGCCTTCCTCTCCGCCGTCCGCCATCTGATCCTGCCGACCATCGTCCTGGGCACGGTCCCGCTCGCGGTGATCGCCCGGCAGACGCGCTCGGCGATGATCGAGGTGCTGGGCGACGACTATGTGCGCACCGCCCGCGCCAAGGGCCTGCCGCCCTGGCGGGTCGTGGGCCTGCATGCGCTCCGCAACGCGCTGATCCCGGTCGTCACCACCATCGGCCTGCAGACCGGGCTGCTTCTCGCTGGCGCCATCCTGACCGAGACGATCTTCTCCTGGCCGGGAGTCGGCAAATGGCTGGTCGAGGCGATCTTCCGGCGCGACTATACCGAGGTCCAGGGCGGGCTGCTGCTGATCGCCAGCTTTGTCATGCTCGTCAATCTCGGGGTCGATCTGCTCTACGGCCTCGTCAATCCCCGCATCCGGCACAGGAGCTGAGCCGATGGCGTTGCGGCAGGACCTTCTGACGAGGGCGGCAGCCGCCGAGCCGGCGGCAGCGCGCCCGCCGGGCCCGCTCGCCGAGGGCTGGCACTATTTCCGCACCGAATCACGGGGCCGTTGCCGGCCTCGCCTTCTTCGTCCTCCTGGTCGTCGTGGCGCTCGGCGCCCCGCTGATCGCACCCCACGCTCCCGACGCGCAGTTCCGGGACGCTCTGCTGATACCGCCTGCCTGGCAGGACGGGGGGAGCTGGCGCTTTCTGCTCGGCACCGACCCGATCGGCCGGGATCTCCTCTCGCGCCTCATCTACGGCGCCCGCTATTCCCTGATGATCGGCCTCGTCGTCATCGTCATCTCGCTCACCGTCGGCATCTCGCTCGGCCTCGTCGCCGGCTTCTTCCGCGGCTGGCTCGAGACGGCGATCATGCGCCTGATGGACGTCATCCTGTCCGTGCCGAGCCTGCTCCTCGCCCTCGTCGTCGTCGCCATTCTCGGCCCCGGCCTCTTCAACGCCGTGATTGCCGTGGCGATCGTCTACATCCCCCACTTCGTCCGCCTGACCCGCGCCTCGGCGATCCAGGAGCTCTCGAAGGACTACGTGGTCGGCAGCCGCGTCGCCGGCGCCGGCAACCTTCGCCTGATGTTCCTGACCGTGCTTCCGAACTGCCTGCCGCCCCTGATCGTCCAGGCGACGCTGGGCTTCTCCAACGCCGTGCTCGACATGGCGGCGCTGGGCTTTCTCGGCATGGGCGCCCAGCCGCCGACTCCTGAATGGGGCACGATGCTGGCCGATGCCCGCGAGTTCATCCTGCGAGCCTGGTGGGTCGTGACCTTCCCGGGCCTCGCCATCCTCGTCACGGTGCTGGCCATCAACCTGATGGGCGACGGTCTCCGCGACGTGCTCGACCCCAAGCTCAAGCGCTCATGACGCTTCTCGAGATCCGCAACCTCACGGTCGAGTTTCCCGTCGCCGGCGGGCTGCTCAAGGCTGTCGACGGGGTCGATCTCGACGTCCAGCCGGGCGAGATCGTGGCCATCGTCGGCGAGTCGGGCTCGGGCAAGTCGGTCTCCATGCTGGCCGCCATGGGCCTGCTGCCGCCCACCGCCGGGATCACCGCCGACCGGCTCGCCTTCGCGGGCCAGGACCTGCTGGGCATGGCGGGGCCTGAGCGTCGGAAGATCATCGGCAAGGAGATGGCGATGATCTTCCAGGAGCCGATGACCTCCCTCAACCCCTGTTTCACGGTCGGCTACCAGATCGACGAGGCGATCCGGGTCCATCTCGGCGGCAGCCGGCGGGAGCGGCGCCGACGGGCGGTCGAGCTCATGACCCAGGTGGGCATCCCGGCGCCGGAGCGCCGCCTCGGCTCGTTCCCGCACCAGATGTCGGGCGGCATGAACCAGCGGGTGATGATCGCCATGGCGATCTCCTGCAACCCCAAGCTCCTGATCGCCGACGAGCCCACGACCGCCCTCGACGTGACCATCCAGGCCCAGATCCTCCAGCTGCTGGTCGACCTGCAGCGCGATCGCGGCATGGCCCTCGTGCTCATCACCCACGCCATGGGCGTGGTCGCGGAGACGGCCGAGCGTGTCGTCGTCCAGTATGCCGGCCAGCAGGTCGAGCGGCAGACCGTCCAGGGCCTCTTTTCCGACCCGCACCACCCCTACACGGCGGCCCTGCTGGAGGCGCTGCCCGAGCGGGCGCAGAAGGGGGTGAGGCTGGCCTCGATCCCGGGCGTCGTGCCCGGCCTCTTCGACCGGCCCTCCGGCTGCCTGTTCAACCCGCGCTGCACGCTCGCGGTGCAGCGGTGCGTGAGCGAGGCGCCGCAGCCGGCGTCCGAGGGCCTGGGCCGGGCCCTCTGCCACTTCCCCCTCGAGCGGGGGGTCGCGAAAAACCATCCCGGTGCCCGGGCGGCCGTCCCTTGAGCGCCGCGCCGGTCGTGCTCGAGGCCCGCTCGCTGGTCCGCCACTATCGCGTGGGCGGCGGCCTGTTCCGCGAGGGTGCCGTGCTCCGGGCCGTGGCCGGCGTCAGCTTCGCCCTGGCCCGCGGCCGGACCCTCGCCATCGTGGGCGAGTCGGGGTGCGGCAAGTCCACGCTCGCCCGCATGGTCACGATGATCGAGGAGCCGACCGCGCGGCAATCTCATCATCGATGGCGTCGACGGTCGACGACCGCTTCGGCCCATGCGGAGCGCCGCCGCCTGCGGAGCGCGGTCCAGATCGTCTTCCAGGATCCCTATGGCTCCCTCAATCCGCGTCAGAAGGTCCAGACCATCCTGGCCGAGCCGCTCAGGATCAACACGACCCTCTCCGCCGCCGAGCGCCGCGAGGCCGTGGCCGATATCATGCGCAGGGTGGGGCTGCGGCCCGAATACGCGCCCCGCTATCCCGCACATGTTCTCGGGCGGCCAGCGGCAGCGTATCGCGGTTGCCCGAGCGCTGATGCTCAAGCCCAAGATCGTCGTCCTCGACGAGCCCGTGTCGGCGCTTGACCTCTCGATCCAGGCGCAGGTGCTCAATCTTCTGGGCGACCTCCAGAGCGAGCTCGGCCTCGCCTATCTCTTCATCAGCCACGATCTCTCGGTTGTCCGCCACATTGCCGACGACGTCATGGTCATGTATCTCGGCCGGCCGGTCGAGCAGGGCCCCGCCGAGGCGATTTTCGCGGGCCCACGCCACCCCTATTCGCGAGCGCTGCTCGCCGCCACGCCGGTCGCCGACCCCGCCACGCGGCGCCCGCGCCTGCGCCTCCAGGGTGAGCTGCCCTCGCCCCTCGACCCGCCCTCGGGTTGCACGTTCCATCCGCGCTGCCCGCTCGCCGACGACCGCTGTCGCCGCGAGGAGCCGGCGCTCCGCGCCTATGACGGCCGCCTCGCCGCCTGCCATGCCGTGGAGGAGGGCAGGGACGCGGCCTGAGCCCCTGCGCCCCGGTTGACTCGATCGCGTTTTGGTTTAGTAATTCCAAAGATGTTCTCGTATTTGATGAGCCGCTTGGGCCAGGGCGCGCTGGTCATGCTGGTCGTTGCGCTGCTCGCCTTCGCGTTGTCGAGCTATCTCGGCGATCCGGTGGCGGGCCTGGTCGGCCAGGAGACCGGGTCGGCCGACCGCGACGCCCTCCGCCGGAGCCTCGGCCTCGATCGGCCGGCACCCATTCGCTTCGCCGCCTTCGCGGTGCGCCTTCTCCATGGCGATCTCGGGACCTCCTGGCGCCTGCGCCGCCCGGTCGCCGATCTTCTGGCCGAGCGGCTGCCGGCGACCCTGGAGCTCGTGCTGGTCGCCTCGATCCTGGCCCTGTCGATCGGCATCCCGCTCGGCGTCCGCTGCGGGGTGTCCCCGGGCAGCCGGCTGGACCGGCTGGTGCTGGCCATCTCGCTCCTCGGTGTCAGCGTGCCCACCTTCGTCGTCGGCATCCTGCTCATCCAGGTCTTCGCCGTGCAGCTCGGCTGGCTGCCGTCGTTCGGGCGCGGCCGGACCGTCCGGATCGCCTTCTGGACCACGGGTCTGCTGACCGTCGAGGGCTGGCGCGCCATCCTGCTGCCGGCCTCGACCCTGGCGCTCTATCAGCTCGCCCTGATCGTCCGGCTCGTGCGCGGCGAGATGCTGGAGGTGCTGGGCAGGGAGCATATCCGCTTCGCCCGGGCGAGGGGCCTCACCGACCGGACGATCCACCTGCATCACGCGCTCCGCAACGCGCTCATGCCCGTGGTGACCATCACCGGGCTGCAGATCGGCTCCCTGATCGCCTTCTCCGTCGTCACCGAAAGCGTCTTCCAGTGGCCGGGCATGGGCCTCCTGCTGCTCCAGGCGATCCAGTTCGCGGACCTGCCGGTGCTGGCGACCTATCTCGTCCTCGTGGCCCTGCTGTTCGTCGGGCTCGGCCTGGTCGTCGACCTCGCCTATCTGGCTCTCGACCCGCGGCTCCGGCGGCCCGCCGCCCTCTCGCACGCCGCCTCTTGAGCCATGGCCACCCGCATCCCCGCTGTCGCGGCCGATGAGCGGGCGAGCGAGGGACCGGCACCTTCCCGGCCGGCCGTGAGGCGAGGGATACCCCTGGCCCTCGTGGCGGCGTTCTTTCTCGCCTGCGCGATGGCGGCGGCGCTGGCCGCCCCCTGGCTCGCCCCTCAGGACAGCCTCGACCCTGCCGCGCTCGACCTCGCCGACGCACTGGAGCCGCCTTTCTGGATGGCCGCCGGCAGCGTCGGCCACCCCCTCGGCACCGACGACCAGGGCCGGGACGTGCTCTCGGCCATCCTCTACGGCAGCCGCACCTCGCTCGGCGTCGCCGCTGCCGCCGTGGTCCTGGCGGCGGTCCTCGGCACGGGCCTCGGGCTGTGGAGCGGCTATCGTGGAGGGCTCTGGGGAACCCTGGCGATGCGCCTCGCGGACGTCCAGCTGGCCATCCCCGGCATCCTCGTGGCGCTGCTGGTCGACGGCGTTCTCAGGGCGGCCCTCACGCCCGTCGGGCGCGACCGGCTCTCGATGGCGGCCCTCGTCCTGGCGATCGGCCTCTCCGCCTGGCCGCAGTTCGCGCGGCTCGCCCGCGCCGGCGCCCTCGTCGAGCGCGACAAGGAGTATGTCCTGGCGGCACGGCTGCTGCGGCGCTCCTCGGCGTCCATCATCCTCCGCCACCTCCTCCCCAACATCCTGGGCCCGATCCTCGTCGTCGGCACGGTCGGCCTCGGCGTGGCCATCGGAACGGAGGCGACGCTCTCCTTCCTCGGCGTGGGCCTTCCGCCGACCGAGCCGTCGTTGGGCACGTTGATCCGCACCGGCAGCGACCTTCTGCTCTCCGGGGAGTGGTGGGTGGCCCTCTTTCCGGCCGCCGTCCTGGTCGCCCTCGTGCTCGCGGCGAACCTCGCGGGCGACGGGCTGCGTGACGCCGCCGATCCGCGCGGCCGGTAGGCGGCCGACGGTGACCTTGCTCGAGATCGAGAGCCTGACGATCGAGGTGGCGACACGGCAGGGCCCGCGGCGTGCCGTCGACGGCGTGTCGCTGACGATCGGCCAGGGCGAGATCGTGGGCCTCGTGGGCGAATCGGGTGCGGGGAAATCACTCCTCGCCTCGTCCCTCATCGGTCTTCTTCCAGCGGCGGCGCGCATCGCCGCCGGAAGGGTCCACCTCGGAGGCCGGCGGATCGACGATCTCGGGGGCGAGCAGCTGCGCCGAATCCGCGGCAAGGAGATCGGAAGCGTCTTTCAGGACCCGCAGGCCAGCCTCGACCCGGTGCGCTCGATCGGCCGCCAGCTGGTCGAGACGATCCGCACCCATCTGCACCTCTCGGCCGCTGCCGCGCGCGAGCGGGCCGTCGGCCTCCTCGACGAGGTCGGGGTACCCGACGCCGGGCGTCGCATCGACGCCTACCCGCACGAGCTTTCTGGCGGCCTGCGGCAGCGCGCGGTCATAGCGCTCGCCCTCTCGGCCGAGCCGCGGCTGCTGATCGCCGACGAGCCGACGAGCGCCCTCGACGTCGTCACCCAGGCCCGCCTCATCGAGCTCCTGAAGCGGCTGGCCCGCGAGCGTGCCACGGCGGTTCTGCTCGTCAGCCACGATCTGGGCGTCGTGGCGGATGCCGCCAGTCGGGTCGCCGTGATGTATGCGGGCCGCATCGTCGAGACGGCGCCCGTCGACAGCCTCCTCCGGGCTCCGGCCCATCCCTACTCGGCCGCCCTGATCGCCGCCGTTCCGAAGATCGGCCCCGGGTTCGGCCGGCTCCACGTGGCTCCAGGCAGCGCCCCGAGCCCGGGTGCCATGCCGCCCGGCTGCGCCTTCCATCCCAGGTGCCCGACGGCCTCCGCGCGCTGTGGGTCCGATCCGCCGCCATCGGCGTCGGTGGCGGAACGGCACAGCGTAGCCTGCTGGCGGGCTGACGGCGTCCTCGTCGATGGCTGAGGCGATGCTGCTCGAGACCCGGGGCCTGTCCAAGTCCTACGCTCTCCGGCCCGCCCGGCCATGGCCGCTCCCCGGCTCGGCCGGGCGCGCGACCCTGGACGCGGTTGCGGGCGTGGATCTCGGGCTTCGTGCCGGCACCACGCTTGCGGTGGTGGGCGAGTCGGGCTGTGGCAAGTCCACGCTGGCCAAGCTCGTGGTCGGGCTCCTCGAGCCCTCGGCCGGGGAGGTTCGCTACGAGGGCCGGAGAGTGCCCGCCCTCGGCCGGCACGCGCGACGGTCGGTCCAGGGCGGGCCGCAGATGATCTTCCAGGATCATGCGGCGAGCCTCGACCCGCGCTGGCGCGTCCACGCCATCGTCGGCGAGGCGCTGAGCGCCGCGGGCAGGGGCAGGAGTCGCCGCGAGCGTCGGGAACTCGTCGACGCGCTGCTCCGGGACCTCGGTCTGGACCCGGCCGACGGCGACCGCTACCCACACCAGCTCTCGGGCGGTCAGCGCCAGCGCGTGTCGATCGCCCGGGCGCTGGCCGTGGCCCCCCGGCTCATCGTCGCCGACGAGCCGACCTCGGCCCTGGACGTCGTCGTCCAGGCGCAGATTCTGAACCTCATGCGCGACCTGCAGGAGCGTCGCGGCCTCGCCTATCTGCTCATCAGCCACGATCTGGCTGTCGTGGGCCGGATGGCGGGCGAGGTGGCGGTCATGTATCGGGGCCGTATCGTCGAGCAGGGGACGGCCGACTCGGTGCTGGCCCGGCCGGCGCACCCCTACACGCGGGGGCTGCTCGACGCGGCGCCGGGTCTCGTCCGCCAGGGGCGGCCGCGTCGCCCGATGCCCGGCGAGCCTGCGGGCTCAGCCGCCCCGACGGCGGGCTGCGCCTTCCATCCGCGCTGCCCGCACGCACGGGATCGCTGCCGAGGCGAACGGCCGCTGCTCCGCCCCGCCGGGACGTCCCGGGCCGCCTGTCACGCCCTCGAGGAGGGCCGGCTCGACGTCTGACAGCCGGGCTCAGCTCGCCTGGCGCTGTGTCTCCTGGATCACGCCCCGGAGATCGTCGGCCGCGCGCTCGAGGAAGAAGAGCACGCGCGCGTCGCCATAGTCGTAGAAGACGTCGTCGGGGTCGCTCACCGTCTGCGACCTGAACCGCCCGATCGCCAGGTCGAGGACCGCCTGGATGCCCTCGAGCGAGCGGGCCGGAGTGGTCAGCAGAACGTTCTCGAGCTCCTCGATCTGCCGATCGTAGGTCTCGATCTCCTCGTCGATCTGGTCGAGCCCGGCCGCCTGCTCGGCGCGGTCGAGGTCGACCACCGCGGAGCGGATCTCGGCCGCGGACATGCCCACGAGCTGCAGGGGCGCGAACGTCCATTCCGGGAGGCTCCGCCGCAGCCGGTCCTGACGCTCGGCCAGGGTGTCCCGGCGCCGCTGGAGATCGGCGATCCGACGCACGAGCAGAATGGTGTTCCTGATCACGGTCATCTCATTCTCCATCGCCTTGCTTTCTCGTTTCACTTTGCGCGGCGCCCCTTGTCCCGGGGCAGCGTCGATTTCCACGTCGTCCAGATGAGGTTGGAATTGTATGAATGAGGCGTCAATATTTTTTATTTATTTATCATTGTCAGAGCTATTCACGAAAAGATCCATAAAATTCTATCGATCTCGGGCGATCGGGGCGGCCCCCGGGCGCCGCCCGGGGGCGTAGGCCGTGGCGCATCGGCACCGCCGCCGCTGGACGACCCGCGAGCCGCCGCGCATAGTGCGAAGCCTGAGCGTGGGGCGGTCGGGACCGAGGCGCCGTGCAGGACGAGCTGGACGACACCGAGCAGACGGTGGGCGAGGCGCCGCCGCCGCGCCGCGCCGAGACGCGGCGGCCGGGACGGATCGGGCTCGGCGCCCGGCTGCGCGCCTACCTGCTGGCCGGCATCATCGTCACGGCGCCGATCAGCATCACCATCCTGATCGTCTGGAAGATCGTCGGCTATGTCGACGCCTGGTCGGCGGCGATCATCCCGGCCTATTACAATCCGAGCACCTATCTGCCCTTCAGCGTCCCCGGGCTCGGCTTCATCATCATGATCGGGCTGCTGATCCTGATCGGCTGGTTCACGGCCGGCATGGTCGGCCGGACGATCATGCGCGCGGGCGAGCGGATCCTCCACCGCATGCCGGTCGTGCGGAGCATCTACGGCACGCTGAAGCAGATCTTCGAGACCGTGCTCGCCAACTCCTCGCGCTCCTTCCGCGAGGTGGTGCTGGTGGAGTGGCCGCGCCGCGACATGTGGGTCTTGGCGTTCGTGACCGGCCCCGCCCAGGGCGAGATGCGCGACGTGGTCGGCGACGACGCCGTCAGCCTCTTCATGCCCAGCACGCCCAACCCGACGACGGGCTTCTACATGGTGGTGCCGCGCCGCGACGTGGTACCGCTCGCCATGTCGGTCGAGGACGCCATGAAGCTCATCATCTCCGGCGGCATCGTGACACCCTCGACACCCGCGCCCGCCGCACCGGCGCCCCGGCCGCCGGTCGCCCAGCGCGAGCTTGCCCGCAGCGACTAGTACTACAGCCGTGTTTTATGTGGTAAGAGCGATCGTCATGGAGGATGAACGACGACGTACAACGGACCGTGGCGAGGCGTGGGCCGAGGCGTTCAAGGCCTTGATGGGTCGGCTGGGACCGCGGTTCGGGCGGGTCGAGCCGCGTCGCGCGGTTGGCGGCCGATCTGCGGGGGCTGCTGGCGCCGGTGGAACGGAAGAACGGCTGGCAGCTGGCGGAGGCGGCGGGCGATCCGACGCCGGACGGGGTGCAGGAGTTCCTGAGCCGGGTGCGGTGGGATGCCGACGCCGTGCGCGATGACCTGAGCACCTCATGTCGCGGACCATCTGGGGGCTCCCGACGGTGTCCTGGTGCTCGACGAGACGGGATTTGTGAAGAAGGGCCGCAAATCGGCGGGCGTGCAGCGCCAGTACAGCGGCACGGCGGGGCGGATCGAGAACTGCCAGATCGGCGTGTTCCTCGGTTATGCCAGCCGCTACGGCCGAGCACTGATCGACCGGGCGCTCTATCTGCCCGAGGGTTCGGGCGGCCGACCCGGCACGCCGGAGCGAGGCCGGCATCCCCGAGGCGGTGGGCTTCGCCACCATGATCGGCAGAGCCGATCATCCGGTCCCGCAGGGATCGGCACCGTGAGACGGTGCCGAAGGGCCGAAGCGCTGGGCTTGGCCATGCTCGAGCGGGCGCATGCCGACCTGCCTGCCCTTCTCGTGGGTAACCGCTGACAGCGTCTATGGTGCCGACCATGCCTTGCGCCGCTGGTTGCAGGAGAAGGAGCTGGGCTATGTGCTGGCGGTGAGCCGCGCGCAGCGCCTGGGCTTCGGCCGGGTCGAGGAACACGCCAGCGAGGTACCGCCCGGCAGCTGGCACCGCCTGAGCGCCGGCGACGGTGCGAAGGGCCCGCGGCTCTACGACTGGGCCTACGCTCCTTACGGCAGCGATGCGGCGCCGGGCTGGGAGAAGGGCCTCCTGATCCGCCGCAGCCTCGCCGACCCCGGCGATCTCGCCTTCTACCTCACCCACGCCCGCCACGGCACCGCCCTTGCAGCTCGTGCAGGTCGGCCGGCAGCCGCTGGACGATCGAGGCCTGCTTCGAGGCGGCCAAGGGCGAGGTCGGCCTCGACCAGGACGAGGTCCGCTCCCGCGATGGCCTCCTGGCCATCGCCCCTTCGGGCATGGATCGGCCGCCTGCTGCGGCCGATGGACCGGCTGGCACCGCCACGTCACGCTCGCCATGCTGGCCCACGCCTATCTCGCCGTTCTGCGCAAGACCGTCGTCGGGGGACGAGCCCGATCCCGGCCTGGCGGCCGAGCTGCTGCCCCTCACCGTCCCGGAGCTGCGCCGCCTGCCTGGCACCTCGTCCTCCCGCCGCGCCCCGCCATCGACGCCATCCTCGCCTGGTCACGCTGGCGACGGCGTCACCAGCAGCGCGCCCGTCGCTCCCACTGGCGACGGTGAACCTCCAGTGAAACACGGCTGTAGTACGAGGCAGCCACGGCACCCGCGGGCGCCATGGCGCCCCCGCAGCTCAGCCGCTGCGTGATCCCGCGGCCGCGGAGGGCCTGCCGACATGCTCGAGGGCCGGCCGCCGTGCCGCCAGCCGGAAGCCGTCGGCGGCGGGCGGCGGCGCTCAGTCCGGCCAGAGCGGATCGGCCCCCAGCGCGTCCTCGCGCCCGAAGAGGTGCAGGAGCAGCCGCAGGGCCCGACCGCGCTCGCTCCCGAGGCGCGGGTCGGCGGCGAGCGCCTGGGCGGCCTCGAGCCGCGCCGCCTCGAGGAGGGGCTGATCGTCCGGCAGGACGGCGAGGCGGAAGGCCGGAAGGCCGCTCTGCCGCGTGCCCAGGATCTCGCCCGGCCCCCTGAGCCTCAGGTCGGCCTCGGCGATGACGAAACCGTCGGTCGTCCGGCGGATCGCGCGCAGGCGCTCCCGCCCCGCCTCGCCCAGGCCTTGCCCATAGAGAAGCAGGCAGGCGGCCCGATCGCTGCCGCGCCCGACCCGGCCGCGCAGCTGGTGGAGCTGGGCGAGGCCGAAGCGGTCGGCCCGCTCCACGATGATGATGGTCGCCTCCGGCACGTCGACGCCGACCTCCACGACCGTCGTCGCGACGAGGAGGCGCGTGCGCCCCTGGGCGAAGGCGCGCATGGCCGCCTCCCGCTCGCTCGGGCGCTGCCGGCCATGGGCGACGCCGACCGGGGCGCCGAGCTGCTCCTGCAACGCCGCCCGGCGACCTTCGACGCCCGTCCCGCCCTCCTCGTCGTCCTCGATCGAGGGGCAGATCCAGAAGATCCGGGCGCCGGCCTCGAGGGCGCGCCCGCAGGCCAGGACGACCTCGGGCAGGCGCCGTTCCGGCAGCACGCGGGTCAGGACAGGCTGGCGTCCCGGCGGCTTCCGGCGCAGCGCCGAGACCTCGATGTCACCATGGAGCGCCATCACCAGGCTGCGCGGAATGGGGGTGGCGCTCATCAGCAGGAGGCAGGCCGCCTTCGCCTTTCTGGCGAGCGCCAGCCGCTGCGCCACGCCGAAGCGATGCTGCTCGTCGACCACGGCCAGGGCCAGGCTGGCGAAGGCGACCTCCGGGCCGAGCAGCGCGTGGGTCCCGACCGCCAGGGACAGCCGATCCTCGGCCAAGGCGGCCAGCGTGTTCCGGCGCGGCCGGTCGTCGCCGCCCACCACGAGGCCGACCTCGAGGCCGAGAGGTGCCGCCCAGCCCCGGAGCGTCTCGTGGTGCTGGCGCGCCAGGAGCTCGGTCGGCGCCATGAGCACGGCCTGCCGCCCCGCCTCGACGGCGGTCAGCATCGCCATGAACGCGACGAGCGTCTTGCCCGAGCCGACGTCGCCCTGCAGCAGGCGGACCCGGGCCACCGTGGCCGCGAGGTCGCCCTGGATCTCGGCCAGGGCGGTCGTCTGGTCCCCCGTCGGCCGAAAGGGCAGGTGTGCCAGGAGCTCGCGACGGAGCCTGCCGTCGCCCTGGACGGCGGGCCGGGTCGGGCTGGCGCTCTGCCGGCGGACGAGGCCGAGCGCCAGGTGCATGGCGAGGAGCTCGTCGAAGGCCAGGCGCCGTCGCGCCGCCTCCGCCGCAGCGTCCGAGCCGGCGGCATGAAGCGTCCGGAGCGCCCCGGCGAAGCTCGGCTTCGCGCCCCGCCCGACTGCCACTCCGGCAGCACGGCCAGCCGTCCGAGCGCTCCGTCGACCAGCCGCCGCAGCCGGCCCTGATGCAGCCCCGCGACGCTCGGGTAGAGCGCCAGGGGCGGTCCGCCGGCCGCGGCGAGCGGCAGAATCTCCGGGTGCGCCATCTGCCACCGGGCGCCGTAGCGGGACACCCGGCCATGGACCAGGTGGCGCCCGCCGACCCGGAACCGCTGCTCGAGCGCCCGTGCCGGGAGCCCGAAATAGACGATCTCCAGCTCGACGCCGGCGGACGCGGCGATCACGCGATGCGGCCGGCGGGCCGCCCCGGCCGGCTCGTGGCGCAGAACCTCGACCATGAGCGTGACCCGCCCGTCGGGCGGCGCATCGGCGAGGTCGGCCAGCGGCTCCGTCGCCACCCAGGCGCGGGGCGCCAGCCACAGCAGGTCGAGGCAACGCGGATCGTCGCGGCCGAGCAGGCGGGCGAGATGCCGCATGGTGGCGGGTCCCGCACCCGGCAGGTCCGCGGCCGGCGCGAACAGCGGGTAGAGCAGGGGCGGCCGGGTCGCCTTGCCGGGGACGGCGCGGCAGTCGGTCGGCTTGGCCGGCCGGGTCATTTCGGCTACACCTCCGCCCTCGTTCGTCCCACCGCGCCCCAGATCCCGTCGCGCGAGGTACCACGTTGAGCGAGTCCGCAGCCATACGGCGCAAGCGCCTCCTCCACCGGAGCCGCTACCGCGGCTTCCTGGAGAGCGATCTCGTCCTCGGCCGCTTCGCCGCTGCCCATCTGGGCGCGCTGGACGACCGCCAGCTCGATCGCTACGAGGCCCTTCTCGACGAGAGCGACCAGGACCTGTTCGCCTGGATCACCGGGCGGCGGCACGCACCTGCCCGTCACGAGAACGATGTGCTCGCCATGCTGCGGCAATTCGACCCGTCGTCGACTCGTGCCGACTGAATCAGGAGCAGCCGGTGGCTGAGGCCGAGGCGATCCTCGAGCCGCCATCGCGGCATGGAGCATCGCCCGCAGCACGCCGCACGCTCGTCGCCAATGCCCGCGAGGGGCTCGACGCACGCTTCGTCGCCGACCGGCTGAGCCGTGGTGCCGCCTCGTCCGTGCTCTTCATCGCCCGCGACCAGCCGCGCCTGACGCAGCTCGCCGGCCTCGTCCGGTTCTTCGCGCCCGCCGTCGAGATCCTGACCTTCCCGGCCTGGGACTGCCTGCCCTACGACCGGGTCTCGCCGACCGCGCGGGTCATGGCGGAGCGGCTGCAGACGCTGGCCCGTCTCGCCGACGCCCGGGAGGGCCGGCCGCGGCTCGTGCTCACCACCGCCAACGCGGTCCTTCAGCGTGTCCCCACCGCGGACACCGTCCGGAGCGGGCATTTCCGGGCGCGTGCCGGCACCCGGCTCGATCGGGACGCCCTCGTCGACTATCTCGGTCGCAACGGCTACGCCCGCACCGGCACGGTCGTCGAGCCCGGCGAGTACGCCGTCCGCGGCGGCCTGCTGGACGTCTTCCCGACCTCCGGCAAGGAGCCGCTGCGGCTCGACTTCTTCGGCAGCACGGTCGAGACGATCCGCACCTTCGACCCGCTGACCCAACGCTCGCTGAAGCGTGTCGGCCGGCTCGAGATCGGGCCGGTCAGCGAGGTCGTGTTCGATCAGGAGGCGATCGAGCGCTTCAGGCAGGGCTATCTCCAGCAGTTCGGCGCGGTCACCGGCGACCCGCTCTTCGAGGCGGTCCGGGCCGGCCGCAGCTATCCCGGCATGGAGCATTGGCTGCCGCTCTTCCACGAGCGGGTCGCAACGCTCTTCGACTATCTGGACGAGGCGGTCGAGGTCGCCTTCGATCACCTTGCCCGGGACGGGATCGATGCCCGGGCGGCCCTGATCGGCGAGCACTACGAGGCCCGCCGGGCGCCGCCGATCGCCGGATCGAGCTTCGGCACCGCACCCTACCGCCCGCTCCCGCCCCACCTTCTCTACCTGGACGAGCAGAGCTTCTCCCGGCTGGTCGAGCGCCGGGCGAGCTTCGAGCTCTCCCACTTCGGCCCCCCGCCGCGCCCGCCGTC
Organism: uncultured Alphaproteobacteria bacterium; assembly: GCA_963828215.1. GTDB lineage: Bacteria > Pseudomonadota > Alphaproteobacteria > Geminicoccales > Geminicoccaceae > CAVTJL01. Next base: position 149,545 of record CAWHFO010000051.1, on the reverse strand, counting down.
GGGCGTCGACGCCATGGTCGATCTCGCGGGGCGGCCGTCCCGCGACTTCGCCCGTGAGCGGGCCGACCGCGCGGTCAATCTCTTCGATGCCATCGTGGCACACCTGCGCGAGCTGCAGGCCCAGGGCGACCGGCCGCTCGTGACCGCCTCCGGCGAGGGCGCTCTCGAGCGCCTTCGCCAGGTGCTCGAGGACCACGGTCAGGAGGCCTTCACGCGGATCGAGCGGGCAGGGGATCTGGCCGCCGCCGTCGGCGTGGCGCTCGCGGTCCTGCCTCTGGACCACGGCGTCGTGGCGCCCGGGTTGACCGTCCTGACCGAGCAGGACCTGCTCGGCGACCGCCTCACGCGGGCCGCGCGCACGAGCCGCCGCGCCGACAAGTTCATCGCCGACCTCTCGGTCCTGAGCGAGGGCGACCTCGTCGTGCACGCCGAGCATGGCATCGGCCGCTTCGAGGGCCTCGTCACCCTCGAGATCGGCGGAGCGCCGCACGACTGCCTGAAGATCGTCTATCAGGGCGGCGACAAGCTCTTCGTGCCCGTCGAGAATCTCGACGATTCTCTCGCGCTACGGCCATGCCGACGAGGAGGCGCAGCTGGACAGGCTGGGCGGCGTCGGCTGGCAGCACCGCAAGGCCAAGGTCAAGCAGCGGATCAAGGAGCTGGCCGAGGAGCTGATCAAGATCGCCGCTCAGCGCGCCATCCGGCGCGGCCAGGCGATGCAGCTCGCACCCGGCATGTACGAGGAGTTCGCGGCCCGCTTCCCGTTCGAGGAGACCGACGACCAGCTCCACGCGATCGAGGCGGTGCTCGAGGATCTGGGCTCCGGCCGGCCCATGGACCGGCTGATCTGCGGCGATGTCGGGTTCGGCAAGACGGAGGTGGCGCTCAGGGCCGCCTTCGTCGTCGCCATGTCGGGCAAGCAGGTGGCGCTGCTGTGCCCCACGACCCTCCTCGCACGCCAGCACTACCAGGTCTTCAGCCAACGCTTCGCCGGCCTGCCGATCCGGCTGGCCCAGCTCTCGCGCTTCGTCGGCGCCAGGGAGGCGGAGGCGGTCAAGAAGGGTCTGGCGGGCGGCGAGATCGACATCGTCATCGGCACCCACGCGCTTCTCGGCAAGAGCGTGGAGATCAGGAACCTGGGCCTGGTGATCGTCGACGAGGAGCAGCATTTCGGCGTCACCCACAAGGAGAAGCTGAAGCAGCTCCGTGCCGAGGTGCACGTCCTGACCATGACGGCGACGCCGATCCCGCGCACCCTGCACATGGCGCTCGGCGGGATGAAGGACCTTTCCATCATAGCCACGCCGCCGGTCGACCGGATGGCCGTGCGGACCTTCGTCATGCCGGCCGACCCGGTGGTGCTGCGGGAGGCGATCCTCCGCGAGTACCATCGGGGCGGGCAGGTCTTCTATGTCTGCCCCAAGGTCGCCGATCAGGCCGGGCTGCGGAAGGACCTGGCCGAGCTGGTGCCCGAGGTGAGGGTCGCCATTGCCAATGGCCGCATGGCCACGGCCGAGCTCGAGGCGGTCATGGCCGAGTTCTACGATCGCCGGCTCGACGTCCTTCTCGCCACCAACATCGTCGAGAGCGGGCTCGACATCCCCAATGCCAACACGCTGATCGTCCACCGGGCCGACCAGTTCGGGCTCTCGCAGCTCTACCAGCTGCGCGGTCGCGTCGGCCGCTCCAAGGTCCGCGGCTACGCCTACTTCACCGTGCCGGCCAACCGCACCCTGGCCGATACCGCCCAGAAGCGCCTGTCGGTCATCCAGTCGCTGGACGGGCTGGGCGCCGGCTTCCAGCTCGCGAGCCACGATCTCGACATCCGAGGTGCCGGCAATCTTCTGGGCGACGAGCAGTCGGGCCAGATCCGCGAGGTCGGCTTCGAGCTCTACAACCATATGCTCGAGGAGGCGGTGGCGGAGCTGAGGCGACAGGCCGCCGAGGCCCCGGTCGTGCCCGGAGCGGGCGACTGGACGCCGCAGATCACCGTCGACGCGGCGGCGTTGATGCCCGAGAGCTATATCGGCGACCTCGATCTCCGCCTCGCCATGTATCGGCGGCTCGCCGCCCTCGAGCACGAGACCGAGGTCGAGGCGTTCGCGGCCGAGCTGATCGACCGCTTCGGGCCGCTCCCGGCCGAGACCGACCAGCTCCTGCAGATCGTCATGATCAAGCAGCTCTGCCGCCAGGCCAATGTCGCCAAGCTCGACGCCGGGCCCAAGGGCATCGTCGTGAGCTTCCACGAGAACCGCTTCGCCCGCCCCGAGCGGCTGGTGGGCTGGATCGCCGAGCGGCGCGGCGAGGTCAAGGTGCGGCCCGACCACCGCCTCGTTCAGCTGCGCGAGACCCAGAGCCCGAAGGAGCGTCTCAAGGCGGCCCGCCGGCTGGTGGGCGACCTCGCCCGGCTCGCGGCCTGAGGCATCGGACGGGCATGGCGAGCCCCGCCCCCTCGGCCGCGCAGGTCGGGCCGCATCCCGACCCTCCAATCCTCGACCGCTCCCGGAGGCACGCTTGACACTTCTCGTCTTCACGCATCCGGTGGCGCTCGAGCACGACGCGGGGCCGGGTCATCCGGAGGCGCCGGTCAGGCTCCAGGCCATCCTGACGGCGATCGAGGCCGCGGACGTTCCCGATCTCGAGCGACGCGAGGCGCCGCGCGCGACGATCGAGCAGCTCGAGCGGGTCCACCCGCCGCCCTATCCGGCGACGATCCTGGCCCACGTGCCGGCGAGGGGGCACTATCGGCTCGATCCCGACACCGCCATGTCCCCAGCCTCGGGAGAGGCCGCGCTCCGTGGCGCCGGCGCGGCTTGCGCGGCGGTCGACGCCGTCGTGGGCGGTGAGGCGACGGCCGCCTTCTGCGCGATGCGCCCTCCCGGCCACCATGCCGAGCCCGACCGCGCCATGGGCTTTTGTCTCTTCAACAATGTGGCGGTGGGGGCGCTCCAGGCGCGCAGCGTCCACGGGCTGCGCCGGATCGCCGTCGTCGACTTCGACGTGCACCACGGCAACGGCACGCAGGCGGCGTTCTGGAGCGACCCCGATCTCCTTTACGTCTCGACGCACCAGTGGCCGCTCTATCCGGGCACTGGCCTCGCCGGCGAGACCGGCGTCGCCGGCAACATCGTCAACGTGCTGCTCGGCCCGGGCAGCGGGTCGGAGGAGTTCCGGGCGGCGGTCGAGGCGAAGGTGCTGCCGGCCATCGACCGCTTCCGGCCGGAGCTGCTGATGATCTCGGCGGGCTTCGACGCCCATCGGGCCGATCCGCTGGCCAGCCTGTCCCTGGTCGAGGAGGACTTCGCATGGGTCACGGCCGAGCTGCGGCGGCTGGCCGGGCTGCACGCGCGGGGTCGGATCGTCTCGGTGCTCGAGGGCGGCTACGATCCGCCGGCGCTGGGCCGGAGCGTCGTCGCCCATCTCAGGAGCCTCGCCTCCAGTTGACAGGGCAGGGGTCGAGGCGCCATCCCGGGGGCGCGTCGCAGCAGCTCGAGAGCGGGAGAGCAATGGCCGGACAGGAGCCTTTCGTCGGGGCCCAGGACGACGGAGCAGGCGAGGACCGGCCCGTGCCACTTCCCCTGATGAGCTTCGAGCAGGCGCTGGCCGAGCTGGAGGCGATCGTCCAGCGGCTGGAGCGCGGCCAGCTCGACCTCGAGGGGTCGATCAAGGCCTATGAGCGCGGCACCGAGCTGCGCCGCCATTGCGCGGCCAAGCTCCAGGAGGCCGAGCTCAGGGTCGAGAAGCTGAGCTTCGACAAGTCCGGCAGCCCGACCCTGACGCCGCTGGACGGGGAATGACGGGGGGCGGTCTCGCCTCGGCCCTGGCGACGGTCGCGGCTGCGGTCGAGACGGAGCTCGAGACTCTTCTGGCGCCGCGGCCCGAGGTCCCGGACCGGCTCGTCGAGGCGATGCGCTACGGCGCCCTGGGGGCCGGCAAGCGCCTCCGCCCCTTCCTCGTCTGGGCGGTGGGCACCATCGGCGATGCCGATCCCGCCGCCTGCCGGCGCGTCGGGGCCGCCGTCGAGCTCCTCCATGCCTACTCGCTGATCCACGACGACCTGCCGGCGATGGACGATGCGCAGCTGCGGCGCGGCCGCCCCAGCTGTCACATCGCTTTCGACGAGGCGACGGCGATCCTCGCCGGCGACGCGCTCCAGGCGCTGGCCTTCGACACGCTGGCGCGGGACGACTGGCCGGCCGATGCGCCGACCCGCCTGGCCCTGCTGGCCGGGCTCGGCCGGGCGGCCGGGATGACCGGGATGTGCGGCGGCCAGATGCTCGATCTCCAGGGCGAGGGCACGCTGCTCGACGAGGCCGCCATCGTCCGCATGCAGCGCCTCAAGACCGGGGCCCTGATCGGCTTCGCGTGCGAGGCGGGCGCCCGGCTGGCCGGGCTCCGGGGGACCGCGCTCGCCGCCGTGCAGGACTATGCCCGAGCCCTCGGCCTGGCCTTCCAGATCAAGGACGATCTTCTCGACGTCACCCGGTCCAGCGCCGAGACGGGCAAGGATGCGGGCGCCGATGCCGCGCACGGCAAGGCGACCTTCGTGGCGCTCGCCGGCGTGGCCGGGGCCGAGCGCCGGCTCCTGGCCCTGGCCGGCGAGGCACAGGTGGCGCTTGACAAGCTCGGCCATCGGGCAAGTCTGTTGCGCGAGCTGTTCGAGTATGTTGTTCAGCGCCGATCATAAGTGCCTGAGCGGGAGATAGTCCGGAACGATGACGGCAACGCCGCTTCTCGACAGCATCCGCGAGCCGGCCGACCTCAGGCTGCTGCCCGCGGATCGGCTCCGCCAGGTCGCCGACGAGCTTCGTGCCGAGACGATCGACGCCGTCTCGGTCACGGGCGGCCATCTCGGCGCCGGGCTCGGCGTGGTCGAGCTCGCGGTGGCCCTGCACTATGTGTTCAACACGCCCTACGACCGGCTGATCTGGGACGTCGGGCACCAGGCCTATCCGCACAAGATCCTGACAGGGCGGCGCGATCGCATCCGCACGCTCCGGCAGCCGGGCGGGCTCTCGGGCTTCACCCGGCGCGCGGAGAGCGTCTACGACCCCTTCGGGGCCGCGCACAGCTCGACCTCCATCTCGGCGGGCCTCGGCATGACCGTCGCCGCGCGGCTCGAGGGGGTCAGCCGCAACGTCGTCTGCGTCATCGGCGACGGGGCGATGAGTGCCGGCATGGCCTACGAGGCCATGAACAATGCCGGCGCCCAGGGCGGCCGCCTGATCGTCGTGCTCAACGACAACGACATGTCGATCGCGCCCCCGACCGGGGCGATGAGCGCCTATCTCTCCCGCGTCGTCTCCTCCCACGCCTACCGAAGCTTCCGCCACGTGGCGAAGCAGCTCAGCACCTATTTCCCGCGCCGCATCCAGAAGGCGGCCGAGCGGGCCGAGGAATATGCGAGGGTCGTCCCGGCCGGCGGCACGACCCTCTTCGAGGAGCTCGGCTTTTATTATCTGGGCCCGCTCGACGGGCACAATCTCGACCATCTCATCCCGGTGCTGGAGAACATCCGGGACGACGAGGACCGCGGCCCCGTCCTCATCCATACCGTCACGCAAAAGGGAAAAGGCTACGGGCCGGCCGAGGTTTCCGACGACAAGTTTCACGGCGTCGGCAAGTTCGACGTCGCCACCGGCGCCCAGCAGAAAGGCAAGACCAACGCGCCCTCCTACACCTCGGTCTTCGCCAGGGCGCTGGTTCAGGAGGCCGAGGCGGACGACAGGATCGTCGCCATCACCGCCGCCATGCCGGCCGGCACCGGCCTCAACCTGATGGCCGAGCGCTTTCCCGACCGCACCTTCGACGTCGGCATCGCCGAGCAGCACGCCGTGACCTTCGCCGCCGGCCTCGCCGCCGAGGGGTTCCGGCCGTTCTGCGCGATCTACTCGACCTTCCTGCAGCGCGCCTACGACCAGGTCGTCCACGACGTCGCCATCCAGGGCCTGCCGGTGCGCTTCGCCATCGACCGGGCCGGCCTCGTCGGCGCCGACGGCGCCACCCACGCCGGCTCCTTCGACGTCGCCTATCTTTCCTGTCTCCCGGGCTTCGTCGTCATGGCCGCGGCCGACGAGGCCGAGCTCGTTCACATGGTGGCCACCGCCGCCCGCTGGGACGAGGGCCCCATCGCCTTCCGCTATCCGAGGGGCGAGGGCGTGGGCGTCGACATGCCCGAGCGTGGCCGCCCCCTCGAGATCGGCAAGGGCCGCATCGTCCGCGAAGGCAGCCGCGTCGCCTTCTTGTCGTTCGGCGCCCGCCTCCAGGAGTGCCGGGAAGCCGCCGACGCGCTCGCGGCCGACGGCCTCGCCCCCACCATCGCCGACGCCCGTTTCGCCAAGCCCCTGGACGAGGCGCTGATCCGCCGCCTCGCCCAGAGCCACGAGCTCCTCCTGACCATCGAGGAAGGCTCGCTCGGCGGCTTCGCCAGCCAGGTCCAGCAGTTTTTGCTCGACGCCGGCCTCCTCGACCACGGCCACCTCAAGCTCCGCAGCCTCGTCCTCCCCGACCGCTTCATCGACCACGGCACCCCGACCGGCCAATACGCGGAAGCCGGGCTGGATGCCCAGGCGATCACCGCCAAGGTGCGTGCGCTACTGGGGGTGGCACCGGCGAAGACGGTGGCGCTCGCGGCCGCCGACGCGCTGGAATGACCCGTTCTCCCCTGCTCAGGCGCCGTCGCCGCTCAGCTTCCTGAGTTCCGCCCGGATCGGTCCGAGCAGCGCTTCATCGATCTCGGCGCCGGAGGCCTTGGAAGCTTCTTCGTAGGCGCCGACGAGATCGGCCATGAGCGGTGCGAAGGCTCGTGGGAGGACAAGGAAGGTGGGTCCGAGGAATCGGACGCCCTCTGCAAACGTCTCTCGCGCGTCTATGAAGCGGCCGTCCGCCATCAGCGCCGAGCCGTGCGCGCCCAGGCTATTCGCGAGGTCGGGGAGGAAGGCGTCGGGTCGGTCGGCGGCGAGCTTCCTGTAGTGGTCGACGGCCTCCTGTGTGGCGTCGAGGGCCGGCTCGCGGCGGCCGAGATCGGAGAGCATGTTGCCCAGATTGTTGAGGGCGCTGGCGAGGTCGGGGAGAAAGGCGTCGGGCCGGTCGGCGGCGAGCCTGCGTCGAATGTCGACCGCCTCCTGGGTGGCGTCGAGGGCGGGCTCGCGGCGGCCGAGAATGGAGAGCATCGCTCCCAGATTGTTGAGGGCGCGGGCGAGGTCGGGGAGGAAGGCGTCGGGTCGGTCGGCGGCGAGCTTGCGGTAGTGGTCGACGGCCTCCTGTGTGGCGTCGAGGGCCGGCTCGCGGCGGCCGAGCGCGGCGAGCCTGTTGCCCAGATTGCGGAGGGCCATGGCGAGTTGGCTTCTCGAAGCTTCAGTGCCGTCCGCGGCCCGCCGGCGGAGGTCAGCTGCGACCAGCTCGAGCACTGCGACGGCGAGGGACCGCGCTGCGGTCGTCGGGTAAGGCAGATGCCACTCGAGCGCCCGAGCGAGGCGAAGTCTCGCTGACCCTTCTGCAGCACCCCTCAGCAAGTCCTCGAGGCGTGCAAGGACAGGCGCGCCCAGCTCGAGCCCGATCTCGATGGCGGCCTTCGCCGTCTGCTCCGGGAAGTCGGCGACAGCGCGATCGAAGAGGTTCCGCCGCGCGGGAGCGCGAACGGCGATGCGGCCAAGAATGGTCAGCGCATTCCTCCCCTGCTCGGCCGACGTTCCCTCGCCGAAGGCGACCTCCAGCAGCCGCGGCTGATCCCGCAGCTCCCGCGCCACAAGCTGCTCTCCTAGGAGGTCGGGTCCGAGCGCGCCTAGGCCCTCGGCCTCGGGATAGAGCCTCGCCACCAAACTTGCGATGGCCCTGCGACGTATCGCAGGCTGATCGCCGGCGAGGGGTAGGCGGCTGATGAGGTGTCTCTACCGCACTCTTGTCCGGTGCACCGCCGGCGAGCGTCGCCAGCGTCACCGCCTGGGCCACGAGCGGTCCCTACTCGTCCGCAGCGAGATCAGCGGCGCCGAGGCCTTCGTCCCAGGCGCGCCGCTCGCGCTTCAGCACCTCATCGAGCAGATCGTCCGCGGCCTCGATCGTTCGGCCGCGCACTGCCGCGAGCGCCGCCAGGTGGATGAAGAGAGGCGTGGCGAACTGAGGGAGGCCGAGATCAGGGGATCGGCAGTGGGATCGTCGAGGCCGAGCTTGTCCCGAAATTGCCCCGTCGCCGCATCGAATAGTGTCCGTCGCGCCCCGGCCCAGTTCTCCAACGGCGGCAGGGCGTAGGCGTCGCCATAGCTTCCGAGCAGCTCCTGCACGTCTGCGCTCGCCTGGCCCAGGCGCTCCCACCATTCGGCTGCCGCTCTCGCCAGGAGGAGCACACGCAGCCGCGGTGCCGCGGCCCGCCGCGCGTGGCCGAGCAGTTGCACCAGCTCGCCACGGCGGGTCTCGGCATAGTCGACGATGACCAGCAGGGGCTCCCCGCCGTCGCAGAGCCGCTGCAGCGCCTCGGCAGGGGCACCGCTCGCCACCCGGTCGAGAAGCCCGGCCCGCCAGCCCTGCGCCGTGAGGCGTCCCGCCAACTCCATCGCCAATCTGGTCTTGCCGGCACCGCCTCTCTCATGGACGAGGCGCACGGCACGGCACCGCCCGTCCTCGCACCAGCCGAACAGCCTCAGGACCTCGGGCTCCCTCGCGGGATGGAAGGGCACGACGGCATAGTCGGGCCGCAGCAGCCAGTAGTCCTGACCGGGAGGCCCATCCAGCAGCCGACGGCCGTCACGGAGAAGAAGACGCGAGCGCAGCTCGGCAAGCGCCTCGGCCGTACGCTCCGGCAGCCCCGCCAGCTCGCCGCGCATCGCCAGCAGCGCCGCCAGCGCGTCCGGCAGGAGCCGCTCCAGCACGTTCCGCTCGTGGACATAGGCGGCATAGGTGTGAACGAGCAGCGTCCGCACCCGCGACCGCTCGTCTTCGCTGAGCGCGTCTGAGCAGCCCAGCGCCATCCGCCATGATCTCGTCGGCGATCGACCCGCCATCGAGATTGAGCTCGACCACCCGCCGCAGCGTGGGCCCATGTCGATCGAGAAGCGGCCCGACGGTGGCGGCAAGCCAGTCGCCGTCGATCTCGCCGAGCTCCCGCCCGAGCGCTTCCTCGACGCGGCGCGCCACCTGCCGCAGCATCGGCGGCCCGCTCGTCCCGAAGAGCTTGAGCCCCGCATCCAGAAAATCGGCGAGCGGCAGCCCGGTCTTCAGGCCCAGCAGCTTGGCCCCGACCATCGCGACGACACGGGCTCGCCCTTCCGCCATGCCTCGACTATCCCGTTCTTTCGGGCGACCTTGCGCCCCGGCCCCACCTGCGGTCAACGTCAGTGCCGCGAGTGACGCCGGGATCCGGATCGGACAGCGCGAACGAGCTCGAGCGACCTCCCATGACCCGCCGCCGCCTCGATCAGCTCCTCCTCGAGCGCGGGCTCGCCGAGACGCGGGCCAGGGCGCAGGCGCTCGTCCTGGCCGGGCGCGTCTTCTCCGGCGAGCGGCGGCTCGACAAGGCCGGGGAGGCGGTTGCGGAAGATCTGCCGCTCGAGGTTCGGGGCGGGGAGGGCTGGGTCTCGCGGGGGGCGCTGAAGCTCCTGGCCGCCCTCGATGCCTTCGCGATCGACCCGGCCGGGGCCGTCGCGATCGACGTCGGCGCCTCCACCGGCGGCTTTACCGAGGTGCTGCTGCGGCGCGGCGCCGCCCGTGTCCATGCCGTCGACGTCGGCCACGGCCAGCTCGCCTGGCCGCTCAGGAACGATCCCCGCGTCGCCGTGCTGGAGCGCACCAACGCCCGCTATCTGACGGCCGGGCAGATCCCCGAGCCGGTGGATCTCGTCGTCTGCGACGCGAGCTTCATCTCGTTGACGCTCGTGCTCCCGGCCGCGCTCGCCCTGACGAAGCCGAAGGCGCGGCTCGTGGCGCTGATAAAGCCGCAGTTCGAGGTCGGAAAAGGGCAGGTGGGCAAGGGCGGGGTGGTGCGCGATCCGGACCAGCACGAGGCTGTCTGCGCGCGCATCGCCGGCTGGCTCGGCGGCCTGCCGGGCTGGTCCGTCCAGGGCATTGTCCCGAGCCCGGTGCTCGGCCCCGCCGGCAACCGCGAGTTCCTGCTCGCCGGCCTCAAGCAGGCCGAAGGCCGGTAGGCCCCGAGGAAGTCCTCAAGCAGGCCGAAGGCCGGTAGGCGTCGGGAGGCCCGTCAGACGGCGGACGCCAGGCGTCGGAAGCCCGCCTCGAGGTCCTGGATGAGATCGTCCGGGTCCTCGAGGCCCACATGGATGCGCATCGTCTGGCCGCCCGGCGCCCAGGTCGTGGCGGTGCGGATCTGGGCGGGATCGGTCGGGATGAGGAGGCTCTCGTAGCCGCCCCAGCTGGCGCCCATGCCGAACAGCTCCATCGAATCGAGCATGGCCGCCAGCTGGGTCCTCGTGCAGGGCCTGAGGACAAATCCAAAAAGTCCTGAAGCGCCGAGGAAATCACGCTTCCAGAGGCTGTGGCCGGGATCGTCGGGCAGGGCAGGGTGCATGACCCTGGCTGACCTCGGGGCGCCCCTGCAGCCACCGGGCGAGCCGCAGCCCGCTCTGGTGGTGGCGCTCGAGGCGGGTCGCCATGGTGCGCAGCCCGCGCAGGGCGAGGTAGCAGTCGTCGGGCGCCGCGGCCGTCGCCGTCTCGTAGACGCCGAGGCGGAGGCGGGGCCAGACGGCCTCGGTCGCGGTGACGATGCCCATCATGAGGTCGGAATGGCCGCCGATATATTTGGTCGCCGCCTGGATGCTGATGTCGACGCCGTGGGCGAAGGGCTTGAAGTAGAGGGGGGAGGCCCAGGTGTTGTCCATGATCACGAGGGCCCCGCCGGCATGGGCCGCGGCGGCGATCGCCGGGATGTCCTGGACCTCGAAGGTCAGCGAGCCCGGGCTCTCGACGAAGACGATTTTGGTCGATGGCCGCATGAGGTCGGCGATGCCGGCGCCGATTCCGGGATCGTAGTAGTCGGCCTCCACCCCGAAGCGCCTGAGCATGCCGTCGGCGAAGCGGCGGGTCGGCCCGTAGACCGAGTCGGTGATCAGGATGTGGTCACCCTCTGCCAGCAGCGCGAGCAGCGTGGCCGTGATCGCCGTCTTGCCGGAGCCCACGGCGATCGCCTTGTGGCCGCCCTCGAGCGCCGCCACGGCCTCCTCGAGCGCGAAGGTGGTGGGAGTGCCGTAACGACCGTAGGTGACCCCCTGGCCCGGCCTCTGGGAGTCCAGCGCCTCGAGGCTCGGGCGGAGCACGGTCGAGGCCCTGTAGATCGGCGGGTTGACGATGCCGTGGTTGGCGTGGGGGTCACGGCCGAGGGTCGTGACGCGGGTCGAATCCTTCATCTCTCACCTTCGCGCTGACCGGCGCTCGATAGCACGCGAGCGGGACAAGGCCCAGCCGAGCGTGCTCACGGGCGCGGGCCGCCCGGGGCGGCGGCGGCATTGCCTGTCCTCGATTCCCCGGAGTAAGCTCCTCACCGTCGAAGAGGCCCCGCGCAGGCGACGGGGGCGGCCGAAGGCCCGTCCCGACAGGGCGGAAAGGGTCGTCGCTTCTCGGGACGCTGGCAGCGATCTTGCATCGAGGTGTTGGCAGGACGCTGCGTGCGTGCCATGACTTTGGCATGCTCGGCCATGGCGGGGCCGCATGGCGGTGATCCGCGGCCGATTGGAAATGATACAGGAAAGGGTCAGGAGGACCAGTCGATGCAATTGTCGAGTGTTCTAGCGGCCGGTGCCGCCGTCGCCGTTCTGGCGATGGCGGCCGAGGCCCAGGCGGGCCAAACTTTCGATGCCGTGAAGCAGAAGGGCTTCGTCCAGTGCGGGGTGAGCACCGGGCTCCCGGGCTTCTCGAGCCCCAATGACAAGGGCGAATGGTCGGGCCTCGATGTCGACGTGTGCCGGGCCGTGGCCGCGGCCATGTTCGGCGATGCGACCAAGGTCAAGTACACGCCGCTGACCTCGAAGGAGCGCTTCACGGCGTTGCAGTCGGGCGAGGTCGACCTACTCTCGCGCAACACGACCTGGACCCTGCAGCGCGACACGGCGCTCGGCCTCGACTTCACCGCCGTCAACTACTATGACGGCCAGGGCTTCATGGTGAAGAAGAGCCTGGGCGTGAAGAGCGCGCTGGAGCTCGACGGCGCCTCGGTCTGCGTCCAGCCCGGCACGACGACCGAGGTCAATCTCGCCGACTATTTCCGCTCGCACAACATGAAGTACACGCCGGTCGTGTTCGAGACCGACGACCAGATCCGCGTCGCGTTCACCCAGGGCCGCTGCGACGTCTTCACCACCGACCAGTCCGGCCTCTATTCCAACCGCGTGGCGCTGGCCAATCCCGACGACTATGTCGTGCTGCCGGAGATCATCTCCAAGGAGCCGCTCGGTGCCGCCGTCCGCCAGGGCGATTCCGAGTGGGAGGATATCGTCCGCTGGTCGTTCTTCGCGATGGTCGATGCCGAGTTCCTGGGCGTCAACAGCAAGAACGTCGACGAGCTCAAGGCCAGCACGAACAACCCCGAGGTGAAGCGCCTGCTCGGTACCGACGACAATATGGGCGAGGATCTGCACGTATCGAAGGACTGGGCCTACAACATCGTCAAGCAGGTCGGGAACTACGGCGAGTTGTTCGACCGCAATGTCGGCAAGGACTCGCCGCTCAAGATCGCGCGCGGCCTGAACCGTCAGTGGAACGACGGCGGGATCATGTACGCGCCCCCGGCGCACTGAGCGGGCATCGACGTGCGGCCGGCAATGCTCTGGCGTTGCCGGCCCGGCCCGTCGCAGCGACAACGAAGCCACAAGGCGGAGAGGAGCGGCAATGGCGGTCAGCGGTCGAAGCTCCGGTGGGCTCAGGCCCGGGCGTCCGGCGCTCTGGAGGGATCCCAAGATCCGCTCGTTGGTCGTCCAGGCGGTGGTGCTGATCGCGGTCGTCCTCTTCATCGGCTATATCGTCCACAACACGGCCTCCAATCTGCAGCACCGGGGGATCGCGTCGGGATTCGGGTTCCTCAACAAGACCGCCGGCTTCGACATCGGGTTCCAGCTCGTCTCCTACACGGCCGTCTCGAGCTTCGGCCGGGCGCTGGTCGTCGGCTTCCTGAACACGCTCCTGGTCTCGGCCATCGGCATCGTCCTGGCGACGCTCCTGGGCTTCGTCGTGGGGCTGATGCGGCTCTCCACCAACTGGCTGGTCAGCCGGATCGCGACGGTCTACATCGAGGTGCTGCGCAACATCCCGCTCTTGCTGCAGCTCTTCTTCTGGTACACGGCGGTGCTGAGCCCGCTGCCGGCGGCCCGCGACGCCCTGCATATCGGCGACATCGTCTTTCTCAGCAACCGTGGGCTGACCATGCCGATGCCGATCCCCGGCCAGGGCTTCGGGCTCGTCCCGATCGCCCTTCTGGTCGCGATCCTGGCGAGCATCCTCCTGAGCCGCTGGGCGAAGGCGCGACGCGAGCGCACCGGCCAGATCTTTCCCGTCGTCTGGACCTCGCTGGCCCTCATCGTCCTGCTGCCGGTCCTCACCTTCCTCGTCATCGGGCGCCCCCTGACCTTTGATTACGCCACGCTCGGCCGCTTCCGGCTCGAGGGCGGCTTCACGCTGGTGCCCGAGTTCGTGGCCCTGCTCCTCGGGCTGGTCCTCTACACCTCCGCCTTCATCGCCGAGATCGTCCGCTCGGGCATTCTCGCGGTCAGCAAGGGGCAGTGGGAGGCATCGGGTGCCCTGGGCCTGGCGCCGGGCCAGACCATGCGGCTGGTCGTGGTGCCCCAGTCCATGCGGGTGATCGTGCCACCGCTCACCAGCGAGTTCCTCAGCCTCACCAAGAACTCGTCCCTCGCCGTGGCGATCGGCTATCCGGATCTCGTCGCGGTCGGCGGGACCGTCCTCAACCAGTCCGGCCAGGCCGTCGAGGTCGTGGCGATCTGGATGGTCGTCTACGTGTCCCTGAGCCTGCTGACCTCGCTCTTCATGAACTGGTACAACAGAAAAATAGCCTTGGTGGAGCGCTGATATGGCAAGGGCCAGCGTGCACTTCGTCGCCGAGCGCAGTGTAGAGAGCCTTCCGCCGCCCCTGACGAGCTCCGGCGCCATCGGCTGGATTCGGGCCAATCTCCTCTCGTCGCCGCTGAATATCGCCTTGACCCTGCTCTGCGCCTATCTCGTCTGGCTGGTCGTGCCGCCGGTGATCGAGTGGGCCTTCGTCAAGGCGACCTTCGTCGGCACCTCGCGGGCCGACTGCACGGCGGGCGGGGCGTGCTGGGTCTTCATCGAGGCCCGGTTCGGACAGTTCATGTACGGCTTCTACCCCGAGGGCGAGCGCTGGCGCGTCAACCTCGCCTTCGGGCTGCTGATCCTCGCCTTGATCCCGTTGTTCCTGCCGCGCTTCCCCCAGAAGATCCCCTACGCCATCGGGCTGATCGTCATCTATCCGATCATCGCCTTCATCCTGTTCCGTGGCGGCATGCTCGGGCTCGAGAGCGTCGAGACGGCCAGGTGGGGAGGCCTGTTCCTGACCCTCGTGATCGCCGGCGTCGGCCTCACGACCTCCTTGCCCTTCGGCATCATCCTGGCCCTGGGTCGGCGCTCGGCGATGCCCGTGATCCGCACCCTCTCGGTGGTGTTCATCGAGCTGGTCCGCGGCGTGCCGCTCATCACCGTCCTGTTCATGGCCTCGGTGATGCTGCCGCTGTTCCTTCCGGAGGGCATGGACTTCAACAAGCTGATGCGGGCCCTCGTCGGATTCTCGATGTTCGCCGCGGCCTACATGGCGGAGACCATCCGCGGCGGCCTCCAGGCGATTCCGAAGGGCCAGTACGAGGCCGCGGACGCCCTCGGGCTCGGCTACTGGCAGGGCATGGGCTTCATCGTCCTGCCGCAGGCCCTCAAGCTCGTCATTCCCGGCATCGTCAACATCTTCATCTCCTTCTTCAAGGACACCTCGCTGGTCCTGATCATCGGCCTCTTCGACTTCCTCCAGTCGGTCCGCGCCGGGACCCAGGACGCCAACTGGGTCGGCCTCTCGACCGAGGGCTATGTCTTCGCGGCCGTGGTCTACTTCATCTTCTGCTTCGCGATGTCGCGCTACAGCATGTCGATCGAGCGCAAGCTCGACACCGGTCACAAGCACTGAAGGGTCAGAGCGGATGGAAGCCAACGGCGGCGACACGAGCATCACGCTCAGGGACGTGCACAAGTGGTACGGCGAGTTCCACGTCCTGAAGGCCATCAACCTCGATGTCAGCAAGGGCCAGAAAGTCGTGGTCTGCGGGCCCTCGGGCTCGGGCAAGTCGACCATGATCCGCTGCATCAATCGGCTGGAGGAGCATCAGCGCGGCCAGATCATCGTCGACGGGATCGAGCTGACGAGCGACGTCAAGAATGTCGACGCCATCCGCCGCGAGGTCGGAATGGTGTTCCAGCACTTCAATCTCTTCCCGCACCTGACGGTGCTCCAGAACCTGATGCTGGCGCCGATGTGGGTCCGCCACACGCCCAAGAAAGAGGCGGAAGAGACGGCGATGCACTATCTCGAGCGCGTCCGCATCCCCGAGCAGGCCAGCAAGTTCCCGGGGCAGCTCTCGGGCGGGCAGCAGCAGCGCGTCGCGATCGCCCGGGCACTCTGCATGAAGCCCAAGATCATGCTGTTCGACGAGCCGACCTCGGCGCTCGACCCCGAGATGGTCAAGGAGGTGCTGGACGTCATGGTGCTCCTCGCGAGCGAGGGCATGACCATGATGTGCGTCACCCACGAGATGGGCTTCGCCAAGTCCGTCGCCGACTTCGTGGTCTTCATGGACCGCGGCGAGATCGTCGAGATGGCAGCGCCCCAGGAGTTCTTCGCCAATCCGCGCTCGGACCGGACCAAGCTCTTCCTCAGCCAGATTCTTTCTCACTGAGGGCCGCCGTCGGCACGGGGCGCGCCGTCTCGGGGGCCGGACGATCAGGCCCTGCCGGGCGCTGCCGCCATCTGATCGTAGCAGGCGAGGGCCTGGGCGCCGTAGACGGTGGCGGGACCGCCGCCCATGTCCACCGCGAGCCCGATCAGGTCGGCCAGCTCCTCGCGGCTGACACCCAGGCCCAGACAGGCGCGGGTGTGAAAGACGATGCAGCCCTCGCAGCGGATGGCGATCGCGATGGCGAGCGCCGCCAGCTCCTTCACCTTGTGGCTGAGCGCCGCGTCCTTGCCGGTGGCCTGCATCAGGCCCCGGAAAGCGCGCAGCGGCTCGCCCCCGGCCTTGTGCAGGGCCTTGGCGCGCTCCCCGTACTCCCGCTCGAGCTCGAGATAGTCCTTCATGAGGCCCTCCATTCCGGCTGGGTGACGAGCATCGGGATCACGAACGGGGTTGTCCATCTCCGCGACCGTCGGGACACTCACTTGGTCGGCGGCCCTCTCAGGGTACCGTGCCCCGGCAAACGCTCTCGACCGCCGACAGCATTGGGACCAGGAATGCATAATGATTGTTATGACAAGATATTCCTTTGGCGGCCTCAGCCGGGGTCGCCGGGTGGCGATGGTCGGGGCCGTATCGGCGCCGGGCCGGCGGCGGCGCCCCGGCGCTCGGCGATGACGATGCCGGCCAGGATCAGCGGCAAGGCTGCCAGGGCTCGCCAGGGTATCGGCTCGCCGAGCGCGACGACGGCCAGGGCGACACCCCAGAACGGGATGAGATAGCTCATCAGCGAGGCGAACGACGGTCCCGCCAGGTCGATCAGGCGATAGAGGAATAGCGTGGGGAGCACGGTCGCGATGATCGCGACGCCGAGCAGCCCGGCCAGGGCGACCGTCCCGGGCAACTGCGCTCCGGCCGCTGTCCGGAGGCCGAACGGCAGGCTCATCAGGGCGCCCATGAGCATGCCCCCCGCGGCGGCCATGAGACCCGAGCAGGCCGGGCGCCGGCGTACCAGAATGGTGTTCACGGCGAAGCCGAGCGGTGCGGCCAGGATGCCCAGCTCGTAGGGCAGCCCGGCCGAGCCGCCCAGGAAAGCGGCACCCACATCCGGGCCGACCAGGACGAGGACGCCGAGAAAGCCCACCAGGAACCCGGCAGCCCGCCGGCCGGTCAGGCGCTCGCCGGGCACGAAAAAGTTGGCGAGGACCAGGACCGCCAGCGGGCCGATCGCGAAGAAGACGGTGGTGACGCTGCTCGGCACGACCGTCTGGCCGAGGCTCACCAGATAGTAGGGAAGCGCATTGCCGACGAGCCCCGAGAGAGCGAAGAAGAGCCAGTGCGCAGGGCTCCATGTGCCGCCCTGGCCGCGGGCCATGGCGACCGGGAGCAGGACCAGTGCCGCGATGCCGAGCCGGGCGGCGGTGATGACGCTGGGGGCGATCTCGGTGACGGCGAGCTTGTTCATGACCGGCCCGCTGCCCCACATCGTCACGAGCAGGCACAGCAGCCCCCAAGCGTGCAGCCGGCCGGTCGGGGCCGGAAGCCTCATCCGCGTCCCCCCTCCCGCTCCGGGACCTCTTGCCTCGATGGCCCCGAGCCTTCCATATGGGGAGCGCAAACGCAACGCTCACTCTGGTCCGTCGGGAGGCCGGAGCGTCGGGGGGGCCATGGGCCAGTTCGATTTCATCGTCGTCGGGGCCGGCTCGGCCGGCTGCGTGCTGGCCAACCGCCTCTCGGCGGACCCGCGCAACCGGGTCCTGCTGCTCGAGGCCGGACGCCGCGATCGCAGCCCCTGGATCCACATGCCGGGCGGCTTCTACAAGCTCGTCTATCACCCTACCCTGTCCTGGAACTTCACGACCGAGCCCGAGCCGGGCATGAGCGGCCGCTCGATGATCTGGCCGCGCGGCCGGGTCCTGGGCGGCTCGAGCTCGATCAACGCCATGGTGTACATCCGCGGCCAGCCGCAGGACTTCGACATGTGGCGCCAGCGCGGCTGCGTCGGCTGGAGCTGGTCCGACGTGCTGCCCTATTTCCGCCGGGCCGAGGATCAGGCGCGGGGCGCGGACGATTTTCACGGCGCCGGCGGCCCGCTCGGCGTCTCCGACATCCGGGACAATCACCCCCTCTCGGACGCCTTCATCGAGGCGGCGACGCAATGGGGCCTGCCGCACAACAACGACTTCAACGGGCCGGAGCAGGAGGGCATCGGCTATTTCCAGCTCACGGTCCGCAACACCAGGCGCTGCAGCACGGCCGTCGGCTATCTGCGCCCGGCCGAGCGGCGGCCGAACCTGACCGTCATCACCGATGCCTTCGTGAGCCGCCTCGTCCTCGAGGGGCGCCGGGCCGTGGGTGTCGCCGTCCGGATCGGCCAGCTCCCGGAACGCGAGCTCCGCGCGGACCGGGAGGTCATCCTCGCGGCGGGCGCCATCAAGTCGCCGCATCTTCTCCTGCTCTCGGGGATCGGGCCGGGCGATCAGCTCCGGAAGCACGGCATTCCCGTCCTCCACGATCTCCCCGGCGTGGGCCAGGACCTCCAGGATCACCTGCAGACCAAGCTCGTCTATCGCGTGGAGGGGGTCCGCAGCCTGAACGAGCTCCGCCGCAACCCGCTCCGCATGGCGAGGGAGGGCGCCAGGTTCGCGCTGTTCCGGCGAGGGCCGCTGGCCAGCGGCCCGTCGATGGCCGGCGGTTTCGCGCGTACGGACCCCGCGCTCGACCTGCCGGACATGCAGCTCCACTTCAACCCGCTGAGCGGCGACCGTCCGGCCCACTTCCACGACTTTCCGGGCTGCTCGCCGATCGTCTCCCAGCTTCGCCCCGAAAGTCGTGGCGAGCTGCGTCTGCGCTCGCCCGATCCGCGCGAGCAGCCTGCCATGCGCGCCAACTATCTCGCCACCGAGACGGACCGCCGGGTCAACATTCGGATCGTCAGGATCGGCCGCGAGATCATGAGCCAGCCGGCCATGCAGCGCTACAAGGCGACCGAGGTGGCACCGGGCCCGCAGGCGCAGAGCGACGACGAGATCCTCGGCTTCGTGCGCGACGCAGGCTATACCCAGTATCACCCCACCTGCAGCTGCCGCATGGGTGTCGACGACCGGGCGGTCGTCGATCCGCAGCTCCGCGTTCACGGGCTCGCCGGCCTGCGGGTCGTCGACGCCTCGATCATGCCGGCCGTCGTCTCCGGCAACACCAACGCCACGAGCATCATGATCGGCGAGAAGGCGGCCGACATGATCCTGGGCCGTGCCGCCGAGGCGGAGGCCGCCTGATGCGCCTCGACGCCGAGGAGGAAGCGATGCTCGCGGGCGAGCAGGGCGAGCCGCGGCGCTTCGCGCTGGCCCAGCAGCAGGCGGTCGGCCGCTTCTTCGATGCCCCGGACTTCGTGCCGGTCAGCCAAGCGCATCTCATGGCGGACGGCGAGGCCGTGGGCGCTGCCGGGACGGCCCTCCTGGAGCGCCTCGCCGCCGCCCCGCCCGGGGATCGGCGCGTGCGCGTGCCGACCGTCACCGATCCGCGCGGCGTCGACCCCAAGGCCTGCGCCTGGCTGCGCCAGCCCGAGCACGCGCCGGAGCGCGAGCGCCGGATCGTCGATGCGCTCCGCGCCATGGGCGTGCTGCTCACCAACACCTGCATCAACTACCAGATCGTGGCCCCGCCCGTGCTGGGCGAGCATGTGGCCTTCGGCGACACGGGCTCGACCATCTACGCCAACGGCGTGCTCGGCGCCCGCAGCAACTTCGAGGGCGGGGTCGCGGCCTTGTGGGCCGCCCTCACCGGCCGCGTCCCGCGCTACGGCTTCCATCTCGACCGGGTACGCCGCGGCACGCGGGCCTTCCGGGTGGAGACGCAGCCCGTGGACTATGCCGACTGGGGTGCCCTGGGGGCCGTCATCGGCAAGCGGATGGGCTCCTACTGGGACGTCCCGGTGCTGAGCGGCATCGAGGCCTCGCCCGGCTCGGACGAGCTCAAGCATTTCGGCGCGGCGCTCGCCAGTTGGGGCAGCACGCCGATGTTCCACATCATCGGCATCACCCCCGAGGCGGCTGATGAGAAGGCGGCCTTCGGCGGCACGCCGCCGGCCGCCGTCGAGCGCATCGGCGAGGAGGACATTCGCAGCTTTTACAGCGGCTTCGCACGCGACGATGCATCGGTGGATGTGGTCGTCTTCGCGGCGCCGCAGCTCTCGCTCCTGGAGATCGCACGGCTGGCGCAGCTGCTCGACGGCAGGCGGGTCGCGGCCTCGACCGCCCTCCTCGCGGCCGTGCCGCCGGCCGTGGCGGCCGAGGCCGAGCGCCTGGGCCTCAAGGCCACGATCGAGGCGGCCGGCGGCCGCCTCCTCGAGGGAGTCTGCTTCTACCAGATGTATGCGCGCGAGATGGGGCGGGCGATGGGTTGGCGCCGGCTGGTCACCAACTCGGCCAAGCTCGCCAACATCATCCAGGGCTATGGCTATACGCCGGTGCTGCAGCCGACGGCTGCGTGCGTCGAGGCGGCGGTGCGGGGAAGGCTGGCATGAGCCCGATCCGGGGACACCCCGGCATCGGCCCCAGGGTCCAGGGCATCGCCCTCGTCGCCTTCGACGGCTTTTCCGCGCGCTACGACCTCGACCGCGAGGCGGGCACCTTCTCGCGGCCCTCCCACAAGCTCTTCGGCCGCTCCTATGTCGACCGCATCCTCGTCCTCGACCACGCCAAGGGCGGTGTCGCCACCGCCTGGATGATGCACGAGATGGTGGCCGCCGGCCGGGCTCCGAAGGCCCTGCTGCTGAACTTCGCCAACCCCGTGATGGCCCAGGGCATGGCGCTCGCCGGCCTCGCCCTCGTCGACCGCTTCGATCAGGACATCACGGCCGCGATTCCCGACGGCGCCCTTGTCGAGGTCGACCCGGAGACGGGGCTGGTGACGCTTCTGGGTGCAGACGCCTAGACAATTCAGCGCCGTGCGACAGTGGACGAATTAGTGCCACGCGCACGCATGGTATTGGCGAGTGGCGAGCCGATGGGTCGAAGCGGAGAGCGCAGCAAGATGGGCCACGTGAGCCTTGCCGAGGTGCCGAGCGTCAGAGGCTCTCGCGAAGGCGACGGCCGAGCTTCTCCAGGAAGGGCCAGACCAGAGCGAGCACATGCGCCAACGGCTCGGTCCCGGCTACGGGATCGATTCATCCGGACCCGCGTGGCGAAGGTTCGTGAACAATCACGCCTGGGCGCTCGTCCGCCTGCAGGCCCAAGGAGCCATCCGCAAGCTGGCACCTGGCCGTTACGAGCTCACGCCGGTAGTCGAGCGCGAGGAGGTACTAATTGAAGCCAGCGCTGCGCTTCCCATACACGACGATGAGCCGCTACCGACGTGGGCCCGCCAGATGGTCAGCGTCGCCTGCTGGAAGATCGGAAAGCGCTGGCCACAGGCTCGGGCGTTCGAGGAAGTCTATCTTCGAGCGTTGTGGAAAGAGTGCGGCGGACGCTGCATGCTGACCGGGCTGCCGTTCATGGAGACCAAGGTCGGCACCGGCAAGGCGAAGAGGCCCTTTGCTCCTTCTCTCGATCGCATCGACGCGGAGCAGCTCTACTCGCTGAAGAATTGCCGCCTCGTGCTGCAAGCCGTCAACTTCGCCCTGAACGCCTGGGGCGACGAGATCTTTCTCGAAGTCGCGGCGGCGGCGACCGCGCACAATCGGAAGGCCCGAGAGCGCGTTCCACCGCTCGACCGAGCGTCGGCGTCGCGCCTCTAATACCCCGCGGCACCGCTGCCCCCAGCACCGGGTCGGACTGGACGATGGCCGAACCGTCGTGCCGCCAGGGATGGACCGGCGGCTCCTTGGGCGTGAGGAGATAGCGCCGGGCGACCTCGGCGTAGCCCTCGAGCAGATAGCCACCATTGCGGGCGAGCACCGCCTCCCGCTCGCGGCGGTAGATCGCCGGCAGGCGGTACCAGGGCTGGCCGGGCCGGGCATGGTGCACGGCGTGGAGGTTGTTGTTGAGGAACAGGAGGGCGAAGGGGAGCTCCGCCTCGACGATGGCCGTGCGGTGGCCGATCTCGTGGCGCGCCTGATGCTCGGCGAAGGAGCGCAGCATCATCAGCGAGGTGCCGGGCAGCGCGAAGACGAGGGCATAGGTCCAGAACGGCATGCGGCAGACGAGCAGGAGCCAGCCCAGCAGCGGCAGCATCCCCGCCAGATGCCAGAGCCAGACGCGCCGTGCCCGGCGGTCGCCCCGCCAGCACGCCGTCGCCTGCTGGGCCAGAAAGCCGGGTACGGTGAGGAAGGGCCCGAGCAGCAGGCGGCCGGCCAGCGTGTTGAGGGCGCTCCGGGCACGGCGCTGCCAGGGCCGCATCCGGTCCCAGACCTCCTTGGTGACGTAGTAGCTTTCGGGATCCTCGAGAGGATCGGTGAGGCGGTGGTCGGTATGGTGGGCGAGGTGCAGATGGCGGTAGGTCAGAAGCGGAAGCCAGAGGGTCAGCGGCAACCCGGCCAGTGTCAGGTTGACGGCCGGCCAGGGCGTCGGATGGCCGTGCACCACCTCGTGCTGCAGCGAGGTCTGCCACGTCACCACATAGGCGCCGAGCGGCACGAGAAGCCATAAGGGGATGACGGCGTGATAGTAGGTAAGAAGGCCGAAACAACCGTAGATCAGAAGAGCGAGGCCCAAAGTCGGCCATTCGACCGCCGACGGCGCCCGCCCCAACCTGTCGATCATCTCCTTCGCTTTCGACACCTTGGGCAGGGTTGCCCATGACGCGCTTCGCTGTCGCTGCCCTGCCGATGTATGATTTCCCCGAAGTGCGGGGGGCCGTCAATAGTCTCTGGGATCATATTCGGCACCAGCTTGCCTCCAGCCGCATCGCGGTACCCACTTTGTTGGACCGCCGCCTGCCGCTCGCCGATCTTCTCGTCTCCCAATCCCTCCTGCTCGCCCAATGCTGCGGCGCCCACGTGGTGCGCGACCCGAGGCTGCGTGTCCTGGGCGTGGCCGGGCACGCCCTCCCGGGCTGCGAGGCGGGCCGCTATCACTCGGCCATCGTCGTGCGCGCCGCCGACCTCGAGCGCTGGCGCATCGACCCTGTGCGGGCGCTCGACGATGCGGTGCTGGCCGTGAACGAGCCGGGATCGCATTCGGGGCGCACGGCCCTGCTCCACTGGCTCTCCGAGCGGCTTTCCCAGCGGAACCGGGCCTTTCCGACACGGCTGACGGGAGCGCATCGTGCGTCTCTGGCAGCGCTCCGCGACGGCTCCGCCGAGCTCGCGGCCATCGACGCCGTTTCCTTCGCCCTGATCGAGCGCCACGCGCCGGCCGAGGTGGAGGGGCTGGCGGTGCTCGACCGGAGCGCTGCGGCCCCCGCCCTGCCCTACGTCACCGCCGAGGCGACCTCACGGGCGACCGACCTGGCGCTGCGTCGGGCGCTCGCGACATCGCTCGGCGACCCGGCGACCGCCGCCGCCCGCGACACTCTCTTCCTCTCGGGATTTTTTCCTCGCGAGCGGTCCGACTATGCCGAGATCGCGGCGATGGAGCAGGAGGTCGTTGCCGCCCGGCTCACCCTCGCCCTCGGGGCGGACCGTGGCGCAGCCGGTGCCACAGCATGAGCCCCGCATCGTAGGGTAGCGCCAGGCCTTCGCGCGCCGCGTGATACAGAAAATAGGCGTCCAACAGGCGCGGACGCCCGGATCCGGCCGCGATGCTCCGGGTGCGGATGCCCTGCAGCGCCATCAGGAGCCGGCACCGCGGCAGGTGAAAATCGCTGGTGCAGACAAAGACCTCGCCAAGATCCGGCAGCCCACGCAGGAGCGCGGCGGAGGCGATCGCGGACTGGAGGGTGTCCTGGCTCCGCGGCTCGACGATCAGCGCCGCCCGAGGAACGCCCGCGGCGAGCAGCGCCTCCTCCATGACGAGGGCCTCGGCACGCCGCCCGCCGATGCTGCCGCCGGAGAGGATCAGCCGCGCGTCGCGCCTCTCCCCCCAGGCCGCGAGCGCGGCCCCGATCCGCTGCCGCAGCCCCCGGCCGGCCCGGCCATCCCGGCGCACCCGCGAGCCGAAGAGGATGATGCAGGGGCGAAGCGGTGTCATCGGAGGCTTGGACGGGTCATGGACCTCGCGGCGGCCGTGACGCTCATGACGGGGAGCCGTCGATCTCAGAATCGACCGACGGTCGCGATCCCGTGACTGTTGGTGGTCTACGCGGGCCAAGCGTCCAGCGCCGTCCAGCCCAGATCGGCTTCATCTGCGGGGCGCGCGACCATCTTGCCGCGGCGGCCTCCATGCGCTTCCACCCGACCGCGGATTTCTAAGTCTCGGACGCCCGGTGGAAATTGAGCATCCAATCTCGGACATCGCTGGTAGCGGAGGAGGGATTTGAACCCCCGACCAAGGGATTATGATACTTCTGCCACGGCGTAACATCGCGTTGCATATCCGCTGGTCCTGAGCCGATAATCTCCTGAAATTCTGGCATTGTTAACCCGACCGTGTTACATCGGGTAACACCGCGTCGGGCGGCATAACGTCGCATTTTCGTTACCCCTTGTTACCCCGGCGCGACCAAGGGACTATTCGTCCGCGTAAGGAGCCCGGGGGCCATGGCGAGCGTACTGACGGTCAAGGCGGTCGAGAAGCTGAAACCCGGCGCGAAGCGGCGCGAGGTGCCCGATGGCGCCCTCCCCGGCCTCTATCTCCTGATCCAGCCGAGCGGCGCGCGATCGTTCGCGGTGCGGACCCGGGTTGATGGCAGGACGGCGAAGTACACGCTCGCGGCGCGCGAGCTGGTTCCCGCCCGTGACGAGGCGCGGGGCATACTCGAGGCGGCCCGGGCCGGGAAGTCGCCGCGGCAGGCCAAGGCCGATCGCGTGGCCCAACGCTCCCTCACCTTCGACGAGCTGGCCGACGCCTACCTCGAGCGTTGGGCCAAGCCGAGGAAGCGGACCTGGAAAGAGGACGAAGCGGTCATCAATCGCGAGCTTCGGCCGGTTTGGCGCGACCGTAGCGCGGCCAGGATCACCCGCCGTGACGTTGTCGAGGTCATCGACCGGAAGGCCAGAGCCGCGCCGATCCGGGCGAACCGACTGCGGGCGCTTCTTCTCAAGCTCTTTGGATGGGCGGCGGATGTCGAGTTGCTCCCGGTCTCGCCCGCGGCCGGCGTGAAGGCTCCATCCAAGGAGCGATCCCGCGACCGCGTCCTGAGCGATGTCAGCTCGTCGCCTTCTGGGGGGCGACTGGCGGCATGGGCCACCCCTTCGGGGCCTTCCTTCGCGTGCTGGCCCTCACGGCGCAACGCGAGGGCGAGGTCGCCGGCATGCTCCGGCGCGACCTGACGCTCGACGGAAGCGAGCCCCTGTGGGCCCTCGCCGCTGCCAGCACGAAGGCCGGGCGCGCCCATGACGTGCCGCTCCTGCCGGCTGTGGTCGAGCTGGTGAGAGGAACGCCGCGCCTCGGCGCCGCCGGCCTCGTCTTCACCACCACCGGCGAAACCCCGATCTCGGGCTACAGCCGGATGAAGCGCCGGCTCGATCGGCTCATGCTCGACAAGCTGCGCAAGGCGGCGGAGGAACGCGGCGACGATCCGACGGAGGTCGAGCTGGCCCCGTGGCGTCTGCACGATCTTCGCCGCACGGCCGCCAGCACCATGGCCCGGCTCGGCTTCCCGCCGCATGTGGTGGCCGCGGTCCTCAACCACGCGCCCGGCTCGACGCAGGGCATCACGGCGATCTACAACCGGTATCGCTACGGCGACGAGAAGCGCCGCGCCCTAGAGGCTTGGGCGGGCCATGTGGCGGCCCTCACCTCGCCGGCCCTGGCCAATGTGGTCGCCTTGCGGGCCTGACGCGGCCCCTGCCTTCTGTGCGGCTCAGGATGACATTCCGATCATCCTTGCCACGTCGCGCCGTATGAGGTTATATTCCTGTCTCGCATTCCAGTGAGGCCGAGATGACCGCGCGCGACGTTGACCCAGAGGTGCTCCTCAAGACGAAGGATGTCTGCCAGCTCCTCGGCGGCGTCTGCCGGCAGACGATCGAGCGCTGGTTGATCGAGGGTCCGGGCTTCCCGCGGCCATTCCAGTTCCGGCCGAGCGGCCCCCGCTTCTGGCGACGGGCGGAGGTGCTCGAATGGCGCGAGCGCTACCGCTGCCCCGCCGTCGAGAAGGCTGCCTGACCCGCCGTCATGGTCAGAGAGCGGCGATGGCGTCGAGGAATGCCTGCCGCTGGCTCTCGGGAAGCTCCGCGAGCTGGCCGACCTTGAACTGGCTGGTGAGGGCGCTCTTGACGGCCGCGCCACCCTTGCGCGCCGACGCCGATGCG
Organism: uncultured Alphaproteobacteria bacterium; assembly: GCA_963828215.1. GTDB lineage: Bacteria > Pseudomonadota > Alphaproteobacteria > Geminicoccales > Geminicoccaceae > CAVTJL01. The sequence goes on along the minus strand of CAWHFO010000051.1, from coordinate 123,349 downwards.
GCCGCCGCGCGAAGCTCGTCCATGGTCGGGGGCTTCGCGCCCGGGCTGGCAGCGGTAGGGTTCTCAAGCTCTGCCTTTTGGAGGGACCGGCAGACGGGCTCGAGAAGGTCGATCGCCCGCCGAACCTTGGCAGCTTGGCTTCCCGGCGCCTCTCCCAACTCGGCAACCGTCAGCGCCAGCGCCCAGCACAAGGCCTCGACCTGTGAGATGGGCCGGCCGCCTTCCCGGCGGCTCAGCCCTTGGGCCACCTGGCCGAGGTCGGCAATCGCCTCCGCAGGCAGCCGGACGCTCGCCGGCTTCGTCGCCATCTCGCCTTGTCCCTATCTTCGGATCACCCCTCGCCGTCCTCGGCAGGGTCATCGTCCTCCCGATCTTCGTCTTGGGCACCTAGGGACGCAAGCTTGTCGAGGAGCCAGGGCGGGGCCCCGAGGTCGAAGCGCAGGATCGTCCGGCCCCGCTCATCCTGCCCGATGGCGTCGGCGTGCTCGACGATGTGGCGCAGGATGGCGCGAGCGACAGCGGGCGCCTCCAAGTCAACGAACTCGGGCGTGGCGATAACGGCGACCATTCCGCCAATGTGCGACGGCGTGGTGAACCGTTCGTTAAGGCCCGTCCCTCGGCCTCACTCGTCGCCGTCGTCCAGGTCCCCGACGCCGAGCTTGTCGGATCCCCGGCCCTGCCCTTCCTCATAAGCGAGGCAGCCCTCATGGAACGAGTTGGACTTGCCGGACATCCGGGGAGAAAGCGGGAACGATATTTTTCATTGTTGAGATTAGAGCCTTTATTGTCGCTCACTCAGTCAATCGCGATCGGCAGGTGCCGCTTCGGCCGGCTCTGGGGTCCCCCGCTCGATCCGCTCGATCAAGCTGGCGTCATCGTTCTGCGGCCTTGTTCACCCGCGTCGAGACCGGCATCGTCTCAAGCCAATCGTCCGGGCATGGCCGCAACAGCTCCTCGCCGCCGGGCGCTCAATGTCGAGCCAGCGGTCATAGTCCGCCGGGTCCAGGATCACCGGCATCCGGTTGTGGATTGGCGCCGTGACCGCGTTGGGCTCTGTCGTGATGATCGCGCAGCTCTCGACCGGCCCGTCGTCGCCTCCCTTCCACCATTCCCAAAGCCCGGCAAAGGCGAAGAGGTCGCCCTCCTTGCGCTGGATCAGCGTCGGCTGCTTTCCGCCGCCGACCTTTTGCCATTCGTAAAAGCCGTCCGCCGGGATGAGACAGCGCCGGGCCTTGAAGGCCGAGCGGAAGGACGGCGCGGTTGCCACGGTCTCGGCCCTCGCGTTGATGAGCTTGTAGCCGATCTTGGCATCCTTGGCCCAACTCGGGATGAGCCCCCAGCGCACGAGCGCCAGCTCGCAGCCCTCGCCTTCGTGCTTCCGGCGGACGATCGGGACCGTCTGTGTCGGCGCAACGTTGTAGCGCGGGCGCAGGTTGGGCCTCTCGCTCGTGCCAAAGTGCTGCGATATGGCAGAGATCGTGATCTTGAGGACGAAGCGCCCACACATGCGCCGCTATGCCTCCGGGGGCAGCCTCACCCCTTGAGGCTAACGCTTACGGTGCCGTTGAGCCACCGCCAAGGGAGAAGCCGCACCCCGGCCTCGTCAGCGCTCAAGAAAACTGGGATGGGGCCTCTCAGTGGGACGGGCCACCACAAGCTGTGGTACGGATCGCGGCCGGACGGGCGCACACTCGCCAGCAGACACCGCCTTTGCGAGTTCCTTTCGGGTCCGGAAGAGCCGGCAGCGGCCTTCGGGCAAGGCCATACTGCCGAGCTTGAGGAGGATAAACCCGGGTCCCTGAACGTCGCTTTCCGACCTGGCCTCGACCAGCGCGAGGTCTCCCACGGTTGCGATGATCCGACCAATGAGCCGGCCGCTACCCAGGTTAGCTACGATGAAGAGCCCCGCGAGTGGGGATACCGCCCGCTCGCTCGACAGTCTTGTCTCGCTCACCAGCGTTTCCTCGATTTGTTCGTTACCGCCCAGAGATAGAGAGGACGCCGCGTTGTACGCCTCTCAGGTCACAAGATAGCGAAGGGTGGGGCGGACGTCGAGCAACCCGAGAACGCCTGGCCACGGTCTTAGTGCGCTCACAGCCGAATGTAGCAGAATGGGCACGCCGAGCCTGTCCGCTGCGCAGCTCTACTCATGCTTGTCCCCGCCCGCCGGCCGCTCGCCACCCTCGCGGGACAGCGCCACGATCGCCTCGGCCACCTGGCGCGCGTCCTCCATGCCCACTGCCTCGATCGTCACCAGTACGTCAAGCTGTCCCGTCGCCGTGACGGACGCGACCGTGGCTGTGAAGCGCTGGCGCTTGCGGGAGTGCGTGACGCCGCCGACGAAGCGGAAGAGGGGTAGCTCGGGCATGGCGCCCAGGTAGGGGAACAGAAGGGGAACGGCAAGCCTGTCTTGCTTGGCCGCGCGCGTTTAGGTTGAGATACCTCGTCTTCCCCGACGCGGGGGCTGCGCCGACAGGCTGGCCCCGGCTTGGTCAAACGATTTGCGGCCGTCCCGCAAATGTTCCAGACTGCTGCTGCCAGAGCTCCATGAGTTCACCTTGGACGTTTAGTTGGTCGAATTGTCGGCCCCGCCGTGCTCAGGCCGGCTCCGCCAGATCGTCGCCCGGCGGGAGCCAGTACCACTTGTCCTTGCCCTCCGGGCCGATCCCTCCGATCCGCCCGTACTCGTCCGCGGTATTCGGGTTGAGCCACCCATCGCTAAGCGCCTTTCGTAGCCTCCCCAGATCGACGCCGCCTGAACGTCCGTGAGCCCATGATGCTCTTGGAGCTGTCGGATCACCTCCGCTTGGGCGGCTCTGGCGCCGCCTCTTGCTCCGGCAACATCGGTTTCGGCGCCCGCGGCCGCCACCAGCGCTCGGCGGAGAGCCAGCCCCAGATGCCCGCCAGCTTCACGCCCAGCTCGGCCGTCCACCACTCCTTTTCGCCGAGGTGCGCGAGCCAGTCGGCCAGGCTGCGGCGGTCACCGCGCTCCAGGGCCACGGTGTAGCCGTTCCTCTCGGGCATCTCCGCCGTCGTGATGTGCAAGGCCGGGGGGCGGCTCCCGTCCGGGTAGGGATGCCCGGCGGAGATGATCTCGACAAACAGTCTCTCGTGATCCCGCGGCCGCAGACGCTCGGGGACCATCCTCGCGACGGCAAGGTAGTGACGCAGGATGCGACCAAGAGACATGCCGTGCAGATCTGGCCAGCGGCGGCCCGGGCGCCTCCTCATAGTTGGCGGCCGCTGCGCCGCTGGTAATCCGCCATCGCGGCTCTCGGGCTCATGACAGTGCTCCTTGATTGGCGGCTGAGGCCGCGCGGGTGGAAGGGTTGTCGTTGGCGGGCACTGGCGGCACTTCGCTCGCCAAAGGCGAGGCAGGCTGTCCATCGGGGGATGGACATAGCCACAGGCCGAGACGAGCGTTGAAGGCGACGGCGATCGGATGCCGGCTCTCGACGAGCTGGCGGCTAAGGGCGCGCATCTGGCGGACCCGCGCGTCAGAAGCATCCGGGCCGGCCAGCGTCTCGGCGAGACGATGCGAGGTCACGCCCTCGGCCGGCAGAAGCGGCAACAGCGCGGCGATCGTGCCCGCCAGCTCCTCCATATCGGGCACCGGCGGCATGGGCGGCTCTGTCTCGGGCCCGGCCCAAACGTCGCTCGTCTGCTGGTGACGGAACGCCACGATGCCACAGGTCCGGCGGTGGTAGCTCTTGGCGCTCATGGCAGCGCTCCTTCGATCGTCGGGTTGTCGTTCGCCGGCTCGATCGCGGGCACGGCCAGGCGGGAGTTCAATTTCCAGCGCCGACTTCGCGCCGTAACGCCATGCATCCAATGGGGCTTGCCGTTACGGCGGCAGTTGTCGGCGCGCTTTTTCTCGGCCTTGAACAGCTCCATCGCAAAAGCCAGCTTCTCAGCTTCACTCTCGCCGTAGCCGTCGTCCGGCCAACGGTTGGCGACGGCGTCGAGCAGGTGCTCGGTTGTGATGCCTTCATCGGGCTCGCCGCGGGAGGCTTCGCTCAGAACGCCGAGGACGAGGTTGCGGAAGGTCTCTCTGTCGGGGTCCCCGCGCGGCCCGGGAGGGACCGGAGGGGGAGCGCTCCCCGGCTCGGCCACTTCGAGCACCGGGGCTGTCATGCTCTCGCCCGCGGCGCTCTCGCCGATGACGACTTCCCTGCGCCTGAGGTGGATGACATCGCCGCCCCGGCAGCCCTTCAGCTTTTCAACCGTCAGCGAGACCTGCCCGCTGCCCGCCTCCCTGCAGGTTCAGGAGCGTGGTCAGCCGGTTCTCGATCACGCCAGAGCCGGACACGGTATCGAGGTTGTGCTTGGGCGGATGCATCGATGCGACTACTGGGGCCCGCAACTCGCGCGACATGCCGTCCATGATGTCGAGGGCGCGCGACATCGGCCCGTCGTCATTGGTCGAGGCGTTGCTCAGGTTCCCGGTAAAGGTATCGAAGATGACGACGACCCGCGTCGGCGCCGGGCATATCTTGCGGATGGCGTCCATGAGCCTGCACGACACCATGGGGTCGAGAAGATCGCCGCGCTCCTCGACGACGAAGAACCGTGTCGGGAATGTGTCCGGATCGAGACCACGAGACCGGAGCCAGGCCTCCACCATGGCGTAGACGCTTTCAGGGTCCTCAGGCGTCACGTAGACAACCACAAAGCCCGGCATGACCTCGCGGCCAGCGAAGGGACCATCTGTCGCGATGCTCAGGCCGAGGTCGACCAAGACGGTAGACTTTCCGGAGTAGCGCTTGCCCAAGATGGCCGCGGGGCCGGTGGAGCGCAGGACGCCGCGAACGAGGCACTCGACCGTGCGATTGGCTGGCGGCCGGCTGCGGAGGACGAAAGCTGCCGCGGGGCCTGAGGAGAGCCGCAGCCGGGCCTCAGCTTGCTTGGGGGTAAGCCCGGCGCCGGTGAGTGCGGGGGCCGTCGCGCTGGTCCCGGGGTTGATCGCTGCCGCGAATACTCCGGAGGCGGGCTTGGCCGGGTGCGGGTTGATGCCGGCCCCGAGCGCATTCGCGGCAGCAATCAGCGTGCCCGCCCCGATGCCGCCCGCCTTGTCGCTCTTGAAGCTCGCCCATTTCGCGTCCAGGGCGGCATCGTCGGCGACGTTCACGCCTGCCAATAGATGGTCGACGGCAGCGCGGCTCATGACGGCCTCCCTTCGCCGCCGTGAAGGTGGCCGCGGGACCACTGGCCCCAGAGCCGCGCTTCTCGCCGTCCGCCAGCTCGTCGCCGCCGGGGTGGACGATCCGGGCCGCCCGCAAGGCCATGCCGATCTTGAGCCAGCCGTGATAGTCCGCAGGCGCCGGCAACAGCTCCCGGCCGTCATCGGCGAGGATAGGCTCCTCGCGCCACGGCTCGATCGCCCGAAGCGCCGTCTCGATTGCTGCAAGCGGGATGGGCTCACCCTTGGCCGGGGAAGGCTCGGCAGCCTCCCGGCGCTCACTCTCGGCGATGGCCGACACGAGGAACTGTGGTAGCCCGGGCAGCTCGGCCACCGGGGGCCACGGCACGAGCATCTCATACCGTTTGCCGCCGACGATCGAGCCGGGGCCGACGACGTAGCCAGCGCCCTCGCGCCGCCCGTTCTCGCCGGGCCGGCCGCCTTTCAGGTCGATGCCGCACTGCCGGCCGTCCACATAGAGCGGCTTGGAGGGGACCGCACCGGCGAACGGCAGATGGAAGCCACCGCTCGGCGTGCCGGTGTGCGGAACGCAGGCCTCAAAGATCGGAAGGCTGCCGTCGCCCATGAGATCGTCGACCAGCACCCGATCCTTGTCGAGGCTTGAGAAGCGCGTCGACGCCTCGCGGCTCGCCCGGCTTGGCGTCCAGGTCGACGACGGCCAGGTTGACATTCGGGTCGGCCGTGGGGCCGGCGACGACGCCATAGTTGGCGTCAGGGCCGAACTCGATCCCGTCGACGATGGCGTCGGGCGCGAACCAAGAGCGGATGAGCGCTTCGTCTGTGGTAGCCCGATGCTGCCAGTCGTCCAGGGGGCATCGCTTCGTGCCCGGAAGAAGGGGAATGAGAGGATAGCCCTTGCGGGCCAAGCCGAGCGCGTGGTCGAGCGTTGTCTCGGCGGGCCGGGCGTCTGGGTCCTGGGGGGTGGGCGCGGGAGAAGGGGTCGACATGATGCGTTCCGATCTGAGGCGGACCATGGCAGTCCGTAGGAGACATGATCCTAGATCGTAGGCTCGCGAACCTTGCAATCGAAATCTGTCAGGAAGCCGAAGAAAGTAATGCGGCCCCGGTGTGCCAGCACCGGAGCCGCGGGTTGACGATGAAGAGAACCGGAAACGCACAGGAAACATAACCTATCTCGGCGCTGCTTGTCAACCTTCGTTCGCAGGGCGTGAGGCTCGACCGGTGCCTTGGCGGAGAGGTCCGATCCGACGAGATCGCAGGAGCCCCGGCGACGGGCTTTGACACGGCCGATCGTATCAAACGACCGCGATAACGCTACGCAACGTATTGAAACGGTGTCGTTTCGTTTCATGACATCCCGCTCGAGACATCCCAGGCAAGAACCGTGCCAGGAGTGGGGCCTGCTTCAGACAATCGGCCCGAAATCCTAGCGCGACGGCTTCAAGCAAGAAACGTGCCATGTGGCTTCCGTCGCCGCGAGCCACCTCCGGGGCGCCCCAGGACGAGCGCAGGCCCGGCGACGGGCAATCCCCATCCCGCGCTAGGAACACTCCCTGGCAGCTTGCTTTCGCTCGAGGACGGGCCATCCGGATCGGTGGAGGTGGATGCAAGCTGATCATCCTGACCGTCGACACCGGCCATATCTTGCTTCTGACTTCAACTGGCCGTCCAGGGGGCAGCGCGCAGCCGAAGAGGGGGCGCGAAGAGCCCCTCTCGTAGGCAAGCCCCCTGGAGATCTGGCTACCCTTCCGTGGATATATAGGGGGTAGCAAGAGCCACATCCAGAATTCACGTGGTCAGATCAATGACTTAGCTGGTTCCAGCCGGCGAGGGGTCGAGCATCGAAGCCAAAACCAGAATTCTCGCGCTAGATCAAATACTTAGTGGCCGATTTCCGTGCCCGGACCCGGCCTGGGCGCCAAAGGGGTAGCCATATCTCTGGGGTGGCCATAAGCAAGATCTCCCGGATGGGGCGCCCGGCTCTCCACATAGCCCCGCAAAGGCTCGGGTCGTCCTTTTGGTTGATTGATCTTGCACAAGGGCAAAGCCCCTTGGGCGCCATGGCAGAGATGGCCTCCGGAGTTCCACCGGATATTCCCGTAGATGGACCCTGAACACGCCTTCCCGAGCCGGCCATACCGAAATCCCCGACGCGATCGGCTCCTCCCGGGCCAGCATTTCCGCACCTCTCGCCGGCCTCACTTTTCTATCCGATAATGAGTAGATTTCTGGATTTTTCAGTGCATTTCTGTATAGCCTCATGATAAGGTGGCCGACCATTCGAACCAAAGGACCTGCCAATGACCCCGACCAAGGTTGCCTTCTATCTCCGGGTGTCGACGACCGGGCAGACGGTCGACAATCAACGCCTCGCCCTCGACGCTGTCGCCGCCGCGTCGGCTGGCAGGTGGTCGGCACCTATGCCGACGAGGGCGTTTCCGGCGCCAAGGGGCGGGACCAGCGGCCGGAATTCGACCGGCTACGAAGGACTGCTGCCAAGCGCCGCTTCGATCTTGTGGCCGCGTGGAGCGTCGACCGGCTCGGGCGCAACCTACAGGATCTGGCAGCCTTCCTCGGCGAGCTGCATTCCACCGGCGTCGGGCTCTACCTGCACCAGCAAGGGCTCGAACACGACGACGCCGAGCGGCAAGGCGCCATGTTCCAGATGTGTCGGGTGTTCGCGGAATTCGAGCGCGCCATCATCGTCGAGCGCGTCACGGCTGGCGTTGCCCGGGCTCGGGCCGCTGGCGTCGAAGCTCGGCCGCCCCAAGGTGGCCCCGGCGATCGAGGAGAAGGTCCGCGAGCTGCGCAGCGCCGGCCGAGGTATCTCTGGCCATCGCGCGCCAGCGTGCGCATCGGGACAGGGACCGTGCAACGCATCGTCGGCGCGCAGCGGCCTAGAGCCCGCGGGCAGCCGGCCGACACCTGGGGGACGCCCTGCCAGGAAGGCAGACGCCACGTCCTGAGGCCTCGCAGCCGCCGCGCTGGCCCTTCCGTTGCCCGGCGAGCTCGCGCGTAGGGAACAGGGGTGGGGTGGTCCGGCCGGCCCGAAGCGCCCGAGCCCGGCGCGTCTTGTTTATCAGAGCGTCTTGCAGGTTGCCCGTCGGCCGCCAATCTTTGATGGAGTTAGGCTTAACTCTTGGGGTTTCTAAGGTTTCCCTTAGGACTGGCGGCTCGGCGGCTGCTCTCTGACTTGGCCGCGCCAGTCTACCACAGATGCCCGCTGAAGAGGTTAACGGCTCGCGGTCGACGCGCGAAATGTCGCGAGGCCGGAAGGCGTTCACCACGCATCGCGTGGCGACCCTGTTGAATCACAGTCTCCGCCCGTAAAAATCCGCGCCCCAGGCCGCCGCCCGTCGAGCGCCCAAAATTGCCCCGCGCGGCCCGCCACAGCGCCGCGGCGAGAGCCAGGCCGGCACTGGCAGTCGTCGGTATTCGCCCCCAAGCCTCGCCCCCGCGCCCCCTGGCCGCCCCAGCCCCCATCTGGCCCCGCCCCCGGCGCCCCGGGGCGCCGCCGCGACCGCGTAGCGGGCGCTTCCGAAGGGGGAAGTGCGTAGCTCATTAGACCTTAAGAGGCCGGTCAATTTTGAAAGACCAGTGGGGGGTATGCAAGCCGAATGCTAGGGACCCTCACGAACGTCCATCCGTACCCCGCTCAAGATAATTGCGCCATGCGGCATCCGCGGAGGGGCGTATTTCTGGCCGGATACCCCCGGTCTTCTTATTGAGCGCGCCTCGCCGTCGTCACGTGACTGCAAACGGGTCCCCTATCTGCAAAGAGCCTCTCCACATCAGCGGTGGATCGCGGCTGGAATTCGGCTGGACCGCGCATGAAATGTGTTGACGGGTGGAGAAGAAAAGCCTATATAGAGATCAGGAGCCCATGGCGGTTCCAGCGGCAATCCACCGGCTTTCGGAGCTTTCCCATGCCCTCGGCAGTGGTGTCACCCCTCTTTGCGCTCGGCGCCCCTTCCCGTGGCGGCGGCGGTGGCCCCGTTTGGAGGTCAGCCAGCTCGATCGCCCCGATGGTGGTCGCGCTCGTCGAGGGCGCCCTGGCCAGCGGGGAGCTGCGCTTCGTGCATGAGGAGCTGGCCGACCTCATGGGCCACATGGTCGAGGTCCTGCAACGGGCGCCCACCAGCGGCGCGGCCACCCTGTTCCGCAAGGCCCTCCCGGCGCTGCTCAACCATCTCGTGGCGCTCACGCAGGACGATCGCCTGTCGACCTCGGCGCGGATCAAGACGGCCGCGGCCGTGGTGGCCGCCATGGCCATTGCCGCTCCCCATCGTCAGTCCAAACCCCGCCGCTCAAACCCCCGCTGAGGAAGCACCCCGATGACATCCCCCGATCTTCCCGCCCCGCCGGCCGCACCTGGCCGCGGGTGACCGCGCGCACGGCGTTGCTCGCCCAGGTCGTCACGCCGACTTCACGTCGCACTTCGCGAGAGTACTTCGACACCATAGGCCTCAACGCCAAGGGCAAGAGCGCGTCGACGGCCTCAAGCCCCATGTCGAGAACCTGGCGCGGAGAGCGGCGGTCGCCGGGCTGACCCCCGAGGACCGTGCGGCCTACAACGCGCGGCCCGGTGGCCGTATCCCCGAAAGGCGAATTCGCGAGGTGACGGCCAAGGTCGAAGCCAAGGTCGAGCGCGACATGGACGGCTACCGGCAGTGGCTCGACGAGCTGGTCTATGCCATCCGCATTCGGGAGGCCGAGCGCCGGCGGGCCCGCGCCGAGGCAATCTCGACGCCATCGGCCGCCTGGAACGACTGGCCGAGCTAGCCGAGCGCTTCAACGCCGTCTTGGCCGAGCTGCGCGAGACGATGGACGGCTTGCAGCCGGCGCTCAGCCCCCTCACCATCGCAGTCGCGTTCGGCCCGCTGTCCAAGCTTCGCGACGATCTCCGCGACCTTCCGAGGCTCGGCCTGCCCCTCACGCGCGAGGATGCGGATCGGGCTCGCAAGGAGGCCGAGGGCAATCACGCCGCTGCCATCGCGCGTCTCGAAAAGGTCAAGAGCCAAGCGCCCGCTCCGCAAGCCGCCCGAGCCCGACCCGACCCCGCCGGCCGGCGCTGCCATCGCCATCGTCGCCGCGGCTGTGGTCGAGCCTCGAGCCGAAAGCGCCCGACGCGATCCCGGAGCTGTTCCAGCGGGAGCCGAAGCGCAGCCGCACCCGTCCGGCCCGCCGGGCCGAGCCTGAGGAAATCGAGCAGTGACCTCGCCCGAGAGCACCGGCGGGGCTTATCCCGAGCTGTCAGCGGCCGAGACTGTCCAGCTGGCACAGGCTTACCGGGCCGAGGGCTCGGCAGGCCAGCTGCGCTTCTGGCAGGCCCGTGAAGCCCGCCTGGCCGCGGCCCCGCCCGTGCTGGCAGAGAAGTCGGATCGGAGCGCCACGTCGCTACTCCGCTCGCGCGTCCTCGAGTTCCCGCCTCTACCGGCGGCGACGCGCCCGTCGTAGTCGACGAGGGGCTGGTACCCTTCTCGGCCGACGAAGAGGTCCAGATGCGCGAGGCCCTCGCGAGGGATGGTTGGCGGGGCGTTCGCGAATGGCGCGTTCTCCGGGAGGCCCGGGTCGCCGCGGCACAGGCCGCCGAGCAAGCCGCCGACGAGCAGAAGCCGGCCGAGGTCGATTGGGCGGCTGGCTTTGATGCCAGGAACATAGGCGTCACGAGCCAAGAGTTGGTCGAGTTCGGCGAGGTCATGACGGCGGCCGCCAAGCAACTGCCCGGCAACAAGGCGGGGATGGACCGTGGCGAGGCGATGGTTCTGGCCGGCCTGCATGGCGGCGACCCGGCGGCGATGCAACAGGGCCTCGCCGAGATCGACCGGCGCCGGCGCCATGGCCTACGGCGACCGATGGCCGGAGTTACGGGAGGCGCTCGATCACACCCGCGTCCTGTCGCAGGCCGGGCCCACACCAGCTCGCGCTCGACATGGCCCGCCGGGTCCTGGCCGGTCGACGCTGAGCGATGCCTTACGCCGACCGCGAACGGGCCCGCGCCCACTACGCCGCGACCCGTGCCGCGAGCCGGGATGCAAGGAACGCGCGCCGACGCGAGCGCCTGGCAGCCGACAGGGCAAGTTGCCCGGGCTCCGCCACCCTTGGCCGCCAGTTCGCAGGCAGCGGCGAGGACGTTGCCGCGGTCGCCGAGGCCCGACGCCACGACGCCACCACAGACCTCGATCGCTGCCGCGCGCCTTTGGCTGGCCATCCTGCGGACCGCCCTGACTGACGCCCTCGCCGATGACGAGCAAGGCATCGAGGCGCATCGTTGGCTGACGGGCACCGATCACTCGCGCGGCCGCGATTTCGAGCGGGTCGCGGACCTCGCGGGCCTGCATCCGGATCACCTGCGCCGGCGCTACCAAGCTTTGCGCTCCTCACCAGTAGCGCGTGCGACCTTCTACGCCCGCCGTCAGGGCGGTGGCCGGGCCAAGCTCGATCGGGTTGCGTGACCGGCTCTCCGTGGTAAGACCCCGAACTAGGCTCAGTCTGGGGACGAGCCACCATCACTCCCGCCCTCAGTCGCATCCTGAAACGTGAATGGCAGCATAATTGTAAATCCCTGATAAATCGCTATCTCTTTATCGTCCCCCGGCTTGGCCGCCATACTCGGCACCAAATTTTCCAGCTCTTCTATGATCAAGCTAACCGCGTCAAGACAATCATCAATAACAACACTTCCATCGAATGCGGTCAGTGTTATCCCGCCTACATTGCCAATGTAAGCCCTCGGACCGGTCATTAGGTGCCTACTCCATTCCGACCATCTAATCCCCGACATCAGGCTAATATTTATTCCACCACTTCTGTTGTCCCAGAGCCAGCTCCACGAAATGGCACCGAGAACAGGAAGCCCGTACTTATAGTATTCCTTCCGTCTTCCAGCCCTCTTAAGCAAATGTTGATAGCCATTGCGGAGCTGAGAAATGTCAGCGGACAATTTGCCGTAGTTTCTAATGGAAAGTATTCGCTCATGTCGAGGTAACTTGTCGACAAGCGTGAAAAATCGGTTGAACCCATCAACTACATTCCAGCAACAACCGAACAAGAGCGCCCTGTCATGGTAACTCGGGTCTCGTACGTAGATATGCAAGCTGACCTTGTCGATTAGATCTAGTAGTCGTAGGAACTCGTCGTAAATAATCTGTGCGTAAAGCGTTATTCCTTCCACAACGAGCCGCTGCGTGGTGCTGAGATTGTCGTGAATGTTTAGGAGAGGCGACGACGGTCGTATTGCGTACAGCGTAGGCGCGATGGAAGGAGCCGGGTGTTGTTCGTCGGTCACGATTTGATCCCGCACGTTCAGTCCGTTCCATGTCGGACCACCTCAGCAGGCGTCTCAGCGTTCCGAGAGAGGCCGAGCCCGTTACTGTGATCGTCACCGCGGCCTCCGGACGATCTTGGATGTGGCCTCTCTCGCCTTCGCTCCTATGATGCCGGCTTCCAGGTCGGCCGCTACCCTCCCATGCCCTTGCCGGGCCACCAGCATCTCGGGCCCCGTGTTACCCGTCACGTTACCCTGAGCGGTTTTTGGCCTCTGGATAAGTCACCTAAGTGCTGGTAGCGGAGGAGGGATTTGAACCCCCGACCAAGGGATTATGATTCCCCTGCTCTACCACTGAGCTACTCCGCCGCGCGCATGGCCCCTGGCCGGAAGCGAGGCCGCATTTAGGGACAGCCCCGCCACCTGTCAAGCCGACAGGGTTTCTTCGACCAGCCGGGGCGCCCGCTCGATCCAGCCGCCGCCGACGAGGCGCGTGCCGATATAGGCGACGCAGGCCTGGCCGGGCGCCACGCCGGGCTGCGGCTCGGCGAAGCGGGCCTGCCAGCCCGAGGCGTCGTGCAGCAGGCGGGCAGGCACGGCCGTCTCGTTGTAGCGATGCTTGACCATGACCTCGACGCCCCCGGCCGGCGGCAGGACACGGCCCAGCCAGCTCATGTCCCGGAGCGCCATCTCGGCGCAGTAGCCGGCCGACCGGGGCCCGACGGTGACCCGCCGCTCGCGGGCGTCGATGCCGACCACATAGAGGCGTTCCTGCGAGGCCACGCCGAGGCCGCGCCGCTGCCCCACCGTGTAGGCGACGACGCCCCGATGCCGGCCGAGCGATCGGCCGTCGACATGCACGATCTCGCCCGGCACCGCCGAGTTGGGGCGCAGCCTCTCGACCGTCCGGGCATAGTCGCCGTCCGGCACGAAGCAGATGTCCTGGCTGTCGGGCTTGTCGGCCACCGGCAGGTCCAGGCGGCGCGCCAGCTCGCGCGTTTCCGTCTTCTCGAGATCGCCCAGCGGAAAGCGCAGGAAGGCGAGCTGCTCCGGTGTCGTCCGGAACAGAAAAAAGCTCTGGTCACGGGCGGGGTCGACGGCGCGGTGAAGCTCGGGGCCGTCCGGCGTGTCGATCCGGCGGGCATAGTGGCCGGTCGCCAGGGCGTCGGCGCCGAGGTCGCGGGCGATCTCCAGCAGGTCCTGGAACTTCACCCGCTCGTTGCAACGGACACAGGGGATGGGCGTGCGGCCCCGGGCGTAGGAGTCGGCGAAGTCCTCGATCACGGCCCGCCGGAAGCGCTCCTCGAAGTCCAGGACATAGTGGGGAATCCCGAGCCGCTCGGCCACCGCGCGGGCATCCCGGACGTCCCGGCCGGCGCAGCAGGCACCCTTCCTCCCGGTGGCGGCGCCGTGGTCGTAGAGCTGCAGGGTGATGCCCACGACCTCGTGGCCCTCGGCCTTGAGCAGCGCCGCCACCACCGAGCTGTCGACGCCCCCGGACATCGCCACCACGACGCGGCCCGGAGCGCTGGAGGAGGTCGGGGACCCGGCCCATCAGACGAGCAGGCTCGACCGTGGCACCTCGACCACCAGCCCGTCCGTCCCCGGCTCGACCCGGAGCTGGCAACCGAGGCGAGAGGTCGGCCGCCAGTCGGCCGCAAGGTCGAGCATGTCCTCCTCCTCGGCCGAGGCAGGGGCCAGCCGGTCGAACCACGGCTCCTCCACCCGAACGTGACAGGTGGCGCAGGCCATGGAGCCGCCGCAGGCGCCCTCGATGTCGATGTCGTGCAGGCGGGCCGCCTCGAGCACGCTCGTGCCGTGCGGGACCTCGACCGCCCGGCGCTCGCCGCCCGGCAGGACGAACACCAGCCGGGCCACCTCGCTCAGACCGAGAAGCTCTCGCCGCAGCCGCAGCGCGCCTTCTCGTTCGGATTCCTGAAGACGAACATCGACCCGAGCTTGTCCTCGACGAAGTCGATCTCGGTGCCGAGCACGTACAGCATGGCCTTGGGGTCGACCACGACCTTGACACCGCTCACCTCGACGACCTCGTCGGCGGCGGCGATGTCCTTGGCGAAGTCGAGCTGATAGCTCATGCCCGAGCAGCCGGTCGACCGCACGGCGAGGCGGATGCCACGGGCGGTGCCGCCCTGGCTCGCGATCAGGCCGCGCATGCGCTCGAGGGCGGAGGGCGTGAGGGAGACGAGCTGCTGGGTCATGGCCGCGAAGATGCCGTCCTGTTGGCGATTGACAAGGCTTATCTTGGCGGCGTCGGCCCACCGTGCAAGGGAGGAGGCGCCCTCGCCCGGTCGATCCGCGGCGAGGGCAACACATGGGGGAGCCTTTGCCGGATGGATTGGCTGGTCGCCGTCTCGCTTTTCGCCCTGGTCATGTTCATCACGCCCGGACCCAACAATCTCATGGTCACGACGGCGGTGGCGAACTACGGCGTCCCGGCCACGGTACCGCACATGCTGGGCATAGCGCTGGGCTTCCCCGTCATGCTGCTGGCCCTGGGCCTCCTTGCGGACGCGGCTTTCTCGCTTCTGCCCGCGGTCCGGGGGCCGATGAGGATCGCGGGCGCCCTCTTCATGCTCTACCTCGCCTGGCAGATCGCCACCGCCTCGGGCCGCGCCGGCGCCGGCTCCGGCCGGCCCCTGACCCTGATCGAGGCCGCCCTCTTCCAATGGCTGAACCCGAAGGCCTGGGTGGTCGCCCTCGGCGCGCTCACGACCTATGCGACCACGGGCGGGGCACTGCTGCGCGACACCCTGACGATGGCCGCGCTCTTCGTGCCCATTGCCGTCGTCTCGCTCGCGGTCTGGGCATTGGGCGGTGTCGCCATCGGCCGGCTCCTGCACACGCCCTTCCGGGTCCGCCTGTTCAACCTGGCGATGGCGGCGCTGCTGGTCGTCTCGCTGGTTCCGGTGTTCCTCGAGTGATCCGCACCGGCCTCACTGAGCCAGCTCGATCTCGCTCGGCCGCCAGGTCTTGGTGAAGAACGACTCGAGCGGGCTGTAGAGGCGCAAGATGGTGAACCAGCCCTTGCCCGGCATCGTCTGGATCCAGTTGCCTCGGGCGACCCCGGCAGGCTGCGTCGGGCCCAGATAAACCGTCGTCGAGCCATCGGCCCCGGCCTCGGCCGCCGGCGACGGATAGCTCTGGCTGCCGGCGCGCGGGTAGCGCTGCGGCGTGTCGAGCATCGAGCGGGTCTGGTTGTCATAGAGCGTGAACGACCAGAAGGCGCGGGCCGGGATGTTCGGCGGCAGCGTCACCTTGTAGGTCTTGCCGCCGTCGAAAGGGTTCTTGTCCGCATCGAGGAAGCCCATGAGATACTGCGAGCCCACGTCCGGGATGCGCATGATCATGCCGGGGGAGTCGAGGGTATACCCGTAGTAGAACGCGGTGCGCGAATCGAGGGTCCGAGCACCGGTCGGCGGCAGTGGCTTGAAGGCGCCATCCTCGAACAGGGGCGGCGGCGTCTCGAAGTTCGCACCGCCCTCCCAGAGCATGCTGCCCCATGAAGAGCCCGGGTAGTAGGCCCAGTCGGGGTGGGCCTGGGCGTACCGCCAGTTCAGCGCCCGCCCGGCGGCGTTGCCGACGGCGGCGGCATCGGTGAGGATCTTCCGCATCCGGGCGTCCGGCCGAAGGGCTTGCCCTTGACGATGCCGATGGCGGCCAGCTGCCCGGCGAGCTCGACGTCGTAGCTGCCGGCCGGCTCCTGCTGGACGTTCTCGTTGATCATCTCGAAGAACGAGAAATCGTTGGGCGGGATCGTGTTGAACGATTTGTTACTGGCGTCGACGAACTTGGTCTCGGGAACGGGCGGGCTCGGCCGCAACCTGACCTTGCCCTCGAGCGCCGTAGCGATGCTGGTGCCGACACCGCCCGGCGTATAGGGATAGATCTTGAGGGTCCTCTCGATCATGTCGACCACCGGCTTCGGATCGTTGTCATCAAGAAAGGAGCGGGCCGCGTAGAGCACCCTGGAGGTACTGGAACGGGCGACATAGAAGCCGCCCTCCGGGAGCGGGCCGTCATAGCCGGGCGGCACGATCAGGTACTTGCCGCCTTCGCCCCGGTCGGGACCCGGGAACCCGATGTCGATGATCCACGAGAACCACATGTCATTGATGGTGCCGAGCCCCCTCGGCGGCTGCTCGATCACCACGGGACCCTTGGTCAGGTCCACCACGGCCAGATAATAGACGGTATCGGCGTTGGCCGTCAGAAACAGGGACTTCGCGTCCATCAGACCGGGGAAGATGACGACCGTGTTGTCCTCCGCGCCGATGCTGAGGAAGCCCTTGCGGATCGCATAGGCGGACGCGCCGCGGAAGCTGTTGTTGAAGACGTTGAGGGCACGGGTGAAATCGAGCGCTTCGTAGACCTTCTGGGCCGTGGCCGCGCTCGGCGCGCCGTCCTCGAACTCGAGCGTGCCGATCGAAGTCTCGACGCGATCCGGCGTGAGGAGCGATGGGGGGATCGCATCGGGGGTCTGGGCTGCAACGGGCTTCACGCACGTGATTGACGCCACACTGAAGACCATCGCCAGCGCGGAAAGCGCTGCCTGCTCGCGGCGATTGCAATTCATGGCTGGTCGGCCTCTTCTGGGTGGGGGTCGGCTATGGATGATCGAGCTCGCTCCTACGACGGCGAGCGAGCCTGGTCCATGCTTCCAGGAACCGGTCGATGTCCGTCCAGGTCGTCTCCCACCCGAGGCTGACGCGGATCGCGCAGCGGGCGTCGGCCTCGGGGACGCCCATGGCCCTCAGCACGTGCGAGGGCCCGACCTTCCCCGAGGAGCAGGCCGAGCCGCTGCTCACGGCCACGCCGGCCAGGTCGAGGGCGATGAGCTGGGTCTCCGCCGGCAAGCCCGGCGTCAGCAGGCAGCTCGTGTTGGGCAGGCGCTCGGCGCCGGCGCCCATGACCCGGCTGGCCGGATGCCGCTCCTGGACCGCTGCCTCGAGCCGATCGCGCAGCACCCGCACCGCGGCCCAGTCCGTCCTGGCGTCGAGCGCCGCACCGAATCCGGCGATGCCGGGCAGGTTCTCGGTGCCGCTCCGGCGTCGCAATTCCTGGCCGCCGCCGCGCAGGAGGGGGCGCAGCTCCAGGCCCTCCCGCACGATGAGGGCCCCCACCCCCGGCGGCCCGCCGAGCTTGTGGGCGGAAACGGACAGAAGGTCGACGCCCAGCTCGTCCGGGCCGACCGGCAGCTTGCCGAGGGCCTGCACGGCATCGGTGTGAACCAGCGCGCCGGCGGCGCGGGCCAGGGCTGCGGCCTCGCGGACCGGCTGCAGGACGCCGGTCTCGTTGTTGGCGAGCATGAGGGAGACCAGGCGCGGGCGACGCGCCGTCAGGAGGGACGCGAAGGCGCCGAGATCCAGGCGCCCGGCGCCGTCCACCGGCGCCAGGGCGAGGTCCGGGCAGGCATCCAGGACCGAGGGATGCTCGATCGCCGAGGCCAGCCGCGGGCCGTCCACGCCGAGCAGGGCCAGATGGTTCGCCTCGGTGCCCCCGCTGGTGAAGACGACCGACTCGGGGTTCACGCCCAAAAGGAGGGCGAGCTTGCGCCGCACCTCCTCGATCCGGGCGCGCGCCCGCCGGCCCGCGGCGTGCACGGAGGAGGGATTCCCCACCTCCGCCAGGGCCTCGGCCATGGCAGCGACGGCCTCGGGCCGCACCGGGGCGGTGGCGTTGTAATCGAGATAGGCTGACTGCGGCCCCGCGTCACGGCGGGCGGACATGGGGCCTCGTCAGTTGTCGGTGCCGGTCCGCGCCAGCTCGCGACGGGCACCGCCCCGCTCGCGCTCGAGGCCGTCGAGCCTGGCCTCCAGCTCGCTCATCTGCACGCACACCCGCTCCAGCGCGCGGCTGACGGGGTCGGCCGCGACGCCCGGCCAGGTGCCATAGGCGGGGAAGCAGGCCCCGACCTTGCTCGACCGGCTGCGGCCCCACGGGGCGGCCGGGAATGCCGCACGACGGTGACCCCGGCCGGGACCTCCCGGACGACGACGGCGTTGGACCCGATGCGGGCGCCTCTGCCGACCGTGAAGGGGCCCAGGACCGCGGCGCCCGCACCGACGACCACGTCGTCCTCGATGGTGGGATGGCGCTTGCCCTTGTCGAGGCTGACGCCCCCGAGCGTGACCCCCTGGTAGATCGTGACGTCGTCCCCGACCTCGGCGGTCTCGCCGATCACGACGCCCATGCCGTGATCGATGAAGAAGCGCCGGCCGATGGTGGCACCGGGATGGATCTCGATGCCGGTGATCGAGCGGCTGACGTTCGAGAGGAATCGGGCCGACAGCTTCCAGCCGCTCCGCCACAGGCGATGGGCCAGGCGATGCGCCATCAGGGCATGCACCCCAGGATAGCAGAGCAGCACCTCTAGGCGGGTCCGCGCCGCCGGGTCGCGTGCCAGGACCGCCTCGATATCGTCCTTCAACATCTTGAACATGCGCTCTCGCCTGCGATATACACCGCGGTCTCCCGCGGACCATGCTCTCTCTGGCGTAGGTGGCGACAGCCCCCATCGGCGACAAGGCCTCCTCTGCCGCCGATCCGAGGGTGTAGACTGCCGGAAGCTAGTGGGTGGCCCGCCGAGGGTCAATCGAGGTCGACACGTTTCCGAGCCGGGCGGCTGTCGCACCGACCGGCGCGGGTCGGCGTCCGTGGAACGAGGGTCTAGGGAATGCCGGAAGTCATCTTCAACGGCTCGGACGGGCGTCTCGAGGGTCGCTACGTGCACGGCGAGGGGCCCACACCTCCGCTGGCGCTGATCCTCCACCCGCATCCCCAGCATGGCGGGACGATGAACAATCGCCTCGTCTACAGCATGTTTCACATGTACGCTCGGCGCGGGTTCTCGGTTCTGCGGTTCAACTTCCGGGGCGTCGGCCGCTCCCAGGGCGTGTTCGACCACGGCCAGGGCGAGCTGCGCGACGCGGCCAGCTCGCTCGACTGGATGCAGCAGCACAACCCCAACAGCAGCGGCTGCTGGGTGGCGGGCTTCTCCTTCGGCGCCTGGATCGCCATGCAGCTCCTGATGCGCCGGCCGGAGATCCAGGGCTTCATGTGCGCGAGCCTGCCCGCCAACATGTACGACTTCACCTTCCTCGCCCCCTGCCCTGCCTCGGGCCTGATCGCCCACGGGGAGCAGGACACGGTGACCAGCACCGAGGCCGTGGTGAAGCTCGTCAACAAGCTCAGCCAGCAGCGCGGCATCACCATCGACTTCAGCCCGATCGAGGGCGCCGACCACTTCTTCACCGACCACTTCGAGAAGTTCGAGGAGGTCTGCGAGAGCTATCTCGACAAGCGCCTCAAGCCGGCCAGCGAGCCCCTGGCCCTGGCCCGCTGACCATGCCGTTCGCCTCGGCCCTTCTCCGCGAGCTCGAGTGGCGCGGCTTCATCCACCAGTGCACCGATGCGGCGGAGCTGGACAGGCTGGCCGCCCTTGGCCCCATCACCGCCTATATCGGCTTCGACTGCACCGCCGACAGCCTCCACATCGGCAATCTCGTCGGCATCATGATGCTCCGGGTCCTGCAGCGGACGGGCCATCGGCCGATCGCGCTCGTCGGCGGCGGCACGACCAGGGTCGGCGATCCCTCGGGCAAGGACGAGAGCCGCCAGCTCCTCGACGACGCGCGCATCGACGCCAACAAGGCCGGCATCCGCCGCTCGCTCGGCAAGTTCCTGGACTTCGGCGCCGGCGGCGCCCTGCTCAGCGACAATGACGAATGGCTGAGCCAGCTCCGCTACATCCCGTTCCTGCGCGACTTCGGCAGCCATTTCACGGTCAACCGCATGCTGGCCTTCGATTCGGTGCGCCTGCGGCTGGAGCGCGAGCAGCCCCTGTCCCTGCTCGAGTTCAACTACATGGTGATGCAGGCCTACGACTTCCTCGAGCTGGCCCGCCGCCACGGCTGCCGGCTGCAGATGGGCGGCTCGGACCAGTGGGGCAACATCGTCAACGGGGTCGAGCTGGGCCGGCGCATCGACGGGACCCAGCTCTTCGGCCTGACGACGCCGCTGATCACGATGGCGTCGGGCGCGAAAATGGGCAAGACCGCGGCCGGGGCCGTCTGGCTCAACGAGGACCGGCTCCCGGCCTTCGACTACTGGCAGTTCTGGCGCAACACCGAGGACGCCGACGTCGGCCGCTTCCTCAGGCTCTTCACCGATCTGCCGCAGGACGAGATCCTGCGTCTCGAAGGTCGGAGCGGTGCCGGGATCAACGAGGCGAAGAAGGTCCTGGCGTCCGAGGCGACCCGCCTCTGCCATGGGGCCGAGGCGGCGGAGCGTGCCGCGGCTGCGGCTCGGACGGTCTTCGAGGGCCAGGGTGAGGAGGATGCCGGCCTGCCGGCGATCGAGCTGGACGGGGCCCGCCTTGCCGCCGGCCTGCCCCTCATCGAGCTTTTTCAGCTCGCCGGCCTCGCCACCTCGAACAGCGAGGCCCGGCGCCTGATACGGGCCGGGGCGGCGAGGCTCAACGACGCCGCGGTCAAGGACGAGACGCTGGCCGTCGACGCCGCGCATCTCATGGCCGGCCGCCTCAAGCTGTCGGCCGGCAAGAAGCGCCACGTCCTCGTCCGCCCCGTCTGACGAGGCAGAGTCGGCCCGCCGCGGCCGGCTTCCGTCTATCGGGTCGGTGCGCGGCTCGGCTGTCGAGGTGTCGCGGACTCGGCGAGGTCGCCGAACAGGTCGCGGATGAAGCCCGGCACCAGCACCGAGAGGGGATTGACGGTGACGCTCGGGTTGGCGGCGGGTCCCCTCACGCTGTAGGTGACCGCAAAGGCGCCGACCCCGTTCTCGCCCCGCAGCAGACGGCCCACGATCGGCACGGAGCCCAGGAACTTGTTGATCGAGTACGCCGGCACGACCGTCCCGCTGAGTGAGAGGGTGCCGGCGTCGAGGTCGACCACGCCCGCCGCCGTGAGCCCGACCTGCGAGCCGTTCGCCTTGCCGTCGGTCAGGGTGAGCGTGCCGCCGCTCAGCGCGAAATCGGTCCTGATGCGATTGAAGTAGATGCCGTTGCCCTGCAGCGTGTTGAGGATGCCCGTGAAGGAGGAGAGCGTCAGCAGCCGTGCCAGCAGCGGCGCGCCGCGCAGCGTGACGTCCCGAATGTTGAGCTGGCCCTTCATACGGACGACCGGCTGCTCGGCCAGGATGTCGGCTGTAAGGCTCAGCGAGCCGCCGGCAGCGAACCGATTGTCGGGCGTCAGCGCCTGGAGGAGGGAACCTGCATCATCGGTATCCAATGCCAGACGCGTGGGCGTGGAGGCGGTCTGTGTGATCTTGAGCCGAACCACGTGGCCGGCGGCGAGCGTCGCCTCCATCGAGCCTCGCAGCCACCGCGCGGCCGACCGTTCCGCGCTGCCCTTCAGCGCGCGCAGCGAGCCTCCCGGGAGCACCAACTCGACCAGCTCGACCTTGAGGGACAAAGGCGGCAAGGCAGCGCTGCCAGGGGTGCCACCCCCCCTGTTGGCACCACTGCTGGACCCCTGGTCGCCGCCCAGCAAGGGGCGCAGATCCAGGCGCTCGCCCGCGAGGGTCGCCGCCCAGGCGCCGGAGCTCTGACGCTGGAGCGCCAGCCGGAGGCGGCTTCCCTCGAGATCGAGACGGTCGAGATCGACCCGGGTGAGCCCGTGATCCTTCCCGGCCATCTCGAGGCCGCCGCGCACCTCGATGTCCGGCATCGAGAGGGTCAGCAGCGGCACCGTCACCTTGTCGCCCGGGCCCATCTTGACGTCGGCCTCGAGGCGGCCGGGCTGGCCGGGGCGCTTGTCGATGGACAGGGCCGGAAGGGCGATCCGGGTCTGCCGCAGATCGGCCACCACGCGCACATCGGGCGGCCCCGGGCCGCCCATGTCGACCAGCATGTCGACATCCGCGGAGCCGCCCAGGAAGGGCGGCGGCTGGACGCCGAGGATCGAGAGGGACACCGGATCGATCCGCGCGTCGATCCGCGCCGTCGCCGCCGGTGGCCCATTGCCGCTGAAGTCGACCCGAAGTTGCTGAAGCGTGACCGGCACCGTCGACAGCCGCCCCTTGCCGGATGCCGTCAGGAGGCCCGGGACGACCTGGACGCTGACCGTCCCCTCGTTCAGATCCAAGCCCGGCAGCGGGTCGAGGACCACGAGCTGGTCCACCTGGCCCGTGACGTCGTACCGGATCTGCTCCTTGGTGACGGAGCCGGCGAGCGGCAGGTCGAGCTTCAGGCGGGCCGTCGCCTGACCGCGCGTGTCCTCTGGCGCGACCGGCAGGCTCGGCCTGATGTCCGCGGGCAGGCTCAGCGCAAGCTGGAAGGCTGCGGGCACGGTGGATGCGAGACGCAGGTCGACCGCGAGCCTCGGCTCCGGGCCGCTCAGGCCGGTCAGGCGAACATCGCCACCGTCCACGCGCACGCCCCGGCTGGTACCCCCCGTCAGCTGGATCGAGAGCTCGTCCTGCGTGAAGCTGCCCGTGCCGCTCACCTGCGCCGGAGGCAGCACGTCCACATAGCGCACGCTCACGCCGGTCGCGGAAAAGGTCCCTTTCAGATCGAGCTTCGCCGGTCGTCCGCCCTCGGCCGCCAGCCATTCGATCCGGGCGCCCGCCCGATCGACCACGCCCGCGGAGAGGTTCTGCGCTACCCAATGACGCGCGTCGGCCGCCAGATCCTTCGGCCAGAGGCTCAACAGCTCGGCGAGGTCGACCGAGGACGCGGTGGCCTCGCCCCGGGCGCCCCGAGCGCCGGCGGCGAGCATGATCTGCCCGCTGGCCGCCAAGTCGCTTCCGGCGATCTCGCCGCTCGCCCGCTCGATGTGCACGATCTCGGCCAGGGGGTCGATGCTGCCCGCGATCTCGACCGGGCCCAGCGCCACGGAGGACGGCGGCTCGCCCGGGAGCGACAGCATCGTGGGCCGGGAGGTCAGCGAGAAGGCCGCGGGTGAGGGGTGGCCGTCGGCGGTCAGCGTGGCGTCGAGCGAACCGTCCATGACGACACCGAGCTCACGAAGCAGCGCGGAGTCGCCGGCCATCGGCAGCGAGGAGGGGACGAGATCGCGCAGCCTCGCGTAGAGGCGATAGCGCTCCGGACCGGCCAGGCGGCGGATCTCCACATCGAGGCGCCCCGCCCGGCCGTCGGCCCCGATGCCGATCTGGGCGTCGATCTCGCCGGGGCCCGGCCGGCGCCGGAACTCGAGCGTGCCGCCGCCGAGCTCGATCCGCTTCTGCAGGGCCTCGTCCAGGAGCAGCAGTCGAGCGTCCTGGACCCGCAGGATCTCGATCCCGGCCAGGGGATCGTCGGCCGCCGGCGGCGTCAGGACGCGGCCGAGGAAATCCGCGAGTGCCGCCCAGGGATCGCCGCTGCCGGGACCGGCCTGGGTGAGCTGCTGGTCCAGGACCCGCAGCCCCAGCCCGCCGTCCGCCCGCCGCGTGACCTCGACCGTCGGCTGGTCGAGCACGAGCCGCTCGATGACGAGCCGACCGGTCCGGAGGTAAGCTGCGAGGTCGGGGGCGATCGCGGCCTGCGCGACATGCAGGAGCGATTTGCCGTCCCGCGTCCGGATGTCGAGATCCCGGACGGCGAGCTCGAGCTCCCGCACCCCGGGGTTCCAGCGGAGGGCGGGGGCATCGAACCCGACCCGCATGTCGGGCACCCCGCGGGCGATGATACTTCGCAGGGTCGGCTGGAGCGCCGTCAGGGGAATCGGCCCGATCGCCAGCGCCACCGCGATGCCGAGCAGCGCCAGCATGACCGCCGTCACCAGCGAGGCCAGCACGAGACCGGTCGCGTTGAGGATCGAGCGCATCAAGGGCGTCGCGCCGCGTGCCCGGGCAACGGGCTTGACCGTCGTTGGTCCGGGCCACACCTTCCGCCCTTCCCCGAGGGCCGAGGCGCGTGACCGAACCGACCATTCCCGACCAGCTCCCGCCTCCGCTCGCCGGCGACGAGGCGGCCGCGGAGCGAGGTCGCCGCCGCTGGCAGCAGGTCGGCGCCGGTGCCGCCGACCCGGGTCTCGCCTCCTTCATCGCGAGCAGCCTCGACGAGCCGCGACGGCGGCGGCTGCTGGACGGCCTCTTCGGTGGCAGTCCCTTCCTCACCGACTGCGCGATCGCCGAGCCCGAGATCGTCCGTGCCTTCCTCGAGCGTGGGCCCGACGAGACCCAGGCCGAGCTGCGCCGCGAGGCCGAGGCCGTCGAGACGGCCGACCGGGCGCGGCTCATGGCGGCGCTGCGACGGCTGCGGCGGCGCTGGGCGCTGCACGTGGCGCTGGCCGATCTCGGCCAGGCTTGGCCGCTCGAGGCCGTGACGGGCTCGCTCACCGAGCTCGCCGATCTCGTGGTCGGGAAGGCCGTTCGGCACCTCGTCGGCGACGCCGTCGCCCGCGGCGAGCTGGCGCCCGAGGCCGGCGACGATCCGGTGAGCACGTGCGGCATCTTCGTGCTCGGCATGGGCAAGCACGGTGCGGGCGAGCTCAACTACTCGAGCGATATCGACCTCATCGTCCTCTTCGACGAGGAGCGTCTGCCCTATCGGGGGGCGGAGGCGCCGATGGCGCTGGCCGCACGCCTGACCCGCTCGCTCGTCTATCTGCTCGAGCAGAAGACCCGAGACGGCTACGTGTTCCGGACCGACCTGCGCCTCAGGCCGCATATCCCCGGCCATCCGCTCGCCCTCTCGACCGACGCGGCCGAGCTCTACTACGAGCGGCACGGCCAGAACTGGGAGCGTGCGGCGTTCATCAAGGCGCGCGTCGTGGCGGGGGACCGCCGGGCCGGTCAGGCCTTCCTGCGCGTGCTCCAGCCCTATGTGTGGCGCAAGCATCTCGACTACGCCGCGATCCGGGACATCCATTCGATCAAGCGTCAGATCAACGCCCATCGGGGCTTCGGCACCATCCGCGTGCTGGGCCACGATCTCAAGGTCGGCCGCGGCGGCATCCGCGAGATCGAGTTCTTCGTTCAGACCCAGCAGCTCATCCTGGGCGGGCGAAGCCCCGAGCTGCGCCAGTCGCAGACGCTGCGGGCGCTCGGGGTGCTGGCGGGCCAGCGTTGGATCGCGGGCGAGGCGGCCGAGGAGCTGGCCCGCTGCTATCGGCTGCTGCGCGCTTTCGAGCACCGCCTGCAGATGGTCCAGGACAGACAGACGCAGGCCCTACCCCGGCTGGAGAGCGAGCTCGAGCGGTTCGCCGCCTTCGCGGGCTTCGCCTCGGCGGAGGCGCTGAGCGAGCTGGTCCTTAGCACTCTTCGCACCGTCGAGCATCACTATGCCGATCTGTTCGAGGCGGAGGCCGACCTCGGGCGTCGGCGGCAACCTCGTCTTCACCGGCACGGCCGACGACCCGGACACGCTCCACACGCTGAGCGGCCTCGGCTTCAAGGACCCGTCCGCGATCTCGGCGCGCATCCGCGCCTGGCACCATGGCCACATCCGTGCCACCCGCAGCACCCGGGCCCGGGAGCTTCTGACCGAGCTCACACCCAGCCTCCTCGATGCGCTCCACCGCCAGCCCGACATCGATTCGGCGTTCCGGCTGTTCGACGAGTTCGTCGGCGGCCTGCCCGCCGGCGTGCAGCTCTTTTCCCTGTTCCGCGCCAATCCGAAGCTGCTGGCCCTGGTCACCGATCTGATGGGGGCGGCCCCCCGGCTGGCGCGGCACCTGGCCGGCAACGTCGATCTCTTCGAGGCGATGCTCCAGCCCGACTTCTTCGGCCCGTTGCCCGAAGGCGCCGCGTTGCGGGCCGAGCTGGGCGGCCGGCTGGGCGACGCGCGCGACCTCCAGGACGTTCTGGACCTCTGCCGGCACTGGGCGCACGGCCGGCAGTTCCAGGCCGGCCTGCAGGTCCTTCTCGGGCTCGCCACGGCCGAATCGGCTGCCGCCACGCTCACCAGCATCGCCGAGGTGGTCATCGGCGACTTGCTGCCCCGGGCCGAAGCCTGGCTCGAGGACCAGCACGGGAGCATCGAGGGCGGCGCCTTCGTCGTCCTCGGGCTGGGCAAGCTCGGCTCGGCCGAGCTGACCACCGGCTCCGACCTCGACCTCGTCTTCGTCTACGACGCGCCCGAGAGCGCCGTCTCCTCGGGCGAGCGCCCGCTCGCCGCCACGGCTTGGTTCGCCCGTCTCGGCCAGCGCCTCGTCAGCGCCATCACCGCCCGCACGCCCGAGGGACGGCTCTTCGAGATCGACACGCGCCTCCGCCCCTCGGGCAATGTCGGGCCGGTGGCGACCAGCCTCGAGAGCTTCACCCGCTACCAGGAGCAGACTGCCGAGATCTGGGAGCAGCAGGCCCTGACCCGGGCCCGGATCGTCGCCGGCGATCCGGCGCTGGCTGCGAAGGTCGAGGCGGTGATCGCCCGCAGCCTCGTCCGGGAGCGGAATCTCCCCGAGCTCGCGGCCGGCGTCAGGGCGATGCGGGAGCGGATCTTTCGCGAGCACGGCAGCGCCGATCCCTGGAACCTGAAGCACGCCCGGGGCGGCCTGGTCGAGATCGAGTTCACGGCCCAATATCTCGTCCTGGCCCACGCCCACGCCCATCCCGGGCTGCTCACCCCGCGCACGATGCTGGCCCTCGAGCGGGCGGGCGAGCTGGGCCTCGTCGAGACCGACGCCGCCCGGGCGCTGATGGCCGCGCTCCGCCTCCACCACGCGCTCCAGGCGGTCCTGCGGCTCTCGACCACCGAGCGCTTCCAGCCCGCCCATGCGCCGCCCGGCCTCGCCGAGGCGCTGGTGCGGGCGGCAGGGCTGGCCCTGGCCGACGCGCCGCCGCTCGGCGATCTGGCCGCCCTCGAGGGTCGTCTCGTTGAAAGCCAAGCGGCGGTGCGCCAGATCTTCGACCGACTGTGCCCACCCACCGATGCCATCAGGACAGGGAAGGACGATCATGCCTCTCGAGGAAGGTGACCACGCGCCGGCCTTCGACCTGCCGGCCGACGCCGGCGGCCGCATCGCCTCGACGGCGCTGAGAGGTCGCCCCTACGTCCTCTACTTCTATCCGAAGGACGACACCTCGGGCTGCACCAAGGAGGCGGTCGGCTTCACCGAGCACTATCCCGAGTTCAAGAAGCTCGGGGTCGAGATCGTCGGGGTCTCCAAGGACACCGTCGCCAGCCACGACAGGTTCAAGCAGAAGTACGGGCTGGGGTTCCCCCTCGCCTCGGACGAGGAGGGCGCGCTGGTCGAGGCGTTCGGCTCCTGGGTCGAGAAGAGCATGTACGGCAGGAAATACATGGGCATCGACCGCTCGACCTTCCTCGTCGGCGCCGACGGCCGCATCGTCAAGGCGTGGCGCGGGGTCAAGGTGCCGGGCCACGTCGAGGCCGTGCTCGAGGCGGCCCAGGCCGTCGCCAAGGGCTGAGCGGATGAGCCGGGGCACGACCGGCCTCGAGGACGCGCTGCAGCGCTATCTCGTCGAGGCCACCCTGCGCGAGCAGCCGGCCCAGCGGGCGCTGCGCGCCGCCACGGACGCGCTGCCCGATGCCGGCATGCGCAGCTCGCCCGAGCAGGTTCAGCTCCTGGCGCTCCTGATCGAGCTGATGGGTGCCCGCCGCGTGCTCGAGATCGGCTGCTTCACGGGCTACGGCACCCTCGGGATGGCGCTCGCCCTGCCCCCGGACGGCAAGGTCGTGACCCTGGACGTCAATGCGGACTGGTCGGCCATCGGCCGCCGCTTCTGGGGCGAGGCCGGCGTTCTGGACCGCATCGAGATGCGCCTGGGCCTCGCCCTGGAAAGCCTCGACGCGCTGCTGGCCGAGGGTGCCGAGGGCAGCTTCGACCTCGCCTATGTCGATGCCGACAAGAAGACCTACGACGCCTACTACGAGCGGGCGCTCCGGCTCGTCCGGCCGGGTGGGCTGATCGCGCTCGACAATGTCCTCTGGCACGGCGCCGTCGCCGATCCGGCCGACTCCAGCCATCAGACACGGGCCCTGCGCGCCCTCAACGCCAAGATCCGGGGCGACGACCGGGTGAGCATGTCGCTCGTGCCGATCGGCGACGGCGTGATGCTGGCGCGGCGTCGCTGACACGCGAGGCCGGAGCGGACGGGCTCGGCCGGGTGACCAGGCGCTCCTGCTGGCCCCTGGCGGCTACGCTTCTTCTCCTCGCTGGCCTGCCGCCGTCGCGCGCGGAGCCGCCAAGCGACGTAGGCCTGCGGGAGCTCACCGTGGCGGTCCCGGCGCGCGGCGCCGCGATCGACGTGGTGCTCTGGTACCCGGCCGGCACCGGCGGCACGCCCGAGCGCTTCGGCGCCTCCAAGGTCTTCGACGGCGTGGCGGCCCGCCGCGATGCCTCGGTCGCAGATGGCCAATTCCCGCTGGTCGTCCTTGCCCATGGCGGGCTCCGGGCCAATCCGGGTGCCAGCGGCTGGATCGCGGCCGCCCTGGCGGCGCGCCGCTACATCGTCGCGGTGGCGCAGCCGCCGAGGCTCGGTCCGGACGATGCGCGCCGGGCCGTCGGCGAGGTCTGGCGGCGGCCCGCCGACCTGTCCGACACGCTCACCGCCGTCGAGGGAGACGCGACCATGGCGCCTCACCTCGAGCACGAGAAGGTGGGCGCCGTCGGCTTCTTCCTCGGCGGAACCTCCGCTCTCGCCCTCGCCGGCGCACGCCTGGACGAGGACAGCTACAGGCGGTCCTGCGACCCGCCTGCCCGAGGGCCGGACTGCCGCTGGCTCGCCGAGAGCGGCGTCGACCTGCATGGCATGGACCTCGGGCCGCTGGCCGCCTCCCACCTCGATCGGCGCATCAAGGTCGCCGTCGCGGTGGATCCCGAGCTGGGCCCGAGCCTCGCGTCGGCCAGCCTCCGAGCCATCCAGGTTCCTGTCACCATTATCGGTCTCGGCCGGCCCGATGCGCCCCCTCCCCGCCTCGCTGCGTCCGACCTGGCAAGGATGATCCCCGACGCGCTTTACCAGACCGTGCCGGACGCGACGATGTTCAGCGCCTTCGACCGATGCACCCCCCAAGGCGCTGCGATCCTGGGGCGCGAGGGGGATGGCGAGGCCATCTGTCGTGACGGGGGAGATCGATCTCGCCAGGAGATCCACGTCGAGCTCGCCGGCATGATCGCTTCGGCGCTGGCGCGGGTGCTTCGATCGGCGCCCTGACGCCACGAATCTGCCCTCTCGACCGCCTGGCCTTGCGGGTGGCCGGCCGACGAGGCTATCGCTGGTTCCCCGAGGCTTGCGCGGTCGCGCCCTGGTCGGTAGCGCAGGGGTCGCGCAACTCCGTCTTGCAGGCGCGATCCAGGCAATCGGAGGAGACCGGCTTGACGGCCATCCGCCCCGCGCGGGCAGACGACATCCCGGGGCTGGCGGCGCTGCTCCGTCGGCTCGGCTTCTTCGACGTGATCGAGGCGGAGCCGCCGCAAGCGACCTTCTCTCGCGTATCGCGCGCCCTGACGGCCGTCCTCGAGCGGCCCGGCCACCTGATCCTCGTCGCCACCGACGAGGCGGGAGCCGTGGTCGGCTATGTCGCCATGCATTGGCTGCCCTGCCTCTTCCTCGGCGGCTCGGAGGCGTTCGTCTCGGAGCTGTTCGTCGCGCCGGAGGCTCGTGGCGCCGGGCTGGGCGGGCGCCTCCTCGCCGAGGCCGAGCGCCTGGCGCGGGCCGAGGGCTGCGTGCGGATGCAGCTCGTCAACTTCCGCACCCGCGAAGTCCTACCGCCGCGGCTTCTACGCGAAGCAGGGCTGGGTCGAGCGCCCCGAGGCCGCGAGCTTCCGCCGCGAGCTCGCCTGAGGCTTTCTTCTTCGGGCGTTCGTGGTAGAGGGCCTCGGGGATCGGACGGCGGGGGGTCACTCGCGATGTACAGATTCGACAAGGCGAGGCTCGACCTCGCCCGCGAGTTCAAGGCCAGCCCGTTCGGCGAGCACAGCCCCGACCTGCAATACCTGCTCCATCTGATGCGCAGGCCCGCGCAGCGGGCCGTTCCATCTGCTGCTGATCGACCGGGCCGGCGAGCGCTGGACGCTGGCCGTCATGGAGCCGGGCGGCAAGGCGCCACCCAGGCCCACCAACACGGTCTTCACCGACCTCGCCTCGGCCGAGTGGCACATCTTCAGGCTTCGCTGGGCCCAGCTCGCCGGCGAGGAGCTGCCGATCGATTGACGCCGCCTCCGGCCGACAGGGGACCCGAGCGATGACGCGAGTGATGGGCTACAGCGACCGCTGGAGCGTCGCGCCCGGCGAGACCGTGCGGTTCATGGTGAGCTGCATCGGCACCGAGCGCTACGAGGCCCGGATCGTCCGCCTGCGGCAGCCCGACGCCGGCCCGCAGGCCACGCCCTTCGCGCCCGAGCCGGTCGCCGCCCCCTGCAACGGCACGCACGAGGGCCGCGAGCAGACCATCCCGATCGGCTCCCTGGCCGTCGTCCCGGCCCACCCCGCCGTCAGGGCGATCCGAGAGCTTCACGCTCGCCTGCTATGTCTGGCCGACGACGCCGACCAAGGGCCGCCAGGCGATCCTGGGCTCCTGGTGCGAGGCGGCCGAGACGGGGTTCGGGCTCGAGATCGACGCCGCAGGCGCGCTCACCGCCCGGCAGGGCAGCGGCCCAGGCGCCGTCACCACGCTCACGGCGCCTGCCCCCATGAGCCGTCGCCGCTGGTACCTCGTGGCGGCCGCCTTCGATGCCGGCAGCGGCACGCTGAGCCTCTGGCAGGAGCCGCTGGCCGCGCACGAGTTCCACCCGGAGCGCCCGGTGACGGCCTCGACCACGACCTGCATACGCCCCGGCCCCGCCGCCGGCCCCTTCACCTTCGCCGCGTGGCAGGCTGGCCCCGCTACCGGCCCATCGGCCTGGGGAGGCCTCGCCTTCGCCTGCCACCTCAACGGCCGCATCGACCGCCCTCGCCTCGCCGGCACCGCGCTGGATCGAGCCGGCCTCGCCGCCCTGATGGTGGAGGCGCCGCCGGCGGGCGTCCCCGAGCATATCGTGGGCGCCTGGGACTTCAGCCGCGACATCGGGGGCGACGGACTCTCGGACCTCGGGCCCAACCGGCTGCACGGTGTCGTCGTCAACCAGCCTACACGGGCGATGACGGGCCACAATTGGGACGGCACCGTCATGGACTGGACCCGAGCGCCCGGGCAGTACGGTGCCATCCATTTCCACGACGACGATCTGGTCGACGCCTGCTGGCAGCCGGACTTCTCCTTCGCCGTGCCGGACGATCTCCGCTCCGGCGTCTACGCGGCGCGGTTGACGGCGAAGGGCTTCGACTTCTGGTGCCCGTTCTTCGTCCGCCCGCCCCGCGGCCAGACCCGCTCCGAAGTGGCGTTCCTCGCATCGACCGCTACCTATACGGTCTATCTCAACAACAAGAGCCGATTCGCTCTCGATCGCGACCGAGCTCTACCAGGGCCGCGTCACGGTGATGGACGCGATCGACGCCCTGCTTCTCGAGTTCCCCGACATGGGCCTCTCGACCTACGACCGGCACGCCGACGGCAGCGGCATCGCCTATGCCAGCCGCCACCGCCCGGCCCACAATTTCCGCCCCACCGGACGGCACTGGAATTTCAATCTCGACCTCTTCATCGTCGACTGGCTCGAGCATCTGGGCGGCGACTACGACGTCATCACCGAGGAGGACCTCCACCGCGAGGGCCTGGACCTGCTGCGGCCCTATCGGGTGGTGCTGACCGGCTCGCACCCCGAATACGATTCGACCGACATGCTCGATACGCTCGAGGCCTATCTGCGGCAGGGCGGCCGGATCATGTACATGGGCGGCAACGGCTTCTACTGGCGGATCGCCCATCATCCGACGCGCGAGGGGGTGGTCGAGGTGCGGCGCGCCGAGGGCGGCGTGCGTGCCTGGGACGCCGAGCCCGGCGAGTACTATATGAGCTTCTCGGGCGAGTATGGCGGCCTCTGGCGGCGCAACGCGCGGGCGCCGCAGCGCCTCGTCGGCGTCGGCTTCATCAGCCAGGGCTTCGACAAGTGCAGCTACTACCGCCGCACCGAGGCGGCCCTCGACCCGCGTGCCGCCTGGATGCTCGCCGGCATCGACGACCCGCTCCTGGGCGACTTCGGCATTCTCCAGGGTGGCGCCGCCGGGCTCGAGATCGACGCCGCCGACCCCAGGCTCGGCACGCCGCCGCACGCCCTGATCGTCGCCCGCTCCGAAGGCCACTCGAACGCCTACGAGCTGGTCGCCGAGGAGGTGCTGGTCCCGCACGGCGCCAGCGACGGGATCATCAACACCGACATCCACGCCGACATCACCTTCTTCGAGACGCCGGGCGGCGGCGCCGTCTGGTCGACCGGCTCGATCGCCTATTCGGGCTCGCTCGCCTGGAACGGCTTCGACAACAACATCTGCCGGCTGACCACCAACGTCCTCGCGCGCTTCAAGGACCCGACGCCGTTCGTCATGCCCGAGGGCTGAGCGGCGGCAGCTCGCCGCCGGCATCGCTCTGCCGCTCGGGCCGCGCCGCGTCGAACGCCTCGAGCGCGAGGCAGGCCGCCTCGATCCGCCGGATCGTCGGATAGGGATCGAGATCGCAGCGCCAGCGGCGCGCATTGTAGACCTGCGGGACGAGGCAGACGTCGGCCAGGGTCGGCCCGTCCCCATGGCAGAAGCGGCCGGTCGCCGGGCTGTCGGCGAGCAGCGCCTCGAGCGCCTGGAACCCCTCGGCGATCCAGCGCCCGTACCAGCGTCGCAAGGCGGCCTCGTCGAGCCCGAAGTCTCGGATCAGGGCGTCCTGGACCCGCTGGTTGTTCAAGGGCTGGATGTCGGCGGCGACGATCAGGGCCAGAGCCCGCACCCGGGCGCGACCGGCCCGGTCCTTCGGCAGGAGCGCCGGCAGCGGAAACCGCTCCTCGAGATGCTCCAGGATCGCCAGGGACTGGAGGACCACGGTGCCGTCGTCCTCGAGCGCCGGCACGAAGCCCTGCGGGCTCACCCGGAAATAGGCGGGCTCCTCGACGCCGCGCAGCCGGTCGACGACGATCCGCTCATAGGGCTGCCCCTTCAGCGCCAGGGCGATCCGCACCCGGTAGGCGGACGAGCTGTTCCAGTGATCGTAGAGCCTCAGCGCCACGCCGGCCGGCGCTCACTCGGCGACGCGTTTCTTGTCGATGAGCTGGGCCAGCTGGGCTACCGGCACGGCGCCGGGGATGAGCTGGTCGCCGACGACGAAGCTCGGCGTGCCGTTGATCCCGAGCGCCTGCGCCAGGGCCAGGTTCTGGTCGATCACGGCCTGCACCTCGGGGCGCTCCATGTCCTTGGCGAGCTTGGCCGTGTCGAGCCCCACGTCGCGCGCCACCTGCATGACGCCGTCCATCGAGAGGTCCTTGGCCCGCATCAGCGCCTGATGCATCTCGAGGTAACGGCCCTGCCGCTGGGACGCCAGCGCCGCCTTGGCCGCGGTCACCGAATCGGGCCCCAGGATCGGGAACTCCTTGAAGACGAAGCGGACCTTGCCCTCGTGGCTCATCATCGTCTCGAGCGAGGGCTGCATGGCCCGGCAATAGCCGCAGTGGTAGTCGAAGAACTCCACCATCGCGACCTTGGCGGCGGGATCGCCGGCCACGGGATCGGCCGCATCCTCGAAGATGTCCTTGGCCCGCGACACGATCATGCCGCGCTGGCGGTCCGCCTCCTCGGCGGCGCGCTTCTGCTGCAGCTCCTGGATGGCGTCGTAGATGACCTCCGGATTCTTCGAGCAGATAGTCGTGAATGATCTTCTGGATCTCGGGAACCGAGAGGCTGGTCGACTTGTCCTCGGCCAGGGCGGGACGGGCGAGCGCCACGCCCGATGCCATCAGCGCCGCCAGAAGCCATCGTGCCCGCATGACCCGCACCGCCGTCACCCTCGTCTGTCCGCAACCGATGTGCCTAGCTAGCACAGATTTCCACCGGCAAAGGTTACTCTTGGACCCTCGCATCCACGCGCCCCCCGCCCTCGTCGCGCATCTGGCCGATGGCATTGGAGAGGTCCTGGAGACGCAGCCAGGCCTGGTCGCCGGGCTTGATCAGCTGCTGTGCCTGCGCGAGGTACATATGGGCCTCGCGCCTGCTGCCGGTGAGCAGCGCCTGCTCGGCCAGGGCCATCGAGGCCAGCCCCTCGTTGCCGGCCTGCCCCTGGGCGATTCCCAGGAAGTGCCACAGCTCGGGATTGTCGGGCTCGTCGATCACCGCCCTGTTGAGCAGGTTCGCCGCCTCCTTGGCCGAGGCCTGGTCCGGCTGCTCGAGCAGCGCGCGGGCAAGGCCGAGCCTCAAAAGGGCCGAGCCCGGGTCGAGCCGGACGGCGTTCCGGTAGGGGGCGATCGCCTCGGTCGTGCGGCCGTTCTCGAACAGCATCTGGCCCTTGAGCTCGTCGAAGTAGGGATCATTGGGCTGCTCTGTGATCAGGCCGTCGATGATCGAGAGGGCGCGCGGCAGGTCCGGAATCCGGTAATAGGCGATCGCCTGGGCGTAACGGTCGTCCTCGCTTTTGCCGGGATAGCGCTTCAGGACCTCCTGAGGATCGGAGAGGAAGGCATCGAGCTTGATGCGCCCCCGCTCGTAGGCCGCCTCGATGTCGGGTGGAAGGGTGCGGCCTCTGTAAGGCGAGCGCTGGTTCTCGTACTCGAGGAAGTTGATCCGGTCGACGGTCAGAGGATGGGTGCGGAGAAAGACGCTGCCTTCGCTGTTGATCCCGAGATTCTCGCTCTGCAGGACCTGGAAGAACTTGATGAGACCTTCGGGCGGCAGATGCTCGGCGGCGAGGAAGGTCACGGCCGCGCGGTCGGCGGACTCTTCCTGCATCCGCGAGAAGGCCAGGAGGCTGCTCTGCCCGAGGGTCGTGCCGCCGGCGACGACGGCGACGCCGACCTGGGGCGCTCCCGCCACGGCGGCGGCGGCCCCCAGCACCAGCCCCACGACGTTGGCGAGCAAGGACCGATCGATGGCGGCCGGCCGTCGGCTGAGATGGCCGCCGGCGATGTGGCCCGTCTCGTGGGCGACGACGCCCGCGAACTCGTCCGGTGTCTTGGCGGCGACGATGAGGCCGGTGTCGACGAAGATGTTCTGCCCGCCGGCGACGAAGGCGTTCAGGGTCGAATCGCGAAGGATGTAGAGCTTGATGTCCGATGGCTGTAGACCGGCGGCCTTGAAGATCGGGTCGACGATGCGTCGGAGCGTCGTCTCGATCTCGGCGTCGCGGATGACCGTGACCGCGGCCGCCCGCTGCATGCCGACGCAGAGCCCGACGAGCAGTGCCACGAGACACAGTCCGAAGCGAGCCAGCCTTGCCATCCTCTCTGCCCGTAGTTCCCGTTCCCGCCGTCTAGCACGCTGGTCCGGCCGATGACAGATCCCGCCCGTGCTCCCCCTGCGGCCGATCGCGCTCGGGGCCCGTCGAGCGCCTCGCGGCGCAGCGCCATCGCTCCCTTCATCGTGATGGAGGTGCTCGCCGCCGCGAACCGCCAGGCGGCGCAGGGCCAGGACATCCTCCATCTCGAGGTCGGCGAGCCGGGCGGCGGGCCGCCCGCGGCCGTGCTCGAGGCGGCGCGGGCAGCGCTGGGGCAGGCACCTCTCGGCTATTCCGAGGCGCTGGGCCTGCCGGCCCTGCGCGAGCGCCTGGCACGCCACTATGGGGAAACCTACGGCATCGAGCTCGCCCCGGACCGCCTCGCGCTCACGATCGGCGCCTCCGGCGCCTTCATCCTGGCCTTTCTCGCCGCCTTCGACGCCGGGGCCCGCGTCGCCGTCGCCGAGCCGGGCTATCCCGCCTACCGGAACATCCTGGCGGCCCTCGGCATCGAGGTCGTGCCCATCGCCACCACGATCGAGACCCGCTACCAGCCCACGCCGGACCTCCTCGACCGCGTGACGGGCCGGCTGGACGGGCTCGTCCTCGCCAGCCCGGCCAATCCCACCGGCTCGATGCTCGGGCGGGAGCAGCTCCAGGCCCTCGCCGCCTATTGCCGGCAGCGGGGCATCCGCCTGATCGCCGACGAGATCTACCACGGCATCACCTACGAGCAGCCGGCCACGACCATGCTCGAGGTCGAGCCCCGGGCCGTGATCGTCAACAGCTTCTCCAAATATTTCTGCATGACCGGCTGGCGCCTCGGCTGGCTGGTTCTGCCCGATGAGCTGACGGGGCCGGTCGAGCGGCTGGCCCAGAGCCTCTTCATCGCCCCGCCCACGATCGCCCAGCACGCGGCCCTTGGGGCCTTCGCCGCCAGGCCCGAGCTCGACCTGCGGGTCCAGGCCTACCGCCGGAACCGCGACCGGCTCACCCTGGCGCTGCGGGAGGCCGGCCTCGAGGGCATCGCCCCCGCCGACGGCGCCTTCTATCTCTATGTCGACATCGGAGCGACGGGCCAGGGCTCACGAGCCCTGGCGGCGCAGCTCCTGAAGGAGACCGGTGTCGCGGTCACGCCGGGCGTCGATTTCGATCAGCCGCGCGGCGAGCGCTTCGTGCGCCTGTCGTTCGCGGGCCCGGAGGCGGTCGTCGCCACGGCGGCGGAGCGCCTTCGCGCCTGGTTCCGCAGCCGCGTCGGCTGACCGGGCTCAGCGCACCCAGCGGCTCCACCATCCCTGCCGCGCCGGGGGCGCCTCGGCGGGCTCCCCGTCGGCCGTGGCGAGCTCGCCCTCGTCCTCGCGGCGCTCCTCCCGCTCGACGTGGCTCGGCTCGGCCAACTCCGCGACGGCCGCCGTCGGCTCCGCCGACGGAGCGACGGGCGTCGCCTCCGACGCGGCGTCCAGCGGAGCGGGCGCCGGCGACGCCGGCTCGGGAGCGGGCTCCGCCGGCGGCCAAGCCACCCCGGCCTCGGCCGGCGCCGGCACGTGCGCTTCGGCCGATGCCGCCATCATCGCCGGCGAGTCCGCGAGGGCCGTCTCGACCGCCTCGGCCGGCTCGGTCTTCGGCGTGGCCCGAGCGCGGCTGCGCCGCCGCCGCGGCTTGGGGGGCGCGGCCTCCAGCGAAGGCTCCTCGGCCGGTCCGGCACCAGGAGCGGGTCCGCTCTCCTCGAGGGCCGGCCCGTCGAAGGCGGGCGCCGACGGCTCGTCTTCGGGCGCCGCCTCGAGCCCTGTCTCCACGGGAACGCTCGGCACGGCGGCAAAGGCAAAGGCGGGCTCGGCCCCGGCCGGCATCGAGGGCTGCGGCCATGCCTCGCCCGGACCCTCGTCGGCCTCCTCCTGCTCGGCGCCGTCGACGGCGGCGGTCTCGGCCGAGGGCTGTCCGGCCTCGCCGCCGCGCCTCCGCCTCCGCCTCCGCCTCCGCCGCTTGCGCCCGTCCCCTTCCTCGCCGCCCTCGGCCGGTGCGGCGGCCACGGGTGCCCGCGCCGGCCGCTGCGGCGCCTCGTCCAGCACCTCGTCCGGCGGCTCCTCGACGGCCTCCGCCTCCGCCGGCGTCGCGGCCGCGGTCTCGGCCTTGGCGGGGACGGGCGTCTCGCGCTTCTCCGTGACCTCGATCTCGATGCTGGGCGGCATCAGCTCGGCCGACACGGCGATGGTCACGCGCATGGCGTAGCGCTGCTCGAGACGGACCAGGCCATCGCGCTTGTGGTTGAGGAGGTAGAGGCCGACATCCATAGGCAGCCCGACCCGGACGGCCCCGGCCTCCTGCTTGATGCCGATGTCCTGGATCATGCGGAGCGCCTGCAGCGCGCAGCTCTCGGTCGAGCGCACCACGCCGAGGCCCGAGCAGGTCGGGCAGATCTGCGTCGACAGCTCCTGGAGGCTCGGCCGCAGCCGCTGCCGGGACAGCTCCATCAGCCCGAACTGGCTGATCTTGCCCATCTGGATGCGCGCCCGGTCGACCTTCAGGGCATCGCGCAGCCGCTTCTCGACCTGGCGCAGATGGCGGTGCTCCGCCATGTCGATGAAGTCGATCACGATCAGCCCGGCGAGGTCGCGCAACCGCAGCTGCCGGGCGACCTCCTCGGCGGCCTCGAGGTTGGTCTTCACCGCCGTCTCGTCGATGTGCCGCTCGCGCGTCGAGCGGCCGGAATTGACGTCGATCGCGGTCAGCGCCTCGGTCGAATGGATGACGATCGAGCCCCCGGCCGGCAGCTGCACGGTCGGGCTGTACATCTTGTCGAGCTGGTCCTCGACCCGGTGCAGATAGAAGAGCGGCACCTCGTCGTCGTAGAGCTTCACGAGGCGGGCGCGGCTCGGCATCAGCATCTGCATCAGCCGGCGGGCGCCCTTGTAGCCCTCCTCGCCCTCGACCAGCACCTCCTCGATGTCGCGCGTGTAGAGGTCGCGCAGCGCGCGCTTGATGAGGTCGCCCTCCTCGTAGATCAGGCTCGGGGCGACGCTCTTGAGCGTGGTGTCGCGCACCTCGCTCCACAGCCGCATGAGATATTCGTAGTCGCGCTTGATCTCGGCCTTGTTCCGCTCGGCACCCGCCGTGCGGATGATGAGGCCCATGCCGGTCGGCACCTCGAGATCGGCGGCGATGGTCTTCAGCCGGCGGCGATCGGGAGCGTTCGCGATCTTGCGGCTGATGCCGCCGCCGCGCGGCGTGTTCGGCATGAGCACGCAGTAGCGGCCGGCCAGCGAGAGATAGGTCGTGAGCGCGGCGCCCTTGTTGCCGCGCTCCTCCTTGACGACCTGGACGAGCAGGATCTGACGCCGCTTGATGACCTCCTGGATCTTGTAGGAGCGCAGCAGCCTCGAGCGACGGCGGGCGAACTCGTCGACGACGTCGGCCGTCTCCTCGTCCGCGTCCTGGGTGATGTCGGCGGTGTCGCCCCCCTCGTCCTCCTTGGCCTCCCGGTCGCCCTCGGCCTCGGCGGCGGCCGCCGCCTTGCCGGCCGCCTCCCGCTCGAGCTCCTCGAGCATGGCCCGGTCGGCCTGCGGGATCTGGTAGTAGTCGGGATGGATCTCGCTGAAGGCCAGGAAGCCGTGGCGGTTGCCGCCATACTCGATGAAGGCCGCCTGCAGGGACGGCTCGACCCGGGTCACCTTGGCGAGATAGATGTTTCCCTTGAGCTGCCTCTTGGTGGCGCTCTCGAAATCGAAATCAACCAGGTGCCGGTCGTCGAGCACCACCACCCGCGTCTCTTCCGGGTGGGCGGCGTCGATCAACATACGCTTCGTCATTGAGCTGAAACTCCAAGCGCCGAGAGGCCCCGGCGGCGGAGCCGTCCGGAAGCCTTCGACGCGTCATCGGTGTAGGTCGGGCAAGGCCTGCGTGCGCGGTTCCGCACCGAGGTGCTGGACGCGTCGAGGCATCGCGCCGACATGGGGACACGGGTGGTCTATGCGTGCCGGACCGCGCCGGGACGGCGTCGGCGGGCGAGCCCGCCATGGGCGCACATCTGAACGGGTCCAGCCTGGGAAAGTCGGTACGACACGAGAATCGCGAAACGGCGGCGCATAGCGCCGGCCGCGCGCTTTCTTCTTGCCGTGCTCGAACCATCACGCTTGAACTATACTCGCTGTTGGCATAGCCCACAATGCGCGATTCCTAGCTTGATGGTTTAAGCTTCACGCCATGGCGAGCGACGCATCGTGGCGCGGCACGGGCCGGCCCAGCCCCCCCGCCCGGCGGAACGCGCGGCCCCTGTCGGAGGGGCGCGGTGCCGGTGGTGCTTTTTCTCCTGGCCCTGCTGGGGCTCGCCCGCCCGGTGGCGGTCGCGGCGGACGAGCTGCCGCTGGTCTCGGGCATCCGCTTCGGCACTCACGGCCAGCGCACGCGCATCGTCGTCCAGTTCGACAGGCCCGTCGCCTTCACGACCGTCACCCTGCCCGACCCGCCACGCCTGGTCGTCGATCTCCCCGACGTCCGCTGGCAGACGGAGGACGGCCGTCTCGGCCGGCCGCGCGGGCTGGTCACCGGCCAGCGCCATGGACGATACGCCGAGGGTGTCTCGCGCCTCGTCCTCGATCTCGCCCAGCCCTACCGGATCGCCGACCAGTTCACGCTGCCGGGCAAGGCGGGCGACCCCACCTTCCGCGTGGTCGTCGACGTGGAGCCGGCTCCGGCCATGGTGGTGAGCGCGAACTCGCTCGCGGCCCCGCCCGACGGGACGGCCGACCCGGAGTTCCGCCGCCGGCGCGCCGATCGTGACGGCCTCGGCCAGCCGCCGACGTGGCCCTGATCGGCCCGCCCCCGCCCCGTCCCGAGCTCAGGAAGCCGGTCATCGTGCTCGATCCCGGCCATGGCGGCATCGACCCGGGCGGCATCGGGGTGGGAGGTGTCGAGGAGAAGACCATCACGCTGCCCATGGCCCTCGAGCTGAGGCGGCTCCTCGAGGCGGAAGGCCGCTACCGCGTGATCCTGACGCGCGACGACGACACCTATCTCCCGCTGCGCGACCGCATCAAGGTGGCCCACGACGCCGGTGCCGATCTCTTCGTCTCGCTCCATGCCGACATCAGCAGCGATCCCCGGCAGGCGGGCGCATCGGTGTACACCTTGTCCGAGACAGCCTCGGACAAGGAGGCGGCGCGGCTGGCGGCGTCGGAGAACAAGGCCGACATCCTGGCCGGCGCCGACCTCTCGAACCAGGACCCGGTGGTGGCCAGCATCCTGATCGACCTCGCCCAGCGGGACACCAGCAACCACTCGATCACCTTCGCCGACCTGCTGGTCGACCAGCTGGGCGAGGTGACCCGGCTGGTCCGCCACACCCGGCGCTTCGCGGGCTTCGTCGTCCTGAAGTCGCCCGAGACGCCGTCCGTTCTGATCGAGCTCGGCTATGTCTCCAATCGCCTGGACGCGCGCCGTCTGGCGCAGCCGGGCTACCGCGCCCAGCTCGCCGCCGCGATCGTCGATGCCATTGACCGCTATTTCGCAGCCGCCAGATAAGGGCTCGGGCCCGCCCGTCCCGATTCGGGCCCCTTGTGGAGTTCCAGCCGTTGCTGCGTCGCCTCCTCGTCTGGCTCGGGCGCCTCGCGCTCGCCGGCCTCGTCTGCCTGATCGCCGCCGCGGCGGTGGTGGCCTGGGTCTTCCACGAGTACGGCAAGGACCTGCCGGACTACCAGCAGCTCGCCGACTACGCGCCGCCGACCGCCACGCGCGTCTATGCCGGCGACGGGCGGCTGCTCGCGGAATATGCCCGGCAAAGCCGGGTCTTCGTCCCGATCGAGGCCATCCCCGACCGGGTCAAGGACGCCTTCATCGCCGCCGAGGACAAGAATTTCTACAACCATCTCGGGCTCGACCCGATCGGCATCCTGCGCGCCGGCCTCGAGAATCTGGGGCGGCTCGGCTCGGACCGGCGGCCGCTCGGCGCCTCGACCATCACCCAGCAGGTCGCCAAGAACTTCCTGCTCACCAACGAGCTGTCGCTGACCCGCAAGATCAAGGAGGCCATTCTCGCGGTCCGCATCGACCAGGCCTTCACCAAGGACCACATCCTCGAGCTCTACCTCAATCAGATCTTCCTCGGGAACCGCTCCTACGGCGTCGGCGCCGCCGCGCTGAACTACTTCAACAAGTCGCTCGACGAGCTCACCGTCTCGGAGGCGGCCTTCCTGGGCGGGCTGCCCCAGGCGCCCTCGCGCTACGATCCGACGCGCAACATGAGCGCCGCCGTGGCGCGTCGCGACTACGTCCTCCGCCGCATGGAGGAGGACGGCTACATCACCCACGCGCAGGCCGAGGAAGCGCGGAGCCAGCCGCTGACCCTCCGCACCCGCGCCCCGACCGAGATGGCCAGCGCCGACTTCTTCACCGAGGAGGTCCGCCGCCAGCTCGTGGGCCGATTCGGCGAGGAGGGCTTCTACGAGGGCGGCCTCGCGGTCCGCACCACGGTGTCGCCGCGTCTCCAGATGATCGCCGACCGGGCGCTGCGCGACGGCCTCTCCGACTATGACCGGCACCACAGCTTTTGGCGCGGGCCGGTCGCCCACATCGACCTCGACGCGCCGGGGGGCTGGCAGGCCGCCCTGGCCGGCATCGATCCCGGGTTCGAGCTCTTCGACTGGCGGCTGGCCGTCGTCACCGGCACGGACGGCGAGGGTGCCGAGATCGCGTTCGACGATGGCAGCAAGGCGCTCGTGCCGCTGGCCGAGATGACCTGGGCGCGCCGCCAGGGCGCCGACGGCGACGCCGGCCCGGCCGTCCGCCAGGCGAGCCAGGTGGTGGGCCGGGGCGACGTCGTCCTGGTCGAGAAAATCGACGGCCCCAAGGGTGAGACGCTCTACACGCTGCGCCAGCGGCCGGCCGTGGAGGGTGCCGTCGTCGCCCTCGATCCGCACACCGGCCGGGTGCTGGCGATGAGCGGCGGCTTCAGCTTCCGCCAGAGCCAGTTCAATCGCGCCACCCAGGCCCGGCGCCAGCCCGGCTCGGCCTTCAAGCCCTTCGTCTACCTGGCGGCCCTGGAGGACGGCCTGACACCCTCGACCATCATCCTCGATGCGCCGATCGCCATCGACCAGGGCCCGGGGCTGCCCTTGTGGCGGCCCGAGAACTACACCCAGGAATATTACGGCCCCAGCACCATGCGCGTCGGGCTGGAGAAGTCGCGGAACCTGATGACCGTGCGCCTCGCCCAGCAGATCGGGATGGACCGCGTCCTCGACGTCGCCAAGCGCTTCGGCATCGATCGCGGCCTCGGCACCAACCTCGCGGCAGCGCTCGGCTCGAACGAGGTCACGCCGCTCGAGCTGACCACCGCCTATGCGATGATCGTCAACGGCGGCCGGCACATCGACCCCTATACCGTGGAGCGCATCCAGGACCGCCACGGCAAGACCGTGATGCGCGGCGACGACCGGCCCTGCCCCGACTGCCAGGTGGCGCGCTACGACGGCGGGCTGCCGCCGGACCTGCCGGACGACCGGGCCCAGGTCGAGGACCCGCGCCTCGCCTATCAGATGGTCAACATGCTCGAGGGCGTGATCCAGCGCGGGACCGGCGTCGCCGCCAAGGTCCTGGATCGGCCCCTGGCCGGCAAGACGGGCACGACGAACGACAGCAAGGACGTGTGGTTCATGGGCTTCTCGCCCGATCTCGTGTGCGGCGTCTTCGTCGGCTACGACCAGCCGCAGTCGCTCGGCAAGCACGAGCAGGGCGCCACCATCGCCTTGCCCATCTGGATCGACTTCATGCGCGACGCCCTCGGCGACCAGCCGCCCGTGCCGTTCCGGACGCCGCCCGGGGTCCAGCTCGTCCAGGTCGACGCCCAGACCGGGCTGCTTCCCGGGCCGGACAGCAAGTCGGTGATCTCGGAGGCCTTTCTTCCGGGCACCGAACCGGCTAGAAGCGCGCCATCGGACGGCATTCCCATACCCGCCGGAGCGGCCGGCTCGGGGACCGCTCGCCCGTCGTCCGGCGGCATCTACTGAGCCGCCGGACCGGACGCCGAAGGAGACCAGCATGCGTGCCGAGCTTCAGAACCTCGCCGACAGCATCAAGGAGGGCCTGGACCTCCTGCGGAGGCATCTTTGACTGGGATCAGGCGCTCGTCCGCCTCGAGGAGCTGAACAGCCTCTCCGAAGATCCGAAGCTCTGGAACGATTCCGCGGCGGCCCAGAGCCTGATGCGCGAGCGCAACGGGCTGGCGGCGGCCGTCGACCGCCAGCGGGCGCTCGAGCGGAAGCTGGGCGATGCGGTCGGTCTGGCCGAGCTGGCCGAGGCCGAAGGCGACGAATCGATCCTGGGTGAGGTGGAGAAGGACCTCCTGGGCCTCCAGGAGCAGGTCTCGCATCTGCAGCTCGAGAGCATGCTGGCGGGCGAGGCCGACGCCAATGACGCGTTCCTCGAGGTCAATGCCGGGGCCGGCGGCACCGAATCGCAGGACTGGGCGCAGATGCTGCTCAGGATGTATCTGCGCTGGGCCGAGCAGCACGGCCACAAGGTGGAGTGGATCGAGGAGACCGCGGGCGAGGAGGCCGGCATCAAGTCGGTCACGGTCAAGGTGTCGGGAGCGAACGCCTATGGCTGGCTCAAGACCGAATTGGGGGTCCATCGACTGGTGCGGATCTCGCCGTTCGACAGCCAGTCCCGTCGCCACACCAGCTTCGCCAGCGTCTGGGTGTTCCCGGTGATCGACGACCGGATCGTGATCGAGATCAACGAGAGGGACCTGAAGATGGACACCTACCGGGCCTCGGGTGCCGGCGGCCAGCACGTCAACCGGACCGACTCGGCCGTCCGCCTCACCCATCTGCCGACCGGCATCGTCGTCGCCTGCCAGAACGACCGCAGCCAGCATCGCAACCGGGCCCAGGCGATGGACATGCTCCGCGCCCGGCTCTACGAGCGCGAGCTGCAGCGGCGGCGGGCGGAGTCCGACGCCATCGAGGCCCAGAAGACCGACATCGGCTGGGGTCACCAGATCCGCAGCTACGTCCTCCACCCCTACAAGATGGTGAAGG
This sequence comes from uncultured Alphaproteobacteria bacterium, assembly GCA_963828215.1. Lineage (GTDB taxonomy): Bacteria > Pseudomonadota > Alphaproteobacteria > Geminicoccales > Geminicoccaceae > CAVTJL01. The sequence goes on along the minus strand of CAWHFO010000051.1, from coordinate 78,662 downwards.
ATCTGCGGACCAACGTCGAGACGAGCAACACCCAGGCCGTCCTCGACGGCGACCTCGACAGGTTCCTCGAGGCGTCGCTGGCCCAGGGCGTCACCAACAAGCGGATCGCCGCCGACGCCTGACCTTTTGTCGGCCCCGGGACGACGGCGACGCTCAGGCCGTGCCGGCCTTCCGCCGGTCCAGCGCCAGCGCGTCCTCGTCCGCGGAACGCGATCAGGACCAGCGCCGCCGCGAAAATGATCGCCGACGGATAGAAGAGCTGCGTGAAAGGAAAGTCCGACCGGGGCGGCAGCCACAGCTTGAACGGGTCGATGATCGCGTACCACACCATGGCCGCCGTGAAGGCGTTGAGGAGCGCCATGAGCGGCAGGGTCACCGCGCGATAGAGCCCGAGCACGACCAGGACCCCGAGCGCCAGCTCGAGCACGCCGAAGCCGCGCTGCAGGAGGGCGACGCTGAACATCCCGTGATAGAACGTGTCCGAGATCGTGACCCCGAGACCGGTCGCGATCGCCCGGTCCAGCCCCCACCAGACCATCAGGAAGCCCATCGTCACCCGCAGGAGAAGCAGGGTGACCCGCCGCGCCGCGACCCCGCTGGTCCATCCCATCTCGCCCTCCCGCGCTCGTCTCGGGCGCAGCCTAGCACGGTCGGATGGGATCGGCGCCCGGCCGCTAGCGATGCTCCGCCACGTGGTTCGCCACGAAGGCGCCCCGATCGCCCATCGGCCGATCGGGGCCGCTCGTCGTGTCCTGGGCGGTCTGGAGCTCGAGCTCGGCGTTCAGCTCGGCGCCGAACAGCACGACATAGGCCGAGATCCACAGCCAAAGGAGGACGATGACGACCGCGCCGAGCGAGCCGTAGGTGACGTTGTAGGAGCCGAAATTGCTGACATAGAAGGAGAAGCCGATCGAGGCCACGACCCAGACCACCGAGGCGGCGATCGAGCCCGGCGAGATCCAGCGCCACTTGGCCTCGCGCCGCGACGGGCCCAGACGGTAGACCACGGCGAGGCTCGCGATCAGGAACACGATCACGAGGGCGAAGCTGACGGCCCGGATGAGGATCCCGGTGGCGAAGCCCAGGGACAGCAGCCCGACGATCGCCGGAACCACCAGGATCACCGCGAGGCCGACCATGATCCCGATGATCCCGCCGATGGTGAAGAGGATGGCGACGAGGTTGAAGCGCAGAAAGCTCCGCTTCTCGTCCTCCTCGTAGGCCACGTTCAGGGTCGACATCAGCGCCTTGGTGCCGTTGGAGGCGCTCCAGAGCGCGATGAGCAGGCCGATCAGTATCCGCCAGCTCACGCCGCCGCTGGGAAGCCCGGCCAGCTCGTGGATGCGGCCGGCGATCATGGTGTAGGCGGCCTCGGGCAGGACGCTCTGGACGGCCTGGAGCTGCTGCTCCGCCGTCGCCGGATCGGCGACGAGCGCATAGATCGAGACCAGGATCGACAGGGCCGGGAAAAGGGCCAGGAGGCCATAGAAGGCACAGCCCGCGGCCATCACGCCCAGATTGTCGTTCATGGACTCGGTCCAGACCCGCTTCAGGACCTGCCACCAGCCCTTGGCCGGCACCTGTTGCGGCGACCGTGCGCCCCGCCCGAGCGCGCGGGCCTCGTCCGGATCGGCATCGCTGTCGCCCGCCCGCAGCGCATCGGAGCGGCGCGAGGTCCTTCCCGTCACTTTTGTTCTCCGTGCGATATTCGCTGATGTTGGGCAAACCGAGGCGGCCGGCCGTGGTTCCTCGGCATACGACATGTGGTCGACACACCACATCGTGCGACAAAGCCATCCCCGAGCGCGCGGGAGGCTGGCCGTTCGCCGGCAGATCGTCGAAATCTCGCGATCACAGCGTGCATTGGGAGCAGCTCGACCATGGGGCGATGGGCCATCGCGTTGGCAGCCGCAGCGATGGGCCTGGGTCCGGCTGCCTGGGCGCTCGACCTCCCGGAATCGACACTGGAACCGCCGCCACCGCCGACTGCCGACAAGGGTCTGGATCTCACGCTGGGGGCCGGGGTGGGCTTCGCCCCGGACTATGAGGGCTCAGACCACTACGTGGCCGTTCCGCTCTGGAACCTGCGCGCGGACAATCTCTGGGGGTCGACGACCTATGTCGATCTCTACGGCCCGACGCTCCGCTCGAACCTCCTGCCCAGCCAGAACTGGCGTCTCGGCATCGCCGGGGTCTTCATCCCCAAGCGCGACCATGTCGACGACCGGCAGGTGGACGAGCTGAAAAGCGTCGACGCCTCGGTGATGCTCGGCGGCCTGGTCGGCTACGACTTCGTCGTGAAGCCCAACCAGCGCGCGGGCTTCGAGGCCGAGCTGGTCCAGGACGTGGCCAACGGCAACGGCTTCCTCGGCACGCTCCGCTTCACCTCCGCCTACTCGCCGGCACCCGCCTGGCACTACGGCTTCGTGGCCGAGACCACCTATGCCAGCGGCGACTACATGGACTCCTATTTCAGCGTCGGCAGCGCCGATTCGAACCGCAGCGGCCTCAGGCAATACGACGCCGATGCCGGGCTGAAGGACTTCGGGCTCAGCTTCCTCGTCGCCTACGACCTGACCCAGCGCTGGAACCTGAGCGGGGTCGCCAACTACAAGCGCCTGGTCGGCGACGCCTCCGACAGCCCGATCACGAAGCAGGGCAGCGTCAACCAGTGGTTCGGCGGCCTGCTGATGAGCTATCGCTTCTGATCAGGGTGCCGGCGCCGCGTCCCGGCTAGCCCGCGGCGGCAGCTCTCCCGAAGCGCTCCACGGTGGCGATCAGCCCGGCGCCGTCCAGGGGCTTCGTCACGTAGCCGTTCATGCCGGCCTGCCGACAGCGCTCCTCGTCTGCCCGTAAGGCGTTGGCCGTCACGGCGACGATCGGCACGCCGGCCCGGGCCGGGTCGGCCAGCGCCCGGATCCGCCGGGTCGCCTCGAGGCCGTCCATCTCCGGCATCTGCACGTCCATGAGGACGAGATCCACGGGGCCGTCGGCCAGCCGCGCCAGGGCCTCGCCGCCGCTCGACGCGTCGATCACCTCGTGGCCGGCGCGGGTGAGGAGAACCGACGCGATCCGTCGGTTCAGCGGATTGTCGTCGACGACCAGCAGGCGGAGCGGCGGGCCCTTGGCCTCGGACATGCTGTGGACGGTGATGAGCTCGCCCCCGCCGCCCGGGGCGCCGCCGACCAGCCGGGTGAGACAGTCGCGCAGCGTCTCGGCGGTCATCGGCTTCGGCAGATAGGCCGCGAACCCCGCCTCGCGCGCGAGCGCCGCGTCGCCGCGGAGGCCCGACGAGGCGGCAAGGGCCAGCCGCGCGTGCCGCAGCCGCGGGTCCTGGCGCACGGCCCGGGCGAGCTCCGCCGGCGACGGATCGACGAGCGTGCCGTCGACGACCATCACGTCGAACGGCGCCTGGCGGTCGGCCGCCTCCGCCGCCAGCGTCAGCGCCTCTGCGCCGGACTTGGCGACGCGCACATCCATCCCCCAGAGGCTCGCCAGATCGCGCACGGTCGCTCGGGTGCGCGGCTGCGGATCGGCCACCAGCAGCGAGGCGCCGCGCAAGGTCGCCTCGAAGGTGGCCTCGGCGCGCGGCCGGATCGTCGCCCGTCCGACGGTAAGTCGGCCGGTGAAGGTCGTTCCGAGCCCGGGCCGGCTCTCGCAGGTCAGGCCGCCGCCCATCGCCTCGAGGATGCGGCGGGCGATCACCAGGCCGAGGCCGCTGCCTCCATAGATCCGGCCCACCGCCTCGCCGCCTTGCGTGAAGACCCGGAAGAGCCGTGCCACCTGCTCGGGCCCCATGCCCGGACCGGTATCGGAGACCCGGAGCACGAGCGCCGCCCGGTCGGCCTCCAGCCGCTCGGCGGCCAGCTCCACCCTGACCTCGCCCTCCTCGGTGAAGCGCAGCGCATTGCCCGCGAGATTGAGGATGACCTGGCGGAGGCGGCCGGGGTCGCCGCGGACGAGATCGGGAGCGCCGGGCGCGAGCCCGACGACGAGCGCCAGGCCGCGCTGCTGGGCGCGGCTCTGCAGGATGCTGCGCAGGCGCTCCAGAAAGGGCCGAAGGGCGAACTCGACATCGAGCAGGGCCAGCCGGCCGGCGTCGATCCGGCCCAGGTCGAGAAGGTCGTTGACGAGCGTGAGCAGCGACTCCGCGGAGTCCAGGACACCCGTCAGATACTCGGTCTGCTCGTCGTCCAGGGGCGTGTCGCGCAGCAGGCGCGCCATCCCGAGGATGCCGTTCAGAGGCTCGCGCAGCTCGTGGATGACGACCGCGATCGGGTCGGCCCGGCCGGCCGCCGCCTGCTCGCTCGCGGCCAGGGCCGCCCGCGCCGCCCGCGCGCGGCGCCGACGGCGAATCGCACGACCCGCCACCAGCGTGCCCGGGCCGGCCCTTTCGTGCCGGCCCCCGTCTTCCCGTCCCCACCGCATTCCTGCCCCCAAACTCAGGGATTGGCTCAGCTTGGAGATGGGATCGACGATACTTAAACGCGAAATCCAGTCGACTCAATGCCACTTACGGGCTAAACCGGGCGACGGTGGCGGTCACGCAGCGCCGCCACCACCATGGCCCCTCTCAGAGCGCGGCCAGAATCCGGTCGGCGCCGCTGACCTCCATGACGCCGGGCGCTTCCTCGACGTTCAATGCCTTGACCGTGCCGTCCTCGACCAGCATCGCGTAGCGCTTGCTGCGCGTGCCGAGGCCGAAGCCGCTGCCGTCGAAGTCGAGGCCGATCGCCTTCGTGAACGTCCCGTTGCCGTCGGCCAGCATCGTCACCTTGCCCTCGGCGCCGCCGGCCTTGCCCCAGGCGTCGAGCACGAAGGCGTCGTTGACGGCGACGCAGGCGACGGTGTCCACGCCCTTGGCCCGGAGGGCCTCGTAGCCCTGGACGAAGCTCGGCAGATGCTTGGCGTGGCAGGTCGGCGTGAACGCGCCCGGCACCGCGAACAGCACCACCTTCTTGCCCTGGGTCAGCTCCGCGGTGGTGAGGTCCTTCAGCCCGTCGGGCGTGCGGACCTTGAACGTGGCGTCCGGCAGCTTGTCTCCAACGGCGATCGCCATGGGCACCCTCCTTGTCGGTTCCCCGCTTTCCCCGGCGAGCGCCCCTCCTCGAGCCCCCGCCGGCGCGGAAGATGGGCCGGCACCGCCCCGATGGCAACGGCCGAATGGCCGTAGGGAGGGCCAGCTCTTAGGCGCGCGTTCACCTTCGGGCCCTATCCTGCCCCTGCGGCGCCATGCGGGCGCCCTGCGGCCAAGGACCGAATGCCCGGACTGCGAGCCTCCCTCGTCTGCTGCCTGCCGGCGCTGCTGCTGAGCGCCCAGGCGGCTCTCGCTGCGGCCCCGTCGGCGGTCGACGACGCCGCCGGGCAGTGCGCCGCCGCCACGCGTCGCGCGGAGCGCCGGCTGGGCCTGCCGCAGGGCCTTCTCCAGGCCATAGCGCTCACCGAGTCGGGGCGCTGGGACAGCGCCGACCGGCGCGGGCTCGCCTGGCCCTGGACCGTGAACAGCGGCGGCGACGGCACCTATCTCGACAGCAAGGCCGAGGCGATCGCCTATGTCGACGAGCTCCGCCGCGTCGGCCGCAGCAGCATCGACGTCGGCTGCATGCAGGTGAACCTCCATCATCACCCCGACGCGTTCGCGGACCTCGGGCAGGCCTTCGACCCGATCCGGAACGTCGACTATGGTGCCAGCTTCCTGGCCGCGCTGCAGCAGGAGACCCAGTCCTGGGACCAGGCCATCGAGCGCTACCACAGCAGCGATCCCGATCGCGGCCGCGCCTACCGGGAGAAGGTCCTCAAGACCTGGCAGCGGCTCCGCGCCGAGGCGTCCTCGGACCCGTCCCCGTCTCGTCCCCAGCCCGCCCCCGGCGAGGCGCCGCCCGACCCGCCGGCGCCCGTGCGGACCGCAGCGCCCGCCCTCGCGACCATGGTCGAGGCCGCGCCGCAGGGCGTGTGGCATTGGCTGGCTCCCGCCGGCCGGTTCCCCGTCGTCGCCGCCGGGGCGCCACGGCCCCTGGTCTTCGCCGGACCGCGCGCCGGAGGGACGGGCTCTCTGCTGCCGGGGCTCGCCTCGGTGCCGCAGCCCCCGGCCCGGCCTTCGGGCTGACCGGCGTCTTGTGGGGATCGAAGCTCGGATCTATGTCTTGCTCATGACCGGTGCGAATCAGGCGGACGGGCATCTCACGGGCATGCTGCTCGTGGCGATGCCGAGCATGCCCGACGAGCGTTTCGCGCGCTCCGTCATCTACCTCTGCGCGCACTCGCCCGAGGGCGCCATGGGGCTGGTCGTCAACCGGGTCGCCGAGAACCTCACTTTCCCGAGCGTCATCCAGCAGCTCGGCATCGAGCCCGAGATCGACCTCGGGACCGTGCCGGTCCATGTCGGCGGCCCGGTCGAGAGCAGCCGCGGCTTCGTGCTCCACTCGGCGGACTATGTGCGGGAGTCGACGCTCGTCATCGACGAGACGTTCGCGCTGACCGCCACGATCGACATCCTCAAGGCCATCGCCGCCGGCAAGGGGCCGCGCCGGCAGTTCCTGGCGCTCGGCTATGCCGGCTGGGCGCCGGGCCAGCTCGACGCCGAGCTCCAGGCCAATGGCTGGCTGGTGGCCCCGGCGGCGGCCGAGCTCGTCTTCGACACCAGCGACGCCCGGAAATGGGAGCAGGCGCTGCGCACGCTCCGCATCGATCCGGCGCTCCTGTCGAGCACCGCCGGCCGCGCCTGAGCGCCGCCCGCTTCCGTCAGGCCGGCGGCAGCGCCCGCGCCGCCGCCTCGGCCGTGCCGTGCGCCTCCATGGCGGTCATCGCCTTCTGCAGCTTCTCGAAGGCCCGGACCTCGATCTGGCGGACCCGCTCGCGGCTGATCCCGTACTGGGCCGACAGATCCTCGAGCGTGGTCGGCTCGTCCTTGAGGCGCCGCTCGGTCAGGATGTGACGCTCGCGGTCGTTGAGGACCTTCATCGCCTCCCGCATCAGGCCGCGCCGATGGACCAGCTCGTCCTCCTCGGCCAGCACCGTCTCCTGGCTGGCGCTGTCGTCGACCAGCCAATCCTGCCACTCCGTGTCGCTCTCGGCGCGCAGCACCGCGTTCAACGAATGGTCCGGCCCCTCGAGCCGGCGGTTCATGTCGATGACGTCCTGCTCGGTGACCTCGAGGGTGGTGGCGATCTGGCGCACCGCCTCGGGGCTGAGATCGCCCTCCTCGATCGCCTGCATCTGCCCCTTCAGCCGCCGCAGGTTGAAGAAGAGCTTCTTCTGCGCCGCCGTGGTGCCGAGCTTCACGAGCGACCAGGAATGCAGGATGTACTCCTGGATCGCCGCCCGGATCCACCACATCGCATAGGTGGCGAGGCGGAAGCCGCGCTCCGGGTCGAAGCGCTTGACCGCCTGCATCAGCCCGACATTGCCTTCCGAGATGATCTCGTTCATCGGCAGGCCGTAGCCGCGATAGCCCATCGCGATCTTGGCGACGAGGCGCAGATGCGAGGTCACCAGCCGGTGCGCGGCCTCGACGTCCTCGTGCTCGCGCCAGCTCTTGGCCAGGATGTATTCTTCGCCGACGTCCAGCATCGGGAAGCGGCGGATCTCGTCGAGGTAGCGCGCGAGCCCGCTTCCCTCTGCCGGAACCGTGGGCAGATAAGCCATCGACGGGGATCTCCCGAGAGCAGGGTTCCCGCCGGGGGATGCTCGGCTCCGGCAACCCCTCGGGACACCGCCGGCCAGCTGCCGGGGGACCGGGACGGGAACGGTACCCGAAGCACGATACCCTATGAGTTGAGGAGCGCAAGAAGCTCGTCGAACAGCGGCGGGGGCGGCCGGACGAAGAGCAGATCGGCCTTCGTCACCGGGTGCACGAAGCCGAGCTCCCTGGCATGGAGAAGCAGGCGGTCCAGCCTCCGGACCGCTTCGGCCGCCGAGGGCGGAAGCGCCCGCGGCCGACGGTCGGCATAGAGCCGGTCGCCGATGATGGGATGGCCCCGGCTCGCGAGATGGACGCGGATCTGATGGGTCCGACCCGTCATGAGCGCGACCTCGAGCCGCGCCGCCACCAGACCCGCGGCGGCGATCAGCCGGTAGTCCGTCACCGCCCGCTTGCCGCCCGGCACCACGGCCATGCGGACGCGGTCCTGCGGATGGCGGCCGATCGGGCGATCGATCCGGCCGGCGGCCGGGCCCGGCACGCCCCAGACGATGGCCTCGTACACGCGGTGGACGCTGTGCACGGTGAACTGGCCGGCGAGGCCCAGATGCGCCCGGTCGTGCTTGGCGACGACCAGGACGCCGCTGACGTCCTTGTCGAGGCGGTGGACGATGCCCGGCCGGCGCACGCCGCCGATGCCCGACAGGCTCGCCCCGCAATGCGCCAGCAGCGCGTTGACGAGCGTGCCGCCCGCGTGCCCGGGGGCCGGATGGACCACGACGCCCGCCGGCTTGACCAGCACGACGAGGTGCTCGTCCTCGAACAGGACCTCGAGCGGCATGGTCTCGGCGAGCGGCAGGGCGGCGGCGGCCGGCGGCACCCGGAGCACGACCTGCTCGCCCGCTTTGACCCGGCGGGACGGCTCCGCTATGAGGCCGGCCGTCGATCCGACCCTGCCGTCACGGATGAGGGCCTGCAGCCGCGCCCGGGAGAGCTCGGGCAGCTGCTCGGCCAGGAAGGCGTCGAGGCGCTTGCCCGCATCGTCGGGACCGACGTCGACCCGGGCGGTCTGGTCCGCCTCGGGCACGGGAGACACGGGACGTGGAGTCACTTCGCGGGGCCCTCAAGGCCTTCGTCATCATCGCCGGCATCCTGATCGTGCTCGGCACCGGCACGCTCATCTGGGTGATCGTCCAGCGTGCCGCAAGAACGGCGCCCCCGGCCCAGCCGACGGTCGAGATCCGGCCCACTTTCAGCGCCACCGAGCTGCAGGTGCCGGCCGGCTCCCGGGTGATCGACATGCGCCTCAGCGACACCCGCCTGGTGCTGCACCTCGCCACCCCGGACGAGCAGGAATATATCGCCATCGTCGACCTCGCAACCGGCCGCCGTCTCGGCCTGATGCGGGTCGTGCCGCAGCCCCAGTGAAGACCGGCCGGCCCGCAGGTCTGGCGGAGCTCACCGTCGAGCACCTGGGCGCCGCCGGCGACGGCGTCGGCCATCTGGGCCCGGACACCGTCTACCTGCCCCTGAGCCTGCCGGGGGAGCGCTGGCGGGTGCGCCTCGGCGAGCGTCGCGGCGCGGCGGTCCGCGCCGCCGGCCTCGAGCGCCTCTCGGGCCCGGAGCGACAGAGGCCGCCCTGCCCGCATTTCGGCCTCTGCGGCGGCTGCGCGCTCCAGCATCTCCCCGACCCCGCCTACCGGGACTTCAAGGCCGGCCGCGCCCTCGCACCTCTGGAGCGTCTGGGCCTGGTGCCCGAGCGCGTCCTGCCGCTCGGCGTCTCGCCGCCCGCCAGCCGCCGCCGCGTCCGCCTCGCCTGGAAGCGCCAGGGCGGACGGGCCAGGCTCGGCTACCGGCAGCACCGCAGCCGCGACATCGTCAGGATCGAGCGCTGCCCGATCGCCCTCCCCACGATCGAGGCGCTGCTCCAGCCGCTCGCCGCCTGCCTGGCCGCCCTCGGCCTCGCGGGCGGCGAGCTGCTCGTCACCGCCACGGCCGAGGGGCCCGATCTCCTCTTGATCACGGAAGACCGCCTCGACCTCGCCGATCGCGAGCGCCTCGCCGCCTTCGCGACCGCGCAGGACGTGGCGCGGATCGCCATCGGCAGACCCGGCGACGCGGAGCCGATCCTGGCGCGCCGCCGCCCCGCCCTGACCTTCGGGCCGGCCACCGTCCATCTGCCGCCCGGCGCGTTCCTCCAGGCCACCCTGGCCGGCGAGCAGGCGCTCCAGGCCGCGATCGCCGACTGGCTGCCCCCGGGCGCCCGGGTCGTCGACCTCTTCGCCGGCCTCGGCGCCCTCTCCCTCCCGCTCGCCGGCCGCACCCGCCGGATCGCCGCCTACGAGCGGGACGAGGCGAGCGTCGCGGCGCTGCTGGAGGGCGCCCGCCGTGCCGGCCTCGACGGCGTTTCCGCCACCCGCCGCGACCTCGACCGGTCGCCGCTCCTGCCCGCCGAGCTTGCTGGACGTCGACCTCCTCGTCCTCGACCCGCCCCGCGCCGGAGCCCGGGCCCCAGGTCGAGGCGCTGACCGACGGCCCGCCGCTCGTCGCCTACGCCTCCTGCCACCCCGGCAGCTTCGCCCGCGACGCCGCCATCCTCGCCGCCACGCGGCTGGCGCCTCGCCGAGCTCCGCCCCATCGACCAGTTTCTGTATTCCGCCGAGGTCGAGCTGATCGCCCTCTTCCGCCGCGCCGCCGCCACCTGAACAGGCTTGATTCACCCCGCCCCCGCCGCTACATACCGCCCCGCGCCGCTGGTCCCCTTCGTCTAGCGGTCCAGGACGTCGCCCTCTCACGGCGAAAACAGGGGTTCGAGTCCCCTAGGGGACGCCAAGAACATGAACGGGTTCTTTCAAACGGGCCCGAGTCGGATACAGCAGGAATACGGCAAAGGTCGCTAAGTTATTCTACCGAGGGGGGTGCCGTGTATTCGGCCGGAGTACGGCAAAGTGCGGGATAACCTCGCCGGTCCGCTCACGATCGCGTATCCTCGATCGGCGAGCGTATAGGCGCGCAGGCACGGCCGCGGCCGGGTGGCTGCGGCCCAGCCGAGAGGGCCGCCATGGCCGAGACTGTGACCTTGGACTTTATCGCCCGGCAGATCGCGACAGTGATCGAGGAGCAAGGGCGCATGCGCGATGACATGGCCGTGTTGCTGGCCATGACGCAGCGGCTCGACGGCACCATGCAAGGCCTCGTCGCCGAAGTTCGAGCCCAGCATGCGCGGCAGGACCGGCAGGCGCGGGACATCCGGCAGATCGGCGACCGGATGGGAGCGCTCGAAGGCCACGAGACGGCCGAATGACCCTGGCCGACAAGACCGACGTCGCCAGGATCAAGGCCGATCCGCATCTGGCCGTGCGTGATCTCAAGATCTGAGGCGGCAGTGCCCTGGCAGCCCGTGCCGCTGTCCTGGCAGCGCTCCGCTAGTTTGCCTGAGGATCCCTTGGTCGAGGACTTTTCTGAAAGGGAGAAGGAAGCCCACGGGCGGTGGACGACCATTGCCTGGATCGGATCGGGAATCTATCTGTTCGCGACCACGGATGGCGCTCGCTTCCTATCGTGGCAAGCTGCGGCTTTTTTCATCGTTGGGATGTTCGTGGCTGCCGTCGTCTTTGGCCTCGCCGCCTATCTCCTACAACGGGGCGTCGCCAAGGTTCTGGTAAGGATTGTCACCGCCCCAAGTGCTTCTTTTGCCACTACCGTCCGCGCGATCGGCGTGGCGCTTTTCGTTGTCGAAACCGTCATTGTTTTCTTTGTAGCACGCTGGATCGTGCAGCGCATTATTTGACCAAGGGCCCCCTATGCTCGCTTCGGCATCGCTGCGGCGGGTGCACGAAATCATGGACGAGGTAAGGCCGCTGGCCGCTCAGTACTACCGCCTGGTGGGAAAGCCCCTCGGGATCACAGGCGAGATGGGCGAATACATGGCCGCCGACCTGTTGGGGCTTGAGCTGACGCCCGCGCGGACGGCCGGCTATGACGCGATTCGCCTTGGGCCCCGCGGTCCAGAGCGTCTCCAGATCAAGTCTCGCGCACTGGCCCACGCCTCCAGGCCGGGCAAGGTTGGCCAGATCAAGCGGTATGCCGATTGCGTTGCTGTGCTACTGGTGATCATGGATGTTCGCACCTTCCAGCCGTTGGAAATCTGGGAAGCGGCCTATCCGGCCGTCGAGGCCGCGCTAGACCGTAAGCCGATCACCAAGGGTCGCGAGCGCGGCGCCCTCAACATTCACACATTCAAGGGGCTTGGTCGGCGCATATGGCTGCCTCCGCCTGGGCGCGCTCCCTGTCGCTAAGAGCCCGTTGACGAAATCGGGTCCGGCTGGCTCGCTCGGCCAGTGAGGGCAGGTCGGCGCCGGCAGCGCCACGGGCGAGGGGCGGTGCCGGCAAGGGCGGCGCGTCCGGCGTATGCGCCCCGCCCGCCCTTGACCGCGCCCACGCGCCGCCGAACAATGCCGCCGGATCAGGGAGGAGGCTGGCGGATGTATACCAAGCAGGCCTTGCGCGAGCTCGGGATCGGGGACGGCGTCCTGGCACCCGAGCAGCTCCGGGCGCTCGACGAGGACGGCTTCTTCATCGTCGAGGGCGTCTACTCGCCGGCCGAGTGCCGGCGCATGGCCGAGGCGTTCGATCGCCTGCACGCCGCGGAGGGCGAGCGGGGCGGCCACGAGGTCCATGTCGAGCCCGGGGCGCCCGCGGGTCTCCAACATCTACAACAAGACCGACGCCTACGACGTCTGCCTGGAATGCCGGGAGCTGCTGGCCGCGTCGCAGCACATGCTGGGCGAGTTCAAGCTGCACGGCGCCAACCTGCGCGAGCCGCTGAAGGGCAGCGGCCACCAGGACCTCCACTGCGACGTGCCGAAAAAATTCCCGGACGACTGGTGGGTCACCAACGGCCTCTTTCTGTTCGACGACATGACGCCGGACAATGGCCCGACCCGCGTCGTCCCGGGCTCGCATCGCTGGCCGCCGATGAACGTGCCCTACGTCAACCGCGCCGACTGGGAGCCCGCGCCGCTCACGCCCGAGGAGCAGGCGCGGGTGCCCAGGGACCTCGCCGCACCCTATCCGGGCGAGGTCCGGGTCACCGCCCCGGCGGGCTCGGTCGTCATCATCAACTCCTCGCTCTGGCACGGCGGCACGCGCAACGAGAGCGGCGCCCGCCGCCGCGTCCTGCACCTCACCTACACCCGCCGCGACCTGCCCCAGCAGCTCTACCAGCGGGACTACCTGACCCGGGAGCTCTACGAGCGCATGAGCCCGGCGCAACGCTTCCTCATGGACATCGAGCCGCTCCCCGAGGACGCGGCCGCCGTGGCGGCCGGGCGCATGCCGAAGCGCGAGGGTGCCAGCTGGTGGAACTGACGCGGCTCCGGCGGTCGTGTCCCGCGCGGGCCCCGGGACGCCGGACAGCCGTCTCGCCGCCTCCCGACGGCCGCCGCGACGACCGGAACTTTTCTTCGCCGAGGGCGGTTTGATCCGGGGCGTGGGGCGGTGGCGTTTTTGCTGTTTCCTGCCACCTTGCCGGCCTCGTCGAAGCAGAACAGCGTCAGACGACCGGACCCGCGCCCGCCTCACCGGCAAGGTCGCTCGAGGATAGTCGTGCCGCCGCGCGGCCCCGGCCAGGAAGCGCTTGCGCCGCTGGCTGTCGGGTGAAATCATTTGCGCGTCCGATCCCGAGGGGCGCGACAGGGGGGCGAGCCTCCGGGGCCGGACTGCCGAACGGGGTGGGCGCGCGGATGGCGGATACCATCGACGAAAAAAGGTCCGCGCGCGCCGACGGCCGAGAGGATACCCGCACCGGTGCCGCCGTCGCCGGTCTGCGCCGCGCCGGCAAGTCGTTCGGCGGGACCCGCGCCCTGCACGACGTCTCGCTGGAGCTTCGGCCGGGCGAGGTTCTGGCGCTGCTGGGCGAGAACGGCGCCGGCAAGAGCACCTGCGTCAAGCTCATGGCCGGCGTCCTCCGGCCGGACGAGGGCGAGGTCCTGCGTCGACGGCCGGCCCGTGGAGCTGCGCTCGCCGCTGGACGCGCGCCGTCACGGCATCGCCGTCATGCACCAGCATCCGGGTCTCTTCCCCGACCTCGGCGTCGCCGAGAACATCTTCGTCGGGCGGGTGGAGGCGGAGGGCGGGCGCGGCGGCGCGCTCCGCCGCCTGGACCGGGCCGGCATGCGCCGGGAGGCGGAGCGCCTGCTGGCCCTGGTCGGCCTCTCCGCCGGCCCCGACGAGCCGCTGAGGCGGCTGCGCAGCTCCGAGCAGCAGCTCGTCGAGATCGCCCGGGCGCTCTCCGCCGAGGCGCGCGTCCTCATCATGGACGAGCCCACCGCGGCGCTGTCCCGGCGCGAGGTCGACCGCCTGTTCGAGGTGGTCGAGGGGCTGCGGGCCCAGGGCGTGGCGATGATGTTCGTCGGCCATCGCATGGAGGAGGTCTACCGCGTCGCCGACCGGATCGCGGTCCTGCGCGACGGGCTGCTCGTCGCGACCGCGCCGGTCCAGGAGATGCCGCACGACCGGGCCGTCAAGCTGATGGTCGGCCGGCCGCTCGGCGACATGTATCCGCGACCCGCCGGCCAGCCCGGCGCCGTCGTCCTCGCGGTCGAGGCGCTCTCCCGCGCCGGCGCCTTCCGGGACGTCTCCTTCTCGGTCCGGGCCGGCGAGATCGTCGGCTTCGCCGGCCTGGTCGGCAGCGGCCGCACCGAGATCGCGCGCGTGCTGTTCGGGGTCGACCGGGCGAGCCGGCGGCACCGTGCGCCTCGACGGCCAGCCCGGTCTCCTTCCGCTCGCCCGGCGCCGCCAAGCGGGCGGGAGTCGTCTATCTCTCCGAGGACCGGATCGGCCAGAGCCTGGTCATGGATTTCGGCATCCTCGCCAACGCCTCCCTGCCGGTGATCGGCAGGGCCGCCTCGGCCGGGATCGTCCGCCGCCCGCGCGAGCTCGGCCTCGTCGCGGCCGCACCTCGAGCGGCTGCGGCTGCGCTTCAGCGGCGACTATGCCCAGCCCGTGCGCACGCTTTCCGGCGGCAACCAGCAGAAGGTCGTGCTCGCCAAGTGGCTGGCGGTCGGGCCCCGGCTCCTGATCCTGGACGAGCCGACCCAGGGCGTCGACGTCCAGACCAAGGCCGAGGTCCACAAGCTCATCGCGGACCTCGCCGGCCAGGGCCTCGCCATCCTTCTCATCTCCTCCGAGCTGCCCGAGCTGCTCGGCATGTGCGATCGGATCCTCGTGCTGCGCGAAGGCCGGATCATCGGCCGAGCTGCCCCGCGCCGACGCCACCCAGGAGCGCATCCTCCACGCCGCCATCGACCCGGCCGCGGCCTCGGACCCCGGCGCAGGCGCCGCCCGGCCCGCGGCGGCGGTCACGGCCGCCCGCCGCCGAGCCTCGCCGGCCTGCCCGGCTGGCTGCGCACGCTCGGGGCCCGGCGCGAGCTCGGGCTGGCCCTGGCCATCGCCGCCGTCATCCTGCCGGTGGCGGCGGTCAACCCGCGCATGCTCAGCGGCTCCAACCTCACCGCCCTCTCGCTCGACGCGGCCCTGCTGACGATCGTCGCCGCCGGCCAGATGCTCGTCCTCGTCACCCGCAACATCGACCTTTCCGTCGCCTCGGTCATCGGCCTCACCGCCTACGCCTCGGCGGACCTGATGCACGCCCATCCCGGGCTCGGCGTGGCGGCCGGGATCGCCCTGGCGGCGGCCTTGGGTCTCGGCTGCGGGCTCCTCAACGGCCTCGTCGTGACCATCGGCAGGGTCCCGGCCATCGTCGTCACGCTGGGCACCCTTTCCCTCTTTCGCGGCACCACCAGCCTGCTTGCAGGCGGCCGGCAGATCAGCGCCGACCAGGTGCCCCAGGCCTGGCTCGACCTCACCGGCCGGAGCGTCGCCGGCATCCCCGGGATCGTGCTGATCGCGCTCGCCGTCCTCCTCGTCCTGGCCTACCTGCTGCGCGCCACGCCGCTGGGCCAGGAGCTCTACGCCATCGGCTCGAACCCGGACGGGGCCGAGCTGGTCGGCATCCGCGCCCGCCGCCGGGTTCTGGGCGCCTTCGGCGCGGCGGGGCTCCTGGCCGGCCTCGACGGCGCCTTGTGGGCGTCGCGCTACGCCACCATCGATGCGCGCGTCGCCATCGGCTACGAGCTCACCGTGATCGCGGCCGTGGTGGTGGGCGGCGTGGCGATCCGCGGCGGCTCCGGCACCGTCCTGGGCGTGGTGCTGGGCGCGCTCACGCTGCTCGTGATCCGCAACGGGCTCACCCTGGTCCGCGTCGATCCCCTGTGGCTGCAGGGCGTCTACGGGCTCGTCATCCTGGTCGCGGTGGCGATCGATGCCCTGGTCGCCCGCCGCTCCGCCCGTGCGGCCATGGGGCGAAGGGGATGACGGCGGCCATGGCCTCGCTTCTGCGCCGGGCCGGCTGGGAGGCGTTCCTGACCGCGGTGGCGCTGGCGATGCTGGTCTATGCGGCCGTGTTCGTCCCCAACTTCGCCACCGAGTTCAACCTCTCGCAGGCCGCGGCCGGCGTCTCGGAGAAGGCGCTGCTCGCCCTGCCCCTGGTCCTGCTCATCATCGCCCGCGAGATCGACCTCTCGATCGCCAGCACCCTGGCGCTGGCCAGCGTCGTGCTCGGCGTGCTGGTCCAGGCCGGCGTGCCGCTCCTGGCGGCCGTGCCGGTCGTGCTTCTGGTCGGGGCGCTGGCCGGCGCGTTCAACGGGCTGCTCGTGACCGGCCTCGATCTGCCCTCCCTCGTGGTCACCCTCGGCACGCTCGCCTTGTTCCGGGGCATCGGCTACATCATCCTGGGCTCCGGGCTCCGTGAACGTCTTTCCGGAAACCTTCACCGATCTCGGCATCGGCAACGTGCCCGGCACGCCGATCCCCTACACGCTGGTCCCGTTCCTGCTGCTGGCCCCGGCCTTCGCCATCGTCCTGCAGCGCACGCCGATCGGCCGGTGGATCTACGCCATCGGCGGCAACCCCGACACCGCCCTCTATGCCGGCGTCGAGGTCCGCCGCCTCCGCTTTTTTCTCTTTGTCGTCTCCGGTGTCGTCTGTGCCTTGGCCGGGATCGTCTTCACGGCCCGGCTCTCGAACGCGCGGGCGAACAACGCGCTGGGATTCGAGCTCGACGTGATCACGATCGCCCTTCTGGGCGGGATCAGCGTCTTCGGCGGCCGGGGCAGGCTCACCGGCGTCTTCGCCGCCCTCGTGCTCGTCGCCACGCTCCGGAACGTCCTGGGCCTCAACGACATCGGCGGCGACGCCCAGGGCATCGCGATCGGCCTTCTCCTCATCGTGGCTCTGCTGCTCAACAGCGCCGCCGAGCGCCTGCTCGGCGGCAGAGCCCTTTCCCGCACGGCCTCGGGGCCCGAGATCCCGGCCGAGCCACGCTTCGACCAAGATCCAACTCCAGGGAGGACGACACCATGATGAAGACCACGAAGCGCCGTCTGCTGCTGGGCAGCGCCCCGGCGGCGCTGATGCTGATGGGCTGGCTCGGCACCGCCGCGGCGGCCGAGCCCGCCTGCGCCACGGCGCCCGTCACCGTGGGCCTCCTGCCCAAGCTCGACACCGATCCCTATTTCGGGGTCGCCCGCACCGGGGCCGAGGAAGCCCAGGGCGAGATCGGCGGCAAGGTCGTCCAGCAGGCGCCCTCGCAGGCGACCGCCGACGCCCAGATCGAGTTCATCAACAATCTCGTGGCGCAGAAGGTCGGCGTCATCGCGATCGCCGGCAACGACGCCAACGCCGTGGCCCCGGCCCTGAAGCGGGCGGCCCAGCAGGGCGTCCGGGTCATCGCCTATGATTCCGATGTCGCGAAAAGCGCCCGTGCGCTCTTCATCAACCAGGCCAAGTCCGACAGCCTCGCCGAGCAGATGCTCGAGAGCATGGGCAAGCTGATCAACTACGAGGGCGAGTTCGCCATTCTTTCCTCCACGCCCACGGCGACGAACCAGAACGCCTGGGTCGCCTTCATGAAGCAGAAGCTCGCCAGCGAGCCCAAATACGCCAAGATGAAGCTGGTCCAGGTCGCCTATGGCGAGGAGAGCGAGCAGGTCAACCAGCAGCAGGCCCTGGCCCTGGCCGAGGCCTTTCCGAACCTGAAAGGAATCATCGTCCCGGCCGGGATCGGCCTGCCGGCCGCGGCGCGCGCCTTCGAGCAGGCCAACCTCCTGGGCAAGATCAAGCTGACGGGTCTGGCACCCGCGACGCTGATCAAGAAGTACATCAAGGAGGGCTCGGTCCAGGACATCTGGTGGAACGTGAAGGACCTCGGCTACCTGACCTACTATGCGGCCCAGGCCCTGGCCGAGTGCAAGATCACCGGCAAGGAAGGCGACACCTTCAAAGCCGGGCGGCTGGGCGAGTACAAGGTCGGCGCGGACGGCGAGGTCGTGCTCGGCCCCGCCGTCATCGTCACGCCCGAGAACGTCGACACCTTCAAGTTCTAGAACCCGCCGCGGCGGACTTTCGCGGGCGGGCAGGCCTTCCACGTGAGAGGAGGCCTGCCCGCGCTTCCCCTGGACTGTCGGAGGCCTGCGCGCGCTTCGGGGCATGACGCCGATGGATCGATACGACGCGATCGTTGTCGGGGCGGGGTCGAGCGGCGGGGTCGTCGCGGCGCGCCTCTCGGAAAACGCCGACCGGCGCGTTCTCCTTCTCGAGGCCGGGCCGGACTTTCCGCGCGAGGCGGAGGTGCCGCCCCTCTTCACCGTCAGCGGCGAGCATAGCTGGCGCACCGCCGGCATCCCGGAATTCGACTGGGACCTCGCCAATACCGACGGGTCCGGCACGCTCGGCGGGCGCAGCCTCCGGCTGCCGCGCGGGCGCCTGGTCGGCGGCACCTCGATGATCAACGCCACCATCGCCGCCAGGGGAGCCCCCTTCGACTTCGACCGCTGGGCCGCCATGGGCAATGTGGGATGGGCCTGGGCCGACCTCCTGCCCCTCTTCATCGCCATCGAGAACGACCTGGACTTCGGCGACCAGCGCGATCCACGGGCGCGACGGGCCGATCGTCATCCAGCGCTATCCGTCCGACCGCTGGGCCCCCGTGAACCGCGCCATGTACGAGGCCTGCCTCGAGCTCGGCGTGCGGGAGGCGCCCGACCTCAACGCGCCGGACGGCCAGGCCGGCGTGGTCGGGCCGATGCCCCACAACCGCTACAAGGAGGTTCGCCAGGGCACTCTTGTCACCTATCTGCGGGCCGCCCGGCCCCGTCCCAACCTGACCATCCAGGGCGGCTGCCGCGTCGACCGGATCCTGCTCAGGGGCAGCCGCGCGGAGGGCGTGGTCTACAGCGACAGCCAGGGCCGGCGCCGGACGGCGCAGGCCGACCAGGTCGTGATCAGTGCCGGCGTCTACAACAGCCCGGCCATCCTCCAGCGCTCCGGCATCGGGCCGGCCGAGTGGCTGCGCCCGCTGGGCATCGAGGTCAGCGGCCGACCTGCCCGTCGGCCGGAACCTGCTGGACCACCCCGGCTTCGGCATGCAGTTCCGGGCCGAGGGGCTCGGCGTGATGACCGGCCGCCTCTTCGCCGCCAACGTCCGCGGGCCGGCCAACGCCGCCGGCGAGCCCGAATGGCAGACCCACCCCTTCCCGATCGACGAGGAAGAAAACATCGGCGGCTTCTGGACCTACCTGACGCGCCAGCAGGCCCAGGGCGAGGTCCGCATCACCAGCGCCGATCCCGACACGAGCCGCCCCTGATCGACCATCGCTACAACACGCAGGAGGAGGATCGGCGCCGCTTCGCCGAGGCCCGCTCCTTCTTCGAGGCGATGCTGGCGACCAGCGCCTTCCGACGCCACCGCGCCACCTGGATCGACGATCCGAAAAAGCCCATCGCGACGGCGCTGGCCGAGGGAATGGGTCCTGCCCACCATCAGGCCGGCACGGTCCGGATGGGTCCGGCGGGCGATCCGGCCGCGGTCGTCGGCCCGGATCTCCTGGTCCACGGCTTCGACAATCTGCGCGTCGCCGATACCAGCATCTATCCCGACAATGTCATGCACAACACCAACCTGACGGCGATGGTGGTCGGCGAGATGGCGGCCCGCCTCGTCGATCGCCGCCCCGGCTCCAATTCTCCTCTCTCGGCCTGAGGGACCGGACCGCCGGACGCCCGACCGCCGAGGCCACGGAATCGGATAGTCATCCCAGCCTTGGCTCGCTATAGCTCTGGCAACGACATGGGAGGGGGCGGCATGGCCGGCCGCCGAAGCAAAGAGACGGCGAGGAAGCGACGGTGGGCCTGACGCCGGCCGGGGAGCGCTCGGGCGCCGAGGCGCCCATCTCGCCGGTGCTGGAGATCCGGAATATCGCCAAGCGCTTCGGCGCCACCCAGGCGCTGGAGGACGTGTCGCTCACGCTGCGGGCCGGCGAGGTCCACGCCCTGCTTGGGCGAGAACGGCGCCGGCAAGTCGACGCTGATCAAGATCATCACCGGCGTCTACCAGCCGGACCGCGGCGAGATCCTGCTGTCGGGAGAGCCCATCGTCATCGGCAGCGCCGCGGAGGCGCAGCGGCACGGCATCGCCGCCATCTATCAGGAGCCGCTGCTCTTCCCCGACCTCAACGTCGCGGAGAACATCTTCATCAGTCATCAGGACCGCGGTCCGGTGACGGCCTGGCGGCAGATGTTCCGCGAGGCCGACCGGATCCTGGCGAGCCTCGGCGTGGCCCTGGACGTGCGCAGCCCGGCCCGCGGGCTGACGCTGGCGGCCCAGCAGTCGGTCGAGATCGCCAAGGCCATCTCGCTCAATGTCCGCGTCCTCATCATGGACGAGCCGACCGCATCCCTCTCGGCCCACGAGGTGGCGCAGCTCTTCAAGCTGGTGCGCAGCCTTCGGGATCAGGGCGTCGCCATCCTCTTCGTCAGCCACCGCATGGAGGAGGTGTTCGAGATCGCGGACGCCGTCACCGTGTTCCGGGACGGCCGCCTGATCTCCACCCGGCCGCGCGCCGAGGTCACGCCGCAGAGCGCCATCGCCGACATGGTCGGACGCGAGATGGGGCTGCTGCAGCCGCGGCCCCCGGCCCCCGGGGCGAGCTCCTGCTCTCCGTCCGCGGGCTGGGCCGGACCGGCGTCTTCGAGGATGTCAACTTCGACGTCCATCGGGGCGAGGTTCTGGGATTTGCCGGCCTGATCGGCGCCGGGCGCACCGATATCGCGCCTCGCCCTGTTCGGCATCGAGCCTGCGACCGCGGGCACGATCGTGCTCGACGGGAAGACGGAAAGCATCCGGTCGCCCCGGCAGGCCATGGCCGCCGGCATCGCCTATCTGTCGGAGGATCGGCGCCAGCTCGGCCTGTCGCTGCCGATGTCGATCGCGGCCAATATCTCGCTGCCGGTGCTCAGGCGCTATCTCGACCGCTTCGGCCTCGTGCGGACCGGCATGGAGCGGCGGACGGCCGAGGCCTTCCGGCAGCGCCTCGCGATCCGCACGCCCTCGGTCGAGCTGCCGGTCGCCAAGCTCTCGGGCGGCAACCAGCAGAAGGTGATGCTGAGCAAGTGGCTCAACACGCACCCCTCGCTGCTGATCCTGGACGAGCCGACGCGCGGCATCGACGTCGGCGCCAAGGCCGAGGTCCACGCCATGATCGGCGAGCTCGCGGCGGAGGGCATCGGCATCATCATGATCTCGTCCGATCTGCCCGAGGTGCTGGCGATGAGCGATCGCGTGCTGGTCATGCGCGAGGGCCGGCAGATGGCCATCCTGGACCGGGCCGACGCCACCCAGGAGCGGGTCATGACGGCCGCGATGGGGCAGGCGGACAGTCCCGAGGACAGGAGCGCCGCGGCGTGACCTGGCTGCAGCGGCATGTCCGGCCCGAGCAGATCCGGGAGCTCAGCCTGCTCCTGCTGATCGTCGTCGCGGTGCTGATCTTCGGCTCGCAGATCGACGGCTACTACACGTCCCGGACCTTCAACCGCGTCGCCTCCAGCGTCGTCATCATCACGGTCGTGGCGGTCGGCCAGACGCTCGTCGTGCTGACCCGCAACATCGATCTCTCGGTCGGCTCCATCGTCGGCTGCACCGCCTATTTCGCCGGCACGCAGATCGCGCACGACAACGGCGTGTGGCCGGTCGAGCCGGTGCTGATCGCCGTGGCGCTGGGCGCCGTCATGGGCATGATCAACGGCGTGCTGGTGGCCTGGGGCCGGGTGCCCGTCGATCATCGTGACGCTGGGCACGCTCGCCATCTACCGGGGCATCCTGGTCGAGCTATTCCGGCGCCAGGACGGTGACGACGGACAGCCTGCCGGACTGGCTGGTCGACCTGCCGCGCGCTCAACCTCGTCACCATCGCCGGGCTCGACATCAGGGCGATGGTGGCGCTGGCCCTCGTCATCGTCATCGTCTTCCAGATCGGCACCAGCTACCTCAACTTCGCGCCGCCAGTTCTATGCCATCGGCTCCAATCCCGACGCGGCGGAGCTGATGGGCCTGCCGACGCGGCGCATCGTCTTCACCGCCTTCCTGCTCTCCGGCGCGCTGGCCGGCCTCGCCGGCTTCATGACCCTCGCGCGGTTCGGCAACATCACCGTCGAGGCCGGCCGCGGGCTCGAGCTGCAGGTGGTGGCGGCGGTGGTGGTGGGCGGCGTCAACATCTTCGGCGGCTCGGGCACGGTGATGGGCGCCATGCTCGGCGCCGATCATGATCGGCACCCTGGAGCAGAGCCTCTTCCGCCTGCAGATCAGCGAGTTCTGGCGCGACGCCATCCTCGGCCTGCTGATCCTCCTCGCGGTCGCGAGCGACGCGGTGATCCTGCAGACGGCTGCGGGCGCTGTGGACACGGTACCGACCTCGAAGCTCGATCGCGCGGGCGCCGGCACCGCGAGGGAGCCAGAGCCATGACCGTTCTCGCCCGGCTGCGCGGCTGGGAAGGCCTGCTGCTGGCCCTGCTGATCGTGATCGCAGCCTTCAACATCGCCAACTCGCCCTACTATCTGGGCGTCGGCAACATCGTCAATCTGTTCCAGCTCGAGATCGAGAAGATCATCGTCGCCCTGATGATGACGCTCATCATCATCAACGGCGAGATCGACCTGTCGGTCGCCTCGGTCATGGGTCTTTCGGCCTGCGTCATGGCCTAGCTGTTCCAGCACGGCGTGCCGCTTGCCTCTGGGCATGCTGGCCTCGCTGCTGGCCGGTGCCGTGGCCGGGCTGATCAACGGTTTCTGGATCGCCTATGTCGGGCTGCCCTCGCTCGCCGTCACGCTGGCCGGCCTGATCGGCTATCGCGGGGTCGCCCGCATCCTGGTCGAGGACCGCGCCATCGGCGGCTATCCGGACTGGTTCAACGCGCTCGGCCAGCAGCCGCTGATCGGGCCGCTCACGATCTCCATCGTCATCTTCATCGTCCTGTTCGTGGTCGATCGCGGTCGTGCTGCACCGCTCGGGCTTCGGCCGGCTGGTCTATGTGATGGGCAACAACCTGCAGGCGGCGCGCTATTCCGGGCGTGCGGACGCAGGCGGGTCAAGCTGGCGCTGTTCGTCGCCTCGGGCGTCATCGCCGCCCTGGCCGGGCTGCTCTACGCGGCGCGGCTGGGCTCGGTGCGGGGCGACATGGCGCAGGGCTTCGAGCTCGACATCATCACGATCGTGCTCCTGGGCGGCGTCAGCATCTTCGGCGGCTCGGGCAATCTGCTCGGCGTCGGCTTGTCGATCCTCGTGATCCTCAACCTCCGCAACGGCATGGGCCTCGCCAACATCACCGGCAACACCCAGACGAGCGTGATCGGGGCCTTGCTGATCCTGTCAGTGCTGCTACCGAACATGGCGCAGACAATCCACGCGAAATGGAAGGGGAGGGACACATGAAGAAGATATCTGCTGGCGTCCGCCGCGCTGGCGATGCTGGCGACGCTGCTCGGCGGGCGCATCGCGCGCAGGCAGGCGCCGGCGCCCGGCAAGGCCGGTGAAGATGGTGCTGCTGCCGAAGTTCCTCGGCATCCTGCCCTTCGACCAGGCCCACCAGGGGGCCCTCGAGGCGGCAGAAGGAGCTGAAGAACCCGATCGAGCTGCAGTATCTCGGCCCGACGCCCGAGAACAGCGTCGCCGGCCAGATCGAGATCGTCACCAACGCCACGACCCAGGGCGTGGACGCGATCATGATCTCCAACAACTCCGGCGACCAGATCGTGCCGGCGGCCAAGGCGGCGCAGGCCAAGGGCATCAAGGTCGTGACCTGGGACTCGCCGATCCCGTCGGCCGAGGGCGAGGACGTCTTCGTCGCCCAGGTCGACTTCACCGAGACCGGCAAGGTCATGGCCGACATGGCCCTCGACATCCTCGGGCCGACGGCGGCGAGTTCGCCATCCTGTCGGCCTCGCCGGACGCCGCCAACCAGAACGCCTGGATCGCGGCCATGGAGACGGCCCTCAAGGATCCGAAATACGCCAAGCTGAAGCAGGTCGGCATCGTCTACGGCAACGACCAGTCCGAGGCGAGCTACAACCAGGCGCTGGCGCTGGTCGACAAGTATCCGGACATGAAGCTGATCATGGCGCCGACCTCGGTCGGCATCGTCGCCGCCGCCAAGGCGATGCAGGACGAGGGCCTCTGCGACAAGATCAAGGTCAGCGGGCTCGGCGTGCCCAAGGAGATGCTCGCCTACACGAAGAACGGCTGCGCCCCCGAGTTCGCGCTCTGGAGCTTCGTCGACCTCGGCTACCTCACCTACTACACCGCCTACGCGCTGGCGACCGGCGCCATCAAGGCCGAGGCCGGCCAGAGCTTCAAGGCCGGCCGCCTCGGGAACTACACGATCACCAAGGACCCGACCCGCAAGGCCGGCCTGCGCGTGCTGATGGGCCCCTTCTCCATCTACGACATCAAGAACGTCGAAGCCGCGGCGCAGTAGCCCCTGCCGACCTGAAGCGGTCCTCGTCGGTCCTCGGCTCCCTCACGACGAGCCGAGGACCTCGATCGACCGGGACCTGCTGCCGAAGGCATACCCTAGAGGACCGACTGCAGGAACTCCCGGGTGCGGGCCTCGCGCGGGTCGGTGAAGATCCGCTCCGGCTCGCCCTGCTCGACGATGCGGCCCTTGTCGAAGAAGCAGACGCGGTCCGAGACCTCGCGGGCGAAGCGCATCTCGTGCGTGACCAGGAGCATGGTGAGATCGTGCTCGTGGGCGAGGTCGCGGATCACGCCCAGCACCTCGCCCACCAGCTGCGGATCGAGCGCCGAGGTCGGCTCGTCGAACAGCAGCACGCGCGGCCGCATGGCGAGCGCCCGCGCGATCGCCACCCGCTGCTGCTGGCCGCCCGAGAGCTGGCTCGGAAAGTGGTCCTTCTTGTCGGTCAGGCCCGACCAGGCCCAGCAGGTCCATCGCCCGCGCCTCGGCCTCGTCGCGGCGCATCCTGAGCACGGCCGTCGGCGCCTCGACGATGTTCCGCAGCACCGTCATGTGCGGAAAAAGATTGAAGCTCTGGAAGACCATGCCGACCTTGGTGCGCAGCTCCCGGAGATGCCGCTCGCTGGCCCGGAACGGGCCTTTTCCGTTCGGCTGGTGATACTCGACGCCGTCGAGCATCAGCCTGCCCTCCTGGAAGCGCTCCAGCGTCATCAGGATGCGCAGCACGGTGGACTTGCCCGAGCCCGGACGGCCCGATCAGCGCCACCTTCTGCCCGGCCGGGACCTCGAAGTCGAACTGGTCCAGAACGGTCAGCGAGCCGAAGCGCTTGTTCACCTGCTCGAAGTGGATCATCGGAGTCATGGGATCGAGCGCTCCTATCGAAAGGCGATCCCGCGCTTGGGCAGCATGCGCTCCAGCAAATGCAGCCCGGCGGAACAGAGAAGGGTCAGGATGAGGAAGATCAGGCCCACCATGGAGAGCGGCACCAGATACTCGAAGGTCCGGTCGCCGATCATGTTGGCGACGCCCAGCATGTCGACCACCGTCACCACCGACAGCACCGGCGTCTCCTTCAGCATCGAGACGAGATAGTTGCCCATGCGCCGGCACGATCCGCGGGATCGCCTGCGGCATGACGATGTCCCGGTAGGTCTGCCAGCGCGTGAGGTTGAGGGCGACCGACGCCTCCCACTGGGCGCGCGGCACGGCATCGAGACCGCCCCGATAGACTTCCGAGGTGTAGGCCGAATATTGCAGGCCCGAGGGCCAGCGCACCGGTCAGGAAGGCCGGCAGCACGATCCCGTAGACCGGCAGCACATAGTAAAGAAAAAAGAGCTGCATCAGCAGCGGCGTGTCGCGGATGAACTCGACCACGATCGCTGTCGTCCAGGCCACCGCCTTGATCCGGCTGCGCCTCAGCAGAGCCCACACGAGGCCCAGGACCAGCGCTATGAGGAACCCCAGCGCCGTCGCCTCGAGCGTGACGATCAGGCCGATGCCCAGGATCGGCAGGATCGAGATGGCGAAGGCGCACGAGCGAGGACGTGTCCCAGGCGAAGCCGTACATCATGCGTGGGCACCCCTCGGGAACGCGGCACCCCGTCTGAGCGCCTGCTCGAGCCAGCGCATGAAGGCCGCGAGAACGAGCGCCATGATGAAATATCCGAGCAGCGCCAGGGAGTAGATGCGGACGCTGTCGAGCGTGATGTTGCGGAGCTGCTGGGCCTCGTAGGTGAGCTCGGCGATCGAGATCAGCGACACCAGCGCCGTGTCCTTGAGGTTCTGAACGGCGAGATTGCCGAAGGCCGGCATCATCTCCACCACCGCCTGCGGCAGGGCGATGTGCCAGAGCGTGTAGCCGCGGCTGAAGTTCAGGGCCCGCGCCGCCTCGTGCTGGGCCTCCGGCACCGAGCGCAGGGCACCGCGCACCACCTCCGCGCCATAGGCGCCGATATTGAGGCCGAGCCCGAGGACACCGGTCAGCACCGGACCGAACGAGATGCCGACCAGCGGCAGCGCGTAGTACAGCCAGAAAAGCTGCACGAGGAGCGAGGTGCCGCGAAAGATCTCGATATAGACGAGCGCGATGGCCGACAAAAGACGGCCGCCGGCCACCCGGGCGATGCCGGCGGCGAAGGCCAGCACCGCGCCGAGCAGCGTGGAGGCCACCGCGAGCAGCGCCGTCACCTCGGCCCCGCGCAGCAGGGCCGGCAGATAGTGGGTCCAGGTCATGAGCGTGCCACCCGCGGCCGGTGCTGCGGCATGGGCCGAGCACCCCGCCCATGCCGTTCGGGCCTACTTGCCGGCGCAAAGCTCGGCCATCGTCTTCTTGCGGGCGGCCTCGACGCTGGCGTCGCTCAATCCGTAGCTGGTCAGGATCTTGGCGTAGGCGTCGGTCTTCTTGAAGGCGACGAGGGCGGTGTTGAAGGCCTTGTAGAGCCCCTCGTCCTGCTTGCGGAAGTCGAACCCGCCATAGCTGCGGACGGGCTTGCCGTCGATCACCGGGTCGGTGAAGGGCTTGGCCTGCTCGACGCCGGTGCTGTTCACCTTGACGAGATTGGCGACCGTGAGCTCGGTCGCGGCATAGGCGTCGGCCCGGCCGGTCTGCACGGTCGAGGGCGCGTCGGCGTTGGCCTGGATGATGACGATCTGGCCGTCCGGAATGCCCAGCCCGTGGAGGAAGTCGATCTGGTCGGCGCCCGAGACGATCGCCACCTTGAGCGCCGGGTTCTTCTTGAAGTCCTCGTAGCTGTGCAGGTTCTTGGGATTGCCGGCCTTGACCAGCAGGCCCTCGCCATAGCTGGAGTTGGGCGTCGTGAACTCGACCTGCTTGCAGCGGTCGGGCAGGATGTTCTGCTCGGCCGCCACCATGTCGAAGCGCCGGGCCTTGAGGCCGGGGATCAGCGAGCCGAACGGCGTCACGGTCCATTCGATCTCGGGCACGCCGATCGACTTCAGCACCGCCGCGGCCACATCGGGGCCGATGCCCTTGGCGGAGCCGTCGGCGTCCATGTAGGCGTAGGGAACCTCGTTGGCGTTGGCGGCGCGGATGTAGCCCGCCTTCTTCACCTCCTCGAGCGACGTGGCGTGGGCGACGGCGCCGAGGCCGATGGTCATCGCGAACGCCGCGATGCCGCACTGAGCAAGGTTTCTCATCGTCACGGAACTCCTTTGGTGATGAGCTGGGACTGTTGATCCTGGGTCTCTTCGAGGGTGGCGATCACCGTGAGGCAGTCGCCGGGCTTGGCGAGGCCGGGGAAATGGCGGGCCGCCAGGATGCCGTCGAGGGCCGCCCGATGCAGGCCCGGCGCCGCCCCCGTGCGGCCGATGGGATGGATGCGGGCCAGGACGTCGCCGCTCCGCACCGGGTCGCCCAGATCGACGCAGGGCTCGACCAGCCCCTCGTCCACGGCAAAGCCGAAGCATGGTCGGAGGGCATGTCGAGCCACCGCGTCTTGCTCGACCTCCGGCTCGCCCGCGACGATGCCGGCATGGCGCAGCAGGTTCATCGCGCCGCGCCGCGCGATGGCCACGCTGCGGGCCGTCGCGGTGCCGCCGCCGCAGAGCTCGGTCGTGACGAACACCTTGCCCATCGCCTCGGCCGTGGTGTCGTACATGCCCACCGGGTCGATCTCGCGCATGCGCATCGAGTAGGGGGCCCCGAAGGCCGCCACCGCCGCGAAGCACGCCGCCTCCCTGGCCTTGTCGGGCAGCTCATGCGCGGCCGCATAGGGAAGAAAGTCCAGCGTCTTCCCGCCGGAATGGAAGTCCAGCACCAGGTCGGCCAGCGGCAGGAGATGGCGCGTGAAATAATCCGCGATCTTCTCGGTGATCGTGCCGTCCGGCCGGCCAGGAAAGCTGCGGTTGAGGTTGCGGCGGTCGATGGGCGAGGTGCGCGTGGCGGCGACGAAGGCCGGGTGGTTCATGGCCGGCACGATGATGACGCGGCCGGTGACCTGCTCCGCCGTCAGCGTCCTGGCCAGGTCGAAGAGCGCGATCGGCCCCTCGTACTCGTCCCCATGATTCCCGCCGGTCAGCAGCGCTGTCGGCCCCACGCCCCGGCGGACCACCGTGACGGGGATCATCACCGAGCCCCAGGCGGAGTCGTCCCGGCTGTACGGCAGGCGCAGGAAGGCGTGCTGAACGCCGTCCGCCTCGAAATCGACGGTGGGCGTCACCGGCGAGGGCGGAAGGAGGCTTTTGGCAGTGTCCATCATGGCTTGACGAACAGCTCGCGGGGCACGCTCGACAGGCACTCGACGCCCGTGTCGGTGATGGCGATGCTCTCGGTGATCTCCAGCCCCATCGTCTCGAGCCAGAGCCCGCTCATGAAATGGAACGTCATGCCGGGCCTGAGCTCGGTGCGGTCGTCCGAGCGCAGGCTCATCGTGCGCTCGCCCCAGTCGGGCGGATAGCTGAGGCCGATCGAGTAGCCGGTGCGGTTGTCCTTCACGATGCCGTGCCGCTTCAGCACGGCGAAGAAGGCACCCGCGATATCGGCGCAGCGGTTGCCCGGGCGGGCCTGGGCGAGACCCGCCTCCATGCCTTCGAGCACCGCCTGCTCGGCATCCCGGAACGCCCGGGGCGGCTTGCCCAGGAAAACCGTGCGCGACAACGGGCAGTGGTAGCGGCGAAAGCAGCCGGCGATCTCGAAAAAGGTCCCCTCCCCGGACCGCATCGGCCGCTCGTCCCAGGTGAGATGCGGTGCGGAGGCCTCCTCGCCCGACGGCAGCAGCGGCACGATGGCCGCATAGTCGCCCCCGATGCCGTCGACACCGCGCACGCCGGTGGCCAGGATCTCCGCCACCAGCTCGTTCTTTCTCAGGCCCGGCTCGGCCAGCTCCAGGATGCGCTCGTGCATCGCCCCGACGATGCGCCCGGCCTTCCGCATATAGTCGAGCTCGGTCGGGCTTTTCACCGCGCGCTGCCAGTTCACGAGCGCCGTCGCGTCCTTGAAGCGGGCGTTGGGCAGATGGCGTTGCAACGAGGAAAAGGCCGCGGCCGAAAAATAATAATTGTCCATCTCGACGCCGACCGCGAGACGATCCCAGCCGCGCTCGGCGATGATCTGGGAAAGCAGGTCCATCGGATGGCGCTCGGTGGACTGCACGTAGTGGTCGGGATAGCCGACGATGTTTTTGTCGGTCAGATAACAGGTGCGCCTGGCGCCGTTGGCGTCCTGGCCGCGGCCGTACCAGACGGGCTCGCCGTCGCCCGCCACCAGCACGCACTGATGCACGTAGAACGACCAGCCGTCATAGCCGGTCAGCCAGTGCATGTTGGAGGGATCGCTGACGATCAGCAGCTCGACCCCGGCCCGCTCCATGGCCGCCCGCGTCTTTTTCAGCCGCTCGGCATATTCCGCACGCTCGAAATTCAGCCTCGGCCCGGTCACGCCGCTGCTCCCCTCGGGCTGCGCGTGTCGAAGGACCGGCCGACCCCGGCCGCGACGGCGCGGCGGTGCGCCAGCGTTGCGATGGCCGTGTCCTGCACGCCGGTCCCGGTGAGGTCGCAGAGCGTGATGTCCGCCGGCGAGGTACGGCCGACGGCCAACCCCGCCACCACCTGACCCAGCTCCGGAAACTCCCGATCGGCCGGCACCACCCCCGCCTCGATGGCGTGGTGCAGCTCGCCCAGCCGGCGCGTCTGCGACAGCCGGTCGGCCACATAGGACACGCGGGTGATCGCCGCCGCCTCGACCTCGTTCTTGTGCTCCGCGTCCGAGCCCATCGCGGTGACGTGCTGGCCCGGCTCGAGCCAGGCCGCGCGCAGGATCGGCTCCGTTGCCGGCGTGCAGGTCAGGATGATGTCGGCACCTGCGCAGGCCGCCGCCGGGTCCGGCTCGGCTACGACGGGTATCCCGAGATCGTGGCCCAGCGCCTCGGCTGCCGCTCCCGCCTTCCGAGCGTCGCGCGCCCAGATCCGGGCCCGGCTGATCGGCCGCACCAGCAGCAGCGCCCGAAGCTGCAGCCGCGCCTGCGCCCCGGCGCCCAGCACCGCCGCCACGGCCGCATCCGGCCGTGAGAGACATCGCGCTGCGACAGCACCCGCCGCGGCCGTGCGCACGTCGGTGAGATAGCCGTTGTCGAGCAGCAGCGCCTCCACGAGCCCCGTCTTGGCGCTCAGCAGCACCATCAGCCCGTTGAGGCTCGGCAGCCCCAGCTTCGGATTGTCGAAAAACCCCGGGCTGATCTTGATCGCGAACCCATCGAGGCCGGGCACGTAGGCGGTCTTGACGTCCACCTCGCCCCGCTGCTCCGGGATATCGAGGCGGAGGATCGGCGGCATCACCACCGCCTTGGTCGCCAACGCCGAAAAGGCCTGCTCCACGCACGCCACGGCGGCTTCGTCCAGAGGAACGATGCGCCGCAAATCGGCCTCCGTGAGGATCAGCATGGCTCCCCCGGCCCGGCCACGATCCGCCGGTGCACCGCCGGGTCGATGTTGCCGCCCGAGACGACCACCGCAATCGGCCCCTCGGCCGCCACGCGCCCGGACAGGAGAGCCGCGATGGCAACGGCGCCCCCGCCCTCCACCGTCTCCTGCTCGACCCGAAAAGCATGGCGGATGCCGGCCGCGATCTCCTCCTCGGAGACGAGCAGAACCTCGTCCAGGAGGGCCGCGCACAGACGCAACGTGTGGCGGTTGTCGGCACCGATGCCGCCGCCCAGCGAGTCGGCCAGCGTCTCCAGCTCCTCGACCGGCACCGGCCGTCCGGCGGCGAGGCTGGCATGCATGGCCGCACCCCGCGCCATCGAGACGCCGACCACGCGGGCACGGGGGCGCTGCCCCTTCACGGCGGCGGCGACGCCGGCGGCGAGCCCGCCCCCCGACAGCGGCACCAGCACCAGCTCCACTTCCGGCAGGTCCTCGACGATCTCGAGGCCAAGGGTGCCCTGGCCGGCGATCACCGGCAGGGCGTCGAACGGCGGGATTTCTATCAGCCCTTTTTCCCGGACCAGCCGGTCGACCTCGGCCGGCGCATCGTCCTGCGACCGCCCGACGATGCGGATCTCGGCCCCCAGCGACCGGACCGCCGCCACCTTGTTCTCCGGCACCAGGGCCGACATGCACACCACCGCCCGCACCCCAGCCGCGGCAGCGGCATGCGCCACGGCCCGGCCGTGATTGCCGGTGGAGGCCGTGACCAGCCCCCGCTCGAGCACCGCCCCATCCAGCGACAGCACCGCGTTCGTGGCTCCGCGCAGCTTGAAGCTGCCGGTCGTCTGCCGCGTCTCCAGCTTCAGATAAGCCGGACTTTTGGAAATGTTCGACAGGCTGGGCGACGGCACCAGAGGCGTCCGGATCACATGGCCGGCCAGCCGGGCCTGGGCGGCGCGGATCCGCTCCACGGCCATGGCATCCGTGGCACCGGCTCGAGCCGCCTCGCGAACCGTCGTCATAGCGCATAGCAGGTGCGACCGGCCACCGGATCATGTCAATTGTTCAATTGTCCTGGTACAATATTGCTGCCCCCTTTATTCGGCGACTCCGTCGTCGAGCACCGGCGGGTGCTGTTCCAAGGTGCGCCGTATCGTGACCAGCGCCTCGCGGAGGGCCTCGTGGGACAGGCGTCCCGACGTGCAGATGCGCAGGCCCCGCTCCGGCCGCTCGTCGCCGACGACGAAGGGGTCCGACGGGGTCACCGCCACCCGCCGCTGCGCCAGCGCCCGTACCAGTCCCTCCTCGGCCCAGCGCTCCGGCAGGCGGAGCCAGGCCGAGAGCGACAGGGGGTGGCTGCCCGCCACCCAGGGGCCCAGCACCTCGCTCACGATGGCCTGCCGGGCGCGGGCTTCCCGACGTTGCACGGCGAGGAGCGCCTCGGCCGTCCCGTCCTCGATCCAGGTCGTGGCGATCTCGCCCGGCAGATTGATGGCGCTCCAGGTCGTGACCCGAAGGATGCTGGCGGCGCGGAGGCTGAAGCGCGGCGGCACCACGAGATAGCCGATCCTGAGGCCCGTCATGACCGACTTGGTGAAGCTGGTCGCGAAGAAGCCCTGCTCCGGCAGCAGCGCCGTGAAGGCCGGCAGCGGCTCCTCCAGCAGCGGCTTGTAGACCTCGTCCTCGATGACGAAGACGCCATGTCGCCGTGCCGTCTCGGCGATGGCGATGCGCCGCTCGGCACCGGCGAGGTGGCTGGTCGGATTGCCGAGCGAAGGAACCATCACGAGCGCCGTCACCCCGCCGGCTGCGCAGGCCGCGGCGAACGGCTCGACCAGAATGCCCTGCTCGTCGGTCGGCAGGCCGCGCAGCGTAAATCCCAGAACGTTCGAGAGGCCGATGATGCCGTGATCGGTCAGGCGCTCGGTCAGCACCAGGTCGCCCGGCCGCACCACCGACGCCACCGCCAGGAAAAGCGCCTGGGCCGCGCCGTTGGTGATCGAGGATTCTGTCGATGTCGGCCTCCACGCCGAGGCCGAGCAGCCATTGCTGCGCGGCCCGGCGATGGCGCTCCAGCCCGGCGATCGGCCGGCAGGGGCGCATGAAGGCGCTGTTGTCGCGTTCGCCCAGCGCCGCCATGACCCTGCGCGAGGCCCGCTCGTGGGCCTCGGTATAGGCGGCCCGCACGATCGAGAGATCGGCGATCTCGTCGGGCCGGCTGTCGAGCATGAAGCGGCCGGCCCGCTCGGTGACGCGACGCCGCACGAAGGTGCCGCGCCCGACCTCGCCCCTGAGATAGCCCCGCCGCTCGGCCTCCTTGTAGCTGAGGCCGACCGTCTGCACCGAGACGCCGAGCAGCCGGGCCAGCGCCCGGTGCGTCGGCATCCGGGTGCCCGCCCGCAGCCGCGCCGCCTCGATGTCGGCGACGATCGCGTCGGTCAGCAGCCGATGCTTGCTGGTGCCCCGTGTCGCCGGCAGCACGGGGCGCCAGCCCGCGCCCGACATGTCCTGAGATCCCATCACCTGATCCATGTCATTCAGGGCGCCGATCATTCCATTCGCCCCGGCCCGGCGCAACGGCCAACCTCCAGCAAAGAGGCTCGCCGTCGTAGCGGGTCGGTCACAACCGGCAGGCGGGTTGTGCCTGCTCGGTCTCGGCGGCTTGACAGCCTCGGCGCGGCCCTCGCCTAGTCGACCCGTTGACCGACGGAACAAGGGGTGGAGACTGAGATGACCGAAAAGTCCGATTCCCAGAGCAGGACGCAGGACGAGAAGCGGCGCGCCTTTCTGCAGCGGGCCGGCAAGACGGCGGCCGGCGCTGCCGCCACCACCGCGGTCCTCGCGACCATGCGCCCCAAGAAGGCCGCGGCGCAGTACTAGCCGGGCCGGCCGCCGGAGCCGTCTCCCGGGCCGACCGACGATGACGGTCGGCCTTGCTGCGAGCCGGGCATCGAGAGGCCTCGGGCGTCCCGATGCCCGGCCCTATCCGTCGATCCCGCGCCCCGCCTCGGCCCGACATCGCCATACGGAACAATGGCACCCCTCTGCTGTTCTAGGCCGACAGCAACGGGAGGCTCATCATGGGTCGCGGCATCCTTCTCTGGCTCCTGGGCGTGCCAATTCCGATCATCATCCTCCTTGCCCTCTTCTGGCATTGAGGGCGCCATGACGCCTTCCGCCTCGATGTCCTCCCGGCCCGGCGCTCCGGCAGGCCTGGACGCCCGCGAATCGCCGTCGTCGGCAGTGGCCTGGCCCGCCGTGTTCGGCGGCGCCCTGGTCGCCGTCGCGGTGACGGCCATGCTCCTCGCGTTCGGCTCCGGGATCGGCCTCGCCTCGATCTCGCCCTGGGGCGACAACCCGTCCGCCGGCGCGTTCAGCATCCTGGCCGCCATCTGGCTGATCGTCGTCCAATGGCTCTCCTCGGCCATCGGCGGCTACCTGACGGGCCGCCTCCGCACGAAGTGGGCCGACGTCCACACCCACGAGGTCTTTTTTCGCGACACCGCCAACGGCTTCCTCACCTGGGCGCTCGCCTCCGTCGTCGTCGTGGGCTTGACGGTCTCGGCCGGAACCTCTGCCCTGAGGGGCGCGACGCGCGCCGCGGCAACCGTCGCATCGGGCGCAGCGTCCGGGGCCGGCCAGATCGCGGGAGGGGCGGCTCAGGACGCCATGCAGTCGGGCCCCGGCGGCTATCTGATGGAGTCGCTCTTCCGCCCCGCGCAGCCGAGCAGCGACGCCCAAGGCCCCGCTCCGCTCGGCGAGGCCTCGCACATCATCGCAACGGGCCTCGCCGGCGGCACCATCGCCCCCGCCGACCGCACCTATCTGGCCCAGCTCGTGGCCGCCCGCGCCGGGATTTCCCAGCCCGAGGCCGAGAAGCGCATCGACGACGTGGTCGCCAAGGCGAAAGCGGCCGAGGACACCGCCAAAAAGGCCGCCGACGCCGCCCGCAAGGCCGCCTCGTCCTTCGCCTTCTTCACCGCCTTCTCGATGCTGATCGGCGCCTTCATCGCCTGTGCCGCCGCCGCCCTGGGCGGCCGCCAGCGGGACGAGGCCCCGGAGCTCTGACGGCCGATGCGGGCCCCTTGGGCCCGCGTCACTCCTCCGTCAGCGGCGGGTCCGCCTTGGCGAGCCGGAGGAAGGTCGCCTTGATGTGCTTCATCTCCTCCTCGGTCAGCTCCTCGAGCTGGAGGAGCCGGTTGCGCGCTCCTTCCTGGGACCTGATCAGCTCGTCGAGCTTGAGCTGAAGCGCCTGGGAGTCGCGGTTCTGGGTGTTCTGGATCAGGAACACCATGAGGAAGGTGATGACCGTCGTGCCGGTGTTGATCACGAGCTGCCAGGTGTCCGACCAGCGGAAGAA
Source organism: uncultured Alphaproteobacteria bacterium (assembly GCA_963828215.1). GTDB lineage: Bacteria > Pseudomonadota > Alphaproteobacteria > Geminicoccales > Geminicoccaceae > CAVTJL01. Next base: position 43,417 of record CAWHFO010000051.1, on the reverse strand, counting down.
CGGGCCACTCACGCCCCATACCACGATGATCCCGACCGCCAGCGCGAAGGTCGAGGCCCGGCCGGTCTGAACGGCGGCCCATTGGGCGAGCTTGTTGAAACGGTCAGCGAGACTGGCCATGCCGCGTGGCTCCCTGGTCGGTGCCCCATTCTAGCGGAGTTTGCAGTCGGGCGCGCCATGGCGCCCTTCGCCCGGCCCCGAGCTTCATCCGGCCCTGGTCGACATGACCCGCGAGCCCGTATCCGCCTCGGCCCCGGTCCTGGGACGCCGCGGCCGCCTGAATCCTGCGCCGAGGCAGATAAAGGAGGCTCATCGCGGAACCTGCGACCGACCTGGGCGTCATACTCCATGAGTTACGACGGCTGGGACGTCAGCCCGGCCTCAACAGCAACCATAGGACCAAACTTTCATGAAATCACTCGACGAGCTGTTCCTGCACTTCCTGCACGACGTCTACTACGCCGAGCGTCAGCTGCTGAAGGCGCTTCCGAAGATGGCGAAGAAAGCGCAGGAGCCCGGGCTCAAGGACGCCTTCACGACGCATCGTGAGGAGACCGTCCATCAGATCGAGCGGCTCGAGCAGGTATTCGAGCACCTGGGAAAGCGCCCGCGAGGCGTGCCGTGCGAGGCGATCAAAGGCCTGATCGAGGAGGCCGAGGAAGTGCTCGAGGACAGCGAGATGGGCGCGGTCCGCGATGCCGGTCTCGTCGCCTGCGGGCAGGCGGTGGAGCACTACGAGATGGCTCGCTACGGCGCCCTGATCGCTTGGGCGCAGGCCGCCGGCCACAAGGAGGTGGTGGGCCTGCTGAGGGAGACTCTCGACGAGGAGAAGAAGGCCGACAAGCTGCTCAACGATCTCGCGATGAAGACCATCAACCAATCCGCAGCCGCCTACGCCAAAGCCGCGTAAGCTAGGCTGCGGGATGGGGACCGCGCGGCGCCTCGACGAACGCCCTACTTTTTTGTTCTCCGCAAGGGCGCCGCGCCGGATCCTCCGTCCGGACACGACATGAACGGGAGATCGCCATGAACAAGGGCCGTGCGGCCAAGCTCGAGGACGAGGTCGGGTCGATCGCCGACCGGGTGAGCGCCGGCGTGCAGGACGCAGCCGGCGAGGTCGCGGCGCAAAGTGCCAAGCTCGGGCGCCGAGCCTACGCCAAGGGAGCCTACGCCGGCGGTCGGCTACGCAGCGGCGTGGGCGAGCAGCCTCTGTTGGCCCTCGCCGCCGCCTGCGCCTTCGGTTTCGTGCTCGGACTGCTCTTTTCCCGACGGTGAGCCCAAGAGCCTCCGTCAGCCTGTCGGATCGGGCCGTCAGGGTGGCGTAGGTGCGGGTCGCCCCTGTCCTCGGCCTCCCTGCGCAACCGGCCGAGATCGCCTTCGCTCGATTCGAGATTGGCCGGGCCGCATTGGTCTGTGGACCGCGGGTCCCGCCGTCGCCGCGGTGCTTCAACCGGCGCCAAGACCGCCACGCCGCCTCCCACCGCCTTCTCGGCCTCATCACCCGCTACCCCACGCCCCACAGCTACCGCATGTCGGTCCGCCTTCTGCCGGGCCTCCTGGCAAGGGTCTGATCGAAGCCGCTGCAGCCCGCGGCTTCGGCCGAGCCCGACCCGCCCGCGGCCAAGCCGAGGCACGCGCCCCGCAAGAACGTCCCATGACCCTCCGCCCGCTGCGCACTACGCGGCGGCGGACACAGTGCATAACGGCAGCGATCGGGCAACTCTTCGCGGCAAAGCGAGCTTGACGGTGGCCATTCCTCAGCCAGACCAGGCAGCCTTGGTGTGCCAGTTGATCGGCGGCCGCTTTCTGGTCTTCTCGGCCCGACATGGAGCCGTGATGCGACGACCTCGCTTGGTTGCAAAGCAGGAACGACGCCTGCCCCTTCGGCGCGACGGCATGAGCGCCGAGGAGCAAGCCGCGCTCATCGACTTCAACCGATCACGCTACAGTGCGAGCGCCAAGGGGCCAACCGGTAGACCCCGACCAGCCGGCGAATTCGCGGTCGGAGCGTGCGAGGCGCTATCGCCGGCCCGTCTGCCCGACCGCGTCAGAGAATTGTAAGCAATGCCGAAGATTAAAACCTGGATGCTGAAACTGGATGGCGAGCCATCGACTTTCATGATCTGGCGCGAATTGTTCTACCATATGAAAGATCCATGCCTAAAAACAGAGACCACTCTTGATAGGGTTGATTATTTCCTGGCATGGTCGAGATTTGACGCTATTGCAGAGAGAAACGACGTCATAGATCTCGCAGATCAGTTATTGGCTACACTAAATGGTTCGGTGGCAATAATCAACGATATATCTCTGTTGAAAGCGTCCAGGATACGAGCCATTTACGACGACGGAACACATAAAGAAATGTCCCCAAACCGTATCGTTCGTATGACGGTTAATGCTGGATTTCCGCTGAATATGGATGGCACACCACCGGAAAGCGCGTCCAACTCACAACACATTGCAGAAGCCATCATTAAGAAGAGGCGACTCAGGGTATTGGAGGTGCTTCGACACTATTCCATTGGCAATAGTTGGTATGAGCTATGGAAGGCGTTTGAGATTATTGAGCACGACGTGGGATGCGAGACGGCTACAGGACGCAAGATGATCGTAAGCAACAAATGGATGACGAAGAGAGAATTGGATACCTTTTGCCTGTCGGCAAACTACCACCGTCATACGAGGTATTCCAAACGTACCCATGGAATTCAGCCTGAATCGCTAATATGGCTCGATGAGGCGAGAAGGCTGGTGCGTCGTCTCATATTTAAATGGATGGAGCATAGGAAAATATTTCGCATAGTGGTAAGGGATGGCAAATACAGGAAACTGACCTATCTCGTGTTTGGAAGAACAGGCTACCTTCTTACCCATGAGCTGGACGAAGTCGTCTTTGCGACCGCGCCCGTTTCGCCGTAGCGTTCTCGAGCGTGTCGTTTCAAGTGCCCGAGCCAGATTAGGACGCTCCGCCCCATAGGGGATGGTGGGACTGTCTGTGTTTTGCTCAAAAGCCGGCCAGTTAATGGATAAGGATTGTTGGTTGCCCGGCGGCTCGAGGTGACGCTCGCCGGACCCGGAAGATCCCAGCGGCCGTTCGCCGGATGAGCGGCCTTCCTGGAGAGATACGCCAGCACGTCGAGCATGGCTCCGTCTCCCGCTCTTGCGGCAACCGCACAGAACCATAACGGGAGTGCAGCCAATCCGAATCTCGCTGAAGGCGCGTACAGCCGGTGCATTGACAGATTTACGCGCCGCAGGCTTGCGACTCGCGCCGTGGACTCGTCAAATCGATCTCCTCGTGACCAGCGGCACGATCGGCTGGCAGCAGGATCGCCGTCGCCTTTGCGGCGGCCACGCGCCGGAAGGAGCAGAAGGATGACCAACGTCGCGGACCAGATCGCCGAGACGCTCGCCGCGGCCGGCGTGAAGCGCATCTATGGCGTCGTCGGCGACAGCCTCAACGGCCTGACCGACGCGCTGCGCCGCCAGGGCAGGATCGAGTGGGTCCATGTCCGCCACGAGGAGGTGGCCGCCTTCGCCGCGGGTGCCGAGGCCCACCTCACCGGATCGCTCGCGGTCTGCGCCGGCAGCTGCGGCCCGGGCAACCTGCACCTGATCAACGGCCTTTTCGACTGCCATCGCTCGCGGGTCCCGGTGTTGGCCATCGCGGCCCAGATCCCCTCGGCCGAGATCGGCTCGGGCTACTTCCAGGAGACCCACCCCCAGGACCTCTTTCGTGAGTGCAGCCACTACAGCGAGCTGGTCTCGAGCCCGGTCCAGATGCCGCGCTGCCTCGAGATCGCCATCCGCGAGGCGGTCGGCCGCCAGGGCGTTTCCGTCCTCGTGCTGCCGGGCGACGTCGCCCTGCAAAGGGCCCAGGACGGCCCGCCGTCGAAGCCCGTGGGGCTCTTGCCGGGCAAGCCCGTCATCGTCCCCTCCGCGGCCGACCTCCAGCAGCTGGCCACCCTCCTGGGCGGCGAAGGCCGGGTGACCATCCTCTGCGGCTCCGGCTGTGCCGGGGCCCACGAGGCGCTGCTGGCGCTCGGCGACCGGCTCAAGGCGCCCATGGTCCACGCCCTGAAGGGCAAGGAGCATGTCGAGTGGGACAATCCCTACGATGTCGGCATGACCGGCCTGATCGGCTTCTCGTCCGGCTACTACGCCATGCTCGACTGCGACATCCTCCTGATGCTCGGCACGGACTTTCCCTATCGGCAGTTCTACCCGAGAGAAAAAGACGTGCGGATCGCGCAGGTCGACATCCGGCCCGGGCAGATCGGCCGACGCGCCCCGGTCGATCTCGGCCTCGTCGGCGACGTCGGGGCCACCATCGAGGCCCTCCTGCCCCTCCTCGCGCCCAGGAAGGACCGCGCCCATCTCGACCGGGCCGTCGCGCACTACCGGCGCGCCCGCCAGGGCCTCGACGATCTCGCGGCCGGCAAGCCGGGCCGACGGCCCATCCACCCGCAGCAGGTCGCCAAGGCCATCAGCGACCAGGCCTCCGACGACGCGATCTTCACCTGCGACGTGGGCCTGCCGACCGTGTGGGCCGCGCGCTATCTGGCGATGAACGGACGGCGCCGCCTGATCGGCTCCTTCTGGCACGGCTCGATGGCCAACGCGATGGCCCAGGCCATCGGCGCCCAGGCGGCCTTCCCCAAGCGCCAGGTCGTCTCGCTCTCGGGCGACGGCGGCTTCGCCATGCTGATGGGCGATTTTCTGAGCCTGGCCCAGCTCGGCCTGCCGGCCAAGATCGTCGTCTTCAACAACGGCGCCCTGGGCTTCGTCGAGGTCGAGCAGAAGTCGACCGGCTTCCTGTCCACCGGCACCGAGCTGAAGAACCCGAGCTTCGCGGCGATGGCCGAGGCCGTGGGCATCCGCGGCATCCGGATCGAGGATCCGGGCGAGGTCGAGAGCGGCATCGCCGCCGCCCTCGCCCATGACGGCCCGGCCCTGGTCGACGCCGTCGTCGCCCGCACCGAGCTGCCCATCCCGCCCTCCGTCAACGCCGAGATGGCCAAGGGCTTCACGCTCTACATGATCAAGGCCGTGTTCAGCGGCCGCGGCGACGAGCTGGTCGACCTCGCCCGCACCAATCTCTGGCACTAGTTCTTTTCTTCTTACCAGGCACGAGCTGCCGATGCCGGAGGAGCCGCCATGGTCCAGCTGATGGGAATATCGGGCAGCCTGCGCCAGGGCTCGCTCAACGCGGCCCTGCTCCGCGCCGCGGTCGGGCTGATGCCCGAGGGCTCGGCGCTCGCCATCGGCACCATCCGCGGCATTCCCCTCTATGACGCCGACGTCGAGGCCCAGGGCATCCCCGAGCCCGTGGCGGCACTCAAGGAAAAAATCGCCGCCGCGGACGGCCTTCTGCTCGTCACGCCCGAATACAACAACTCGATCCCGGGCGTGTTCAAGAACGCCATCGACTGGCTGTCCCGGCCGCCGGCCGACGTCGGACGGGTCTTCCGCGGCAAGCCCGTGGCCCTGATCGGCGCCTCGCCCGGCGCCTTCGGCACCATCCTCAGCCAGAGCGCCTGGCTCCCGGTCCTGCGCACGCTCGGCACCGAGCTCTGGAGCGAGGGCCGCCTGCTCGTCTCCCGCGCCCCCAGCGTCTTCGCCGAGGACGGCACGCTGTCCGATCCCCAGATCCAGCGAGCAGCTCGCCGCCTTCCTCCGCGGCTTCACGGCCTTCGCCGGGAGACGCCCATGACCGCCACCGCGCCGCACGACGCATGGCCCGCCCTGCCCTACGCCGCCTGGCGGGACACCTGCGCCACCCTCCACCTCTGGACGCAGGTCGTGGGAAAAATCCGCCTCGCCCAGACGCCCTGGCTCAACCACTCCTGGCACGTTCCCCTCTACGTCACCGCCCGCGGCCTCGGCACCTCCCCCATCCCCCATGGCTCCCGCTTTCTCGAGCTTTCCTTCGACTTCATCGACCACGCGCTCGACATCGCCACGAGCGACGGCGCCCGCCGGCGGATCGCCCTCAGGCCCCGAACCGTCGCCGATTTCCATCGGTCCGTGATGGCGGCCTTGGACGAGCTCGGCCTCCCCGTCCGGATCGACGAGCGCCCCTGCGAGATCCCCGCCGCCATCCCCTTCAGCCAGGACCGCACCCACGCCGCCTACGATGCCGCCTACGCCCACAGCTTCTGGCGAGCGCTCCTCCAGATCGACCGTGTCCTGAAAAAATTCCGCACCGGCTTCATCGGCAAGAGCAGCCCCGTCCACTTCTTCTGGGGCAGCTTCGACATCGCCGTGACCCGCTTCTCCGGCCGCACCGCCCCGCCGCACCCGGGCGGTGCCCCCGGCGTCGCCGACGCCGTCATGCGCGAGGCCTACTCCCACGAGGTCAGCAGCGCCGGCTTTTGGCCAGGCGGCGGCGGCATCGATTTTCCGGCCTTCTATTCCTACGCCTACCCCACCCCCGACGGCTTCGAGGACGCCCCCGTCCGCCCGGCGCCGCCTCCTTCAACGCCACGCTCGGCGAGTTCCTGCTCCCCTACGACGCCGTCCGCACCGCCCCCGACCCCTGATTCTTTTCTTCTGTCGTTTCTCCAGAGCACCTACGAGGCCGCGGCCGACACCGCCGGCTGGGACCGCGCCGCCCTCGACTGCGCGCCCGGGCTTCCCCGCGTCCCCCGCCCTCTCGGCTGAGGGACCCGCGTCGGGTCAGGAAGCCCACCCACACGACTTGCCATGACGAAGTCGTGATCCAATCCTTGCTCGACAGGACTATTGACTCCTAGATGATAGTATAGAGAATGAAGTCTTGTCCTGCCATCGATGGGACGAGCGGGAGGAATCAGGCCATGCAGACAATGGGTTCGATTGGGAAGCTCTCTCGTGTCGTGAGGAGCGTTGGGCCCGCGCTCGTGGGTGCGAGCGTTCTGGCCCTGCTGGCGGGTGCGCCGGGCACCGTGCTGGCGCAGGAGGATATGAGCACGGCGGCCGCCAAGAAATCCAAGAAGCTCACGTTCGACATGGTGGTCTCGACGGCCGCGACCGCGGCCAACTGCGTGCCCAGCGCGAAGGCCACCGTCACCATCCAGGCGGACGGCAACACCGCGGAGAAGCTGACCATCAAGGCGGAAGGCCTGCCGAAGAAGACCACCTTCGACCTGTTCGTCATCCAGGTGCCGAACGCGCCCTTCGGGGTCTCGTGGTACGTGGGCGACCTCGAGACCAACGACTCGGGCAAGGCCTCCGCCACCTTCATCAGCCGCTTCAGCATCGAGACCTTCGTGGTCTCCCCCGGCCCGGTGGCGGCGCCGCAAACCCACACCGCGGCCTCGACGCCACCGTCGGTCCGACCACCGACCCGGTCCACACCTACCATCTGGGTCTGTGGTTCGATTCGACGGCCGCTGCGGCCCTCGCCAGCTGCCCGGCCACCGAGACGCCGTTCAACGGCGACCACACGGCCGGCATTCAGGTGCTGAGCACCAAGAACTTCCCCGACCTCGAAGGGCCCCTGAGCGGCTTCCCGGTGCAGTAGGGACGCCGTTTCGCGCCACTGGCCCCCGGGGCGGTGCTCCGGGGCAACCTCTGGAACGACCGAGGCCGCGGCGGCCACAGGAGGTCGCCCGACGCGATCCAGCGCCTCGGGGGCCGCCCCCCGAGACCGTCTTCCTAGGCAGCGGTGGGCCGGCCAACGGTGGGGTCACGGGCAGGCCCGGTCCTATCGACGGCCGCCCTCCGGGTCCTCGCCGGCCGCGATGCGACCGCAAAATGCGACAGCGTCCCGCGTCCCCTCGAGGCAGAGCTCGGGAAGGCGTGCGCACGCGAGATCGCCTCGCTGGTCCGGCCGCGCCTCGCCACCGCAGGGCCGAGGAGGGAGCCGGCCGCCTTTTGCTCGTTGGCGACGCCCAGGCCACCCGCTCGATGCCCACCTGGCTCGGCCTCAGCCCCTTCGCCCGGGAAACGAAGAACGAGGAAGCGAAAATCGCACTGCGCGTCGCGTAGCGGGGGCGGGCATGCCGCGGTCCATCAGCCCGTGATAGAGGAGCATCGACAGCGGGTCCGCTTCCCGCGCCGCGCGGCGCGCCCTGGCGCATGCTTTTTCACGGTGAAGGCGAGCATTCCGGATCGGTAGCGCAGGCTCGGCGTCACCAGGCGATGGGGTAAAACTCGTCGCGGGGATGAAGGTCGGTGTTGATGGACGTATCTGGGCGGGGGTCGTCGGGCCCCCAATGCCCTTGGGAGCCGCTGCGAAGATAGGCGAGGAGCGCCTCCGGGGCCACGCCGCTACGGAGGATCACCCGGCCGGCCGGTCCCCCGAGCTCTCTGCCGATCCTGCCCCAGTCGAGGTCGATTGGCCGGTCACTGCCCAGCAGCACGCGGTTTAGGCGGTCGACATAGGGGAAGACGCTGAGGAAGGTCGCGACCGTGCGCGGCGTCGCGGCCCATTGGACGGCGAGGCCGCCGGGCTTGAGGCGGCTCCGCACCTCCTCGAAAAACTCCTTCGAGAAAAGGAGGTTACTTCCGGCGGTACGCGGCGCGATCGTCTCCGCGACGATGATGTCGTAGCGCGCAGGCTCGGTGAAGAGGACGTGCCGCCCATCTGCGATCACCCGCTGGACGCGGGGATCGGCGAAGGGCTCACGCGCGACCGGGATCGCCGACCGGTCGGCCACGGTCCGCATCGCCTCAATGACGGGGCGGGCGATCTCGACGACCCGGATGTGGGCTATGGCCGGCCCGGCGCCGAGCGTGAAGAGGGTGTTGGCGGCGCCGTAGCCAATGAGGAGAGCCGAGCTCGCCCGTGGATGCATGAGGGGGCCCGCGGCACCCAGCGCCTGGCTGATCGGCTCGTCGCTCTGTAGCGGCTGCGGCGGGTCGAGATGGGCCTGGAAGGCGCCATTGACGAAGAGGGTGTAGCTGTCGCCGGTCGGGCGGAGCACCACGACCCCGGCCTCACCGCTCCTGACAATGGCCTTCCTGCCAGGCGGCGTGCCGTGCAGCCCGCTCCAGAGCCGGACGTTGCCCGGCAGGGCCAGCAGGAGGACCAGGAGTGCTGTGGCGAGGGCCGAGAGCGCAGGCCGGGGCGTCAGCCGAACTGCATGCCCATAGAGCCGCACCGGCCGCCCGACGATGCCGCCCGGCCGCCGGACAAGGATGAGCGCCAGCAGCGAGAGGCAGGCCAGAAGGCCTATCAGGTGGAAGGCGCCGCTCGTCCCGACATAGCGGAGGATGATGAGCCCCGTCACCACGGCACCCGCCGTGTTGCCCATGATGTTGCCGAGCTGGACCAGGCCCAGCCGCCAGCCGATCAGGCTCTTGTTCCGCTGAATGGCCTTCTGGACGATCGGGAAGGTGGCTCCCAGCGCCAAGGCCGGCGGGCCCACGACGACGCAGATGAAGAGGGCGAACAGGAAGAGCCGCAGAAGCTCGCGGCGCGGTCCGCCATAGTTCGGCCCATCGATGAAGAGCGCCGCCGCGCCCAGCCAGACATGGGCGAGGTAGATCGCGAGCAGCGAGCCCAGGGCCCAGATGCCGATCGCCGCCTGGAGCCAGAGGAACAGCCGCTCGGGGTCGGCGATGCGGCGGACATAGTAGGAGCCGAGCAGGATCCCCAAAGCGTCCGCCAGGAGGAAAATGCCCAAGATCAGCGAGAAGCTGTAGGCGCTCGAGCGCATCAGCGTGCCGAGCACGCGGAACCAGAGGACCTCGAGCGAGATCGCAAGGAAGCCCGAGAGGAAGACGAGCACCATCCAGCGCAGCATGAGACTGCGCCGCGCGCCGTCAGGAGCGGGTTCGGCCTTGATGCGGCTGGCGGCCGGCCTCGCATCGAGCGCCCTCGAGAGGATCATGGCGCCCAGCGCGACCGCGATGTCGATCCCGCCCGCCAGGCGGACGCTGCCGCCATAGCCCAAAGCCGCGATCAGGACGAGGCCGGTAAGCAGGCAGCCGATGCCGGCACCCGCCGTGTTGACGCCGTAGAGCGTGCCGATCTGCATGGGTGAGAGATCGATCCGCTCGACGAGCGCTCGGGCAATGAAGGGCAGCGACATGCCCATCAGGACGGTCGGCAGGGCGAGCGCCGCGAAGGTCACGAGCGTCGTGCCGAGAAGGCTCGCGGCGAAAGGCTCGAGGCGCTGGAAGATGGCGCCATAGAGGATCCAGGGGCTGAGTACGGCGAAGACGCCGACGCCCAGCTCGGCCACGCCAAAGGCCCGAAGTGCGGCGCGCGGCGAGAGCCGGTCGGCGAGCCGGCCGCCGACGAGGCTGCCGAGCCCGAGCCCGAACAGGAAGGAGGCGACGATCAAGGTCGTCGCCACGGCATCGGACCCGGCGAAGAGCCCGAGCATGCGCTGCCAGGCTGTCTGGCACGCGAGCGCGCTGAACCCCGAAAGGCCGAAGGCGGCAGATGCGACGATGAACGTCGTGCCCACCCCGTACCGACCTCGCGCGACCGTCCCCAGCATCACTCTCATGCTATGACCCGTCCCCCGCCGGTTCATCCCCGAGCGCGCCCAGTCGGCCGCGCAGGCTCGATCTATCGTCCACTAAATCCATCTGGCTGCTGAAGGCTCCGTATAGTTCTTCTGGATCATGGATGGCTTCTGAGCCGATTCCAAGATGGTAAAGTCAATGATAGACAAAAGATAGGCGAACGCTTGTCGACTGATCCCTTTGAATCGGGCCCGACAATGACTGGTGCGATATGCCGACCGGCCCACCTTTTGCATCGCCACCGACGTCGAGGTCTGCCCATGGTCGCTGGCGCCGATGGTCTCAGGTGTGCCCCGGGGCCGGGCATCGGCGCTATGCAGCGCCATTCACCTCCGCCCGTGCCGCACAGGGCGTTGCTGCCGGAGGCGCGTCCGCGCCGCGGGGCTCGACGAGGAGCCTCTCGTGGAGCGCCGACGGGATCACCCCCTCCCGCGCCTCCACGAGCGGCGGCGCCGCGCAGAGGACATCGGGCGTCCGCTCGGCAGCGAGCTTCTCATCGGCGACCTGAGGGCCGGATCGGATAGGCGACCAAACCCGTAACACGCGGCCGGAGCCCTCGGCTCGGCGCTGGCGGGCCGGATCGAGCATCAGGGAGCCAGACCGCGCCAATCGCGAGAGGACAAAAGAGAAGAATCACTTTCCGGTTGACAGAAGGCTTTTACTCCTAGTACAAGGAGAAATGCCTGCTCCCTACCCCTCCCGCTCGCCCGTCTCGCTGCCCGGCGCCCGCCGCTGCCGGCTGGCACGGCGCCTCGCCGCCGGGCTCACCCCGGCCGAGGTCGCCGAGGTCGAGGCCACGACGGAGGAGGAAATCCTGGCGTTCGTCGCCGACCGCGAGTTTTCTCGTCTCGTCGCCCAGTACCGGGCCGCCCGCGAGCTGCCCTTCGACGAGCAGGAGCGGCTGCTGATCGAGACGGCGATGGCCGATCTCCAGCATCTGGTCGACATGGGCGACCGCCGCGCCCTGATGTTCATCGTCTACGAGGCCAACCGCGGCCGGAGCCCGGCCCGGCGGCTGGTCCAGCTCGTGCGGCGCAGCTTCGAGCAGGCGACGGAGCCCAAGGCCGTGCGCCCGGCCGCCGACGGCGCCGCCCGAGCAGCCTCGCGACTCGATGGCGGGCTACGGCCAGCACCCGCTGGGCCCGGCCCACGCCGCCGCCCCCCGCCTCGCCGACTTCATCGGCGCCGAGGCCGGCCGGGCCGCGCTCCGCGAGGCGGCGCGCGAGGCGGCGGCAGCCACGCCCGAGGCGCCCGTCGCCCCGAGCGAGCCCGCTCCCGCCGCCGAGGCCGAGCTTCCCGCCCTGTCCTGGTCCGCCTCGGGCGAGCCCATCGCACCGCCCGGCTACCGCATCGTCTGGGTGCCCCGCCATCCGGGCGTCCCCGACCTGCCCGACGAGCTTCCCCTCTCCCCGATCGCCCGGCTCGCCCGCGATTTTCCCGACTTCGCCGACTGGTTCATCCGCCGCGGCGAGCAGCGCCTGGCCGAGCTGGCCAAGGCCGCGGCCGAGGCGGAGCCCGACCGGCCCCAGAAGAGCGCGGGGCAGAAGCCCCTCGGGCCGTAGAAGAGAGAAGAAGAAGAGGCCTGTCCTGTACCCTTTCTCCGATCCGGATATCGCCTCCGCAGGCCGCGGGGTTACGGAGCCTATTGTCCTATAACAATCGGTTGCCCGCTACTCGGCCGCCTGGCGCTGCTCGACCAAGTGTTTTGTTCCGGTGAGATCCCGGAGGATCGGCATCACCTCATGTGACAGAAGGTACATGTGGCGGCGCCACATGGTCTCGTCGTCCCAGTCGTGGTGCGAGCAGATGAGAGTCTCGAAGGGGGCGGTGTCCTCGCGGAAGGCGGCGAGCTTCTCGGCCACTGTTTTGGGTGAGCCGGCGATCACCATGCTGTCGATGCAGTAGCGGGGCGTCACCTCGGAATCGGGCATGTCGGGGTCGCCCTTGAGCATGCCGACGAAGCCGCCGTGGCTGGTGAGCCCGATGATGTAGTGAAAATACCATTCGAGCGCGTTGCCGGGCGCATGGAGATAGGTGTCGGCCTCCTCGTCGGTCTCGGTGACCAGGAGCGTGCGGCCGAAGGCGAACTTGTGGGGCTCCGGCTCGAGCCCGTGCTTTTTTCGTTCGTCGCAATAGTCCCGCCAGTGGCTCTTGGCGATGTCGGCGGGGACGAAGTTGGCGGAGATCGATTGCCAGCCGCGGCGGGCCACGAGGCGGGCGCTCGAGGAGCCGCGGCTCATGCAGGGCAGCATGATGGGCGGATAGGGTTTCTGGTAGGGCTCGGTGACCTTGGCCACGCCGAGATGAGGGAGAACATTGTCCTTGACCACGGCCTGCCAGTATTTGCCGCGGATGTCGTAGGGCGGGTCGGTGGTCCAGAGCTTGATGATCATGTCGATGCTCTCTTCCAGCATCGCCATGCGGTCCTTGTCGACCACGCCGAACATCTCGAAGTCGGGCGGGGCGGCGCCGGGGCCGATGCCCATCATGAAGCGGCCCTTGGAGAGATGGTCGAACTGGGCCGCCATGCCGGCGATCTGGCAGGGGTGCCAGTCAGGCAGGCAGTGCACGCCGCTGCCGAACTTTATGTGCTTGGTCTCGTTCAGGAGGGCCGCGAAGATCATGAGCGGCGAGGCGAAGGGCTCGGAGGGGAGACAAAAATGCTCGCCCAGCCAGACCTCGTCGAAGCCGTTGGCGTCGGCGCACTTGATGACCTCCAGGTCCTCGAACAGGAGCTTGTGATAGCCGCGCTTGAAATCGTGGATCGGGTGCATGAACATGCCGAGACGCATCGCCTGCCTCTCCTGATTCGCCGTTGATCGCGCCGGGAATTTCTGCTTTCGCCGCTAACGCCCGGGGATGTAGCACGGCCCCGGAATGGCCGGATACTGCCCGAGCATCGCCTCGTCGATGTCGAGGCCCAGCCCGGGCCGGTCGGGCGCCTCGATATGGCCGTCCACGACCTCGAAGGGCAGCCGCGACAGGTCGGTGCGGAAGGGATTCACCCGGGCCACGTCGGCCTCGAAGATCAGGCCGTGCGGAAGGGCGGCCAGGAGGTGGACGTTGGCCGCGGCCGAGATCACGCTGTGGCTGGTGTGGGGCGCCATCAGCAGGTCCCAGGCGGCGGCCATGTCGGCGATCTTCTTGACCTCGCTGATGCCGCCGGCCTTGGTGCAGTCGGCCTGGACCACAGCGACGCAGCGCCGCGTGAAGAGGTCGCGGAAGGCGCGCCTCGTATAGTGGTTCTCGCCCGCGGCGAGCGGGATGCGGGTCTTCCGCGCGGTCTCGGCATAGGCGTCGAGATTGTCGGGCGTGAACGGCTCCTCGAGCCAGTAGACCCGGTGCTCCTCGCAGTAGTGGAGCACCTCGGGCATGTCGAGCGGGCTGTAGCGGGTCTGGGCGTCGACCGCGATGTCGAGGGTCGGGAAGGCTTTGCGGATGTGGGCCACGCGCTCGGCATCGCGCTTGGGATGGTCGCCGACCCGGAGCTTGATCGCGCTGTAGCCCTCGCCCACCAGGCGGGAGACCTCCAGCTCCAGCGTGTCGACCGGCTGGAAGCCGAGGGACAGGCCGCCCGCATAGGCGCGGATGCGCCTGGAGCTGCCGCCGAGCAGCCGATAGACCGGCTGGCCCAGCAGCTTGCCCTTGAGGTCCCAGAGCGCGATGTCGATGCCCGAGAGGCCGATCACCGAGCCGGCGCCCAGGCCGTGGGTCACCACCTGCTGGTGTGCCAGCCGGGCCCAGATGCCCTCGCTGTCGAAGGGGTCGGCGCCCTGGATGAGCGTGCCCAGGCCGTGCTCGATGATCTCGGCCATGGCCGTGGGGTTCTGGCCGTGATGGGCCTCGCCGTAGCCGATGGTGCCGTCGTCGGCCGTGATGCGGACCACGACCGTGTCGCGCTTGGTGTTGGCGCCCAAGGCATTGCGCACGAGCTGGCCCTCGAAGGGCCGCGAGTGCGCGGTGGCGCGCACGCCCGCTATCTTCGTCATCGAAGCCTCCCCGCTCTTTCGCCGAGCCTGAAGTCATTGTAGAGCGCGCGCAGCAAGGATCTAGTGGGCAGGCTCATCCGGGGTGGCCGCGCGGCGGTGCCCGGGACTCGCGCTCGCCGGCCGGGAGGTCGAGGTGGAGGACTGGAAGACCGTCGATGTCGAGCTCTTCAAGCAGGGCATGCGGCAGCTCGTGGGGGCCGTGACGCTGATCACGACGCGGGACGCGACGCAGCGGCGCGGCATGACGGCCACCGCCGTCTGCTCCCTGAGCGCCGAGCCGCCCTCGCTGCTGGTCTGCATCAACCGCACGGCCGAGGCCCACGACGTGATCCTCAGCGGCCGCTGCTTTTGCATGAGCCTGTTGCCCTACAGCCAGCAGAGCCTGGCCGAGAGCTTCGCCGGCCGCGACGGCTCCAAGGGCGAGGAGCGCTTCAAGCGCGGCAAGTGGGGCGTCCTCACGACCGGGGCGCCCTATCTCGAGGACAGCCTCGCCGCCTTCGACTGCGCCCTGACCGACACGCACGAGCTCGCCACCCACACGATCTTCATCGGCCGCGTGGTGGCCGTGCATCGCATCGCGGGCGACCCGCTGCTCTACGAGGGCGGCCACTTCAAGCGGCTCGATCCGGCGATCGGCCCGATCGCGCACAAGACCCAGCTCTTCGAGGGCGAGCACACCGAATCGATCATGTTCTGAGGCGCGGCTGGGCCGCCCCGCTCTGGGCAGGGGTGGCGACCCTTCCTCCGCCTCGGCCGCGGCCGAGCGGCGAGCGGCCCGAGGCTCCCCGGGAGATCTCCTCGCCCGCATCGGCCGGCAAGGACAGATGGACCAGGGCCGAGAGGGCGGCGATTGCGGCGGCGGCGCAGAAGGCCGGCCAGAAGTCCCCGGCCATGAGCTCCTCCCGTCCCTTGAAGACCACGGTGAGGTGCAGCAGGAGGGCCCCCATCCCGACGGCGACGCTCAAGGAGAGCTGCTGCATCATGCTCGAGAAGCTGGTGGCCCGGCTCATCCGCTCGGGCGGGATATCGGCGTAGGCGAGCGTGTTGATGCTCGTGAACTGCAACGAGCGGAAGAAGCCGCCGATCAGGAGCACGGCGAAGATCAGCGCTGCGGGCGTCGAGGCCCGGAAAAGGGCGCAGGCGGCGACGAAGACGGCGCTGATCAGGGCATTGGCGATGAGGACGCGCTTGAAGCCGAAGCGCTTCAGGATCGGGCCCGCGGTCATCTTCATGGTCATGGCACCGGCGGCGGCGGCGAAGGTCAGGAGCCCCGAATGGAAGGGGTTGAGGCCGAAGCCGACCTGCAGAAGCAGCGGCAGCAGGAACGGCAGGGCGCCGATGCCGGTCCGGAACATGAAGCCGCCGACGATGGAGGCGCGGAAGGTCCGGATGCGCAGGAGGCCGAGGTCGATGACCGGCGCCGGTGTGCGGCGGGCGTGGACGAGGTAGAGGGCGACGGACGCGGCGCCGACGATCAGGAGCCCCACCACGACCGCGTCGGGCAGCAGGCCGCGGCCGGCCGATTCGAAGCCGAAGACCAGGCCCGAGAGCCCGACCGCGGTCATGAGGAAGCCCCGAAGGTCGAGCGGAGGCACGTGCGGCTCGCGCGTCTGCTCGATGAAGAGGGTGACCAGGACGATTCCCAGCATCCCGATCGGGACGTTGATCCAGAAGATCCACCGCCAGTTGGCGTAGGTCGTGATGAAGCCGCCCACCGGCGGCCCGAGCACCGGCCCCATCAGCGCCGGCACGGTGAGGTAGGCCATGGCGCGGACGAGGTCCGCCTTGGGCACGCTGCGCAGCAGGACGAGGCGGCCGACCGGGACCATCATGGCACCGCCCATGCCCTGGAGGATGCGGAAGAGGACGAAGTTCCAGAGCGACGTGCTGAATCCGCAGAGGATCGACCCGCAGACGAAGACGACGATGGCAGCCCGGAACACGGTCCGCGCGCCGAACCGGTCGGCGACCCAGCCGCTGATCGGGATGAAGACCGCGAGGCTCAGGAGATAGGAGGTGATGGCGAGGTTGAGTCGGAGCGGGTTGACCCCGATGTCACGCGCAATCGCCGGAATGGCGGTCGCCAGCACCGTCGAATTGAGGTTCTCCATGAAGAGCCCGCAGGCCACGATCATAGGCACGAGAACCTCGCGGGGAATTTTCGTGGGCATGCTCGACCGGCTGTCCGTTCACTGCGGGGGCACACTATAGGCGCATGGAGGGTCGGAGCGACACTCGCCCAATCTGGACGAGACGGGGCGGCCCAGAGCATGGCTGAGCCCGGCCGCCGGCAAACCGGCAGCGCCGTGATCGCTCCTGGGCGGGGGAGACGGGCAAGCCTTCGATGTTCTTCGACGCACGTTCCGCCGACGGCGGAACGGTGCCCACGAGCCAGGACCTCCCTATATCGGCCGAGCGCCCGGCATGAGGTGCCTGCTCCACGCCCACGCGGTCCTGCTCGAGCGCGACCCGGCCGGCTCGCGGCTGCTGGGTGTCCGGCTGCGCACGCTGACCGGCGGGACCCTGAGGGCCGAAGCCCAGACCTATGTCCTGGCGGTGGGCGGAATCGAGAACGCGCGGCTGCTGCTGCTCTCGAACGACGTCGAGCCGGCCGGCCTCGGCAACGGCAACGACACGGTCGGCCGCTACTTCATGGAGCACATTTGGGTGCGTGCCGGGGTGCTCGTCGCCTCCGACCCGGCGTCCCTGCCCTCCCTCTGTCTTCAAGAGATCGACCGACCGGGCGGCTGGGCGCTGCGCACGCATCTGGTGGTCAGCGAGGCCCTCAGCGTCTCTGAAGGATTGCCGCTCTGTCGGGTGCAGCTCGGCCCGGCGCTGCCCCAGGGAGAAGGCTATGCGCTCGAGGACACGCGTCGCATGGCCCGCCAGCTCAGAGAGCTGAGGTGGCCTCGGCGCCGCCGCCGTGCCCGAGGCGCTGGTCCGGGACGCAGGTGTGCGGGATGTCCTGGCCATGTCCGGGACGGGCATCGACGGCGCGGCAGCGGCCCGCCGCCGCCTCGGGATCGTCGCCAGGGACGAGTTCGGCCGCAGGGCGACCCTGCGAGTGGGCGGCTGGGCGCTGGCGCCGACCGAGGCTCGCCTCCTGGCGCTGGCGGCTGCCTTGGCCAAGCCGCGGCCGAGACCGATCCGCAGGGAGCCCCGGATCGCCTGAGCCGTTGATGCCTGTCGGGCGGCCGACGGCTCTCGGGCCCTTCGGCCCGCCGGGCTGGGCACGCATGGACGCGCGGCGAGGGCTTTGGGTGGACATCATCGCCTGCTTGAAGCATCCCTTTCCCGGCCTCAACAGGACTGTCGCGCCCGCCTTGCCCCGAACCTCGCAATTTGCCGTCGAGCCCTCAGGACCCGGACGCCCGCTCGACCGTCGCCGGCCCGTCAGGGCTGCCACGTCGACCAGGCGCCTCCTCGGAGCAGGGCCGGGCCCGCCGGGCGGCCGGGCAGCGACCGAGCCGTCGAGGTCCGGCGCAGACGCGGCGGCCGCCACGTGATGCTTTCCGTCATCACCAGCGTGGGCGCCGCATTGGCCGGCTATGCCGCCCTGGTCGAGCCGCGTCTTCTCGCCTGGCGCGAGGTTGCCGTGCCCACGGCGCGATGGCCGCGAGGCTGGCCGCCTCTTCGCATGGCGATCCTGGCCGACCTGCATGCCGCATGGCCGCACGTGACGGCCGGCCGCATCGCCGCGATCACGGAGCGGATCGTCGCCGCCCGGCCCGACCTCGTCCTTCTTCCCGGCGACTTCGTCAGCACCAAGACCCAGGGCGTCCTGCCGATCGCGATCGAGACGGTGGCCCGGGCCCTGGCCCCGCTGACGGAAGCGCTCCCGACCTTCGCGGTGCTCGGCAATCACGACTACGACGTGGGCGGCCGCCGGGTGCACGCGGCCCTCGAGGATGTCGGCATCGAGATGCTGCAGAACCGCGCCCGGCCTTTCCCGTGGGGCGGCGAGGCCCTCTGGCTGGCCGGGATCGCCTGCATGCGCAGCGGGCGCGACGATCTCCGGCGTGCGCTTCGTGACGTGCCCGAGCGGGGGCCGGCCGTCCTTCTCTCCCACGTCCCGGACATCTTCCCCAAGGTGCCGCCGGCCGCGCTGCTGACCGTGTCCGGCCACACCCATGGCGGCCAGATCCGGCTGCCCTTCGTCGGCCCTCTCGTCACGATGAGCCGCCTGCCGCGGCACATGGCATCGGGCCTCCACAGCGCCGATGGCCGCCATCTCTATGTCAGCAGCGGCATCGGAACCTCCGGCGCGCCGGTGCGGTTCGGCGTGCGGCCCGAGGTGACGATCCTGACCCTGCAGCCGGGAGGGAGCGGATGAGCCGCCGCCACTACAGCCCGGAGAGCCTCCGGGCACCGTTCGGTCGCTACCATCAGGGCGTGGTGGTCGAGGGCGCCTCCCGCCTTCTCTTCCTCTCGGGGCAGCTCGGCATCCGGGCCGACGGCTCGATCCCGGACTCGGTGGAGGAGCAGACGGCGGTGGCCTTCTCGGCCATCGACACCTGCCTGCGCGAGGCCGGCATGGAGCGGCGGGACGTGCTGCAGGCTCTCGACCTTCATCACCGACGCGGCCGATCGCCCGGCCTATATGCGGCTGCGCGACGCCTGGGTCGCCGATCCGCCGCCCGCCTCGACCCTCATCGTCGTCAAGGCGCTGGCCCTGCCCGCCTTCAAGATCGAGATCGAGGCGATCGCAGGGCGCTGACCTCGTGCGGGTGCTCTATACTGTTGCTGCCCGCTCGAGCCGGCGATAGCGAGCCTTGATGCGTATCCTCGTCGTCCATTCGCACCCGGTGCCGCAGAGCTTCGTCGCCGCCGTCTACCGTCTGACACTCGCGACCCTCGACGCACGGGGTCATGAGGTGCGGGGTCTCGATCTCTATGCGACGGGGTTCGAGCCCGTGCTCTCGAGACACGAGCGCGAGGTCTATCACAACGAGGGCGCCAATCAGCAGGGGATCGAGGAAGATATCGGCCATCTGCGCTGGGCCGAGGGCATCATCTTCGTCTATCCGACCTGGTGGTATTCGCTGCCGGCGATGCTCAAGGGCTGGATCGATCGCATCTGGCTGCCGGGTGTGGCCTTCAGGCTGCCCCGCGCCGGCAGGACGATCATCCCGCTCATGACCCATATCCGGCTGGTGGCCGGCATCTCGACCTACGGCGCTCCCTGGTGGCTCGTCCGCTGGGTCGGAGACCCTGGGCGCCGCGTCATCATGATGGGGATCAAGCCCCTCTGCGCGCCGCGCTGCCGGACCTTCTGGCTCGCCCACTACCGGATGGACAGCTCGACGCCGGAGAGCCGGAGCGCCTTCCTGGAGCGGGTCCGCCGCCGTCTCGGCCGGCTCTGACGGTCGATCGACCCGATAGCACAATGGGCTACTGGACGATGGACACCGCCCGACCCTGAGGCTAAACGGGTGCCGCTCGTGGCCGGGGGCAGTCTCCGCCGGGCTTCCTCAACACGAATCTCGACGGGCCCGGGCCGCCTTCAAGGAGGGTGGCCTCGACGAGGAGGCCCGGGCAAGCGGGGATAGGGGGTCGATGTCTGCACTTCAGTGGGTTCTCTATGCCGTGGTCTTGGCCTGCGCCGCGGCCGGTGTCGCCTACGGCATCCAGACGCGGGCCATCGTCCTGGCGCGGCCGGCCGGCAACGAGACCATGCAGCGGATCGGCGCCGCCATCCAGGAGGGCGCCCGCGCCTACCTGAACCGTCAATACATGACGATCGCCGCCGTCGGCGTCGTCATCTTCCTGATCCTCACCTTCCTCCTCGGCATCCCGGTCGGGGTCGGCTACCTGATCGGCGCCATCCTCTCGGGCTGCACCGGCTATATCGGCATGAACGTCTCGGTGCAGGCCAACATGCGGACGGCCCAGGCGGCCTCCGAGAGCGGCCTCGCCGCCGGTCTCGACGTGGCCTTCAAGGCGGGCACCGTCACGGGCATGCTGGTCGTCGCCCTGGGCCTGCTCGGGGTCGCCGGCTACTATGGCATCCTGACGATCGGCGGGGTCTCGCAGCGCTCGATCCTCGAGGCGATGGTCGGCCTCTCCTTCGGCGCCTCGCTGATCTCGATCTTCGCCCGGCTGGGCGGCGGTATCTTCACCAAGGGGGCCGACGTCGGCGCCGACCTCGTGGGCAAGGTCGAGGCCGGCATCCCCGAGGACGATCCGCGCAATCCCGCCGTGATCGCCGACAATGTGGGCGACAATGTCGGCGATTGCGCCGGCATGGCGGCCGACCTCTTCGAGACCTATGCCGTGACGATCGTGGCGACGATGCTGCTGGGCGCCATCTTCTTCAGCGGCGCCCAGGCGGCGACGCTGATGCTCTTCCCCCTCGTCGTGGGCGGCATCTGCCTCCTGGCCTCGATCGCCGGCACCTACCTCGTCAAGCTCGGCCCGAGCAACAACATCATGGCGGCCCTCTACAAGGGCTTCTGCGGGGCGGCCGGCATCTCCCTCGTGCTGCTGATCCCGATCACGCTCATCGTGCTCGGCAAGGACACGGTCTACGAGGCCAAGGTCGGCGACACGGTCGTGAAGAGTTTCGGCTGGCTGAGGATCTATGGCTGCACCCTGGTCGGCCTCGCCGTGACCGGCCTTTTGATGTGGATCACCGAATACTACACCGGCACGACCTATCGGCCGGTGAAGTCCATCGCCAAGGCCTCGACCACCGGCCACGGCACCAACGTCATCCAGGGCCTCGCCGTGTCGATGGAAGCGACGGCGCTCCCGGTGATCGTCATCTGCGCCGGCATCCTCGCCTCCTATCTGGCGGCTGGGCTCTACGGCATCGCCGTGGCTGCCACGACGATGCTGGCCCTGACTGGCCTCGTCGTGTCCCTCGACGCCTATGGCCCGGTCACCGACAATGCCGGCGGCATCGCCGAGATGGCGGGCCTCCCCTCGGAGGTCCGGGTCCACACCGACGCGCTGGACGCCGTCGGCAACACCACGAAGGCGGTGACCAAGGGCTACGCCATCGGCTCGGCCGCCCTCGCCGCGATCGTCCTGTTCGCGGCTTATGTCGCGGATCTGAAGCACTATTTCCCGACCCTCTCGATCCAGTTCTCCCTCTCCGACCCCTATGTGGTCGTCGGCCTCTTCATCGGCGGCCTTCTTCCCTACCTCTTCGGCTCGCTCGGGATGCAGGCCGTGGGGCGCGCCGCCGGCGCCATCGTCGAGGAGGTGCGCCGCCAGTTCCGCGAGGACAAGGGCATCATGGAGGGCACGTCGAAGCCGAACTACGGCCGGGCCGTCGACCTCCTCACCAAGGCCGCGATCAAGGAGATGATCGTCCCCTCCCTGCTCCCGGTCCTGGCGCCGATCATCGTCTACTTCGTGATCTCGCGGGTGGCCGGCCAGGGCGAGGCCTTCACGGCCCTGGGCGCCATGCTCCTCGGCACGATCGTCACCGGCATCTTCGTCGCGATCTCGATGACCTCGGGCGGCGGGGCCTGGGACAACGCCAAGAAGCTCATCGAGGAAGGCAACTATGGCGGCAAGGGCTCCGAGGCCCACAAGGCGGCCGTGACCGGCGACACCGTGGGCGATCCCTACAAGGACACGGCCGGCCCGGCGATCAACCCGATGATCAAGATCATCAACATCGTGGCGCTGCTGATCCTGGCCACCCTCGGCGCCGTCGGCTGAGGGATCGGTTCCGGCTCCCCGGCCGGCCCAGCCGGGCGGGGAGCCGCCGCGTCCGACCCGATCAGCCGCCCGGGACGCCGCTGCCCGGCGAGGTCGATTGGCCGGGCAAGCTGGGCGCGGACGGGTTGAAGCGACCGAGATTGCCGAAGAAATCCTGCAGAATGGTCAGGTCCGAGCCGGCAGCCGGGGTCGTATCCGGGCTGGGCACGACGTTCTTGGCCTCCTGGAGATCGTGCTTCGTGATCTGCTTGACGATGCCCTTGTCGTCGAAGGTGATCTCGACCACGTTCTGCGACACGAGATTCTGCTGGTAGAAGGTCTTCTGCTCGGTCCGCTGGCTGATATAGTACCAGCGGCTGTCGCTGAAGGCGCCCATCGAGGAGGGTGAGCCCATGATCTTAGCGACCTCCTCGCGGCTGGTCGTGCCGGGGACGATGCTGGCGACGTTGCTGTCGTCGAGCCGGTAGCCGCGATTGACGATCGTGGGCGAGCACGCCCCGGCGAGAAGCCCGAGCGCGACGGCCGAAAAGATCGGCACGAGGAGCAAACGGCCACGCGGCATCACCCGTCTCCCGCAAGAGTCGACCACGGCGACCGGGTAGCACGAATGGCGGAGACGGGACAGGTCGCAGGGCTCCGGGGCTGGTGGGCACAGCGGCGCGAGGCCGGCCGGATGGGCAAGCGCCAGCGGTCGAGCGCGGCCGACCTCTACGACCGCATCGTCGCCCAGGCCCGTCTCGAGCGCTTCTATGCCGACTGGGGCGTGCCCGACACCCGGGACGGGCGCTTCGAGATGATCGGGCTGCATGCGGCCCTGGTCATGCGGCGGCTGCGGGCCGAGGGCCGTCCGGGGCAGGAGCTGGCCCAGGCCCTGTTCGACGTGATGTTCGTCGATATGGACCGCTCGCTGCGCGAGATCGGGGTCGGCGACCTGTCGGTCGGCAAGTACGTCAAGAGCATGGCGCAGACCTTCTTCGCGCGGGCGCAGGCCCTGGACGGGCCGCTCGCCGATGGCGACACCGCCGGGGTCGTGGCGGTGCTCGCCCGCAACGTCTACGTCACCGGCGCCACGCCGTCGGATGGCGCCGTCCTGGCGCTCGCCCGCTACCTGATCGCTCAATGGGCCGCCCTGCAGCGCCAAGCCGGGCCGCGTCTGCTGGAGGGGGCGCTGGACCTCGCCCCGCCCGATGCGCTACCGTTGCCGCCTTGAGCGTTGACCCTGCCCGCCGGGGGCTCTAGCTTCCCGCGCCCTGCCCGAGGCCTTCCTCGTGCGGAGAGCGATCCCAGGAAGCGGAGTGCCGGTCGGAATTGGTCTTTTGCCTGTCTTCTAGCGACCATGGGGGCTGCTTGGCCGCCGAGCCCGAGTTCTCGAGACGGTATGGCGTCGAGCGGATCGGCGCAGCCGGAATCGGCTTCGATATCAGCGCCTCGGCCGAGGAGCGCCTGGCCCTGGCGCTGCGCCTCGAGCTCGCATCGCTGCGTCGGCTGGAGGCTCGGGGCACCATCGAGCGGCGCGGCGCCGGGCAGATGATCAAGGTCAGCTGCCGCGTTCGGGCCGAGCTCGAGCAGGTGTGCGTCGTGACCCTCGAGCCGGTTCCTGCGGTGCTGGACATGGCCGTCGAGCGCCTGTTCCTGCCCGTGGCCGCCGACCCGGCCCTGGAGGTCACCCTTTCCCCCGACCTCGACGAGCCCGACCCGTTGGCGCTGCCCTTTCTGGATGTCGGCGAGATGGTCACCGAGGAGGTGGCGCTGGCTCTCGACCCCTATCCGCGGGCCGCGACCGCCGATGCCCTGCTGGCCGAGGCGGCCGGCGAGCCCGAGCCCGAGGGGCCGTTCGCCATGCTTGCCGCGGCACGCGGACAGGCGCATTGAGGCAGCCACGGAGGCGACGGCGGCGAGGATCATGGCAGGTGACGGGAGGGGGCAGGGTCCGGGCGTAGGCGATTCGATCGGCTGCCTGGGGCGGAACGGACGACGATGACCCTGGTCATAGCGCTCGACGGCATGGGCGGAGATCGGGCACCCGAGATCGTCGTCGAGGGTGCCGCGGTCGCCAGCAAGAGCTCGCCCGAGCTGCGCTTCCTGCTGTTCGGGGACGAGCGGCGTCTCCGTCCCCTGATGCGCCGGCAGGCGGGCCTGGAGGCCATCGTCGAACTGGTCCATACGCCCGATTTCGTCGCCGGTGACGCCAAGCCCTCGCACGCGCTCCGCCAGGGCCGCAACTCCAGCATGCGCCTCGCGATCGACGCGGTGAAGGACGGGCGCGCCGCCGCCGCGGTGTCGGCGGGCAACACCGGTGCGTTGATGGCGATGGCCAAGGTCGTCCTCAAGACGCTGCCTGGCATCGACCGGCCGGCGATCTGCGGCATCTTCCCGTCGCGAGCCAAGCCCGTGGTGGCCCTGGACCTCGGCGCCAACATCGATTGCGATGCCGAGCATCTGGTTCAATTCGCCGTGATGGGCGAGGTCTTCTCCCGCCTGATCTTCGGCGTCGCCAAGCCGGGCGTCGGCCTTCTCAATGTCGGCACCGAAGAGCAGAAGGGCGACGCGGTCGTGCGGGTCGCGGCGGCCATGCTGCGCGAGAGCGACCTCCACATCGACTTTCGCGGATTCGTCGAGGGCAACGACGTCATCGACGGCCGGGTCGACGTGGTCGTGACCGACGGCTTCACCGGCAACGTCGCCCTCAAGATCGCCGAGGGCACGGCCCGGATGCTGATCGAGGCGCTGGGCCGGTCGTTCAGGAGCAGCTGGCGCGGCAAGCTCGGCTATCTGATCGCGAAGCCGGCCCTGCGAACGATGCGCGACCGCTTCGACCCCCGCCTGCACAACGGCGCCATGTTTCTCGGCGTCAACGGGGTCGTCGTGAAGAGTCACGGCGGCACGGACGGCATCGGCTTCGGCGCGGCCATCGGCGTCGCCGCCGATCTCGTCCGGCAGCATACGAACGACCGGATCATCGAGGAGATCCGAGCCGTCTACACCAAGCCCGTCGTGCCCGAACGGGCGGCAGCCTCCTAGGACAGCATGCTCAGATCGGTGGTTCGGGGTGTCGGCGCCTATCTGCCGGCTCGCATCGTCACAAATGACGATCTCGCCCAGACGCTCGACACGTCCGACGCCTGGATCCGCGACCGCACCGGCATTCGCGAGCGACGCATCGCGGCCGAGGGCGAGCTGACCTCCGACCTCGCCACCGCGGCCGCCCGGCGGGCCCTGGAGCGGGCGGACCTGTCACCATCCAGCATCGACCTCGTGATCCTCGCCACCTCGACCCCCGACCACACCTTTCCTGCGACCGCGACGGCGGTCCAGCGCAAGCTCGGCATGCCACCCGCGATCGTCTTCGACCAGCAGGCCGTCTGCGCCGGCTTTCCCTACGCGCTGGCCACGGCGGACGCCTATCTGCGGGTCGGGCTGGCACGCCGGGCGCTGGTCATCGGCGCCGAGACCTTCTCCAGGATCCTCGACTGGACGGACCGATCCACCTGCGTCCTTTTTGGCGATGGCGCCGGCGCGGTCGTGCTGGAGGCCGCCGAGCAGCCCGCCGGGAGCGGCGGACGCGGCATTCTGGGCGTCCGTCTCGGCGCCGACGGCCGGGACTACGACAATCTCTATGTCGACGGCGGGCCGTCCTCGACCCAGACCGCGGGCCATGTGCGGATGAATGGCCGCGAGGTCTTCCGGCAGGCCGTGCAGCGGCTCGCCGCCGTCGGCGAGGAGGTCCTGGCCGCGAGCGGTCTCACCGTGGCCAGCCTCGACTGGATGGTCCCGCATCAGGCGAACCTGCGGATCATCGACGCCGTCGGCCGGCGCCTCGGCATCGAGCCGGCACGGGTGGTCGTGACCGTGGACCGGCATGCCAACACCTCGGCGGCGTCGATCCCGCTGGCGCTCGACGCCGCCGTCGCCGACGGCCGCCTGCGGCCGGGCCATCTCGTGCTCGTCAACGCGCTGGGCGGCGGCTTCGCCTGGGGTGCGGTCCTGCTGCGCTGGTAGCATTAAGCGGCTGTCACCCTGTGCATCGTATTGACGGAAATCTTTGGCTCCATTAGCGTTTTCGCTCGCATGGCGGCATGGAGGGCGACCTCGTGACCGGGCGGACCGTGACGCGGGCACAGCTGGCGGAGGCGGTGTATCAGGAGGTGGGTCTCTCGCGCAGCGAGTCGGCCGGGCTGGTCGACGCCATCCTGGGCGAGATCACCCAGTCGCTACTGATCGAGGGCGCCGTGAAGATCTCGTCCTTCGGCACCTTCTCGGTGCGGGGCAAGGGGCATCGTGTCGGGCGCAATCCCAAGACGGGCGAGGAGGTGCCGATCCTGCCGCGACGGGTCCTCGTGTTCCGGGCCTCCCAGGTGCTCAAGGACCGCATCAACCATGACGGTGCCTCCGGCGCATGACCGAGGCCGCGGCGACCGTTCTTCGCGCCCCCAAGTCCTCGACGGCCTTCCGGACGATCAGCGAGGTGGCGGACGATCTCGACGTGGCGCAGCACGTGCTGCGCTTCTGGGAGAGCAAGTTCCCGCAGGTCCGGCCCCTGAAGCGCGGCGGGGGTCGGCGCTACTACCGCCCCGAGGACGTCGAGGTCCTGCGCCAGATCCGCTCCCTCCTCTACGAGGAGGGCTACACCATCCGAGGTGCCCAGAAGCTGCTGCGCCTGCATCGGGGGCGGTCCATCGAGCCCTCGGCGGCGTCCGGAGGTCGGCCCCTGGCCGATGATGCCCCGGCAGCCGATGCCAAAGCCTCGACGCCCGCCCGACGGGGCGATCTGCGACGCCGCCTCGCGGGCCTGCACGAGGAGCTCGTCGCGCTCCGCGACCTCATCGCGCGCGCGGCCCGCTGACGCCGGCCGGGTTGCCGGCCGCCCGGCCGCTCTCTATAGTCTCGAAAGCGGTCCCGGCCGCCGGTCGGAGCGTAGCGCAGCCTGGTAGCGCATCAGTCTGGGGGACTGGGGGTCCCGAGTTCAAATCTCGGCGCTCCGACCAACACTATCGAAGGGTCAGTCGGGAGCGTTACCCGAGCGAAAACGGCCTCGGCACCGCCTCGGAAGCACAGGCGCGCGGCTCGGCAGCGGCGGGGTCAGGCGTCGGGGATCCCGACGACCGGGACGTCGGTCCACTCGATGAGCTCACTCTTCGAGCTGTGATCCACGCGAGAGCCGGACGGGGTTGGGTCTGTAGCCGCCCGGAAAACCCCATTTCAGGACGCGGCATCGCGCGTCCCGCCGAAGTCTGGGAACTCTGCCAATCAAAGGGCGACCCGAGCCGGCCCGGATTTTCGCGAAGCCGACCGCCTTCTCCCCGCGGCATGGTCGCGCGGTGGGCCGGCCGTCATGATCAGGGGTTGAGCGCGGCGCCTGTCGATTGACCGCGGCATCAGCGATCGAGGCGGCCCGCGTCGAGATCTGCGCCGCCATTCCCACATATGGACCGTGTCCGAGGGATCATGGCGGAAGGGCGGCGGATGAGCGGCTGGCAGTTCTGGATCGACCGCGGCGGCACCTTCACCGACATTGTAGCACGGGATCCCAACGGACTGATAAAAATAAAAAAATTGCTCTCCGAGAATCCCGAGCACTATCGGGACGCCGCGATCCAGGGAATCCGCGACATCCTGGGGCTCGGGCAGGACCAGCCCCTGCCCGCCTCCGAGATCGATGCGGTCAAGATGGGCACGACCGTGGCGACCAACGCGCTCCTGGAGCGCAAGGGCACGCCCACGGTGCTGGCAATCACGGAAGGCCTGGGCGACGCGCTGCGGATCGGCTACCAGCACCGGCCCGACATCTTCGCCCGGCACATCGTGCTGCCCGAGCAGCTCTACGGGCGCGTCGTCGAGATCCGGGAGCGGGTGCGGGCCGACGGTACGATCGAGACGCCGCTCGACCGCGACCATGCCCGCGCCGGGCTGGAGGAGGCCTTCGCCGCCGGCTTCCGCGCCGTCGCGATCGTGCTGATGCACGGCTACCGCCACACCGCGCACGAGGCGGCGCTGGCCGAGATCGCCCGCCAGACCGGTTTTCTGCAAGTCTCGGTGAGCCATCAGGTGTCGCCGCTCATGAAGATCGTGGGCCGTGGCGACACGACGGTGGTGGACGCCTATCTCTCGCCGATCCTCAGAAGCTATGTCGACCGGGTGGCGGCCGAGACACGTGAGGCGCGGCTGATGTTCATGCAGTCGAACGGCGGCCTCGTCGACGCGCATCTCTTCCAGGGCAAGGACGCGATCCTCTCGGGTCCCGCGGGCGGGATCGTGGGGGCGGTCGAGACCGCCGCCATCGCCGGCTTCGAGCGGATCGTCGGCTTCGACATGGGCGGCACCTCGACCGACGTCACGCACTATGCGGGCGGCTTCGAGCGCACCTTCGAGACCGAGGTGGCGGGCGTGCGGATGCGGGCGCCGATGATGAAGATCCACACCGTGGCGGCGGGCGGCGGGTCGATCATCGCCTTCGACGGCCAGAAGGTGCGCGTCGGCCCCGAGAGCGCCGGCGCCAACCCGGGCCCCGCCTGCTATCGCCGCGGCGGGCCCCTTGCCGTCACCGACGCCAACCTGATGGTGGGCAAGCTCGTCCCCGAGCTTTTTCCTCATGTCTTCGGCCCGAAGGCGGACCAGCCGCTCGACGCCGAGGTGGTGCACGAGAGGTTCGAAGAGCTCGCGGATGAGATCGAGCGGGCGACGGGCACGAGGCGCACGCCCGAGGAGCTGGCGCAGGGCTGCCTCGCCATCGCCAACGACAACATGGCGAACGCGATCAAGGAGATCTCGATCGCCCGCGGCATCGACGTCGGCCGCTACACCCTCGTCTGCTTCGGCGGCGCCGGCGGCCAGCATGCCTGCCAGGTGGCCGACCTTCTGGGCATCGGCCGGGTGATGATCCACCCCTATGCCTCGGTGCTCTCGGCCTACGGCATGGGCCTCGCCGACATCCGCACGCTGCGCCAGCGCGCCATCGACAAGCCGCTCGCCGGAGGGCGCCATGCCCGAGCTCGAGGCGGCGGTGGCCGAGCTGACCCGCGAGGCCACGGCCGAGCTCGAGGCCCAGCAGGTGCCGGCCGAAAGGATCGACAGCGAGGTGCGGGTCCACATCCGCTACGCCGGCACCGACAGCGCGCTCGAGGTGCCGATGGGCGAGGCCGCCGGCCATGCGCGAGGCCTTCGAGGCCGAGCACAAGAGCCGCTACGGCTTCGTCGTCGAGGGCCGCGGCCTCGTCGTCGAGGCGGTGACGGTCGAGGGCATCGGCCGCATGGAGGCGATCGACGAGCCCGAGCTTTCTGTCACTCCCCGCACGGCCGACGACGCGCTGGAGCCGATCGGCCGCACGCGTCTCTTCACGACGCGCGCCCCGCACCAGCCGGCCGAGCCGTTCGAGGCGCCGGTCTATCGCCGCGAGGCGATGCGCCCGGGCGACCGCATCGCCGGCCCGGCGCTGGTGTGCGGCGCCACGACGACCGTCGTGGTCGAGCCCGGCTGGGGCCTCGAGGTGACGGCCCGCGACCATCTCGTCCTCGAGCGCGATCGAAGCCCTGCCCAAGCGGGTCGCGATCGGCACCGAGAGCGACCCCATCATGCTCGAGATCTTCAACAACCTCTTCATGACCATCGCCGAGCAGATGGGCGTGACGCTGCAGAACACCGCCTACTCGGTGAACGTCAAGGAGCGCCTCGACTTTTCCTGCGCCGTCTTCGACCCCGAGGGCGGCCTCATCGCCAACGCGCCGCACATGCCGGTCCACCTGGGCTCGATGGGCGAGTCGGTGAGGACGATCGTCCGGCTGCGGCATGGCACGATGCGCCCCGGCGACGCCTTCGCCCTCAACAATCCCTACAATGGCGGCACGCATCTCCCCGATGTCACCGTCGTGATGCCGATCTTCCACGAGGGCGAGCTTTTGTTCTTTACCGCCTCTCGGGCGCACCATGCCGATATCGGCGGCATCACGCCGGGCTCGATGCCGCCCGACAGCACGCATATCGACGAGGAGGGTGTCCTCTTCGACAACATGCACCTCGTGGCCGAAGGCCAGCTCCGCGAGAAGGAGCTTTTGGACCTTCTGGGCTCCGGCAAATGGCCCGCGCGCAACCCGCAGCAGAACGTGGCCGATATCCAGGCGCAGATCGCATCCTGCCAGCGCGGCGCCAACGAGCTGCATCGCATGGTCCAGCAGTTCGGCCAGGCGACCGTCCGGGCCTACATGCAGCACGTCCAGGACAATGCCGAGGAGAGCGTCCGCCGCGTCCTCGACCGCCTCGACGAAGGTTCTTTCACGTATGCGCACGACCTGGGTCCGGTAATCTCGGTCAAGATCTCAATTGATAAAGAGGCACGCAGGGCGCGGATCGACTTCACCGGCACGAGCCCGCAGCAGCCCTGGAACTTCAACGCGCCGGCGGCGGTGACGCGGGCGGCCGTGCTCTATGTTTTCCGCACGCTGGTCGACGCCGACATCCCGATGAACGAGGGCTGCATGAAGCCCCTGGACATCGTGATCCCGGAAGGCTCCATCCTCGCTTGCAAGTATCCGGCCGCCGTCTGCGCCGGCAATGTCGAGGCCTCGCAATGGGCCACCGACACGCTCTTCGGCGCGCTCGAGGTGATGGCAGCGGCCCAGGGCACGATGAACAATTTCACTTTCGGCAACAATAAATACCAATATTACGAGACGATCTGCGGCGGGTCCGGCGCCGGGCCGGACTATGACGGCACCTCGGCCGTGCACACGCACATGACCAACTCGCGCCTCACCGATCCCGAGGTGCTGGAGTGGCGCTATCCCGTGCTGCTCGAGAGCCACCGCATCAACCGCGGCTCGGGCGGCAAGGGTCGCCACAAGGGCGGCGACGGCACGATCCGCCGCATCCGCTTCCTCGAGCCCATGGAGGCGGCGATTCTCTCCAACCACCGCAAGGTGCCGCCCTTCGGTCTCGCAGGCGGGGAGCCGGGGATCTGTGGCGACCAATGGGTCGAGCGCGCCGACGGACAAACAGAAAAGCTCGAGGGACGGGACAAGACCGAGCTCGGCCCGGGCGACGTCTTCGTCATCCAGACGCCGAGCGGAGGCGGGTATGGGGCACCCGGCCGCTAGAGTGTGCTGGGGTTAGCCGCCGAGGAGACATGAGCCTGCGCGAGCCGGCGACACCTATCTCGGGCAATTTTGGCGGGAACGCCCTGTCGCGTGCACGGGAGCAACCTCAAGGTGTGCTCGGCGGCGGGATCGGTCAGGTATCCGGATGCGTTTGTCCGCCGCGGGCCGCACCACGGCGATGTCACGACCGTCGACGATCCCGTGCTCGTCGTCGGCTGGCCTGTCGAGGCGGCCCGAGATGGGCCTTGCGTGCCGCGCGTCGCGGAGGGATCGTGCCTGATCGAGGGGCCGTCGTCGTGGGCGGCCACGGCGCCACCTTTTTCCCGTGGCCAGCAGGGAGGCGATGAGGATGGGCGTGGAGCTGCCTGAGGGAATGCGGGAGCGGGTCGACGCTCTGGGCCAGAACCTGCGGGGGCAGATCGAGGCTCGGGCCCATGCGTTGTGGGAGGCGGACGGCCGTCCGGAAGGGCGGGCGCTCGACTATTGGCTCGCGGCCGAGCAGGAGATCGTCAACCAGTCCTCGGCCGGCGAAGAGGATCCCCTGGCCGCCCTCGACGCCATGGAGCCCGGTGCCCTGGCCGCAGACCCGAAGCGCTGATCGGCGGCACAGGCGGTCGGGCCTCGCGGCATGACGTCTCCGCCTGCCTCCGAGCGGGCGTATGCGTACGACATCTGCCTGTCGTTCGCCGGCGAGGACCGGCCCTATGTCAGGCAGGTGGCGGACATTCTCCGCGGCCGGGGCATCCGCGTGTTCTACGACGAGTACGAGAGGGCCCAGCTATGGGGCCGGAATCTCTACACGCATCTCGACGAGATCTACGGGCACTCGGCGCGCTTCTGCGTTCTGTTCGTCTCCGCGGCCTATGCGAAGAGCTCTGGACAAGCCACGAGCGGGAAAGCGCCCAGGCACGGGCTCTTCTGGAGAGGCAGGACTACATCCTGCCCGCGCGCTTCGACGATACGGAGATCCCAGGGATTCGCGCGACCGTCGGCTATATCGACCTCCGGAGCACGACACCGGCGGCCCTCTCGCAGCTGATCCTCTAGAAGCTCGGGATCGTTCTGCAACAGGCTGTCTTCATCGATGGGGACTGGCTTCTGTTCACGGCGTCGAGCAACTCGATAACAATCGACTTCCCGGCGCTCTTCGCGAAGCTCAGAGAGCTGTTCGGGGCGAACGTGGGCCTCTCGCTTCACCTCGGCGAGGAGAGTGTCTGGTGGCGATCGCGGCTGCACCGCGGTCGCGGGCCGGCGGCATTCGCACGTTTCGTGGAGGGCATCGAGGCCATGGGCTGCGCCGTGGATGCGCTCTCGCGGGGGCCCGGCAGAGGGCTCTATCGCAAAGGCATCGACGTGCGGCTGGCCGTCGCGGCCACGGCACTGCCGCCGGGCATCCAGACCCTCGCGCTCGTCTCAGGCAATTCCGATTTCTTGCCTCTGATCGGGCAGGCGAGGGCATCGGGGCGGACAACCGTTCTGATCGCCGACACAAACTCTACCGCGGTAGCGCTTCGAGAGGCCGCCGACCGCTTCATCGGCCTCCGCGAGATCATCCCGGGCTGGCCGGCCTGAGGTCGGCCCCGATAGCTGATGCCGACCGCCCCAGCTAATCCCACATGCCCGCCAAGTCGGCCCGCAGGTCGAGGCGGGGCAATGGCCCCTTTTGGTCTCCCGGGGCCTCGCCGCGGGGCCCGCCCCGTACCCGGTCGAAGACAGGCAGCAGGCGGTCGGGGATGAAGCGGGTGCGGTTGGCGCGCAGGTGGCGGTCGCCGCGCGGATGCTGGAGAAGAACAAAAAAGCGCTGCGGCACCATGAGGTCGAGCTCGTCCTTGGCCCGCGTCATGGCGACGTAGAGAAGCCGCCGCTCCTCCTCGATTTCCGCCTCGCTGCCGGTCGCCATGTCGGACGGGATGCAGCCGTCGACGCAGTTGAGGACGAACACGGCCTTCCATTCCTGGCCCTTGGCCGAGTGGATGGTCGAGAGCACGAGCTGCTCCTCGTCCCTGAGCGGCGGCCCCGCCTCGTCGCCGACGGCCTCGGGCGGATCGAGGGTGAGGTCCGTGAGAAAGCGCTCCCGGCCGGGCGAGCGGAGGGCGATGGACAGGAGCTGGTCCAGATCCAGGAGACGGAGCCGCGCGTTCTCGTGCAGCTCCGGCAGCAGCGGATCATAGAACGCCCGCACACGCTCGAGGTCGCCCGGCCAGGCCGGCTCCTGCACGAGACCCTTCATCGTCTCGGCAAAGCCGGACCAGAGATGCCGTGCCGCGGCCGGCGGCTCGAGGCGATCGAGGCCGGCCGGCCCGCTCTCGTCGAGGCTGCCCAGCAGGCGGCGGGCGATCGCCGGGCCGATGCCCGGCAGGAGCTGCAGGTGCGGAAGGCCGCCACGCGGTCGCGCAGATTCTCGGCCCAGCGCAGCATCGCCATGACGTCCTTGACGTGGGCCGCCTCGAGGAACTTCAGGCCGCCCCATTTGACGAAGGGGATGTTGCGGCGAACCAGCTCGACCTCCAGCGCGGCGCTGTGATGGGCGGTGCGGAACAGCACCGCCTGGTGGAGCAGCGGGACGCCGGCCTCGCGCAGCTCGAGGATGCGGCCGACCACGTGGTCGACCTGGGCGCCGTCGTCCGCCACCTCGACCAGCCGCGGCCGCGCCATGCCCGGCCGGGCGGCCGCCAGGCTCTTCGTGAAGCGCTCGCGGGCGAGGCCGATGACGCCGTTGGCGCCGTCGAGGATCGGCTGCGTGGAGCGGTAATTCAGCTCGAGCGTCACGATCTCGGCAGGCGGGGCGAAGCTTCCCGGGAAGTCGAGGATGTTGCGCACGGTCGCCGCACGGAAGCCGTAGATCGCCTGGGCGTCGTCGCCGACCACCGTCAGTCCCCTGCCCTCGGGCTTGAGCGCCTTCAGGATCGCCGCCTGGAGCGGGTTGGTGTCCTGGTACTCGTCGACGAGCACGAGATCGAACCGGCGGGCCACGTCGGTCGCGAGTCCCGGTACCCGCATCAAACGCTCCCAGAGGAGCAGGAGATCGTCATAGTCGAGCACCGCCTGGTCGCGCTTGGCCTCGCCGTAGGCCTTGAAAAGGGTCTTCAGCGCGTCCCACCACTCCAGGCACCAGGGGAACTGGCGGCGCAGGACCTGGTCGAGCGGGTCGCCCGAGTTGACCGCGAGCGAATAGATGGAAAGGCAGGTGCCCTTGCGCGGAAAGCGCCGCTCGCCCTGGGCGAGGCGCAATTCGTCGCGGACGAGGTCGAGAAGGTCGGCGGCGTCGCCGCGGTCGAGCACGGTGAAGCCGGGCGGCAGGCCGACCTCCTCGGCATAGTAGCGGAGGAGCCGGCTGCCGACCGCGTGAAAGGTGCCGGCCCAGTCGAGCCCCTCGGCCAGTCGTGCCTTGATCGACGCCACCTCGCCGCAGATCCGCTCGACCCTCCGGATCATTTCCTCGGCGGCGCGGCGGCTGAAGGTGAGGAGAAGCGTGCGACGCGGATCGGCGCCGGCCAGCAGGAGATGAGCGACCCGATGGGCCAGCGTCATGGTCTTGCCGGTCCCGGCACCGGCCACGACCAGGAGCGGCGGCGGCGGCACGAAGGGCGCGCCCTGGCGGACGCCGAACGTCACGGCCGCCTTCTGGCGTTCGTTCAGGGCGTCGAGCGGTGAGAGGCTGGCCATTCCCCCGGCTCATAGCCGCTCGCCGCCCGAACCGGAAGATGTCGGGTTGCCGTCTCTCGACGAGGAGGCCGATCCCGCCTGATTGCTCAGGCTGGAGCCCTCGCCAGCCCCACTCGTGCCAGCGCCTCCGGCGGGGCGTCGTTCCCCACCATCAGCTCGGCCATGAGGCGCATCATGGCTGTCTCGAGGGTGGGGTCGTCGAGGGGGTGCTCCTGGCCCGGGTCTGTCGCGAGGTCGAAGAGGCGGGTCGTGCTCTCGAGGAGGGTGCCGGGCGGATAGCCCTGGAACCAGGGACCTTCGGGCGCCACCGGCACCTTGAGCACCGGCGCCCCCTTGGTGAAGGCTAGCGGACGGCTGAGCTCGGCCGGGGCCAGCTCGGCGGGAAGAAAGAGGCTTTTGAGGTGCATCGGCATCAGCGTGTACTGGTAGATCTCCTGGCTCCGGAGATCGGGCGGGTAGCGGTGATAGGTGTGCCGGCCGTCGGTGACGTTCACGGCCCCGCCGAAATAGCCGAAGAGGGCGCCCTGCCGAAGCACCTGGTCGTCGGCCAGAGCCGGCAGGAGCGAGTGGCCCTGCATCTCGGCCGGCCGGGCCGCGCCGAAGATGTCGAGGAACGTCGGGGCGAGGTCGATCGTCTGTGTGAGGGCCCGGCGCCGGGCCCCGTCGGCCACCGCCATCTGCGGATGGTGGACGAAGAGCGGGATGTGGGCGATCTCCTCGTAGAGGGTCATCCTGTTCTTGGCCCAGAAATCGTGCTCGCCGAGAAGGAAGCCGTGGTCGGTGGAGACGACGAGGGCTGTGTCCTTCCACAGACCCAGGCGGTCGAAGTCGTCGAGAAGCTGGCCCAGCAGCTCATCGCAGAGAGACATCAGGGCGTAGTAGTTGGCACGCAGCTCGTCGCACTCGGCCGGCAGCTCGTCGACGCGGCCATAGCGCGGCCAGTCGCGGACGGGACCGTTCCAGCCGGTCTCGAAGGGCCGCTTGAAGCGCTCCGGCGCCGTGAAGGGCTCGTGCGGATCGAAGGTCTCGAGCTGCAGGAGCCAGCCGTCGGCGTCACCGTTCCGCTCCAGAAACTCGAGTGCCGCATCGAAGCAGCGGACCGACGGAAAGTCCTTTTCTTCCTTGATGAACTCGCGGTTGACGAGGTTGTTGCGGAAATTGCTGCGCGGCTCGGTGGCGAGCTGGCGCTCGTGGTACATCTCGCGCAGCCGCTCCCAGGGCGGCTGCACCATCGCCTTCCAGGGATCCTTCTCCTGGCCGCGCACGAACTCGTAGGTGTCGAAGCGGCTGTGGTAGGTGGCGCCGCCGTCGTGCCAGTAATGGCAATGATCGGTGATCAGATGGCTGTAGATGCCGGTCGCCCTCAGCAGCTCCGGGAAGGAATTGTCGAAAGGCTCGAGCGGCCCCCAGCTCCGGTGAAGAAAGTTGAGCCGGCCGGTCTGCATGTCGCGCCGAGCCGGCATGCAGGGCAGGCTGCCTACATAGTGCTGCTCGAAGACCGCCGACCGCCCTGCCAGCCGGTCGAAATTGGGCGTCGGGACGCGGCGGCCGCCATAGGGCCCGAGCATGTGCCGGTTGAGGGAATTGAAAAGAACAAAAACGGTCTTCATCCTTATTCTCCAAATCATAGAGCCGGCGGTAGACGCCATTCACGGCCCGCACACCACCGAGAAGGATTGCGAGGTTCTGGTGCTCTGGACGCATCGGGCCTCGACAGCGGACGCCAACCTCGGCGATTTCTCCATTCCCAAGGCTGCTGGGCCCGCCTCGTAGATCCAGCGACGCTCGTCCGGCCCCAAGCGGGCCGGAAACGCCATCCAGATGCTCGGGCCTTTGGCCAAGGGGGGACAGCGGTGCCTTCCGGGCTCAGGCGAGCGGCGGCAGCTTGCCCGTCTTGTAGCCGTACTTGCTCATGATGGCGTAGACTTGGTCGGAGATGCCGTTCAGGGCCGGCACGACGCCGAGGTCGCCCGAGAGGGCCTGGTTGAGGTCGATCTCGATCGGGGGGATGACCTCGTTGCCCTGGGGAAACGGGTAGAGGTTCAGGGAATATTCGAGGCCCTGGGCGAGCGGGGCCATCCAGCCATAGCCCGGCTTCCGGGCAAGCGGACCGGCCAGCGCCGCCTTGCTGACCGGCACGCCGCCGAGCTCGGCACAGGCATTCTGCGCCGCGGGCGTCTGCCACCATTTGAGGAAGGCTACGGCGGCCCGCTGGCGCTCCTTGGGGATGTTGCGGGGCACGCCGCCCAGGAAATGGCCGAGCGGCAGGCCCGGCGTCGACGCCCGGCTGCGCCGGCGGCACGGCGAGGCCAACCTTGTCGACGACGATCGACTTGCTCGGATCGTTCATCTGCGACCAGGCGGCGACCACGACCATGATGTGGCCGGCCTTGCCGGTCAGCATGCTCTGGATCACCTCGGCCTGGCCCAGGGCAGCGCTCTTCGGATGACCGGCCTCGCGTGCCAGCGCGACATAGTACTCGAGCGCCGCCTTGCCCGTTCGGGCCGTTGATCGTGACCGTGAAGTCGCCATGCTTCGGATCCTTGAAGAGGGCGCCGCCGAAGCCGTAGAGATAGGGCCAGAAGTCGAAGCCGATCGAGTTGCCGCGGGCGCCGCGCTGGACGATGCCGTAGCGCTTGGGCGGATCGTTCAGCGCCTTGGCGTTGGCCATCAGCGCATCGAGCGTGGTCGGCACGCTCAGGCCTTTTTCCTCGTAGAGGTCGGCACGGTAGTAGAGGAGCGGATGTTGGGGTTGATCGGCACCGACATGAGCTTGCCGGTCCTGGCGTCCATCGTCTTCGAGACCGGATCGAAGTAGATCGAATTGCCGAGGAGTAGATCCCCGGATCGAGCTTGAAGTCGGGGTCGATCTCCTGGATCGGGGTGAGGAAGCCCCCGAAATACATCTCGGCGAACCAGCTCGCGTTCATCGGCAGCAGGTCGTAATGACCCTCGCTCGAGCGCACCGAGCCGCGCTGCTTCTCGAGATTGCCGGCAAAGGGCTGGACGTCGAGCTCGATGTGATTGCCCGTCTCCTGCTCGTAACGGTTGACGGTCTTGACGAAGCCGTCGAGCCAGGGCGACTGGTTGATGACCATCGTGATCGGAACCTCGCTGCCGGCGGCGCGAGCCCGTCCGGCGGCAGACCAGCCCCGTCGCCATCGCAGCGCCGCCCACGAAGCCCCGCCGTGACAGCGACGGGCCGATGGCAGTCAGGTCCCTCGGCGCTTGTGCCGCGCATGGTCGCCTCCTCCGATCCTCGAACCGTTGGACCAATGGTGTCATGCCGCGAGCCGGAGGACAAATGCCCGGCGCCCGGACGTGATAGCCCGGGCGCATGACGGTGAGGGGCCGCAACAGAAGCGGACGCGGGCCCTCTGCCCTCGGCATGAGGTCGGTGAGTGCGCGCCGGTCGGGCTCCTCGCCCGTCGAACGGCGACCCGACCGTGGGCCTCACGGTCCTTCCGGATCGAGCCAGATGCGGATGTCGGCGCTACCGACGCCGGCCGACGAGGAAGGCTGCGATCGCCAAGCCCTGGATGAGCGCTGCCGCGATGAACAGACAGGGCGAGGCTCCCGCCGATGCGGAGCCCACCCGTGGAGCGTATTCCGGGATCAGACCGAAGGCGGCCGGGGCGAAAGCACAGGTGGCTTGGCCGATCCCGACGATCAGAGGAACCACGCGCGTCGCGTCCGCCTGCACGAGCTCGACCTGAGCGATGAGGGGCGGCAGGGAGGTCGCGTTGCCGATGCCCGCGCCGAACAGCACGATGCCGAGGAGCAGCAGGGACGCGCTGTGGCCGGCGGCAAGAAGATAGACGAGCGATCCGGCGATTTGCACGGCATAGTGGCTGAGGCGAGCAGGCGGCGATCGGCTCCGACCGGCATCGACCGAGCCGACGAGCGTGCGTCCCCCAATGGCCGCCGCGGTGGCGGCACCCGCCGAAACGCCGCGAGCTGCGCGCCCGACGCCGGCACCAGGAGCGAGAAGAGGTGTGCCAGCAGGCCGATCTGCGCGAACAGGCCGAGCGCCATGCCGGCGGCGAGCGTGACGAAGCCGATGTTTCCCCACAACTGGCGTCCAGGAAGAGCACGGGCCGATCCGTGACGTCATCGAGGCGGCCGGCGCACCCGGAGCGTCGCCGTCCGCGCGCAGTCCCATCTGCTCGGGCCTCTTCGAATAGTAGACATCAGCGAGGTACCAGATCGTGAGGACCATCGCAAGACCGATGACCGCCGTGGCCCAAGGCCATCCGAGAAGCCCGATCGCCGCGACCCAAAGCGGTGAGAACACCATTCCGCCGAAGCTCGCCCCGTTGTAGGCCGAGGCCAAAGCGGCGGGTCGGGCTCGCACGAACCATGGAGCAATGATCGCGTTGACCGCTGCGGCCCCCAGGGTGGCCCAGCCGCCGCCGCTGAGCAGCGTCGCGAGGAAGAGCTGCCACGGCGCATGCGCCAATGCCCAGCCGGCGACACCGGTCGCCAGCGCGACGGACCCGGCGCGCGTCACGGCCGGCACACCGAACCGCTCATGGAGCTTGGGCAGGTTCGCGACGACGATCGCCCCGGCCAGGAAGTGCGCCGTGACGGCCGTCGAGACGATCGCCAGGGACCATCCGTGCGCCTCCTGGACGGCGTGCAGATAGACCGGCGGACCGTAGAAGCCGAGACCCCAGCCGAACATGGCGAGGACGAAAACGGCCGCGACGACGCGCCAGCCGAAAAACGGACCTGCGGTCCCGACCGTCATCGCGAGCCTCCCGCCGCTACGCCTGCCAGAACCACTTGGAGCACTGGCGCCGACGCTCGGCTCTGGATCGGCCTATGTCCGCGAGAAGCCGATCATCGAGGGACCGAAGCGTCCGCCGCGTCCAGGCCCGTCTCCACCACAGCCGGAGGATGGATGTGCCAGCTGGCCGGTCACGAGATATCGATGCGCGCCAAGGGGTCATGGCCGCACCCTGGAGCGGAGGCCGCGCGAATGTTACGGGAACGGCCGAAGCATAAGGCCGGACATCGGAGTAGGATGGTCAGCCTGTCGTGGAGGTCGAGGTCATGGCCAGCAACGCACTGTTCGCCGAGGTCGCGGCGCTATCCGGCGATCCTGCGCGCGCCAGCATGCTGCACGCGCTGATGGATGGCCGAGCCCTCACGGCGACCGAACTGGCCCGGGCGGCCGGCATCACGCCTCAGACGGCGAGCGGCCATCTGGGCAGAATGACGGCGGTCGGCCTGCTGAGCGTCGCCAAACAGGGGCGGCATCGCTACCACCGGCTCGCCGCGCCGTCGGTGGCGCGCATGGTCGAGAGCATCATGCAGGTAGCTGCCGAGCTGGAGCCGGACCGCAAGCGGCTGACGGTCGGCCCGAGGGACGCTGCGCTGCGGAAGGCCCGCACCTGCTATGATCACCTCGCCGGGCGGCTCGGGGTCGCGCTGGCCGACGGCTTGATCGAGCACGGACACGTCGAGGTGACGAGCGATGCCGGCCTCCTCACCGAGTTGGGGATCGATTTCCTGGGCGAGCTCGGGATCGACACGGAGCCCATGCTGGCGCGGCGCACGAGGCGGTCGGGACGCGTCCTCTGCCGGCCTTGCCTCGACTGGAGCGAGCGGCGAGCGCACCTCGCGGGCGCTGTCGGCGCCGCCATCTGCGAGCATGCCATGGAGAGCGGCTGGACCCGACGACAGGAGGGCACCCGCGCCGTGCTCGTCACGCCGAAGGGCGAGCGGGTCTTCCGGGAAAAGCTCGAGATACGGATCGGGTAGAGATCCCAAGCCTCCGAGCACGGCTCAGTCCGGCGGCGAGAGGTCGAGGCGGCGGTAGGCCTCGGGCGGTGCTTCGTGGCGCTCCATCTCCCTGAGCATCAGCCCGACGAGTTGCTCGCTGATGGCCGGGTCCTCTATTGGCTTGTTCTGGCCCGGATCGCGCTGCAGGTCGTAGAGGGCCGTCACGGGCTTGAGCAGGGGATAGCGGCCGATCAGGTTGGCCTTGGCCTCCGCCACCACCGGCACCCGCAGCACCGGCATGCCCTTGGTGAAGCCCATCGGCGGCGCCAGCGTGGCAGCGCCCAGCTCGCGCGGCTCGAAGTAGCTGCGCATGTGCATGGGCATCAGCGTATAATGAAAAAGCCTCTCCCCATCGTCCGGCGCCGGATAACGAAAATAGCTGTGGCGGCCATCCGTGACGTTCACCGAGCCGCCGAACTGGCCGTAGATGCAGGCCTCGCGTGCGGCCTGGTCCCGGTGGAGTACGGGCAGGAGCGAGGCGCCCCGGACCTCGGGCGGCACGGCGATGCCGAAGCCGTCGAGCACGGTCGGCATCAGGTCGGTCGTCTGGGTCAGCGCCTGGCGCCGCCGGCCCTGGGCCTCCGCCGCCGCCGGGGTAGTGGAGGAACAGCGGGATATGGGCCACCTCGTCGAAGAAGGGCGCCCGATTTTGCCCCAGAACTCGTGCTCGCCGAGCAGAAGGCCGTGGTCGGTCGAGACGATCAGCGCCGTGTCCCGCCACAGGTCGTCGGCATCGAACCGATCGAGGAGGCGGCCCAGATAGAGGTCGCACATGCGCACGAGCGCCAGATAGTTGGCGCGCAGCTCGCGGGCCTCGAGGCCGTCGAGCGACGGGCGCCCGTAGCGTGGCCAGTCGAGAACGGGACCCTGATAGCCGGTCTCGAGCCCCTCCCGGAAGCGCGCGGCCGCGAAGAACGGCTCATGCGGATCGAAGCATTCGAGCTGTAGAAACCATGTTTGTGCTTTGCGGTCGTGGTCGAGGAATTCCGCCGCGTGCTGGAAGCAGCGGGCGATCGGGAATTTCTCCTCGGTGTCGATGAAGTCCCGGTTGACGACATAGGTCAGATTGGCGTCCGGGTCGGTGCGGCCGTCGAAGACCCAGGTATGATAGTCCCTGGCCGTAGCGCTCGAAGATCCGGGGCAGCGACGCCCTTCCATTTGTCCTTCTCCTGGCCGCGGACGAATTCCCAGGAGCTGTAGCGGCCGTGGAAGCCGGCGCCGCCGTCCTCGAAGTAGTGATAGTGGTCGGTGATCAGATGGCTGTAGACGCCGGCCTCCCTCAAGAGGTCGGGCAGGTTGTTGTCGAAGGGCTCGAGCGGGCCCCAGGCGCGGTGCAGGAAGTTCAGCCGCCCGTCTGCATGTCGCGGCGTGCCGGCATGCAGGGCATGCTGCCGACGAAATGCCGCTCGAAGGTGACGCTCCGCTCGGCCAGCCGATCGAAATTGGGCGTCGCGACCTCGCCGCCGCCATAGGCGCCGAGGACGTGGCGGTTGAGCGATTGAACAAGAGATAAACAGACGCATCGGCTCGGCCCTTCCGGCCTGCGCTCGTCAGGGTCGCCGGGCACGGTGACCGCGTAGATCCTCGTTCCCTCGCTCAGGCCCTTGAGAGCGTGGACGCCACGATCGGCGAAGGCAAGGCCCGAGCCGGCGACGAGGTCCCTGATCACCCCGGACGAGAGGATCTCGCCCGGGCCGGCGAGGGCGGCCACGCGGGCCGCCACGTGCACGGCGAGGCCGCCCACGTCATCGCCCAGAAGCTCGATCTCGCCGGTGTGCAGGCCGGAGCGGATCTCGACGCCGAGCGCCTGGAGGGCGTCGCGGATGGCGGCGGCGCAGCGCACGCCCCTGGCCGGGCCGTCGAAAACGGCGAGGAAGCCGTCGCCCAGCGTCTTGATCTCGCGGCCGCGAAAGCGGGCCAGCTCGCGTCGACGCAGGCGTCGTGGCTCTCCAGCAGACGGCGCCAGGCGCGGTCGCCGAGAGCCGCCGCACGCGCCGTCGAGTGGACGATATCGGTGAAGAGGATGGTGGCGAGCACCCTGTCGGCCTCGACCGCGGGCCGCGAGCCGGTCAGGAACAGCGGGTCTCGTTCAGGATGCGGCCGGAGTTGCCGGCGCAGAAGAGATGATCCCCACCCGGCAACTCGATGTAGCGGGCGCCAGGGATGTTGGCGGCCAGATAGCGGCCGGCCGCGACGTTGACGCGAATGTCGCCCTCCCGATGCAGCACGAGGGTGGGCACGCGGATCGTCGGCAGCACGTGGCGGATGTCGATCTGGCTGTTCATGCGCATCAGGGCGAGCACGGCCGACGGGCTGCCGCCCAGCCTCTCGAAGCGCGCCCACCAGCTCCTGAAGGCCCTGTCCTCGACGAGGCTCGGCGCGAAATCGCCCAGCCGCGCCGGTTCCCCATGTGTCGCCGATGCTCTCCGCGAACCGCGCGAGCTTCTCGGGCGTCATGACCGCTGTCGTGAAGAGCGCATAGGAGCCGCAGAGGACGAGCAGCGCCCGGCCGCGACCCGGGTGCGAGGCGGCGAAGAGGGCGGACATCGGCCCGCCCTCGGAGATCCCGAAGACGGCGGCCCGCTCCAGGCCCGCGGCATCCATTACCGCGCGCACATCGTCCATCCGCTCCTCGAGGCTCGGGATATCCGAGGCGCGGTCGGAGAGGCCGGTGCCGCGCTTGTCGAAGCAGATCAGGCGCGAGAACGACGCCAGGCGCTCGAGGAAGCCGGCCCAGCGCGGCTCCTCCCAG